>CALRPN020000014.1:0-185505 GCA_943370055.1 Archangium gephyra
ATTGAAGAGCGCGGTGACGTCGTCGGCGATCTCGGGCCGGGCGGTGAACAGCGAGACGTCGGTGTAGATGCGCGCGGTGGCCGGGTTGTAGTTGCCGGTGCCGATGTGCACGTAGCGGCGAATGCCGTTGCCCTCGCGGCGCACGACGAGCGTCACCTTGCAGTGCGTCTTGAGGCCGATGAGGCCGTAGACGACGTGCACGCCGTTGTCCTCCATGCGGCGCGCCCACGCGATGTTGTTGGCTTCGTCGAGGCGGGCCTTCAGCTCGACCAGCACGGCGACCTGCTTGCCGTTCTCTGACGCGCGCACGAGGGAGCGGCCGATCGGGCTGTCGCCTGTCGTGCGGTACAGCGTCTGTTTGATGGCCAGCACGTTCGGGTCGTCAGCCGCCTCTTCGAGCAGGCGCACGACAGGGTCGAAGGACTCGTACGGGTGATGAACGAGCAGATCTCTCTGGGCGATCGCCGTGAAGATCGACTCGTCCTTCATGAAGGGCGGCTGCGACGGCACGAAGGCCTCGACGCGGTTCTCGGGGCGCTGGTCGACGTCGCTGACGGCGGTGAGATCCGACACCTGGAGCGGCCCTTCGACGCGGTACACGTCGGAGGTCGAGAGCTTGAGGGCCGAGGTCAACATCGCCTCGATGGCGGGCGTGGCGGCGTTGTCGATCTCGAGGCGCACGGCGGCACCACGATCACGGCGGCGAAGCTCCTGCTGAATCGAGGCGAGCAGGTCGATCGACTCTTCTTCGTCGACGTCGATGTCCCAGTTGCGGGTCACACGAAACGCGCACGACTGCTCGACGGCGAACCCGGGGAACAGATCGGACGCGTGCATCGAGATCAGCTCTTCGAGCAGCAGAAACGCCGTACCGTTCGTCGCCGGCATGCTGACGAGGCGCGGGAGCACCGACGGCACCTGCACCACCGCCATCGACGACTCGGTCGCGTCCTTCTTCCGTCGCCGGTCACCACGTCGCACCACCATCGCGATGTTGAGAGACTTGTTGCGCAGGTGCGGAAACGGGTGGCCCGGGTCGACGGCGAGGGGCGTGAGGGCGGGGAAGACCTGCGTCTGAAAGGCCTGGCGCGCGGCGTTCTTCTGCTCGGCGTTGAGGTTCTCGCGCGTGAGAATGTGCAGCCCGTTGGCCGAGAGCAGCGGCACGAGCTCTTTCGACCAGAGCCGGTACTGCTCGGTGACCATCACGTGCGCGCGCTCGGAGATCGCCGCGAGCTGCTCCTGCGGCATCATGCCGTCGGCGGGCAGCTCGGCGATGCCACCGCTGGCCTGGTGCTTGAGGCCGGCCACGCGCACCATGAAGAACTCGTCGAGGTTGCTCGAGACGATCGAGAGGAACTTGATGCGCTCGTGGATCGGCAGCGACGCGTTGCGCGCCTCGGCCAGCACGCGATCGTTGAACGCCAGCCACGACAGCTCTCGATTGATGAACAGATGCCGGTCGGAAGGATCGACCATCGGAACGCTCCTCGTGACGATGGTTTTGGCACGGGATCCCCTCGGCGCAAGCTCGCCACACGGTTGTGACAGGCCTCGAAAGCATGGAGTTGTTCCTGCGCTTGACTACGGTGCCCTGGCCACATGGCTCGACGACGACTCCCTGATGCAGGCGGTGAAGTTCTGGCCGCCATCGATGTCGGCACCAACGCCGTTCGGCTCGAGATCGCGACCGCGTTCCCCGACGGTTCACTCGAGACGCTGCACACCGAGCGCGACCCGGTTCGGCCGGGCGAAGGCCTGTTCAAGACGGGCGTGATCGCGAAGGACGTGGCGGGCCGCCTGGTGTCGACGCTGCGTCGCTACGCGTCGGTCTGCAAACGGCATGGCGCGCGGGTGCGTGCGGTGGCGACGAGCGCGCTGCGTGAGGCGAAGAACCGCGAAGAGATCGTTCGGCGCGTGAAGCGCGAAGCCGGGCTGACGCTCGAGGTGGTGTCTGGGCGCGAAGAGGCACGGCTCATCTGTCTTGGCGTGCTCGCTGGGAAGCCGGCGAATCACCGCTCGTTGTGCATCGACATCGGCGGCGGCAGCACCGAGGTGATCTCGGCGCAGGGCGAGCTGCCGAAAGAGCTGTGGAGCCTCGACATCGGCGCGGTGCGCTTCACCGAGCTCTTCGACGTTCGTGGCGAGGTGCCGAAGCGGCAGCTGACGCTGATGCGTTCGTTCGTGCGCGAGCTGATGGAGGAGCGCATTCCCCACGGCAGCGCAGGCCTGCCGAAGTCGGCGCTGGGCTCGAGCGGAACCATCGGCGCGATCGTCGCGTTCGCGCGCTCCGAAGGTGTCGGGCACGCCACGCTGCTCGAGGTCTCACGCACCGTCGAAGAGCTGGCCGACATGGATCTCGAGAAGCGTCGCAAACGCTTCGATCCCCGGCGCGCCGACATCGTGACCGCGGGCGCCGTGATCCTCGAGTCGGTGATGAAGCACCTGAAGGTCGAGACCGTGACCGCGGTCGATCGTGGCCTGCGCGAAGGGGTGCTCGTCGATCTCGTTCGCCGCCAGAAGGAGCAGGTCGCCGATCACTCGCTCCCCGATGCCGCGGTGCTGGTGGGCCGACGGTTCGGGTTCTCGGAGGCGCATGCCCGGCAGGTAGCGAAGCTCTCGATGACGTTGTTCGACTCGCTCGCAGCCGTGCACAAGCTGCCTGCAGCGGCGCGGCCCTGGCTCGAGACGGCGGCGTTGCTGCACGACGTCGGGCACGCGGTGAACTACCAGCGCCATCACAAACACGCCTACTACCTGATCTCGAACATCGACCTGCCGGGGCTGACCGATCGCGAGCGCCTCATGGTGGCGACGATCGCGCGCTTTCACCGGCGCAGTAACCCCGACCTCACGCACGAGCTGATGGCGCCGTTCTCTGCCACCGAGGCCCGCATCGTCCGCAAGTGCGCGACGCTGCTCCGCGTGGCCGACTCACTCGATCGCAGCCACCACCAGCCCGTGCAGAAGCTCGTGCTCGCGTCACGCGGGCGAACGGTGTGGCTCAAGGCGAAGTCGAAGCAGGCGGTCGACCTCGAGCTGTGGGACGTCGAGCACGAGACCGCGCTGTTCCGGGAAGTCTTCGGGCGATCTCTCGTCGTCAGCGGCGAACGGTGAGAGCTCCGAGCTGACGTGGCACTGTGAAACGTCTCGACGGTTCCGAAACGCTCTGGTCTCGGCGTGACCGAGCCGCGATCGGTTCGTCGTCAGGCGTGCGCCGAAGCGCCAGCTGAGGGCTCGCTCATGCGATAGCCCACGCCACGAACGGTCTCGACCATCTCGCGGCAGGCGCCGAGCTTGTCGCGCAGCCGCATCACGTGCGTGTCGACGGTGCGGGTCTCGAGCGGGCTCGAGATGCCCCAGACGTCGGAGAGCAGCTGCTCGCGGGTCTGCACCCGGCCCGGGCGCGAGATGAGGTGGTGCAGCAGCTTGAACTCGAGCGCCGTCAGCTCGATCTCTTCGCCAGCCACGAACGCGCGGTGCGCCCCGAGGTCGAGCGTGAGGCCTCCGAGGGACAGCTTCTCGCCCAGCTCCGAGCCGCCAGCGCGGCGCAGAATCGCCTTCACGCGCAGCACGAGCTCACGAGGGCTGAACGGCTTCGTAACATAGTCGTCGGCGCCGACCTCGAACCCCTGCACCCGATCGGCCTCTTCACCGCGAGCCGTCAGCATCACGATCGGCACTTCGCGCGTCTGCGGCGTCGCGCGGAGTCTTCGGCACACGTCGCGCCCCGAGATGTCGGGCAGCATGAGATCGAGCAGCACGAGATCGGGCTTCACACGGGCGGCGAGCTGCAGCGCGTGCTCTCCCGTCAGCGCCACCGCCGTGTCGAACCCAGCCTGCTTCAGGTTGAACTCGACCAGGCTGGCGAGATCGGCTTCGTCATCGACAATGAGGATCGTTGGCATGCGGTCCACATAGGCCCGGGGGCCGTCGCTCCCATGTCGGGGGCGTGACAAGGTGATGACGGCCTGTTTCGAATCTGTCACGAGCCTGAGCTCGATCAGGTTCCCGTGTCGGGCTCGGAGTCTGGCGCGTCGACGTGATCGTCGTGAGCCTCGTGCCCGTCATGCGGCAGATCCATCGGGTCGGCACCATGCTCGGCACTCGACGCTTCGGTCTCGACCGGCACGTCGGTCGGTTCAGGCAGCTTCAGCTTCGCCAGCACCTCGTCGGCGGCCTCGTCGACCTGGGTCGATTGGCCAGGCGCAGGTGCCTCGATGCCGGGAGGCGGCGGGAGCACGGGCGCAGGGTGACCGAGCGGCTTGAAGTGCGAAGGCGCTCCGGGTGGTGGCTTCAGGTACGGCGGCAGACCGGAGTGGCGCCGCGCAGCCTGCGCCATCAGCTCGTGGTGGCGATAACGGCACTCGAGCATCTTGTGGATGAGCAGCGACGCGCCCGGAACCTTGCGCTCCTGCAGGCCCGAGGTCGCGCGGCGAACGGCGTAGCGAACGCGGCGAATCTGCACGCGCCACCCGCGAGGGGTCCACGTGAACAGGCCCCACGCCGGGCGAAGATCGCCATCGCGCGGAATGCCGGCAGAGGCGACGTCGGCGATCACCATGCGGCCGAGGCGACGGCGATACGGAAAGTGCAGGTGCCCGAAGGCGAGCGCGGCGGCGTCGAGGTGACCGAGCAGCCGGCGCAGCGTGTGATCGTCGAGCGTGGGCTCGAGCGAGTCTTCGAGGTTGCGCGGGTTCGCATGGCAGACGAACAGGTCTTGTCCCTTGCGAGGTGAGTAGCGCCGCGAGAACGCGAGCTGTCCCAGCCTGGCCGTCTTCTCGGCGCCGAGCTGATCGCGCGTCCAGTCGAGGAGCTCGGTCTTCCAGTGCTCCTTCTCGCGGTACGCACCCGACAGGTAGTTGCCCGAGACGTAGCAGTCGGTGTTGCCCATGAGCAGATCGTCACAGGCGTCGTCGAGCAGCTCGAAGGTCTCTTTCGGCCACGCGCCGCGCAGGCAGAGATCGCCGGCGGCGATGATCGCGTCTGGGCTCTGACGCTTGATGTCCTCGAGCACCGCTTCGCAGGCCGGCAGGTTTCCGTGAATGTCAGCCAGCACCGCGACGCGCATTCAGCTCGACACTCTAGCCTGAGGTCGCCGGATTCCCAGCGTCAGGCGGAGCGACGGGCAGGGTGATGAAGAACGTGCTGCCCTGACCGGGCGCGCTCTCGACGCGCACGTCACCCTTCATCGCGGTCGCCAGGTGCTTCACGATGGAAAGACCCAGCCCCGTGCCACCCATGTCTCGGCTGCGGCCTTTGTCGACGCGATAGAAGCGCTCGAAGAGGCGAGGCAGGTGACGCGCCTCGATGCCCGGGCCGTCGTCTTTCACGCGCAGCACGACCTCTTCTCCGACTCGCGTCGCCGACACCCAGATGTGGCCGTTCGGCGGGGTGTACTTCACTGCGTTGTCGAGCAGGTTGAGCACCACCTGTTCGATGCCGCGCGGGTCGGCGAGCACGAACAGCTCGGGAGCGATCTCGAGCTCGATGGCCGTGTTGCGTGCGCGGGCCTTCGGGCGCACTGCCTCGGACGCGCGCTGCGCCGCGATGGCGACGTTGATCGGCTTCTCGGCGAGCTGCAGCTCTCTGGACTCGAGCCGTGAGAGCTCGAGCAGATCTTCCACCAGCTCCGAGAGGCGCTCTGACTGCCGGTGGATGATGTCGACCATCTTCGGCGCGGCCACGGGATCCTGCAGCGCACCACTCAGCAACGTCTCGGCGTAGCCACGAATGGCCGTGACTGGCGTGCGGAGCTCGTGGCTCACGTTGGCGACGAAGTCCTTTCGAACCTTCTCGAGGCGGCGCAGCTCGGTGACGTCGAAGAACACGGCCGAGCTGCCCGACAGATCGTGACCGAGCGGCGCGACGTGCACCGAGACCACGCGAGGCCGAACGCCTTCGAGCTGCAGCTCGAGCCGGCTCGACACGTTCTCCTGGCACGCGCGCTCGACGGCCTGCTGCAGCTCGTGGCTCGAGACGACCTCACCGGCGCGATGGCCGACGATGGCGGTGCCCGAGAACAGGAGCTCCTTGAGCGCGTTGTTGTGCTCGACGACGGTGCCGTCTTCGCTGGTCACCCAGACGCCTTCGGCCATGCCGTCGATCACGGCGCGCAGCACGGCGAGGGCGCGCGCCATCTCTTTCACATCGCCCACTGCGACTGCGTCGGTTCTCGAGGCCACTCGGGTCGTCATTCTGCGGGTCATAACGGTCTTCGGTGACGCTCCCGCAACGTCGGGGTGCCGGTGCTGCTACTCGGGCGCCGTCAGCTTGTAGCCGACCCCACGAATGGTCTCGATGATGTCGCCCGCGGGCCCGAGCTTCTCGCGCAGCCGCTTGATGTGGGTGTCGACGGTGCGCGTCGTGATCTCGGCGTCGATCCCCCAGACATCCGAGAGCAGCGTCTCACGCGTCTGCACGCGACCCGGCCGCTCGAGGAAGGTCTTGAGCAGGCGGAACTCGAGCGCCGTGAGCACCACCGGCTTTCCCTTCACGGTCACCTCGTGGCGATCGGTGTCGAGCACGATGTCGGGCGCCGTGAGCTTTCCAACGCTCGTCTGCTGCTTCGGTTCGTTGCCGTCACGGCGCAGCACGTTCTTGATGCGCAGCATCAGCTCCTTCACCGAGAACGGCTTCACCACGTAGTCGTCGGCGCCCAGCTCGAGGCCCTTCACGCGGTCTGACTCTTCGCCGCGCGCGGTCACCATGATGATGGGGACGCGTTTGCCGTCGCCTTCACGAACGAGCCGCGCCACCTCGGTGCCGCCGATGTCGGGCAACATCAAATCGAGCAGGATCAGATCGGGCTTGAAGGTCTTCGCGCGCGAGACGCCGGCGGCTCCCGTGCGCGCCACGTCGGTCTCGAAGCCTTCCTGCTTCAGGTTGTATTCGAGCAGCGACGCGAGGTCCTGCTCGTCTTCGACGATGAGGATGCGCGACATGCGCAGCTTCCTAACCCAACTCCCTCCGTGGCATAAGCGGCGCGCGCATGGCGACTGGCAAAGAGAAGCGGAAGGAAGAGCGAGTTCCCGTCGATCTGTGGATCGAGGCGTCGCGTGACGGCGAGCTGTACTTCCAGCGGGCCTCGAACTTGAGCGTCGGCGGCGCCTACTTCACCCAGACGATTCCCCTGCCGGTGGGCAGCCGTGTGGCGCTGAAGTTCGAGCTGCCGGGTGAGCCGATCGAGGTCGGCTGCGAAGGAGAGATCGTCACCGCCAAGGACTTCGGCATGGGCGTCTCGTTCATCAATCTGAACGCGGGCGATCGAGCGAAGATCGAGAGCGTGATCGCGAAGATCGCCGCGAAGGTTCAGAAGCTGACGAAGTGACTCAGGGCACCAGCCGCGGGTCGCACATCTTCGCGGGCGAGTACTGCTGAATGCGCAAGAGCACGCGCGGGTTCGCGCCAGCCGTCACGGGCGGCAGCAGGTTGCACTCCGAGCCGGCCAGCTTCGTTCCGTCTTTCGAGATCGCCTCGATGATGAGCCCGTAGTCGCGGCCCGGCGGCACTTCGTTCAGCGAGAGATCCTGCGTGTTCGGCGTGCCGACCGTGAGGTTGATCGGAAACACCAACGCCGCCTGCGTCTTGTTCGTGGCCGCGTTGCGCAGCTGCACGAAGCGGTTCGCGGCCACCTGATCCTTGATGCACTTCTGGCGAATGACGGTGCAGTCACCGCCTTCGACCGACGAGATGTTGGTGACGAGCGCGACCTGGAAGGCCGAGATGGTGTCGAGCAGCCCACGCTGAACGACGAGCTCGAGATCGAAGCCGCCCTCCGACGGCGGTGCGCCACACGCGCTCAGCAACACGACTCCGAAGAGCAACGCGCGCTTCACGGCATGCCCTCGATCTGAATCGTGATGGGCAGCGTGCCGGTGGGCTTCTGGGTCGCGAGAATGACCGCGCCCGTCGTGACGGCCGCAGCTCCGGCGCCGATGCCGACCCACACCCACGGGTTCTGATACCAGGCCTTCGGTTTCTCGGTCTCTTCGGTGGCCGCCTTCGCGTTGACGCGGAAGGTGAGGGGCGTGAAGGGATCTCCGCGACCGGCGAGCCGGCGCTGCGCCGCATCGGCCACCTCGACGTAGTACTCGAGATCGTACGCAGCCGATTCTTCGGGCAGCTCGAACGCGGGAATCGTCGCGCGATACACGCTGCGATCGGTGCGATCTCGGATGAAGTCGATCGAGCTGTAGTTCTGCGCGCCCGAGCGCCGATAGAAGAGCTTGGCCTTCGCGCCGAGCGCCATGTCGTCGATGCGCGACTCCACCGTGACGGCGAGCCCAGGCATCTGCTCGGGAACGCCCGCGACGGTGAGCGTCACCGGCCGCACGCGCCGTTTGCGAATGTCTTCCTTGATGCGGGCGTACAGCGTGCGGATCTTCGGCGGCGTCGCCTTCGGCAATTCGTAGTCGGGCCGCGCCTGCAGCAGCTTCTCGAACGCGTCGCGCGCCTTGTCTTCATTGCCCAGGTAGAGGTTGGCGAGCCCGAGCAGGCGGTAGATCTCGGCCAGTTGCTCATCGGAGAGATCAGGCGCGTCGAGCCCGCTCTGCAGCGTCTTCACCGCGTCTTCGAAGTCGCCCTCGTCGACCTGCTGCTGGCCCTTCGTCAGGGCGTCGTTCTTCGGAGCGACTTGAGCGAGCGCTCCCTGCGAGAGCAGCAACACCACCGTCGTGACGATCCCCACCAGGCGCACGCAGGCGCCCTTACCAGAAATCACGCGCCCCGGGCGTCACGCTGGTTTGACTCTCGAACCCGTGACATGTAGGTTCCGCGGCCCTTTGGCGGTCTGACTGCAAATGCTCGTAAAGATTGAGGAAATTCAAGAGCCTGGCCTCGAGCTGAGCCAGCCTATCGAGCGCAAGGTGCTCGAGCAGGCGCTTGCCGAGAGCGAAGGCTTCAAGTTCGTGAGCGCGGGCCCGCTCGGCGCGTCGTTTCGCAAGGTGAGCGGCCAGATTCACCTCACCGGCGACTTCGAGGCGAAGGTGACGGGGCCGTGTCGCCGCTGCACGAAGGACGTGCCCCTCGACGTGCCGGTGTCGTTCTCGCTGCGGATGATTCGCGAGGCGCCGAAGGTCGAAGAAGAAGACGAAGAAGACCTCAAGCCCGTGCGCAAGCGCCGTCAGAAGAAGGACGACGACGAGCAGGCCGAGATGGCCGCCAGCTTCGAGCTCGACGAGGTCGATGCAGAACCGTTCAATGGAAAGACGATCGATCTGGACCCGATCGTACGTGAACAGGTATTGCTGGCGCTCCCGGTGACTGTGTTGTGTCGGGAGGACTGCAAAGGGCTCTGCCCCACCTGCGGGCAGGATCTGAACGAGAAGGACTGCGGTCACTCCGAGAAGAAAGAGATCGATGTCCGGTTGCTGAAGTTGAAGGACATCAAGCTGAAGAACTGAAGTTGTCGAAAGGAAGACGAAGCCATGGGCGTACCCAAGAAGCGCACTTCGAAGATGCGGCGTGATCGCCGCCGCGCGGGCAACAACAATCTGAAGACTGCCGTGCAGGTGATCAAGTGCTCGAACTGCGCAGCGCCGACGATGCCTCACCGCATCTGCCCGGCGTGTGGTCACTACGACGGCAAGAAGGTCGCGCGCGGTACCAGCGACTGATTTCAGCCGCGACACGCGGTTGAACCTTCTTCAAATCCGTTCAGCCCGACCTCTCGGAGCGCTCTCACCAGCGCCTCGAGGGGTTTTCGTGTTTCCGCGCGCGAACACCTCGTCTTCACTGGTCACTGCGAAGAAACCGACGCAGTGACATGCAGTTGGTTTCTTGGGTAAGGAGCGCCCCCGCATGCGCGCACACATCATCGGCACCGGAAGCTACGTCCCCGAGAAGGTGCTGACGAACCGCGATCTCGAGAAGATCGTCGAGACGACGGACGAGTGGATCGTCGAGCGCACTGGCATTCGTGAGCGACACGTCGCCGCGCCGGGAGAAAACACCTCGGACATGGCGGTGAAGGCGGCGATTCGCGCGCTCGAGATGGCGTCGACCCGCGCTGACGAGCTCGACTTGATCATCGTCGGCACCGTCACGCCCGACATGCCGATGCCTGCATGCGCTGCGTTCGTCGCGCACAAGCTCGGCGCCACGAAGGCGTTCGCGTTCGATCTGTCGGCCGCGTGTGCGGGCTCGCTCTTCGGCCTCTCGGTGGCGTCACAGTTCATCGAGACCGGCAAGGCGAAGCGCGTGCTCGTCATCGGCGTCGAGCTGCTGACCCGCATTGTCGACTGGAAAGATCGCAACACCTGCGTGCTCTTCGGAGACGCCGCCGGCGCGATGGTGGTGGGCCCCTCGAGCGATGACAGCCGCGGCATCATCTCAACGCACCTGCACACCGACGGCGCGCAGACGGGCATTCTCTGCATTCCGGGTGGTGGCTCGAAGACCCCCGTTTCGCACGAGACCGTCGATCAGCGGCTGCAGTTCGTTTCGATGAACGGCCGCGACGTCTACAAGTTCGCCGTGCGCGCGCTCACCGACGCGGTGCACGAGGCCTTCGCCGCGAACAACATGACCGCCGATCACGTCACGCACCTCGTCGCCCACCAGGCGAACGTGCGCATCATCGACGCGGTGCTCGAGCGGGTGAAGGTGCCGAAGGAGAAGGCCTTCCTCAACATCGACAAATACGGCAATACGTCCTCGGCCTCGCTGCCCATGACGCTCGATGAGGCCAATCGCGCCGGGAAGCTCAAGCCGAACGACACGATCCTGATGATGGCCATCGGCGCGGGCATGTCGTGGGGCAGCGCCATCGTTCGCTGGTAGTCGGTCCGTTCAGACTTTTCGAAGGAGCTTGAACCATGGGTTCCGTGGCGTTCGTGTTTCCAGGGCAGGGCAGTCAGTACGTCGGCATGGGCAAGGCGCTCGCCGAGGCGTTCCCCGAAGCGCGCGCGGTGTTCGAAGCCGCTGACGATGCGCTCAAAGAGAAGCTGTCGACGCTGTGCTTCGAGGGGCCTGAAGACGCGCTCAAGCTGACGGCGAACACGCAGCCCGCGATTCTCACGGTGTCGGTCGCGGCACACGCGGTGTTCTCGAAGCGCTTCTCGACTGCGCCTGCGTTCGTCGCCGGTCACTCGCTCGGTGAGTACTCGGCGCTCGTCGCCGCCGGAGCGATGTCGCTGGCCGATGGCGTTCGGTCGGTGCGCGCGCGCGGCACGTTCATGCAGGAGGCCGTTCCCGCTGGCGTCGGCGCGATGTCGGCCGTGCTGGGGCTCGCTCCCGAGAAGGTGAAGGAGATCTGCGAGCAGGCCGCGCAGGGCGAGATCGTCTCGTGCGCCAACTTCAACGAGCCGGCGCAGACGGTGATCGCCGGTCACGCGAAGGCCGTCGAGCGTGCGGGTGAGCTGCTCAAGGCTGCGGGAGCCAAGCGGGTGTTGCCGCTGCCGGTGAGCGCTCCTTTCCACTGCGCGCTCATGTCGCCGGTCGTGCCGCGGCTCGACGAGGTGCTCTCGAAGATCGTGTTCAAGGTGCCGAGCGCGCCCGTGGTGACGAACGTCGAGGCCACGCCGAACGCCGATCCCTCGAAGGTGAAGGAGCTGCTGCTCCGTCAGGTCACCGGCTCGGTGCGGTGGATCGAGTGCGTGCAGTCGCTCGAGAAGGCCGGCGTGACGAAGATCGTCGAGCTCGGGCCCGGCAAGGTGCTGTGCGGCCTCGTCAAGCGCATCTCGAAGGGCATCGAGTGCGTGAACGTCGAAGACCCCGCGAGCCTCGAGAAGGCGCTCGCAGTTGCGCCGTAAGGCTCAGCCGCCGCCTCCACTGTTCTGAAGGGAACGATGCCGCCGCAGCCGCCCCAGTCGAACGGCTCGCAGCGGTTGGTCGTCGAGTTGAAGAACGCCTTGGGAATGAGGGCCTCGCAGACGCACCCGATCGGGGTGCGAAAGCATTTGTGCAGTTTGTCATTGGTGCGAACGAACTTCGCCACCTGCCGTCCTCGACATCGGCCTGATCACTCCGTAAACGCCGCGCAGTGAAGGGCCCTCTGCTTGCACGGGGCGCGCGCCTGCCCGGGAGACTGTGATGAAGGACTTCAACAACAAGATCGTTCTGGTGACGGGCGGCTCCCGAGGCATCGGCCGCGCGATCGCGCTCGAGTTCGCGAACCGCGGCGCCACCGTCGTCATCACCTACGCGGGCAACGAAGCCGCTGCGGTCGAGACCATCAAGCTGCTCACCGACACCGGCGTGAAGGCCCAGGCCAAGAAGTTCGACGTGAGCGACCCGGCCGCGTGTTCGGCCTGCATCGACGAGGTCATGCGTGAGCACGGCCGGCTCGACGTGCTGGTGAACAACGCAGGCGTCGCCATCGACGGGCTGATCATGCGCTTCAAGGACGAGGACTGGGACAAGACCCTCGACACCAACCTCAAGGGCGCCTTCTCGCTCATGCGCGCGGCCAGCCGGCCCATGATGAAGCAGAAGGGCGGGGCGATCGTGAACGTCTCGTCGATCGTCGGAGAGATGGGCAACGGCGGCCAGGCTGCCTATGCAGCGTCGAAGGCAGGCCTCATCGGCCTGACCAAGTCGGTCGCCAAAGAGCTCGCCTCTCGCAACATTCGCGTCAACGCCGTCACGCCGGGCTTCATCACCACCGACATGACCGCGGCCCTCAACGACGAGCTCAAGGCCAAGATGGCCGACGCCATTCCATTGGGGCGCATCGGGAACCCGGAAGAGATCGCGAAAGCGGTCGCTTTCCTCGCCTCAGACGCCGCCTCGTACATCACCGGAGAAGTCCTCAAGGTGAATGGCGGCATGTACATGTAGTTTCACCGTTGGTTGGCCACTTCCCTGTGTGCTAGGGGCGCGGCGCAACCGTTTTTCCTCTCCCATCACCCGCAAGGACATACGCAAATGACGGCCCAGAACATCGAAGCCAAGGTCAAGTCGATCATCGCCGACCAGCTCGGCGTCAGCGAGGACGAGATCAAGATGGAGTCCTCCTTCATCGAGGACCTGGGCGCCGACTCGCTCGACATCGTCGAGCTCGTCATGGCGATGGAAGAAGAGTTCGAGATCGAGATCCCCGACGAAGAGGCCGAGAACATCAAGGCCGTCGGTGACGCGATCAACTACATCAACACGCACAAGAAGTGAGCTGACGGCCTCTCGCTACCGAGGCCTTCGGGAACCGTCACCATGAGCGCTCAACGTCGCGTCGTCATCACCGGCACGGGTCTGATCACGGCCCTGGGCACGGGGACCGAGAAGTCCTGGCAGGCGGCCATCAACGGCACGTCTGGCATCGGCCGCATCACCCACTTCCAGGACGCCAAGCTCAAGGTGACGATCGCCGGCGAGGCGCGGGACTTTCAGGTCGAGAACTACCTCGATCGCAAAGAAGCCCGCCGCATGGACCGGTTCAATCACTTCGCGCTCGCCGCGGCCGAGATGGCGATGACCGAGTCGGGTCTGCCCATCGGCCTCGACAAGCCCGAGGGCTATGAGCCCGAGCGCGTCGGCGTCATCGTCGGCAGCGGCATCGGCGGCCTCGCCTCGCTCGAAGACAGCCACAAGGGCGGCCTCGAGAAGGGCTTCGATCGCCTCTCGCCGTTCTTCATCCTGCGCATGATCGTCAACATGGCGCCGGGTCGAATCTCGATGCGGTACAACGCGCGCGGCCCGAACTGGTCGCCCGTGTCGGCGTGCTCGACGAGCGCGCACGCCATCGGTGAAGCGTGGAAGTCGATTCGCTGGGGCGAGATGGATGCTGCCATCGCCGGCGGGTCCGAAGCGGCCATCACCCAGCTCGGCATCGGTGGGTTCGAGTCGATGCACGCGCTCTCGACCCGCGTCGACGATCCCGCGACGGCCAGCCGCCCCTTCGACAAGGATCGCGACGGCTTCGTGATGGGCGAAGGCGCCGGCATCGTCGTCATCGAAGAGCTCGAGCACGCCAAGCGCCGCGGCGCGAAGATCATCGCCGAGCTCGTCGGCTACGCAGCCAACAGCGACGCGCACCACGAGACGGCGCCGGCTCCCGAGCACGAAGGCGCTCAGCGCTGCATGCGGCTCGCGCTGCAGTCAGCCGGCCTCAAGGCCGAAGACATCGGCTACATCAACGCGCACGGCACCTCGACCCCCTTCAACGACCTGCACGAGTCGAAGGCCATTCAGCGCGTCTTCGGCGAGCACTCGAAGAAGCTCATGGTCTCGAGCACCAAGTCGATGACGGGCCACATGCTCGGCGCGGCCGGTGGAGCCGAGGCGGTGTTCACGGCGCTCGCCCTTCAGCGCGGCATCATTCCGCCCACGATCAACCAGTTCAACACGGACCCCGAGTGCGAGCTCGACTACGTGCCGAACAAGGCGCGTGAGGTTCGGGTCGATGCGGCCATGTCGAACTCGTTCGGCTTCGGTGGAACGAACGCCGTGCTCGTGCTTCGTCGCTACCGCGATTGAGTCATGCGCCCCTTCGTCCTCTTCGCGCTGCTCAGTGGCTGCAGCTTCAACCTCGCGCAGGTGCGTGACGAGCTGACGCCCCGCGCGAAGTCCGATCTCTCGTGCAAAGGCTCTCAGCTCGAGTTCGAAGAGCTCAAGCAGACCCTCGCCGCCTCGAACGTGAAGGTCACGGGGTGCGGAAGGACTGTCGAGTACGTCATGGTTCAGAGCCAGTGGCGCCTGGTCGAGCCGCTGCGCCCGACCGAGCCGCCCAGCGTGTTGCAGACGAAGTGATCAGTTCTTCACTTCGAAGCGCACCCGCACGGTCGTGAGAATGTCCTTCTCGAACGACGACGTGTCGAAGTTGCCTTCCCACGACGTGTCGGTGGAGTTCGCCGCGTTGATGTTGATGACGCCGGTGTCGATGCCGACGACGCTGCCGACCTTCGCGCCACCGCCCGCCGCTTCGATCATGCGCTCCGCGCGCTGACGGGCATCACGCGAGGCCTCGGCCAGCATCTCGATCTTGAGCGCGTTGACGCCGGTGAACAGGTACGACGGCGACTGCGAGGCGATGTCCACGCCCTTCTCGAGCAGCTGCGTCGCTTCGCGTGACACCCGCTCGACCCGCTGCACGTCCTTCGAGACGACGTTGACGGTCTGGCTCGCGCTCCAGCCATCGAAGACGGTCTTGCGGGTGATGCGGTTGTTCTCTTCGGTCACCTCTTCGTGCGAGCGCTGATCGAGCGACGCGGCCGAGATGCGCACCTGATCGCGCGGGAAGCCGGCCTGCTCGAGGAAGACCACGACCGACTCCACGTCTTTCTTGAGCGCCGTGTACGCCTCGACGCGATCTTTCTTGGTGGTGCTCACCGACGCCGACCACTCCGAGAGATCGGACGTGATGCGTCGCTTGGCCGAGCCGCGCACGTCGATGGTGGTGGGGCGCGAGAGGCGAACGACGCTCCAGGCGACCGAGGCGATGAGGGTGCTGACGACGAGGGCGAGAGCGAGGGCGCGGCGTTCCATGACGGTTCGACGCATAGCGGGCCGTGGAGCGTTCCTCCACTTCGCCAGTGCGCTACAACCGCGGCACCGTGACCGCACTCGCCATCGCCGCTGACCACGCTGGAGTCCTTCTCAAAGCCGAGCTCGTCACCGAGCTGAGGAAGCTGGGCCACGAGGTGCTCGATCTCGGCGTCGACTCGCCGACGTCGGTCGACTACCCCGACTACGCCACGCGGGTGACCGACCTCGTGGTGAAGGGGACACCGGCGCTCGGCATTCTGATCTGCGGCACCGGCATCGGCATGAGCATCGCGGCGAACAAGGTGCACGGCATTCGCGCGGCGGTGTGCAGAACCGAGTTCGAGGCGCGCGTGACGCGTCAGCACAACGACGCGAACGTGCTGTGCCTGGGCCAGCGCGTGACCGGCGGCGGCGTGGCGCTCGAGATCGCGAAGGTGTTCCTCGCCGGCACCTTCGATGGCGGGCGACACCAGGCGCGCATCGACAAGGTGAAGGTGCTGGAGGCGAAACGATGAGAGCGTTGCTCCTCGGGGTGCTCTGTCTGGCTGGCTGTCGCACCGAGATTCAGCCGTTCGTGAAGAAGCCCGACGCGGCACCGAAGGTTCGGCTCGTCGATCAGGGCTGTGAAGCGAACGACTACCCGACGGGCCACGATCTTCCGGCGAGCGCGAAGAACATCGGCTGGGTGAAGGTCGATCGGCTCGAGAACGACGACGCGACGTTCGCGGCGCTGCGCGAAGCGGTGTGCAAGGCGGGCGGGAACGCGTTCTCGCAGACGCGGTGGATTCGGGAGGCCGGCGCGAGCGTGGCTGATCCTCCGATTCATCTCGAAGCGAACGCGTGGCTCGTGCCCTGACCGTGCGTTGAACCGACCGAAGTCGAGGTCGAAGGACTGCACGAAAGTGAACGCCTGGCGCCAGAGGCCAGGGCGGGCGCTGGCGTCATGGCGTCACTGTCGCGTGCACCTGCGAAGGGCTCCGCTGCCTCGCGAACTCCCGCGAAAGGACGACGTGTGACCGCTGGCGCGCCCTTCGCACGAGGCCGCGCACACGAGTTCTGCGGGAGGACAATCGAATGAGGAAGCTGATCGCGGTGGCGCTGGTGGCAGTGGGCTGCAGTCCGATGACGGTCGGGGTCGATGGCGGGTCGGGTGGTGGACTCTCGGGCGCAGGTGGTGGCTCGGCGTCAGCGGGTGGCTCGGCCTCAGCAGGCGGCTCGGCCTCAGCAGGCGGCTCGGCGTCAGCGGGCGGCTCGGCGTCAGCAGGCGGCTCGGCGTCAGCAGGTGGCTCGGCGTCAGCGGGTGGAACCGCGTCGGCAGGAGGCACGGCTGTTGGCCCCACTCGTATCGGCTCGGTCGCGATCACCCAGTCGACGCTCGAGGTCGCGGGCCAGTCGTTCCGCTCGGGGCTGGTGCTCGCGAACTTCTTCGAGATTCCCGCTGCGTTCCCGGGCTGCACGACGACGACGATCGGCTCGTGCACGATCTCGAACTGCTCGGCCGCTGCAGACGCAGGCACACCTCCTGACGGTGGCTACGTCAGCGCAGGCGCTCTGACGGTCACCGGACTCGCTGATGGTGGCGTGACGCTGATGCCCACCGCGACTGGGTACCTGCAGACGATCTCGGGCCAGGTCTTCGTTCCCGGCGCTCAGCTCGGCGTCTCGGCCGCTGGTGCAAGCGTGCCTGCGTTCACGGCGCAGGTGACGGCTCCGTCGGGAGCGACGCTCACGGCGCCCGCGTGCCCTCAGAGCATGTGCCCTGCGATCTCGAAGGCTGCGGGCCTCACCCTGGCGTGGACGGGCGGTGTCGGCACCGTCGCAGTGCAGGTCCTCTCAGGCACGGAGCAGGTGAGCTGCGAGTACCCGGCCGCGGCAGGCGCGGCGACGATTCCCTCGACGGTCTTCGCCTCACTGCCCACTGGCACCGCGTCGATCTTCTTCAACACCGTCAACGCGAACACGGTTCAGGCCGGCCAGTTCCCAGTGAAAGTCAGCGCGAGCGAGTCGAAGATCTTCCAGTCATCGATTTCTCCCTGAGCAACGACGCGCGAAACGCATGCAGCACCTGAACAGGAGCACGATGTCTCGCCTCGGATTCGCGACCCTTCTCTTCGTTCTGACTGGCTGCCCCGGACCTGAGGTCACGCCCGACGGTGGGGCGGCCGGAGGTGCAGCCTCGGCTGGCGGTTCTGCTTCGGCTGGCGGTTCTGCTTCGGCTGGCGGTTCTGCTTCGGCTGGCGGTTCTTCGGCCGGAGGTTCTGCTTCGGCCGGAGGTTCTGCCTCGGCTGGCGGTTCTGCTTCGGCTGGCGGTTCTGCTTCGGCTGGCGGTTCTGCTTCGGCTGGCGGTTCTTCGGCCGGAGGTTCTGCTTCGGCCGGAGGTTCTGCTTCGGCTGGTGGTCTTGCGTCGGCCGGTGGCTCTGCGTCGGCCGGTGGCTCTGCCGGTGGTGCCGCAATTCAACCTATCGGAGCGTGTTCCGCCCTGGCGCTCCCAGCTCCGGTCACTCCGGCGCTGTCCTGTCCGGCCGCGCTCCCGATGACCTTTGGTGGTGCGATCACAGCCGGAACCTACCGTGCAACGGGCGCTGTGCTGGGCAGTGCTTATGGCGCTCAAGTCGGCGGCGTGTGCATGGCGAACACCACCCTCGAGCCGCTCGTGCAGACCTTCCGACTCGCGCCGACCTCGAACCCTCGAGTCTTCGACTACGAGATGATCCGCGGGCGCGCGCAGCTCGACGGCGGGGCGGCGGGCGTCGGCTCGGAGCGAGGAAGCCTCGTGCTCAACGACAACGACCAGTCGCTCGCCTTCCTCGACGTCACATGCACGGACGCAGGCACTCCGCTGAACCCCGACGGTGGCGCGCCCGCCTCTGTGTTGTTCAACGGCCTTCCCAGGGCCTTCACCGCCACGGCCACCACGATTCTCATCGACTGCTGCCGCGTCAGCAGCCTCGATGCGGGACCGGGCTCACTGCCTGCGACCAACGCTGCCTACATGATCGAGTTCACCCGCCAGTAGCCACGCGAACCCACCCATCCCACCGCTGTTGCTCCGCTGGGCCCGCTGCGTTACCAGCGCTCCCCATGGAGAACACCGCCTCGCTGTCGCAGGTCGACCCCGCCATCGCCGAGATCATCCACGCCGAGACCCGCCGTCAGGAAGACGGGCTCGAGCTGATCGCGTCCGAGAACTTCGTCAGCCCCGCCGTGCTCGAAGTCTCGGGCAGCGTGCTCACCAACAAGTACGCCGAGGGCTACCCCGGCAAGCGCTACTACGGTGGCTGCGAAGAGGTCGACAAGGCCGAGGCGCTCGCCATCGATCGCGCGCTGAAGCTCTTCGGAGCGCAGGCCGCCAACGTGCAGCCGCACTCCGGCAGCCAGGCGAACATGGCGGCCTTCATGGCGCTGATGAAGCCAGGCGAAATGATGCTCACGCTCGATCTCAACTCGGGCGGCCACCTCACCCACGGCTCGACGTTCAACTTCTCGGGCAAGACGTACAAGGTCGCGCACTACGGCCTCTCGAAAGAGACCGAGACGATCGACTTCGCGCAGGTCGAGAGCCTCGCGAAGGAGCACAAGCCCCGCCTGCTCATCGTCGGCGCCTCGGCGTACCCGCGCACGCTCGACTTCCCGCGCTTCAAGGCGATCGCCGACTCGGTCGGCGCCTCGATGCTCGTCGACATGGCGCACATCGCAGGCCTCGTCGCCGGCGGCATGCACCCGAACCCCGTGCCGCACGCAGACATCGTCACGTCCACCACGCACAAGACGCTTCGTGGTCCGCGCTCGGGCCTCATTCTCATGAAGGAGCAGTACGCCAAGAGCGTGAACAGCAACGTGTTCCCCGGCATTCAGGGCGGGCCGATGATGCACACCATCGCGGCGAAAGCCGTCGCGTTCCACGAGGCGCTGCAGCCGTCGTTCAAGGCCTACGCGCAGCAGGTCGTGAAGAACGCGCAGGCGCTCGCCGAAGGGCTCAAGGGCCAGGGGCTGCGGCTCGTCTCGGGCGGCACCGACAACCACCTCATGCTCGTCGACCTGCGCGCGAAGAAGCTCACCGGCAAGATCGCCGAAGAGGTGCTCGGCAAGGCGGGCATCACCGTCAACAAGAACCAGATCCCCTTCGACCCCGAGAAGCCCACCGTCAGCTCGGGCGTGCGCATCGGCGTTCCGGCGCTCACCACGCGCGGCATGCAGGAGGCCGACATGGCCACCGTCGCGACGCTCATCGGCAAGGCGCTCGATCACGCCAGCGACGACGCGGTGCTCACGAAGGTGCGCGGCGAGGTCGCCGAGTTCACCAAGGCGTTCCCGCTCTACGCCTCGCGGCTGAAGAAGAGCTGAGGCCTCGATGCGGTGCCCCTTCTGTGCCACGCAGGACACCCGGGTGATGGACAGTCGCGAAGCGAGCGACGGTGCCGTCATTCGCCGCCGGCGTGAGTGCGAGAGCTGCCGCCGCCGCTTCACCACCTACGAGCGCGTCGAAGAGCTGAACCCGCTGGTCGTGAAGAAGGACGGCCGCCGCGAAGCGTTCGATCGCGACAAGCTGATCGCCGGGCTGAAGAAGGCCTGTGAGAAGCGGCCAGTCTCGGTCGATCAGCTCGAGCAGTTCGTCACCGAGCTCGAGCGCAAGCTGCAGGAGATGGGCGAGAAGGAAGTCACCTCGACCGTGCTCGGCGGGCTGATCATGGAGCGCCTGCCCGCGCTCGACGAGGTCGCCTACGTGCGCTTCGCGTCGGTGTACCGAAGCTTCCGCGACATCTCCGAGTTCATGGACGAGCTGAAGGAGATCCTCGAGACGAAGGGCACGCCCCGCTCGAAGGGGAAGGGCTGAGCCTCGCTCATGGCGCGCCGACCTGAAGACGAGCGCTTCATGCAGCTCGCGCTCGACGAGGCGAAGAAGGGCCTGGGCCGAACGCACCCGAACCCTGCCGTCGGCGCGGTGATCGTGAAGGGCGGCAAGGTGATCGCCACCGGCTACCACGCGAGGGCCGGCACTGCGCACGCCGAGGCCAACGCGCTGATGCTGGCGGGTCCGAAAGCGAAGGGCGCGACGATCTACTCGACGCTCGAGCCGTGTGATCACTTCGGCCGCACGCCGCCGTGCACGCAGGCCATTCTCGACAACGGCATCGCGCGCGTCGTCTACGGCTCGTCCGATCCCAACCCGCTCGTCGACGGCAAGGGCGTCAAGCGCATGCGCAAGGCGGGGCTCACCGTCGATGGTGGCGTGCTCGCGGCCGAGTGCGATGCGCTGAACGAGCCGTTCTTCAAGGTGATGCGCACGGGCCTGCCGTTCGTGACGCTGAAGGCGGCCATCACGCTCGATGGAAAGATCGCGACCCGCTCCGGCGCGTCGAAGTGGATCACGAACGAGACGTCACGTGCGAAGGCGCACGAGCTTCGCAATCGGGTCGACGCGATCGTCGTCGGCGCAGGAACCGTCGAGGCCGATGATCCCCAGCTGACGACCCGGCTTCCCCACGGCCGCGACGCGATGCGAATCGTGCTCGATCCCACCCTGCGCACGAAGCCGGGCGCGAAGGTCTTCAAGTCGGGCGGGGCGACGACAGTGGTGCTGACCTCACGACCGGCGAGCGCGGCTCAGGCGTTCACGCGACGTGGCGTTCGCGTCATCACCGTGCCCTCGCGCAAGGGGCAGCTCGAGCTGCACGACGCCTTCCGCGCGCTCGCGAAAGAAGGCGTGCTGCACGTGATGGTCGAAGGCGGAGCGGCGACGACGGCGAGCTTCCTGAGGGCGGGGCTCTTCGACGAGCTGAAGCTGTTCATGGCTCCCGCGGTGTTCGGCCACGAAGGCCTCTCGTGGAGCGGCGCGCTCGGCATCGACTCACCTTCAGATTCGCCTCGCTTCGCGGTCACGTCGGTCGAAGGGCTCGATGGCGATCTGTTGATCAGCCTTCGGCCCCGCTGAGCTCCTCGAGGCCGGCCATCGCGCGCTGCTGAATGAGTTCGTTCGCGACCGTCACCACCTCGAGCGGCTCTTCTGACAACGCCATCGTCGCCGGTCCACCCAGCACGCCTTCGATCGACTCCAGCTCGACGAAGTGAGCGAACACGCGCGCGCGAACCAGCGATGGCAGACGCCGTGACAGCACATCGAGGCCCAGCGCGGGCAGGGCGATGGGCAGCAGCGCGTCGAGATATTCGGACTCGCGCTCCGAGCCATCGGCCGTGCTGAGGAAGATCGTCGCCACCGCGATCGCCGCGTCATCATCCAGCTGATCGACATGCGCCTGCGCGGGATACGGCGAGCCGAGGAAGCACCGGCGGGTCAGCAGATTCGAAGCAGCCCAGAAGGCCTCGGCGCCCTCGACGTCAGGCGGCGGGCCGAACTGCTCGAGCAGACCATTGAGTTCGACCACGTCGCCATCGGGCACCTGCATCGCGAGGCGAAGCCCCTCGATTCGTTCGGCGGGCGCGGCGGACTGAATGAGGCGGGCGAGGGCGTCGAGGCTCATGGGCGACTGACACGTGGCGTCTGCCGGTTGCGCAATTCCACCGATCGTTCCGCTCAGCTCCGGCATCGAAGTGGGCATGCGACGACATCTGCTGCTGGGAGCGTTCACCGCTGTCTCGATGTTCACGGCCTGTGGCCACGGGCGCCCAGACGAGGACCGGGACCCGGCCACCTGCGGGTGCGGCCTCGAGGTTCCTTCGGCGGGCTCCGTCACGTTGCGGGCGCGCGCGCTGGGCCCTGACACCGACGAGACGTACTGGAAGGCATCGGCCAGCTTCGAGCAGGGCGGCGTCACGGGCAGCATCGAGAAGAGCAACAACGACTGGGACCTGCTGTTCGGCAACAACAAGGGCAACTCGCAGGTCGATCTGTTTCAGGTGAACACGGTGGTCGACGATCGCAGCTTCATCGTCGACCTGGGAGAGCTGCCGTTCCGCGACGCGCCCGCCACCATCGACCCGCTCACGATTCCCCCGCAGACGGTGGTGAACATGGGCGACCTCGCGAAAGACGACGTGCGCCAGCGCGACTACGTGCCTGTCGTCGAAGGTCACGTCTATTGGGTGCGCACGGCCGATGACAACTCGAAGCTCATCACCCTGGTCGGGGTGCAGAAGCACGTGCGTGGGCAGTCGGTGACGCTCGCGTGGTTCCGCTCGAAGGAAGCCGATCGGTTTTCCTTCGACTGGCCGACGAAGTGACACCGTCGTCACCTGCCGGCGGGTAGGGTGCGGCGCGTGCGACTCACCACGCTCCTCTGCCTCGCTCTTTTCGGGTGCCGAACCATGCCTGCTGCGCTTCCCACGCCGAACGCCACGCTCGAGCAACGCTTCGCCGCCTGGGAAGCTGCGGGCCCGACGGGAGACGACGCGCATCGCGCGAAGCTGCAGAACCTCGTGACGGCGTTGAAGGCCGAGTACGCGCGGCGGGGCTCCATCGACGTGTTGTTCGTCTGCACGCACAACTCGCGGCGCAGCCACATGGGGCAGCTGCTGGGAGCCGTCGCAGCTGCACGCGCTGGTGTTCCCGTTCGAACGTTCTCGGGCGGCACCGAAGCGACCGCGTTCAACCCGCGCGCGATCGCCGCGCTCACCCGAGTCGGCTTTCAGATCGACGGTTCGGGAGAGAAGAACCCGCACTTCCAGGTGAAGTGGTCGGCCTCGGCTCCGGCGATCGAAGCGTTCTCGAAGACGATCGATGACGCCGCCAATCCCTCTGCCGATTTCGTCGCGGTGATGGTCTGCAGTCAGGCTGACGCCGCGTGCCCGTTCGTGAAGGGCGCCACCCAGCGCGTCTCGGTGCCCTACGAGGATCCCAAAGTCGCCGATGGAACGCCGGAAGAAGCGCAGCGCTATGACGAGCGGGTCGAGCAGCTGGGCCGCGATCTCTCGTGGGTGTTTCGTCAGGTGAAAGGCTGAAGCTCGGGCGGAACCCGTGCGGGGTCGTTAGTCGAGCGCCCCGTGACCGCTCCCTGGATTCAATCCGTCGCTCGCGCTGTCCCCACCACGTGGTTGCCGCAAGCCGAGCTGTCGTCGGCGCTGTGCGATCTCTGGAGTGAAGGGCGGCCGACGTTCAATCGTGGCCGCGTCGATCAGCTCCACGCCTCGGTGCAGGTGCGCGGGCGTCACCTCGCGATTCCGAAAGAGGAATACCGGGTGCTCGACTCGTTCGAGAAGCGCAACCGGGTCTGGGTGCGTGAGGCGCTGAAGCTCGGCGAAGAAGCCGTGCGTGGAGCCGTGCGCAACGCCGGCCTGCAGCTCACCGACATCGACGTGTTGTGCTTCACGACCATCACCGGGCTCGCGACCCCGAGCATCGACGCGCGGCTCGTGAACGCGCTTGGCCTGCGGCCCGACGTCAAGCGAATGCCGCTCTTCGGGCTTGGTTGCGTGGCGGGCGTGGCGGGCACGGCGCGGGTGAGTGATGCGCTGCGTGCGTTCCCGGGACAAACGGCCGTGTTGCTGTCGGTCGAGCTCTGCAGCCTCACCGTGCAGCGCGAAGACATCTCGGTCGCGAACTTCATCGCAGCGGGCCTCTTTGGTGATGGCGCGGCGGCGGCTGTGATCCGTGGTGGCACTCACGAAGGCATCGGGCCTCGCGTGCTCGCGACCGAGTCCGTCTTCTACCCAGACACCGAAGGCGTCATGGGCTGGGACTTCAAGGACTCGGGCTTCAACATCGTGCTCTCGGCCGACGTGCCGACGATGGTGAAGAAGCACCTGCGCGGAAACGTCGACGGCTTCCTCGCGAAGCATGGGCTGACCCGCGCTGACGTGAAGCACTTCGTCGCGCACACGGGCGGCCCGAAGGTGCTCGAGGCGTTCGAAGAGGCGCTCGAGCTTCCGCCTGACGCGCTGGCCCGCTCGTGGGAGTCGCTGCGCAGCGTCGGCAACCTGAGCTCGGCGTCGGTGCTCTTCGTGATGGCCGATCTGCTCGAGTCGAAGACGGCGAAGCCGGGTGACTACGGGTTGATGGTGGCGATGGGGCCGGGGTTCTGCTCCGAGTTGGTGCTCCTGCGATGGTGAGTTCGTTGTGGTGGTACAGCGGGTTGATCGCGCTCGTCGGGATCGAGCGGCTGGTCGAGCTGCGCCTGTCGAACCGGAACGCGGCGTGGGCCTTCGCGCAGGGCGGAAAAGAAGCAGGGCAGGGGCACTACCGGTTCATGACGGTGTTCCACACCCTGTTCCTGATCGCCTGCGTCGCCGAGCCGTGGTTGCTCGACAGGCCGTTCGTCTCGCCGTGGGGCTTCATCGCGTTGGGCCTGGCGATCGTCGCGCAGGGCCTTCGATATTGGGCGATCTCGACGCTTGGCCATCGCTGGAACACGCGGGTGATCGTGTTGCCCGAAGCGCAGCCGGTGACGGGCGGGCCGTATCGGTTCATTCGTCACCCGAACTACGTGGCCGTCGTGCTCGAGCTGTTGGTGCTCCCGCTCGTTCACGGCGCGTGGCTCACCGCGATCGTCTTCTCGATCGGCAACCTGTTGCTCCTTCGCGTGCGCATTCGCGTGGAAGAAGACGCGCTCGGTCAGCACTACAAGCAGGCCTTCACCTCGACGCCCCGGTTCGTGCCTGGAAAGGGCGGGTGAACGCTCTGCGGTCCGTCGACGTCGCCATCATCGGAGCCGGGCCTGCAGGGCTCGCGACCGCCATCGGCGCTGCCCAGCGGGGACTTCAGGTCGAGGTGTTCGATCGCCAGGAAGGCCCAGCAGACAAAGCGTGTGGGGAAGGGCTGATGCCGTCGGGTCTGCGCGCGTTGGAGCGACTCGGTGTTCGCGCACTCCTCGACGACTCCGATACCGGCGTGTTCGACAGCATCACGTACGTGCAGCCGGGGGCGAGAGCGGTCGGCATGCTCCCCAGTCCCGGCGGGCTCGCCGTTCGACGTCTGGAATTGTCGAGAGCGCTCAACAGTCGCGCGCAGGTGCTGGGCATTCGGGTGAACGGCGGCGTGGGTGTGCGCTCGCACGAGCGTCGTGATGATCGAATGCTGCTCTCGACGGACGATGAGACGATCTCTGCAGGCGTGCTCGTCGCGGCTGATGGTCTTCACTCGGCCTCACGAACGAGAGCAGGCCTCGCTGGGCCGGTCGCGACGCTGAAGCGGTTCGGGCTGCGTCAGCACTTCTCGATGAAGCCGTGGGGCCGCAGCGTCGAGGTGCACTTCGGTGATGGCGTCGAGGCGTACGTGACTCCGGCCGGAAAGAACCGCGTCGGGCTCGCCTTCCTCTGGCAGGACGGCGCCGTGAGCGACGGCGTGTCGGTTCCCTCGTTGCTCGAGCGCTTTCCCGAGCTGAAAGAGCGCCTCTCAGGAGCTCCACCCGATTCGACCCCGCGGGGCTCGGGACCACTGCTTCAGCATGTGAGCCGAAGGGTGGCTCCGGGCTTTGCGCTGGTGGGCGATGCGGCCGGCTACGTCGACGCGATCACTGGAGAGGGGCTCACTCAGGCCTTCGAAGGTGCCGAGGCGCTCGCTGAAGCGCTGCCCGCAGTGCTGGAGCGCAAAGGCGCGATCGAAGCGTTCGCCCCCTATGAAGCGCGCTCGGCCGCGGCCTTTCGACGGTACGCGCGGCTCGCGCAGCTGCTGGTGTGGACGGCGCAACGGCCCGCGCTCCGCCGTGTGATCATCTCGAGACTCGCCGCGTCGCCGTGGCTCTTCAAGCAGGTGCTGGCGCGGGTGAGCGGCTAACCGGGCACCACAGGAGCGAGCAGGGTGCTGCGCAGCAATACGCTCGCCACGGTGAAGTAGACGACGATGCCGGTGACGTCGACGATGGTGGCGACGAACGGGGCCGAAGCCGCTGCAGGGTCGAGCCCGAGCCGCCGCAAGACGAACGGCAACATCGCGCCGATGAGGGCTCCGAAGAGCACGACGCCGATGAGACTTCCCGACACGGTGAACGCGACGAGAATGTAGTGCTCACCGTAGCCGCGACTGAAGATGCCGGCGCGGAAGAGCTGCTCCCAGACGATCACGCGCACGAAGCCGATGGTCGCGAGCATCACCCCGAGCAACAGCCCGCTCTTCGCTTCACGACCCGCGACCCGCCACCAGTCCTTCAGCTCGATCTGCCGCAGCGAGAGCGCGCGAATGATCAGCGACGTGGCCTGACTGCCCGAGTTGCCGCCCGAGGCGATGATCAGCGGCAGGAACAACGACAACACGTCGGCGCGCGCGAGCTCGTCCTGGAAGAAGCCCATCGCGGTTGCGGTCAGCATGCCGCCGATGAGCAGCACGGCCAGCCAGCCACCACGCTTCTTGAGCATCTCGAAGGTGGTGATGTCCATGTACGGGGCTTCGAGGGCCTCCATACCGCCGAGCTTCTGGATGTCTTCGGTGGCCTGCTCTTCCTGAACGTCGAGCACGTCGTCGGCGGTGATGATGCCGAGCAGGGCGCCGCGCGAGTCGGTGACGGGCAGCGCCACGCGGTCGTACTTCTCGAACGTCGAGACGATCTCGTCCTTCGAGGCCGTGGCGGGAATGGAGACGAGCGGGCGGTTGGGCAGCTCTCCCACGCGCGCGTCCGGAGCAGCCATCACGAGATCGGCGAGCCGCAGATCGGCCAGCAGCGAGTTCTTGTCGTCGACGACGTAGAGGACGTTGAGCGTCTCGCGACCACGGCCGTGCGCGCGGAGAAACGTGAGCCCCTCGGCAGCGCTGAGGCTGGGCTTGAGCGCCAGGTACTCGGGCGTCATGAAGCGGCCAGCGGTGCCTTCGGCGTAGCCCAGCAGCTGGCGGGCGACTTTCAGCTCTTCGGGCTTGAGCGTCTCGAGCGCGCGGCGGGTGACCTCTGCAGGCAGCTCTTCGAAGAGGCGCGTGCGGTCGTCAGGCGCCATCTCGTTGAGCACGTTGGCGAGCTGCTCACTGCCGAGCATCTGCACGAGCTCGGTCTGTTGATCGAGCGGCAGGTACTCGAAGGCCACGCCCGCAATGTCGCGCGGCAGGATGCGGAAGATGACGCCTTCGTCCTCGGGAGGCAGATCTTCGAGCACCTCGGCGATGTCGGCCGGGTCGAGATCTTCGAAGGCGATGCGAAGGGACTCCCAGTCCTTCTTCGCGATCAGCTCTTCATAGTCAGCCTTGAGGAGGTGACCGAGCATGAGACTCCAGAGACGCTCCCGGGCCAGTCGGGAGCCGGCGCCTTGTGCTCCCGTCCTCCGCGCGACGCAAGTGCAGGCGAACTAAATCGCCCAGCCGACGTTGAGACGCGCTTCGGGCAACGGTCCCGCCCAGGGCTCGAACGGTTTCTGTGACGTGGGCGACAACAGCCCGCTGAAGTCGAGCTCCCGCGACGTGCGCCAGACCGCGAGGCTCAGGCCCAGGCCGCCCGACACCATCAGTCCATGCCGCTCGACCCACGTGTACCCGAGCATCACCCCGGGGCTCGGCTTCTCCTCGAACGTGCTGCCCAGCCCGAACCACTGGTAGCGCGACACCCGCACGTGAACGTCGAGGAACGGACCCGAGAGCCAGCTCGTCGGACGCAACCGCACGCCCGCCTGCGCACCGAAGCCGTTCAGCAGCGCCGAGCCATCACCGCCCACGTAGAGCGACAGATGCTCGAGCGGTGCGTACTCGAGCTCGATCGACGGAGAGACCGCGACGATCGCCGCTCCGAACGACAGCCCCGTCTTCTTCGGAGCCTCATCGACCGGCGCGGCGTGAACCATCAACGAGAGCAGAAGTGGCGTCATGGCCGCCGACGGGATGCAGCCCGCTGGCCACTCCAGCCCAATTGGTGAGGGCCCGAACACGACGAGGCGCCCGGCTCGCGAGTGCGCATCGACCTGCGCAACTCCACGCTCCAGACGCCTCGCGCCCTTCGCACCAATGCGTCAGCGACGACGCATCACAGCTGCTTCTTGATCGCGTCTTCCAGCTTCGTCTTCGGCAGCGCGCCCACGAGCTGATCGACGACCCGGCCGCCCTTGAAGAGGAGCAGTGTGGGAATCGACCGAATGCCGAACTGCTGTGCGACCTGCTGGCTCTCGTCGACGTCGACCTTGGCGATCTTCAGCTTGCCCTTGTACTGGGTGGCGAGCTCTTCGAGCGCGGGCGCGATGGCGCGGCACGGCGCGCACCAGGTGGCCCAGAAATCGACCAGCACGGGAACACTGGAGTCGAGCACTTCGGCCTTGAACGAGGCATCCTGAACGGCGACGGTGTCTTTCATGGAGTTGACCCTTCCCCCGGTGGGGGCTTTGGTTGGCAGTGACTGGCGGGTGTAATACGCAACTTCTGACCGCGCAGGCTACGGAGTCGTCTTTGAAGCTCTTTCTGCCGCAAAAAGCCCTGGAAGAATGGATGATGGCCGAACGGGCCGATCTCCAGGACGGCAAGCTCGTCGTGAAGGAGGGTGGGGCGTCGACCCACCCCGCCACGCCGGCCGTGCACTTCGTGACGCTCATCTCGGGTGAAGACTCGAACTCGCTCGTCGGGCGCGTGAAGACGCAGGAGCAGATTCAGTCGCTCGGCGGTGAGCACATGGCTGACTCGTGCATCATCGGTGAGACCGCCTACGAGGTGGTCGAGGGCTACATCACCGAGGTGCAGGCCGCTGCGCCGCCCAAGGCCGACCCGAAGAAGAAGGCCGCGAACCCCGAGGCCGATCTGCTGGCCGCGTTCATTCTCGACAAGCTCTAGCCGACGCTCCCGATGGCTACTGTTCTGCTCCTGCGTGAGCCATCGGAGGTTCGCGATCTCACGTTCCTGCTCGAAGAAGAGGGCGCGGCCGTCGTGCACTGGCCAGTCTTGTCGTTCGTCGCGCACGATCGGCTCTCCACGCAGGCGCTCGGTGAACAGCTTGGCCGCTTCTCGTGGGTGATCCCGGAATCTCCGACCGCCGTGCGCGTGCTCGCTGAGGTCGTGCGCGCGACGGGAGCATCGACTGCCGCTCGACGCGCCGCCTTCCTCGCGCCCAGCCTCGACACGGTTCGCGCGCTGGGCCGGCACGGTTGGGAGGCGCGTCACGTGCTGCCCGAGCGCGAAGAGGGCCGGCTCGAGACGCTTGGCTCCTTGCTCACCGAAGATGACGAGGTGTTGTGGGTGGGCGGGCCGAAGGAGCCCGCGTGGCGTGCGCTGCTCGCACAGGTGCCTGGGCGCGCGACGCTGGTCTCGCTCTACGACGAGGTCGAAGTCCCCGCGCTGCCTGACGTGCCTGGTGGCTCCATCGTGGTCGTTCACTCTCCGTCTGCAGCCGAAGCACTCGCGTCCTCCACCGAGCCGGAGTGGCGCGCGTTGCACAAGGTCGTCGCCAGCGGCCCGTCGACGTCGTCGGCGCTGCGGGAACTCGGCGTGGCCATCGCCGCGACCGCGACCCGGCCAACCACTGAAGGCTTGTTCGAGGCCACGCGACAGGCGCTCGACTCCGAGTGAGCCTCGGGGCCTGAAAGCGCGCTACGCTTGCCGCAGGGCCATTCGTGGAGGCTGTACCCAATGAAAAGGCGATTCCTGCTGCCGCTCCCGGCGCTGCTGTCGTTTGCGGCCTGGGCCACTACTCAGATTCCCCACACGATCGCTCAGCGCGCCATGGCGTCCGATCGGGTGGCGGTCGTCGACGTCGTCGAGCGAAAGACCGTCACCGATCCGTCCAACCCGCGCGCGCTCAAGACGCACACCCAGCTGCAGATTCGCGAGAACGTGCGCGGAACGGGGCCGTCGAGCGTCACGTTGATTCAGCTCGGCGGAAAGCTCGGCGATCAACAGCTCTTCGTTCCCGGTGACGCCGACTTCGCGGTGGGAGAGCGCGCCCTCGTGTTCCTCCACTGCACCTCCTCTGACCGCTGCTACCTGGTCGCGATGGGCGAGGGGAAGTTGCCGGTGGTCGACGGCGACAAGGTCATCGTTCACGACATGGTCACCAACGAGAACGCGCGCCGTCCGCTGCGTGACGTGATCGCCGAGCTGCGCGCGTTGCCGCCCGGAAAGGTGAGGGGACCGCTCGCTCCCGCCGAGACCGGAGGCGCTCGATGAAGCGGGCGCTCTTCGTGGTGATGCTGACGCTCTCGTCGGCCGCGCTCGCGCAGGATCCCAAGTACCTCGGCTTTCGCATCCTCTCGACGGCCCAGGCTCCATTCCCGTACTACATCGACAACCGGCAAGCGGCGCCCGGAGGCCTCGCGCTCACCGCTGCCACGCCCGCCATCGAGGCCGCGTGGAACGAGTGGAACGGTGTGACGTGCTCGATGCCGAAGGCGCAGAGCCAGGGCTACACGGGCGCGCAGGTCGCCAACCCGCAGGACACCTTCGACAACTACAGCGTCACGCCGGTGTGGATCACGAACTCGTCCGACCCCGACGCGCGCTCCCTGCTCGACAGTGGCTTCACGCTCTCGGTGACCGTGCCTCGCGCGTACGCGGGCGTGCTCACGACCTGCGACGTCTTCCTCAACGGCCTCATCTTCTCGTACAGCACGCAGACGCCCACCGCGCCCAACGACGTCGATCTGCAAAGCGCGATGACCCACGAAGCCGGCCACTGTCTGGGGCTCGATCACTTCGGCCTCGGCCTCATGCAGGGCAACGTCGTCAAGGGCGAGAACAAGCGCTCACTCACGCAGCTCGACGTGCGCGGCATCTGCGAACGCAACCCCGCCTTCGGCAAGGCCGGCGCTCAGTGCACCGCTGACGGAGGTTGCGACACCAACCTCAAGTGCATGGCGCGCGTCGGAACGCTCGGGCCCACGAGCTACTGCACCAACGCCTGCGTCCCCAACACCGTGCCCTGCCCGTTGCCGATGGACTGTCAGCCATCGACGTTGTTCTCGTCGAACAACTCCTGCCAATACCCGAGCAGCAACGTCACGCAGGTCGGCAAGGCGTGCACCAACAACCTGCCGGACTGCGGCTCTGCGGTGGGCCTGTGTCTGCGCCCGAACACCGCGCCCTCCGGCACCACGTTCTGGATCGACGGGTACTGCTCTCAGGGCTGCGATCTCGGTCAGCCGGCCTGCCCCGCGAACTCGGTGTGTCTGCCCAGCGCGCAGGGCATGAAGCTGTGCATCGCGAGCTGCCGCGTCGGCCTGTCGGATTGCCGGCCTGGCTACACCTGCGACACCACCACCGCCTCGGGCAACGCAGGCATCTGCATTCCCAACTGTCGCGTCGAGGCCGACTGCATCGACCCCACCGAGAACGGCGTCGTCGTCGACTACGAGTGCCGCCAGTGTGACGGCCGCTGCGTGCCGAAACAGACGCCTGGCATCTCGGTCGGCACCATTTGTACGACTGACGCTCAATGCGGCTCGGGGCAGCTGTGTCGCCAGGCCGATCGGCGCTTCACCACCAAGCAGTGCACGCTCAGCTGTGCGCGTGGCTGCGGCACCTGTCCGACCGGCTCTGCGTGTGTGCCCGACGATCGCGGCGAGCTCTATTGCCTCAAGACCTGCTCGGCGCCGCGCAGCTGTGGTCAGGGCCTGCGGTGCGCCGACTACCCGGGCGTGAAGGCCTGCATCCCCGCGTGTCAGGCCGACACCGACTGCCCGGTGGGCCAGACCTGCCGCGACCAGGAGTGCGAGCTGCCAGTCGACCCGATGGACGCCGGCTGTACGTTCTGCACCGTTCCCGACGCCGGCCGCCCGTTCGTGCCGCGGCCCGATGCTGGCGTTCCGACGGGTGGCGGAAATGCGGGGTGTGCTTGTTCGACGACTGACGCGTTCGGCCCCATGCTGATGCTCATGGCCACCACGCTCGTGGCCTCGAGGAGGCGCCGCAGGTGACGAAGCTCGAAGACCGACGCGCGAACGAGTTCTCACTCCAGTTCGTGCTCGACGCGCTGGTCGCGGCGAAGGCCCTCACCCAGAGCCAGGCCGGCGATGTGCTGCAGCGCGAGGCGCAGGCGAAGAAGCGCGTGCTCAAGCAGGTGGGCGACGAGAAGTACGCCGTCTCTCCCATCGAGATCGTGGCGCTCTTTCAGGTGCCCGTTCCCGGGAAGCCCGGTGAGCTGCTCGATCAAGATCGCATCAGCGAGCTCGTCGCCCAGGCCGCGAAGGTTCCGTACAAGAAGATCGACCCGCTGCGCCTCGACATGAACCTCGCGGCGCGCACGATCTCGAAGCCCTACGCGGTTCGGCATTGTCTGCTGCCCCTCGAGGGCGGAGGCCCCGGCACGCCCCTCGTCGTCGCCGTCGCGAACCCGTTCGATCACGCGCTCTTCGAGAACCTCGAGCGCATGGTCAACACGCCCATCGCGCCGGTGCTCTCCGCCAAGCAGGACATCTTGAAGGGCATTCAAGACGTCTATGGCTTCCGGCGAACGCTGGCCGCGGCCGCCGACGAGTTCGCCACCAACACCTCGGGCGTCGCGAACTTCGAGCAGCTCGTCACGCTCTCGAGCAGCAGCGCGAAAGAGCTCGCGCCCGAAGACGGCTCCATCATTCAGGCGGTCGAGCACCTGCTGCGTGCTGCGTTCGACAACCGGGCCAGCGACATTCACATCGAGCCCAAGCGCGACAAGTCCATCGTTCGGTTCCGCATCGATGGTGTGCTCCACGGCGTCTACACGCTGCCTCAGCAGGTGCACGCGCCCGTCATCTCGCGCGTGAAGATGATCGCCCGCATCGACATCAGCGAGAAGCGCAAGCCGCAAGACGGCCGCATCAAGATCGATCGCGACGGGCACGAGGTCGAGATTCGTGTGTCGACGCTGCCGACCGCCTTCGGTGAGAAGGTCGTCATGCGCATCTTCGACCCCGAGACGCTGGTGGTCGACATCGCGGCGCTCGGCTTCGACCCGACCGAGAAGTACCTCTTCGAGTCGTGGATCGCCGAACCCCACGGCCTCATCCTCGTCACCGGCCCCACCGGCTCTGGCAAGACGACGACGCTGTACTCGGCGCTCAAGGCCCTCGCTGGCCCCGACGTGAACGTCACCACCATCGAAGACCCGATCGAAATGGTGTGGGACGCCTTCAACCAGACGCAGGTGCAGCCGAAGATCGGCCTCGACTTCGCCAACGCGCTTCGCCACATCCTCCGGCAGGATCCCGACATCATCATGGTCGGCGAAATTCGCGACCCCGAGACCGCCGAGAACGCGATTCAGTCGGCGCTCACCGGTCACCTCGTGCTCTCGACCCTGCACACCAATGACTCGGTCGGCGCCGTCGGCCGAATGCTCGATCTCGATGTCCCTGCGTTTCTGCTCGCCTCGAGCTTGCTGGGCGTCATGGCCCAGCGCCTCGTTCGCCGCATCTGCCCGTCGTGCGCGGCCCCCATCACGCTCTCTCAGGCCCAGCTCGACTCCCTGAGAACCGAACTTCCCACCGACATGGGGGAGCCCCGCTTCATGAAGGGCGCGGGCTGCGTGAAGTGCCGTGGCACGGGGTACCGGGGCCGCACGGCCGTCTTCGAGATCTTCTCGGCCACCCCCGAGATCAAGTCGCTCATCACCCACAAGGCCTCGCACGCGGCGTTGGTCGCCGAGGGCAAGAAGGCGGGCCTGCGAACGCTGCGCGAGGCGGCGGTGCGCAAGCTGTACGAGGGGGTCACCGGCTTCGACGAGGTGGTTCGCATGACGACGGGGGCGGAGTAGCTCCCACCCCACGTGACGCACGCTTTGGCGTTCGCTAAGACCTCGTGTCCATGAAGGTTCAGCGCAACACGCCCCCCCAGACCCAGGCCGTCACCACCCCCACCAGCAAGCCGCCCGCGCAGGTCGAGACGCCCGCGACGCAGGCCACCCAGAAGGCGTGGGGTGCTCAAGGCGCGCAGGTTTCGAAGACGGTCACGGCGCCGCCGACCGCACCGCCGCCCTCGGGCTTCCAGTCACAGGCCTTCGAGGCCCGCCTCGACGCGGCGACCAGGTCGCGCAGCGTGCAGGGCAACACCGTGTCGATGCTCTACGACGGCGTTCAGTCGTTCGCCGAGCGCGAGAAGATGATCGGCGGGGCGAAGCACTCCGTGTGTTTCCAGACCTTCATCTTCAACTCCGACGAGACCGGCTGGAAGCTGGCCAAGCAGCTCGCTCAGAAGGCCAAAGAAGGCGTCGACGTGAAGGTGATCTACGACGCCGTCGGCTCTGGCCGCGCCGACCCCAAGATGTTCCAGATGATGAAGGACGCGGGCGTCGAGGTGCGGCGCTATGGTGAGAAGTGGAAGGTCTGGGACATCAACGATCGCTGGCACGAGAAGAACCTGATCGTCGATGGCCAGGCTGCCGTGCTCGGCGGCATGAACATCGCCAACGAGTACGCCCTGGGCGGCTCGGGCAAGATGGTGCTCTCGCGTGGTGGCGGCGCTGACGGAAAGGGCACCGAGGCCTGGCGCGACACCGACGTGAAGCTCGAAGGGCCCGCGGTGCGCGACTCGATGAACGCCTTCGTGCGCAACTGGAACGAGGTCGGCACGCCCATGACCGAGGCGGCGAAGGCCAAGCTCTACCCGCCGCTGGTTCCGAAAGACGGGGGCCCCTCGGTTCGCGTCGTGCAGCACAACCCCGAGGTGAAGGGCATCGAAGAGGCCAGCACGCGCCTGTACAAGACGGCCATCGAGACGGCGACGAAGAGCATCACCATCGAGAACGCCTACTTCCTGCCGCCGCCCGAGCTGCGCAAGGCGCTCATCGACGCGGCCAAGCGCGGCGTCGACGTGAAGGTGATGACGAACAGCCGCGAGGCCAACGACACGGCTTTCGTCTCTGACGCGGCCCGCCACTTCTACGACGACATGATGAAGGCCGGCGTGAAGATCTACGAGAAGCACGGCGGCACGCTGCACGCGAAGACGGCCACCTTCGACGGAGAGTTCTCCATCGTCGGCTCCGTCAACCTCAACGGGCGCTCGAAGAACACCGACGCCGAGATCGCGATGGCGGTCACCGACCCGAAGACGGCCAAGTCGCTCGAGGAGCGGTTCGCCGCCGGCCTCGGCGAGACGAAACTCGTGACGATGGGCGATCTCAAGAAGGAGAGCTGGTTCACCAACCTCAAGCAGTGGGCGCTCTCCACCGCTGCCTGGACCTTCTGACATGACGACCGCGAACCTGGACTCGTTGTTGGAGAAGGTGCGCTCGCTCGAGACGAAGGGCGATCTCGCCGGAGCGGTCAACGCGCTGCAGGGCGCTCCCGAGCCGATGAAGGATCGCGGCCTGTGGAACTACGCGCGCGGCAGCCTCGCGTTCCGTCAGGGCGATCTCGACTCCGCGCAGCAGTTCATCGAGAAGGCCATCGAGGCCGAGCCCGAGATCGCGGAGTACCGCTCGAACCTGGGCGCCGTGCTGCTCGAGCGTGCCCGCAATGGTGACGCGGCCGCGGGGCCGAAGGCGCTCGAGGTGATGAAGACTGCGATGCGCTGGGGCGCCACGCTGCCCGACACGTACGTGAACTACGGGCTCGCCCTGATGCTCGCCGGCCGCAACGAAGAGGCGCTCAAGGCCTGTGATGACGCCCTCGCCCTCGATGGTGGCCACGTGACCGCTCGCTACAACCGCGCCGCCGCCCTGAACGCGCTGGGCCGGTTCGACGAGGCCCTCACCACGCTCGAGACGGTGCTGAAGGCCCAGCCTGCCCACGCGCAGGCGCTGGCGAGCAAGAAGCGGCTCCTCGAGAAGCTCGGCCGGGCCTGAACCATGCGCCAGACCGCGGTGTTGGTGCTCGTCGTCGCGGTGGGGTGTGGTGCCTGCAAGAAGGACGATCCACCGCCCGTCAACCCGAAGGACGAGGCCGAGGGCCACTACGTCGCCGCGACGGCCGCGTACCTGAAGGGCGACTTCAAAGAGGCGCACGCGCAGTACGACGAGGTGCGCCGGCTCAGCCCCGACGACAAGCGCCTCCCAGGTGCCGAGGGTGAGCTGCTGATGGCCGAGCAGCGCATCGACGAGGCGCTCGCGCGGTTCGAAGCGGCGGCGAAGCTCGATCCCAAACGGTCGACGACGTGGAGCCGCCTCGGCGTGCTGTACGCGATCAAGGATCAGAAGGAGAAGTCGGCCGAGGCGCTCGCGAAGGCCATCGAGCTGAACCCTCGTGACTTCAACGCGCATGAGTCGCTCGGAGACGCAGCGCTCGAGAAGGGCGATCTCGACGAGGCGGTGCGGCGCTATCTGCTCGCGAGCGACGCGGCTCCGGGGAAGGCGCAGGCCGAGCTGGTGGTGAAGGCCTCGACCGAGCTCGTGAAGGCGAAGCAATCGGCGAAGGCGCTCGAGGTGCTCGAGCAGGCGAAGGGCAAGGGCATCACCTCGACCGACCTGCTCCAGGAGCTGGGCGATCGCTACGTCGACGCCGCGCGGTGGGACGACGCGATCGCTTCCTACGCATCAGCCGCCGAGAAGGACCCGTCGGTGTGGGAGCTGATCGCCGAGCTCGAGCTTCGGCAGAACCGCCTCGAGAAGGCAGAGGCCGCCTGGAAGAAGGCCATCGCCGCGAAGGATCAGGCGTTGCACCACGTGGGCCTGGGTCGAATTTGTCTCGCGCGCAAGGACACCGCGTGCGCCGAGAAGGAGCTCGACAAGGCGCTGACGACGGCCACGGGCGAAGAGGTGCGCGAGTCGATGGAGATCGCCCACTTTCTGGGGCTGCTCAACCGCAAGGCTGATGGGCTCAAGCTGCTCGAGAGCGTGTCGGCGGAAGAAGAGCAGCTGAAGAACGAAGCGCTCCAGCTCGCGACCGCGCAGTTGGCGAAAGAGCTCGGAAAGACCGAACTCATGAAGACCGCGTGCACGCGCATTGCTCCCGTGAAGTGCCCCTAACCTTCACACCTGCAAGGAGTTGCCACTTCCCTTGCGCACTGAGGAGTAGCTCATGACACTCTCGGAGTTTGGGGCTCTTGTAGCCTCGATGCGAAAGCAGCGGCATCTGTCTCAAGATGAACTCGCAGCAGCACTGCGTCCTCCGATTTCTAGGACTGCTGTAGCACTCTTGGAACAAGGTCGCCGCGTCCAGCCGCAGTCTCTCCAGTTGCTGGCTGATTTTCTCCAAATCCCAGAGGCAGTATGGGTTCAGTTCGCCGACCCCGAGGCGCAGGCTCGATTCGAGTTCGAGTCCTCGCTGAGAGAAATGACCGGCGCGCCAGCATCCCTCGATGGTCACGATTCGTTTGCAGCCAGCACCGCGAACAGGTTGGTGTCTCAGTTGTTTTCAGGGGCAACTGATCAGCAGGGCCTGGACACAATCAATGCTCTGCTTGTTCTCTACAACATTAAACCTTGTTCCCAGATGTTCTTCTCGGAATTTCTAGGTGCCGATGCCTTCACCTCTGTAGGCGACTTTGCTGAAGCAGTTTTGGACTATCAAAAGAAAGCGATCCGACTGTTTAGTACGTTTGCTGATGCTTTTGATTGTCTCAACGGTCCCGACCTCAACGAGTATCTGAAGACCCTTGCCCCGCGCGATCTTTCTCTTTATCGAAATCGAGCTGAGTTTGAAGAGATTGAGCCCATAGAAGAAGCTCAGCTCCCGATGCTGGGCTACATCTCTGCCACGACGCTTGAGCGTCGCAGGCAAGAGCGCGAATTCGTTTCAGAACAGTTGCGCAAGCTCGCAGCACTGGTTCGAAAAGAAGGTTTCGCCTCGGCGATCAATCAGTTTTCAGACAAGACGAAGCGAAAAATCGATTCGCTCCTCAGGCAGTTGGATTCGTCGATCCAGAACGGCCTGTTTTCGCCGCTGTTTCCCAGAGAGCCGGAGGTGCTGATGCGTGAGGCGGAGGCGCTCGCTCCAGTTGCTCAGCGAGATATTGATGCAAAGAAGAGAACTGAACAGGTAGCCGAGATGAATCTGTCCCGCTATCTAGCGGCCGATCATCTGGACTTGTACATGGCAACCTCCATGAGGACCGACGCCGATTTCATCTCGGTCAATAGGTTTGCCGACCAGTTGTCTAGACACGCGGAAGTGCGCCCGCTCAAGCTTCGCTACTTCAATCCAACTCAGTCGTGGATTGAGGACCGAGTCGCGAAGGGGTTGGTTGAGGCGCTAATGTTGCGACGCGCTCAATTTGCGATCTACATGGCTCAGAAGTCCGATAGCTTCGGTAAAGACTCCGAAGCATCCGTTGCTCTTGGGCAGGGAAAGTCAGTTGTGGTTTATGTGCCAAAGCTGTGTGTGCCGGAGTTGCAGATTGACTCCGAGGAGTTTGGTCGCCGCTCGCGCCAAGAGTTGTTCGCCTTGCTTCAGAAGGCTGGAGATAAGGTTATCGATGAGCTTGATCAGACCATCGATCATGAGGCTCTACACGCGCAGTTGTTGACCGTTCGCTTGGCTGGCGCGACAGATGAGGTAGTTGCTGGAATCGTCAATTCGCACTGGGCGGACTTCGATCTCTATGGTGAGGACGATCGGATAAAGGACCCGGCAACGAAATCTCAGTATCGCGGCTGGCTCGATGCAGTTGTGAAACAGACCGAAATCCCGCCTCTCGGTGACGACGTGAAACGTGAGTTGCTTGGAATTCTCATTTCCCGCGCCGTTCGTTTTGAGGCAAGAGCGGCCTTGTTCCGGGAGAGTCATCCACTAGCGCTTCAGGTGATTCATACTACGGGTGTCATCAATGGCATGTTGGTTGTTAGGTCAGTTGATGCCTGCGCCAAAGTTCTCAAGGGGCTAGTTGCCAACGAGCTTGAGTATGACTTGGAGATTGATGATGAGAACTACAGACTCATTGAGCGGAGCAGCAGGTCAACGGTGCGCGTGATTTCTAGGCATTTGCTGATCCGGAACGCATTCTCTCGGTACTTCGAGCGTGGTCGCAAACTCCCAATGAGCTGACAGCGACTGTGCAAAATGCTCTCCCAAGCGCTTTGTCTGTAGCGTACTCTGCTGCCCAATGGCCCTTGAACTGAGTCAGACGGAGCTGTGGCACGCATACCGAAGGGCCAAGTCGGACTGTCGCTACGAGCGGATTCAGAATGGGGCGGTCGACTACGCAGATTTTGAACAGAATCTGTCCGAGAGGCTTGATGACTTCGCTTTCCGAGCTCGCCAAGGCTCGGCCGTTCTGTTCCCGGATGACACTGCCGCTGGTGAGGCCTTCTGGATTCTGAAGGGGTCGACCAGCGCCGAGCTTCCGATGAACCATGTGGTTGTCGATCCGGATGATCGGTGGGATTCATCTAGCCCTCACGAGTTCACATTCCGCCCAGTTTGCAAGCCAAGCATCCACGCCCAACTGCTCTCCGCGCTCTGGCTGATGCGTGTGGGTTCTCGAATCGACCTTGGTCTTGGAAGTTCATGCTTCGGCAATCGCCTTCGGCGCGTCTTTGGCTCTGGTGAGGTCAATCTCACGGCCTACTCCTCGTTCAAGCACTATGCTCAGCCCTATCAGGCTTGGCGCAATACGGCTCTGCTGACCGCAGAACGACACCTGGATGGCGGTGAGTCTGTTGTTGTTGTTACATTTGATATTAAGAATTGCTATCCAAGTCTTCTCTGTCAGAACGTGTTTGAAGCCGTCGCTCAAGAGTTCGGTTTGGACCCACTCTCTGAGTTGCTTCGTGGTTGTGTTGGAGGTCTGAACCGAATTGTTGGCACAGAGGGGTTGCCCATCGGTCTTACTGCCTCTGCGGTGTTGGCGAACTATTGTCTCGCTGAGATTGACCACTGGTTCGCCGGTCATCCTAGCGTTCACTACTACGGCAGGTACGTTGATGATGTTGCGCTGGTGCTGCCGGCCGAGCTTGCGTCGAGCCCCAGCGTCCTGCTTGCGACCTTGGCGCAGCTTTCTGGAGGGTGCATCTCACCTGGGGAGTCGGGGGATTGGCGCATTGGGCTTCCGAAGGTAGGGCTCAGCCTAGGGGTGTCTGCTTCAAAAACTCGAGTCATTCGACTAGCAGGTGCAACTGGGAAGGCGATGCTTGCCTCCATTCGGCGAGACGGTTCGCTGATTGCGTCTGAATGGAGACTGCTTCCAAAAGCTATGGAGTTCAGCGGCACCGCAGCGAAGTTACTGCGGTTCTCTAGAGATCACGAGACTGGCAGCGCAAAACTGCGCGACATTGATACGTCATCGATCAATAGGTTCGCTTTCTCGACGGCTCTTCGACATGTCGCCGTCCTTGTTCATGCGCTTGATCGTGTTGAGGCGACCAAGGTCAGTCGTGACGTGTTGGTGACGGCGATTCGGCATGCCGTGTCGGCGACGAATGCGCACGAGTTCCTTTCTTATTGGAAACGACTTCTAGTTCTTGTGTTGGCTCTGGGAGATGAGTCGATTGTCGAACTCATGGTCGTAAGCTTGACGGGTGCGCGCGATCGTCTCTTGGCGGCGGTGGCTGGCTCGAGTCGGAGTGTTGAGCGTCAGCGAATGGACTCGTTTGTGTCATTCGTCGGGGCTTCGATCTTTGAGGCTGTCGTAACTGCGTTCGCCGATCCGCAGGTCAGGGCGAGTGCTTTGGCTAGATTTGTTGCTGCGGGGTGGTCGCTGGCTGGGGAGAACGCTGAAGAGGGGTTCCGCAGGGTGTTTTGGTCCGACTTGGCCAGCGTCTCGATTTCTCAGTATATCTTGGGTTCGTTTCACCTTGAGGTTCCCCCTCCTGGCAGGACTCGTGTCTCTGTACCAGTTTCGAGTCGCGAGTCTGTCGCGTTCTGTCGCGAGATCGGTCGCTCGAAGCGACTAAGTGGTGCAGAGCTTCATCGACGGTTTGCGCTGTCGACGCGACCGCCGCGTTGGGCTGACGTATTCCGAGCGTCAGAGGCTGCACGGCGCGATGAAGCGTTTGCGGCAAGGGTCTATGAGGCGTTTCGTGGGTTCAGCCCCGAGTTCCAGCGTCGTTCATTGTCGCCCGCTACCCTACGCGTTGCTCTTAGCTCGTTTGTCGTTACAGAGGCGCAGTGGAAGGGGGCGGCAATTGGCTCCCCCGAACTCACAGGAGCTCGTTTCGATGCAGTCGCGGAGATCGTGCGCACCGCGCAGAAGCACAAGGCCAATCTACTTGTGTTTCCGGAACTCTCCATTCCTCGTCGGTGGATTGAGCTGATTGAGTCCTATCTAGAGTTGTCACGCATCTCATTGGTTGCGGGCCTCGAGTACTCCCATCATGGCTTCGATTCAGGCGGCGGCCGCATAGTGGCCAACGAAGCTGCAGTTTCGATTGTCGAAACTACGCGGTCCGGGTTTACCCGTCATAGACCCCACAGGCAGCGCAAAATGCAGGCGGCTATTGGAGAGGAACTCGAGCTATGCGCGCTGGGCGCCGTCCACTTGAACGGGATCGAGCGCAGACCTGTCTATGAGGTCAACGGTGTTCGATTTGCAGTGTTCGTTTGCAGCGAACTGACCGATTCGCTGGAAAGAGCGCGTATGCGTGGTCTTGTCGATGCGGTATTTGCCATTGAGTATAACCGCGATTTACAGACCTTCAGAGCGCTGACTGACTCAACGAGTCTTGATCTGCACTGTTTTGTTGTTCAATGTAACAACAGAAGGTACGGCGATAGTCGGATCCGAAGCCCAGCAAGTCGTGAGTTCGAGCGGGAGTTGGCAGCTCTGCGTGGCGGAATAAACGACCATGTGGTTTTGGTAGACCTGCCTGTCCGCGCACTCAGGGAGTTTCAGGCACGCCCCAGAACCTCTCAAGTCGAGCGTGACACTGGCAGTGAGCACTCGGCGCGGCGACGTGAGCTTGGGTTCAAGCCTGTTCCAGATGGATGGCGACGCCGTTAGTGGTGCCCACAGATCAGACCGGCATCTTCCGGTACACGCCGACGACCTTGCCGAGAATCATCGTCTGCTTGAACTGCGACTTGTGCACGTAGATCGGCTGCATCGTCTTGTTCGCAGGCTGGAACCGAATCTTGTCGCCCTCGGGGTAGTAGCGCTTCACCGTGGCCTCGTCCTCGATGAGGGCCACTACGATGTCTCCGGCCGACGCGCTGGGCGCCTTGCGCACGAAGAGAAAATCTCCGTCGAAGATGCCGTCTTCGATCATCGACTCGCCCTTCACGCGCAGGGCGAACACTTCTTTTCCTCCGGCGCCGCCGAGCAGGAACGAGTCGATGCGCACCGAGTCTTCGATGTTCTCGGTCGCCAGCAACGGCGCACCAGCCGCCACCTTTCCGAGCAGCGGTACGTCGATCATGTTCGCGTCACGCTTCACGGTGCCGAGGCCGAGCACCATGCGGGCGCGCTTCGTGGGAACGAGCGAGCGGCTCTGCTGTTCTCCCCGCGTGAGGTACCCCTTCCGCTCGAGCGCCTTGAGGTGGTCGTTCACTCCGTTGGTCGAGGCGATGCTCATCTCTTCGCCGATCTCGCGAATCGTCGGCGGGAAGCCGCGCTCCTCGGAGGTGCGGGTGATGAAGGCCAGGATCTCTTTCTGCCGGTCGGTGAGCTCTTCCACGGGACACCCTTTCAGTCGGAAACGCGCGTTCAGTATGCTCCCTGAACGTCCGTGTAGAGTCAACTTTTCGTGCTCGGGTGGAGTTCTCGGGGTTAGCTCCCGCGCGATGCGTCGGCTGTCGGCAGGTGTGTTTCTCCTTCTCCTGCTCGGGTGCGGGCCGGGGCTTCGTGAAGGCCGCTTCGTGAAAGACGGCGTTCGCTACAAGGTCAGCCAGCCCGCCGAACCGGCGTGGCGCCGCATCGACTTCGCCGAGAACGATCTCGCCTGGGCGACGAAGGACACCGGCCACATCATCGCGATGAACGCGACCTGCAAGGATCACGGTGACCCGACGCTCGAGGTGCTCACCGGGCATCTGCTCATCGGCTTCGACGAGCGCGTGCTCACCGAGCGCAAGAGCTTCACGCTCGATGGTCGGGCGGCGCTGCGCTCGAACTTCGACGTCTCGATCGACGGCGTGCCGGCCGAGGTCGAGGTCGTGGTGATGAAGAAGAACGGCTGCGTGCACGACTTCACGTACGTCTCGCCGCGTGGGCAGCGCAGTACGCAGCAGCCGACGTTCGACTCCCTGATCGCCGGCTTCGCGCAGGAGCAGGGCCCATGAGAGAGCCTGAACAAGCTCCGCGAGGCCCGACGACTGGAGAGACCGAGCTGCCCGAGCTGGTGCAGCAGGAGCTCGAGTCGATCATTCCCTTCACGGCCCGCATCAACCGCGCGTGGCTGCAGCTGGGCGGCATGGTGTTCATGTTCGCGCGCGCCTGCATTCGTGCCGTGACGCCGCCGCTCGCGCTGGGCGCGACCGCCTACCAGGTGGTGATGCTCGGTGTTCGGTCGTTGTCGATCGCGACGCTGGTGGCGCTGTTCGCCGGGCTCGTCATCTCGCTGCAGTTCGCCTACTTCCTCGCGAAGTTCGGCGTGCAGCACACGGTGGGGAAGGTCGTCATCCTCACGTTGTTCCGCGAACTCGGGCCGGTGCTCACCGCCCTCACCGTCGGCGCCCGTATCGGCTCGGGCATCACGGCCGAGCTCGGCTCCATGAAGGTGACGGAGCAGATCGACGCGATCTCGGCGCTGGGTGCAGACCCGATCAAGAAGCTCGTCACGCCGCGGCTCATCGCGTGCGCCATCGTGATGCCGGCCCTCACTGCGCTCGCCGACGTGTTCGGCCTGCTCGCGGGCTCGGCCGTCGTGAACCAGCAGTACGACATTCCCTTCGATCAGTACTTCCGCTCGGCCATCGACACCGTGTCGCTGCTCGACTTCGGCGGCGGCATCTTCAAGTCGTTCATCTTCGGGCTCATCATCGCCATCGTCGGCTGTTTCAAGGGCTTCACCGTTTCGGGCGGCACCGAGGGCGTGGGGCAGGCGACGACCGAGACGGTGGCGATCGCGTCGGTCTCGGTGTGCCTCTCCGACTTCTTCATGACGAAGTTGTTCCTGGCGTTCTGATGAGCGACTCCGACGTCACCCGGCGTGAGCAGGCTCCCGCCTCGGACGAGGTGGTGATTCGCTTCGTCGATCTCTGGAAGAGCTTCGGCCCCAAGAAGATCTACGAGGGCCTCGATCTCGAGGTGAAGAAGGGCGAAACGCTCACCATCATCGGAGGCTCGGGCACCGGCAAGAGCGTGCTGCTCAAGTGCCTCATCGGGCTCTTGTATCCCGACTCGGGCCAGGTGCTGCTGCACGACGAGAACGTGGCCCAGATGGACGAGAAGCAGCTGCGCGAGGTGCGCAAGCGCGTGTCGATGGTGTTCCAGGGCGCGGCCTTGTTCGACTCACTCACCGTCGGAGAGAACATCGCGTACCCGCTCAACGAGCACCTGAAGCTCTCGAACGAAGAGCTCAACGCGCGCATCGCGAAGAACCTCAAGATGGTGAACCTCGCGGGCATCGAGCACATGCGCCCGTCGGATCTCTCGGGAGGCATGCGCAAACGCGTCGGCCTCGCGCGCGCCATCGCCATCGAGCCAGAGATCATCCTCTACGACGAGCCGTCCACCGGCCTCGACCCGATCTCCACCCGCGTGATCGACGAGCTGATCATGTCGATGAACGAGAAGCTCGGCTGCACGCAGATCGTCGTCACCCACGACATGGACAGCGCGTTTCGCATCTCCGATCGCATGGCCATGCTCGCCCACCGCAAGATCGTCGCCCAGGGCACCGTGGAAGAGTTCAAGGCCTCGAAAAACCCCGACGTGCGCGCGTTCCTCGACGCGAGAGCGAGCTGACCAGAATGAGCACGCCTCAACCCTTGAACCCCGCCGAGCGTGAACGACGCATCATCGTTCGCGCCGGCCTCTTCATCGCCTTCGGCATCGCGCTCGCGCTGCTGGTCGTCTTCGTCATCGGCAAGGAGCGCAACCTCTTCGACGAAGAGAACACCTACACGGGCGCGTTCGAGAACGTCGACGGTCTGCAGTTCGACTCGCCCGTGCGCCTCGGCGGTGTCACCGTCGGCCGGGTCACCAGCATCAAGTTCGGCTCCGATCTCGGCGACAAGCGCATCATCGTCACCATGGAGGTCGTGAAGAAATACGAGGAGCGCATTCGCAAGGACTCGGTGGCCCGCATCACCAACCGCGGCGTGCTCGGCGACAAGGCCGTCGACATCTCCATCGGCAGCCCCGATCAGGTGGTGCTGAAGGACAAGGCCGAGCTGGTGACCGGCTCGTCGGGCGACATCAGCTCGATCCTCAAGGCCACCGGCGAGATCATCGACAACACCGTCAACATCACGCGCGATCTCAAGACGGGCGTGGCCTCGTACACGAACCCGCAGATGGTCGGAGACGTCGCCGAGGTCTTGAAGAGCGCGAAGAACATCATGCACGAGGTCGAGGCGGGCAAAGGCGTGCTCCACATGCTCGTCTACGACAAGGGCGTGACGAACGACGTGAAGGCGGTGCTGACGCAGGTCTCGGCCAGCGCCGTGAAGCTCGACTCCGCGATCACTCGCGTCGATGGGCTGCTCGCCGACGTCAAGCAGGGCGACGGCACGCTCCACGCGCTCATCTACGACAAGCAGGTGGCCACCTCGATCTCGGATCTCGGCAAGGCCGCCGAAGAGGTCGCGACCCTGATCAACGACGCCAAGACGCGCAAAGACGGCGTCGTCTACCAGCTCGTCTACGGCGACTCTCGCGTGCTGCTCACCGACCTCGGCCAGGCCGCCGCCGACATCAAGTCGATGACGACCAAGATCAACAAGGGCGAGGGCTCGCTGGGCGCCATCATCAACGACCCGACGATCTACGAGGACCTCAAGGAGATCCTCGGCAACGTGAAGCGCAACCGCATTCTGCGGGAGCTCGTGCGGTACTCGATCTCCAACAGCGAGCAGGTCGACAAGGCCGGGAAGCCCGTCGAGAAGAAGTGACGAGCGCTTGGGAGGCGTGGCCGCTCTCGTGTAGAGGAGGTCACTCGTAACGCCGTTCGGTGTCTGAGGTGCTTCGTGATCGTCTCGTTGCTCGCAAGCGTGGTGCTGGCTGGTCTTCCCGGAGAGGCGGAGGGCGAGGCCGGCTATGCCGACTTCTTCGCGCGCGCCGAGGCGATGGCGGCGAAGAATGAAGACGCCGCGGCGATCGCGCTGTACCGCGAGGCCGAGCTCTACAAGGGCACCACCGACTCTGCGAAGCGCCTCGGCAAGGCGTTCGAGAAGGTCGGAGACCCTGCCTTCGCGACGCTCTACTACCGCATCGCGTTGTCGCGAGCGCCCGAGTCCCCCGATGCGCCGGCCGTCGCGCAGCAGGTCGGCACGTTGCTCGGCAAGGCGGGCTCGGAAGGGAAGGGGCTGGTCGAGATCTTCGCCGCCCGTGCCTCGCGCATCAGCGTGAACGGCAAGCAGTTCCCCACGGGGCCGGTGGCGATGTTCGCCGTGCCTGGCGAGTACGAGGTCGAGGCGGTCTTTCCTTCAGGCAAGAAGACGACCCGCCTGCGGGTGAAGTCGGGTCAGGTCGCCACCATCAACTTCGAGCCCGTGCAGCCGCCGTTGCTCTCGGCCGAGCAGGCGCTCCCCGAGGCGGCCATCGCGAGCGGCCAGACCTCCGACCAGGGGCCGCCCGCGAACGTGCTCCGCATCGTGTCGATCATCGCGATGGGCGTGGGCGTGGCGGCCGTGGGTGGTGGCGCGGTGCTCGGCGTCATGTCCGGCAACGACGCAGCGCAGGCTCGCAACACGCAGCTCAGCCGTGCCGAGCGGCAGGCCTTCGCGAACGCCGCGAATGCGAAGGCGCTCCCGGCGAACACGCTCATGATCGCTGGCGGGGCCGTGGCCGTCGCAGGTGGCGTGATGTTCTTCTTCTCGCTGCCCGAGCCCGGCAAGAAGTAGCTGTCGGTGCGGGTGGGAGTGCGTCGGCGAGTCTCTCGCGTCTAGCCTCTGCGGCTCTCCCGGAGGCCGCGTGCGCATCGTTCTCGTCCTGGCGTTGTGTCTGTCGTCGTCGGTGTTCGCTGCCGCTCCGAAGCGCATCAGCCTCGAGGTCACGAACGCAGACATTCACTCGGTGCTGCGGCTGTTCTCCCAGGTTGGACGTTTCAACCTCGTCGTCAGTGAAGAGGTCACCGGGAAGGTGACGTTGAGCCTGCGCAACGTTCCGTGGGACGAGGCGTTCAAGGTGGTGGTGGCCTCGAAGGGGCTGGGGGCCGAGCAGACGGGGAGCATCGTGCGCGTCGCTCCGCTGAGCCGGTTGACCGAGGAGGCGCAGGCTCGCCAGCGCATCAAGGATCTCGAGTACGCCGCGAAGCCGCTGACCGTGCGGCTGATTCCGGTGAACTACGCGTCGGCAGAAGAGATGGCGGCGCAGGTGCGGCCGATGCTGTCTCCCCGTGGAAGCGTGACGGTGGATGCTCGCACCAACACGCTCATCGTCCGCGACGTGGAGTGACCAGTTCCCGAACACCTGGCGCCGGCGACACGGCCGCCTCGACGAAGCAGGTTTGGACGGCGGGAACGGAGCGCGAGCTCTGAGAGACGTGGACGCTCAGCTCTCGGAGGTGGTGGCAGGCGGCAGGGTCTGATGCCGAGCGGCCGGTGTCGCTTCGAGGCCCTTCGACGCCATGTAGATGATGTTCCGCGTGCCCTTTTTCCCGCGGTACATGGCGCGATCGGCGAAGTCGAGCAGGGCGTCCTTCTCCTGCGCGTGCTCGGGGTAGCTGGCGATGCCGATGCAGGTGGTGATGTTCAGCCCGAAGCCTTCACGCGCGAGGAAGCGGTGACTCTCGACCGCGCGACGAATGCGCTCGGCGACCTTCAGCGCGCCACCCGAGTCGGTTCCACGCAGCAGCAGCACATACTCGTCGCCACCCCAGCGGCAGACGACGTCGTTGTCGCGCACGCACGCCTTCAACACCCGTGAGACCTCGACGAGCAGCTTCGAGCCCACCACGTGGCCGTGCGTGTCGTTGACGCTCTTGAAATAGTCGAGATCGAGGAAGAGCAGCGAGAAGGGCTTCTCGGCCTTCGTCGCGTTCTTGAACTCCTTGTCCAGCACGAGCTCGAGGTAGCGGCTGTTGAAGAGGTGGGTGAGATCGTCGAGGTAGACGAGATCTTCGACCTCGGCGAAGCGGCCCAGGTTCTTCAGCGCAAGCGCGAGGTGACGGCCGAGGTAGGCACCGGCCTCGACGCCCGCTTCGGGAATGTCGCCCGCGAAGAGCAGCAGCACCGCGCCGAGCTGGTTCTCACCGTCGACGATGGGCAGGAGGAACGCCGTCTCGTACGGGCCGGGCACATCGGTGAGCTCGAGCTCCTGGCCTGCCCGCGTGAGATCCTCGAGCGCTTCGCCGACCTGGGGCGTGACGACACCTTCGAGCGCTTCGCGGTTGTCTCCGGGGACGCCAGCCCAGCCGGTGAGCTTCAGGTGATCTTCTTCGCGAATGTAGAGGGCGGTCGCGTCGGCGCCGCAGAGCGTGAGGAAGCCGCTGGTCGCGGTCTCGACGAGGCGATCACGATCGAGCGTGGTCGCGATGCGCTGGCCGGCCTCGAGGAGCGTCACGTACCGTCGCAGGGCCTCGTGCTCCTTGAGCAGCGAGTTCTGCGTCAGCGCGCGATTCACGGCCTGCGCGAGCACCTCGGGCGTGATCGGCTTGACCAGGTAGTCCGACGCGCCGCTCTTGATGGCGCGCACCGCAGGTTCGACCTTGTCGAGGGCCGTGATGACGAGCACCTCGACGCCGGGGTGCTGTGACTTCACCCACTGCAACAGCTCGAGCCCGTCAGACTGCGGAAAGATGAGATCGGTGACGACCAGATCGAACCGGTGGGTGGCGAAAGCTGCGCGCGCGTCGGTAGTCGAAGAGACAGGCGTGACCTGGTGGCCCGCGCCCGTCAGGAAGTCTGTGTACAGGGCTCGCGCGACCTTTTCGTCGTCGACCAGGAGAATCTGCGCCATGGTGCCGAGGCGTCGTACCAGATGCCGGGGACATTTCCCCATGAGGATTCTGATTCGGGCAGGGACTGGCCGTGAACGTCTCCGAGCGTCGGTTGTGCGTGTTCTTCGAGGCGGGCCGCAGCCGCTACGCCATCGAGGCGACGAGCGTCGTCGAGGTCGCGCGCGCCACGCAGGACGAAGAGACGCTGCGCGGGCATCTCGCGATTCGTGATCTCTCGACACTGCTGGGTGGTGACGCAGAAGAACGGCCGGGCACCATCGTGCTGCTCGACACGAGTCCGACGGTCGCGGCGCGCACGAAGCGGGTCGATGGGGTGTTCGACGCCGGGCCGCACCTGATGCTGCCGTTGCCGAACCGGCTCGTGCATCTGGTGGCGCCGGTGGTGAAGCAGGGCCTCGTGTCGGAGGCCGGGCTCTCGTTCGAGCTCGACGCGGCCGAGATTCCGCGTGGCCTTCCGAGACAGGCGAAGCAGCTCGAGCTGGCGACGATGACGGCGAAGGGGCCGTGCCTGATGTTCGAGTCCGGGGCGTTGAAGTTGGCGCTCCCGCTCGCGGACGTCTCTCAAGTCGCGTCGAAGGGCCCGATGTTCAACGCGGCGCCCGGCGTTGGTTCGTTCGTCGGCGTGTTGATGCATCAGCAGCGGCTGGTGCCTGCGTTTTCGCTCACCGGCACCGACGCCGAGGCGTTGCTGGTGGTGATCGAGCTGCAATCAGGGCCGGTCGCGTTGTCGGCGTCGCGCGCGCATGGCGTGAAGAGCCCCGAGACGCTGGGAGACGCGCAGGTCATCGACGCTGTCGCGACGTTCGGCTGAAGAACGAACCGCCGCGTCGGATCGCGGAGCAGTGCCCCTTCACGCCTCAGTGGACGACGTTCCCCTCCAGCACGATTGAAGGCAGAAACCCCGCGCGCCTCGCGGACCTCCTGCCACACGTTTCGCATCGGACACTGCTGCTACGCAGTCACGATGAGAGGCAGAGATCCCGCACGCATCGCGGCTCTCCTGCCACTCGTGGTGTGTCGAACGCCTGTCCCCACGCGGTGATGCTGAGAGGCAGAAGACCCGCACGCATCACGGACCTCCCGCCACTCGTTCTCATCGGACACAGCGCCCAGGCAGTCACGATGTCAGGCAGAAAACCCGCGCGCCTCGCGGATCAGCTGCCACTCGTTCGCATGGGACACTGCTCCTACGCAGTCACGATGAGAGGCAAACAACCCGCGCGCGTCGCGGAATTCCTGCCACTCGACTCAGCGCAACGTCCACCGATGCGGGCCGGTGACGCCCTGCTCCTTGAAGTACCGGCGCACGGCTTCGATGTGCAGCGAGAACGCGAAGTGCTCCTCGAGACCATCAGGGCCGAAGATCAGCCCGCGCTCGCTCGTCTCGTTCGTCGGTGAAAACGGCGGGAGCGCAGACTCCTCGATGGCCGCCGCCACCGAGAACAACAGCACGCGGTTCGGCTTCGGCTGCGTCGAGGTGAACCAGAACGCCGTGAGCGTCGAGGGGTCGATGACGACGTCAGACTCTTCGCGGATCTCCCGCGCGCCGCCCTGCTGCCACGTCTCGTGATCCTCGAGGAAGCCCCCGACGAGGGCGAGCTTGCCCAGCTGCGGCTGAATCGCGCGACGCACCACCAGCAACCCGACGCCGTCCTTCGTCTTCACCGGCGTGAGCACGACGCTCACGGGAATGGGGTTCGACCAGACGGTCGTCTGACAGCTCTTGCAGGTGCGCGGGTACGAGAGCGGCGGCGCGTACGCCGTGCCGCAGTACGAACAGAAGGTGTCTTTCGCGGGGGCCATGCGCGAAGTCGAGCACGTCGGTGTCGCCGTTTCAGTCGCAAAGTTGGAGACTCGAACGCCATGGGGCTCGAACTCTTCGACTGGTACGGCGGTGGCTCCTACGACACCGAGCCGTGGCCCCCGGGCGTCGACGTCGAGCGGCAGCTGCTGGAGAGCGCGCAGCAATGGGCTGCGCGAACCACGGCCGCGGCGGTGAAGGCGCTCGGGCTGGTGCCGAAGAAACGTGGCGCGCTCGTGTTGGGCCGCTTCGATCCACCGCACCTCGGTCATGCCTTTCTCATTCGTGCCGCGCGCGCTGCCACCGAGACGAAGGTGGTCGTCGCCGTGTTCTCGCGGCCGGGTGACTTCCTCGAAGGCTCGCGGCGGGTGCACGCGATTTTGGGGGTGGCGAACCGGGGGACGCAGGTGATCGAGGTGAAGGTCGACGAGACGTTTCCCACCTCAGATCCCGACCCCGACCGTTGGGCCGCCTGGTTTGAGGGCAGCGGGCTGAAGGGGCAGGTGGGGGCGCTGGTCTCGTCCGATGCCAACGCGGCGGCGTTCGCGAACGCAGCCGGCCTCGAGCTGATTCTGGTGGATTCGGCCCGACAGGCTTTCCCCATCAGCTCGTCAGCCATTCGCGCTGACGCCTGGGCGATGTGGGACGCGATTGTTCCCGACCTTCACCCGTTCTTCGCACGGCTGGTCGGGCTCATCGGCCCTGAAGGTGGTGGCAAGTCGACGGTCGCCCGCGCGCTGGGCGAGCACTTCAAGACCTCGGTCGGGTTCGAATACCTCGAGCGCATCGCTGGAGGTCTCTCTCGCCCGATGCTCCCCTCCGACGTCGCGGGTGATGCGTTCTCGGGCCAGCGGCAGACGAACGGTAACGTTCGGCTCTCGGCGCGCAGGTTCGGAATCATCGACAGCGATCTCGCCAACCTGAAACTGTGGTTCGAGCGGCTCTACCCCCAGGAGAAGCCGTTCGAGCTGAAGGCCGATCAGTGGTGTCACCACTATCTGCTCTTCGACGATCACCCGTGGACGGGCGCTGCCGAGAAGGACCAGCCCGAAGCGCGGCGCCGCATGGTGCACGACGCGATTCAACTGCTCGAGGCGAACGGGAAATCGTACGTGCTCATCGATGGCCCGCGAGAAGAGCGCTTGAAGAAGTCGATCGCCGCCATCGAGGCGTGGGTGAAGACGAAGCCCTGGCTGCGACCTTGAACGAGCTGCGGGTGCCACTGACGCCGTTCGACCTTCGGCGCTCGTTCACCATGCAGGCGCTCGGAGCGTTCGACCCGACGGCCGTGTTCGCGTCCGACACGGTGTTCCTCAAGAACTTCGTCTCGCGTGGTTCGGTGGTGACGCTTCGGTGTGAAGCGCGTGAGGGCGAGCTGATCGTCACGGGTGATGGCGCGGCGCTCGAGGCGTGGTCGAAGTGGCTTCCTCCCGACGATGGACAAGCAGCGTTCTCTTCATCGAACGAGAAGCTCGCGCAGTTGCATCGGCGTCTGGGTGGACTGCGGCTGTTGCGAGTGCCGTGGTTGTTCGACATCGCGTGCGGCTCGGTACTGCAGCAGCGCATCGCGTTCGTCGACGCCGTGAAGCAGTTCAGTCGAATCGCGAAGACGTTCGGCGTTCGGGTCGGGGAGGGTGCCGCGTTTCCCGACGGGCCCACGCTGGCGAAGGTGCCCATCTACGAGCTGCAACGGTTGGGCGTCGACGCGCAGCGGGCGAGAACCCTGCACATGCTCGCGAAGTCAGAGGCGCAGCGGCCGTTTCTGTCGGCAGAGACCTCGTTCGACGAAGTCGTTCGCCGCCTCGAGCTCTTGCCCGGCATCGGGCCGTGGACGATGGGCATGATTCGCGGGTACGGGCTGGGCGACCCCGACGCGACCATCGTCGGAGATCTCGGGCTGCCGCACCTCGTCTGCTGGGCGCTCGCGGGAGAGCCTCGCGGAACCGACGAGCGCATGCTCGAGCTGCTCGAGCCATTTCGTGGTCAGAGGTTTCGCGTCACGCGGCTGCTGCACGCGGCGGGTATCTCAGTGCCGCGTGGCTGAGTTGGCGTGACACGACCGGACGCGAAGGGCGGCTCCGGGGCGTGGCTCCACGGCGGGTGGCTCAACGGACGTGAGCGTGTCAGCCGAAGCGCAGAGGCACGCTGGTGAACCCTCGCGTGACCGCCGAGACGAGCCGAGTCGGCTCACCAGCAAGGGCAGGGCGGGGAACATCGGCGAGCGCCTGCATGACGGCAGCGAGCTGTACCCGAGCGTGGCGAGCCCCGGCGCACGCATGCGGTCCGGCGCCAAAGGCCAGGTGTACGTTGGGAGCGCGATCGAGCCGAATCACGTGCGGCTCATCGAAGACGCGCGGGTCGCGATTCACGACGGGAAAGACGACCGCCAGCCGCGTTCCTTCGCGCACGGTGACACCAGCCAGCTGCGTTTCTCGAGTGGCCACGCGTGAAAAGCGAATGAGCGGCGAGGTCCACCGCAGCCACTCCTCGACTGCGCGCACATCTCCATCGAACGGGAGCTTCCATTCCAGCGCGGCATGAATCGCTCCCGCGATCGCCTGCGCGGTCGACTCATGACCGGTCTGAACCACGAGCCGCAGGAGGAACATCGCGTCTTCGTCCGTGAGGCCCCGACGAAGCGCCTCCCGGCCGAGCTCCCAGAACCGCCCAGGTCGCGCCTCGGCCAGTCCGGAGCGCAGCAGGCCGCGCAGCTCGGCATCGGCCGCCGCCTGGGCCTCGCGATTCATGCCCGACCGCGCGAGGCCTTCGGTCAGCCTCGCCAGCTCCGTCACCTCGTCGACCGACAGCTCGAGCTGATCGGCGAAGGTGCCCCTCGCGATCGGCTCGCCGAGATCCGCCAGCGCATCGGCGTCCTTCTTCGCCCTGGCTCGGTCCACCGCCTGCTGAACGCGATGGACCAGCTGAAGTCGCGAGTTCGAGGCAGTTGGTTGGTCCATGAACGACTGCACCAGCCGGCGCAGCTCGAGCGATCGGGGCGCATCGTCCAGATTGAGCGAGCGCCCACTCGTGCCGCCTTCGGCCAGCCCGGTGCCGCGCTTCGACGTGAATCGCTCCGAGTCCGACAGCACCGTCACCGCTTCGGCGTGCCCCAGTACTGCCAGCACCTCGGGGCCCGACACCCACCGCAGCGGCCCCTCTGCCTGCGCATGGAGCGCCGCCCGAAACGCCTCCCCATTCGCCCAGCCGTTGGGATCGAAGAAGTTCACCTTCGCGGCAGCGTACTTTTCTTGGCTGTCTCCGAGCGGGCCCCTACACTCCTGAAGCCAATTTTTTCCGGGGCCTTATCTCCGGTTCGACGAAAGACATTCAGATGCCCAAGAGCGTTCTGGTCGCCGACGACTCGATCACCATCCGCAAAGTCATCGGCATGGTCTTCGCGCACGAGGACTTCACCGTCACGATGGTCGACAACGGGGTCGACGCCATCAACAAGGCGCGCGAGCTGCGGCCTGATCTCGTCATCGCCGACTGCGTGATGCCGGGAAAGACGGGCTACGAGGTCGCGCACGCGATCCGCTCCGACCCGTCGAGCGCCCACACGCCGGTCATGCTGCTCGCCGGTACCTTCGAGCCCTTCGACGAGAACCGCGCCCGCGCCTCTGGCGCTTCGGGCCACATCGTCAAGCCGTTCGACAGCCAGTCCTTCATGGATCGCGTTCGTGCGGCGGTGGGCATGGCTCCGGGAGCGGGCCCCATCACCACGGTTTCTCCCGTCTCGACTGGCAGCGCGCCTGTCGCTCGTCCACCGACCGCGGCGCCCCCCACCGGCATTCCGATGGGCACGCAGCCCGGCATGGCTCGTCCTCCGATGGGCCCCGGCCCTGCGATGCCTCGTCCTCCTGGTGGAATTCCGACGGGCACCCAGCCCGGCATGGCGCGCCCGCCGATGGGCCCCGGCCCTGGAATGCCCCCCGGCCCCGGAATGCCGCGTCCGCCTGGTCCTGGTGGAATTCCCACCGGCACGCAGCCCGGCATGGCGCGCCCGCCAATGGGCCCCGGCCCTGGAATGCCGCCTGGCCCCGGAATGCCGCGTCCTCCCGGCCCCGGTGGTGTTCCGATGGGCACCCAGCCCGGCATGGCGCGTCCCCCGATGGGTCCCGGCCCTGGAATGCCGCCCGGCCCCGGTCTGCCGCGTCCGCCCGGTGGCGCTCCGCTGCCCGGTGCTCCGATGCAGGCCCGTCGCGATCCGTTTGGCCTTGGTGCTCCGCCGCCCGGTGGCCCGATGCAGGGTCGCCCCATGCAGCCGCCGCCTCACCAGCAGCAGCGGCCGCCTCCTCAGCAGCCCCAGCGCCACGAGACGCTGTCGCTCGATGACAAGCCGGCTGATGGTGGTGAGGCCACCCTGCGCGCCGCCCTCTCGGCCGCCTCGAAAGAGGTCATCGAGAAGATCGCGTGGGAGGTCGTCCCCCAGCTCGCCGAGACCATCATTCGCGAAGAGCTCGATCGTTTGATCAAGGAGCGCGAAGCCAAGGGTCTCGCCTGAGAAGACCAGCGTTGTCTTGAGAGTCAGTTGTGATTGAAGGCGGCGTCGACTCCAGTGAGAGTCGGCGCCGTTTTTCTTTCGCTCGTCCCCACCAATCAGGGCGCAGGAGCACCATGAGTTCAGCCGAATTGTCGACGTCGTACGAGCCCGCCGAAGTCGAAGCCCGCTGGTCCAAGAAGTGGCTCGATGACGGCCTCTTCACCGCCGACCCCGACTCGAAGAAGCCTCCGTTCTGCATCGTGCTGCCGCCGCCGAACGTCACCGGCAGCCTGCACCTCGGCCACGCGCTGACCGCGACGATTCAGGACATCCTCACGCGGTGGAAGCGCATGAACGGCTTCAACTGCCTGTGGCTGCCGGGCACCGATCACGCCGGCATCGCGACGCAGATGGTCGTCGAGCGCGAGCTGATGAAGACCGAGAAGAAGACGCGGCACGATCTCGGTCGCGAAGAGTTCCTCAAGCGCGTGTGGGCCTGGAAGAAGCAGTACGGCGAGCGAATCGGCGAACAGCACAAGCTGCTGGGCGCGTCGCTCGACTGGTCGCGTGAGCGCTTCACGATGGACCCGGGCTTGTCGGAGGCCGTCAAAGAGGTCTTCGTTCGCCTGCACAAAGAAGGGCTCATCTACCGCGCCAACCGCCTCATCAACTGGGACCCGGTGCTGCGCACGGCGCTGTCGGATCTCGAGGTCGAGAACGAAGAGACGAACGGCACGCTCTGGAGCATCGCGTACCCGGTCGAGGGCACCGACGAGAAGCTGATCGTCGCCACCACGCGCCCCGAGACGATGCTCGGAGACACCGCCGTCGCCGTGCACCCCGATGACGAGCGCTACAAACACCTCATCGGCAAGAACGTCGTGCTGCCGCTCGTGGGCCGCAAGATTCCGATCATCGCTGACGGCATTCTCGTCGACCCGAAGTTCGGCACCGGCGTCGTGAAGGTGACTCCCGCGCACGATCACAACGACTACGCGACCGGCCTGCGGAACAAGCTGCCGATGATCAACATCTTCACCGAGACCGCGTACGTGAACGAGAACGGCGGGCCGTATCAGGGGCTCGAGCGGTTCGCGGCGCGCAAGAAGGTGCTCGAGGACCTCAAGAACCTCGAGCTGCTCGTCGAAGAGAAGCCGCACAAGCTGCCGCTCGCGAAGTCCCAGCGCTCGGGCGTGCCGGTGGAGCCGCGCCTCTCGCCGCAGTGGTACGTGAACACCAAGCCGCTCGCCGAGCGCGCGCTGAAGGCCGTGGCCGATGGCCGCACTACCTTCGTGCCCGATCAGTGGACGGCGACGTTCAACCGCTGGCTCGAGAACATTCAGGACTGGTGCGTGTCGCGTCAGCTCTGGTGGGGCCACCAGATCCCCGCGTGGTTCCCCGTCGGCCCCGACAGCACGGTCGACTTCGAGAAGTCCACGCCCGTCGTGAGCAAAGAGCCGCCCGCCGAAGGTCAGTGGGTGCAGGACCCCGACGTGCTCGACACGTGGTTCAGCTCGGCGCTCTGGCCGTTCTCGACGCTCGGCTGGCCCGACGTGAACTCGAAGGATCTCAAGGCCTGGTACCCGAACCAGGTCATGGAGACCGGCCACGACATCATCTTCTTCTGGGTGGCCCGCATGATGATGATGGGCCTGCACTTCATGGACGACGTGCCGTTTCGCACCGTCTACCTGCACGCGATGGTGCGGGACGAGAAGGGCGAGAAGATGTCGAAGACGAAGGGCAACGTCATCGACCCCATCGACATCATCCAGGGGGCGCCGCCCGAGAAGCTGCCCGCCAGCGTGAGGAACCGGTTCCCGAAGGGCCTCGAGCCCATGGGCGCCGACGCGTTGCGCTTCACCCTCGCCGCGCTCACGCAGCAGGGCCGCGACATCAAGCTCTCGATCGATCGCATCGGTGGCTACAAGGCCTTCTGCAACAAGATCTGGAACGCCACGCGCTTCGCGCTGATGAACCTCGGCGACTTCCAGGAAGACGGCCGCGTGTTCATCGGAGAGCGCGCGCTGAGCCTCGCCGACAAGTGGATTCTCTCTCGCCTCGATCGTGCGGTGCGTGACACCAACGACGCGCTCGAGCGGTACGCGTTCAGCGACGCGGCCTCGACGCTGTACCAGTTCCTCTGGCGCGAGTTCTGCGACTGGTACATCGAGCTCTCGAAGGGCTCGCTGTACGGCGACGACGATGCGGCCAAGGAGTCGACGCGTGCGACGCTCGTCTTCTGCCTCGATCGCGTGATGCGGCTGCTGCACCCGTTCGCGCCGTTCATCACCGAGGAGATCTGGCAGAAGCTGCCGATGGTCCGCACGGTCGATTCGATCGCGATCGCCGAGTACCCGAAGCACGATGAGCGGCTGCGTGACGAGGTGGCCGAAGCGACGATGGCGCCGATCATCACGGCCATCGAAGGCATTCGCACCATTCGTGGAGAGTCGAACCTGTCGCCTGCGCTGCGCATCGATGCCCTCATTCAGAGCGATGAGGCGATCGTTCGCGGCACGCTCGAGACGTACAAGCGCTACGTGCTGCCCCTCGCTGGCCTCGCGAAGCTGTCGGTCGAGCCGATGGGCACGAAGCCGCCTCAGTCGGCCGCCGAGATTCGGCACCAGATGGAGATCTACGTGCCGCTCGCCGGAATCGTCGATCTCGCCGAAGAGCGCGAGCGCCTGAAGAAGGACATCGCCAAGTCAGAGGCCGAATCGGCGCAGATTCAGAAGAAGTTCGAGAACCCGAACTACGCCACGCGTGCGCCGGCCGACGTCGTCGAGAAGGACAAGGCCCGCATTGCCGAGCTGAAGAGCCGCGTCGGCAAGCTGAACGACAACCTCAAGCGCATCGCGCCGGTCGAAGTGCGGGTCGCTCCGCCTGCGGCTGGGCCGGTGAACCTCGAGGAGGAGCTCAAAGAAGAGCTCTCGGGCGTGACGGTTCCCGCCGACCCGGATCAGCAGGTGAAGGAGGCGCTGACCAAGCTGCGTGAAGGCACGAAGGAAGGCCTCTCGTCGCAGGACCATCGCGATCTCGGTGTGGCGTACATGAACATGGGCCTCGTCGACGACGCCGTGCGCGAGTTCAACGCGGCGAAGGAGGACGACGCGCCGAAGAAGAAGGCTCCGGCCAAGAAGAAGCCGGCCCCTGTCGCGAAGAAGGCTGCGCCCGTGAAGAAGAAACCGGTGGCGGCGAAGAAGGCCGCTCCCGTGAAGAAGAAGCCCGCGCCTGCTCCGAAGAAGGCCGCACCGGTGAAGAAGAAGCCGGCCGCGAAGAAGCCAGCTCCGAAGAAGGCTCCCGCCAAGAAGAAGAAGCGCTGAGACCGACATGCGCGACCACTTCATCGAACGGTTGATCGACCTCTCGCTGGACGAAGATCTCGGCTCGGCCGGAGACGTCACCAGCAACGCGCTCGTCAGCGCCACCTCGCACGGCAAGGCCGAGCTGTGGGCCAAAGAAGAGATGACGCTCTCGGGCCTCACGGTCTTCGAGCAGGTCTTCCGTCGCCTCGACGACTCGGTCGAGCTCGACTTCGATCTCTCCGACGGCGATCGCACGCTGAAGAAACAGCGGGTCGCGCGCATGGAAGGCCCGATGCGCGTGCTGCTCGCAGGGGAACGCACCGCGCTCAATCTGGTGCAGCGCCTCTCTGGCATCGCCACCATGACGGCGAAGGCCGTTTCGACGATCGCGAACGTGCGCGGGACGAAGCTCAAGATCCTCGACACCCGCAAGACGACGCCCGGCATGCGGGGCCTGTCGAAGGAGGCCGTTCGTCACGGCGGGGGCGTCAACCACCGCATCGGCCTCTTCGACGGCGTGCTCATCAAGGACAACCACATCGCGGCGGTCGGCGGCTCCATTCGAGAAGCGCTGAAGCTGGCGAGAACGAACGCGCCACGGCTGGTGAAGATCGAGATCGAGGTCACCTCGATGGCGCAGCTCGAAGAGGCCATCGACGCCGGTGCCGACATCGTCATGCTCGACAACATGAACGACGCGCAGATCGTCCAGGCGGTTCAGATCGCCGATGGGCGCTGCGAGCTCGAGGTGTCGGGTGGGGTGACGCTCGATCGCCTGCCAGTGCTCGCGAAGCTGGGCGCTGACTACGTGTCGATGGGCGCCCTGACGCACTCCGCGCGCGCGATGGATCTCTCGCTCGAGATCCTCACGCCGCGCGAAGTGACGAAGCCGCGCCTTCGGGTGCGCTGACGTTCAGGGTTTACCGAGCAGCTCGAGCACGTGGGCCATCGAGACATCGATCGGCTCCGTGCCCGACACCCGCAGATGCGCGTGCTGCTTCGACGGCTCCACGAACGCGTCGTGCATCGGCTTCACCTGACGCTGGAACTGCTTGTGAACGCCGTCGGGCGTGCGGCCGCGCTCCCGAACGTCTCGCTCGAGCCGCCGGTTGAAGCGCACGTCTTCTTCACACTCGACGAAGATGGCCACGTCGAAGAGCGGCCGAACGTTCGGCGCGTCGAGAATCAGCGTGCCATCGACGACGACGAGCGGGTGGGCGCCGAGCGGATCGGTGCGGCTCAGGCGTTTGTGCGTCGCGAAGTCGTAGATCGGCACCTCGACTGGTGTGCCCTCACGCAGCGCCTTCAGCTGCGACTCGAGCAGGGGAAAGTCGAGGCTCGACGGGTGATCGAAGTTCACGCTGCCGCCGTCGCCGTCGAAGCGCGCGGACTGGTCGATGTAGAACGAGTCCTGCATCACGAGGCAGGCGTCATCGGCGAAGGCGCGCACCAGCTCTTGCGCCAGCGTCGTCTTGCCCGACCCCGAGCCGCCCGCGACGCCGATCAACACCCGGCGCCCGTTCGCGAAGTGGGCCCTACACCGTGCCAAAGAGTCGGTCACCGGCGTCTCCCAGGCCCGGCAGCAGATAGCCGCGCTCGTCGAGGCCCTTCTCGATGCTCAACGTGAAGATCTCGACGTCGGGGTGCGCGTTCAGCACCTTGTCGATGCCGATCTGCGCCGAGAGGATGGTCACCACCTTGATCGGCCCGACCTTGTACTGCTTGAGGCGATCGAGCGCGGCGAGGCAGGTGTCTCCGGTGGCGAGCAGCGGGTCGATGAGCAGCAGCCGGTGCCCGTCCACGCGCTTGGGCAGCTTGAAGTAGTACTCGACCGTCTGGTTCATGCCCTTGTCGCGGTAGATGCCGATGTGGCCGAATTGCGCGAACGGCAGCATCGCCATGAAGCCCGGCAGCATGCCTTCGGCGGCGCGCAGCACGGCGGCGACGGTGATCTTCTCCTGCACCTTGTACGCGGTCGTCTTCTGCATCGGCGTGACGACTGGCGTCCTGGTGAGCTTCAGATCGCGCGTGGCCTCGTAGGCGAGAATGGAGCCCAGCTCGTTGAAGATCTGCCGGAACTCGTGGGGCGTCGCGTCCTTGTTTCGAAGGTGCGCGAGCTTGTGCTCGATGATCGGGTGCGAAATGACGTGAACGTTCTTCATGATCTCTTTCGTGAAGGTCAAAACACCATTCCATCGCTCTTGAGCGTCAACGGAGGCACACCGCCTGGCCGCTTCTGCTTCGCGATGACCCGCCCGGCGCTCCACGTGCCTCCCTGCAGCACGCGCGCGAGCGGCAACTGTTGCTTCGTCTTTCCCATGCGCTGACAGACCTCGTCACCGACGCGATCGAGCAGCTGCACGGTGAGCGCGCGCCACTCGATGATCGCGGGATTCGAGGCCTCGAGCTCGACGCTCGCGAGCGACGGATCGCGAAGCGTCAGCACGCCGGAGTCGAGGAAGAGCCCACCATTCCGGTATTCGGGAAGGCCCGTCAGCTCTTCGACGCCAGTGAACTGCACGCCGCCGTGTTCGAGCGGCTCGACGAGCGAGTACGCGAGCCACTGCGACAGCTTGTGAAAGGGCACCCACGCGTCGATGCCTTCACCACGCCACGGCCACACGTCGCCGAAGCCCACGCCGTCGAGTGTCACGCGTGAAGGCCACATCGTCGAGAATCCGAACAACAGCAGCCGCAGCAACGACGTCGCGGGCACCGGCTGTGGCTGAGCCAGCAGCGCATCGAGCATGTTGCCTGGCCGGCCACTGCCGAACAGCGATGGAGCGCCGGTCAACGACACCGACAACCGCTGCAGCAGCGACGCACGCCCGTCGAGGCCCGTCATCGGGTTCGTCGCGCTCACCTGCATACCGCGCGAGACGTCGGCCACGGTCAGCTTCGCGAGGCCCTCGGCGGTGACGCGCTTCGAGTGATCGTGGCTGAACGCGCCCGAGAGGAACATCGCCACCGACGCGACCGCGAGCCCTTCCGAGCGCGAGTACGTCACGCCCTCTTCGACGTACTTCCACTCGGGGCCCGCGCCGGCATCGAGCAGCACCGAGACGACGACGAGATCGACGAGCGCGCGGGCCTGCTCCTTCTTGTCGGTGGTGCCGAGCGCGGCCAGCACCTTCGCGACGCGATCGACGCCGCCTGCGCGCAGGTGCTCGTAGCGGCCGTGAAACGGAATGTTCCCGGTCGGGTAGTTCTCGTTCGTCACCTGCATCACGAAGTCGACGAGCGCGGGCAGCTTCGAGAGATCGACCGCGAAGGCCGTCTCTCCTGCCAGCGCGGCGTCGAACACGCGCTTGGTTCGTGCACGAATGGTGGCCGGGTCGGTGATCGTCGCGAGCGCGCCCGTGACGTTCGGCCAGGGCAGCTCACTCATCGAGGCGTCGCCCCTTCACCTTGACGAGCTCCTTCTTGTTCATCGAGCCCGTGGTCTTGTTGAAGTAGCCGGCGGCCTTCTTGGCCTCCATCTCGACCGACGCGTCGCCAGGAATCTTGTCGGCGGGGATCTCGTAACGGCGCACCACCTTGATGCCGCTGCTCGTGATCGCGTCGTGCTTCATGTTCGACATCGAGATGAGGTTGTCGATGCGCTTGATGCCCATCCAGTTCAGGGCGTCGGGCATCAGCTCCTGGAAGCGCATGTCCTGAACGCCAGCGACGCACTCGGTGCGGTGGAAGTACGTGGCCGCCGAGTCGCCGCCCTTCTGACGCTTGCGCGCGTTGTACACGAGGAACTTGGTGACCTCGCCGAGCGCGCGACCCTCTTTGCGGAAGTACACGATGTACCCGATGCCGCCGCGCTGAGCGGTCTTCACGCACTCCTCGATGCCGTGCACGAGGTAGGGACGGCAGGTGCAGATGTCGCTGCCGAACACGTCGGAGCCGTTGCACTCGTCGTGCACGCGCACCGTCACCTCGACATCGTTGCGGCCGATCAGCTTCTCGTCGCCGAAGACGTAGACCGAGGTCGACCCGATGGGCGGCAGCATGACCTTGAGATCGGGCCGGGTGATCAGCTCGGGGAACATGCCGCCCGTCTCTTCGAAGAGCGCCTTGCGCAGGGGGATCTCTTCGATGCCGAAGCGCTTGGCCACGCCGGGCAGGTGCCACACGGGCTCGATGGCGGCCTTGGTGACCGCGACGTCCTTGTTGGCCTTCACCACGCGGCCGTCGATGAAGATGCGGCCCTGGTTGATGGCGTTCTCGAGCTCGGTCATCACGAGGTGGGCGCGCGTGACGGCGATCGTCGGGCGAATGTCCATGCCCGCGGCGAGCTCTTTCTTGAACGTCTTGTGAACGAGGTGACCCCACGGGTCGAGCGAGACGATCCGGTCCTTGTCGTACCAGGAGGGGAACGGGCCGATCTGCGTGACGGGATCGGTGTTGGTGAGATCAGGCCGGTGATCGGGGTCCATCTGGCCGGCCGCGAGGGCGAGCGCGCGGTAGATCGTGTAGCTGCCCGAGTGCGAGCCGATGGCGTTGCGGTGCAGCTTGTTGGTGAACGAGGCGATGATCGGCCCACGTTTGTGGGGATCTTTCGCGCCCCAGTTCACGTCGGGCGAGTCGCCGTAGATGAAGTGCGGGTGCGAGGTGAGAACGATGTGGTTCTTGCGAAGCCGGTGCGAGGCAGACGTGGGCACGGAGGCGTTCCTTTCGGGGGTGATGCTTCAGCTCATCCAGTTGAGGTCCTTCGGCATCGTCCACTTCGTGGTGACCTTCTTCAGGTCGGACCAGAAGTTGAGCGACGCAGGCCCGGTGATGTCACCGTGGCCGAACTTCGATTCGTAGGTGCCGCCGAACGAGAACGGCTCGCGCGGAACGGGCACGCCGATGTTGATGCCCACCATGCCGCTGTTCGCGCGGCGGGCGACCTCTTCGGCGATGGCGCCTGACGAGGTGAAGACGCTGGTGGCGTTGCCGAAGGTGCTGGAGTCGTCGACGGCGAGCGCTTCGTCGAGCGAGGCCACACGCATCACCGACAGGACCGGGCCGAAGAGCTCTTTCGTCGCGGCTTCACTGGTGGCTTTGACGCCGTCGAGGATCGTGGGGCCCAGCCAGTTGCCGTTCTCGTAGCCGGGCAGGGGCTTCACGGTGCGGCCGTCGACGAGCGCCTTCGCTCCGTCGGCCACGCCACGATCGATGGCAGCGCGCAGGAAGTCGACCTGCTGCTTCGTGATGATGGCGCCCATCGTCTCGCCAGGCCGGTGGGCGCTCGCGCGCTCTGCCACCTTCGCGAGAATGTGGTCGACCTTGCCGACCGCGAGCACGACCGAGGCCGCCATGCAGCGCTGGCCCGCGCAGCCCGTGAACGAATCAGCGATGCCGGCCGCGGCGATCTCGGGGTCGGCGTCGGGCATCAAGATGATGTGGTTCTTTGCGCCGCCGAGACAGAGCGCGCGTTTTCCCAGCAGCGTGGTGCGCGAGTAGACGGCCTTGGCGACCGGCGTCGAGCCGACGAAGCCGACCGCGCGCACGTCAGGGTGATCGATGATCGCGTTCACCGCGTCGACGCCGCCCTGCACGATGGTGAGCACGCCCGGAGGCAGGCCCGCCTTCGTGAAGCACTCGCCGAGCACCTGCGACGTCATCGGAACCTTCTCCGACGGCTTCCACACGAACGCGTTCCCGAGCGCGATGGCGATGGGCATCATCCACATCGGCACCATCGCGGGGAAGTTGAACGGGGTGATGCCGGCGACGACGCCCAGCGGCACGCGACGCACTTCACAATGCACGCCGCGCGAGACCTCCATCTTTCCGCCCTGATCGAGGTTCTGCAGCGCGAGCGCGAACTCGAGCACCTCGACGCCCTTCATCACGCCCGCTTCGGCCTCGGCGATCGTCTTGCCCGACTCGTACGAGATGACGGCGCGCAGCTCTTCGAGCCGGTTGAGGATGTTCTGGCGAACCTCGAACAACAGGCGAGTGCGCTCTTTGATCGGCGTCTGCGCCCACTCCTTCGCGCCAGCAGCTGCGCCAGCGATGGCCTCGTCGACGAGCGCGCGATCGGCGCTGCGCAGCTCGAGCATCAGCTCGCCGGTGTAGGGACTCGTGACGGTGTGCGCGCCTTTCTCGAAGCGCCACTGGCCTTTGACGAGATGGGGAACGACGCGGGGGCCCTGCGACAGTCGCTGGTACGGGTGCATGGAGGGTCGCGCACCCTACAGCTTCGGAGCAGAGACGAGGAGAGAGACGTCGCGACGCCCGGCGTCAAACCGGAATCGGGGCGCGCACGAAGCGATTCTTCTCCCACGAGAAGAGCGGCTCGACGGACTTTCCCGCGGCGCGGAAATGCGGGTCGGCCGAGAAGGCGAGGGCGATCTCGAGCCGCTTCATCACCACCAGCGAGCTGCAGTCGGTGAGCGAGAGGCGCGGCACGCGAGGCGCGAGCTTGCGGAAGAGCGAGAGCGAATCCGAGAGCCCCTCGGGCCCGACCCGAACGAGCTGCATCTCTCCCGCGGCGACGATGGCCTCGAAGTCGTCGAGAAAGTGGAGCGCCGCCTCGGGCCCGGCCGCCGCATGCAGACTGGTGAGCGTCTCCTCGAACACGAGGTCTGACGTCACGCGCACGGAGCCGTGGGCATCGAGCCAGACGTCGGCCTCGAGCACGTCGTCGTGCGCCGGGTCGCGCCGATTCGACATGGCCAGGAACGCCCAGGTGTCGACGAAGATGGCCTTCACTTCTGCAGCGGCTCGGTGGCGGCCTCGAGAGCGAAGTAGCCGCGACGCATACGGGCCTTCGCGGCGGCTGAGCGCGTCTTGAGCGTCTCGAGATCGGCCCGGCTCTCCCGTCGCTCGAGCGCCAGCTCAGCGCCCTCGATGAGCAGCTCACGAACGGTCACCCCGCCCTGGGCTGCAGCGGTCTTGAGCCGCGCATGAAGGGCAGGGTCGAGCTGAAAGGTCATCTTCACGGGCGTCATACAGCAAACCGTATCAGCGCATGACGGGAGCCGTAAAGACGGGCCGGCGCCACCACGCCGTGCGCAGAATCTGCAGAGAAGCTTCGCTCCACCACCGCCGAGATTTTTTCATCGCCGCGACCGGTCGCGAACATCTAGAAGTCGAACCGTGCAATTGCGAATCGTTCTCATTCTCTCGGCCCTGGCGCTCACGAGCTGCCCTCAGCCGACGAAGCCCGACCCCGGAGAGGCGCTCCAGCGGCAGGCGCTCGCAGCCATCGACACGAACGTCGCGCGGCCGTCACTCGAACGATTCGTCACGGATTCGTCGGCGTTGCGCCTGGCGGTCGAGGCGTGGCGGCAGGCGCCTGCAGGGCAGGACGCGGCGGCCCTCGATGACGCGAAGAAGAAGTTCGAGACCGCGTTTCTCTCGTGGCAACGCGTCGAGTTGCTGCAGTTCGGCCCGCTCGGAGCCGCGACGCGCGTGACGCTGGGAGAAGGGCTTCGCGACGAGATCTACTCGTGGCCCACTGCCAACCTCTGCCGCATCGACGCTGCCCTCGTCGCGAACACGACGCCCGATGATGCGTACTTCGACGCGGCGCTGGTGACGTCGAAGGGCCTCGTGGTGCTCGAAGAGCTGCTCCACAACCAGGCGACGACGACCACCTGTCCATCCTCCGCGACCATCGTGACCGATGGCTCGTGGGCCGCGCTCGCCGCGACTCCGGCCTTGCAGGAGCGCCGGAAGGCCTGGGCGGCAGGGGTCGCACGCCACGTCGAGCGCACCGCGAAGAAGGCTCGTGACGGCTGGGGCGGCTACGCCGAGAAGCAGGCCTCGGCGGGCGCCATGGGCTCGCCGTGGAGAACGCCGAAGGACGCGCTCGATGACGTCTTCGCGGGGCTCTTCCTCGTCGACCAGATGGTGAAGGACGCGAAGCTGGGCGGTCCGGCTGGCCTCAACATGGCGTGCATGGCGACGTCCTGTCCCGAGCTCGCCGAGTCGCCGCGTGCGCTGCTGTCGAGTCGCGCCCTCGTCGAGAACCTCATCGTCCTGCGCGCCGGCCTCACCGGCTCCTTCGAGGCTGACTCGACCGCCGTGGGCTTCGACGATCTGCTCGTCGAACGCGGCGCGACCGAGCTGCGAGATCAGATGCTGGCGGCGCTCGAGGCGGCCCTCGTCAGCGCGCGCGCACTCGATCGCCCGGTTCAGCGGCTCGTCGTCGAGAGCCCCGACGTCGTTCCCGCGCTGCGCACCAACGTGAAGGCGTTCACCGATCTCTTCAAGACGCAGTTCGTGACCACCCTGTCGCTCAAGGTTCCCAAAGAGGGCGCCGGCGACAACGACTGAAACACCCTGGACCCAACCATCATGCGATTCATCGTCTCTGCACTCACGTTCACCCTCGTCGCCTGTGGCGGCATGCCGAGTGGCACCGACGGCGGCTGCGAAATCACCCTCACAGGCGCGTACCCCGACACCACCTTCGCGACGGCCGCCGCCAACGAGCTCGCGATGCTCGGCCGGCTCAACGCGTTCAGCGCTCCGCTTCGCAACGCTGCGCTCGATGCTGGCTTCACCGTCACGCGCGCCGAGCTGAACACGCTCTTCACCGCAGGCACGCCGTCGCTCTCGACCTCCATGACGCCCGGCTTCCAGGCGACGCTCGACGAGACGCTGACCGCCTTCATCGCTGCGCAGGGCAAGACGTTCACCCCGACGAATCTCGCGGTGGGCACGGGCGGCATTTTCGGCACCGGCACGACCTCGTACGTGCTCTCGGAGAAGGGCGTCGACCTTCGCGAGGTCGCCGACAAGGGCTTCTACGGAGCGGTGTTCTACGCGGAGGCGGCGAAGCGCGTTCCCGCCGCGACCACGCCCGAGTCGATCGACCAGCTCGTCGCGCTCTTCGGCGCGAACCCCACGTTCCAGCAGAGCGACACTGCGGCGACGGGCAAAGACGAGATGGCCGCGAAGTACGCCAAGCGTCGAACGCCTGCGGGAGGCCCCGGGAGCTACGTCGTCATTCGTGACGCGTTCGTGCGGGCGCGGCGCGCGGCGACGTCGAGCTCGGCTGCGTGTTCGGCAGAGCGGGCCGCAGCCCTCGAGACCGTGAAGCTCGAGTGGGAGCGCGCGTTGGCGTCGACGGTCATCTTCTACGTGAACTCCGCGGCGACGAAGCTGCAGGACTCCGCTGCCGACACGACGAAGAAGGCGTCGGCGCTGCACGACCTCGGCGAAGGCGTCGCGTTCTTCATCGGGCTCAAGGCCGTTCCCCAGGCGAACCGGAAGATCACCGACGCGCAGCTCGAGCAGGTGCTCACCGCGATGCGCACGCCGACACTTTCGGGCTCGACGCTGTTTCGCCTCGTCACTGACACGCCCGCCGACGTCGATGGGCTGCTCATGGCCAACACGCGCATTCAGCAGGCGTACGGCTTCACGGCAGACGAGATGACCCGCTTCAAGACGAACTACTGACCCATGCTCCGACTCGCCGAGATCGTCAGCCGGTTGAACGAGCCCGTCGATGGGCGCTCGCTGCGTGTCTTTCGCGCGGCCCTCGGCGTGTTGCTGGCGGGTGCGTTGGTTCGGCTTCACCTGACGGGGTGGACGGCGCCGCTCTTCCTCGAGCCCGACTTCCGCTTCTCGTACGAGGCGTTCTCGTTTCTGCCGCCAATTCCGCGCGCGTTGGTGCCGGTGTCTCTCGGGGTGGGAGCGCTCGGCGCGCTGGTGCTGGGGTTCTCGAGCGGCGTGCTCCGTCGCGTGGGCGGGCTCGTGTTCCTGCTTTGCTTCGGCTGGCTCAAGCTCTTCGACGTCACGAACTACCTGAACCACGACTACCTGGCGTTCCTCCTCGGAGCGCTGCTCACGTTGTTGCCGCTCGACGGCGCGATGATTCCCCGGTGGGCGTTGTGGCTGGTGCGCTTTCAGGTCGGCGTCGTCTACGTGCACGCCGGCCTCGCGAAGGTGAACACCGATTGGCTGCTGAATGCGTGGCCGCTCGAGACCTGGTTCGCCGCGAATCGTGGCCTGCCGGTGCTTGGCTCACTGCTCGCGTTGCCGTTCGCGCCCATCGTCGCTGCGTGGGCGGCGTGTCTGTACGACTGCACGATTCCCTTCTGGCTCCTCAATCGCCGCACACGCCCCTTCGCGTTCCCGGTGCTGCTCGTCTTTCACGGCACCACGCACGCGCTCTTCGACATCGGCATCTTCCCGTTCATCATGACGCTCGCGGCGACGGTGTTCTTCGAGCCGTCATGGCCCGCGCGTTTCGGGCTGGTGCTGCGCCGGCCGGCGACGTGGAAGCCGCTGCCGAACGCGCTCGTCGCGATGCTGTGTGGCTACGTCGCGTTTCAGGCGCTGTTCCCGCTTCGCTCTCACCTCATCGGTGACGACGTGCTCTGGGACGAACAGGGCATGCGCTGGTCGTGGAAAGTGATGCTGCGCGAGAAGAACGGCTCCATCAGCTATCGCGTTCGCGTGCGTGGTGAGGCGCGCGAGTGGCAGGTCGACCCGATGGATGTGGTGACGCCGCGGCAGTCGAACGAGATGAGCGGTCAGCCCGATCTCATCGCCGCGCTCGGCCGGCACATCGGCCACCAGATGGAGCAGAAGCTTGGAAAGCCCGTCGAGGTGTTCGTCGACGCGCTCGTGTCTCTCAATGGCCGGCCCCCCGCACGGCTCTTCAAACCCGACGTCGACGTGATGACGCTCGAGGGCTGGGATCTTCGGCCGGCGCTGTTGCCGTCACCGCGGTCGTCCCAGCCCGTACGAATCGCGGGGTGGTGAGTGATGGTCTCGGGGCTTCTCTTCAGTCTCGTCGTCGCTGCAGGGCCGATGGTGCCCTCGCTCTCGGCTCCTGCGCCGCTGCCGAAGCGCCTTCGGGTGGCGCAGTTCGACGACGCTGACGGCGGGGTGTGGTCGTACGAAGACGAGCCCGTCGACGCAGGTAGTCCCGACGCTGGCGCGAAGTTCTCGACGCGGGTCGTGGGCCAGCGCGGGCCAGACACTCGTCGCGTCGCCGGGAGCGCGATCGCCCTGACCGAAGAAGACCTCGAGCGGCGCGAGCTCAACGACGTGCACCGCGTGCTGGCGGAAGTTCCCGGCGTGTACTTTCGCGAGGAGGACGGACTCGGCCTGCGGCCCAACATCGGCCTCCGTGGCGCGAACCCCGATCGCAGCGCGAAGGTGACGTTGATGGAAGACGGCGTGTTGCTGACGCCCGCTCCGTACTCGGCGCCGGCCGCCTACTACTTTCCGCTCATCACCCGCATGACGGGCCTCGAGGTCTACAAAGGCCCGGCAGCGATTCAGTATGGCCCGCAGACCATCGGCGGCGCGATCAACCTGCGCACGCGTGAAGTGCCCACGTACAACCTGTTCAAGCTCGACGTCGCAGGTGGCAGCCGGTTTCAGGCGCGTGTGCATGGCGTCGCGGCGGCGGGGGCGGAGAAGTGGGGCGTGCTCGCCGAGGGCGTGTTCCTTCGAGACGACGGCTTCAAGCGCATCGACAGCGGCGGCAACGCCGGCTTCGAGCGCAGTGAGTTCATGCTCAAGGGCCGCATCTCTCCCGGCGACGCGTGGAAGCAGCAGCTGATCGTCAAGTCGACGCTCTCGCTCGAAGACAGCCGCGAGACCTACCTCGGCCTGACGGCTTCGGACTTCGAGGCGACTCCGCTTCGGCGGTACTCGGCGACAGCGCTCGATCGCATGCAGGCCAATCGGCTCTCGGTGAGCGCGCGCTGGTCGGCGCAGCCGGCGCCGTGGCTCACGCTGACGGCCGATGCGTACCGTCACGCGTTCAATCGATCGTGGAACCGGCTCGATCATTTCCGGAGAGGTCCCGACCTCTACACGCTGCTCGTTCAGCCGGTGCGGGGCGGCATCGATGGCCAGTTCCTGCAGGTGCTGCGCGGTGCGGCCGATTCGAGCAGCGCTGACGAGGCGCTGGTGGTGCAGCGAAACTCACGCGCCTTCATCAGCGAAGGTGTGCAGCTCAGCGCGCGGTCGACGTTCACGACCGGACCGATCGCGCACGAGGTCGAAGCGGGAGCGCGGTTTCATCACGACGAGCTTCGCCGCGATCACACGGGCCAGAGCTACGCGATGACGAACGGCGAGCTGGTGCGTGACGAGACGCCCACGACGCAGGAGGCGCTCAATCGCGGTGTCTCGCGCGCGGGCGCGCTCCAGTTGCACGACACGCTGACGTGGGGCCGGTTTCTCCTCTCGCCAGGCGCGCGCCTCGAGCTCATCGACATGGCGTACTCGGATGACCTCACGAAGTCGTCGAGCCGCGGCCTGCAGGTCGTTCCGTTGTTCGGGCTCGGTGGCGTCGTGGCGCTCCCATACGGCGTCAACGTCTTCGGCGGGGTGCACCAGGGCTTCAGTCCTGTCACACCGGGACAGCAGGCCGACGTGCGCCCAGAGCGCGCGACGCACTTCGAGCTCGGCGTTCGTGCGCCGAGCCGCAAACGCCGCTTCGAGCTCGTCGGCTTCTGGAGCGAGTACACGAACCTCACTGGCGAGTGCACCGGCAGCTCGGGCTGTGTCGACGACTCGCTCAACCGCCAGTTCAACGGTGGGGCAGGGCGCATCATCGGCGTCGAGGCGCTGGCGTCGATGTCGTTCGCGTTGCCCGCGAACATCGAGCTCGTCCCTCAGTTCACGTACACGCTCACCTCGGCGCACTTCCTCACCGACTTCACCTCGGCGAACCCCATCTGGAGCGTCGTCCGTGCGGGCGACTTCATTCCCTACGTGCCTTCGCATCAGGGCTCGGTGCGGTTGATCCTGAACCGCGAGGCGCTCTCGCTGTCAGTCGGCCTCGAAGCGAACAGCGGCTTCCTCGAAGAGGCGGGCGACGGAACGAGACAGCCCGTGGTGCCGGGCCGCGTCTTGCTCGACGCGACCGCCAGCTATCGGCTCGGCGCGTTTCAGTTCTACGTGACGGGAACGAACCTGACGAACCAGCAGGTCATCGCGGCGCGTCGTCCTTTCGGTGCCAGGCCCATCGCGCCCATCGCCGTGCAGGGTGGTGTGCGCGCGCAGTGGCCGTAGTCGGTCACCACTTCGTCATGGCGGCCCCAGCGTGGCCAGCGCGCTCGCTACGGTGCCCGCGCCATGACCCCTCTGCGACGGCAGCTGCTCGAGCGATACGGCACGAAGCCCGTGCCCCGGTACACGTCGTACCCGCCTGCGAATCATTGGAAGGCGACCACGGATCCCGCGTGGCCCGCGCAGGTGTTCGAGTCGATTCGAAGGCCGCTCTCGATCTACGTGCACGTGCCGTTCTGCAAGAAGCTGTGCTGGTACTGCGGCTGCAACATGCTCATCGATCACCGCGGTGAGCTGGTCGAGCGCTACCTCGCGGCCATCGAGCGGGAGTTCGAGCTGGTCTCGAGCGCGTTGCCGGCCCAGCGAGAGGTGGTGCAGGTGCACCTCGGCGGCGGCACGCCAACGCACCTGACGCCGTCCCAACTCGAACGCCTCATCGGCGGTCTGCGCGCGAAGTTCCCCTGGGCACCCGACATCGAAGCCTCCATCGAGGTGCACCCGCCGGTCACCTCGTACGCGCACCTCGAGACGCTTGCGTCGCTCGGGTTCAACCGGCTCTCGATGGGCGTCCAGGACTTCGACGAGCAGGTGCAGCAGCGGGTCAATCGACCGCAGCCCTTCGAGCAGACGCGCCAGCTCGTGGCCTTCGCCAGAGCCCTCGGCTTCGAGAGCGTGAACATGGATCTCATGTACGGCCTGCCGCTGCAGACGGTCGAGCACTTCGCCACGACGCTGGAGCTCGTGAAACGAATCGACCCCGATCGGCTCGCGCTGTTCGGCTACGCGCACATGCCGTCGATCAAGAAGCACCAGCAGCTGATCGACGTGAACGAGCTGCCGAAGGCCGAAGGCCGGCTCGCGCTGCTCGAGCTGGGCATCAACACGCTCGAGGCCTCGGGCTACACGCTCATCGGGCTCGATCACTTCTCCCGTTCGCACGACGAGCTGGTGAATGCGCGCGAGAACGGAACGCTGCGTCGAAACTTCATGGGCTACACGACGTGTCGCGACAGCGAGGTGATCGCGTTCGGCCCCTCGGCGATCTCCGAGGTCGAGGGCACCTTCCTGCAGAACCAACACGACGTGCGCGCGTGGTGCACCGAGCTCGAAGCGGGGCGGCTGGCGGTTTCTCGCGGGTGGGCGCCGAGCGCCGATGACTCCGTGCGCCGCACGCTCATCATGCAGCTGTTCTGTCAGCTCGACGTCGACACCCGGGCCTTCGGAGAGACGCACGGCATCGACTTCGAGCGCTATTTCGAAGACGAGCTGCGGCTCATGGCCGAGCTCGAGCAGGACGGCCTGGTGCAGCGCCGCCCTGGGCACCTCACGCTCACCTCCGAAGGCCAGCTGCTGCTGCGCAACGTGGCGAGCGTGTTCGACAGCTATTCGAAGGGGCCGAAGAAGACCCACGCGCCGGCGGTGTGATCAGCGCAGGCCCGCGCGGCGGCGGGCGTCGTACGAGACGATGAGGTCGGCACCGGCACGGCGGAGCGAGACGAGCAGCTCGGTCATCGCCCGCTCGAAGTCGATGAGCCCCTTGTCTGCGGCGGCGCGCACCATCGCGTACTCACCTGACACCTGGTACGCGACGAGCGGGTGCAGCGTGCGCTCGCGGGCGTCTCGAATGAGGTCGAGGTTCGACATCGCGGGCTTCACGAGCAGCAGGTCGGCGCCTTCGTCGACGTCGAGCATCAACTCTCGCAGCGCCTCGCGGCGGTTGTGCGCCGGCATCTGGTACGAGGCGCGATCGCCGAACGCTGGAGCGCTGTGCGCCGCCGCCCTGAACGGCCCATAGAGCGCCGACGCCATCTTGATCGCGTACGACACGATGCCGACGTCTTGCTGCCCCGCCTCGTCGAGCGCCGAACGAATCGCGCCGACGCGTCCATCCATCATGTCGCTGGGGCACACGAAGTCGACCCCGGCCTTCGCGAGCAGCACCGCCAGCTCGGCCAGCTTCGGCAGGGTGGCGTCGTTGACGATGTGGTTGCCCTCGACGACGCCGCAGTGACCGTGCTCCGTGAGGCTGCACAGGCAGACATCGGCCATGAGCACCACGTCGGGCGTCACCTTTCGCGTCAGCTCGATGGCGGCGAGGTACTCGGTGAGCGGCTCCGAGAGCGGCCGCTGCTGGTTCCACTTCATGTCCGGCACGCCGAAGAGCATCACGCCGCCGACCCCAGCGCGGTGAAGCTGCTGCACCTCTTCGGCGAGCACGTCACCGCTGAGCTGCCACAGCCCGCTGCCGGGCGACGTCTCGCGTTTGATGCCCTTGCCGTTCACCACGAAGTACGGCTGCACGAGGTGTTCGAGACCGACGTCGATCTCCTTGAACAGTCGGCGAATCGCGGGCGTGCGGCGCAGGCGGCGAAGACGGGTCGAGGGAAAGGCTTCAGACATGGCGTGACTCCTGTGAGGTGAAGGCTTCGGTGAGGGGGCGCGATCGGTCGGCCTGCTCTGCGTCGGGGAACACGGAGCGCGCGGCGTTCAACGTCGACTCGCCCCAGCAGACGACGCGTGCGGGTGGAGCCGGGTGCGCGGCGAAGAAGTTCGAGACGGCCGAAGGGCTCGCGAAGAAGACGCCGTAGTGCGGCGGCAGCCTCGAGACGTCAGCCTCGAGTGTCGTCGGAGCGCGCATCTCGTACACGACCGGCCGCGTGACGGGCCCCAGCACTTCGAGACGCCGCACCGCCTCCTGCTGCTCGGCGCTCGTCACGCCGGCGTCGCTGCTCGGGTACCAGAAGAGCGCGTCGATGATGCCGCGACGGTGAAGCCGCTCCTCGACGGCCTGCGCGAGCTGCACGACGCCTGAGAAGCCCTCGACCGTCGGCCTGAAGCCGAGCTCCCGCAACGCCTGAGACGTCGTTGGTGCGATGGCGGCGAGGTCGTTCGGTTCGGTCGTCGGGAGCGCACCGTGGACCGCTTCGACAGCGCCGGTGCTCGTCAGCAGGACGACGCGGTGGCCTTCGGGGCGCCAGCGCGGAACCGGCCGCAGCACCCGCTCGATGCACGGCAGCGGAAACGCTTCGACGCCCGAGATGCGCAGCTCCTCCACCACGCGGCGGGCGTCGGCGTCGGCGCGGGTGATGGCCCAGGGGAACACGTCGCGGTTGTACGCAAAGCCCCCTTCACGCAACCCCCGACATGACGGACTTGTGACGAAGCAGCGCGGTTCATTCGGTACTCAGGCGTGCATGGACAGACGCCAACGGTTCCTCGCCGCGCTCGCACGCCAACCGGTCGACCGCCCACCGGTGTGGCTGATGCGTCAGGCCGGCCGCTACCTGCCAGGCTATCGCTCCGTTCGCGCCGAGCACGGCTTCTGGGAAGTGTGCCGCACGCCCGAGCTCTCGACCCGGGTCGCGCTCGAGCCGCTCAAACGTTTCGCGCTCGATGCGGCGATCGTCTTCAGCGACATCCTCGTGGTGCCTGAAGCGCTCGGCGCCGGTGTCACCTTCGAGAAGGGTGAGGGGCCGGTCTTCGCGAGCGTGCTGCGCAGCCGCGCCGATCTCGCGAAGTGGAACACCACGGGCCTGATGGAGCGGCTTGCCTACGTGCCCAACGCCGTGAGGCACCTGTCGCAGACGCTCGCGGGAAGCCACGGCCTGCTTGGGTTCGCAGGGGCCCCGTTCACCCTGTTTGCGTACAGCGTCGAAGGCGGCGGGAGCGACGACTTCCGCCACGCGCGCTCGATGCTGGCCAGTGACCCGGGCCTCGCGCGCGACACGATGAACCTCTTCGCCGACGCGATCGCCGAGCTGTGTCTCGCCGAGCTCGCCGCGGGCGCCGATGCGGTGCAGCTCTTCGATACCTGGGGCGGGCTCTTGTCGAAAGACGAGTACCGCACGCACGTGGTGCCCTCGCTCAACCGCGCGGCCTCGAAGATTCGCGCGAGCGGGAAGCCGGTCATTCTCTTCCTCAAGGGCGGCATGCACCTGCTCGAGGTCTTGAAGGAGGTCGAGGTCGATGGGGTGTCGCTCGACTGGCGTACCTCGTTCACCGAGGCGCGCGCGGTGCTGCCCAACCACGTGTTGCAGGGCCAGCTCGATCCCGTGCTCCTCTTCGCCGGCGAAGAGCCGGTTCGTCAGCGCACGCGAGCGCTCTTGAAAGAACTCGACTCGTTGCCCGACGGAAATCGCGGCTGCATCGTGAACCTGGGGCACGGCATTCTTCCGCAGACCCCCGAGAGCTCCGTCGCGGCGCTGTGCGACGAGGTGGCGGCGTACCGGCCATGACGATGCCCGTTGCCGTCGTCGGCATGGACTTCAGGGAGGGCCCGTCGTCCGTGCGCGCCCAGCTCAAGGCCATCGACGACTCCGCTGATTCGCCGACCGGCCGCCTGCGACAGGGCGGCCTGTGTGACGGTGTCGCGCGAATCGAGAGCTGTTCGCGCATCGAGTGGGTGCTCTCGGCGAAGAACGCGTCGTGGGCTGCCGAGCTGTTGCGCGGTGGCTTGCTCAAGGCGCTGGGTGACGCGGCGACGGGGCGGCGCATGCACGTGAAGCTCTCGACGGGCGCGCTGCACTATCTGTTGCGCGTCACACTCGGGCTCGAATCGGTCGCGGAGGGTGAACACGCGATCGGCCGGCAGGTGCTCAAGGGCTTCGAGCATGCGCACGCCGAAGGAACGACCGATCGAACGCTGCACCTGTGCTGGCACGCGCTCGGGCGAATTCTGCAGGCCCGCAAAGAGACCGGCGTCGGTTCGAGCGTCGGCGTGCAGTCGCTCGTCGTCGGTGAGCTGCGTGGCGTCGAGAAGAACGCCGAGGTGCTGCTGGTGGGGCGCGGCGAGATCGGCCGGCAGGTGTCGAGCGCGCTCCAGCGTGAGGGCTTCGAGGTCGTCGAGCTGTTCTCTCGCGCCGAGCTCGCCCGGTTTCATGACCGCGCAGTCAGGGCTCCCGTGGTGGTGGTGGCGACGGGAGGCCCTGCACCGTGGCTCGAGCTGCCGTCACGCACTGACTGGCCTCTGGTCATCGACGTCGGTGCTCCGGCGCAGGTGCTCACCTGTGAAGGCTGGCGCTCCCTCACCCTCGACGCGTTGCTCACCCGCCGTGGGTTGACGCTCGATGGTGACGCGCTCGCGACGTTGAACACGCTGGCCGACGAAGGCGCCGAGGCGTTGCGAGAGGCGCTCGAGGCCGCGCCCGGTCATCAGGTGCTGCAGGCGCTCGAATCTGAGAAGCGGCGGTTCTTCGAAGACGACGTCGAGGCGATGTTGGCCGAGCTGCCCGCGAAAGAGGCGCGCCGGGTCGCGGAGACGCTGCGCGGCTTCACCCATCGACTGCTCGAGGTCACCCGGAGGGCATCACGTGTCTCGTGAACTGAAGTTGGCGACCAGAGGCAGTGCGCTGGCGAGGTGGCAGACCGCACAGGTGGCCGCGCGCCTCGGCGGAAATGCGCACGAGGTGATCATCGAGACCCGCGGCGACATCGATCAGGCGCCGGTGCTCGCAGGTCGCATGGAGAAGGGCTTCTTCACCGCCGAGCTCGAGCGCACACTGAACGAGAAGAGCGTCGACGTCGCGGTGCATTCGCTGAAGGACCTGCCGACCATTCAGCCGAAGGGGCTGTGTCTCGGGGCGGTGCTCGAGCGCGCCGATCCGCGCGACTGGCTCATCGTTCGTCGCGACGCGGTCGATCGGTCCAACGCCGTTCCCGTGGGGCAGGGTGGGCGGGTCGGTGCTTCATCGCTGCGGCGCATGTCGCTGTTGCGTCATCACGCTCCGCACCTCGAGCCCACGCCGCTGCGAGGCAACGTTCCCACCCGCGTGCGCAAGCTCGGTGAAGGGCAGTACGAGGCCATCGTGCTGGCGGCCGCCGGAGTCTCGCGCCTGGGCCTCGATCTCGCGGCCTTCGAGGTGTTCGCGCTGACGCCGACCGCGTGGGTGCCCGCGCCGGGGCAGGGGACGATCGCGATTCAATGCCGCGAAGACGACACCGAAGTTCGCCAACGCCTCGCGGCCATCGAGCACATCGAGAGCCGCCGCCGCATCGACGCCGAGCGCCTCATGCTGCAGGCCTTCGAGGCCGGGTGCGCGAGCCCGTTCGGAGCGTTCCTCGCCGGCGCGCAGCTGCACATCGGTGAGGAGCGTCAGGGCCGCTTCCTCGTTGCACGCACCGAACTCTCGTCGCCGCTCACGCTCGAAGGCGCGCACCGTCTGCTGCCCACGCTCTCGTTTCAGGAGACCCATGAAGCCATCACTCAAGACCTCTGAGGCGCTGTTCGAGAAGGCGCGCGGCCGCATGCCCGGTGGCGTGTCGAGCCCCGTGCGGGCGTTCGGCAAGGTCGGCGGCGTTCCCCGCTACATCGCGAAGGCCGCCGGTCCCTTCCTCTGGGACGAAGACGGAAACCAGCTGCTCGACTTCTGTCTCGCGTGGGGCCCGAACATTCTCGGTCACGCTCACCCGGCCGTCGTCGAGGCGGTCGTCGAGGCTGCACGAAACGGCCTCGCGTTCGGCACCACGCACCGCAACGAAGTCGCGCTGGCCGATCTCGTGCTCGAGGCGTTCCCGGAGCACCAACTGGTGCGCTTCGTCGTGTCAGGAACGGAGGCGGTGGCGACGGCGATTCGGCTCGCGCGCGGCGTGACGGGCCGACCGCTCACGCTCAAGTTCACGGGCTGCTACCACGGCCACGTCGACAGTCTGCTGGTGAAGGCCGGCAGCGGTGTGGTGACGCAGGGCCTCTCTGACAGCAAAGGCGTTCCCGAAGGGCTCGCCGCGACGACGGTGGTCGTTCCGCTCGATGACGAAGCGGCGATGATCTCGGCGTTCGAGCAGTACGGCTCGAAGCTGGCGGCCGCGATCGTCGAGCCGTTGCCCGCGAACAACGGCTTGCTGCTGCAGCGCAAGGTGTGGCTCGAGACGCTGCGCGCGCAGTGCACGAAGCATGGAACCGTTCTCATCTTCGACGAGGTCATCAACGGCTTCCGGTTTCACTTCGGTGGCTACGGCCGGCTGATGGGCGTGACGCCCGATCTCACGACGCTGGGGAAGATCGTCGGTGGAGGACTCCCGGTCGCTGCAGTGGCGGGGAGACGGGAGCTGCTCTCTCAGTTGGCTCCCCTCGGCGGCGTGTACCAGGCGGGCACGATGGCGGGAAACCCGGTCGCGCTGGCGGCCGGTATCGCGACGCTCACGGAGCTTCGAAAGCCGGGCACGTACGAGGCGCTCGAAGCCCTCGGCGCGCGCCTCGAGGCAGGGTGGCAGCGACGGAGCAAGGGCCTCGGGCTGCGGCGAGTCGGCTCGCTCTTCTGGCCGTGGCTCGACGCGAGCGCTCCGCCGACGACTGCCGAGGCGATCGCTCCAGAGGTGGTCGCGCGGTTTCATCAGTCGTACGCGCGCTGGCTCGACGCGGGCATCTACCTGCCGCCCAGTGGATACGAGGTCGGGTTCCTCTCGACGGCGCACACCCCCGCGCACGTCGATCGTCTGCTCGAAGTGATGTTCCCGGAGGCCGGATGACGTCGTGGCGTTCGCGGTTCGAATACGTGGTGGCCGGCGTCGCGCTGGCGGTGATTGCCGTGATGGTGAGCTGGTGGGCCGTGCTGGCGAGGCGGCTGGCGAACGATGGTCTGCGCCTGCAGGAGCAACTCCACCTGCTGCGAACGGGAGAGCACCTCGATCTCGCCGAGCGCACCGCCCGCGTGAACTTCATGGTGCTCGGCGAGTTCAGCGCGATGGCCATTTGTCTCGTCTCGGCCGTCGGTGTGCTGCTCTACATCGCCCGGCAACGCACGCTCGCGCAGATGCGCATGGAGCGGCTGCTCCAGTTCACCTCGCACGAGCTCAAGACGCCGATCGCCGGGGTGCGGGCGCTGCTGCAGACGCTCGAGCTGGGCGCGGTGCCCGAGGAGCGAGAGAAGGAATTCCTCCAGCGCGGCCTGCAGGAGATCGATCGCCTCGAGCACCTCGCCGAGACGATCCTCATGTGGCAGCGCTCGGTCGCGTCGGTGAGCAAGTTGGCGTCGGCGCCGGTCGATGCGCGGCGGCTGGTGGAGGACGTGCTCGAGCATCGCGTACGCACGGGCGTGACGGAGCAGATCGAGGTGTCGTCGCTCGCCTCGGCGACGGTGCTCGCCGATGGTGATGCGTTTCGCGTGATTCTCGAGAACCTGCTCGACAACGCGCGCAAGTACGGCGCGGGCACCGTCGAGCTGAAGGGCGAGCTGGCATCGGGCGCGTGGCAGCTGTCGGTGCGCGACGGCGGGCAGGGCTTTCCCTCCGAAGAGGCGACGCGCCTGTTCGATCCCTTCAGGCGCCAGCGTCACCAGGGCATGACGCACGGCAGCGGTCTGGGCCTGTACCTCGCCCGCCAGCTCGCGCTCCGAATGCGTGGGGAGATCACGGCGCACAGCGAGGGGCCCGGCAGAGGCGCCGTCTTCACCGTCTCACTGCCGCTGCAGGAGAACCGATCATGACGGAGCGGGTGCTGGTGATCGAAGACGACGCGCTGGTTCGCGATCTCGTCACGCTGAACGTCTCGCACGCGGGCTTTCAGGTCATCGAGGCCGTCGACTTCGCGCAAGGGCAGCGGTTGCTCTTCGAGGGCGGGTGGGAGCTCGCGCTGGTCGACGTGATGCTGCCAGGAGGAGACGGCTTCACGCTGACGCGCACCGCGAGAGAGAAGGGCGTGCGAAAGCCGATCATCATGCTGACCGCGCGGGCCGACGTGCCCTCGAAGGTGCGCGGCTTCGACTGCGGCGCCGACGACTACCTGCCCAAGCCCTTCGACGTGCAGGAGCTGCTCGCCCGCGTGCGTGCGGCCCTGCGTCGCGCGAGCCCCGGCCCGATGAAGGAGACACGCCTGACGCTCGGCGCGTACTGGGTTCGGTTCGATACTGGTCAGGCCCAGACGACCGAAGGGTTGCTCTCGTTGTCGGACAAGGAGCTGCGGCTGATGCAGCTCTTTGCCAATCGCCCGGACGAGGCGCTCTCGCGCGCCGACATCCTCGAAGAGGTCTGGGGCATGGATGCGTTCCCGACCGATCGCACCGTCGACAACTTCATCATGCGGCTGCGGCGGCTGTTCGAGGCGAACCCCGAGGAGCCGCGCCATCTCGTGACGCTCCGTGGCCGCGGGTACCTCTTCAAGCCATGAACGCGCTCACCACCATTCCGGGAAAGCGGCGCGCGGTCGTGCTGGTGAACCTGGGGACGCCGGAGGCTCCGACACCTGAGGCTGTGCGCACGTACCTCGCCGAGTTCCTCTCGGATCCCCGCGTGGTCGATCTGCATCCCATCGCGCGGTGGCTGTTGCTCAACCTCATCATTCTTCCGCGACGGCCCGCGAAGGTGGCGCCGCTGTACCAGTCGATCTGGATGAAGGACGGCTCGCCGCTGCTCGTGCATGGGCGCGCGCTGGAGCAGCAGGTGCAGCAGTTGTTGCCCGATGCCGAGGTGATGCTGGCGATGCGTTACGGCACGCCGTCGCTGGCCTCGGTGCTCGATCGAATCGACGCGTTGCGGCTGCGTGAGGTGACGGTGGTGCCGCTCTTTCCGCACGAGGCGAGCGCGACGACGGGCTCGGTGAAGGAGGCCGTGTATTCGCACTATCGCGGTCACCCACGCGTGCCGTCGGTGCGGGTGGTGCAGCCGTTCTTCGATGACGCGGGCTACCTCGAGACGCTCGCCGAGAACGTGCGCGCGCAGCTGCCCGCCGACGTGCAGCACGTGCTGTTCAGCTACCACGGCCTCCCCGAGCGCCAGGTTCGGCGCGAAGACGGCACGGGGCACTGCCTGACCGATTCGTGTTGCGCGTCGCTGACGGCGAAGAACGCGCACTGCTATCGAGCGCAGTGTTTCGCGACGACGCGGCTGTTGGCAGCGCGGCTGGGGTTGAGCGACGTGGGCACGGCATTTCAGTCGAGGCTGGGACGCGACCCATGGATCGGGCCCGCGACGGACTCGACGCTCCAGGCGTTGGCCGATCGGGGCGTGAAGCGCGTCGCCATCGTCACGCCGGGGTTCGTCGCTGACTGTCTCGAGACGCTCGAGGAGCTGGGCAAGGCCGCGGTCGAGCGGTTTCAGCAGCGCGGTGGCCAGCTCACGGTCACGAGCTGTCTCAACGACGACGATGCGTTCGCGAGGGTGATCGCGCGGCTGGCGAGCGCATAGCTCAGCCCCACAGCAGCGGTTTGAAGATCACCATTCCGACGATGATGATCATGAGCAGCGTGGGCAGCTCGTTCATCACGCGGAAGAACTTGTGATTCCACGTCGCGGGCGCGGTGATGAGCCGCTTGCGCGCGACGATCGCGAAGACGTGCGTTCCGAGCAGCAGCACCACCATCGTCAGCTTGAGGTGCAGCCAGCCCTGAGAGAGCCAGCCGGGGATGATGGTGATCATCCACACGCCGGTGATGGTGGCGACGATCGCGGCCGGAGTGGTGATGGCGTTGAGCAGGCGGCGCTCCATCACCTGGAAACGATCTCGCACGACCTGCTCGGTCTCCATCGCGTGGTAGACGTACAGGCGGAAGATGTAGAGCAGGCCCGCCATCCAGCTGATGACCGCGATGATGTGGAGCGTCTTGAGCCACAGGAACATGCGGCCGTTTTCCCAGCGCGCGCGGCCGTTCGTGTCACCACCCTGTCATGCGGTTCGGGCAGACTGCAGTCATGCAGCGTGTCGGGCTGGTGATCGCGGTGGTGGTGGTGGGCCTCATCGCAGGCGGCGTCTTCTGGTGGCGAGCGCAGCCGGCTGACTCTCCCGGCGCGTCGGGCCTGTTGAGCGTCACGAGCACTCCGTCGGGAGCGAGCGTCACGGTCGAAGGCAAAGAGGTCGGCCGAACTCCGTTCTTCTCGGACAACCGGTGGAGCGGCAGCGTGGGCCTCGAGCTGTCGGTGCCGGGCTACCGGAAGTGGAGTGGCACCTTCGAGGGCGGCCGAGACGCGAAGTTCGACGTGACGCTGGTGCGAAAGAAGACGCGCAAGGTCATGCAGGTCGATGCCGGCGTGATCGAGATCGATCTCGACGAGGAAGAAGAGGCGCCGCGGCACACGAAGGGTCCGCTCCGCCCGCCTGAGCCCACCGAGTTCGTCGACGACGATCTCGAGCGTGAAGCTGAGGCGCAGAAGAAGCAGTAAGCCCTCCCCATGGGTCTTCTCACCTTCGGTCTCAACGTGACGCTGGATGGGTGCATCGATCACACCCAGGGAATCGTCGATGACGAGCTGCACGACTTCTGGACCCAGCTCATGGACGAGAGCGGGGCGATGCTCTTTGGCCGCAACACCTACGAGCTGATGGAGGGGGCCTGGCCCGCGGTGGCTCGCGACGACCAGGCGCCGCGCGCGATGCGCGAGTGGGCCCAGAAGCTCGAGGCGAAGCCGAAGTACGTCGTGTCTCGCTCGCGGAGCGACTTCCCGTGGCAGAACACGTTCAAGTTGGAGGGTGACCTTCGCGAGGCGATCTCGGCGCTGAAGGCGAAGACCGAGCGAGGGGTCCTCGTCGGAGCGCCCAGGCTCTCGGCAGGACTCGAGGAGTTGGGCCTCATCGACGAGTACCGCCTCGTCGTTCACCCTGTCATCAGTGGCCGTGGGCCGACGTTGTTCGCTGGCCTGTCGAGTGCCCGGCACCTGGATCTGATCTCGACCCACCGGTTCAAGACTGGCGTTCAGGCGCTCCACTTGCGCCGCAAAGCGGTCTGAAACGCAAAACCCCGAGAACCGTTTCCGATTCTCGGGGCTTCTTTTGCGAGGAGTAGGGGACTTGAACCCCTGACCTTCGGCGTGACAGGCCGACGTTCTAACCAGCTGAACTAACTCCCCATATTCACTTGTCCTACCACGGCTTAGGCGGAGCAGGCTTCGAACCTGCGACCCTCGCCTTGTAAGGGCGACGCTCTACCCCTGAGCTATCCGCCCAGTGCTGCGTTGAGAGCGCGGGGCTTCTACGTTTCGTCCCATTCAGTGTCAACCGCGATCCACACGACTCGTGTTCGACGCACTTCCTGACCGGCTCAGGGCACCACCACCCCGATATTGACGGGCCCGTTCAGGTCTCCGCGGAAGCCGTCCCAGGCCTGGCCCATGCCGTTGGCGCCGTTGCCGTCGTTGTCGGCGTAGCACCAGGTGCCACCATCATCGCGCGAGAAGCGGAACGCGTAGTTCGGGTTGCCCGCGTCGGGTCGGTAGTCCACGAAGTACTCGTTGTTGTTGCTCATGGTCGGAGGCAGCCCGAAGCCCAGGAACGCGGCGGGGCCCCACTGCCAGGCGAGCGACGGCTCGGCGTTGCGGCCGCCGATGCCGAACTCGGCGCGAATCGGAGCGCCGGCATCAGGCGTCACGCCCGACTGGAACACCTGGCCGTAGACGCGCGACACGCCCGCGTCGATCGACACCGTCGTGGGGAACTGCAGCTTGCAGAACTGCACCGACGTGTGGCGCGTCACCGTCACGTTGTACTGCTGGCCCGGCTCGAAGCCGTTCTGATCCGAGCCGTTCAAGTCGCAGTACGTCCACGAGACGCCGTTGTTCGTCGACACACGCGCCGCGATCGCCCGCGCTCCGATGTACGACGGCTGGAACGTCAGCTCGTACACGTCACGGCCGCTCACGTCGTTCACGTAGGTCGCCTCGCCCCAGCCCCACAGCGCGCTCTGGCTCGCGTCGTCTGGCGAAGGAACGCCCATGCCGATCTGCGCGCGAATGTTCGGAGCCTGTCCCGCGGTCGGCGTGCCCGTCGCGGCGACGTTCACCGAGGCCGTCAACGGCGAGCCGCTCTCGATCATGAACGCGCTCGGCGTGAGCAACTGGCACGCGCTCACGAGGGCCGAGGTGACCTGCAGCTGGGCCGCCTGCGCGCTGGTGTAGCCATTCGCCCGCCCGTCGCGGTCGCAATAGACGAAGGGCTTGCTGCCCACACGGAAGCGGAAGGCCACGTCGAAGGTCCCGAGCGAGTTTGGCGTGGTGAAGTTGCCGGAGTAGCGATCGAAGGCCATCGAGTCGGCGTCGAAGGCCGCGGCCGTCCACGTGCTCCAGGTCGAGGGCGTCGAGCCCGTCGGGCCGTAGCCAATCTCGGCCGTCACGCCCAGCCCTTGACCCGCCGCCTGCGTCAGCGTCGGCACCCGCACGCGCGCGAGGTACGGCCCCGGCAACGCCGTCATCGGAGTGCTCTGCTGCGAGGTGGTGTCGACGAAGCACTCGTCGACGTCGTACGGCCCCGCCGTCAGCACGCCTGACTGGGCGATCTGGTAGCTGTTCGCGCTGCCGTCGAGATCGCAGTACGTCCACACGCCGCCCATGTAGCGAACGCGCCAGGCGTACGCGTACGTGCCGGGCACAGGGCCGGTGAGCGACGACTGGTACTCCGCTCCGTTGCCCGTCACGCCCGTGTTGAAGGCGCCGCTCGTCCAGCTCCAGCCAGCGTCGGGTTGCTGCGGGTCCGAGGTCGCTGGGCCCAGGCCGAGCTCTGCGTCGATGCCGGCCGGTGCTCCACCGTCGGGCCCCACGTTCGTCACGCCCGTCGCAAACACCCGGCCGTACACCAGCGACGTCGGGCGCCCCTCCGAGCTGGTCAAAGTCGCGGGGAACTGCAGCCGGCACTCGTCGAAGTTGAACGGCGCGACGGTGAACACGCCCGCCTGGGTCGTCTGGAAGCCGTTCTGGCTGCCGTCGAGATCGCAGTACGCGTACGCACCACTGCCGAGCTTCGCGCGCCACGCGTAGGCGTAGGTTCCCTGAAGTGAGGCAGGCAGGCGCGACTGGAACTCGGCGCCACCCATGATGCCCACGTTGAACGCCGCCGCCTGCCACGACCACGAGCTCTGATCAGGCTGCACGCCGCCGGGGCCGATGCCGAGCTCCATGCTGAGCGTCATCGGCGGCGCACCACCATCGAGCCGATCGGTGATGCCACCCGCGAAGACCCGGCCGTAGACGAGCGGTCCGGCAGCGCCCACGAGCGCCTGCGCGTTGTTCGGGAACTGGAGCACGCAGTTGTCGACGCCGGGAGCGGTCACCACGAGCGTGCCGGCCTGCTCTTCGGTGAACCCGTTCATCGCGAGGCCGTCGTTGTCGCAATACGCGTAGGTGCCGTCGTCGAGGTTGAAGCGCCAGGCGAAGCGGTAGCTGCCTTCACCGGGGTTCGGCAGCGTCGCGCGCCACTCGTCGTTGTTGCCCACGTCGGCGTTGAACGCGCCATCGACCCACGTCCACGTGTTGGGGTTCGCGCCCATCATGCCGTAGCCGATCTGTCCCTTGACGCCTCCGCCTGCGCCGCCTGCTTCGGTGCGACCCATGACGAAGACCTGCGCGTAGATCGTCGGGCCCGTCTGCGTGCCCCGCAGGTTCACCGTCGGAGGCGCCATGCCGACCGTCTGCCCACCGAGGCGGCACCAGTCGACGCCCTTCACCTCGACGATGAGCTTCGGCAGCTGCGGCTCCTGCACGCCGTTCGACGAGCCATCACGATCGGCCAGCTTCCACGTCGCGCCGTTGTCGACCGAGAAGCGCGCCGCGAGCCGGTACGTCTTCGACATCATCATCGCGCCCGGCACCGACACCATCGCGCCGTACACGTCACGCGCGGCGTCTCCGGCCATCGCGCCATCGGCGTCGGCGCTGTACGTCGCATCGGTCCACGTGAAGTCGGACTCGGCCGGCGTCGCAGAGAGCGTCGTCGCGAACCCGACCTGGCCCTTCACGCCCGTGCCCTGACCCGTGCCCTTCGTCACGTTCGGCACCTCGACCTGCGCGGTGACGGCGACAGTGATCATCGCGGCGCCGGAGCGATCGGTCGTCTCGGCGGCGTTGGTCACGAGGGCCTGCGTGACGGTGCGGGTCATTCCCGCTTCGAAGGTGAACGCGTCGGGCAGGGTCGCCGAGGTGCCGTCGGGGTTGGTGACGGTGATCGCGACGCGGCCGGCGTTGGTGACGGCCGGGGTGCGCACGGTGAGGCGCAGCGCGTTCTGGACCACGACCTGCACGCCCGGAGCGTCGCCGAACTTCACGGTCGCGCCGTCGAGGAAGCGCGAGCCGTTCACCGTCACGTTGGTGCCGCCCGCGATGGGGCCGGTCGTCGGCGAGATCGAGCTGATGGTCGGCGGCAGCAACGCTCCACCGTCAGGTTTCGGCATCGGGCCGGGGCAGGCGAGGACGACGGGAAGCAGACCAACGACGAGCAGGCGCGCGCGCATGGTGGTGGGTCTAGCAATGCCATGGAGCCGTGCAACGCCCGCTCAGTCGTGAAGCTCGAAGCGCATGACGAGGTGCCCCATCACCTCGATGCGATCGCCCGGCACGAGGGCCGCGTTGAAGAACTCCATGCCGTTGATCTTCACGTCGTCGCTGCGAGGCGCGCCGTGGCGCCACATCAGGAACCAGCGGCCATCGTGAAAGGCGAAGTCCCACGAGGGCCACGAGTCGTAGCGCGGCCACACGGGACGCTCGAAGAGCACCTTGTTCGGGAACACCCGCACGCGCAGCCCTTCGTCGAGCTCGAGCGAATCGGCCGTCACCCCCTCGACTTGAAACGCATCGGACACCGACTCGAGCGTGAGCCTCGCGCGGTCGGCGCGTTGAAACAGGTGGGTGCGCCCGAGTCGTGGCCTGCTCTCGATCAAGGTCTGCGGCGTCACGAGCGTCGGCGGATCGGTGAGCACGCCGAAGTGCAGGCGTACGAGCCACGGCGGCCAGGGCAGGGCGAGCAGGTCGCGGGCAACGGCACTGAGCTCCAGCGGCGTCGCGTCAGGTTCGAGCCGCGGCAGATCGAGCGACAGCTCTTCGAGGAACCGGGAGCTGCGCGCGCAGAGAAGCTCGAGCAGCGCCTCTCGCCACGGCACGCGCGACGCCCACTCGGGTCGGGTGATCGCCGCGCGACGGAGCACGCCGTGCCGCCAGTTCGTGCCGATCCACGTGTGGGGCGAGAGCGGGGTCGCCGTGGTCTGACCGAGCGACGACGAGATGCGCTCTCCCAGCGGGTCACCGTGATCGAGCAGGCGATCGGCGAGCACGCCCCAGTGCGCGGTGTGATTCCAGTCGTCGACCGCGCGGCGTTCGAGATCGGGCTCGCGGTGGGTCGGCTCGGGCTCCAGGATCAACCCGTCACCCGGCCCCCACAACACGTCGCCGTCTTCGAGCAGGTAGCGCGTCTGCTGCGGAACCATCACCTCCTGCGTGAGCCGACGCCGCACCGACACCACCGCGCCTGTCGTCTCGAGCAGCCACCCGTGTTCAGCACGCACGATTCGATAGTCGCGTCGCAGCGTCTCTTCGGCGGCTCCGATGGCGATCGGCGAGAGCTGGAGCGAGCGGAACATCGGCTACGACTTCTCGACACGGCAGATGCCCGAGCGGAACGCAGGGAAGCCGCTGATCGGATCTCGCTTGTCAGGGCTGATCAACCGATTCGGGTTCGCGTCGGCAAAGCCCGCCGCCATCACGGCGCACTCGCGCTGCACGTCATCCGTCACCACCACCGTGAGCTGAATCGAGCCGTACGGCGATGTGAGCTTCACGGGCATGCCGGTCGAGAGCCCGAGCGGCTTCGCGACGCTGCTGTGAATCGTCACCTCGGCGGTGCGCATGCGCGCATTCACGCTGGGCACGTCGTGGAACTGCGAGTTGATGTACGCGCGCGGTCTCGGCCCGGTGACGAGGCGGAGCGGGAACTCAGGCGTCAGGTTCTCGGTCGGCGGCGTCCACACGGGAAGGCCAGGGTGACCGGCACGTTCGAGCAGCTGGCTCTTGAACTCGGCGCGGCCAGAGAGCGTCGAGAACTTCGGTGTCTCCACCGTCGGCTGCGGCTTCGGCTGCTGCTCGGGGTCGAACATCCACGGCACGTGCTTCTGCTTCGAGGCCTCGTTCATCGTCGCCCACGGGAAGTACTGGCCGATGCCCAGCTTCTTCGAGAGCTCGACGATCACCTTCCAGTCGGGCCACGCCTCGTGCTGCGGCTGCACGATGCTCTGCGCGGCGACGCGGTCTTCGTCGTCGACGTCGGGCGACTCCGCGAACGTGGTTGCGGGCAGAATCACGTCGGCTTTGCGCGCCGAGTACGTGAAGAACGGATCGATCGCGACGAGCAGGTCGAGCTTCTCGGCGGCTTCTTCGAGGCGCTGCGTCCCCTGCGACGTCACCAGCGCGTTGCTCGCGACCAGCATCACGGCGCGAATCGGGTAGGGCGTGTCGCGCAGCACGGCGTCGGCGAGCAGCTGGCCCTGCGCTTCACGGTTGAACATCTCGTAGAGCGGGTAGTTGTCGCGGCCGATGGGGCGGGCTTTGGGCGCAGGCGGCACGGGCTCCGGCGTCGCCATGTCGTAGAGCGCGGGCAGAAGCTCGTCGCGGAAGCGCGGACCGGGGGGCGTGAGAATGGAGCGCGGCTCCTGCGTGCCGTCGAAGCGGCCGACGAGCACTTCCAGCGAGCTGATCGCGCGCAGGGTCTGAACGCCGTTCTCGTGATGTTCGACGCCGAGGCCGCCCCAGACGCCGGTCGGACCATCCTGCGCCATCATGCGGGCGATGCGCTCCACGTCGGCCGCGGGAATGCCGCAGAGCCGCTCGACCTCGGGAGGCGTGTACGTCGCAGCAAGCGCGCGGAGCTCTTCCAGCCCCAGCGTGTTCGCCTCCATGAACGCCTTGTCGTACCAGCCGTTCTCGAGCACGACGCGAATGAGGCCGAGGGCGAGGGCTCCATCGGTGCCGGGCCGAACCGGAACCCAGAGCGTCGCTTCCCGTGCGAGCCCCGTCTTCACCGGGTCGATGACGATCAGGTTTCCGCCGTCGGCCTTCTTCGCGATGACGTGCAGGAACGGAGGCGCGGTGACTCCCGGGTTCGAGCCCCAGAGCACCATCGTCTTCGCGCGCCGCACGTCGGAGGAGTATTTGCTGCCGACGGTGAGCGCCTGGCCCATGCGCAGCGACGCTTCACACAGGCTCGCGACGGTGGAGACGTTGGGCGAACCGAACGCGCGCGCGAAGCGGTGCAGCCAGTTCACGAGCGGGTGGCGCACCATCGGCCAGCCCGTCTGAATGAGGAACGCTTCGGGCCCGTACTTCGCCTTCACCGCCTCGAGCCGTTTTGCGACTTCGTTCAGCGCGTTGTCCCAGGAGACCTCGTGAAACGCGTCGCCCTGGCGAATCATCGGGTGCTTCAGCCGCGCGCCCGAGTGCACCATTTCCCGCAACGCAAACCCGTGCTCGCAGATGAAGCCACGCGTGCGTGAGGTGAGATCGCCTTCGACCTTCTCGAGCCGCTCTCCCTTCGTGTGCCCGATGATCCCGCAGTGCATCAGGCAGAAGCGGCAGGTGCCCTTCGTCGACGCTTCAGCTTCTTTCGAGAGTCCACCCGCGGCCAGCACACCCACGCCAGCGACCGCCGCTCCGATGGGAGCCGCCTTCATGAGATCGCGCCGCGTGAACTTCCGGCGAACGATGGTGTTGATTGGCTCGCGACTCATGCGGGCCCCCGGCGCATCGGGCCACGACGAATCGGCTCGGGTTTCGGAATCTCGGTGCCGAGCGGCTCGATGATGATCGCGCTCGCCTGATCGGGGCACGCCTCTTCACACAGCCCGCAGCCCACGCACGCGTCGACGTGAAAGAGCGGCGCCTTCTGCGGGCCGACGAGCTCGACCGCTTTGTCGGGGTACGGACACACCTGGTAGCAGAGCCGGCAGACACCCGTGCCATTCCACGGCAGGCACTTCGAGCGCGTCAGCACCGGCACGCCCATGCGCACTTCTTTGGCGATCACTTGCGCGTCGGCGGCGATCGGCAGCAGCGCGTCGGTCGGGCAGACCTGCGTGCACTTCATGCAGAGCACACACGCGCGATCGGACAGCTCGAGGTGTGGCGTTCCTTGATCGAGCGAGAACGTCGACGGGAAGCGAATGCACGACGTCGGGCAGACCTCGGCGCAGCGGAAGCAGCCAATGCAGGCCTGCTCGAACTGGCCGGGAGGCAAGGCTCCAGGCGGGCGAATCTTCTTCGGGTTCGCGCGGGCACGCTTCGGCACCACGGCGAGTGACACCGCGGCAGCGAGCGCTCCGATGAGGCCGCGTCGGTTCATGTGCCGGGCTTCTCCTCTGGTTTGCGGAACGCCGAGGGAGTTCCCAACTTCCACGACAACGCCTGCGTCGGGCACGAGGCGATGCATTTGCCGCAGCGCTCACAGCCGCCGTCGAGCTTGTCCGTCATGGGCAGCTGGCCAAGGTTGCAGACGACGTCGCAGATCGTGCAGTCGGTACATTTGGGAATGTCGCGGTGCACGCGCAATGGAGACAGAGCTCCCAGGGTCGAGAACATCGCGCCGCCGGGACAGAACGAGCGGCAGAAGCCTGCACGTGAAACGAAGGTGTCGAACAAGAACGCACCAAGCACCACGAACGCGCCTGCGCCGAGGGAGCCGTAGAAGAGCGCACGGAAGACCTCCCGGCCGATGATGGCCGGCGGGTAGATGAGCGGGAGCAGCTGCGTGCCGAGGAGTGCGCTCGCGAGGAGTACGCCGACCAGCGCGACGCGCGCCGTGATGCGCGGCACCTTCACGTCTCGAATCGGAACGCCCAGCTTCGAGAGGAACCAGCGGGCCGCGTTGCTCGCCGCGAGAATGGGCAGGTAGGGGCACGCCCACCCGCAGAAGAACCGGCCGAGCGCGACCACGAGCAGCAGACCGGGGAGGAGTGTCCACACCATGCCGACCGACACCCCGCGGTTCAGGGTGACGCCGAGCCACTCGAGCGGATCGACCAGCTCGATGCCGAAGAGCTCGATCGAGGTGGGGGCTCCGACGAAGGGAACCTTCGCGACCGGCAGCCAGCGAATCACCCGCGCCCACGGCGAATCATCAGCGAGTCCAGCGCCTTCCATCGACAACGCGCGCAGGTGCAGCAGCGGCAGCCCGAAGGTGAGCGAGACCGAGAACGCGAGGAAGAGCTTGCGAATGAGCTGGTAGCGCCGACCGTAGCGAAGGGTGATGTCGAGGGGCTGCAGAACACGGCGCGCCATGGCGGTCGGAATCCTGTGCGAAGGAAGGGCCACTGCCAACTCGCTGGTCAGGTCGAAGCGTCGATAAGACGTGGGAATACCTTGGCTTCTCGACCGCGTGTCAGGGCGGTGTGGTACTCGTTTCTTCGTGAGGGACCTCGCTCAACCGTTGAAGTGGGTCTGGCCAGCGGCCGATGTCGATGGAGAGGCTGCCGCTCGCCTGTCGAAGGAGCTGGGCCTGCATCCCATCGCGGCTCGCGTGCTGGCGAACCGTGGTTACCAGACGGTCGAGGCGGCCCAGGGCTTCTTGTCTGATGCGCTGACGACGTTGCCTGACCCGTTCACGATGAAGGGCCTGCCGGCGGCCGTCGAGCGGCTGCTGCGCGCGATCGATCGCCAGGAAAAGGTGACGATCTGGGGCGACTACGACGTCGACGGCGTGTGTTCGACGGCGCTGCTGACGACGTTCTTGCGCGACGTGGGCCTCGAGGTGCGCACGTACATTCCGCACCGGCTGGGTGAGGGCTACGGGCTCAACCACACGGCCATCGAGAAGCTGGCGAACGAGGGCACCCAGCTGCTGGTGACGCTCGACTGCGGCATCACGTCGCACGCCGAGATTCAGAAGGCGAACGAGCGCGGGCTCGAGGTGATCGTCGTCGATCACCATGCGGTGCCCGAGACGATGCCGCCTGCGGTGGCGGTGCTCAACCCGCTGCAGCCCGGCTGTGAGTACCCGACGAAGTGGCTCTGCGCGGGTGGAGTGACGTTCAACCTGTGCATGGCGCTGCGGAAGACGCTGCGTGAGCGTGGGCACTTCACGAAGCGGCCTGAGCCGAACCTGAAGCAACTGCTCGATCTCGTCGCGCTGGCCACCGTCGCCGACGTCGTCCCGCTCACTGGCGCCAACCGCGTGCTGGTGCGGCACGGCCTCGACATTCTGACCTCGGCGACGCGGCCGGGTGTGCGGGCGCTGAAAGAGGTGTCGCAGCTCTCGGGCGCGCGCATCACGTCTGGCCATGTCGGGTTTCGGCTGGGGCCGCGCATCAACGCCGCGGGCCGGCTCGACGACGCGTCCATCGGGCTGCAGCTGCTCCTGTCGCGCGACGTGGAGTCGGCGCGGCCGCTCGCGCAGAAGCTCGATGCGGCGAACGCGGAACGTCAGCAGATCGAACGCAACATGATTCAGGGGGCCGTCGAGCAGGCGCAGGAATACGTCGCTCGCGGCGCCCGTGGGCTCGTGCTCGCGAAGGAGGGCTGGCACCCCGGCGTCGTCGGCATCGTCGCTTCACGTGTGGTCGAGCGGTTTCATCGGCCGACCGTGATCGTTGGCTCGTTCGAGGGGACCTGGCGAGGCTCGGCGCGCAGCATCGAGGGCTTCCATCTCTATGACGCGCTCAAGTCGTGCGCGGGGCACCTGACGAAGTTCGGCGGCCACAAGGCGGCGGCCGGCTTGTCGATCGACCCTGAGCGAATGGCCGAGTTCCGCGCGTCGTTCGAGCAGGTGACCGGCGAGCGGTTGTCCGAGGAGCAGCTCATTCCGCGGCAGCGGATCGATGCGATCGTCGCTCCGAAGGAGCTCGATGTGCAGGCTGTCGAAGCGCTGCAGACGCTCGCCCCGTTTGGCATGGGCAACCCGGAACCCGTCCTCGGAGCGCGGCGGATCGTGACGTCTCCTCGCGTGCTCGAGAACAAGCAGCCCGGGTTGCCTGGGCACTTGAAGCTCTCACTCGAAGCGGCCCCGCAGCTCGACTGCATCGGTTTCGGCTTCGCAGAGCTGGCGCCTCTCACCGAGGCTCCCGTCGATCTCGCGTTTCAGGTGGCGGTCGACGAATACCTCGGCCACCAGCGCGTGGGGCTCAAGCTCAAGGCACTTCAAGCCACCCCTTGAGGCCGTCACTCACGAGGAGCGGCGCGATGTGTCCGCTCCTCGGCGCTGCCCAGCTCAGCGGTTGAGGGCGAGCTGGTAGAAGTACGCGGTGTTCGGCTGAATGGCGGCCGTGTTGATGTTGATCGGGCTCGCCGCTGGGCCGATGTCGACCCACGTCGTCGCGCTCGAGCCTTGCGCACGGAGCGAGCCGGCGGTCGTTCCACTGCCACCGCCTCCAGTCATCGAGCCGTAGCGGTACTCGAGATCGCCGTTGGCGCGGAGGATGGCCTGGAAGTCGAGGCTGGTCGTGAGGCCTGCGGTGGTCGTGTAGATCGCCCAATTCTCCCAGGAGACGATCACGTCACCATTGGGCAGCTGCTGCCAGTAGGTGCCGCCGCCGGGGTTGGCGTCGCCGTCGTGATCGTCCCAGAAGGGCGCGATCGCGAAGGCGGGATCTTCGGCGGTGACGGGCTGAGGCGACGGCAGGTTGAAGCTGCACGCGTCCGAGACGAACAACCCAAGGGGTGGGAGCAGGTCGAAGGTGCAGTTGGGCAGGTTGTACGGCACCACGAAGCCGTTGCTGCTGATGGTGATCTGCCGCACGTCGGAGCCGAAGGTGTTGATGGGCGTGGGCAGCGTGATGAGCGCCAGTCCTTCGTCGTTCGCCGGGTAATTGGCGATGTCGACCGGCGTGTAGACGACTCGCGTTCCCGTCGAGGCGATCGACTGGAACACCGACGAGCTCGCCACCGGCTGCTCATACATCCAGCAGCTCTGGTTCGGCATACCGGGCGTTCCGCGCTGCCCGCTCACGCCGTAGGCCGGCCGGGGTGCAGGGCATTGGAACCGCAGCGTCGACGAGAAGTACGTGACGTAGGGCGAGCGCATGTCCTCGAGGCCGAATGAGCGGCCGGCGGGGTTGGTGGGGTTGAGCGTGCCGGTGCCTGAGGGGAACCGGGTGTACTCGTTGCCGGCGATGCTGATGCGCACGAACGCGCCCGTCTGCGGAGGCGTGAACGTCGACGGGTAGACTGCGGCGACGGGCGGCCGGGGCTCGAAGCCACCGTCCTGCATCAAGATGCCCCCGGACGGCTCAGGATCGCCGAGGTCAGCGGCCTGACCCAGCACGACCCGGCCGAAGGGCGGCAGAATCGTCCCGTTGGGGATCTGGAAGGTCGCGACGCCACCGAAGTCGACGTCCCAGCCTCCGAGATCGAAGCCCGCGTCGGAGTTGCTGCCGATCTCGATCCACTGACCGTTGGTGACGCTCGCGGCCGGCCGGTAGTGCACCTCGGACACGTAGAACTGATTGATTGGGAAGTTGGCCTGCCCTTCCACTTCCATCAGCTCGCCACCAACCACCGCCAGCCCCGCGTAGGGCGTGGCCTCGATGCGCAGCGGCGCTGGCACGGGCTGGGGGGCGAAGAGCCGATAGACGTCTCCTGCCGCGACCGCCATCGTCGGGCCGATCTCATCGGTCTGGCTGTTGTTGACGGTGCCGACCGTTCCCCGGCCAGTGATCTTGTTGAAGTCGCGGTAGGCGAAGATCACGCGGCCGTTCGAGTGCAGCTGGGCCTGGAACGTGAGCTTCGCGTCGATGGGGCCGTTGGTGGGACGAACGTTCGTCCACTGCACGATCAATCGGCGAGCGTCTGAGACACCGTCGAGCCGCCAGGTCACCTGCCCATCGGCGACGATCAGGTTGTTCCAGTAGGGCGCGACGGCGAGGGGCGCGAGCGCGTTGCCGAGCGTCGCGTCGTTGTCGGGTCGGCCGGTCACCACGGTGCTGGAGGTGGTGATGTTGAACCACCCGTAGCGGGAGATGTTGACGCGCGTGGCGTTGACGCGCGTGCCGAAGACGGTCGCCTGGAACGCGGCCGGCAGCGACACGTTGACGCCGTTGGCGGTGCCGAAGTTCACGGGCGTTCCCGAGCGGCGAATGTCGACGAAGGCGGCCCCGGCCGGGTTCTTCTCGACGCCCTTGAAGCCCGCGACGGCGGTGGTGGTGCCGATGGTCGTGCCGGTGACGGTGGTGGGGGCGCGAACAGGCAGCTGGCGCGAGAACGTGAAGGCGGCCGAGACGGGCGGCAGCGCGATGACCACGGTACGGGTGATGGGGGCGCTGCCCGTGCCGTTGTCGGCCGAGAGGGTGTACGTGATGCTGGTGAGCCCCGTGCGGCCATTGGGGAGCACCCGCAGCTCTCCCGAGTCCACGTTGCCCGTGAATTGCCGGTAGAAGCCCGCGCCCGTGCTGCTGGTGATTCGAACGTTGCGGGCGTTGGTGACGCTCCACCGCAGCGTGACGACTTCACCGGGCGTGGCGATCGACGGCTTGTCAGAGACGAAGAAGTTGTACGCGAGCGGGCCGACGCCTTCGATGGTGCGAGCCTCACGCGCTTCGTCTCCGCGAGCATTGCGGGCGATGAACTCGACGCGCGTGTTCTGCGTGGGCGCGCTCAGGGTGTACGTGCCGCTCGCGACCTCGGCGGCGCTCTGGGCGAGGTAGGCGCGTCGGCCGTCGACGATCAGCTCTGCAGACTCGGCCCCGGCCGTGGTCCACGTCACCGCAAAGGTCGAGCCCGAGAGCGCGTACGACGGGGCGTTGAAGTTCGTGATCTGAACGCCGCCACCGACGGGCACCTCGAGCGAGCGGGTAGCCGTGGCGGTTCCACCCTTCGCCGTCAGCACATAGGTGAGCACGCCATCAGGCGGCACCATGTTCGGCACCGCATCGGTGATCGTGCCCGACGCGATGTCGGCTGCAGGAATCGTGATGGGCGATGAGCCGCCGACGCGGGTGATGGTCAGTTCGGTGGCCGAGGCGGTGCGCCAGCGGAGCGTCGCCAGGCTTCCAGGCGCGGGAGCAGGGCCCACGGACTCGAAGCTCAACACCGTCGGCGCGACCGAGACGGTCGTCGTCGAGATCTTGTCGTCGGCGGTGAGGCGGTAGGTGGTGGTCTTCTCGGGCGAGACGCGCACCGAGCCCGACTCGAGCTGCGTGCCGACCTCGAGGCGAGCGCCTCCGACCTCTTCGAGCGAGACGGCAGTTGCACCAGGCGCGTTCCACACCAGCGTCGACGACGCGCCAGCTTCGATGGTCGAGGGCACCGCGCTGAAGAGGGCCGACCGGGCGCGGCGGCGCACGGTCACCGAGGTCGCGCGGCTGTCGCTGCCACCAGCACCCTGCGCGGTCATGAGGAAGATCGCGTCACGCTGGAGCGTCAGCGTGAGCCGCCCGCTCGCCTTGTTCGCGCCGAGGTCGAGCGGCCCCTGGCCGACCTGCTCGATGGTGACGTCAGAGGCGTTCGAGGTGCCCCACTCGAGCGTGACCGACTGGCCGGGCGAGGCGAGGATCGAGGGGCTCACCGTGAAGCCGGTGATGGCGGCAGGTGGCGGCGCCGGGAGCGGGGCCTGAGGCCGCTGAGGGCAGCCGGTGAGCGCAACGATGAGCGCGACTGAGAAGATTCGAAGGTTCGTCATGGGGGCTCTCACGGGACGCGCGTGAAACGAAGGGCCATGTTGGAGCGGATGTTGGGCCGGTTGACGCTGTAGACGAGGGCGCGCGCAGGGGCGGCTCCGTCGGCCTCGAGCCAGATGGTGGCGTCGGAGCCAGTCGCGTAGTTCGACGAGGTGGCGCTCGTCATGGTGGCGTAGTGGTACTCGATGTCGCCAGTGTCGAAGAGCTTCACCTGGAACGTCATGTTGTCGTTCGCGTTGTAGTGCTCGACCTTGTTCCACTGGATGATCCAGTGGCCTCGCGGCTCGTTCATGTCTGCGCCAGCGTTCATGCGCTGGGCGAGCAGGGCCGAGCCCGCGCGAGCACTCAAGAAGCGCAGGTCGTCCCAGAAGGGCGCGATGACGCCGCCGACGTCGGGCTCACCGGTATCGGGTGACACCTTGTTGGTGAGTGTCGACGACCCCGAGTACGCCTTCGCGACCATCCACCCGTTGCTCGAGACCCTCACCGTCGTCGAGGAGCCGCCGAAGACGGTGACGGGGTTCGAGGTGACGTCGAGGGTGCCGACCGAGTCGTCGAGGCTCGAGAGCGCGATGGCCGAGCCGGTCGTTGAGATGTCCTTGAAGTTCACGGGAATCGTCGACATCGAGTAGCCGATGCAGGCGCCCTCGGCGCCTCGCCCCGGAGAGCCGCGCTGACTGGGTGAGAGGTTGCCGTAGGTCTGCGAGGCTCGTGAGTTGCACAGCGCGCTCGAGAAGGGCGTGGTCGACGAGGCGAGCCGGTTGACGAACGGCCCGCGGTCGATGGTGAGCGAGATGCCCTGCGTCGCTGCGGGGAAGACGAGGTCGTTGACGAAGCCCTGCGGGTTCGAGACCCGCAGGTTGCCTGCACCGGTCGACATCGACAGCGTGGGAATGGCGACCGTGCCGACTGGCAGACCGTCGTTCTGATCACCGTCCGCAGTGCGGGCGAGCACGAGGAAGCCGCGGGGCGGAATCAAACTGCCCGCGCCGAGGGTCGCCTGCACGCCGCCGTCGGTGTTGCCGACCGCCCAGCCGCCGACGTCGATGGTGGCGTTGGAGAAGTTGGCGATCTCGAACCACTGGCCCTGCGGCACTGCAGGGTTCGGGCGGCTCATGACTTCGCTGATGAAGACGTCGGTTGGCTTGACGATCTGGTCGAACTCCAGGCGCAGCGCGGACGAGCCGATCGTCACGAGGCCGGCACCCGGCGCAGCCAGGGTCGACACGATGGCAGGCGAGGTCATCGCCTGGGCGAACTCGACTCGGGTCCCCGAGGTGGGGCCGGTCGCGGGGGCTCCTGCGTCGGCGCCGACGGCGCTGGGGGTCACCCACGAGAACCCGAGCCCCGGCGGGCCCTGGTAGCCGACGCTGACGGGGAAGGCGGCCGTCGAGGTGATGGTGCGGTATTCGAAGGTGACCGAGCCCGACTGGTGCACACGGGCCTGGAACGTGAGCGACGAGCCAGCCTGCCCACGCACGCGCACGTCGTTCCACTGCACGATCAGCTCACGATCGGGAGCGACGCCCGCCAGCGCCCAGAACACACCGCCGCTGCCCACGTCGAGGTCGGCCCACAGCGGGGCGACGACGTCTTCTGGCACGTTCGCGGTGGTGACGGAGGGAATGGCCTGGGGCGTTGGCCGGCTGTTCGTCTGCGCCGCCGACGTGAAGAGGAGCAGGCCGTTGGTCGAGACCCACACCGGTGCCTCGACGCGGCGATTGCCGAAGAACGTCTCGAAGTCGGTGGCCGTGAACGAGAGCAGCGCGTCGTTGGCGTTGGCGGGGAAGTCGAGCCGCGTTCCCGTCGTCGAGATGTCGACGAAGGTGGTGGAGTTGGAAGTGACGCGCGGCGCGGGCGTGCCGAAGCCCTCGAGCGTCGACGAGGCGCCGCCGACCGTCCACACCACCTGCGCTGCGCCCTGGGTCTGGTACGTCGTGCCGCCATCAGCCGAGTTCATCGTGGCTGGCGTGGTGACGGCGACCGAGGCCCGAGCCGTCTGCGTGGGCTCGAGGGTGTTGGTCGCCCGCAGCTCATAGGAAGTGGTGGTTCGATTCGGGTAGACGGTCGCAGTGCCGCTCGCGGCCTGCGCGCCTTCGATGGCCACGACCGACGTCTCACCGTTCTCGAGAATGCGTACCCGCACTGCGCCCGGAGCCGTCCAGGTGAGGGTGACGGGTGTGCCACCCGTGGCGATGGTCGTCGGGGCTGCGGTGAGGGTGGGGGTGGCCACGTCTCCAACCGGCGTCACGCTCACGGTCTTCGTCGCGGTCGCCTGGCTGGGCGAGGAGATGGCGGCGATGGTGAAGTCGGTCGCGCCGGCTGGTGCGGGGATCATCACCGACCCCGAGACCGCGAGCGCGCCATTCGGCGTGCGGTACACGATGGCCTGACCGTTTCGCACCTCGACCCGATCGGCTCCAACCGTCGTCCAGGTGATCGGGAACGAGAGGTTCTCTTTGACGTACTTCGGCGCGGTGGCGGTGAGCACCTGCGGCGCGCTGCCGTAATAGACGGTGACGACCTTCGTCTCGAGCGGGCCACGGCCCTCGGCCTCGAGCACGTAGTTGACTGCCGAGCCATCGAGCTGCGGCCCCACCGTGTCCGTCAGCGAGCCCATGGCGACCTCTGCCGCGTCGGTGATCTCACGGAGCACGCCGCGCCCGGGGCTCGAGATCTTCACCTTCGAGGCGTTCTGCGTCTTCCACGACAGCGTCAGCATGTCGCCAGGCTGAACCTGGGCCTTCGACGAGCTGAACTCGGTGACGCCCTGGCCGCGAACGACCTCGACCGAGCGGGTGACGCCGTCAGCGGTCAGCACGTACGTCGTGGTGGTCGCAGTGGGGTTGACCTCGATGCTGCCCGACGTCGTCTGACCCTTCAGATCGATCGCCTGGCCACCCATTGGAGCGATCTGCAGCTGCCGCGCGTTCGGCGCGTTCCACACGAGCAGGCCGGGCTGACCGGCGGTGATGACGGGTGGGTAGGCGGTGAAGACGATGGCGGCAGCCTCGACGCCTTCGACGTTGACGCTGGCGATCGAGGTGGCGCGCGCTCCGCGGCTGTTCTTGGCCGAGATCACGAACACCGTGGGCTGCGTGACGGCGAGCTGCACTTCGCCGCTGGCCTTGTCTGCGACCCCTGGAATCGCACCGCGCGTGAGATCGACGACCTCGACGGTGGCGGCGTTGCTCGTCTCCCACGTGAGGGTGACCGAGCCGCCGCGGGTGACGGTGGTGGGGTTCGCCGTGAACTTCACCACCCGAGCGGGCTCGGGGAGCGGATCTGGCGCAGGAGCAGCTGGGCAGCCGGCGAGGGCCGCGAGCGCGGCAGGCAGGAGCAGTCTTCGGGTGATCATGGCTGGTTCACCAGAGCGCGGGGCGTGAAACGGAACGCGGTGTTGGGAAGAACGGTGGGCGTGTTGACGCTGATGGCCAACGCCACCGTGCCGGCAGGGTTCTCGATCCACCGGGTGGCGCCGTTGCCGTTCGCCATGTTCGCGCTGCTGCCGGAGATCATGGTGCCGTAGTGGAACTCGATGATGCCGTTGTCGAAGAGCTTGATCTGGAAGCTCATGTCGTCGTTGTCGCCCAGCTGCTCGACGCGGTACCACTCGACGATGGTGACCCCAGCGCGACGCGACCAGTAGACGTTCGAACCGCTGGCGCTGCTGAGATCGCCCAGGTCGTCCCAGAAGGGCGCGATGGTTCCAAAGGGCGCCGAGTCGGTGGGAATCGTCTTGTTCGAGAAGGTGGTGAGCGTCGTCGGTACGAACGAGATCCACCCGTTCGAGACGACTCGCAGGTTGGTGAAGGTCTGGCCGAAGTACGTGAACGGCGGGACCGTCACGTCCGCTCCCGAGTCGTCCCAGGTGGTGCTGGTGATGAGGCCCGTGTTGCCGATGGCGATCTCCTCGAAGTTGACGGGGATCTCGGTGAGCACGTACTCGAAGCAATCCTCGTTGGCCGCGCCAGGAGTGCCGATCTGTGCGAGGGGACCGAACGTTCGGGTGCGGTTGCAGCTGAACGGCGGCGCACCGGAGCGCACGAGCACGTTCTCGGGGGTCTGCACGCTGGCGCCCACGTCGACGCCACCGTCGGGCGCCGCTCCGCCGTCGGGCAACGTCGAGTTGAGGCCACCCCAGGCGAGGCGGGAGATCACGAGCGTGCCTCCGTCGGCGAGGGGCGTGGGGAGCACCAGCCGAACGGCGTCAGGCAGGGTGAGGGGCACCGCTCCGGCGGTCCACTCCAACCGAACGCCCGCATCTCCGTTGAGCGATGAATCGATCGACTGCCCGAACACCGAGAACGTCTTGGAGGTGATGACGGTATCGGCCGGCATGACGAAGGGGTTCATCGCGCCCGAGGTCGACTCGAGCCTCAGTCCGCCGATGTCTTGATCATCTGCGCCGGGGTTGTTGATCTCGACCCACTGACCCTGGGTGATGGTCGCGAGCGGAGCAGGCATCACCTCGCTGATGACGAGGTCGTTCGGGCCGAACGCGCGGGCTCTGCCGTAGACGGGAATTCGTTCAGTGGGGGTCTCGACGACGAAGCCCAGCACCGACGGGCCGCGCACGCGCAGCTCCCGCTGACCGGCGCTCTCGAGGTTGCCGGAGAACCACACGCGCTCGGTGTCGACCGCGAGCTCTGCCGAGGTGCTGGAGTTGTACGAGACGAGGCCCTGGTACGCGTCGACGGCATCGACCGCGCCGATGGTGGCGTCAGAGCCGTCTGCGCCCGGGCCGTCGAGCGTCTTCCACGTGAAGATGAACTTGCCGCTCTCGAACAGCTGCACCTGGAAGGTGAGCTCGCTGCCGGGCACGCCGACCCGCTTCAGCTTGTGCCACGAGATCGTCAGCCGGCGAGGTGCGGTGACATCATCGATGTTCCAGAGCACACGGCCGTCGACGCCCAGCTCAAGATCGTCCCAGAAGGGCGCGAGCAGCGGCGGGCCGTTGTAGCCCACGTCGCTCAGATCGGCGTTGGTCGGCAGTGCGTCACTCCCGCCGCCGATGGCCACGAAGCCGTTCGTCGACACGGTGAGCTGCCTGGCCTGACGGGTGACGAAGGGGAAGACGAAGCCATTGGGCAGGGTGATGGTGGCGGTGCCGTCGTCACGGTTGGTGAAGAAGAGCTGCCGTGCGGTGGGGGCCATCGTGAGATCGTCGAAGGCGTTCGGGTTCGTCGCGAACGCAGGCGGCGGGTTGATGAGGCCGGCCAGGTCGGTCGGCTGAATCACGCCGACGTCCCACGTCATGGTGGTGAGCTCTCCGCGGGCGAGCAGCTCGGGGTTGACGGTGAACGCGACTGGCGCGCCGACGTCGATGGTGCGCTCCTCGCTCACGAAGTCACCGGCGGCGTTCCACGCCTCGAACAAGTAGGTGCCCTTGATCGGCACGGTGAACTGGGTGGTGCCGTTGGTGACGCTGTTGATGCCGTCTTCGCGGAAGAACGCCGGGCCGCCCTTGAGGCGGAGCATCACGAACGCCGCGTCTGCAGTCGTCCAGGTCACGGTGATGCGCATCGACGCCGTCGCTGCGGCCATGGGCGCCATGAAGTTCACGATGCGAGGCGGCGCCACGGCCTTGACCGTCTTCGTCGACGAGACCTGCAGGCCGTTGAAGTCGAAGGCGGCCAACGTGAAAGTGGTCTCGGCCGAGAAGGTGCCGAGCTGGAAGCTGCCGGTGGTGTTGACCCCGGCGAGCGGGCTGTAGACGGGCAGGCCGTTGGCGAGCAGCTGAACGCGCGCGGCGCCGCTGGTACGCCACGACAGCCGCAGCGGCCGGCCGCGGGTCCCGAAGGCGGGCGCCTCGAAGAGATCGATCACCGGGCCCTGGCCCACGCGTGCGTCGACCGAGCGCTGAACCTGCTGCACCGGCGTGACGGTCTTCGCGGTGAGGGTGAAGCGCAGCGGGAAACCATCACGCACCACGGGAACGAGCGGGAGGCCGACGCCAGCGTCGCTGACGCCTCCGTCACTCAACCCTCCGTCGCTCAACCCTCCGTCCTGGGTCCCTGCATCAGCGTCGGCGACGCCCGCGTCGAACACGCCTGCGTCGGCGAAGAAGCTCGGCACGATGAAGTCGGCAGTGCCCATCGCGACGTCGGTGCTGGTCGAGACGAGCTGCCCGAAAGAAGCCTCCTCGATGACCACCTGATCGGCTCCAGCCGTCTTCCAGGTCAGCGTGATCTTCTCTCCGGCCTTCGCAGCGGGCGGCGTGGCAGTGAACGACTCGACGACGGGCACGACGGTGACGGTCGCGCTCTGCGTCGACTGCGAGCCATCCGTGCGCTCGCCGGTCAGCGTGTACGTCGTCGTCTTCATCGGAGATTCCGTGGCCGACCCGCTCTCCATCGTCGAGAGCATCTGGGCGCCGGCGGTGAGGCGAACGTTCTTCCCGCCCGCTGCCGACCAGATCAGGTCGACGCGCTGGCCAGGGCGAATCTGCTGGGGCACCACCACGAGGAAGACCGACTGCAGCCCCTCGTCGACGGCCACCTGCACGAAGGCCGTGTCACGACCGCCTTCGCCCTCGGCGCGGAGCACGTAGAACGAAGTGCGATCAGGGCTGGCCTTCGCGGTGCCGGTCTGCGCCAGCTCGTCGAAGGTGGCCGCCACGGAGGCGCCGCTCTGATCGACGAGCTCGATGGTCTTGGCGCGCTGCACCGTGAAGTTGAACGTCACCATCTCGCCGCGGCGAATCGCCTGCTTGTCGACGGTGAACGACGTGATGGCCGGCGGATCCGGCGGGGGCTTGGGCTTCTCGGGCGTGGAGCACGCCACAGAAATGACCAGGGCCAGGACGACCCCAAGACGGAGCTTCATGTCTCGCCTCGTTGAACAGTTGAAACGACGGGTCTGAAACGGCAACCCCTCGTGACACAATGAGAAATTCGGTGTGACGACCAGTGGGGTCTAGCGACCGGGGCCCTCACCCGTCAACCCAGATTACTGCGCCCATGCACTGCCAGTGTCAGCGAATGTAGGGCCTAGAAGAGCAGGCCAATGCCGGCGCCGAAGTAGGTGTCGTGCATGTAGCCACGAAGGTACCGGGTGATCTCGACGCGCCAGGTGATGCGAATGGTCTCGTCCTCGGTGACGGCGGGGCGGCCGCGCAGGCCGATGCCGTACTGGAAGAGAAAGCGGGCTCCCTGCAGCTGCACCTCGGTGGTGTCGATGCGAATGCCCGTGAAGGCGGCGTTCACCCCGATGCCGAGCTGGGCGTAGGCGCCGAGGGTCTTCGAGAAGGCCCAGACGATCGCTGGAGCGAGCGAGAAGTCGTGCTGGCTGGCCCAGCTGCTGATCTGCGCGGTGCCGTCGGTGGTGACGGCGAACCGCCACTGCACGTCGGCGAAGAACATCTCGCGCAGGTACTCATCCGAGAAGAGGCGACCGAACTCCCAGGTGAAGCGCACGCCGAAGGAGAACCGCGGGTCGACGCCGCCACGGCTCGCGTCGAGGAGCATCAGGCCAGCATTGAGCTCTCCGCCGATGCCGTAGTTCGGGTCGTCGGTCGAGGCGAGACGCTCGTCACGCTCGGCGGCGTCTTCGTCTTCTTCACGAAGCCGCTCGCTCTTGCGGCTCTTCTTGGGCTTCACGGGCTCTTCGGTGGCGCCCTCGTCGTCGTACGGAAGTGGAGCATCGTCCTTCTGCGCGAGGGCGGGCAGGGCGATCAACAGGAGCGGGAGGGTGAGACGCAGCCGGAGCCGAGCGGGAGCGAAGTCGAACTGGGAGACGATGAGTCGGAGCATGGGCGCGTTCATCACGGCAGCGGAGGCAGGACCTTGCAGGTGTTGCCGCGGCGGGTCGCGCCTGGGCAGCTCGGCATCTTGTCGGCGCAGTCGGGGCGGGCACACTGCAGCTGCAGGCGATCGATCGCTTCACCACAGAAGGCGGTGCGCAGCGGAATGTCGGCGATGTGGCTCGCGATGGTCTCGGCGACCAGCTCGGGCGTGAAGGCCATCGGGTTGTTCAGGTTGCGGTTGATGATCTGGTTGAAGCCCGGCGTACCGGCTTTGTCATCGTCGTAGGCAGCCAGCAGCGCCACCTGCAGCGACTTCACTTTCTGCAGCCCGCCCGTCTTCGCGCCGGCCTGGTACAGCGAGACGCCCCAGAGGTTGCCGTAGAGGTACAGCTCGCGCCCGCGCACCCACTGATCCTGGCTGAACGACTTGAGCGCCGCGCGGAGGCCTTCGTCCATGCACGCATCGGGACGGCTCACGTCACGCTGCCGTGCGTAGTCCTGATCGGCGATCGACACGGCGAGAATGTCGGGCCGACAGCCCGAGAGCGCACGGCAGCTGACCCCGTAGCCGTGGAAGTCGGCGAGGCCCTCGTCGAGCGACTTGAGCAGGTTGAAGGCCTCACCGCTCCAGGTGCGAATCGGCCCGGGAATGCCTTCGTCGTTGTAGACCCGCTTGCCCCAGACCTTGTGCGCGACCTCGTGGCCGACGATGCCCAGGTTCATCGCCATGGGCACCTTGTTCTCTTTCGAGAAGGGGGCGACCGCGAAGGCTTTGACGAACGAGAGGTACAGCGCGTTGTCGGTGATCGGCGTCTCGGAGTTGATGCGCAGCTCGGGCCAGTACATCACCTTCATCTTGTTGAGCTCGTCGGGCGTCTTCTTCTGTTCTGCGAGCAGATCCTGGAAGTAGCGGTAGGCGGTCTCGAAGTTCCAGTACGTGGTGACCATGTTCCAGGTGTGGAAGTCGGCGGGCCAGTACACCCCCGAGCGCTCGAGGAAGTTGCCGCGCACGTCGGTGCCCTTGTCCTTCACGATCACTTCGTAGCGCTGCTCGTCGGTGAGGTTCTCGATGCCGCCGCGCTGGAGCGGATCGTTCCCGTCGACGATGAGCCGGTTCGCGCCGACGAGCTCGGCGACGCTGCCCTTGAGCGTGGCGAGGTTGCTCAACGTCTCGATCGAGACCTCGCGCGTCTCGTAGCTGCCGGTCTCGACGGGGACGATGGCCATCACGCGCACAGGCAGCGGAGGCGTGGGGCCGCAGGAGATCGCGGCACAACACAGAGCAAGCAGAAGCACACGCATGGCCGCGCAGCCTAGTACGGAGGTGCCGCCCTGCGGTCTGCGATCAACTCGTCACGGTTTGAGCCACATTCACCGCAGCGAAGGTCGGCACGGCACGAAGGCGCCGCCGCTCCTCAGGCTCGCTGTCGGCTTCGTCTCACGGGTTTCCCAGTTCGACTTCGCCTTCGCGAGCCAACGTCGCCGCGGGAAGATCAGCAGTCATTCAGGGCCGCCGCTCCTCAGGCTCGCTGTCGGCTTCGTCTCACGGCGCCGGCAGGGCAGGCGCGCAGGTGGTCGACAGCTCCGAGGACGTCACGCGAATGATGCCGTCGGGCGGCGAGCGAATTCCACCGACGGGGAAGCGGACGTCTCTGACGCGGTAGCGGGCGGTGACGGGCTGTGAGGTGGGCGAATCATCGGAGCGGAACGTGGCGGTCAGGAGCACGTCGTTGAGGCCGGGCAGGCGCTGCGCGCTGGGTGCCATCGGGTCGGGGTTCGCGAGCGTGTTGGCGAGCTGCACGTTGTCGATACGAACGCCCCAGCACTGCTGGCCCTGCTCGTTCATGCCCTTCGAGGTGAGCTCGGTGCGGTAGGCGCCGCGGGTCGAGAGGGCGCTGTCGCTGACGTTGGGGTCCGTGTGCCGCTGCAGCTCGATCAGGTGCGGCACGCCGTCGTTGTCGGGGTCGAAGGCGAGATCGTTCGACGTGGGGTTGGTGCCGAGCTGGTGTTCGATGGGGTCGGCGATGCCGTCGCGATCGGAGTCGAAGGCGCGGGCGTTGGTGCCGATCATCAGCTCGTCGCAGTCGAGCAGGCCGTCACAGTCGCCGTCTGCGCTCACAGCTTCTGGGGGGCAACCCGTGTCGACGCGGGTCGGCCGCAGGGCGGCGCCGCGTGAGCGCAGCATCACCTCGACGCCGTCCGAGAACCCATCGCCATCGGTGTCGACGATCCACGGGCTGGTGCGCTCCACCAGCTCGTCTGCGTCGATCAGACCGTCGCTGTCGGAGTCGGCGCGATCTTCGGGGCTGCCTGCTGGCGACGACAGGTTGGTCGCGACGACGCTCTCGAGCGTGAAGCCGCGGCGCACGCGGCCGAGATCGTAGTTGAGGAAGTTGACCCGCTCGTTGTTGCGGAAGTCGCGAAAGGTGCCTCCACCCAGCTTCGCCATTCTCGTCAGCCGCTCGATGTCCTGGTTGATGATGACCAGCGGGCAGGAGTCGGACGGCAGGGAGGCGAGCACACACCCGTTCTGCGTCGAAGGCGGCGGCGCAGGTTGGTTGCACTTCGACGAGTCGACGGGTTGCGTGGGGCGGAAGACGTGCACGGTGTGGAACTGCACGTCATCGGCGTTCTCGCGCAGGCGGCGGAGCAGCTTCACGGCGTTCGGCGGCTCCCCGTCGCAGATCAGCACGTTGTCCTGGTTGATGGTGGGGTGGCCGTCCGTGAGGAAGATGACGGAATAGCGGGCCGGTCCGCGGCCCCGGCTCCGGAAGATGTCGGTGTTGATCATCTGGTACAGCTGCGAGATCGGCTTCTCGAAGTCGGTCGCGCCACGCTGGGTGGTGCTGGTCCCCGAGCGCACGATCTTCTGGTGGAGGATGTCGAGATCGCCCTGGTCGTAGTCGATGACCTTCTCGAACTCGTTCTCGCCGCTCTTGCTCAGCCATGCAGTCGTGGTGTCTGCGAACACCATCACCGCGAACTCGATCTCGCGCTCGTTGGGGAGCGAACGGAGGAGTTCGATCACCGCTTCGGCACGGCTGTTGTCGGGGTCGCTGATCGCCATCGACTGCGAGGCGTCGAGCGCGATGAGGATCTTGATCGGCCGGTTGCCTTCGAGCGGCGTCGGCGCGCAGACGTCGGCGATGATCGACATGGTGCGGTCGACCGGCACCTCGAGGTCGCGGCGCTCGTCGTGCAGGTAGGTGTCGGTGCACGCAGCAAAGGCGATCAGCACGAGCGGCAGGCGGCGAGTCGTCATGAGGCGGGGCTCCCTGGCAGCGAAGACGAGCGAGCGTAGCGCCAGGCTTTCGTCGCTGTACACGCCAGCCGGCTGACGACGCTCAATCTCGGTGACGCCGTCGTTGATGGGGCGGGTCCCGTCTTCTACGGTGCCCGCGTCTTTCGCAGCCAACTCATCACAGGAAGAGCCACTCGACATGTCGCCCCAGTTCATCTCGAAGGTGAAGCGCACCCACTCCTGCGGCGCCCTGCGCGCCTCGGACCTCGGCAAAGACGTCGTGCTGTTCGGCTGGGTGAACAACCGTCGCGACTTCGGCGGCCTGATCTTCGTGGACTTGCGCGACCGAGACGGGATCACGCAGATCGTGTTCGACCCAGCCGTCTCGAAGGAGGCCCACGATCTCGCAGAAAAGCTGCGCTCCGAGTGGGTGATCGGCATCGCCGGCAACGTTCGATCGCGCGGCACCCAGTTCTCCAAGAAGGAGAACAAGCAGGTCTCGGCGGCCAACCCGAACCTCGCGACCGGTGAGATAGAGGTCTACGTGACCGCGATCGAGGTCTTCAACAAGTCCGAGACGCCGCCCTTCGAGATCAGCGAGCACATCAGCGCGAACGACGAGCTTCGCCTCCAACACCGGTACCTCGATCTTCGCCGCCCGCCGCTCCAGAAGGCGCTCATCACCCGCGCGAAGATGAACGCGGCGACCCGCAGCTACTTCGTCGACAACGGCTTCCTCGAGCTCGAGACGCCCTTCATGGGCCGCTACACGCCCGGCGGTGCGCGCAACTTCCTCGTTCCGTCACGCCTCAACGCCGGCAAGTTCTACGCGCTCGCCGAGTCACCGCAGCTCTACAAGCAGCTCTTCATGGTGGCGGGCTTCGAGCGCTACTTCCAGATCGTGAAGTGCTTCCGCGACGAAGACCTTCGCCTCGATCGCCAGCCCGAGTTCACGCAGATCGACGTCGAGATGAGCTTCGTCGCGCAAGACGACATCTTCGGCATCATCGAAGGGCTGCTGAAGCGCCTGTGGAAAGAGGTGCACGGCCTCGACATTCCCACGCCGTTCCCGCGGCTGAACTTCGACGAGTCGATGGAGAAGTACGGCAACGACAAGCCCGACCTTCGCTTCGGCATGGCGCACGTCACGCTGAACAAGGTGATCGAGCAGTTCGGCGCCGAGGGCGGCGTCGCGCCGATGTGGGAGGCGATTCAGCAGAAGGGCGGCCTCATCAAGGCGTTCGTCGTCTCGCCTGTACAGCCGGGGCAGCACGACCAGTCGGTGGTGAAGGCGAAGGAGGAGGCGTTCCGTCGCGCGAACCCGAACCCGACGGCCAAGGTGCCGCCTCCGCCGCACGAGCTGTCGCGCAAGGAGATCGAAGAGACCGAGGCCTACGTGATGGGCATGGGCGCCAAGGGTCTTGCGCGCGCGAAGCTCGCCGAGAACGGAGACTGGACGCAGGCGCCCCTCTTCAAGACGGCGAAGCCCGAACTCAAGCAGGCCATCCTTGACGCCACCGGAGCCAAGCCGGGCGACCTGATCCTCTTCCAGTTCGGACCCGAGGCGAAGGTGCACACGGTGATGGCGAACCTGCGCGTGTACCTCGCGAAGAAGCTCTGGCTGATTCCCGAGTACGGCTCGGGCGGGAAGTGGAACTTCCTGTGGGTCGTGAACCCGCCGCTCTTCGAATACGACGAGGAGTCCAACACCTGGGCCGCCGCGCATCACGCCTTCACGCGCCCGATGGACGAGTGCTTGAAGTACCTGCAGCCCGAGTCGTTCGATCCCGCGAAGGTGTACTGCTACCGCTACGACGTCGTGCTCAACGGCTTCGAGATCGGCGGCGGCTCGATTCGTCTGCACAACCCCGAGACGCAGTCCCTGGTCTTCAAGGCGCTCGGCATCAGCGACGAAGACGCGCGCTCCAAGTTCGGCTTCCTGCTCGACGCGCTGAAGTACGGCGCGCCTCCGCACGGTGGCATCGCGCTGGGTATGGATCGGCTCGCCTTCCTCATCACCGAGACCGAGTCGCTGCGTGACGTGATTCCGTTCCCGAAGACGCAGAAGGGGACGGATCTCATGACGGGCGCTCCGGGCGACGTCGACGAGAAGCAGCTGCGCGATCTCTACGTGAAGAGCACGCCGCCACAGAAGTCCTGACCCAGATGGCCTGGCGGATCGAGAAGGCTCCCCGTGCTGGAGCGCGTTGCCACGAGTGCACCGCGTTCATTGCGCGGGGCGATTGGCGGTTCGGCCGAGCGGGCTATCACACGCAGTGGTTTCATCTTCGCTGCGCTGAACGCGCGGTGCCGAAGGCGTTCGCGCCCTTCGCTGCGAAAGCTGCACCCCTGCTCGCTGCCACCCCCATCGAGAAGAAAAAGGCGCCTCGGCTCACGAAGACGCCGGGCGTGACGAATACGCCCGAGTCCCTGGCGGTGCTCAGCGATGCCCTCGAAGCCGAGGGCGATCTCGTCTGGGCGACCCTGATCAGGTTGCGCCTGGCGGAGCAGCACGTCGAAGCGATCGCCTGGTACGAGGAGCACGCCGCAGCGTTGACGGGCGATCTGAACCCGCTCTGGATCGATTGGCGAGACGGGGTGATCGTTCGCGCCACGCTCGATGGGAAGGGGAAGGCCCTCGAGCTTCGGGTGCGTGAGTTGCTCGAGCTGAGAACGGCGTCGAGGCTCGAAGAACTGCACCTCACCGGTGAGATCACCCCCGCTCTCGTCCAGCTGCTCTCGAAGGAGCTGCCGCCGACAGTCCGCTGGCTGACCCTCGCGACGTTCAGCGCTGCAAGGTCGCAAATGTCGGCAAAGCCACCACGCCCGCCGCCGACGTCACCCATGCAGTGGAGCGCGCTCGAGTTGCCGAACGTGAAATCGCTGCGGCTCGTCGGCGGCTCGGCCATGTGTCTTGGAGCACTCGACGCGAAGCTGCCAGCGCTGCAGGAGCTGTCCCTCACGACGCCTCGTCCGCTCTCCACCGACGAGCTCGACCAGCTGGTGGAGTCTTCGCTGCTTCGTCAGCTCACGCGGCTCGACTTCGACGACATCAGCCCCATGCACCAGACGCTCGCCGACGCCGGGCTCGAGCGTCTGCTCGAGCACCAACAGGCGCTGGGCCACCTTCGCGCGATCTGGCTCGACCTCGCGGGCCGCAAGCTGCAGCCGGCGGTCGCCAGGGACGTCAAGCGGGTCTTCGGCGCCCGAATCAAGCGGGCCGCAGAGGCGATCGCTGCACGAACCGACTACGCGCTTGGCGAGACCTTCGATGCGTTCGAGGTCGAGCTGCCCCTGTGACGGCTTCAGCGGGCGGGTTGGATCAGTGACTCCAACTCGGCCGGCGCGCCCCGAAACACGTCGAGATCGACCGGGCCCTCGATGCCCGGCACGCGGCCCGAGGGGTCGAACTGCCAGAAGCGCCACGGGTCGGCGGGCTCGCGCGCGATGGAGCGGATCCAGAGTGGCCGGTCGATTCCCTGCAACAGCGCAGTGACGGCATCAGGCGTCGAGTAGATGACGACGCGGGACCCGGTCTGGCCCTCGACCTTTTCCAGCCACACGTTCAGCTGTTCCCGAATCACGTTCGGCGCAGGCGGCTCGCGACAGTTGCCCACGAACTCCACGTCGACGGCGATCGGAAGTGAGCGCGGCGTGCCCGCGATCGCCCCGAGGAAGTTCTCCGCCTGCTCGCTGCCCGGCCGGCAGAAGGTGAAGAAGTGGTACGGCCCCGAGCGCACGTGGGCGGCTTCGGCGCCGGTCGCGTTTCCGACGAAGCGTGGGTCACGAACGTCGCCGCCTTCAGTTGCTTTCACCCACGCGAAGCGCACGCCTGCGCTGGCAACGGCGTTCCAGTCGATCTTGCCGTTGTGGCGCGACACGTCGATGCCGTGAACGGCGTACTTCGACGGGTACTTCGGTGCCGGAGGTGGCTCTGCTTTGCAGGCGCTGACGACGAGGAGCAACCACAGGCGCCTCGTCGTCACGGCTTCTCTCAGTGGGTCTTCGCGATGAGCGCGTCGATGGCCGCCGGGTCCTTCACGCGCACCTGGGCGAGCAGCACCTTCGTCTCGGGCGCGTTGACGATCAGGATCGCGTCGGAGGCCTGCTGGCGAACGTTGCCGTTCGACTCGGAGAAGAGCTTCACCAACGCTCCAGCGGCGGCGGCGCGAAGCTGCGGCACTTCGGAGCGAACCGGCGCTCCGGCAGGCGTCTCGAGCGCCCACTCGTTGCCGATCATCGAGAGCGACTTCACGAGCGCGAGCTGCTCCTTCTCGAGCAGCGTCACCGAGAGCTGCTTCGCGAGGTAATCAGCGACCACTGCACGGCGGCAGGTGCCCATGCCGGCGAACACGGCAGCGCGTTCTGCTCCGGTGCGTTGGTTTCCAGCCGCGATCAGCGCAGCGGCGGCGCCATCGGTTCCCAGCCGGCCAAGCCCATCGGCCGCAGAGCGAATCGTCTCGGGCTCGACGCTCGCGTTCAGCGCCGCGACCAGCACCGCTTCGGTCTTCGCGTCACGACGACCACCAAGCGCCTCGAGCAGGCCCGTCTGCCAGGCGATCTGTGCCGAGCGGGGCAGGGCAGGGTCGAGCGAGCCTTCGAGCACGATCGCCTCGGCGAGCGCCCAGGTCGCATCGGGAATGGCGTTGAGCCGCGGCGTCACGGGCGCGAACCGGCCCCGCTTCTTCGCGTCGATGGTGGCCATCTGCGCGCGCACCGACTGCACCGCCGAGAACGCCAACGGAGACGACTTCTTCGCCGCCGCGATCTCCTTCTGCATCGCCGCCGCGTCAGCCGGAGCGAGCTTCACCTCGATGGCTCCACGCGCCAACGCGACCTGCGCCATCACCACCACCACGAGTCCGAGCGTCTTCACGGCGTCACCTCCCACCACTTCGTCGACGGAATGGCCCGCATCGCGTTCGTGCCGCAGTGCACCTCGCCGGCCATGCGGTGGTACAGGTTCCAGTTCTCGACCCACTTCACCGTGTAGCCGTAGGGCGCGAGCGCGTCTTCGAGCTGCTTCTGGAAGAGATCCTTGCCGTCGATGATCGGGCCGTGCGGGTTGGGCACCGCCACCGTCTTGTCGTCGATGACGAACAGGTTCACCGTGCCCGGCTGGTGCGCGAGCGAGGTGCCCTGCACGTCTTCGTGAAGGAACGGCACTTTGATGATCTCGGCGTCGGTGATGCCCGTCTCTCGCTTGAAGATCGCCAGCTGCTCGTCGACCTTCACGGCGGCTTCGGCGCTCGCCATCATGACGTCGGTCTTCGCGAGCAGGGCCGAGATGGTGGTGCGCGCGGGCACTTCGTTGCCCTGCTCGTCCATCCAGTTCATGCCGACGAACATCGCCGTCGCGCCGTTGCCGCGCGCGACCTCGGCCTCGAGCATCGACTTCGCCATGCGGGCGTCGTTGACGAGCAGAATCCAACCGCGGGGCGTGGAGGCCTTGAGGAACGTCATCGTCTCGTCGATGTGGCCGACGAGCAGCCACGACGTGTCGACGTTCACCGAGGGCTCCTGGTACTTCTGGGCTTCGGTCATCGACACGAAGCTCTGATCGGGCGCAAAGCCACTGACGCTGCCGCGAATGACGCGACCGAGCGGCCACTGCTTCGTGCCGTTCGTGTAGGGCGGAATCGTCTCGAAGTTGCCGAACGAGTTCAGCGACTGGCTCTCTTCGGGGCTGCCGAGATCGATCTGCTGAATGCCGGCCACGTCTTTGCCGCGGAAGCGCGTGAACACGATGCGGCCCGCGTCGCGCATGGGGTAGTTCCGGTTGAACGGGTTCTCGATGTTGGCCGAGCGGAAGAAGACGCGCATCACGCGCTGAGCCCCGTTTGCTCCCGGAACTGTCGCGTAGCCCGTCTCGAAGAAGTCCTGAGTCCACTGATCCTGCTCGTTGGGCGTCACGAACGTCATGTTGGAGCTGGCGGCGGTGACGGCGCTGCGAACGTCGGCGAGGAACTTCACCGAGTCGGGGTCGCGCGGAACGGCCGAGGCGTAGGCCGTCTCGACGGGCTGCAGGTGGTGGAACGTCAGGACGGGAGCGACGCGCAGCCGCACGGTGTCGGTGTACGTGCCAGCCTTCCAGTACTTGTTCTCGGGCACCGTCACCTGCAGCGTGACGTCGACGAAGCCGTCCCACATGCCCATGTTGCGAACGATGTCCTTGCCCTCGAGCAGAATCGTCACGCCCTTCGTGAGGTCGGCGAGCGCGAGGGGCAGGTCAGTGTCGATGGCGGTCGCGGCTGTCGTGTTGCCACGGAAGAGCCGAACCTTCGCGGCGGGCGTCGGGTCGAGCAGAAGGCGCGCGACGGTGCCTGCGGGCGCCTCGGGCCAGGGCTTGATCATGAGCGTCGAGAGATCGGCGAGATCGTCGTCGCCGTTGATCACCTCGTCAGTGGCATCGTTGCAGTCAGGCAGGGTCGCGTCCGGCAGCGGACGACCGGAGGAGTCGGTCGCCTTGCAGCGCGCACTGTCGTCGTCGAGGTTCGCGAAGAAGATCGCGCCGTGGGTCGAGTCCCAGGTGGTCTCCGCGTCGTCTTCGTTCGCCGCGTCGAGATCGACCACACCGTTTCGGTTCACGTCGGCGCGAAGATCGATCGGCGGAATGCCAGGCTCGATTCGCACGGGAGCTGCTCCCGTCTCGAGGCGGGCGCCAGGCTTCTCGCACGCACAGGTGAGGACGACCGCCATCACCACCAACAGCTTCCGATGTGACATCGACACTCCAGGTTTTCGGGCCGGGCCCCGAAGAGGCCGAACGCCGTAACCCAGTTGTGACGCGCGCCACAAGCCGCGCTCCCGACGCACAGCGCCACGTTTCGTCGCGAATCGCCCCTGGCTTCGTTACTCGGCCGTCATGCCGACCTTCGTGAAGCGCACCGAGATGCCCGTCTCGGCCGATGAGCTGTTCGCCTGGCACGAGCGGCCTGGCGCGTTCGAGCGGCTCAACCCTCCTTTCGATCCCGTCGAGGTCGAGGAGCGCACGGGGGGCCTCGAGGTCGGCTCGCGAACCGTCATCAGGGCGAAGATCGGGCCCGTGCCGCAACGCTGGGTCGCCGAGCACACGGCCTATGAGAAGGGCCGGCTCTTTCGAGACGAGATGCGCTCGGGCCCCTTCCACACGTGGATTCACACGCATCGCTTCGTGCCGATCTCGGCGAACCGCTCGGTGCTGGAAGACGAGATTCAATACGAGCTGCCGATGGGGGCGCTGGGTTCGCTCTTCGGTGGCGGCTTCGCGAAGGGAAAGCTCGAGAGCGCGTTCAACTACCGGCACGCGCTGACGCTGGCCGATCTCGAGCGGCACTCACGCTTCGCCGGCACGCAGCCGAAGATCATCGCCATCACTGGCGCGAGCGGCCTGCTCGCGTCGTCACTCATTCCGTTTCTGACCACGGGCGGGCACACCGTTCGACGCGTCACACGCAAGGGTGACCAGCTCGACGCCTCGGCCATCGATGGCGCTGACGTCGTCGTGCATCTCGCCGGGGCAGGTGTGGCCGACGAGCGCTGGACCGCCGAACGCAAGAAGCTGCTCATCGACAGTCGCGTCGCCTACACGCGCCAGCTCATCGACGCGATCTCGAAGGCGAAGCGCCGGCCGTCGGTGTTGGTGGGCGGCTCGGCCGTCGGCATCTACGGCGACCGTGGTGACGAGGTGCTCACCGAGACTTCGGCGGTCGGGGCTCGCTCGGAGCACGGCGCTCAGTTCCTCGCCGGGCTCTGCATCGACTGGGAGCACGAGGCACGCGCAGCAGAGGCGCTCGGCCTTCGCGTGGCACTGCTGCGCATCGGGGTCGTGATGACGGCGAACGGTGGCGCGCTGGCGAAGCTGTTGCCTCCCTTCAGCGCAGGCGCGGGCGGGCCCACCGGGCCGGGCACCCAGTGGATGTCGTGGATCTCGAGCGAGGATCTGATCGGCGCGATTCATCACCTGGTGATGACGGACTCGCTCTCGGGTGTGGTGAACGGCGTGGCGCCCAACCCGGTCACGTCGAAGGGGCTCGCGCAGGCGCTGGGTGGAGTGCTCCATCGACCGGCCATCGCCCCCATTCCTTCGTTCGCGCTCAAGGCGATGTTCGGCGAGATGGCCGAGGCGACGATTCTCGCGGGGCAGCGCGTTCAGCCCACGGTGCTCGAGACGTCGGGCTTTCGCTTTCTGCACCCGAAGCTCGAAGACGCGCTGCGGTTCACGCTGGGTCGTTAAGGACAGCCGCCGTCGAGCGCAGGCTGTGGGCTCAAGATGACCTGTGGCCCGATGCTGCAGGTGCCCGGTCCACGGAAGAAGAGGCGGCCCGGTGCGCCGCCGCCGCCGCCGCCCGAGGTGTTGTTGGCGCCCGACGTGGGGAGCGAGATGGCTCCTCCCTGGCCCCCTTCGCCGCCAACCAGCGCACCGCCGCTGCCTCCGCTCGCGGGAGTGGATGAGGCGAGCGCTCCGTCGGCGCCGGGATTTCCGTCAGCGCCGATGACGAGCCCGCCACCTTCGCCGCCGCCACCGCCGTTCGCCGTCACCGCTCCGCCGGAGATTGTGAGCGTCGTCGCCTCCAGCACGATCATGCCGCCCGAGCCGCCACCATTGCCGCCCATGCCCTTGAAGGCCTGCCACGTGCCGCGCGCTCCTCCGCGACCGGGCGCTGCGAGGACGCCGTTGATGCTCATGGTCCCCGACGCGGAGATCTGCACGGCACCTCCACCTTCGGCCCCCGTCCCTGACTGTTCGCCACCACGCCCGCCCCGGCAGCCGCCTCTCAGCGGCGTGGGTCCGGCCTGCGCCTCGGCGCCACCTGCAGTCGTCGCAGCCGCACCAACTCCCGTCCCGCCCGCTCCTCCAGGCGTCGAGAACCCTGCGCCGCTTCCACCAGCCGTTCCGAGGAGCTCAGAGGCGCCGTCGTTGCCGTTGCCCGTCGTGCACAGCGGAGCCCCCGCGCGCGTCACGACCTGCCCGGTGATGTCGACGTCACCGAACACGGCGAAGATGACGGGCCGGCTGCCGATGATGGTGAGCCCGCCGTCGTTGGTGATGGTGAGGCCTGACGTCGAGACCAGCAGCACCTCGGGGCCGTTGGCCTGGCGAAGCACGGTCGCTTCGAACGGCTGGCCCCGGCACCAGTTGTCGAGCCGCATGTTCCCGGTCGCGCTGGTGTCGATGGTGGTCTCTCCGCAGTCGAGCACCGTGGGCATCGGCGGGGGCGCGCGCAGATCGGTGACGTCGAAGTTCACCGGCTGGTAGGGGAAGCGCGGCAGGCAGTCACCAGCGAGCGTGCAGACGCCGCCGTCGCAGCTCGTGCCGGCGTCGACCATCGCGAAGATGCAGCCGCCGTCGGCGTTGCACTGGTTGGTGAAGGTGCGGCACGAGGTGGGCGCGCACGTGACGCGGTTTCCCGAGCAGGTGCCCTGGGCGCCGCAGCGATCGGTGACGGTGCACGAGTCGGAGTCGTCACAGCCCGCGTCGATCTTCGGCGCAAACGTGCAGCCACCATCGACACAGCCGCCAGTTCCCTCGAGGCAGCTGTTCCCGCTCTGCAGACAGCTCACCGGAGCGCCGCGACAGCCGCCGTCCAGCTCGCACGTGTCCTGCGTGGTGCAGACGTCGTTGTCGTCACACTGCGCTGCCATGGCCACCGAGTACTGACAGCTGCCGTCGTTCGGCGAGCAGGTGCCGACCGGCTGGAAACAGGTGGTGGGCGGCGTGAGGCAACGCTTTGGGTCACCGCCACACGAGCCGTTCATGCAGCGCGTCGACATCAGACACTGGGCAGTGGTGGTGCAAGCCTTGTCGTTGCAGTCGGAGTCTCCACAGTCCCTCGTTCCGTCATCATCGTCGTCGAGGCCGTCGCTGCACTCGGTCTCGGTCTTCGGCAGCACCTTCTTGAGCGTCAGCATCACGTCGCGAATGGCCGTCTTGTCGAAGGTGGCGCTGACGAGCAGGCTCTCTTCCCTTGCGCGCGTCTGACAGGCCTCGTCGACGTAGCCGAGCGCACGCACCTCGACCTGATCAGGGAAGGTGCCCTGCGCGATGCCGACGTAGATGAGGCTCTTTCCCGCGAGCAGCACCGGCGAGCTGTTGCGGCGCGTACCGTTGGCGCCGATCTCGACCTGCATGCACTTCGAGACGAGGCCCGGGTCGATGGTCACCTTGGCCAGCAGGCCAGCCTCGGTGTCTCGGGGTTTGCACGCCGTCAGCAGGAGCAGCGCTCCCACGATCCAGTGATTCATGGCGTTCCCTCCGGAACATCGACCCCTTCGCCAAAGCCCAGCACCTTGAAGGGAGCGGGCTTCGTCAGCAGGGCCGTCTTGAGTGTCTCGACGGGCTCGTCCTCACCGTCGTCTGCGAGGCTGAAGGTGCCGAAGTGCATGGGCACCGCGAGCCGGGCGTCGAGATCGATCGCTGCCTGCACGGCCTGACTCGGAGACATGTGCACGGCCGACATGAACCACTCGGGCCGGAACGCACCGATGGGCAGCACCGCCAGCCGCATGGGCCCCAGCCTCTGGGCGATGGCCGCGAAGTGCGGGCCGTAGCCGGTGTCACCGCCGAAGTAGGCCTTGCCGTTGCGGCCGCCCAGCACCCACGCGCTCCACAGCGTGCCGTTGGCGTCGGTGAGGCCGCGGTTCGAGAAGTGCTGGTTGGGGACCGAGGTGATGGTGACGTCGCCGACGGTGCGTGAGTCCCACCAGTCGAGCTCGATGCTGTCGATGCCCTTGCTCGCGAGGAACGCCTTGTTGCCGAGGCCGGCGAAGATCTGCACCCGCGGCCACGTGTCCGAGATGCGCTTGAGCGTCGCGACGTCGAGGTGATCGTAGTGGTTGTGGCTGAGCACCACCGCGTCGATGCGCGGCAGCTCCTCGAACCGGATGCCCGGCGGCCGCACGCGCTCGGGGCCTGCGATGTCGGTCGGGCTGCAGCGCCTCGAGTACATCGGGTCGGTGAGCACGTTCACGCCGTCGAGCTGAATGAGCGTCGTCGCATGGTTGATGAAGGTGACGTGCATCGCGCCCGGAGCGACATCGCGCGGAGGCGGTGGGCCGAACGGCTCTTCGCGGTACGCCTTCCACGGCCCGCGCTCCCGGTTCGCTTGCCACTTGAGCAGGTTCGACAGCCCTTCGAGCGAGCCGAACGCGCCGGGCATCTTCGGGCCGTTGGGCGTGAAGAACGCCTCGCCGTCGAAGTGCTCGGACTTCACGCCCGACCAGCGCGGCGCAGAGAGCGCGCAGCCCACACCCAGGCCCGAGCTGACGAGGAGCGCCAGCACGGTGAGCAGGCCGAGGGTGATGCGACGGCGACGCGAGGCCATGCAGCCCGTGTAGGACAGCCGTGGCCGTCCGCCAATCTCCTCTCGTGTCCCCGTGGGGGCCGTGTAGAACCACCAGGCCGTGACGATCGCGCCGCTCGACGGAAATGCGCTCCCGCCCCCGCGCGCTGCGGTGCTCGAGGCGCAAGCCGCGTTGTCAGCGATCGTTCACGGAAGACTCTCGACCAAGCAGCTCGATCGCGTCTCGTACTCGCGTGACATGTGGCCGCTGGCGATGGTGTGGCTGCGGCAGGGGCGCATTCCACCGCCGCCCGATGCGGTGATCTGGCCCGGCACCGACGACGAGGTCGCGAAGGTGATTCGCCTCGCGCGTGAACGCCGGCTCGCGGTGATTCCGTTCGGCGCGGGCTCGGGCGTGTGTGGTGGCACCATCGCGCTGCACGGTGGGCTCTCGCTCGATCTGAAGCGCTTCGACACCATCGGCCAGATCGATCCCACCCGACGGTGTGTCGACGTCGGCGCGGGCGTGATGGGCGAGACGCTCGAGCGGCGGCTGGAAGCGCGCGGGTGGACGCTGGGACACTTTCCATCCTCCATCGCGATGTCGACGGTGGGCGGGTGGCTCGCGGCGCGCTCGGCGGGGCAGCTCTCGACCCGCTACGGGAAGATCGAAGACATGGTGCTGTCGGTGCGCGGCGTGCTCGGCACGGGTGAGCGCTTCGAGACCTCGGAGCGGCCCTTCGATGGCCCCGACGTGTCGCAGTTGCTGATCGGCTCGGAAGGCACGCTGTGCGCGTTCACCGGAGCGCGGCTGCGCGTTCATCCCCGGGCCGAGGCGCGCGTGTTTCGAGCGTTCGACGTGCCGTCGGTCGAGCGTGGCCTCGAGCTGATTCGCCGAATCCTCCGCGAGGGGCTCAGGCCTGCCGTCGTGCGTCTCTACGATCCGTTCGACACGGTGCTGGTCGGCCGCCAAAAGCCGGCGAGCACGCATCGCAGCCCGTCACGACGCACCGGCTTCGAGGCGACGGTGTTGCCTGGCCTGCTGAAGACGCTCGCGGCGCAGACGCTGGGTCGGCCAAAGCTGCTCAACCCCATCGCGCAGCTGGCGAAGAAGAGCCGGCTCGTCTTCATGTTCGAGGGCGAGGCGAAGCACGCTGATGCAGAAGATCGCGCGACGGCCGCCGCGTGTCTGTCGATGGGCGGCCACGATCTCGGTGAAGGCCCGGCGCGTGAGTGGTTTCACAAACGGTACGACGTGAACTTCCGCCTGCCGCGGTTGATGGAGTCGGGCACCTTCGTCGACACCATGGAGGTCTCGGCCTCGTGGGACGTCGTGCAGGACGTGTACGAGCGGGTTCGTGCCGCAGCGTCGTCGTACGCGCTCGTGCTCTGCCACTTCAGCCACGCCTACGCGGAAGGGTGCTCGCTCTATTTCAGCTTCGTCGGCTCGGCTCCCAGTGAAGCGGCGATCGAGGATCGGTACCAGGCGCTGTGGCGCTCGGCCTTGAGCGCGGCGACGAGCGCAGGCGCGAACGTGAGTCACCACCACGGCATCGGGTTGCTGAAGGCGCGCGCGTACCAGGACTCGCTGGGTGAAGGCCGTCACGCCCTGGCAACCCTGAAGCGACTGTTCGATCCCGATGGGATCATGAACCCGGGGAAGCTCGGCCTGTGAAGACCCTGCTCGAGTCACTGGGGTCGATCGCGCGCTCTTCGGGTGATGGCCTCGTGCTGCGGCCCCGGTCCGAGAAGGAGCTCGCGAGCGCGCTGATGGTGCTCCGAGATCGGCAGATCGCGTTCGGTGAAGGCGTGACGCTCGACCGCAGCGGCTTCGATCGGCTCGGCCGGCTCGACGATCGCAGCATGACGATCGAGGCCGGCGCTGGAGTTCCCGTGCGTGAGCTCGAGGCGCGCGTGAACCAGCAGAAGCTGACGCTCGGAGCACTCCCGCCTGCGGCCTGGGACGCGACGGTCGGGTCGCTGGTGGAAGACTCGGCGCTCGGGTTTCGCGTGATCATCCCAGGCCGGTTGGAGCCGCTCGCCGTGCGTGTCACCGGCGTGCTGCCTGATGGCGCCGTCGTCACCTCGTCTCCTGGACCCCGCCATGCCGTCGGGCCCGATCTCGCGTCGCTGCTGATCGGCGGTGGCGGCGTGCTGGGGCTCGTGACGAACGCGACGATGAGGTTGATGCCCCTGCCTCAGGACGAGCAGCGCCGGCTGTATTCGTTCGCGAGTCATGCCGATGCGCTCGAGGGGCTGCGGGAGTCTCTGTCGGCTGGCGCCTCGTTCGCGCGCGTCGTCGTTCGCGGCAGGGCAGGGCGTACGATCGTCGAGGTGTCAGTGCGCGGCTCGGCGGCACAGCTCGAGCGGGAGCTGGCGCTGATCTCGCGCTGCGCCGAATCGACCTCGGGCCGCTTCGAGGGCCAGGGCCGTGAAGCCGAGGTCGATGGCGTGGCGCACGAGGCGACCTGGTCTGACGTCGCGAGCGCACTGGGGCAGGGCGCGTCGGTCGAGCTCTTCCGCGTCTCGCTCTCGACCGTGGTGGCGCGCGGAGTCGGCGTGCGCTCCTTCCTTCCGCCGAGTCCGCTCATGCGCTCGCTGAAGGACGTCTTCGATCGTGCACGAGTGCTGGGGAGGTTGCCGTGACCGATCACCGCCGGCTCGAACAAGCGACGTCGACGTGTTCGTACTGCCCGAAGGCGTGTCGCTTCTCGTGTCCGGTGTCGGAGGCGACGCAGAACGAGTCGCTGTCAGCGTGGGGCAAGATGTCGGCGGCCCATCACGTGGTGGCTGAGCAGAAGCCCATCGACGTCGAGGTCTCTGCCGCCGTGCACGCGTGTACGGGCTGCGGTCGCTGCACGAGCTTCTGCAAACACGAGAACGACGTCGGCCCGACGCTGTTCGCTGCGCGTGGCGAGGCGGTGAAGGCCGGGCTGCAACCCCGTGGAGCTGCCTCCACACTCGCCACGTTTCATCAGGCCCAGAACCCGTTCGGCCGTGAGCTCGGCTCGCTCGTGGCGTCGTGGCGCGCGCAGCGGCCGGTCCGGTATCCGCTCTTCCCCGGCTGCTCCACGCTGGTGAAACGCCCCGGCCTGCTCGAGCAGACGATCGCGGTCTCTGACGCGTTTGGTGCGCCCATGGGCGTCGCGAAGTCGGCGTCGAAGTGCTGCGGCTACCCGCTCTACGCCGCTGGAGCGTTCGACGCTTTCGCTGCGCACGCGAAGTCCGTGGCCGAGGCCTTCGTCGAGACGCCCGAGGTCGCGGTGCTCGACGCGGGTTGCGCCTTCACCTTCCGAAAGCTCTACCCCGAGTTCGGCGTTCGCCTGCCGACGCGCATTCGCACCGTGATCGAGGTGCTGCACGAGAACCTGCCGCACGCGCCCGAGCGCAAGCCGCTGCCCCAGCGGGTCGGCTACCACGACGCGTGTCATCTCGGCCGTGGGCTTGGCCTGTACGACGAACCGCGTGCCCTGCTCGCGAGGGCCGTCACCATGATCGTCGAAGCTCCGTCGGTGCGTCGCGAAGGTGGCTGTGCAGGTGGAGGCGGGCTGTTGCCGCGCACGATGGTCGAGACGTCGGTCGAGATGGCGCGTCGTCAGGCGCTGGAGATCTCCGACGATCCCAACGTCGCGATGGTGACCGGCTGCCCGACCTCGACTCGAATGTTCGAACGCGCCGGCCGGCGTGCGATGGATCTCATCAGTGTTCTCGAGCAGTGGGTGAACCAACCATGAAGACCTTCTTCGTCGTGAACCCGAAGAGCGCCAACGGCTCGACGGGAAAGCGCTGGGGCGAGCTGGCGGCGACGATCGCGCGCTCGTTGTCCGACTTCGGCGTCGAGTTCACCCAGAAGCCGATGGACGCGGTGGCGATCACCAGCCGCGCCCTCAAGTCCGGCTACGAGTGCGTCGTGGCGGTGGGCGGAGACGGCACCATCAACGAGGTCACCAACGGCTTCTTCGAGGGTGGCAAGGCCATCAACCCGAACGCGGCGCTGGGCGTGCTGCCGCGCGGAACGGGTGGTGACTTTCGCAAGACCTTCGAGTGGTCGACCGACTTCGAAGAGGCCGTGCGCCGGCTCAAGACGCCCGAGACGCGGCCGTTCGACGTGGGCGTCTGCGAGTTCGTCGATCACCAGGGCCAGAAGGTGACGCGGTACTTCGCGAACATTCTCTCGTTCGGCATCTCGGGGCTGGTCGATCGTGAAGTCGCGGCGATGAAAGGCTTCGGCGGGCGCATCGGTTTCTCGCTGGCGTCACTGCGGGCGCTGACGAAGTACCGCGATCACGCGGTCAAGCTGACGCTCGATGGCAAACCCGCCGAGACGCTGCCGATCACCGTGGTGGCGGTGGGCAACGGGCGCTTCTTCGGTGGCGGCATGAAGGTGACTCCGAACGCCGACGTGAGCGACGGCATCTTCGATGTCACCTACTGGAGCGGCTACACGCTCTCGGACTTCATCTTCAAACAGGGCGGCATCTACAACGGCAAACACCTCTCCTATCCGGGTACGTCGACGCGCCAGTGCAAGGAGCTGATCGCCGAGTCCGATGGCGAGGTGTTGATCGACTGCGACGGTGAGCAGCCCGGCCGGTTGCCGTGCAAGGTGTCGATCCTTCCAGCGGCGATTCGGCTGAAGGTCTGACGATGGCTGCTGCGCGTCGAATGCCGGCTGCCGCCGTGGCGGGCCTCGATGACGAGGGGCGCGCGAAGGCGCGAGCGTGGTGGAAGCGGCTGTCTCCCCGTGCGCGCGAGGAGTTCATCGCGCTCTGGGACGAACGTAGCGAAGAGACGAGCCTCGCCGGAGAAGTTCAGGCCGATGGGTCGGTCGTCTGGCACGCGGTACCGCTCGAGGTTCGTGGGCTGATCGTGGAAGGGCGCAAGAGCTCGCGCCGCTCACGGCGGTGGAACACCGATCACTACGAGTACCTCGTGAATCACCCCGAAGCCGTGATGGTGCTGGCCGGGCGCTCGCTCCATGTCTGCCGCGCGCACCCTGCAGCCCGGGCTGTGTTGAAGCGAGGCGTGCTCGAAGGCTGCTTCGACTGCCCGCTTGGCCGCGGCGACTGCCCGATGACGAAGCTGCTCGAGGTCTCTCGCGGAAGACGCATCGAGTTCACGACATGACGACGCTCGGTCTCTTTCCCGTTCGGCTCACGCTGCCCGTGCAGTGGGGCGAGATGGATGCGTTTCACCACGTGAACAACGTGCACTACCTGCGCTGGTTCGAGTCGGCGCGCATCGCGTACTTCTCGGCGCTGGGCATCGCGATCGAGCTCGACGGCACCCCGAAGCTGCGGCCCATTCTCGCGCGCTCCACCATCGACTACCGCGCGCCCGTCACGTTCCCTGACTCCGTCACCGTCGAGGCCACGACGAAGTCCTTCGGCACCACGAGCTTCGTCATGGGCTATCGGCTCTCGAGCACTGCCCAGCAACGCGTCGTCGCGGAAGGAGACTCCGTCATCGTGTTGCTGGATGGCGCTGGCAACAAGACGCCACTCACCGACGACCTCAAGGCGCGCATTCACGCGCTCGAGGTCAGTACTTCTTCTCGCTGAGCAGGTTCTTCTCGAAGTCGGTCGAGATGCGTGCCCCGATCAACTTCACGCGCACGAGCCGGCCAGCGCCCCAGTCGAGGTTGTCTTCGCCTTCTTCACCGTTCGGCTTCATCGTCTTCTTGAACTTCGAGTCGACGTCGGGCTTGCCGAGCGTGAACACGAGCCGCGCGATGGTGCCGATGCCGTCCTTCTCGGTGAACGCCTTCGCCTCGGCCGCGCTCTCGAAGGGAATCGGGAACCGCAGCGGCTGCGCGCGCCACACCGACTGGGGCGGGTTGCTGTCGTCTTCGTCGTCGTCTTTCGGGCGGAAGGGCTTCGCGGGATCGCCCCACGCGACGCTCAGCAGACCGGCACCGTCGAAGCACTCGACCAGACCCTCGACCTCGACCGTCAGCGTCTTCTTCTTCGCGTTGTACTTCTTCAGCTCGACGCCCTGATCGTGGCGGAGCTGCACGTAGTACGTCTGGCCCTGCACCTTCTGGAGCAGCGACTCGCGCTTCGCCTCGTTGGCCTGCTGCTCCGCGCCTTCACCAGGCGTGACGGGAAAGAGGCTCCACAGGCCTTCGGGGCAGGGCTTGCCCAGGGAGATCTTCACGGCGCCGGGCGGCTCCCAGAACTCGTCCAGCTTCGCCCAGTCGATCTTCGGCTCCGACGCCTTGCGCTTCGCCTCGGCCGCGTCTTCCTGGGCCTTCTTCTCGGCCTCTCGCGCTTTCTGGCGCTCCTTCATGCGATCGCTGCCGCTCTTGCACCCGAGCAGGGTCAGCATCAGCACCGAGAGCAGGATCTTCGCCGCGCGGGTCATCTCACCCCTCCAGCGAAAGAGCCTACTCCACCCAGAAGTACGTGCTCGCGACGAGTGTGCGGTTGGTGACGACTTTCGCCTTCTGCGCCTGAGCGGCGAGCGTGCGGTCCTTCTCGCCGTAGCGCGTGTCTTCGGCCTGGCGAAGCTGCTGCAGCTTGCGGCGGTACTCGCGCTCGAGGCGTTCGGCGGTCGCGCGGGGCTTCACGCGCTCGGCGGGATCTTCGATGGCGAGTACCGCGAGTCGAGCCTCTTCCCAATCGGCGCGGGCGCGATCGACCTGCTGGCGCGGTGAGAACAGGCTGTCTTCGGCGAAACGATCGGCGCGATCTCGCGTGGCGTCGAACTCGAGCACGCTGCGCTTCTCGTAGATGCGCGTCAGCTCGTCCTTCGCGGCCATGATCGCCTGCTCGTGCACGAGCGTCGGGCTGTTCACCGACTGCGTGCGCCCCGAGACTTCCTTCGCCTGCGCGCGGGCCATGCCTTCACCGTCGGCCCAGGGCACCACGCGGAACGACTCGCCGTGTTTGAAGAGCAGCAGGTGAACGAGCTTCTCTTCGGGCTTCAGGCCGGCGATCTCGAACCGGTAGACGTACCACCAGCCCTCTTTGCCCTGCAGGTGATCGAGCGCAGAGGGCAGGGTGCTGCCGTCGATGACGATCTGGCTGCCGGCGTCGGTGACTCGTGAGCGGACCTCTTTGGCGGCGAGCTGCAGCTGCTTGCGGCCCGTGACGGCCTTGCCGAGCACCGCGCCCGTGAGCTGCTCCTCGTTGGCCTTCCGCGTCTTCAGCGCGGCCTTCGCCGTCTCGGTGGCGATGCGCAGGCGCTTGCGCACTTCACCGTCGAAGCGCTCGATGAGCAGCGAACGGGTCTCGGTCATGCGCTGATCGATGCGCGACTCGAGATCCTTCCGCAGGGCGTCGAAGGCCGCGTTGATGTCCTCGGGCATTCGGCACGACTGGTAGATCTCGAGAATGCGGCGCTCGAAGTCGACGCCGTTCTCCAGCGCTCCGAGGATCTCGTCCGACGCTCCGAAGACGCCGTCGAACAGGTTCAGCTTCTTCTCGAGCAGCTCGTAGAGGCGAGCGTCGGCGGCGTTGGAGCGGTTCAGGAAGTTCAGCACCAGCACGTCGCGGGCCTGGCCGTAGCGATGGCAGCGGCCAATGCGCTGCTCGACGCGCTGCGGGTTCCACGGCAGGTCGTAGTTCACGACCAGGTTGCAGAACTGCAGGTTGAGGCCTTCGGCGCCGGCCTCGGTCGAGAGCAGAATCTGGGCGCGGTTGCGGAAGTCCTCGACCAGCGCGCGGCGGGCCTCGGGCGTGCCGGCGTCACCGGTGAGCTTGGCGATCTTCCCCGCGAAGCCGTGCCCCGACAGCAGCTGATCGAGGTACTCGAGCGTGCGCTTCGACTCGGTGAAGATGACGGCCTTCTCGGGCCATTGGTGCGCGCGCGCGACGGTGAAGACACGGTCGATGGCGCGCTTGAGCGCCTCGCCCTTCGAGTTCACGCGAATCTTCTCGGCGCGGTTGGCGAACTGCTGCAGCTCCCACACCTCGCGCTTCATCGCGTCGAGCGTGTGCGGCTTCTCGGTCGGGTCGTCAGACCACTCTTCGGCCTCTTCGACGTACTGCTTCGTCTCTTCGGGCTCGAACAGCAGCGCGCTGCCCGACTGCGCCAGCTTCGCGTACTCGAAGCGCTTCTCGAGCGACTCGGCCAGGCGACGGAGCGTCGGCGCGATCGCGTACGTCGAGGACGCGAGCAGCTTCCGGTACACCATCGTCAGCAGCGTGCGTTTACCGGGCTCGATGGCGGCGCACTCGTTGCGACGCAGGTACTCCGAGACGTCGTCGTACAGCGCCTGCTCTTCCGGCAGCGGCGTGAAGTCTTCGACGACCGAGCGGCGGTTCGTGTACCGCACGTACTCGCGCACCTGGCGGCGCAGCGTGCGCTGAACGACGGGCGCCAGACGCTGCTTGATGTCGCGTGAGGCGGCTTCGGTGAGCCCGCCGTGCTCGGGGTCGATGGGGAAGTGCGCGCGAAACGCCTCTTCGGGCCCGAGGATCTGCTCGTCGAGCAGAGAGATGAGCCCGAACAGCTCGCTCAGATCGTTCTGCAGCGGCGTCGCGGTGAGCAGCAGCTTCGGCGCGTTGCGCAGCCCGGCCTTGAGCGCTTTGCCCGTCTTGTTGCCCGGCTTGTGCGCGTTACGAAGGCGGTGCGCCTCGTCGATGACGACGAGATCCCACGTGATCTGCGCGAGCAGCTCTGACCGATTCGCCGCGAAGGGATGCGACGCGATGACGATGGGAACGCTCTGATCGAAGCAGTTGCCCGTCGCGCGAACGGTGCGGCCGTCGACGACCGCCGACTCGAGATCGAACTTCTCTTTCAGCTCCTGCTGCCACTGCGCCCGCAGCGTCGCCGGGGCGAGCACGAGAATGCGCGACTTGCCCTCACTGACGAGCTGGCTCAGCACCATGCCCGCTTCGATCGTCTTCCCGAGCCCGACTTCGTCCGCGAGCATGCAGCCACCGCGCGGCAACGAGTCGATGGCGAAGACGGCCGCCTCGAGCTGGTGCGGGTTCAGATCGACCTTCGCCTCGGACAACGCCCGAACGACGCGCTGCTGAGCGTCGCCCTGCTTGCCGGTCAGCTCCTCGGCCACCAGGCGCTGATGAAACCGCGTCAGCCCATCGGAGGACGAAGGAATGACGCTCATCTGAGGAGGCGGTTGGGGAACGGCCTCGAGGTCGCGGCTCAGGCCGCGCGCGATCTCCGACATGGGGCGCGAATTGTGATCGTCGACACCCCTCTGTAAAGCCTGAGTTCTCCGAGGCCGATTTACCGCCACCGGCGCGATCTCGATCACACCCTCGCCAGCGACGCCCATGTGAGGCGAGGTGGGCTCACACACCGTCCGACATGAAAGAAAAGTGGACTTTCGTGGACTTGAGAGGCGACCTCATGTGGGCGTCGCGCGCACCGCTGATCCGCTGATCAGGGGTCGGTGATCGGCTGATCAGGCGGGCTCGTGGTGCCCTTCTTCAGCGCCTCCGCCAACTCCGGCCACCACTTCTGAAGCTCGTCGATGCTGCCTTCACCGAGCAGCGTGGCGGTGTCGAGCTTGCGCGCCTCACCATCGAGCTGCGTCGTCGCCATGGCGCTCACGACCTCGAGCAGCGCCCGGGCGCGAGGGTTTCCCGTCGTCGAGGGCAACGCTTCGAGCGCAGCCTTCCAGCGCCCGCGGCGAAGCTCCATCACCGACAGACCGAGCCGCGCTTCAGACTGGCTCGAGGAGCGCGCGCCCGACAACATCACCCAGTCTTCGACGTCACGATCGCCGCGCAGCGCGGCCGCGAGCGCGAGATACGGCGCCACCTTCAGCTCATCGCGCCGCTCCAGAATCGACGCCGCCGAGTCGAGCTCGTGGCGCGCGGAGTTCAGCCGCCACAGCCACATCGAGGCCTGCCCGCGCAGCAGCAGCTTGTCGTTGCACGACGCGAACGACTCGTACGCCTCGAGGATTCGACCCTCTTCGAGCTGCGCCATGCCCCGCGTGAGCGCCCGCGAGCTGCGCGTGCCGACCCACCATGCCACCGCCGCGATGAGCCCGAACGGGAGCACGTAGCTCACGCACGCGATCATCAAGGCTGCCAACTCCAGCTCTTTCACGGTGTCGCCCCCGACGAGTGATGGTCAGGGGTCTTCGTAGGTCGGATGCAGGTACTTCCGCAGCTTCTTGTTCACGTAGCTCTGCGCTGCCGAGGCGAGCATCGTGCCCGGGTCGAACGCCATCGCGAACACCGCCTTCTCCTGCACGTTGAAGACGGCCTTGATCTCGACACCCCACACTGCGCCAGTGAGGAACACGCGATCGCCACGCCACTCGCTGTGGATGCCGAAGCGACGCGCCCAGTATTCGAGCAGGTAGCCGATTCGCTCGCGTGCGACCGAGCGCTCGAACCCATGGCCAACGGTCATCTTGATGGCGGTCGATGCGTCGAGCGTGAACGGCTCAGGTGACGGCTCTTCCGTCCCCGCGAGTGCCGTGGTCGCGAACATCACGCTGAGGAGCAGCGCCCGATGCATCGTTCAGCAACCCTAAACGGGGCGGCGCCCGATTTCCAAGCGTCGATAGTGTGGCGATTCGGAAAAGGTGGCGACACGCCTCGGCCGCCGCTTCCAGAAGTTGATCGCGATGCCGATGCGCCAGCCCGGTTCGGTGGGCAGTCGCTTGAGCGGAATCTCGTTGCGCGCGTCGAGCACGCCATGGATCAGCTTCGCGTCGAAGAAGGCGAACCGGTTCGGTCCAGGCTCCACGAAGTCGAAGTCGTCGGTGTCAGGCGCACACGCAGGGCGCGAAGGGTCGGCCTTCTTCTTCGTGACGGCCAGCAGGCCACCCACGCTCTTCGTCACGTAGATGAGCGATGACGTGTGTGGCGTGACCGTTCGGCCCGTGTCGTCGAAGAGCGCGTTGTCGCGATCGACGTGGAAGTCGACCTTCACGTTCGAGGTGCGCATGCGCGAGAGCCACCACTCCACCCCCGTCACGCCACGCCGCCGCTCGACAGAGAGATGGTCGACCAGCACCAGCACCGCCTGCTCCACGACGTTGGTGGGCGGTGTCGAGAGGTCGAACCAGAAGGTCGTCTGGTAGCTCTCGCGCAGGCGCTCATCACCGAGCGAGAGGATCTTCTTTCGCAGCAACGCGAACTGCGTCGGCGGGAGCGCGGGCTCGACGAGGGTGACGAACGGCGCGCGGGGCTTCACTTCGGCAACGCGAGCAGCTCCGAGAGCGCCCGGCCTTCGGTCATCGCGGGGGTGCCCAGCTCCATCAACGCAGCCGCAGTGGGCGCCACGTCGACCGCGCGTGCCCACGAGGCCGAGATGCCCGGCTTCACGCCACGGCCCCAGAGGAGGAGCGGAACCTCGGAGTCGTACGCGTAGGGAGTGCCGTGTGATGTGCCCCGTGGCTCGCTCTCGAGGACGTTGAAGGGCTTCAGGATCATCAGCACGTCGCCGCTGCGATCGGGGTGAAAGCCGAGCTGCAGCGCCTTCACGAACCCGCCAGGATCCGGCCCGTAGAGATCATCGCGCGACACGGCGATGGCAACCTCGGGCAGCGCGCGCAGTTGCTCCGCCACCTGGCGTCGCACGCTGACGAGATCGAGCTTCTTGTCGGCGATGGCCTTCCAGTCGAGGTACACGTCGGTCTCTTCGTTCGCGGCGATCACCTTCTCGATGCCGAGCTTCGCCTTGAGCGCGTCGTTCACCGGGCCAGTGAGCTGCCCGGGCGGCACACGCTTTCCATCGAGTCCCAGCGCCGCCCACTCCTCGGGAATCGCCGCGCCGCCGTGATCGGCCGACATGACGACGACGACGTTCCCCTTGCCGACCGTGCGCTCGAGGGTCTGCAGCAGGTCACCGATCGTCTTGTCGAGGCGCACCACCATGTCCTGCATCTCCCAGGAGGAAGGGCCGTACAGGTGGTACGTGCGGTCGAACGGCGAGAGGCTGATCGACAGCAGATCGGGCACGTCGTCCTTGCCCAGTTGCTCACCTTCGATGGCCGCCTTCGCGAACTCGATGAGCACGTCGTTCATCATCGGGCTCGAGGCGAGCGCCGAGTACGACTGCGGGCCCGGCGAGGGGAGCCCTCCCGAGAGCGGGTGCGGGAACACTCGCGACATGCCGTACCAGTCACTCTCGAACGGCCGCTCGTCTTCGCCCTGATAGTCCTTCGCGGGCGAGAGCAGCTCCCACTTCTTCGTCTGGTAGCCATCGGCGACCTTCTTGTCGTTGTAGGCCTGCACCCAGGTCGGCACCGCCTTGCGGTAGTACGTGCCCGTCACGAAGCGGCCCAGCTGCTCGTGAAACCACCACGCCTCACCGAGCCGGCCTGCCATCGCGATCGCCGCGCGGCCCTTGCCTGAGATGGAGATCGACTTGCCCTTCATCCACGTCGAGGCGCGCACGCGATCGGAGAGCGTCTCGGCCAGCAGGTGATCGGGCGAGACGTCGTCGTTGCCGAGCGGCGCCTCGAGCATGGGGTGGTTGGCGTCGACGAAGACAGGCTCGAGCTTGCCCGTCGCGCGGTTGAAGACCTTGTTCGAGACGATGCCGTGGCGCCACGGGTACGCGCCCGTGACCAGCGTCGTGTGACCGACCGCCGTCACGCACTCCGCCGACTCGTAGTGCACCGAGGGCACGAACGCGCCTTCGTTGATGAGCCGCGCGAGGCCGGCCTTCAGGCGTGGGCGGTGTTTCTGGAAGACGTCGGTGCCCATCGCGTCGACGCTGATGAAGACGGTGAGGCGAGGGGGCTTGGCGAACGACGGCAGCGCCGCGAGGACACAGCAGAGCGCGAGGAGGCGGCTCATCATGGGGCGCGGAGAATGGTCGCTTTCTCCCGACCGGTCGAGCGAGATGATGAGGTAGACGCGGGCCGCGATGCCTCCTCCGCAGCCCACCTCACGCGTCGTCGAAGCCCGCACCCGCGTCATCTACGGCGACACCGATCAGATGGGCGTCGTCTACTACGCGAACTACTTTCGCTACTTCGAGCTCTCACGCAGCGAGTTCTTCCGCTCGCTCGGTGGCAGCTACGTCGAGCTCGAGAAGCAGGGCTTCGGGTTGCCGGTGGTCGAGGCCAACGCGCGCTATCGCGCACCCGCGAAGTACGACGACGTGATCCTCATCGAGGTGAAGCTCGCCGAGCTCAAACGCGCCTCGATGCGCTTCGAGTACGTGGTGCGCCGTGAGGCCAATCGAGACGAGCTCGTCTCAGGTCACACCGTGCACGCCTGCATCGGCGCAGGGGGAAAACCCACTGGACTTCCCCCAGAGGTGATGCGACTGCTCAGCGCCTGATTCGCGAAGGAATTTCTGGAGACCTCCATGGATCGCAACCTTGCCCTCGAAGTCGTGCGCGTCACCGAGCAGGCCGCCATCTCGTCTGCGCGCCTCATGGGCCGCGGCAACAAGAACGAGTCTGATCAGGCCGCCGTTGATGCCATGCGAAAGGCCTTCGACGAGCTGAACATCGACGGCACCGTCGTCATCGGTGAAGGCGAACGCGACGAAGCCCCGATGCTCTACATCGGTGAGCGCGTCGGCAAGGGCACCACCAGCGCGCCGCCCGTCGACATCGCGCTCGACCCGCTCGAGGGCACCAACCTCTGCGCCTACGGCCGACCCGGAGCGATCTCGGTCGTCGCGCTCGCCGAGAAGGGCAACCTGCTCAACGCGCCCGACACGTACATGGAGAAGATCGCCTGCGGCCCCGGCGCGCGTGGCGCCATCAGCCTCGCGAAGACCCCGACCGAGAACCTGCGCTCGGTCGCCAAGGCGCTCGGCCGCGAGATGTCCGAGCTCACCGTGGTCATCCTCGACCGTGAGCGTCACCGCGAGCTGATCGCTGAAGTGCGGGTCTGCGGTGCCCGCGTTCGGCTCATCGAAGACGGTGACGTGGCCGGCGCCGTCTCGACCTGCTTCATCGAGAGCGGCGTCGACCTGCTCATGGGCACCGGCGGCGCGCCCGAAGGCGTGATCGGGGCTGCGGCTGTGCGCTGCGTCGACGGCGACTTCCAGGGACGCCTCAAGTTTCGCAGCGAAGAAGAGCGCGAGCGCGCCAAGAAGATGGGCATCGCCGACGAGCACCGCATCTACCAGGCCGAGGAGCTGGCCCGTGGTGACGTCATGTTCGCGGCGACCGGCGTCACCTCGAGCGACTTCCTCAAGGGCGTTCGGTTCTTCGCCCACGGCGCCGAGACGCACAGCATCGTCATGCGTTCCAAGACAGGCACCGTTCGGTTCGTGACCGCGACGCACCGCTTCGACAAGAAGCCGATGTGATCGAAGTGCCGGATCAATTTCCCTGCTGATCAGCCCGGGGCTGGTACGCTCCGGCGCTCTCTCTTTTCGGAGGTACTCCCCGCATGCCTGGCGCGACCCGCTCGATCGTCTTCAACGCTCCCATCGAGAAGTGCTTCGAGATCATCTCGGACTACGAGCGCTACCCGGACTTTCTCCCGGAGGTGAAGAAGATCCGCACCTCGAACCGCCGCGGCAACGAGGTCGACGTGCACTACGAGGCCGAGGTCGTGAAGGTCATCAAGTACACGGTGCACATGAAGGAAGAGAAACCCAACCGCGTCAGCTGGTCGTTCATCGACGGCGAGTTCATGAAGGACAACAAGGGCGGCTGGGTGCTCGAAGACGCAGGCAATGGAACCACCAAGGGCACCTACAACATCGAAGTGACGGTGGGCCCGCTGGTGCCGAAGACGATTCTCAATGCGCTGGTCGACAGCCAGCTGCCGAAGCTCATGGAGAACTTCAAGAAGCGCATCGAATCGTCGAAGTGAACGTCACCGCCTCACTCGGTGACTGAGTCAGGGAAGGCTGGGCTGACGCGTCCAGTGAAATCGGGTGGTTCGCGGTGCGTCAGGGTGGGTTGTGGGTGGTGCCGGGCCGGTTATCATTGAAGCAGCTTCACACGGCGGTTCGACGGGAGTTCCAACATGCTCGACGGGTACATCATCGAAGAGCTGCGTCGCCGTGAAGCGGAGCGTCAGCGCCAGGAGCGGCAGCGGCCACAGGTTGAAATCCCGCTCCACCGCGACGACGACGACTCGACCGATCGACGCTCTGAAAAAGAAGAGCCCGCCACCAACAGTGAAGGTGGCAGCGTCGTCACCATCGATTTCTGACGGTCTTCAGTGCTCCCTCAAAGTCTGCGGCGCTGGTTCGATCGCGGTGCGCGGCTCAAGGTCTTCTACGACGAGGCGTATCGACTCCCGCTGAGCGGCGTGGAGTCTGGCCCAGCGCACCTCGAGACGCGCCGGGCTGACGACGCGATTCACTACCTGTTGGCCTCGGAGATCATCGCGCCGGCAGACGTGCTCACGCCGCAGCCCGCGAGCTATGCCGATCTCGGCCGCGTTCACACGGACGAGTACCTCGAGTCGCTGCAGAAGGTCGAGACGATCGCCCACCTGTTCGCCGTCGATCCGTCTGACGTCTTCGTCGACGAGGTGTTGCGAACCGTTCGCCTTGCGACCGGCGGCACCATTCAAGGCGCGCGGCACGCGATCGAGCACAACTCTCCGGTGCTCAACACGCTCGGTGGTTTTCACCACGCTGCGCCTTCTCGCGGCGCGGGCTTCTGCGCAGTGCATGACGTCGCGGTCGCCATCGCCGTGCTGCGGTCCGATGGCTTCACCGGGCGGATCGCCGTGCTGGATCTCGACTGTCACCCACCCGATGGAACGGCCGCGTGTCTGGGCCGGGATGCGTCGGTGTGGCTGGGCTCGATCTCGGGCACGTCGTGGGGCCCACTCGAAGGCGTCGACGAGGTGCAGCTGCCTGAACAATCTGGCGACGACGTCTACCTCGACGCCCTCGAGAAGCTCTTGTCGCGCGCCCCGAAGGTGGACTTCGCGTTCGTGCTGGCTGGGGGTGACGTGCTCGCGGGCGACCGGCTGGGCACGCTGGGGCTCTCGCTCTCGGGCGTGCGGCGTCGCGATCTGCGCGTGCTCGAGCACTTCGCAGAGCTGCCTCAGCTGTGGCTCCCTGCTGGCGGCTACACGTCACACGCGTGGAAGGTGCTCGCGGGCTCGGGGCTGGTGCTGGCGAAACACTCCGACGAACCGATTCCCTCCGACTTCGACCCGCTCGCCGCGCGCATGAAGGGCATCGCCCGCAGCATCAAGCCCGAGAGCCTTGGCAGCGCGCCGTTGCTCTCGGAGGCCGACGTCGCCGAGGCGCTGGGCCTTCCCCGCACGGGGCCCCCTCGGCTCGTGTCGTACTACACGCCCGAAGGGCTCGAGTTCGCGCTCGAGAAGTACCGGGTGTTGCCGCTCGTTCGCCGGCTCGGTTTCGAGAACCTGCACGTCGTGATCGATCGCGCTGGTGCGTACGATCGGGCGCGACTGCTCGGACGCGACTCGACGACGGGTGGAAGCGTGGTGCTGGTCGAGCTCGAGGTGGAGCGTCGCCGGGTTGGTGACGGCACCTTCCTCTTCGTGAACTGGCTCTCGCTCCGCAACCCGCGCGCGCGCTTCTCAGGCGTGCGGCCGCAGCTTCCAGGGCAGGAGGTTCCAGGGCTGGGGCTCGCGAAGGAGATGACCCACCTGCTCACCTTGATGGCGCACCGGCTGTTGCTCGACGGCGTCGCGTTTCGGCCGTCGTGGTTCCACATGGCCTGGGCCGCGCGCCAGTCAGCGCGCTTCGTGAATGCTGCGCGGCAGGGCCGCTTCGAGGCGCTGTGCCGTGACGTTCGCGGCATTCCCCTGCTCGAGGCGACGCGCGCGGTGGCCGAGGGCCGCATGCTGCTCAACGGCCAGCCGTACGCGTGGGAAGCCGACGAGATGGTGCGCTGGCTCCACCCTCCCGACGACGAGGCCGACAAGGCCGCCATCGCCGAGGTGCGAGAGGCGAGTCACTTCACGCTCAAAGCAGCGTCGCGCTGACGGAGTACGCGCCGGTGGTACCGCCGAATCCGTCGATCCACAGGTAGTACGTTCCTGTCGTCACCGTCTGGTTGATGGTGAACGAGGTCGACGTGCCGTTGCCAGAGCAGGTCAGCTCGGCCGCGGTCGCCGAGCAGGTTCCGCTCTTCAGGTAGATCACCGGCTGCAGCGAGGTCGAAGTCGGGGTGACGGTGGCCGCCAGCGTTCGGGTTCCGCTCACGGTGAAGGAGTAGACCCGGTCTGGCCCTGAGCCACCGCAGGTCGAAGTGGAGTCGTGAACCGCTCCCACGTTCGTGCCCGTGAAGCTCGCCGAGCCGGAGATGAACGTGATGGGGATGGGCCCCGCACAGTTGTCTCCAGTCGCTGACGAGCCGCCGCTGAGGGTGACGCTCAACGAGAAGCTGCCCGATGCGCCTGTCGCTCCATCGACCCAGAGGTAATAGGTGCCCGCGGTCAGCGACGTTCCCGAGAGCGTCACGGTCGAACCGTTCGCGGCGCCATTGAAGCAATCGTATTCCGTCGCCGAGCTGCAGGTCGTGCTGGGCCCTTCGAGCATCAGCGCGCCCCGGAACGTGCTGGACGGCGTGAGCACGGCAGACACCGATTGGCCGGTGGTCACGGTGAAGGAATAGACGAGGTCTGGGCCACCCACGCCGACGCTGCAGAAGCTGCTGCTGAGGTTGTCGTTGGTGCGGCCGACGGTGCTGCCGCTGACGGTTGCTGTCCCTCCCACGAACGTGAGCGGGGTTGGCGCAGTGCACGACTCGCCTCCAGCCGGAGTGCCGCCGCTGAGCGAGGCGGTGAGGCTGAAGGTGCCCGCACCCGCCCCCGAGACCGAGTCGACCCAGAGGAAGTACGTGCCGCCCGTCAGCGTCGTCGACGGAATCGAGGCGCTGAAGCCCGCGCTGCTCGAGGCGTTGCAGGTGGTCTGCGTGGCCGAGCTGCAGGCCGTTCCCTGCATGAGCGTCAGAATCGGGCGCCAGCTGGTGCCCGGTGAGACCGACGCGCTGAAGACCTGACCGGCCGTGGCAGTGAACGAGTACACGACGTCGGCACTGCTCGTGGCGCAGCTCGAGGCCTGATCGTTCGTTGCTCCGCTGACGGTGCCCGAGGCTGAGGCCGAGCCGCCCGAGAAGACGAGCGGAACTGCCGTCGAGCAGGTGTCGCCGGGAACGCCAACCGATTGGGTCGTCACGCTCATGCTGAAGTTGCCGCTGCCCGCCCCCACGTTCTTCACCACGAGGTAGTACGTGCCCGCGGCGAGGCTCGAGGCGGTGAGGCTGGCGGGGGAGCTCGAGGTTGGCGACTCCGAGCAGCTCAGCTCGCTCGCGAAGGCACAGCCCGAGATGGTGGTGGGACCCAGCAGCGACACGCTCACCAGCGAGCCCGACGAAGGCGTCACCGTCGCCGTCAGCGAGGCGATCGAGGTCGGGAGGGTGAGGCGATAGTAGCGATCGGCGCCTGTCGTGGTGCAGGCCGTCGAGGTGACGGTCTGGTTGTAGCCGTCCGTCGACGCGATGACGCTCGCCGAGCCACTCGTGAGCGTCAGCGGCTCAGCGCCGGCGCAGTCATCGCCAACGATGGGCGCTGGAGTCGAGAGCGTCACTGTCGCCGTGAACGAGCCTGACGCTGTGGCGCTCAACGCATCGACGATCAACCGGTAGCTGCCGGGTTGAAGGTTCACAGCAGTGCTGACCGCAGTGCCCGTGTGGCAGCGCAGCTCGGTCGTGCAGTCGTCACGGCGCAGGTATCCGACCGGGGTGCTGGCTCCACCGATGCTGGTGATGCTGAAGCTCACGTCGGAGGCCTGGGCCACGACGAAGGTGAAGGCCAGGTCCTTGCCCGCGCCACCACAGCTGCCCGAGGAGTCGTCGTTCGCCAACGTGAGCGCGCCGGTCGCGGTGAACTGGGTCGCGCTGATCGGCGACATGGCGATCGCGGTCGCACACGTGTCTCCAGCGACAGCGCTGCCACCGCCAACGCCTGTGCCGCCACCGACGCCCGTGCCGCCACCAACGCCCGTGCCGCCGCCGACGCCAGTACCGCCACCGACGCCCGTGCCGCCACCGACGCCCGTGCCGCCGCCGACGCCCGTGCCGCCACCGACGCCTGTGCCGCCTCCGAAGCCGCCGCCGACACCCGTTCCTCCGCCGGTCGCGAACCCTCCGCCAACACTTCCACTGCCTCCTCCCGTGCCGTTGAAGCTGCTCATGCACGAGCCGAAGGAGCACGACTCCGTCACCGAGCACGACTTGCAGACAGCTCCGCTCTTTCCGCAGGCGTTCGACTGAGAGCCCAGCTGGCAGACGCCAGAAGCGTCACAGCACCCCGTGCAGGTGGTGGCGCAGGGCGGTTTCGTCGGGCACCCCGTCATGATCAGGAGGGCGGCCGACGCAAACAGTGGAAAGGTGAAGGAGCGCATGGTTTTGGAGTGTGACCCCCAGCCGGGGGACGTTGTGCAACGAAGGGAGTCGCGCATGGCAGGTGTCGAGATGCGGGTGGAGCTTCGCGGAATCGCCTGCGAGCTGCACCACGGGCCGAGCGGAGCCGTCATTCATACCGTTCCCCCAAAGGACAACGGGGGCGATGGATCTTCCTTCTCTCCGACCGATCTCCTCGGGGCGTCGTTGGCGAGCTGTGCGCTGACGACGATGGCGCTGGTGGCGGCGAAGGAGGGGCTCACCTTTGGCGACGCCTCAGCGACGGTCGTCAAACACATGGTGGGACCGCCGCGCAGGGTTGGCGAGCTGACGCTGGAGCTGCGAATGCCGCGTGGGGTGCCTGCCAGCCAGCGACCGAGGCTGGAGGAGATCGCCCATGGCTGCCCAGTCGCGAAGAGCCTTCACCCAGACGTGAAGGTTCCGATGACGTTCGTCTGGCCCGACTGAGTCGTCACGCGAACGCAGGGCCGTGACCAGTCCACCGCCGCTGGTGCGGGTGAAGGTCGCGCTTCCGAGCACGACGCGTTCGAGCTGAGGCGGCGCTGCGGTGAGCAGCTCGAAGCCCCGGGCGGGCGTCGGCGTCACATCGTCCATCGACAGGGTGGTGAGCGACGGCGGCAGCAGCCCGAAGAGTGCGGTGACCCTCGCTTCGTCGATTCGACCCGTCGCCAGTCGCAGAACCTCGAGCGTGGCGAGGCGCTGCAGCGCGCGCGGAAGCGCCCGATCGAAGGCACGTGCATCGACGCTGGCCGAGAGCAGTCGGAGCGGCGGCGCGGTCGTGTGCAGGTCCAGAAGGCCCCCCGCGTCGACGCCGGTTGCTCGGCGCAGGCTCCGCATCGACGGGGTGAAGAACGAGCGCTCCTTGAACTCGAGCCCGGTGAACGAGAACCACTCGTCGAGTTCGCGGGCGGCGGAGAGCGCTTCGTCGCTCCTGATGGAGACGCGGGCGGTGTCGGGAAAGCCGCGGGCGAAGGTGACGCTCGCCTTCACCACGTGGGGCTTCAACGGGCCGAGCCACAGGTCGAGGTGTTTGCGAACCAGCGTCAAGGCGCGTCGCTCGGAAGCGGGCGAAGCGGGGCCGAGCTGGAGCGCGATGAACTCTCCGAGTGGATCCCCCGAGGAGATCAGCAGATCCGCGAACACACTCCGCGGTGCGTCGTCGTCAGGGGCTGCACGAATGGCAGCCAGCCCTGATGACTGCTCAGGTCCCTGTGCGCGGGCTGGCACGCGGGGCCAGGTCGGTGGGCACCAGACGCAGCTGCGCGTTCGACGCCGTGAAGCTCTTCGCATCGACCTCGCGCTCCAGGTACGTGTAGCCGGCGAGGCCCTGCTCGTAGACCTGAAGGATCTTGCGCGACTCGTCGAGCGTGATCGTGCCCGCGCGCAGGGCCAGCTCGGCCTTCATGCGCACCTTGGCGATCAGATCGTCCTTGTTGAAGGCGACGTAGTTGAGCACCTCGGTCACCGTGTCGCCCTCGACGACGCGATCGATGAGGTAGCCGCCGCCCGGCGCCAGCGAGACCTGAATCGTGTGCGTGTCGCCGAACAGGTTGTGCAGGTCGCCGAGGATCTCCTGGTACGCGCCGACGAGGAAGATGCCCAGGTAGTACTCGTCGTCGTTCAGCGCGTGCAGCTCGAGGTCGTCCTTCACCTCGCGCTTGTCGATGAACTTCTCGATCTTGCCGTCGGAGTCGCAGGTGATGTCTGCCAGCACGGCGCGGCGGGTGGGGCGCTCGGTGAGCCGGTGAATCGGCATGATGGGGAAGAGCTGATCGATCGCCCAGGAGTCGGGCAGCGACTGGAAGAGCGAGAAGTTGCAGAAGTACGTGTCGCTGAGGTTGTGCTCGAGCGCCTCGAACTCCTCGAAGCTCTCGCCGGCCTCTTTGCCCATGCGCAGAATCTTGTGACAGATGGCCCAGAAGAAGTTCTCGGCGAGCACGCGCTGCTCGAGCGAGAGGTGGCCGAGCGAGAACAGCGTCAGCACCTCGTCCTTGTACTCGAGCGCGTCGTGGTAGGTCTCGAGCAGGTTCTTGTTCGTCACGTCGCGCAGCGCCGCGTGCAGGTTCTTCACCACCTGCGGCAGATCGTCGGGCAGCCCTTCGGGAACGGGACCTGCTTCGAAGTCGCTGTTGCCCAGCACCTCGGTGATCAGCACGGCGTGGTGCGCGACGACCGCGCGGCCTGACTCGCTCACGAGAATGGGGTGGGGCACGCCTGCCTTGTCGCAGGCCTCCATCACGGAGAAGACGACGTCGTTCGCGTACTCCTCGGTGGAGTAGTTCATCGACGACGAGAAGTTGGTGCGTGAGCCGTCGTAGTCGACGCCCAGACCGCCGCCGACGTCGAGGTACTTCAGCGGCGCGCCGAGGGCGTGCACCTCGACGTAGAAGCGGCCGACCTCGCGCAGCGCGTTCTTCACGTTGCGAATGTTCGAGATCTGGCTGCCGAGGTGGAAGTGGAGCAGCTCGAAGCTGTCGAGCAGCCCGGCCTCCTTCATGAACCCGATGGCCTGCATCAGCTCGGCGGCCGAGAGCCCGAACTTCGAGCGATCCCCACCCGAGGCCTCCCACTTTCCCGCGCCGCGGGTCGACAAGCGCACGCGCATACCCAGGCGCGGCGTGATGCCGGTCTTGCGCGACACTTCGGCGATCAGCGGCAGCTCGGAGGGCTTCTCGACGACCATCACGACCTTGCGGCCGAGCTTCGAGGCGTAGAGGGCGGTCTCGACGTACTCCTCGTCTTTGTAACCGTTGCAGACGATGAGGGCTTCGGGGTCTTCGACCAGCGCCATCACCGCGAGCAGCTCGGGCTTCGAGCCGGCCTCGAGGCCGTAGCCGTACGGCTTGCCCGCGTCGACGATCTGCTCGACCACGAAGCGGTGTTGGTTCACCTTGATCGGGTACACGCCGCGGTACTGGGCCTTGTAGTTGTGCTCGGCGATGGCCTTGCGGAAGGCCTCGTTGAGGTGCACCACGCGGTGTCGCAGCACGTCGGTGAAGCGGATCAGCAGCGGCAGGCTGATGCCGCGGCGGCGAACCTCGTCGACCAGATCCTTCAGGTCGAAGTTCGGCGAGTCGGGCCCGCCCGGGTGGACGCAGACGTTGCCCTTGTCGTTGATGCCGAAGTACCCCGCGCCCCAGTTCCGAATCGCGTAGGTGTCGAGGGAGTCGCCAATCGTCCAGCGCTGCTGCGGAGTCGTGTTCGCCATCGTGGCGGCGGACTATAGGGATCTGTCTCGGCGATCCACCACCCTTGGTGAATCGTTGTGGGTGGGCCTCAGTGCGAGAGTTCGCCGACCCGCTCCAGCCGCCGCGCCGAGGCCGGGTCCTGGATGAGATCGACGACTTCGTTGCTGCCGATGAGCCCGCGAATGTCTCCGGTCTCGAGGGCCTTCTGCATGGCGGCGGTGTTGAGCACCTTGCTGAAGCGGGGGTCTTTCGAGAGCGCGGCGAAGTCGGGGTCTTCCTTGAGGCGTTGCTGGGCCTTCGGATCCTTCGCGAGCTGGGCCACGCGCATCAGATCGTGAGCGCCCGAGAACTGCCGCTGCTCGAGCAGGTTGTACTCGCGCACGAAGGCCATCAGCTGCGAGTCCTTCGGCGTGAAGGCCATCTTCTTGCCCATGATGCTGACGTTCTGCTCGAGGAAGCTCATCGCGCAGAGGGCGACGTAGACGACGGCCAGCACCTTGCCTCCGCCGAGGATGAAGCCGAGCCCTCGATCGAGCGTGCGGCTGTTGGGGTCTCGCCCCGCGAGCACACGGCGAATGATCAACGTGGCGACGATCTGCACGATGATCAGCACGACGACGAAGACCGCCAGCGTCGCGAGCACCACGCCGACGAAGGCCGACGTGGCCAGCCGCTTCGCGAAGACGGGCCCGTAGAACTGCCCCACGGGTCCAGCGGCGGCCCAGGCGACGACGCCAGCGATCAACGCCGCGATCTGCCGCGCCGCACCCGAAAAGAAGCCCCAGATGGCGAAGACGAACGCGAGGCCGAGGATGACGAGATCGAGCGTCACTTGATCTTGAAGGAATCGCCGGAGCGGCGGTTTTCGTCCAGCTTGCCCTGCACCAGCGCGAGCTTCTCTTTGAACTTCGCGTTCGACGACTCGTACATGAGGGCGCTCTTGAGGTTTCGCTCGGCGTTCGACCACTGCTGCCGCTCGATCTCCTGCAGCGCGGTCTTGAAGAGGGCACGACCTTTCGGCGTGGTGCCGAACTCTTCTTCGACGACCTTCTTCGCTTCGGCCTTGAGCTCGGCCTCTGACGCCTCGGTGTAGCGGAGCTTCGCGGTTCGCTCGGGGCCGTTGATGTCGACGAGGTACTTCTTGCGCTTCGCGTCGTCGCGCAGCACGTAATAGGCCTCGGTGATTCGCCGGTAGATGGCGCCGATGTTGGTCTTCGGCTCCGCGTCCTCGAGGTGGAAGATGCGATCGGGGTGGTAGATGCGGCTGTCTCGATAGAACGACTTCTTGATCTCCGCCGCCGAGGCCGTCTGGGGCAGCTGGAGCAACTGGAAGTAGTCCTGGGTGTCGAGCGCGTCAGCGATGAACGCGAGCTGTTGCGCCTGTTGGGGCGAGATCGTGTCGACCGCGCCAGTCGCAGGCAGAGGACTCGCGCGGGCGGCGACGGTGACAGGTGCAGCGGGTGCGATGACGCTGGGAGCCGAAGTCGCGACTGGTGGTGCGATCACGCCGGGCGCGCGAGGTGCTCCGGGGAAAGCGGGCCCTGGCGTCGCTGCGCCGGGGAAGGGAGGGGCGATGGTCTGCGCTCCAGGGGTCGGCTGAACAGGTCGAGCGGGAACGGCAGCGGGCGGTGCGGGAACGGGGCGGGCAGCGGCGGCAGGCGCTCCAGGGAAAGGCGGAACACCGGGCGCTCCGGGCGGTGCGGGAACGCGCGCGGCGGTCGCTCCGGGTGGAGCTGGAACACCGGGCGCTCCGGGCGGTGCCAGAACGCGCGCGGCGGGCGCTCCGGGCGGAGGAGGAACACCGGGCGCTCCGGGAGGTGCGGGTACGGGGCGCGCGGCGGGCGCTCCGGGCGGAAGCGGACCACCAGGCGCTCCGGGAGGAGCGGGTACCGGACGCGTGGCGGCCCCTGGTGCTCCGGGAGGCGCAGGCACGCGCGGCGCTCCAGCTGGCGCCACAGCAGGAACTGGCTGCGCACGCGCAGGGGTGAGCTGCGGAGCTCCGGGCGGAACAGGAACCGGTTGCGCACGTGCGGGCGTGAGCTGTGGGGCTCCTGGCGGCGCAGGAACGGTCCGGGTCGCGGCAGGCACGGTGGGCTGGCGCGGCTGAGCGGGAGCGATTGCCGGGGCGATCGACGGGGCCAGCGGGCGTGCCTGCGGAATGGCCGGCGCGATCGACGGAGGGCGTGCCGGTGCCACGGGGGGAATTCCCGGAGGCTTTCCGTTGGGATCGTCAGGCGGTGCCATCGTCTTTCAGCTCACGCGGGCGAAGGCAGGTCGCGGTGGTTGGCGAGCTGCATGCCCTCGTTCTCCTTCATCGACTTCTGAATGTCGTTCTCACTGAGGCCGGACGAGAGGCTGATCGTCGTCGAGGTGCGCTGGCCGGTCTCCTGATCGGTGGCCGACACGTTCACGATGCCGTTGGAGTCGATCTCGAACGTCACGTCGATCTTCACGTCGCCGCGGTAGCCGATGCGGAAGCCCGCGAACTCGAACTCTCCGAGCAGCTCGCACTCTTCGGCGCGGTTCGACTCACCCTGGTAGACGCGAATCTTCACCTTGTCCTGGCCGTCGCGGCTGGTGGTGAAGGTCTTCGACTTCTCGATCGGAATCGGCGTGTTCTTCTCGATGATCTTCTCGGTGTAGCCGCCGACGGTGCCGATGCGCAGCGAGAGCGGAGTGACGTCGACCAGGAACGTCTCGGTGCGCTGATCGACGAGCGCGTGGGCCTGAAGCGCGGCGCCCATCGAGACGACCTGATCGGGGTCGACGCCCTGCATCGGGTCCTTCGAGAAGTAGTGCTTCACCGAGTTCGCGATGATCGGCAGGCGCGTGGGCCCACCGACGAGGATCACGGCGTCGACGTCTGCGGCGGTCATGCGCGCGCTCTGGAGCGCTTCGTCACAGACTTTGAACGTGCGCTGCACGAGATCCATCACCATGCGGTTGAAGCCGTCCTGGGTGAGGGTCTGCGTGAGATCGATGACGTTGCCGTTCACGTCCTGGCAGATGCCGGGGCAGTGCACGGTGGCGACGTTCGCAGCGCCGACGTCGATCTTCGCCTTCTCGGCGGCCTCTTTGAGCATCTGCAGGCAGTACTTGTTCTGGCGAAGATCGAGTTTGTGGCGCGCGAGGAAGTCGTCGGCGAGCCAGTTCATGATGCGATCGTCGAAGTCGTCGCCGCCGAGGTACGTGTCGCCTGCGGTCGAGAGCACCTCGAACACGTCTTTGCCGATCTCGAGGATCGAGACGTCGAAGGTGCCGCCGCCGAGGTCGTACACGACGACCCGCTGGTTCATGTCGCGGCCGAAGCCGCACGCGAGCGCAGCAGCCGTCGGCTCGTTGAGAATGCGCAGCACCTCGAGGCCGGCGATGCGGCCCGCGTCCTTGGTGGCCTGGCGCTGGTTGTCGTTGAAGTACGCCGGCACCGTGACGACGGCCTTGGTCACCGGCTGGCCGAGATAGCTCTCGGCGATGGCCTTCATCTCTTTCAGCACGAGCGCCGAGATCTCCGGCAGCGAGAACGTGCGGCCGCGCACCGTGATGCGCACCGAGTTGTTCGGGCCTTCGACGATCTTGTACGGCATCACCGACTGGGCCTTCTTCACCTCGTCAGAGAAGAAGAAGCGGCCGATGAGGCGCTTGGCCGAGTACACCGTGTTCTCGGCGTTGGTGATGATGTTCTTCTTGGCGGCGTTGCCCACCAGCACCGAGCCGTCGTCGAGGAACGACACGACCGAGGCGTGAGTGAGCTCTCCCCATTCATTGGGGATCACGGTGGGTTGACCGTTGATGACGGCCGAGACGCACGAATACGACGTGCCGAGATCGATGCCGACGGCAAGTTCCGACATGGCCGGAACACTACTCAAGAGCCGCCCCGTGGGTGAATTTGTTGAACCCTCGACTCATCGGGCAGGTGTGGGCGGATTGCGCCTGCCAGATTGTCAGTTCCAGACGTGGGGCCGAGAATAGGAATGGTCATGACGCGCTTGTTCGCCATCTCGACGTCCGATGCCTCGCTCATGTGTTGTGAGCTGGATCGAGCGCGATCGCTGGTGTCCCTCGACGCGGAGGGCCTCGTGCTGGGCCTGGGCGCCTACGACGACTCGCAGCTCATTCAACGCCAGTACGGCGTCGGGGTGACACGGTCCGACATGTGGGAGCTGCCGAGCTCTGAGACCGCCCTCTACACGGCCAGTCCTCCACCCGTCGGCCGGCCCATCGAAGAGAGCGCCCAGCCGTATCGCATGAGGCAGTGGTTGTTCTCGATGGCAGGCGTGCTGAACAACCCGCACACCCGTGAGCGCCTCGCGGAGCAGCTGCCCGACTTTTTGCAGCGCTCGCTCCGTGGGCCCGCGGTCGAGGAAGCGGTGTTCGCGACCTTCCTCGCTGAGCTGCGGAGTCTGGGTCGAACCGAGGATCCCGATCTCGAGGCACCGATCGCCGCACAGCTGCTCGCGCGAACGGCTCAGCACGTCGAGGAAGCGGCCGGGCAGGCGCACAAAGCGTCGATCGCGATGGTGGCGACCAACGGGAGAATTCTGCTGGCCGCGACGCGTGGCGGCCACCCGCTCTCGTACCGCTTGCTCGAAGGCGACGGCGCGTGCTCCCGCTGTGGGCTCACCGGTGAGGAGAAGGCCGCGACGCCGATGGTGCGCGATCACCGCCGGCGACGCTCCATCATCTTCGCGACCGACCCGCTCAAGCCCGACGCCTGGCTGCCGGTGCCGGAAGCGAAAGCGGTCGCCGTCGGCCGCGCGCTGCAGCTGCAGATCGTCTGAGCCGCTGGGCCCCGCCTTTCTTCGAGACCGACGGGTCGATGGTCAGCCGAGCCGATGCTCGGTGCCGTCGTGATGCTGCGGTTGATGCGGGGCTTGTCGCCACCAGCTCGCTCAGCCGACAGGGCTCACCGCGGGCCGCGTGTTCCTTCCGGCCCCAACACAAAGCCGATCGCGCGGCGCCTGATCAGCGGTTGAAGAAGCTCGCGTCGAGCACCTGCACGAGCAGGTTCGCGGCCGCATGAAACAGCGCCGCGCCCACGACTGATCCAGAGCGCTCCCGCATCCACGCGAAGAGCAGCGCCGGGAAGAACACCGCCAGTCGCCACACCTCGAAGATCGCGAGATGCCCCAGCGCGAAGAGGAGCGCCGTCAGCCAGAACGCAGGGCCCAGCCTCGCGCCGAAGAACAGCCGCCCCTTCGGCCACGCGTCGCGCAGGCGGGTCTGCAGGTAGCCGCGGTAGAAGAACTCCTCGGGCAGCGCGACGACGAAGGTCTGATCGATCACCCACTCGAGGAATCGATCGGGCAGGCGGGGCGCGAAGCGCGGCGTACCCATGTACGGCGTGAGAATTTGCACGAGCTGCCCTGGAAGCTTCGGGAGCAGGAAGATGAAGGCGACGTAGCCGGCGATGAAGAGCGGAAACACGACGGCGCTCACCGAGAGGAACTGCAGCACGTCGGCCTTGAGCGTTCGGGTCGAGAGGCCGAAGTCGCGGTAGTCCTCTCCTCGCACGCTCATCGCCAGCACGGGAAGGTAGAGGAACCCCACCGTCGCCACGAGCTTGGCGGCCGGGCGGTAGATGAGCCACGCGATCAGAATGCCGCTGAAGCCGAGGGCCCAGATGACGAGCGCCTCACGAACGGCGGAGCGCGTGAGCCACCGCTTCGTCAGGTCGACAGTCGCTTCCACATGCCCTCGGCCGTCTGGAAGGAGAGGGTGACCTGACCCGCCTTGATCACCGAGCCGTTCCGCAGCGGCATGCGGTCGCCCACCTTCAGCGTCAGGCCCTCGACGGTGGTGCCGTTCGTCGAGCCGAGATCTTCGATCGTCCACCGGCCATCGCTGAGCCGCGCGAGCGTGAGGTGATGCCCCGAGAGCGTGCCGTCGTTGAGCGAGATGTCGGCCTCGGGGGCACGGCCCACCGAGATTGAGACCTGCATGGGCAACGCGATGGTGAGGGCCTCAGCGCCTTTCGGCGCCTGATGGGCCGGGTCCTTCACGGTGTCGAGCACGAGGGTCTGCGCGCGCGGCGCCTTCCAGTTGCCGGCTTCCCACACGAGCCAGTCGCCAGCGTGCTGCTTCACCACGGCCTCGCGCCCACCCGAGGCGATCTTCTTGAGCGCCGAGAGCAGCCAGCTCTTCATGTGGGCATGCCTTCACGCAGCCGCTTGAGCAGCTGAATGCGACGCTGGTGATAGGTGAGGTTGAGCGGGTCGTGCTGCAGCGCGGCCTCGACCGCATCGAGCGCTTCACGCAGCTGGTTCTTGGACTCGTAGGCCTTCGAAGCGAGCAGCTTGACGTGCGCGCCACCGGCCGCGTTCGGGTTCGCCGCGAGGTGGGCCGAGCGCAGCCGCTCGAGGTCGAGCACCGTGAGGCCGGCCTGCAGACAGCGCATGACGCCGCGGAAGTTGCCGCGGTTGGCATCGAACTCGGCGCGGTGCAGCGGGTTTCCCAGCACGTCGGCGGCGGACTTCACGCGCGTGATCGAAGCGTCGAGCTGAGAGCGCTGCTTGGCCGAGATGGTTCGCGTGCCGACGCGCTCGAGCTCGTGAATCGCCTCGCGCGCACGGGTGCGAATCTCGGACGACTCGGCATCGGTCGCGACGCCGACCAGCACGTAGTGATCGCCGTTGATGCGCTGACGGAACTTCTCGAGCACCTTCTCGGCTTCGGGGTCGTCGCTGGCCGAGAGCTGCGCGGGCGGCATCTGACTGGGCGGCAGGCCCTGAATGAGCCGCGTCACCGTCTCGCGCACGGCGGGCGTCAGATCGACGAACTGCACGCCGAAGCCGCCCGACATGCCCCACGCGCGCGCCTGCTCGCTGGCGACGTGACGAACGACCTCACCGAGCAGCATGCCGCCGCCCTCGCTCAGCGTGATCTTCACCTTCGAGAACAACGCAGGCAGGGTGCCATCGCTCGCGAGGAACATGCCTCCGCGCGAGATGTCGGTGCACTGCAGCGTGCCCAGCGACTTCCCATCGAGCGTCGACACCTCTGCTGAGAACTTCGCGACGAAGCGGGGCTGAACGGGCGCGGTGGCTGGAGCTGGCGCTGGGGCTCCCGGCGAAGGCATCGGCGGCAGGGGTGGCCTGGTGGGCGCGGCGGCGCGCGCGGGCGTGGTCTCGACCCACTGGAGCACGTCTTCCAGCGCCTTCCCGAACGCGGCGGCGGTCTGAAAGCGCTCGGCGGGATCCTTCGCCATCGCCTTCATGATCACTTCGCTCAATGGGGCCGGCACGGTCGGGACGACTTCGTGCGGAGGCTTCGGCATCTGCGTGCGGTGCGCGACGAGCAGATCGGTGAGGCCGCGCTGCGGGAAGGGCAGACGCGCAGTGGCCATGAGCCACGCGATGCAGCCGAGGCCGTAGATGTCGGCGCGGCCATCGACTGGCTGGCTGTTCGCCTGCTCGGGCGACATGAACTCAGGAGTGCCGACGATGAGGCCGGCCGCGGTGTGTTGATCGGCGCGCTCGGTGTCGAGCAGCTTCGCGAGGCCGAAGTCGAGCACCTTGACGAAGTTGTCCTGCTTGCCCCGCCGCATGATGAAGATGTTCTCGGGCTTGAGATCGCGGTGAACGATGCCAGCCGTGTGGGCGGCCTGCAGCGCGTCGCAGACCTGCAGCAGAATCGGAATGCTGATGTTGGCGGGAACGGGCGCGGTGAGGAGGTAGTTGAGGGGCTTGCCCTCGAGGTACTCCATCACGAGGTAGTACCGATGCGGCGGCACCACGTTCATGTCGAAGATGTTGACGATGTTCTCGTGGCCGATGAGGTTGACCGCGCGGGCCTCGGCGTAGAAGCGGGCGACGAGGTTCTCGTCGGTGGCCAGGCGCTCCATCAGCACCTTGATCGCGACGCGGCTGCCGATGACGGCGTGCTCTCCGAGATAGACAGTCCCCATGCCGCCGCGGCCGATGACTTTTGTGATGCGGAAGGAACCGATCGTCTGACCGACCAGGTTCTCGGTGGCGGCGGCCATGTGTCGTTTTCGACTGTACCCTTCGGTCCGTGGGGTTGGGCTTTTTTCAGTTGCGGCGGATTGCCTTCAAGAAGCCCTTCACGTCGCGGGTGTTGACGACGTCGCCGACTCGCGCCCAGCCTTTTCGGGCCGACGCGAGCGCGAAGGGCAGGTGCACCGAGAGCTCGTTCGTCGAGTGGGCGTCGGTGCTGATCGACAGCTTGAGGCCGCGCTCCAGCGCCTTGCGCACGTGCTCCGGAGACAGGTCCATGCGTTCGGGGCAGCCGTTCACTTCGATGGTGATGCCCTTCTTCGCGGCCTTGTCGAGGATCTCCTCCATGCGCATCGGAGCGGGCTCCCGTTTGTTGATCAGCCGGCCCGTGGGGTGACCCCAGATGTGCAGGTGTGGGTTGTCGAAGGCGTTGAGCACACGCTTCGTCATCTGCGCTTCGTCCTGGCTGTAGCGCTGGTGAATGGAGCCGATCACCACGTCGAGCTTCTCGAGCACCGAGTCGGGGTAGTCGAGGCTGCCGTCTTCGAGGATGTCGCTCTCGATGCCCTTGAGCAGGCGAATGCCCTTCACGAGGTCGTTGACGCGATCGATCTCGTCCCACTGCTGCTTGAGCTTCTCGATGCTGAGGCCGCCCGCGTAGCCCGAGCTCTGCGAGTGCTCCGTCACCGTGTAGTAGCTGAGCCCGAGTGCCTTCGCGGCGCGGGCCATCTCTTCGAGCGAGTTGATGCCGTCGCTCCAGGTGGTGTGCGCGTGCACGTTGCCGACGATGGCTTCGCGGGTGATCAGATCTTCCGGCAGCTCGTGCGCGAGCGCGGCTTCGATCTCGCCCCAGTCTTCGCGCAGCTCTGGCGGGACGAACTGCATGCCGAGGAGCTTGTAGAGATCGGCCTCGTCACGAATGGGCAGCTTGGCTTCGGCGCTCTCGTGCTTCGCGACGCCGGCCTTCGCAGCAGCGTTCTCGCCTTCCTTCATGCGGAACACGCCCCACTCGCTGATGGTGAGGCCCTTCTCGAGCGCGAGCCCACGCAGCTTGATGTGGTGGCCCTTGCTGCCGGTGAAGTGGTGGAGCGCCGACGCGAAGTCCTCGTCGGGCAGCACGCGCAGATCGACCTGCAGATCGGTGTCCTTGAGCCGCACCGACGACTTCGACTCTCCCGAGCCCATGAGCTCTGCCACCAGGGGGAACTTGTGGAAGTGCGCGAAGACGGGCTGCGCGTCGGGCGCGGAGGCGATGATGTCGACGTCGGCGACGGTTTCTTTCTGGCGTCGCACCGAGCCGCCGAGGCTGGCGCGCTTCACGCCCGGCGCCTGCTTGATCCACTCGAGCAGCGCATCGGCCTGGGGAAGCACCTCGCCGAGGCGCTTGCGCCCGCCGGTCGAGGCCGCACGTTTGGCCACCTGCAGACCGTTGATGAGCTTCTCTTCCGTCTTCTGGCCGAAGCCCTTGAGCGTGCGAACGCGCTGCTCCTGACAGGCCTTCTCGAGCTCTTCGAGGCTGCCGACGCCGAGCTGTTCGAACAGGGCGCGCGCCTTCTTGGGGCCGAGATCGGGCACGGTCATCAGCTCGAGGATCTTCGGAGGGAACTTCGCGCGGATCTCCTCGAGCGCCGTCATCTTCCCCGTCGTCGCGAGCTCTTCGATCTTCTTCGCGATGCTCTCGCCGATGCCGGGAAGAGAGGTGAGCTCCTTCTTCTCGATGATGGCGCCGAGATCGTCGGTGAGCCCGGCGATGCGCTCGGCCGCGATGTCGTAGGCGCGCACCTTGAAGGCGTTCTCGCCGTTGAGCTGCAGATAGGCGCCGAGGTCGCGAAGCGCCTTCACCACTGCTGTTTTGTCCACGTTCGACATGAGGCGCACCATAACAACGAGGAGCAGGCGAACCGCGTGGAACGTGGCTAAGAGGCGCGCGCCATGAGCGACTCACGAATCACGCTGGGGCCGGCCGACCTGCAGGAAGGGGAGCTTCGCGGCTACGCCGTCGGTAAGCGCAACGTGCTGGTGGCCTGCGTGAACGGGCGGCTCAAGGCGCTCGACGACTGGTGTAACCACGGTGGGTGTCTTCTGTCTTCCGGACGTGTCGAGAAGAACCTGGTCGTGTGCCCGTGCCACGAGGTCGGCTTCGATCTCGACACGGGGAAGAACGAGACGTCTCCCGGCATCTGTGACGATCAGCCCGCGTTCAAGACCGAGGTCGAAGACGGTCAGGTCGTGGTCATCGGCTTCAACCCGAACCCCTGAAGGAGCGTTCTCCATGGCGCACGAAGGTCACGACCACGATCACGATCATCACCACCATCATCACGACTCCGTGCACGAGCACCGGCACGCCGCAGCGACCGTGAGCGCGTGGGTGATCACCTGCAGCGACACGCGCAACGGAGCGACCGACGAAGGCGGGCCGGCGATTCGGCACGCGCTCGAGCATGAGGGGCACACGGTGGCCGGCAGCTCGCTGGTACGCGATAGCGCGCAGGAGATTCGGCAAGCGATGGATCAGGCGAAGGCTTCGGGCGTGCGGGCGATCATCCTCACTGGCGGCACCGGCTTGTCGTCGCGTGACGTGACGGTCGAGACGGTGACACCGCTCTTCCAGCGAACCATCGACGGCTTTGGAGAACTCTTTCGCATGCTCTCGTTCCAGCAGATCGGCTCGGCGGCGATGGCGACGCGGGCGATCGCGGGCGTGTGGGACGGCGTGGTGGTGTTCGCGCTGCCGGGTTCTCCGGCTGGCGTGAAGCTGGCGATGGAGAAGCTGATCGCTCCGGAGTTGGGTCACCTCGTTCGCGAAGTGTCGCGCTGACCCGTGCTGTCGAAGGCGCGCGCCACCCGGCTGAAACCGTTGCTCGATGCGCTGACCGATCCACGGCCGTGGGCTGATCGGGTCCGCGCAGATCCGGTCGAGTTCCCGCACCGCTACGACGACCCTCGCGACATCGAGGTGGTGGCGTTGCTGTCGGCCTCGCTGGCGTACGGGCGCGCCGATCTCTTCAAGCCGAAGATTCAGTCGATCCTCGACCAACTCGGGAAGCGGCCGGCGAAGCGGGTGGCGTCACTGCGGGTGAACGAGCTGAAGCCGATGCTCGAGGGCTTCGTGTACCGGTTCAACCTGCCGGCCGATCTCGGCGTGTTGCTGATGGGCATGGGCGCGTGTCTCGAGCAGTACGGCTCGCTGGAGGACGTCTTTCTCTCGGCACGTCAGCAGAGCGGGCATCGAGAGGCGTTGTCCCTGTTCGCGAAGACGGTGCGAGACGCGGCGCCGCGGAAGGAGATCGTTCGTGCGCTGGGTAACGTGCGCGGGCTCGATCACCTGCTGCCGACGGGGAGTGGCGCGGCGAAGCGGTTGTCGCTCTACCTGCGGTGGATGGTGCGCGGCCCAGACCCGATCGACTTCGGCATCTGGACTCGCGTGAAGCCGTCAGAGCTCGTCATTCCCCTCGACACGCACATCGCGCGGTTGTCGACGTGGCTGGGGCTGACGTCGCGGCAGACACAGGGCTGGCCGATGGCGCTCGAGATCACCGAGTCCCTGAGCCAGCTCGATGGATCCGATCCCGTTCGCTACGACTTCGGGCTCTGCCACTTCGGCATGAGCGGCGCGTGCCCAGTGCATCCGGTGAAGGAGAACTGTCAGAAGTGCCCGATGCGTGAGGAATGCCGCATCGGCAAGAAACTCAAGGCGTGAAGATTCGCCGCAGCCTCGTGAGCAGGCCCGACGCGTCGACCTTCTGACTGGTCTTTCCTGCAGCGTCGGTCGCGAGCTCGGCTTTTCGCAGCGCCAGAATCTCGGCCATCTGCTCGGCGAGCTCGGGCTTCTCATTGAAGAACTTCTGGAACTCGGCGCGATCGAACTCGAGCACCGCCGTGTCTTCGATGGCGACGACGGTGGCGGAGCGGGGCTCACCGGTCAGCAGCGACATCTCTCCGAAGTACTGACCGCGTGAGAGCGTCGCGACCTCGCGAGGTGGCTGGCCGACGCGCACCGACACGCGCCCCGACGCGACGATGTAGAAGGTCGCGCCCTCCCGGCCCTCGATGCAGATCGCTTCGCCGAGGCCGAAGTGGTGCTCCGACGCTGCGTCGGCGATCGCCCGGCGCTCGTCTCCCGAGAACAGCTTGAACAGGTCGAGCTCGCCCAGCAGCTCTTCGCGAAGGCCCTGCGGCCGCGGCACCTCGGCGCGCATCGTCACCACGCGCTGCGGGAACGGAATCTCGATGCCCGCGCGACCAAACCGGTACCAGAGCCGCGCAAACACCTCATCGTGCACGTGCGGCACGTCTGACCAGTCCTTCAGCCACACACGCACCACGTACTTCACGGAGGAGTCGTCGAACGACCAGGTGCGAACCCACGGCGCAGGCGTCTTCAGGATGATCGGGCTCTCCGCAATCGCCTCGAGGATCTCGGTCTTCACCTTCGTCGGCGGCGCGGCGTACGCAGTGCCGAGCGTGAGGTCGATCGCCACCGGCTGCCCACCCCGGCTGTAGTTGATGATCGGCTCTTTGGCGGTGAGCGCGTTGGGCAGGGTGATCTGCTCCTTGCGCAGCGTCTCGATGCGCGTCGAGCGCCACGACGTCTGCACCACGCGCCCTTCGTGTTGACCGACCTTCACGAAGTCACCGACCTGGTACGGCCGATCGAGCTGCAGCGAGAGCCCGCTGAACAGGTTGCCCAGCGTGTCCTGCAGGGCGAAGCCGAGCACCAACGAGAGCACGGCCGACGTCCCGAGCAGCGTGGTGACGTCGAGCTGCAGCGTCGTCTTGAGAATCGGAATCGCGGTCGCGAGGTAGAGCAGGAAGTCGGCGACGTCGCGGTGGATCTTGGCGGTCGGCGTTCCTCCGAGCCTGCGGCGGGCCCACAGCACCACCGAGACACCCAGCCGCACGGTTCCGAACGCGAACGACAGCATCCAGATGGCGCGCTCGACGGGGTGCCATTCTTTCGGCGTCCACGCTTCGGCCCAGATCATCACCGTGCGGACGATCACGAAGATCGCGAACCACACGAGCGCGCCGAAGACGTCCTGGCGCAGCCGCTCGTCCTTCGAGAGCCGGCGGACGACCGCCGTGAGCACGAGGGCGATGATGCCGAGGACGAGCGCCAGGTTGCCGTGAAGGAACGACATGCCAGCGGGCTGATAGCACGGTGCCGGGCGCGCGCAGTCGCGCTACAAGCCCGGTCCCATGTCGCTCGACGCCGTGAAATGTCAGGACCGCGCCATCGCCGCGCTCGAGGCCGGACTCGCCCGTGGTCACGTTCACCACGCATGGCTCTTCACGGGCCCTGACGGGGTCGGAAAAGAGCTGGCCGCCATCGGCCTCGCGCAGGCGCTCACGTGTCCTGAGAAGCCGAACGTCGGCTGCGGCACCTGCGCCAGCTGCCGCCGCGTCGAGAAGCGCAACCACCCCGACGTCACGGTGCTGATGCCCGAAGACGAGCTCGTGAAGCGTGGCCTCGCGGGCCGCAGCGACTTCGATCACACGCCCTCGCGTGACATTCGCATCGAGCAGATTCGCCAGCTGCAGGAGCGCCTCGCCTTTCGCGCGCTCGAGTCGAAGGCGAAGGTCGCCATCCTGATCACCGCGCACGCGATGAACCCGCCGGCCCAGAACGCGCTGCTCAAGACGCTCGAGGAGCCGCCGAAGGGCACGGTGCTGATCCTCGTCTCGTCCGCGCAGGACAAGCTGTTGCCCACCATTCGTAGCCGCTGCGCGAAGGCGACGTTCGGCCCGCTGCCGGTCGAGTTCCTCGCGGAGAAGCTGAAGAGCCAGAAGAAGGCCGTCGACGACGCGACGGCGCTGCAGGCCGCTGCGATGGCAGGTGGCTCGATGGCGCGCGCGCTGGCCTTCGACATCGACGCGCTCGCCGAGCGCAAGAGCATCATCGAACGCTTCGAAGCGCTCGATCCCGCCGATGCCCGTGGCTGGCTCACCCTCGCCGAGGTGCTCAGTGAAGATCGTGGCACGGCGGAGATCGCGCTCGACGTGCTGCAGGTCTGGCTGCGAGACGTGCAGGTGGCTCAGGTGCCTGACTCGAAGCTGGTGAACGGCGATCTGCAGCCGCTCGCCGTCGCTGCCGCAGCGAAGGTGTCTCCCGCCGGACTGCACCGCCGCAACCAGCTCATCGACGAAGCTCGCAACGCCATCACCCAGCGCAACGGAGCCATTCGCATTCAGCTCGAGCGCATGTTCGTCGAGATGTTCGCGGGCTGATTCGCCATGGAGCGCCGCGCCCCCGCCGCCTGGAAGCTCGGGCTGCTCTCGTTGCTGTACTTCGTGCAGGGCCTGCCGTTCGGCTTTCAGTCGAAGGGCCTCAAGCTGCTGCTCGCCGACGACAAGTCGGTGTCGATGACGGCGGTGACGCTGCTCGGGCTGCTGTCACTGCCGTGGAGCTTCAAGCCCGTCTGGGCGCCGCTCGTCGATCGCTACGGCTCTGAGAAGTTCGGCCGGCGCAAGTCGTGGATCGTGCCGTTGATGGTGCTGCTCGCGCTCTCACTCGCGGCCGCGGGCTTCACGCCGTACCCCGAGCTGCTGGTGCCGCTGCTCGGCGTCGTGCTGTTGATGAACGTCTTCGCGTCGATGCAGGACGTGCCGGTCGATGGGCTCGCGGTCGATCTGCTCTCGGAGCACGAGCTGGGCGCAGGCAACGCGGCGCAGGTCTCGGCGTACAAGATCGGCATGGCCGTGGGCGGCTCCATCTTCATCGGGCTGCTGCTCCCGCGGCTCGGCTGGCAAGGCGGCTTCTTCGGGCTGGCGGCCATCGCCGGGCTGGCAACCGTCGCGATGCTGCGCGTCGAGGAGCCGAAACGAGCCCACGTCTCGACCGAGCCCGTCGAGCGGCCGACGTTCAAGGAGATCGCGCGGCGCGCCTGGCAGCTCGTCGCGAAGCCCGGCGGCATCTGGCTGGTGCTCTTCGTCGCCACCTACAAGATGGGCGAGGCGCTCTCTGACTCTGTGTTCGAGCCCTACCTGCAGCGCGTGCTGCACTACTCGAAGGAGGACGTCGCCTCGTTCGCGCTCGTGGGGCAGCTGGGCTCGCTGCTCGGCTCCATCGCGGGCGGGCTCGTCGCAGCGCGCATGTCGTTGCTGCGGGCCGTCGGAACGACGTCGGCGATTCGGGCGCTCTCGCTCGTCGGTATGTGGGCGCTCGCGGCGGGGCTGCTGCCGGGAACGCCCGCGGTCATCTACGGCATCACCAGCCTCGAGCACTTCTTCGCGGGCCTCGTCACCACGTGCATGTTCGCGTTCATGATGTCGAAGGTCGATCGCAGCGTGGGCGCGACGCACTTCACGTTGCTCGCTGCGGTCGAGGTGCTGGGCAAGTCGCCGACGGGCCTGGTCTCGGGTGCGCTCGTCGATGGGCTCGGCTGGGCTCCCGTCTTCCTCATCGGCGCGGGGCTGTCGTGGGCCTTTCTCGGCCTGCTCATTCCACTTCGGGCACCGGCGCCACGGCCTTCGTGACGCCGGCGATCGCGCGAACGAGCTCGTTGTACGAGACCGGCTTGGCCAGGCAGTCGTTCATGCCCGCGCGGTGACAGGCCTCGCGATCTTCGGTCGACGCCGACGCGGTGAGCGCGATGATCGGCGTGCGCGAGCGGGGCGAGTCGAGCTTGCGAATGCGCTCGGTGGCCTCGAACCCATCCATGATCGGCATGTGGCAGTCCATCAGGACGGCGTCGACCGGCCCTGCGACGATCGCGTCGAGCGCTTCCTGGCCGTTCGTCACCGAGCGCACCGAGTACCCGGCACGCTGCAGCAGCCCCTCGGCCACCCGCCGGTTGACCGCGTTGTCGTCCACCACCAGCACGGTGAGCGGCGTGTCGAGCGAGAGCCCCAGCAGCGGCGACGTCAGCTCTGGCGCCTGCGCGATCGGCATCGGGAGCGAGAAGAAGAAGCGGCTGCCCTTGCCGACCGTCGACTCGATCTCGAGCGCACCACGGAGCAGCCCAACGATTTGTCGAGAGAGCGCGAGCCCAAGCCCCGTGCCTCCGTGCTGACGGGTGGTCGAGGGATCGCCCTGCTCGAAGGCGGTGAAGAGGCGTGGAAGGACCTCGGGTCGAATGCCCACTCCAGAGTCGGTGATCTCGAACCGCACGAGCAGTGGCTCCAGGCCCGCGACGGACAATCGGAGCGACACGTTGCCCCGCTCGGTGAACTTCACCGCGTTGCTGACGAGGTTGGTGAGCACCTGCTTGAGGCGCGCGCCGTCGAGGCTCACCCAGGCGGGTACGGCCTCGTCGACGTCGCAGGCGAAGGTGAGCCCCTTTCGAGCCGCCAGCGGGGCGAACAAGGCCGCCACGTCAGAGACGAGCTCACGCAGGTCGGTCGGTGACGGCGCCAACGTCAGCTTGCCGGCCTCGATCTTGGTGAGGTCGAGCAGATCGTTGATGAGCGAGACCATGTGCTGGCCGCTGCGCTGAATGACCCCGATGCGCTCTTTCGCGTCTGGTGGCAGCTCGTTGGCGAGCAGCTCGTCGGTCATGCCCAGCACGCCATGCATCGGGGTGCGGATCTCGTGGCTGATGTTGGCGAGGAAGCGGCTCTTCGTGCGCGCAGAGGCCTGCTGCTCTTCGATGACACGCAGCCGCATCTGATCGGCCGCGCGAGCGAACACGAGCACGATGATCATCGCGTAGATGAAGTTGAACGCCTGCGTCACCACGGGCACTGCGTCGTGGTACGGCAACGCGATGCCCCGCGACACCGCGAGCAGCGTCGCCACCACCAGCACCGAGCAGTAGCCGAGGTAGACCCACGCGACCCTGGGGCTGAAGACCAGCGACGCCGCGAGGGGAATGACGACCAGCACCGTCGGCGCCGTCGGATCGGGAGGGGTCTGGGTGAGCCCGCTGACGGCGAAGAGCATCGCGCCGACCACGAGCGATCCGTGCGCCGGGAGCGACGTGCGTCGCGTGCGCCTCAGCATCGCCAGCATCACCACGCCCAGCAGAAACGCCGCGGCCAGCGTCGCGACCATGCCCCACGAGGCGGTCACCGCGAAGTAGCTGGCCGTGAGCAGACAGAAGGGGAAGACGGGCAGCCAGGCGGTCACCATCAGCCTGGCGCGCGGTGCTTCGTCCGCATCGAGCCCAGCCGGCGTCACCTGTTCGACGAGCCGATCGAAGAGTCTGGCGATCGCGTTGCGTCGAGGCACGTGATCATCCTTAGCCGCTCACGCAGTCCGGCGCAGGTGGAGTGACGGGTGTCGGCGACGCCCCACAGCCACAGTCGAGCGGTCGATCACCCGCACACTGCAGGCTCCGGCCCTCGAAGCGCTCGTTTTCTGCTGGCCTCCCGAGTGGCGCGACCCTTGAATCCCCACCGCTTTCGAAGACCCGTCAGGGGGCCGCACATGCTTCACGTTCTGGTGGTGATCGCGCTCGCGCAGCCGAAGTTGGCGCCTGCGCGTTTTGATGGAGTTCCAATCGGCAAGGGCACGACGCTCGCCACCGTGACGCTGAGCAAGCCCACGGGTGGGTGGTCGGTCGGCCGCATGCTGAAGGTCGAGGGCCGCATCAGCGACACCTCCATCGATCCCGTGACGGTCAGCATCAACGGCGATCGCTACCTCATGCGCACCCGCGGCGGCACGTTCTCGCGCGAGTTCCCTGCGGCGTCGGGCAAGAACGTGGTGACGGTGCTGGCGACGAACGCGGCCGGCACCGCGAAGGCACAAGCGACGACGTACGCGCAGATTCCGCCCGTGCCGATGAAGGTCATTCTCACGAGCGACACCGACGGCGTGTACACCGACCTGCACGTCTACGAGCCGACCGAGACGAGCGAAGAGAACCGCTCGCTCGACCCCACGAAGATGGCGCACGTGTACTGGGCCGACACCTCGAGCCCGTCGGGTGGAACGTTCTTCTTGAACGAGCAGCAGGGCGACTTCGATCAGCCTGGCTACGGACCGTACCTCTACGTGCACCGCGCGCCGCCGAAGGGCACGTACCTGATCGCCGCGAACTACTGGCCGAGCGGAGACAAGGCCCACACGATCGCCACGCTCAACGTCTCGCTCTTCGAAGGCACGCCGAACGAGGTGCGCAAGACGGTGAAGATTCCGCTCGCCACGCCGGGCTCGACGCGCGTGCTGGCGTGGGTGCACAACCTCGGTGGCGGGCGCGCGCTTGTCTACGTGCCGACGGGAGACCCGAAGCCGACCGACGAGCGCTGGCCGACGAACCTCGACGACGCCGCGAAGCAGATGCAGTCGGAAGGTGGCGGCGGCGAGGGTGGCTACTGAGTCATGAGCGCGCTCGTGCTCATGCTGCTGTGCGCGGGGCAGAAGCCGCCGGTGGAGCTGCTCCGCCAGGCCGTCGCCGAGACCGCCATCGCGCAGGTCAAACGCATCGACGAGAAGTGGCACCCCGAGCAACGCGACTGCGCTGGGCTCGTTCGGTTCAGCTTGCGGCAGGCCTACAGGCGGGTGGAGCCGAAGCGGCTGGAGTCACCGCTCTTCCTCGCCGCGACCGGCGCAACCGACTTCGCCGATGCTGAGACATTGCTCTCGTACAGCTTCACCGGGCTCGGTCGCGACGCGCGCTCGATGCGGGTGAAGACGGGTGACGTGCTCGCCTTTCGCCAGCCGCGCGATTCGGGAGACGTCTTTCACCTGATGCTCGTCGTCGCCCCGTCGGACAAGGCGCACGGAGAGATCTACGTCGTGTACCACCCGGGCGAGAAGGACGCGCCCGTTCGCGCCGGCCGCATGAGCGAGCTGATGCGTGAGGCTCCAGGCGAGTGGCGCCCGGTGCCAGAGAACCCGTCGTTCCTCGGCTTTTTCAGATTCAAGGAGTGGAGCTCATGAGCGCCAATCAGCCGCCGTCTCCCGCGCCGTCACCTGGCCCTGCAGCACCGCCGCCAGGAGGCAATCGCGGAGCCCTGATCGCCATCGTCGGTGTCGTCGCCGTCGTCGGCATCGTCGTCGGCGTGATGGAGGCCCGCAGCAAGGGCCCGACGCCTCCGAAAGATGGGCCGATCTCCGGCCTCCCCGGACCGATCACGCCGCCGCCCGAGACGGCGCCGACCGGAGCCTTCGACAGCACCACTCGCCCCGAGCCCGTCTACGGCGCGATGGAAGAGACGCCCGCGATCGAGAACACGCCCGAGCTGTTCTGGCTCGACGTTCACGATCCCAAAGCCGTGCACCAGACGCTGCGCAGCAACGCGTGGCTGGGCAAGGCGCTCAAAGATCCCGTCGGCCAGGGCTTCATCGCGGCGTGGGGCGGCTTCTTCGGAACGCGTGGCGAAGACATCGGCAAGGTCTTCACCGGCGCCGTCGCTGATCTCGTGCTCGATCAGGTGCTGGCCACGCGCTACCGCATCGTCTGGTATGGCGGTGAAGGCGCGAAGGGTGCTCCGGCCGTCGTCATTCCGAATCCCTCGGCGGCGGCGAACGGCGCGTTCGACACGCTCGTGAAGGTGGCCGCGTCGGGTGGCTTCAACCCGCCCTCGTGTGTGACGACAGGCGAGGCCAACGACGCAGGCGCCACGGCAGAGTCGATTCACCGCATCGTCCTCGCCGACAAGATCCTCTTCGCGGCGAGGCTTGGCGACCGCATCGTGCTCGCGCCTCGCCCCCAGGCGGCGATGCTGGCCATGTGCAAGGAGCTGCCGAAAGACGAGCCGCGCGCCGGTGTCGCCGTCTCGCTCGGCTTCTCGATGAGCGACTCGGGTCGCGGTGCTCAGGGCTTCAGCACACTGCTTGGCGTGGACAACATCGCGTCGCTCGACTTCGCGGCGGAGAACAACGCGTTCGTTCCGAAGGGGCTCGCTGCGAACGCGGCGGGTGGTGGCCGGCTGGCGGCCGTTGCTCCCTCGCAGGAGCTGCTGAAGGCGATCCCCGAGAAGAGCGGGGTGGTGCTCTTCCTCGCGGTGAAGCTGCCGAAGGAACTCACGGCGACCGCGCTGCGCGACACGCTCGGAGAAGAGGGCGAAGACTTCAACAAGACGCGCAAGACCTGGGAGCTGGGCGAGCCGCGACAGGCCGCCATCATCTGGAACCCGCGCGGCAACCGGAACACCGAGGTCGCCGTGCTGTGGGGCAAGGCCGATGACGAAAAAGCGCTCGCCGAGGCGATGACGAAGGGCAACGGCGCGCTGCAGACGGGCAAGGCGTGTGGCGTGCTCGCGTTCTCGTCGACCAAGGAGCTGATGGCCGATCTGCAATCCGCCTGCGCCGGGAAGAAGCCCTCGATGCTGCAGGCCTCGCAGGCCGTCGTGAAGGGCGTCTCGCAGAACACGTCGCTGTCGCTGACGGTGAACCTGGGCCGCGTGTTCTCGCAGCTCACGCTCGACGGGTGGCTCTCGGAGCACCCTGCGCCGAACGCCACCACTGGCCCTCAGGAGATCGAGGCCGCCAGGAAGCTGCTCGAAGAACTGCCCACGGTCGGCTTCACGGCCACGGTGGGTTCCGATGGGAAGATCGTCTCGGGAGGGTTCCGGTCATGAAGTCACTCCGCGTGCTGTTGGCGCTGCTCGTCGCTGCGCCTGCCCTCGCCAAGCCGCTCTACATCACGGTGCCGCGCAGCTTCGGGCCCAACGAATCGCCGCGCCTCGAGGTTTCGTTCGCCGAGAAGGAAGCGGTCGAGCTGCGCGTGTTGAAGCCGAAGAACCTCGACGGCTTCGTGAAGAGCCAGCAGGCGCTTCGCCGCGCGTACGATCCACCGCCGACGCTGGCGAACCCCGGCCGGGCGCTCTCGCGAGGCATCAACGCCGTGGGCAGCCCGGTCGATCTGCTGCGCTTCTCGCTCGGTGGCGCGTTCCGCAAGACGGTGATTCCGGCGCTCGCTGATCCACCCGCGCCGATGTCGACCGATCCCGTGCAGCTCGATCAGGGCCCGGAGCGGCTCATCGGCGTGCCCACGAACATGGAGCTCGTGCGCAGCCAGTGGCTCAACCTCGATCTCGGCGGCAACGATCGTGACTTCACCGTGCCGGGCTTCGAGGCGTGGAACGGAAACTCCGGCTACCAGGATCGCAGCGTTCAGCTCGATCCGCTGCCGGCCGGTGTCTACGTCGTGCAGATGGTGCAGGGCTCGGTCGAAGGCCAGGTCGTGCTGGTCGTCACCGATCTCACCGCCGTCGTGAAGCAGACCGACAACGACGTGCTCGTGCGCGTCGCCGGGCGTGATCAGCAGGCGAAGGCGGGCGTGGCCGTGAAGGTCATGGCCGGTAAGCAGGTCGTCGAGGGCAAGACCGATGCGAACGGCGAAGTGCGCCTCACCGCGACCGAGCCGCGCCTCATCGTCACCGCGACGCTCGGCACCGACACCGCGCTCATCGACACCGACTTCTTCTCGACGCTCGCGATCGTTCCCGACGTGTTCCTGTACTCGGACCGCCCCATCTACAAACCCGGCGACACCGTGCGTTTCCGCGGCGTGCTCCGTCAGCCCGACAGCGCGCTCGCGCGGCTCTTCAAGCCGAAGAAGGCCGAGGTCGAGGTGCAGCTGCTGTCGGACGGTCCTGTCGTGAAGGGCAAGGCGAAGGTCGACGAGTTCGGCGCGTTCTCGGGTCAGCTCACGGTTCCCACCGGCCTGCCCACCGGCGTGCTGCGCCTCACGGCGAAGGTCGATGGACCCGATCACCAGTCGGAAGCGCGCGTGCAGGAGTATGTGAAGCCGACGTTCTTCGTCGAGGTGCTCACCGATGAAGAGACCGTCACTCCGGGCGGCAACATCAAGGCGAAGCTGCGCGTGCGTCGGTATGCCGGTGGCGCGCCGAAGGGCACCAAGTACCTCGTGTACCTGTACCGTACGCAGGTCGATTCTCCCGCGTGGGTCGATGACTCGGGCCTCGGTGGCAAGGGCTCGGCGGTGACGTACGGAACGCCGTCGACGACCGAAGGCGGGCTCTCGGTTCCCCAGAAGCTCTACAGCTCGGCCGAAGGCTACGGCGACGTGTGGGAGCAGGCCGCCGTCTTCACCGACGAAGGCGAAGCCGAGATCACCGTGCCCGTGCCCGCGCTGCAGGACGGCGATGCCCGCAAGCCGTGGCGCTACTCGTTGTCGGTTCGCGCGCGTGACGATCAGGGCACGTTCGCGAACGCGTCGAAGACGTTCTTCCTCGCCGAGAGCGATCTGCTCGGCACCGTGCTCGCTCGTCAGCGCGTGACGCGGCCTGGTGATGTGGCGCGCTTCTCGGTTCGGGCGTCGACGTTGTCGGGCAAGCCGTACGGCGTGACGAAGGGTGAGGTGCAGTTCGTGCTCCTCGGCGCCGACGGCACGACGACGAACCTCACGAAGCAGGAGTTCTCGACGGCCGAAGACGGCGTCGCGCGCATCGAGGTGAAGGGCGAAAAGCCCGGCGTCGTCGAGGCGCAGGTCACCTTGAAGGACAAGAAGGGCCTCGCCTGGACCGGCACGACGACGACGCTCGTGCTCGGCAGCAGCGGTGAAGCTGTCATGCAGGTGCCGAACCTGACGCTCGAGGCGCTCGGTGGCGTGATGGAGCCGGGTGACACGGCCGAGGTCGTCGCGCTGCTCCCCACAGGCTGGGGCGTGAAGGAAGCGAACGAAGGCGCGGTGTGGGTCACGCTCACTGGCGCAGGCATCTTCAAGACCGAGCGCGTGCCGGTGAAGGGCCAGACCGTCGTCTACAAGTTCCCGATCGAGAAGCGCTTCGGCAGCGCCGTCTATGCGGCCGTCGCGTACCCGTCGGTCACGGGCCGCTGGGAAGAGCGCATCGCCGGGTTCCGTATCGTGCCGAAGGAGCGCACGTTGTCGGTCGACATCAACCCGGAACGCTCCGAGGCCGCGCCGCTCACCACGCAGACGCTCACCATGCGCGTCACCGATCACCTCGGCCGGCCCGTTCAGGCGCAGGTCTCGGTGGGCGTGGTGGACAAGGCCGTCTACGCGCTCCAGAGCGAGTTCCGCCCGGGCATCGTCGACTTCTTCTATCCAGTCGGTCGCGACAACGTGTCGACGTTCGCCTCGAGCGAGTTCCAGGGCTACGGCTATGGCGATCGCATCGCGATGCAGTTGGCGAAGTTGCCGAAGCGTCAGTTCGCCGCGGTGAAGCCGCCCACCAAGCCGCAGAAGGAAGACGACACGGTCTATTGGAACCCCTCGGTCGTGACCGATCGCGATGGCCGCGCGACGGTGACGTTCAAGCTCAACTCGATGCAGACGCTGTGGACGATCACTGCGGTCGCCGTCGATGCGTCGGGCCGCTTCGGTGAAGCGACGGATGAGTTCGCGACGCGTGGTGCGCTCGTCGTCGCCGCGAACCTTCCCCAGTTCATGCGTCAAGGCGACACGGCGACGGGCTCGATTCGCGTGACGCCCGGACAGAACGGACCGGGGCAGGGCACCGTGACGCTCGACTACTCGGGTCAGGGCGCAGCGACGGTCGAGGCAAAGACCGACACGCTGAAGATCGCCAAGGGTGGCGAGGCCATCGTTCCCATCGAGCTGAAGGCCGACAAGTCGGGCGAGATCACCTTCGGCATCAAGGCGAAGGGCATCGGCGACCCGATCTCCGACGTGAAGCACCTCGCCGTGCTGCCTGCTGCCATCGAAGAAGACATCGCGATCTCGTCGTTCGGTGGTGGCCAGCTCACGCTGCCAGTCCCCGCCGGAGCCCAGGTGCTCACCAGCCGGCTCGTGCTGGCTCCGTCGATGGTCGACCTCGCGCTCTCGAACGCGCGCGACATGCTCGTGTACCCGCACGGCTGCGTCGAACAGCTCGTCGCCACCACCGTTCCGAACGTCGCGCTCTACCGCACGCTCGAGAAGCTCAAGCGCCTCGACGCGCTCGACAAGGACAGCCTCACGTTGCTGTCGGAGGCGAAGAGCCGCTCCGTTCAGGGCACCAGCCGCATCCTCGACATGGCGGTGAAGGGCGGCGGGTTCACCTGGTTCTCGGGCTACAACGAGCCGTCGGTCGAGATGACGCTGATCGCGCTCGATGGCCTCGCGTACGCCGCGGAAGCCGGGCTGCTCGACAAGAACGACTCGCGGCTCACCGAGAGCGCTGCGTGGCTCGACAACAGGGCCGATCTGCCGCCGGGCCTCGAAGCGACGCGCACCTACGTGCTCGCTCGTCTGCAGGGCAACCGTCAGGCCGCGAAGGTTCGTCTGCTCGTTCAGAACGCGAAGCCGGAGGATCTGTACGGCCTCGCGCTCGCGGTGCTGGCGGCTGAACACGCAGGCGTCTCGAACGAAGCCGACGTGAAAGATCGCATCGCCTCGCTCGCCGACGAGTCACGCAAGGGCGTCATCTCGAACGCGGTGTTCAAGCCCGATGACTCGTTCTTCCGCTACCCGCTGCGCAACGTCGGCTTCACGGCGATCCTCGCGCACGCGGCCAGCATGAAGGACACGGACGTCGATCGCACCCGCGCTCGCGTGCTGCAGCTGCTCGCCGATACGAACCTGTCGACGTTCGAGCGCAGCACGGCGTTGCTCCACAGCCAGTGGCTCATCGAGCGCGACATCAAGGCGATGAAGAAGCTGTCGCCGCCGTCGCTCGAGGGCTCTCAGGCCGAGCTCGTCGCTTCGGGCCTCGGTCTCGCGGCGGTCGTCGAGCCGAGCGCCAACCAGCTCAAGGTCGGCACCTTCGACGGCGTCGCCACCTGGAAGGCCCGCGTGCGCATTCCGCTCGAGAGCGTTCAGGCGAAGGGCGAGGGCATGTCGGTCTCGCGTTCGTACTTCGCGCTGCGCGGCGATCAGAAGGTCGCGCTGAAGGACGGGGAGTCGGTGAAGCAGGGTGAAGATCTCTACGTGGAGCTCACGCTCGACGCGCGCAACGACGACAAGTGGCGCTCGATTCGGTCGGCCTACTACGTGATGGAAGACTCGATCCCCGCGGGCTTCACGGTGCTGCAGGAGGACAAGGCCTACCGTGGCGCGCCGCTGAGTCTGCCGCTGACGCACGAGGCGGTTCGCAAGCGCAGCTTCACGCCCGAGCGCATCACCTGGTACTTCGAAGAGAAGGCGTGGTGGTCGGCCAGCCCGCGCGTCGTCGGCTATGTGCTGCGCGCGCAGTTCCCCGGCACGTTCACGGCTCCGCCCGCGACCCTCGAGGACATGTACGCGAGCCAGGTGTCGGCCCGCACCACGAGCGCGAAGCTCTCGATCGTGAAGTGACGATGCTGGCGGCGCTCTTCGTTCTGGCTGCGGTGCCACGACTGACGGTGGCTCCCGGCCTCGAGCCCGCCTTCGAGGTGCAGCGCTCGGCGGTGGCGAGCTGGGAAGCGCTCGACGCCGTCTTTCAGGCCCACGCGTCACGCCCGGCTCCCACACCCCGCGTTCCCATCACCATCGAGCGCAGCAGGCTCGAGGCGGGCAAAGCAGGCCGCAGCGAGCTTGGGCGCGTCTTTCTTCGCCAGCAGGCCGAGCGCGTCTTCACGAGCGTCGAGAAGGAGTGGCTCGCCCACGAGCTGGCGCATCAGTTCCTGCTCCAGGCGTGCCCGGTCGCGAGCGACGACGTGCTCTTTCACGAGGCGTTCGCGATCACGACGTCGGGTGAGCTCGAGGCCTGGCGTGACGGCGACTACCAGTCGATGTCCGACGCGGCGAAGGTGCTCAAGGGCTCGACGAACCTCGACACGCAGAAGGCCCGCAAGGCGTTGGCGCGGCTGCTGGTCGAGACTCGTGGCCCGGACGATCGAATTCCCCGGGTAATCGCCCGCCGGCTCGCCGAGTGCGAAGGACGAACGAAGTGGACTGCGTTGTCGGTCGACGAGTTGACGGTGCTCGATCGCGAAGCCGGTGACGCCGCGTTCGTCATCATGAGCCGGCACTCGGGTGAGCTGCTCGCTTCATCGGGAGACGTGACCCGCGCGCGCCCGTTCGGATCGACGCTCAAGCCGTTCCTGCTGGCCGGTGCCCAGACGACTCCGGCGCTGAAGCCGCGCGTTGGTGATCAGGAGTGGGCCTGCGGTGACGTGTTGCCCGCGACGATGCGCGCTCCCGAGGCGGTGCTGCTCTCGTGCAACGGCTACTTCCTCGACTGGGCGGAACAGAGCCAGGGCGTAGAGCAGTTCGGCGCGTGGGGCCCGGTGTTCCTCTCGCTCGGCATGTCGCGGCTGCCAGAGCACATGAGCGAAGCGATCGGTCTTCGTTCGACGCTGGCGCTGTCTCCCTTGAGTCTCGCGGCCGCGTATCGACTGCTCGCTGAAGCCCGGCCCGATCTCATCGCGGTCATGCGGCGCAACGGCAAGGAAGGCACGCTCTCGAAGCTGCCCGAGTCTGATCGACTGTCGCTCCTCGGCACCAAGACGGGAACCGTTCGTGATGGTGCGTCGCGTCCCCTCGCGGGCTGGCTCGTGGGCGTGATGGAGGACTTCGTGATCGTGCAGGTCGTTCCCGGCCGCGCGCCACGTCAGTTCCCCGCTGAGTTTCTGCAGTTGGTCGAGCGCGCAAAGAAGTTGCCCGCGCGTGACAGCGTCGAGGTGCAGGTCTTCTCGCTGCTGACCCCAAGTCAGATCGACGTGCGCTGCGATCGCGCTGGCTTTGCACTGTCAGAGAACGGACCGGTCGTGCTCACCAACGAGTGGAGCCGCCTCGCTGACGTGCTCACGAAGGGCAAGCTCGTCTGCCTCACCGCTCCGTTCGACGTGCGCATTCCGAAGACGACCGAGGGCCGACCGTACGCAGGCGTCTTTCGCCGCGACATGCCGGCGCCGTACGTGCCGCCGAGGGGAATGACCGTCACCGAGAAGGAACGTCGCGCACGCACGGGCAGTGAAGCGATCTTCCGCACGACGCGGTTGCTCTACGTGACGGGCGTCCTCGCGAGTGAAGACGCGTCGATTCTCGGAGAGCCCCGCGCCGCGCTGGCCCGAGTCATCTCCCACAACGTCGACAGCCGCGAACGTCACGGCTCCCGGCCGATCTGCGACACCACGCACTGTCAGGTCTTTCAGAGCACCTCCAGACCGAGCGAGACCGACGCCGCGACGCTGCTGCGCGAGCCGATCAAGAAGCAGGGTTGGCTGCCGTTCTCACGCGGAGGTGACGAGCCGTGGACGATGTCGCGCCCGAGGAAGGACGTGGAGAAGGCGCTCGGTGTCTCGCTCTCGGTGGTGACGCGCCTCGAGTCGCGCGGTGGCCTGCTGCGTGTCGTGCGAACGATCACCGACGAAGGCGCGCCGTACGAAGACATCGAAGAGTCGATGTGTGAGGAACTGCGCGGACCGCTCAAGCTGCCGTCGTGTCCGACTGGCGCGACGTGGAGCAACACGACGGTCGAGTTCACCGGCGTCGGCAAAGGCCACGGCATGGGGCTCGACGTCGAAGCGGCGCGCAAGAGCGGGCTCGATCAAGACGCGATCCTGAAAGGTGCGTATGGGCCTTGAAGCGCTGTGCTCAGTGGTGATCGCCGCGACGCCGTACGCGTGGGGCGTCGATGGCGGCGTGACGATCGAACAACGCTTCGCTCCACCCGAGGGCTTCACGCGCGTCGAGGTGGAAGCCGGCAGCTTCGGCACCTGGCTGCGCGGGCTTCCCCTCAAAGCCGACGGCTCACCTGTCTTCCTGCACGACGGCTCACTGAAACGTCCGCAGACCGTTCATGCCGCCGTCATCGACATCGACATCGGCACGAAGGACCTGCAGCAGTGCGCCGACGGCGTCATGCGCCTTCGCGCCGAATGGCTGTACGGCGCTGGCAAGGCGAAAGAGGTGAGCTTCAACGATACGGGGAAGGGCGCTCCGATCTCGTTCAAGCGCTGGTCAGCGGGAGAGCGGCCCAAGGCGAAAGGCAACTCGCTCATCTGGAGCCCCGCGGCAAAGGCCGACGACAGCCGCGCCAGCTTCCGCCAGTACCTCGACACCGTCTTCGTCTGGGCCGGCACGAGCTCGCTCGAGCGGCAGCTCAAGCCGCGGCCGCTTGCCGACATCGCTCCCGGAGACGTCGTCATCAAAGGCGGCTTCCCCGGCCACGCCGTCATCGTGCTCGACGTCGCGAAGAAGGGCGACGCCACCCGCGTGATGCTCGCGCAGAGCTACATGCCGGCGCAGAACCTTCACGTGCTCAAACAGCCCGACGGAGACGTCTGGTTTCCCGCGCCGGCCGCCGACGAGAAGTACGAGACGCCGGAGTACTCGTTTCCGCCGAACGCGCTGCGCACCTGGTGAAGTCGTCGTCACGCTTGTGATGCAGGGCGGGCGACGGTAACTCCCGCGCACCATGCAACTCATCAGCGTGAAGAAGGCCCTCGACGGTTCGGTTCCCGCAGGTACGAAGGTGGAAGTGCGCGGTTGGGTGCGCACGCGCCGTGACTCCAAGGCCGGCATCTCGTTCGTGAACGTGCACGACGGCTCGAGCCAGGAGCCCGTGCAGGTCGTCGCGCCGAGCGCGCTGCCGAACTACCAGGACGGCGTCCTCAAGTTGACGGCCGGCGCCAGCGTCATCGCCCGGGGCACCCTCGTGCAGAGCCAGGGCAAGGGCCAGTCGATGGAGATTCAGGCCGACGAGCTGCAGGTCATCGGCCTCGTCGACGACCCCGATCACTACCCGATCACGCCGAAGCAGCACTCGCTCGAGTTCCTGCGCGAGCAGGCGCACCTGCGCGTTCGCACCAACACCTTCGGCGCCGTCGCCCGCATTCGCCACCACGCCGCGCAGGCGATTCACCGCTTCTTCCACGAAGAGGGCTTCTTCTGGGTGAACACGCCGATCATCACGGCGGCCGACGCCGAAGGCGCAGGGCAGATGTTCCGCGTGTCGACGCTCGATCTCGCGAACCTGCCGCGCACCGACGCCGGGAAGATCGACTTCTCGAAGGACTTCTTCGGCAAGGAGGCCTACCTCACGGTCTCGGGCCAGCTGAACGTCGAGGCGTACTGTCTGGCGCTCTCGAAGGTGTACACGTTCGGCCCCACGTTCCGCGCCGAGAACTCGAACACCACGCGCCACCTCGCCGAGTTCTGGATGATCGAGCCCGAGATCGCGTTCGCGAACCTGAACGACGACGCCGATCTCGCCGAGCGCTTCCTCAAGTACGTCTTCAAGGCGATCTTGAACGAGCGCATGGACGACATGAAGTTCTTCGAAGAGCGCGTGCAGAAGGGCGTCATCGAGCGTCTCGAGAAGTTCATCAACTCGTCGTTCGAGCGCATCGACTACGGCGCGGCGATCGAGATCCTCAAGAAGTCGGGCAAGAAGTTCGAGTACGCGCCCGAGTGGGGCAACGACCTGCAGACCGAGCACGAGCGCTACCTCACCGAGGAGCACGTCGGCCGCCCCGTCGTCGTCATGAACTACCCGGAGGGCATCAAGGCCTTCTACATGCGCATGAACGAAGACGGGAAAACCGTGGCCGCGATGGACGTGCTCGCGCCCGGCATCGGCGAGATCATCGGTGGCAGCCAGCGTGAAGAGCGCCTCGACCTGCTCGACGCGCGCATGCGCAAGATGGGCCTCGACCCTGCGCACTACGGTTGGTACCGCGATCTGCGCCGCTACGGCTCGGTGCCGCACGCCGGCTTCGGGCTCGGCTTCGAGCGCCTCATCGTCTACCTCTGCGGTCTGCAGAACATCCGTGACGCGATTCCGTACCCGCGCGTGCCGGGCTGGGCTCAGTTCTGACGGTTACAGATCGCCGTCGTGCCAGGCGAACAACAGGCCGGGGTGCCAGACCCGCGTCACCCTCGGCTTGTCGTTGAAGTTCCTCGAGCTCATGACTTCTTCCTGCACCCCGTCACTCCAGAGAACCCTGACGGGAATCCAATCGCCCTCTTCGCCAGCGACGCGTGTCGACCGCACCTCGCCTTCGATGGGCCTTCCCGGCTTGAAGTCGAGGGCGCCGTTGATCGTGTGAAGCAGGGCGACTCCGGCCAGCGCGCAGTCGAGGCCAATCGCCAGAGGAACCCACCGGGCGATGCGATGCGCGCTCGAGCTGCCACGCACCGTCTCGGAGAACCGGCGAATGAGCCACGTCGCCGGCAGCAGGCCCAGCACCGCGCTGCCGATCAGCACGGCATTCGATGAGCGAAAGGCTCCGACGCTGACCCACGCCGCGAAGGCAAGCGGCAGAATCAGCAGCTTCGCGATGGTGGCGCTCGACTCACCCTGTCGGGGCGTGCGCGCGCCGAGTGGCGCACCACCGCGGTTCACCTCGAGCAGCCAGCCGATCACCTTGATGAGGCGCTCCGGCTCGAACAGGTGCTCGGAGGCCCCGAACTCGGCGCGTACGCCTCGGCTGTCGATCAGCACCTCCTTCGCATTGGCGAAGATCAGCTGCCGCGCCGCGGCTCGAACGTTCGGCCGATCGAGCACGCGCTGCACTTCGGCGTCGTCTGCATCGCAGTCGACGTAGACGAGGGTGTCGAAGGCGTCGTCTCCGAGCTGAACTTCGCGCGCACGACCCGAAGCCTTGGCTTGCCGGTCGGCGTCGTTCTCGCGGGTGAGGCGAAGCTGCGTGCCTCCGAAGCGCCCACCTTCCCGCAGGGTCTGGACGCTCACTCGAGCGACGCGTCGTTCATCGTTGTCTTCGAACAGCTTCAGCACGACGGTGGTGCCGTTGATGCTCAGCCGCTGCTCCGTATTGCCCGAACTCTCGAGCCCCAGCGCCTCGAAGAACGGCGCGAGTTCGGTGGTGCTCCCGCGGTGCGTTGGAACGGCCGTGATTCGCCAGGTCGAAGGGAGTTCGATCGTCACAGGACGAGGCTACTGCGAGTGGTCGCGAACTTGCGGGAGTCTCATCGGTCGGTTCTGTTCTCTCGCAGGTGTTCCGCCTTCTCTGCCTGGCGAGCGCGTTCTTCACCGCCTTCTTCGGCGTGGTGGTGCTCGCGCTGCTGATGGAGTCGCTGGGCCTTCAAGCGCGCCTGGGCTGGCTCTGCGTCGGCGCTCCGCTGCTGATCGTCGGCGTCGTGATGGTCGAGACGTGGCTCGTCGAGGCGTTGATGGGCAAACGCTTCGGCCAGCGGCTCTCACGCTTCGTGCTGGGCATCATGAGCGCGGCAGGGGTCTCGGCTGGCGTGATTCCGGCCGGGCTCGCCGACGTGCTGCCGTGGCGGGTGCCCGGTGTGAAGGCGTCGAAGGCCACCGCGTGGATCTACGAAGACGACGACGGCCTCGTGCGCATGGCGAAGAAGCTCGACGACGTGCCCGCGCAGTTTCGGCGAAGAGCACACCCGGTCGAGTGACTACTCGGGGCAGTACGTGGGCGCGAACGTGCCTGTGAGCCGGCCGCCGTCGACCAGGCCTGCATCGGGATCCGCGAAGCCGACGTCGAAGGTTCCTGTGAGCGAGCACGCCTGGAGCGCCGTCAAGCGCACGACGCCGCTTGTTGCGATGCGGGTGCCTCCGTCTTCACTGGCGATCGCGACGATGGCACCACGCCCGCCATCGGCTCCCGTCACACACGCGCAGAAGCCGCCGAGCGTCTGCGATCCCGCGACGTAATCCCCTGGTCCGTAGACGCCTGAGGGATCGAAGAGCGACAGCGCCAGCACGGGGTATTGCTGCGCCTTCGTTCCGCAGCCGAGCGCCTCACTGCGCAACGAGATGCTGATCGATCTCGATTGAACGACCCCAGAGTCGTTGTCGACGGTCGACTGGAAGTGCTGGAACGCCGACCGCACGACGAACGCGCCTTCGCCGGTCAGCGTGCCCGTGCCGAAGCCGCCATCGATGTCACAGCGCACGCCCGAGTCGGGGAAGTTCGACGGCTCGGTCACGACATGCACGCCGCAGGAGCACAGACTCCCGATTGCCAACGCCGCGACAGCTCTCGAGATTGTCATGAGGGCGCGTGCACAGCAAAGTTGGTGCCTGACTCGCTGCTACTCACAGAAGACAACCGACTCCGTCGAAGTTGCTGCCCACGCCGAGTCGCTCGATGCGCCGAAACGAATCGGGTTCGCGATGACGAAGGCACGTTGGAGCTGCGGGTCGAGCGAGAATCCTTCGGCAACACCGTAGAGCGGCCGTGTGGGAAGGGTTCCGCTGAAGGCGATGCCCTGGCCTGCGGGCGCCAGCATGAACCCACCCGCATCGTCGCTCGTCACCCGAACGCCGGGGCGGCCCTGAAACGTCTGGTAGTTGTAGGTGACGCCGACCCCGTCGGCGCTGTGGAAGTCGAGGGGAACGTAGCCAGGGTAGGCGCTGGGCACGCAGCGGCCGGCCAGGTCACACAGGCGGACTCCCTCCTGGGCAAGCACTGGCCGGTCTTCACCGAGGAAGAACGCCGTCAGGTTCCCTCGGGCGGGGAGTGGCACCGGAGTGGCCGTCAGGCCTCCGTCGGTCTCGAGATGCACAAGCAGCCCCGCATCGGCGGACACCACGAGGGCGGTCGAACCTGTCATCGCCCAGGCAGAGGGCCTCTCCGATATCGGCACCGTCGCGCCCGGCACTCCGCGCTCTTCGATGCGGGCGAGGGTGGAGCCCACGACGGCCAGGCGAGCGTCGTCCAGAAAGAACCCACCATCGGCGAGCGTTGCGATGAGCCCGCCGTCGAACGCCAGGAGGCGCTCGTCGCACCGCACCGTCTTGTCGCTCGCCGAGAGGTGGCGACACGAACCCTGAAGGCGGAGGCACGGTTGAACGAGTGTCGGCGCAGCGATCGCTTCGTAGGTGTTCTCCGAAGCAACCTCGGGCCGATTCTTGTGAGCGGCCACGACGCGCCAGAATCCGGGAGTGTCGGCGACGAACTCCACGCTCCACGCGGCATCGGGCGCACCCGTGAGTCGTGCAGGCGCCGCACCGTTGGGCCCGAAGGCGCTCGCGGCGATACAGTCTGCCGGGCCTTCGATGCGTGTGCGCAACGATACGGGCGACGGCGAAGCACGGCCGCGGCCAGACTGATCGCACCTGTCCGAACAGACTCGAACGATCACCTGGCTGCAGTCGTTCACGCCTGCGTCGGTCCCCGCGTCAGCGCCGGCATCGATCTCCACACCCGCATCGAGCGGCTCCCCAGCGTCGACGGCTGCCAGCTGAACGCAGCTGATGCTGGTGACGACCAGGAGCGGAATCAGGCGTCGCACCGCGCAAGTCATATCACGGGAGTTCGTCCGCCCGGTCTTCAGGGCAGGTTGGTGCCTGACGCGCCGTTGATGTGGGAGCGCTGGGTCCTGACGCCGTCTTGAGGTGCTTCGACGCACCTTGTGGGCATGAACACGAAGGCGCTCACGATGGTCATGGTGTTGGCAGCCGGCTCGACCTGGGCCGACGACTTCTCACCCGCGAAGGTGGCGTTCGGGTTCGCCGATTTCTCCTGGGCACCCGGAAACGGAGGGCCCACACAACGACCGCTCTCGTACGGCCCCTTCACCGGAGAGCTGCGCGTCGACACCGTGTACCACCACAGCTTCGCCAACCCGGTCGATCACACCATCTCGGGCTCGAGCGAGGTGTTCCGCAGCGGTGAGTTTCAGCTCACGCAGCTCGGCTTCGGCGGCGACTTCTACTACCGCGGCGTGCACGCACGGCTGATGACGCAGTTCGGCCTGTACTCGATGACCACGCCGCGAAACGATGCGAGCCCGGCGAAGGGCCAGTGGCGGCTCGACGATGCGTACCGGTACGTCTCCGAGGCCTACGGCGGCTACCACTTCGACGTGCTCCACGGCCTCAACGTGCAGGCCGGCATCTTCATGTCGTACGTGGGGCTCTGGAGTTATTACAACTTCGACAACTGGACGTACCAACCCTCGTACGTCTCTTCGAATACGCCGTGGTTCTTCAATGGCGTGCGCGTGCAGCTCTTCACCTCGGACAAGCTGAAGATCGAGCCGTGGCTGGTGAACGGCTGGCAGGCCTACGGAAAGTTCAACGACGCGCCTGGGTTCGGGCTGCAGGTGCAGTGGCGGCCCACGCACTGGTTCTCGTTCACCGGCAATCAGTACGTCGGCACCGACACGTTCGGAAATCCGCAGCGCAAACGAGTGCACACAGACGACAGCGTGATGGTGAAGTACCACGACAATGCCTCGGGGCTGGTGAGCCGGGCGGCTGCATCGCTCACCGTCGACGCGGGCTGCGAGTTCGGTGGCGGCGTCGGCTGCAGCGACCAGTTCTTCCTCGGCTTCATGGCGTACCACCGGCTGTGGTTCTGGGAGAACCGCGTGGGTCTCACCATCGGCGGCGGAGCCATCACCAACCCCGGCCGCTACCTCGTCCTCATTCCACCCATCAACGGCGCCACCGCGAGCTCCGGCACGCCGTACTTCACCGCGAACCCGGGTGACCCGTACCGCGCGTGGGATCTGCAGGTGTCGGCTGACGTCTCTCCAGTGCCCTTCGTGAAGTTCGTCGTCGAGTTCAATCACCGCGCGGCGAACGTGCCGTACTTCTCGGGGCCGGGTGGCGTGACGCCTCCGGGTGGAAACCAGGGGGCTCCCGGCTCGGCAGTCGATGGCTGGGCACCCGATCTTCGGCCCACGGAAGATCGGCTGACGGTGTCGCTCGGCGTCAAGCTGTGACGTTCAGTGCTCGCACTCGACCCCGCCGTCGAAGATGCCACCACCGTGTGGGCGCGAGAGCGTGAGTCGCCAGCAGGATCGGCCGTTCCACGATGCATTGGCGAAGCGGGCGCGCTGCCAGAGGTCGTCGACCTCGAGACGTTCTGCTTGCACCACGAGGCCTGCGTCAGCACGCGAGTACGACGCCTCCACGCCGTTCATGGTGATTCGTCCCGCGACGGGATCCCACGTGGCCGACCTCGCGCGATAGCGAACCTCGAGACCGTCGATGCTCGCGTGCACGCTCGATGGCTTCAGCGTTCGCACGGTCGCCTCATCGGCGTAGCGCGCGTCGATGAGGTCGACGGTCGAGCCCGCGTCATCGACGAGGTGGGTACGCCCAGTCGTCTCGATGGTGAGCGGCGCGAGCCGACCGGTCGCGTGCTCGACCTCGATGGTCGCTTCGCCCGCCGCCACGCGAATGTGCGGGTGGTCGAGCACGAAGTCGCCCGAGCGTCGGTCGAGCGAGGCGGTCGCACTCTCGGCACGGACCAACTCCCGCGTGCCACGCCAGGTGACGAGCTTCGCGTTCGAGAACGTCGCGATCGGCGGTGACGACGGACGTGGAACGGTCGCGTCCCAGCGACGAAGAATGATCCACTCCGCGACGCCGATTCCGAGAAGGACCACCACGGCCAACGCGCGGGTCGGGCTCACTCAGTAGCGCAGCGACAGCACGCACTCCCGGCGAATGGCAGCCGCGTAGCTGTTCACGCAGACCTGGTGCCGATTCTCGATCGAGCCTCGATTGGCTGCGGTGCAGGGCTCGAGGCGACGCAGGCAGTTCAGGTATTGATCGCCGAACTGCCGGTCGCTCTGGTTGCAGTCAGGCAGTCGCTGCCGGCACGCCGTCTCGGTGAACGGAGGCAACGGTGGGCTCTGATTCAGAAGGTCGGTGCACTGGCCGATGAGCGTGTTCGCCTCGGCGAGCAGCAGCGCGGTACCAGCACAGGGATCGCCCGACGCGAGCGAGACGACCTGGTTGCCCAGCGGGCCCTGCATCAGCACGTAGCCCGTCGCGCTGCCGCCGCCTGCCGAGCCACCACCCGAGACGAACCCGCCGCCAGTCCCACTCGAGCCGCCGCCCGTGTTTCCGACCGTGACGACACAGCGGCCAACCGAGCACGTCTGCGACAGCCCGCACTCACTGCACGCGAGCCCGCCCGAACCACACGCCTTGTTGCTGCTGCCGGACTCACAGCGGCCCTGCGCGTTGCAGCACCCCGTACACGACGTGCACTGCGACGAGCTGCCGGCGCACGAGGAGAGAAGGGCAATTCCGACCGCTGCCGCGAGAGCAAGTGACAGGCGCATGGCCCGCACGTCTTCCACCCGCTCCCTGCCAAGTCAACGAGGTGGCGCCCTTCTGAACCTTCAGGACTTCGGTGGCGCTCCGTGAGAAGAACGGCGCGCCGTGAGCGACGAACTCGAAGACGCGCTGAACGATCTCGACGCTGGAAACGAGTCTCCCGTCTACCTGCTGGTGGGCGAGGAGTTTCTCGTTCGCAAAGCCGCCGAGCGCCTGCTGCTCAAGCTCGTTCCCGGCGGAGCGGGCGACCTCAACTGCGTGACGCTCGACGCCGCCGCGCCGCGAGAGATCGCCGCCGAGCTCGCCACCTTCCCCATGTTCGGTGGCCGCAAGGTCGTGCTGCTGCGTGACCCCGAGTTCCTCGCGCCGAAGAAGGGCCGCGCCGATGCGCTCGGCCGCGCCCGTGAAGCGTGGAAGGCGAACCGCAAGAAGGAATCCGCCCGTCGCGTGTTGTCCATCGCCGCGCGCGCAGGGTGGGGCGTCGGTGATCTCGATCCCTCTGCCTCTGGAACGCCCAAGCCAGACGACTGGGAGCGCGAGCTCGGCGTGGTGCTCGCCGACGTCGACGTGCAGTTCCTCAAAGACGTGCAGGCCTTCTGCGTCTCCGAGAACGTCACCGCTCCGTCCAGCGACGACACCGTGCTCAACGACTGGCTCGGCAAGAAGCCGGCGAAGGGCCAGGTGCTCGTCATCGCCGCCACCGAGCTCGAGTCGAAGGGCGCCTTCGTCAAGCTCGTGAAGGAGCACGGCACGCTGCTCGAGTTCAAGGTCGTCTCGAGCCTCGCGAAGCTCGATCTCACCGAGTTCGTCAACGAGACGCTTGCGCCGCACAAGAAGAAGCTCGGCCCCGGCGCGATGGACTCGCTGAAGGATCGTGTCGGCGGCAACTTCCGGCTGCTCGCCAGTGAGCTCGAGAAGCTCGCGCTGCACTCCTCGAACCCGACCATCACGCAGAAAGACGTCGAGCTGCTCGTCGGCCACGCGCGCGAAGAGGAGTGGCTCGAGCTCTCCGACGCGGTTCAGAAGCGCAACCTCGAGGCGGCCAACAAGTACCTCGACGAAGCGCTGGCCCACGGCTCCGCGCCGCTCGCGATTCACGGCGCCGTCACCAGCATCATTCGCAAGCTCGTCGCCGCCTTCGAGAACATGATGCAGCTCTCGGGTGGGAAGCCGCCGCGCAACTACAACGACTTCCAGGCGCGCCTGTTTCCGAAGATCGAAGCCGACGCGAAGGCCGCGAAGACGAAGGTGCCGCACCCGTACGCGGCGTTCATGGGCATGCAGGCGGCTGCGCAGTGGGGGCGTCAGGACCTGCTCCGTGCGCTCGTCGCCTGTGCCGAGGCCGACCTCGCGCTGAAGCTGGGCGGTTCCAAGCCCGGCGACGGCAACCTCGTGCTCGAGCGCCTCTTCTGGACCCTCTGCGGCAAGGCGGCTGCGTGGGACTCCCAGATGCACGTCATTCGCCGAGAGCAGGAGCGCTAGCCATGACCACCAAGACCCTCGTCACCTGCGCGTTGCCCTACGCGAACGGTCCGATTCACCTCGGCCACCTCGTCGAGCACATTCAGACCGACATCTACGTTCGTGCGCTGCGCAGCCTCGGCCAGAACGTCATCTTCCTCTGCGCCGACGATCAACACGGCGCGCCCATCGAGCTCAACGCGCTCAAGCAGGGCCTCTCGCCCGAGCAGTTCATCGCGAAGTGGTTCGACGAGCACACCTCGGTCTTCCGCGATTTTCAGATCAGCCACGATCACTACGCGTCGACCAACAGCCCCGAGAACCAGCACTACGCGAACCTGATCTACGGACGCGCGAAGGAGGGCGGCTCCATCGGGAAGAAGGACGTCGAGCAGCCGTATGACGCAAAGGCCGGCCGCTGGTTGTCAGACCGGTTCATTCGCGGCACCTGCCCGAATTGCAAGTCGCCCGATCAGTACGGAGATGCGTGCGAGGTCTGCAACGCCACGTACTCCCCGCGCGAGCTCATCGACGCCCGCAGCTCGCTGTCGGGTGAGACGCTCGAGTGGCGCAAGTCGTCGCACTCGGTGTTCCTGCTCTCGAAGCACGGTGACTTCCTCAAGCAGACGATCGCCGACCCCGCCTTCATGAACCCCGGCCCAGCGGCGCAGCTCGGGCAGTTCTTCGAGAAGGGCCTCGCCGACTGGGACATCACGCGTGACGGGCCGTATTTCGGCTTCCCGATCCCCGGCGAGACGAACCAGTTCTTCTACGTCTGGCTCGACGCGCCCATCGGCTACATCGCCTCGACCGAGCAGTGGGCGAAGAAGACCGGCAAGGCGACCAGCGCGCTCGACTACTGGGACGAGCACTCCGACACCAAGATCGTCCACACCATCGGGAAGGACATCGTCTACTTCCACTGCTTGTTCTGGCCGGCGGTGCTGAAGGTCGCCAAGCTCAAGCGCCCGGCGCACGTGCACATTCACGGTCACCTCACGGTGAACGGCGAGAAAATGTCGAAGTCGCGCGGCACCTTCATCAACGCGAGGCCGTACCTCGACGTGCTCGACCCGAACTACCTGCGCTTCTATTACGCGTCGCTGCTTGGTAACGGTCCTGAGGACATCGATCTCTCGCTGAAGGAGTTCCGCGAGCGCACGAACGCCGAGCTGGTGAACAACCTGGGCAACCTCGCGAACCGCGCGCTGACGCTGCTCGCGAAGGAGTTCGGTGGCCAGCTCGCGCCCGCGAAGCCTGAGCTGGGTCGCCCGTTGGTCGAGGGCGCGCTGGCGAAGGTGAAGGGCATCATCGACGCGTTCACGACCTTCGAGTCGCGCGCGGCGGTGAAGCAGATCCTCGAGATCGGCTACTCGGCCAACCAGTTCCTCGCGGCCGCCGAGCCCTGGAAGAAGCTGAAAGTTCCCGAGACGCGTGAAGCCGCGCATCAGTCGTTGTCGGAGGCGGCTGAGATCGTCTTCCTGCTGACCGCGCTCCTCGATCCCATCGTCCCCGAGCTCACCCAGAAGCTCGCGAAGCAGCTGGGTCGCGCTTCCTTCTCCCTCGCGCAGGCGAATACCGCGACGTACCCATTGCTCGATCGAAGCGTGAAGATCGGAGACCCCTCTCCGCTCATCAACCGCCTCGAGGCCGAGACGGTCGAGAAGCTGATCGTCAACGCGCCGCCACCGGAAGAGAAGAAGCCGAAGCAGAAGGAAGAGCCGAAGAAGGTCGACGCCGCTCCGCCGGCCGAGATCGAGTTCGGCGACTTCGTGAAGGTGGCGTTCAAGGCGGGCAAGGTGCTCGCGTGCGAGAAGGTGCCGAAGGCCGACAAGCTGCTGAAGCTGTCGGTCGATCTCGGTGAAGGCACGCCGCGCACCATCGTCTCGGGCATCGCCGAGGCGTACGCGCCCGAGGCCGTCATCGGCCGCAACGTGGTCGTGGTCGCGAACCTGAAGCCCCGGCCGCTCAAGGGCATCGAGTCGCGCGGCATGATCCTCACGGCAGGGAAGGGCGGGAAGGACCTGATCCTGCTCGACCCGGGAGACGTCGCGCCTGGCTCGGAGGTGAAGTGAGTCAACCAGCCGGGTCATGGCAGTCGATGCGCGAGCGCGCGTTGCTCACGCTCGAGCGGGAGAAGTCGGCAGGGCTTCGTGCAGAAGCAGCCGAGGCGATCTGTGACGCCGCGGCCGATGCTCCTGACGACGCGCTGTCCGACTTCGCCGCCGACGTCGTGCGCCTGCTGAACGACAAGCAGGAAGAGGTTCGCTGCGCTGGGCTCGCACTGGCGGCCGAGGTGTTGTCTCCGGCCGAAGCGAAGGACGTGCTCGTTCGGAACATCGCCGACAAGGCGCACCGCGTTCGCGTCGAAGCAGTGGGCCGCCTGGCCGATCTCGCCCTCCCAGACGCACGAGGTGCGCTCGCCGCCGCCCTCGAAGACGACATCTTTCCGGTTCGGTTCGAGGCCGCGCGCGGCATGGTGGCCTTGCAGCACTCTGCCGGGCTCGAGACTCTGCTGACGGCGCTCGAAGATCCCGATCTGCGTTTCCGTGCTGCAGCGGCGCTGGCGCAGCTGGGAAACAAAGACGCACTCCCACGGCTCAAGAAGGCGTTTCACGGGTGGTTCCTGCCAGCGTTCGACAAGACGCAGCTGGCCGGCGCGCTCGCCCGCCTGGGTGACAGCGAAGGCACCGAGCACCTCTTCAAGCGCGCGGGCAAGGGCTGGTCGATGGATCGCGCGATGGCCATCGAGCTGCTCGGCGAAGTGAAGGCTCCCGGCGCGAAGGAGCGCCTGCTGACGATTCTGAAGACGCCCGAAGACGACTGTCGCGGCGCCGCAGCGCGTGGGCTCGGGCGGCTCGGTGATCAGAATCTGCTCGACGAACTCGCGAGCGTGTTGGCAGAGCAGCTCACGGCCGACGACGTGAAGCTCGACGTCGCCGAGGGCATGTTGCGGCTCGATGTCGCGAAGGCGCGTGAACGCCTGACGTCGCTGGCGCTCGCGGATGACGACTCGAAGGCCGAGCTCGCCACCATGCTCAAGGAGTTCACGTCGTGAAGCTGATCGACGCGCACTGTCACCTCGAGCCGAAGGACTTTCCCGCGACCGCCGAGGTCATCGCGCGCGCCCGGGCGCAGGGCGTCGTTCACGCCGTCGTGGTCGGTCAGTTCCAGCGGCCAGGTGACTTTGGCTCCGCGCTCGAGGCTGCTCGAGCGCACCCCGACTTCCTCACGCCGACGATGGGCATTCACCCGCACGACGCCGCTGCTGCGCTGCCCGACGATTGGATCGCGCTCGAACGGTTCGCCCGCCTTCCCGAGATCGCCGCCGTCGGAGAGACGGGCCTCGACTACTTCTACAACCACAGCCCGAAGGAGGCGCAGCTCGAGGCCTTCCACCGGCAGTGTCAGCTCGCCAAGCAGGTCGGCAAGCCCGTCATCATCCACGTGCGTGATGCGCATGATGACTGCGTCGAGGTGCTGCGCTCCGAGGGCATGCACGAGGGCATGATCCACTGCTTCACGGGCGACACCGACGCCGCCCGCAAGTACCTCGACCTCGGCTTCTTCATCAGCATCTCGGGCGTGGTGACGTACAAGAAGTCGGAGGCCCTGCAGGCCGCGGTCGCGTTCACGCCGCTCGAGCGCCTGATGGTCGAGACCGACAGCCCGTTCCTCGCGCCGATTCCGTTCCGCGGGAAGAAGAACGAGCCCGGCTACGTGGCCGAGACGGCGAAGAAGGTCGGCGAGCTCAAGGGCGTCGACGCCGAGACCGCCGCGCTCACCTGCGCTCGGAACACGAAGCAGCTGCTCAAGCTCGCCGCCGACGTCTGAGCCTCACAAAGGGCTCAGCTTTCCCTTCCCGAGCCGGCACCCGTGAAGGGGCGACGGGCTGCCAGTTCGGAGCCGGCCCGAGGTGTTTTTCCGGGCTGGGTAATGCCGCACGGGCGTCGACGTTCTGCTAGGCACCATGCCCGTGATGCGCCGTCTCCCCGTCCTCCTCCTCGTCGCCGCCACCGGCTGCGCCAGCGTCAGCAACTTCTTCGCCGGCAACGACGACCCGCTCTATTCGACCGAAGCCGACGAGAACCTGAAGCGCGGCAACGAGGCGATGGACAGCCGCAACTACCTCGAGGCGGCGAAGTACTTCGAGTTCACGCGCACCAAGTTCCCCTTCCTCGAGGCGTCGAAAGAGGCCGAGCTGCGCCTGGGCGACTGCTCGTGGGATCAGGAGAAGTTCGTCGAGGCGCGCGATCGCTACCAGAACTTCGCCCGCCTGCACCCGACCCACCCGAAGGTCGACTACGCCGCCTTCCGCGCCGCCGAGTCGCACTTCCGCGACATTCCGTCCGACTTCTTCCTGCTGCCCCCAGCCATCGAGAAGGACCAGGTCGAGCTCAAAGGCGCGCTCATCGCGCTCAACGAGTTCACGCGGCTGTACCCGAAGTCGGAGTACCAGGAGCCGGCGAAGAAGATCATCGCCGACGTGCGCCGCCGCCTCGCGCGCCACGAGCTCTACGTCGCCGAGTTCTACCGCAAGCGTGAGAAGTGGCCGGCCGTGGTGAACCGCCTCTCGGTCGTGCAGAAGAACTTCTCGGGCATCGGCTTCGACGCCGACGTCGCCTTCGGGCTCTACGACGCGCACGTGGCGCTCAAACAGACCGACAAGGCGCGTGACGCGCTGGCGCTCTTCGTCACCCAGTTCCCCGCCGACGAGCAGGCTCCGAAGGCGAAGTCGCTGCTGGCCTCGCTCGGTCCACCGCCTGCCGCTCCTGCGCCGACGCCAGAGCCGGCTCCCGCGACCCCGTGAGAGACGAAGGGCAGAAGCTGCTCGGCTTCGTGCTCGCCGTCGTCGTCGTCGGCATCGTGTTCGCGGTCTTCGGCTCGCGAATGCTGGGCGCCGCCGCAGGTCCCGAGAACGAGCTCATCACCGTGCTCAAACGCCTCGAGCAGCCGGGCGAGACGTTCGACGCTGCGGGCACGCTCAAGGGCCAGCGGGTCAACTACCAGCGGCTCTCGGTCGTGGTCGCGCCCGACCTGCAGAGCGCGACGGTGAGCGGCACGCTCGACTTCACCGGCACCAAAGCCGACGTCGCCATCAGCTCTCTGGGCTTCGAGCGCGTGCGCTTCGTGAAGAAGGACGACGTGTGGAAGGCGGTCGACGGCCCCGCGCCGAGGCTCAACGCCATTCTCCGCGCGCTCGAGCGTCGCCGCAGGGCCTTGCAGGCCGGCGACATTCCGCAGGCCGACGGCCTCGACGTGCAGGAGGCCGAGCGTTACCGCCGCATCGAGCAGCGGCAGTTCAAGGTCGAGGCCTGGTACATCCGCTCCGAGAAGGAAGGCGTCGAGGTGTCGGAGGACTACCGCCTCATCGGCCGGCTGCCAGAGCGCCCCGTCGACGAGAAGGCCACCCGCCGGCTGTCACTCGTGGAGGACGCCCGGGGCGAGTTCCTCTTTCCGCGTGGGCTCTTGTAGGGTACGCAGCCACGCTTCCGAGGGGTCCCCGATGGACGACGCGCTCAAACAAACGCTCACGTTGGGCCGCGGCTACTTCGAGAAGAAGCAGTACGCCCAGGCCGAGAACTACCTGACGCAGGTCGTGGAGCGGAACCAGTCGTTCGCCGACGTCTACAACATGCTCGGGGTGATTTATCACGACCAGGGGCAGTTCGCCCGGGCGCAGCGGGCCTTCGAGGCCGCGCTCCGCATCAACCCCGCGTACACCGATGCCGCGCTGAACCTCGCCGTCATCTACAACGACATGGGGAAGTACCGGGAGGCGAAGGAGGTCTACCAGGCCGCCATCAGCCGCCAGCGCTCCAGCCCCAACAAGATGGACCCGTACGTGAAGGGCAAGATCGCCAACATGTACGCAGACATCGCGAACGTCTTCTCGTCGGCTGGCATGCTCGAAGAGGCCGTCACCGAGTACCGTCGCGCGCTGTCGCTCGGGCCTACCTTCGTCGACATCAAGCTCAAGCTGGCCGACGCGCTGCGCGACCTGGGTGACGTCACGGGCGCCATCGCCGAGTTCGAAGAGTTGTTGAGCATCAACCCCAACTATCTTCCGGGACGGGTGCACTACGGCATCGCGCTGTACTCGGCGGGCCGTCGGGCTGAAGCAGTCAAGGTGTGGGAAGACGTGCTCGCGCGGAGTCCTGGCAACAAGAGCGCCGAGATGTACCTCGGCCTCGTCCGCGACATCGGTAAAGACACTGTGAATGATGGGTCGGTTGAGTGATGCTCTTCATGGCCCCTGTCAGCAGGAGTTCCCATCGTGGGTGATCAGTACGCACTCAAGTTCATCTCGGGCAAGTACCAGGGCGGCGAGTTTCCGCTCAAGTCCGAGAAGCCCTGTGTCATCGGCCGCTCGAGCGAGCTCGACATGGTCCTCGTCGAGGACATGGTCTCGCGCAAACACGCGAAGATCACGTGGGCGACCGGCAAGCTGAACATCGAAGACCTCGGCTCGACCAACGGCACCTTCGTCAACGGCGAGAAGATTCTGAAGCCGTCGCGCATCAAGGAAGGCGACCGAATTCTCATCGGCACCTCGATCTTGAAGCTCGTGAAGGCGGGCCAGAGCGCCGAGATGACCGACGCGCAGGTGAAGCAGAACCTCGAGCAGGTCGCAGCCCAGCAGTCGGCCAAGCAGACGAAGACGGCCATGACGGGCAAGCTCGAAGAGGTTCCGCTGCCCGACCTGCTGCAGCTCTTCTACACGTCGAAGAAGAACGGCGTGCTCGTG
>CALRPN020000015.1:0-185177 GCA_943370055.1 Archangium gephyra
CGCGAGTGCTGGTGGAACCGCGAGTGCTGGTGGAACCGCGAGTGCTGGTGGAACCGCGAGTGCTGGTGGATCCGCGAGTGCTGGTGGATCCGCGACGGCTGGTGGAACCGCGAGTGCTGGTGGAACCGCGACGGCTGGTGGATCCGCGACGGCCGGTGGCTCCTCGACCGCAGGCGGTTCGGGAGGCGGCGGAGAGGGCGAGAACGGAATGGGCTGCACCTGCCAAACCGTCGACCCGTCCTTCGCGCTCCTCGCGTTGGCGATGCTCACCCTGCGTCGCAGGCGCTGAGCGATGCACGTTTCGTGAGGTGGGTGCATCTCCCTCCTCATGCGACTCCTTTCGTGGTGCCTGCTCGTGGCACTGGCTTCGTGCTCGACGCAGGCCACCATCGACGACGAGACGCCAACCGACGACGTCTTCGAGGGCGCGGTTCAGTCCGACGTGAGCCTGCTCGGCTATCGGCCGGGTGGCGGCGTCGCTCCGCGGACGAAGGTGCTGATCGGACTCTTCTACGACAAGGACCTCGGCACCGACGCCGACACCGACAACAGCTCGTTCGTCGACACCTTCACTTCGCGCAACCCGGCGCTCCGCCCCGCGCTGAAGTCCTCGTTTCAGCGATACCGCTACGGAGCACCTTCGCCTCGTTTCGCCGATGGCGGCGTCGTCACCGACGAGCACCCGAACTGCAAACGCACGACCTCGCCCACGCTCGTCGTCAATGGCTACGCCAAGCCGTACGAGTTCTCTCAGAGCGAGTTCCTCTCGTGGCTCGGCGCGAACACCGGTCGCAGTGACTTTCTGCCTTCGCGCGCCCGCGCGGTGAACACGTTCCGTGGCAACCAGGAATGCCCGCTCACCACCACAGACACGACGCTCAAGCGCTCGTTCGGTCAGAAGATCACTGCGAGCTCGACGTCGGTGACGCTCACCACGAACAACGCGGTGAACCCGTGGCGGTGGGCTGCGCCAGTCAACGAGGTGCACCACCACGAGCAGCCGTCCCTGTACGCGACGTTCCCCGCGAGAGATCGCGCGGCCATCGACGAGACGAAGAGCATTCTCGCCGCAGCGCTCGCTGGTGACCTCTCCCGCCGCATCATCCTCGAGTACGACGTCGACGTGACGCTGACGGACGTGGGCCTCGCGTCGGAGCCGAACCTCTTCTCCGTTCTCGATGGCGTCGACGGCGGGTCGGTCGACCTCTTTGGCACCCAGTACGAGAACGTCGTTCGCGCCTGGCCCCTCGGGAGTGGGCCGCGGCAGTACCTCGAAGCTCGAGTCGTGCCACCCTCGTTCCAGCTCAGCGTCGGTGTGAACTTCCGCGAGAACGCTGCGGGCTACCGGCTCTCGGAGTTTCAGCTGCTCGGCTACAACTACCAACCGGCGCTGGTGTGGGGCCCGCCCTCGCAGAACCCGACCTTGAACAGCTTCACCACCGAGGGTGGAGGGAGCGGCATCTCGGCGTGGACCCGGCTCAAAGCGAACGCGCTCGTGCTGCCCGGTCTCACGACCGACGGCGCCATTGTTCGCAGCGGCGCGAACTACACCGAGCTCGCCACGCCTTCCTTCACCGGCAAGCTCAAAGGTCAGCTCGACGTCACGCAGTACTACCGCATCGCGCACGGGCATCAGTTCTTCCCCGGCCTGCCCGACACGAACACCTCCCAGAACGAGATCGCGTGGGCGGGAGTCGTCTACGAGGCGCACGGGCCGCTCAAGGCGGTCGTGAAGATCAACACGTTCAACCTGCGCGTCGAGCGCATCGCCAACGCGGTGTGTGGGTCGACGGTGAACACCTGCTCGGTCGGCACCTTCGTCGACGTGCCGGACTCGGCGACGCTCTCGATGTGGAGCTGTACCGGCCTTGGTGGTGGAACGACTGCCTCGTGTTCGGCACCGAAGATGGTGAATGGCTCGTGCGGGTCGACGGTGAACAGCTGCGCACAGGGCACGTTCGCAGATGTGGCCGACACCTCGACGGAGTCGCTCTGGAGTTGCGTCGGGCTCAACGGCGGCTCCACCGCCTCGTGCTCGGCGACGAAGTCCATCTCGTGGACCTCCGTGAGCCGCACCAACAACGGCGTCGACCACGACATCTCGTACACGGGCTACATCGCGCCCGGGTTCGTGGTCGAAGGCGTCGTCTTTCGCGTCGCGACCGCGCAGTTCACCGGCATGCACCCGCTCTACAACTGCCTCATCGGCACCAATCACTTCGTGTCTCCGTCGTCGACGTGCGAAGGCCAGCAGGTCGTCTCGAGCGGGCCCATCGGCTTCGTCTTCTCGAGCGCAGGAACGGGGCGGGTGCCGGTCTACCGCTGCAACGTCGGCGGCGACCACTACGTGAGCACCAGCGCGACGTGCGAGGTGGGCGTCGCTGCCGAAGGCGTGCTCGGGTACTTCCAGTGAACGGGAACTCCGCCGCTCGACCCGATGACGCGTGTCCTCAGTGAGCCGAGCGCTCGATGTGAACGAATCGACTCGCGCCTCATCGGAGAGGTCGTTCAAACGAGCGCTCGACGTGAACGAAGCGACTCGCGCCTCATCGGAGAGGCCGTTCAGTCGCGGCCCGTGTCCTCAGTGAACGAGCGCTCGACGTCGGCTCGCCCTCTGCTCGGGTCCTTCAGGGAGCCGCGCGCTCGACGTGAACGGGAACTCCGCTGAGCGCCGCGTTTCCGCTGAGCGGATCGACTCGCAGCTCATCGGACAGGTCATTCACGCTCACGCCCGCGTGCGCTGACGCGACGTGAAGCCTCACGCCTTCACGGCCATGGCCGTAGCCGTGGGGAAGACTGACGACGCCCTTCATCATGCGGTCCGTCACTTCCACTGCGAGGGACACTTCGCCAACGCGCGAGCGCACCGTGACCTCCACGCCGTGCTCGAGCCCGCGCGACTTCGCGTCGTCGGGGTTCATGAGCAGGGTGCAGCGCTCGGGGCCGCTCACCAGCTTCGCCGCGTTGTGCAGCCACGAGTTGCAGTCTCGCGTGTGGCGGCGGTTGATCAGCACGAGGCCGGTCGACTGCTCCGCGACCAGCGCATCGAGTCGCGACAGGTCGCCGACGAGCTCAGGTGGAGCGAGCTGCACGCGCTTCGACTTCGTCTTCAGCCTCGATGGAAACACCGGCTCGAGCGGCCCCAGGTCCATGCCGTGTTCGTGCGCCGCGACCTTCTTCAACGAGAGTCCGCCGAGGCCGCCACGTGAACCGAGACGGAGGCCAGCGTCGAGCAGCCGCTCCGGCCCCAGCTTCTCCATCGCCGCCCACGTCACCCGCTGACGCATCGGCGCACCACGGAGCGCGTCGAGCCGTTTCCCCAGCCCGACGAAGATCTGCCAGTCGTGCCGCGCGTCAGACCCCGGCTCGAAGACGGCCGGCGCATGTCGCGCAACCGTCCGCACGGCGAGCATCGGAAACACCACGTCGAAGTGCAGACGCTCGAGCGGAGACGGCGGCGGAAGAATGAGGTGCGCGTGCCGCGTCGTCTCGTTCAGATACGGGTCGATGGAGACCATGAACTCGAGGCCCGCGAGCGCGCGGTCGAGCTGCGCTCCATTCGGCGTCGAGAGCACCGGGTTGCCAGCAGACGTCACCAGCGCGCGCAGCTGGCCTTCTCCCGGCGTCAGCATCTCTTCGGCCATCGTCGACACCGGCAGCTCGCCGCCAACCTCGGGCAGCCCACGCACGCGCGATCGCCAACGCCCGTAGCTGCCGGGTCCAACCGACATCGCGCGCGGCAACCAGCGCGGGTCGAACGGCGGCATGGGGAACATCGCTCCGCCGGCGCGATCGAGGTTGTTGGTGACGACGTTGAGCGCGGTGACGAGCCAGGCGCAGAGTGTGCCGTAGGGTTGCACCGAGGTGCCCATGCGGCCGTAGGCGACGGCGGTACGCGCGGTGCGGAACTCGTTTGCGAGTCTGCGAATCGTCGCGGCGTCGATTCCGGTTGGAGCAGCGACGAGCTCGGGCGTGAAGCGCGAGACAGCGCTGCGCAAAGTCTCGAGTCCATCAGCGAGTTCGGCTCTCAGCGGCGTCGCTCCCGCGCGCAGCACCTCGTTCACCAGCGCAGCCAGCAACAGCGCGTCGGTGCCGGGCCGAATGAAGTGGTGCTCGTCGGCGCGCTCGGCGGTTTCGGTCTTCCTCGGGTCGATGACGACGAGCCGGCCCTTTCGCTGGCGAAGCGCGTCGAGCCGATGCTTCATGCCGGGTGCGGTCATCAGGCTGCCATTCGACGCGAGCGGGTTCGCACCGAGCACGAGCAGAAAGTCCGTCCGGTCGACGTCGGGCACCGGCAGCAGCAGTTGATGTCCAAACATCCAATGCGCGGCGAGCATGTGCGGCAGCTGGTCGACCGACGTGGCCGAGAAGCGGCTCTTCGTGCCGAGCGCGCGCAGGAACATCGAGCTGAAGAGAATCGCGCCGGTGTTGTGCGTCGTCGGGTTGCCCGCGTACGTCGCGATGGCGTTGCGGCCGTGTTTCGTGCGCACCTGGTGCAGGCCTGTCGCTGCTTCGTCGAGCGCTTCGTCCCAGCCGATGGCGCGCCAGGTCTTCCCTTCACGCTTCATCGGAGTTCGCAGACGGTCGGGGTCTTCGTGCAGGTCCTTCAGTGCGGTCGCCTTCGGGCAGAGGTAGCCGCGGCTGAACGGGTCGTCGTCGTCTCCGCGAATCGACGTCACGCGCTGGCCGTCGGTCTCGATGCGAAGGCCGCACATCGCCTCGCACAGGTTGCACGCCCGGAAGTGCGTCGTCATGGAGGCGCAGCGTAGCCTCGAGTTCCTGGGCGGCCACCTCGAGCAGCGGGGAATTCCCGACAGTCGTCGTGTCGAGCCGACACCCGTCGACCCTCCTCGACCCGGGAGGCAACTGGCACGCCCGGTGCTGACCGCGCCGCGCGAATGAACGACATGCTCCCGAGGTTGCTGTTGCTGTGGTGCGCCTCGAGCGCGTGCTGGGGTCCGCTCGATGTCGAGACGAACGCGTTGCCCATTTCGGTGTACGACGACGTCGTCGTGAGCGGTGGCTGGCAGACGCTCTGTCTCATCGAGCGCTCGGAGTTGCGCTGCTGGGATCTCTCCCGCTTTCCCGCGCTCGAGCGCCCGCGCATCATTCCCGGTCGGTGGCGCACCGTCTCGGCGGGGCAGGGGCTCGTTTGCGCCATCGACGCGGACCAGGCCTTGTGGTGCTGGGGTCGCAACGCGTCGGGCATTCTCGGCCAGCAGGTTCCTCCGTCAGGGACCGACACGCCGGTGTCGATGGACCGCACGCAGCCGTGGGTCTCGGTGGCAGCTGGCGCTGGCTATGCGTGCGCGATTCGAGACGACGAGACGATGTCCTGCACCGGTGGAACCGACGAGGGCGTCGAAGCTCCTGCGCCCGCGCCCGACCGCTCCGCGCTCCGGGTCATCCCCGGTCGCTTCGTCTTCGCGTCGTCGAACTGGTACTCGACGACGGGGCTCGCCACTGACGGCACCGTCTGGAGCGCCCACAACGACGACCTCTTCCAACAACAACCACTTGCCGGAGCGAAGCCCGTCACCAACGTGTTGCAGGGTGTCCTCGCGACCGCCTCCCTGTCTGACGACGCGGTGGAACTGCGGACGAGCATCGACTCGAAGGTGATCTCGATTCCTCGGGGGGCGCTCGTCGGCCTCGGCTACCACCTCTGTCACGGGCGCACGTCGTTCGACTGCATGGACCCGACGGGCTTCCTCGGGCCGTGGAAGGTCGAGCTGCCACGCCCCGCGACGGCCGTGACGATTGCCGGGCACCTCACCTGCTGGCGCGACGATGAGGGCACGCTCCAGTGCTCGCGCCGCGGCACCACGGTGACACTGCCCCGATAGGGAGCACTTCCTCGCAACCCAGCCGGTTGCACGCGCGAGAGTGCGTCGTCATGGAGGGTCAGGGTCGCCTGCGCTATCGACCTGACCGTGCGAACGAACACCGCGCTGCTCCAGTCCTTGGGTCGCCACCTCGAGCAGACGGCAGAGAAGCGCGACGTCGCCCTCGAGCCTCTGACCGAGCAGGTGCTCGCTGCCGTGAAGCTGGCCGTCGAGCGTCACTTCGGGTCCCGACATCGTTTCGAGGTTCGGCTCGACGAGGGACGGCTCGAGGTGTTCCAGGTCGTGAAGCTCGTCGAGACACCGTCGCAGCCCGGAGAGGTTGCGTTCCCCGCGGCGCCAGTCGAATGGAACGCCGAGGTCGGCGACGAGCTGATGTTCCTGCTTCCGTTCGGCGAAGAGGCGGCCCGCGCGCAGGACCGCGAGTTCGCAGCGCTCTCGGGGCTCACCATCGAGAAGAGCGGTTTCGTGACCCCGGTGCTGCAGGCCCTGCGTGAGGTGCTGGGCGTGAAGCAGCCGAGCGACCCCATCGACGAAGCGGTGCTGCTGGCGATGAAGCTGACGGTGCTGCCGGAAGCCGCGAGGAACGACGCGTCACAGTGGGCCTCGTTTCGACTCGCGCACGACTCGCGCCTCGGAGCGGCGAAGCTCTTCAAGCGCTTCGTCGTCGGTCACGACCTCACGCGCGCGGAGCTGAACGAGCTGCTCGAACGCGACGACGTGCCCGATGGTGGAGCGGTCGAGCTCTTCGTCGACCTGCTCTCGCTCGACGCGTTGCTCCTCGGGCTGGTGTCTCCGTTCGACCCGCTCTCGAGAGCCGCCGAGCACCACGAGGTCGATGTGCCTCAGGTGGCTGCACGGCTCGCGCGCCTCGGCCTCGACGTTCGTGAGCGCACGATGAACGGCCGCGCGTGGACGAACCTGCCCATCGAGCATTCGTGGATGGAGTTCGAGGTCGTCGAGCATGTCACCGCGCCGTATGGAGAGATGACGCTCGAGAACGCGCGCAGGCTCGATCCATCGCTCTCGGTCGGGAAGAAGTTTCGCCTGCCCTCGCTCACGCGAGCGTCCTCGCTCTTCGAAGTCATGCCTGCCGTCGAAGCAGCCCGCACCGATGACACGCTCAGCACTGCGACGTTCGAAGAGGTGCGCGCACTCGTCGCGGTGATGCCGACGCCCGAGGTGCTCGCGCCGTTCGCGCTCGGCTCGTTGCGCCAGCTCTACCCCGAGAATCACGGCGTGCTCGTCGCGCGCATTTCCGGCCGCGATGCCGAGGCGATGTGGAGACGGCTCGACGCGGCGGCGCCAACCACGGGCTATCGGCCAGTGTTGCTGCGCGGTGACGCGCGTGAGCTTCGCGAGGTTCGCTCGGCGTGGAAGCAGGAGCGCGCGAACGGCCTGCAGCAGGGCGCCCACCCGATGACGGAGCCCTCCATCGTGCTGGCGTCGTCAGCGCAGGTCGACGTCGAGGCGTTGCTGCGGCGGGGTGGGAATCCCTCGTATCCCGACGTCGTGCCGACGAGCGGCGAGTGGCCCGACCCGCCTCCATCGACCTGGCTCGGCGCGATTCGAGATCCGCTCACGAAAGAGGTGCTGAAGGAGATGCAGCTCGCGCTCGTGCCCACCGACGCCGCGTGGAAGGCGCTCGCCTTCATGCCGTTGCTCACGCAGGCAGGAGAAGCGACGCCATCGCTCGCGCAGGCCGTCGCCGTGAGCCGTCACTGGGAAGCGCGTCATGGCGCGAAGGTCATCGCCGTCGGTCCCGCCATCATCGAGTGGCTCGCTCCGACGGCCCTCACCCGAGCCGAGGCGTTGGCGCTCGCCGACGAGCACTTCACCTTCTCTCCCGAAGGCGCCTCCGACGTGCTCGAGCATCGCGCAGCGGAGTTGACGTCGGGGTGGTGGTTCGCCTGGTGGGACTGAGTCATTGACCGCGCTGCACCGGCGTGGCGAGCTTCGACGCAGATGATGACCCGAGCGCGAGACGACTCGCGCCTCGAGCGACCCGCCCCCAGTCGGAGCACGACGTGAACCTGCGGTTTCTCTGCCTGTCGGTGACCCACACCAGCGGTCGCGTCACGCTCACGCCGCTCGAGCTGCCAGACTTCGCGGTGCACGCTGCGACGTTCGAGCAGGCGAAGTTCGAGCTCACCCTCGCGCTCGACGACAAGGTCTCACGCGCTCACCCCAGACACCTCTGGCGTTTCTGCCGCCCCGGAGACGGCGCGCTGTTGAAGCTGCAGCTCCCGCTCCTTCCGGTGCAGGTGGGCACGAAAGAAGAGAAGGTGCCGCTGGTACTCGACGTCGTCGAAGGCCCCGCGCACGCCGGCAACACCGAGGTGCGCCTGCTCGCCGACGACCTGCGCTTCTGGTTCGCAACGAAGGGCAAAGCGCTGGCGGTCGACGCGAGCGCGTTGATCAGCGAGCACCTGCGTGAGCTGCCAGTCTCGAAGGCGCTCTCGCTGCGCGCCGAAGGCAAGGTCGAGCTGGTCGAACTCGAAGTCGATGCGACGCCACTGCAGCTGTCGATGCTCACGAAGCGCGAGCTCACGCTCGATGAGCGCCCACCACCACGTGGCCTCGACGACTTCCCAGAGCCCCGGCTCATCGAAGAAGACGACGAAGACGAGGCCGAGCGCGACGGCTGGGACGACGAGCTGCCGAAGAAGAAGGCGCAGGAGAAGAAGAAGAAGGGCGTGCCCACGCCAACGCTCGACCGCATGGGCGTGAAGTGGCACCAGCTCGCGAAGGACGACGCGTTTCCACCCACCTTCGGTCGTGACGCCATCGTCGAGCAGGTGCTCGCGCACCTTCGCCAGAAGGACCCCGAGCCGCTCGTGCTCATCGGCCCCTCGGGTGTCGGCAAGACGGCCGTGCTGCAGGAGGTGGTGCGCCGGCTCGTCGCGAAGGTGAAGGACGAACCGTGGAAGGCGCTGTGCTTCCATCTCGATGGCTCACGGCTCATCGCGGGCGGTGGCGGCTTCGGGGAGTGGCAGCAGCAGACGCTCGATGCGTTCGCGGAGGCGACGGAGGCGAAGGCGGTGCTCCACCTCGGGCGAATCATCGACCTGCTCGACGCCGGCCGCAGCGCCCATGGAGATGACAACGTCGCGCAGCTCGTCACGCCGATGCTCGCGGGCCGGGAGGTGGCGGTCGTGGGTGAGGCGACGCCTGAGGAGTGGGCGAGGCTGCGGGACCGCAACCAGTCCTTCGCGCGGGTCTTCGCGCCGCTCGTGATCGAAGAGCCGCCTGCTGCCGAGACGACCCGCATCATCGAGCGCATCACCGCCGCCGAGTCGAAGGAGCGCCGGCTCACCGTCGAGCCCGCCGCCCTCACCGAGGTGCGCTCGCTCGTGCGCCGGTTCCGTCCGTACGGGTCTGCGCTGGGCAGCACCATCTCCTTCCTTCGCCGGTTGCTCGACGCGCTCGATGATGGCGCGACGCTCACGCGCAACGAGGTGACGCGCCGATTCTCCATCGAGAGTGGCGTGCCCGAGGAGTTGCTCCGCGACGACCTGCCGCTGCGCCTCGAAGACGTGCGCGAGTTCCTCGGCGTTCGGGTGAAGGGCCAGGGTGACGCCGTCGCGCGCGTCGCGCAGGTCGTGTCAGTGGTGAAGGCCAACCTCACCGACCCTGCGAGGCCGGTGGCGACGCTGCTCTTCGCGGGACCCACCGGCGTCGGTAAGACCGAGCTGACCAAAGCCCTCGCCGAGCGCGTGTTCGGCTCGAAGGACCGCATGGTGCGGCTCGACATGGGCGAGTTCTCGGGGCCCGACGCGCTGTTCCGGCTCATCGGCGACACCGAGTCCGAAGGTTTCCTCTCGAGCGCGGTGCGACGTCAGCCGTTCTCGGTCGTGCTGCTCGACGAAATCGAGAAGGCGCACCCCGCGGTGTTCGACGCGCTCCTCTCGGTCCTGGGTGAAGGGCGCCTCACCGACGGGCGCGGCCGCACCGCCGACTTCCGCAGCACCATCATCGTCATGACGTCGAACCTCGGCGCTCAGACGCAGCGGCCTCGCGTGGGCTTCGGAGACGAGTCCAACGCCGCCGACGTCCGCGCGCACTATCTCTCCGAGATTCGCCGCTTCTTCCGCCCCGAGCTCTTCAACCGCATCGACGACGTCGTCGTCTTCGCGCCGCTGACGCGAGCGCACCTCGGGCACATCGTCGAGCGCGAACTCGCGAAGGTCAGCGCGCGTGGCGGCTTCCAGCGGCTGGGCGTCTCGCTCTCCATTGACGACGACGCCAAGGCCGCGCTCGCGAGCTGGGGCCATGAGCCGAAGTACGGCGCCCGCCCACTCAAACGCGCGCTCGAGCGTCACCTCGTCGTTCCTGCAGCGGCGCACCTCGCGTCACACCCGCCGCCGTCGAGCAGCCGCCTTGAGGTCTCGCTCTCGGAGCCGGTGCTCTCGTTCGCACTCCAGCCCGTGGTGAAGGGCGTCGACGTCGCGACCCGCACCGAGTTGCTGGCGGTCTGCGAGCGCGCGGCCGAGCTTCGCGCCGAAGTGCGCGCCTGGCATCACTCGCCGCTCATGCGTCAGCTGCACGACGACTTCAGGCTCTTCGAGCGCCTCTCGAAGCAGTCCTCCTATTGGTCCGATCGCGAGCTCGCCGATTCTCAGGCCCGCAAGGCAGGCATCACGCGCGAGCTCGACGAGGCCTTCACGAAGGTGCGCGCGCAGGTCGAGGCCGTCGAAGAGCTCGCGTTCGAGGCGTGGGCGACGAAGGAGGCCCGCTCGGTTCAGGATCTCGAGGCATCACTCGAGAGCGCGCGGACCTCGTTCGAGCCGTTGCCCGAGACGCTGTACGCCAGCCGCTTGCCGCCTGCCGACGTCGGCACCGTCACGCTGGTTCCGGGCAGGGGCGCGCTCTCGTGGGCGAGGTGGTTGCGCAACGGGTATCAGGCCTGGGCGGCAGCTCGTGGCCTGCGTTTCGTGCAGCTCGCGCTCGTCGAGAAGGGCGTTCAGCGAGGGGCTCCGCCGCCGTCGCGCAAGTCGACCTCGGCCGATGAAGTCGAGCGCACGCTCCAGCAACAGGGCCTCGGCGCCGCGGCGAAGGTGTACCGCGACAAACACGGTGGCTCGCAGGACGAGGCGATGCGGCAGGTGCAGAAGCTCAAGAACCGCCTCGAGGCGCCGCCGCCCGTCGAGCTGTACGAGTGGAAGGAGACGAACTTCGAGTCGGGCGGGCAGGCGCTGGCGCTCAAGGTGTTCGGCCCGTCGGTGCCGCTGCTGCTTGCCGCGGAGCACGGCCTGCACCGCGTCTACGCCGAGGGAGAGACGTTCGAGGTGAAGGTGCGCTTCACTCCGGGCAACGTCACCGACCTCGGGCAGGGTGAGGCGCTCGAGGCGACGCTGCCGGCGAAGGAGATTCGTCGCGTGTGGCCGACGCGCAAGGGCCAGGAGTTCGGTCTGCTCCGCGACCTGCGCACCGACACCGAGCACCGCGTCGCCGGCGACTTCGAGCTGGGTCCCGTGCTCTCGGCGTACGTGCGCCACATCGTCTTCGGGCAGGAGGCGACGTCATGGAGCTGAAGCTCCCGCTCGTCATCGAGCGCTCGGGTCCGCACTTCGCGCGCTGCTGGCTGCCGCACTGGCCCTCCATCAAGGCCGAGGGCCCGAGCCTCAGTGAGCTTCGCGACGACCTCACGCTGATGGTGATGCTGGGCTTCGAGCACGAAGCGGTGGGCCAGGCGTGGCGCTGGCAGATGGCACCGCACGTGCGCATCAAACACGTGAACGTCGACACCGTCGCGCGCGACCAGACCGATGGCCGCTCGTACACGTTGAAGGGGCGCGTGCCGGTGCTGCTCGAGAAGTGGCCCGACGACGAGTTCTGGGTGGCCACGCCCACGAAGGCGAAGGAGCTCGCGTTCGCCATCGCGACGCCCGCCGACCTCGACGAAGGCCTCGCGCAGCGGTTGCGAACCTGGTGCCTCGAGAAGCGCGTGGAGCAGCTCGACGAGTGGTGCTGCGCGCACGACCAGCGCCTCGACGTGCTCGAGGTCGACACCGACGCGCCGACGATTCTGCCCCGCCACTCCGTGCCGCTGCGCATGCGCAAACGGCGGGTGAAGCGCGACTCGAAGGAGCAGCCCGAGGTCGCCGAGACGGCGGAGGACCGTGAGCAGCGCCGCGCGAGGGCCCGCCTCGCGGTGAGAACGCTGAGACAGATTGGCCGCAACCTCTCGCATCAGGCGCGTGACGGAGAGCTCGGCCGCGCGCGTGGCCGGGAAGCCATCGTGAACGCCGTCGTCGAGACGCTCGAGAAGCGCTCAGGCGCAGGCGTCGTGCTCGTCGGTGCCGGCGGCGTGGGGAAGACGGCCATCGTGCACGAGGTGACGCGCAGGCTCGTCGAGCGCACCGTCACCACGCGGCGCGATGTCTGGCGCATCGACGGGAATCAGTTCATCGCGGGCATGTCGTACGTCGGCCAGTGGGAGGCGCGCGCGAGAGAGCTGTGCACCGAGCTGGTCGAGACGGGCGACGTGCTCTTCGTCGACGACCTCACCTCGCTCGTCTTCGCCGGCCGGCACGCGAAGGGCGACACGCACCTCGCGATGTACCTCGAGCCACAGCTCGCCCGCCGTGAGCTCACCATCGTCGGAGAGTGCACGCCCGAGCGCTTCGAGCGGCTTCGTGAAGAGGCGCCCTCGTTCGCCGCGCTCTTCGACGTCGTGCAGGTGCCGCCCATGTCGGAGCGCGAGACGCTGCCAGTACTGCTCGCTGCCGTACGCGAGCTCGAGCAACAGTCGAGCGGTGTGACGCCCCGGCTCGCGCCCGATGTGATGCAGCTCGCGCTCGAGCTGTCCGGCCGATTCTTCGCGGGCCGCTCGTTGCCGGGTCGTGCCGTTCGCCTGGTGCAGCAGGTGCTCGCTGGCCCGGGCACGGTGGAAGACAGGGTGCGGCGCTATCGCGCGAAGGACGTGTTCGAGGCCGTGCGTCGTGAGACGGGCCTGCCAGACTTCGTGTTGGGTGGCGCGACCCCGAAGTCACGCGCTGAGATTTCGAGCGAGCTCTCGTCGCAGGTGGCCGGCCAGCCCGAAGCCATCGAGGCCGTCACCGACGCGGTGCTCTCGCTTCAGCTCTCGGTGCAGGACCCAGAGAAGCCGCTCGCGAACTACCTCTTCATCGGTCCCACGGGCGTCGGGAAGACGGAGACGGCGAAGGCGCTGGCTCGCACGCTCTTCGGCTCCTCCGAGCGGCTCGTGCGCTTCGACATGTCCGAGCTGGCTGACCCGGGCTCCATCGAACGACTCATCGGCTCCGCCGGCGGCGCCCAGGGCGAGCTCATCACCGCGCTGCGCACGCAGCCCTTCTGCGTGGTGCTGTTCGACGAAATCGAGAAGGCGCACCCGCGGGTGTTCGACGCGCTGCTGCAGTTCCTCGGTGAAGGGCGGCTCAGCGACTCGACGGGCCGCACGGCCGATGGGCGCAACTGCGTGGTGGTGATGACGAGCAACCTCGGTGTGCGCGAGGCGGCGACGCAGACGGGCTTCGCGCGCGGCGACGTTCAGGCCGCCAGCCAGCACTACCTCTCGGCGGCGAAGGCCTTCTTCCGGCCCGAGCTCTTCAACCGGCTCGACCGCGTGGTGCCGTTCCGTTCGCTCGACAAGCCGGCGCTGCGGTTGGTGGTGGAGCACGCGCTCGGTTCGCTGCTGCGGCGACGCGGGCTTCAGCGCGGCAACGTGCTCGTCGACGTCGAGCCGGAGTTGCTCGAGCTGCTCGTCGACCAGGCCTTCGACCCGCGGTACGGCGCCCGCCCGCTCAAGCGCGCGTTGGAGCGACAGCTCGCCGTGCCGCTCGCGCATCACCTCGTGCGCCGCGACGTCGAGGAGCTCGCGCTCATCGAGATGCTGCGGCGTGGTGATGAGGCGGCGCTGTCGGTGAAGCTGCTCGCGCCACCGCCAACGGTGCCCGTCGACGCACCCGCGGAGTGGACGCTGCCCCGCCTTCGCGCCACCGGCCGGCGGCTCACGGACGAACTCACGGGCTTGCTCGGCTCTCCCGCTGCACGCGCGCTGCGTATCGCCCGTCGGCAGGCGCTCGATGCAGGCGACCAGGTTCCTTCGCGCGCGCTGGTGCTCGCCGAGCTCGAGCAGCTGTCGACCGACCTCGAGGAGCTCGTCGAAGGCCCGCTCGACCCCGAGGTGTACGATGAGCGCGTCGACGCTCCACGGCAGATCGAGAACCGCACGTGGAGAACGCCAAAGCACAACCGCCCCACCGTCGACGTGTCGGGCGTCATGTACACGGTGAATGAAGAAGCGGCGGTCGGCTCGTCGGCGCCGAAGCTCGCGGCCATTTTCGACGAGCTCGAGGTGCTGAAGGTGCAGCTCGCCGAGAGCGCGCGTGAAGAGACGGTGACGCTGTTGCTCGACGTCGTGGGAACTCCCGCGCCCGAGGCGTTGGCGACGTTCGCCCAGACGCTGCCGCTCACGCCGGCCCTTCAGCTCTTCGAGGACCTCGAGGGGTGGCAGACCGAAGCTCCGTCGCAGCCCCGTCGTCGCGCGCTCGTCTTCAAGGGCGCGGGCGTCCGCACGCTGCTCTCGTCGTGGTTCGGCTACGGGCGCGTCGACGTTCAGGCAGACGACGGCATCGTTCGGCGTGCGCTCGTGCGCTGCGTGCCACTCGATGGAGAAGGAGACGGCTCCGAAGAGACGACGCGTTCGCGGCTGGCCTCGTGGGAAGCCGAGCTGGCCGCGGAGCGTGAGGCACGACGTCGTGGCGGCGAGGTGCGCGCAGAGCGGTTCCCGGTGCTGGTGCTCGAGCGCGGCTGGAAGTCGGAGGGCGTCTTTCGCGCGACCGGGCTGCGTCTGGCCGAGCAGCGCCGTCATCTCGCGGCGTGTCTGCGGGCGAAGGGAAGGGCGTGATGGAGACCCGCACCTTCAACGTCTTTGTGCGCCGCTTCCCGAAGGTTGGCTACTCGGCCCACGTCCTCGGCGCGCCACACCTCGCCTCCTTCGGCGAGACGATGAATGACGTGTACGCCGACCTCACGACCGTGTGCCGGCGGCTGCTCGACCGGGGCCAGCTTCGCCACCTGAGCGCGCTCGGAGAGTTCACCCTGCGCCGCGTCGACCTGCAGGTGAGGGCGATGCAGCGTGGCCGGCTGCTGCAGGTGCCGATGCGCTTCAGCGTGCTCGTGCGACCGGAGGGCGTCGGCGAGAAGAAGAAGGGTCCCGTTCGCCTCATGGTGCCGCGGCTCAACCTCGAGCACGTGCTGTCGGACCTCGCCGACTTCGAGGGCTTCGCCGAGGAGTTCATTCGTCACGAGCTGCACCTGGCGCCGCTGCCTCGGCTGCTCGAGGTGAGCTACTCGGGTGAAGAGACCGTTCGAACGCTCACCGTCGATACGCGCTTCGACCAACGCGCCGAGGTGCGCAAGGAGAAGGCGAAGCGCGAGAAGCAGACGAAGCGTCGCAGACCGCTTCCGCCCGGGCTCTCGGAGGCGTGTCGGCGGCTCTCCGACGAGAAGGATGCCGGCACCATCGAGCGCGCGTTTCAGCGAGACGCTGAGGTGCAGCTGCTCGCTGACACGCTCTGCGGCTCGGGCCGGGGCAGCGTGCTGCTGGTCGGCCCACAGCTCGTCGGCAAGACGACCCTCGTTCACGAGCTGGTGCATCGGGTGGCTGACGCTCCGAAGGGCTCGCCCCTCGTGGGCGTCGAGGTGTACTCGACGAGCGGCGCCAGAATCGTCGCGGGCATGCGCTACCTCGGCGAGTGGCAGGACCGGGTTCGGCGCATGGTGGGCTCGCTGCGCAGCGAGCCGTCGGTGCTGCACGTCGACTCGCTCTCGGAGTTGTTGAACGCCGGCACGGGTCGCGGTGACTCGGGGCTCGACATCGCGCAGCAGCTGCTCCCCTCCATCGAGGCGGGAGAGCTTCGCGTCGTCATCGAGGCGACCGCTGAAGACATCGCGCGTGCCGAGCGCACGCATGGCGCCTTCGTGCGCGCGTTTCGCAGTCTCGCGGTGAGGCCGCTCGGTGCCCTCGAGGGGAAGCTGGCGCTCGCGTCGTCATCGAAGCGGCTCGCGAAGCAGCGGCGCGTCACCATCACCGACCAGGCCCTCGACCGCGCCATCGACCTCGTCGAGCGCTTCGGCGAAGCGGGCGGTGTTCCTGGCGCTGCGGTCGACCTGCTGCGCGCTGCGGCCCGTGCGCCTGCTGGTGGCAAGGTCTCGACCGTCGACGGAGATGCCGTGACGTCAGCGTTCGTGGCGCGCACCGGCTATCCGCGCGAGCTCATCGACCCGTCCATCAAGCTCGACCCCGAGCAGGTGTTGGCGAAGTTGGGGCAGCGCGTCGTCGGTCAGCACGAGGCGATGGTGCTGCTGCGCAACCTCGTCGTGACGCTCAAGACCGGGCTCTGCGACCCTTCTCGTCCGCTCGGCGCGTATCTGCTGCTGGGCCCGACGGGCGTGGGCAAGACGGAGTCGGCGCTCTCGCTGGCGCACTATCTCTTCGGTGACGAGAAGCGCCTCACGCGCATCGACATGGCTGAGTACGCGGCCCCGGGCAGCGCGTGGCGGCTCATCGCGGCGGGCGCAGCGCAGGGGTCGCTGACGGCGAAGGTGCGTGAGCAGCCGTTCGGCGTCGTGTTGCTCGACGAGGTCGAGAAGGCGGACTCGAGCGTGCACGACCTGTTGCTCCAGTTGCTCGGCGAGGGCCGGCTCACCGACGCCCACGGGCGCACGGTCAGTTTCCGCAACACGGTGGTGCTGCTGACGAGCAACCTCGGCGCCGAGAGCTCGGGCAAGTCGTTCGGCTTCGGTGACGCGACGAGGGACCTGCGCACGCACTACCTCGCCGCGGCGTCGCAGTTCTTCCGGCCCGAGTTGATCAACCGCCTGGACCAGCTCGTGGCGTACCACCCGCTCACGCCGAAGGAGATCGCGCTCATCGCCTCACGGGTGGTGGAGCGCGCGCTGGGTCGAGAGGGCCTCGCCAGGCGCGGCGTGAAGGTCACGTGGAGTGACGCCGTCGTCGAGCGCGTCGCTCAGCTCGGCTTCGACCCACGGTATGGAGCGCGTCCGCTCAAGCGGGCGGTCGAGCAGCATGTCGTCTCGGTCGTCGCGAGTCTGCTCACCGCCGCCGGAGCCACGCCTCCCTCGACCATCACGCTCTCCGTCGCGCCCGACGGCAGCATCACCGCGGCTCCGCCCTGATGCCCCGCGCTCGGGGGGCTAGATCGACAGCAGCACCCACCCGCCGCCAGGCACGAGGGCGACGTCGGTGATGGCGCGACCGGCTTTCCACTCCCGCTCGAGCTCCTCGACGAGCGAGGGCGGGGTGCCCGTGGAGTAGGTCCACGCCTTGCCGCCGTTGCGAATCATCACCCACACACCGTCAGCGCGCATCGTCAGCAGGTCGATGGTCTCGCCAGCGTCGTGCGCACTGGTGATGCTGCTCTCGAGCGCTTCAGACCAACCGGTGGCCCACCAGCCATTCGTTCCGCGAATCAGCACCGCCTGGTCACCGCTGACCGCGAGCGAGGTGAGCCGCTCTCCGGCGGCGTTCGCCTGCTTCAGCGCCTCGACGCACGGCTGCGAGAGACCCTCCCAGGTGTAGCCGTTGGTGTCGGTGAAGAAGGCCCAGCCCTTCTCTGAGAACGAGGCGCCGCGCAGGGTCCGGCCCTGTGCCGAGGCCGCTTTGTATTCAGTCAGAAAGCCCGGTGGCACCTCGACGGCCTCGAACGCGTTCTGCGCGTACGTCAGCACCCAGCCGCCGGCCGGCGTGAACGCGACGTGCGAGACGTACTGCTGCTGCTCGGCCAGGCGACGAATCAGCGCCACCATGTCTGCTGAGACGCCCTCCCAGACGATGTGCTGTTTGCGCACGGGAGCGGGCGGCCCCTGCCGGGCAGCGGGCGCCTTGAGCAGCAGCTCGACCCACTCGGCGGGGTTCGCGAAGTTGAGGTTCTGCCCGTCGAGGCGCTGCCAGGTGGTGATGCCGACGAGCCGGCCCGACGTGTCGAAGAGCCCGCCGCCGCTCGAGCCCGGAGAGATGGCCGCCGAGGTCTGCACGACGCGCCCCTGCTTCTCGGGACGCAGGCCTGACACGAGCCCCTCGCTCAGCGTGCGCTCGAACCCGCGGGGACTGCCGATGGCGTACACGCGCTCGCCCACGACCAGGTCCGTCGAACGTCGCAGCGGCACGGGCTGAGCGTCACCGGTCTCGAGCGACAACAGCGCGAGGTCGTGCGACGCGTTCGAAGACCTCACCGTTGCATTCACGAGCCGGCCGCCGATGGTGACGGCGCACGACGAGAGCCCGTTCATGACGTGCTCGTTGGTGACGACCAGGCCCTTGCCGACCACGACGCCACTGCCCAGCCGGTCACCTGCTCGCACCACGACGACCGAGCCTGACGTGCGCGCGAACAGCTCGGCGGGCGTGAGGGTCACTCCTGCGTCGAGAGGGGCCGCGGCCGTGAACACGAGGAACAACACCGTCGCTGTCATGGCGGGGCTCCACAGCAGAACCTCGAGGCCTCGTCGAGCGCGGGCATCAGGCGCGGCTCCTTCCCTTCTTCGATGGTGCGATGCCGAGGTACCGCAACACCAGCTCGCTCAACTCGTCGACCAGCATGCTGGTGTCGAGCTGGGCCGGCCGGTCCATCAAGCGCAGGTGGGTCACGGCTTCGACGCTCGTGATGAGCACGTAGGTCGCGACCTCGACGTCGAGCTCACGCAGCTGCGACCGGTGCGCCTCGAGCCACGCGCGCACGAGACCGGCTGTTTGATTCGACGCGCGCTGCATCGCGAGCACACCCACGCGAATGCCGGGCAGCTGCTCCATCAACACGCGGTGCAGCTCGGGGTCGTCGGCGTGCAGTCGCACCATCGCCTCGATGTACGCGCGCACCATCTCTTCGACCGAGCGGGGTTGGGCCGCAGCCGCCGCGATGCTCTCGAGCAGCAGGTCGCGCGCCTTCTGCGCGTGCTCCTCGGCCAGCGCCGTGATGAGCGCCTCCTTCGAGGGGAAGTACTGGTACAGCGAGCCGATGGAGACGCCCGCCTTCTTGGCCACCGCGTTGGTGCTGCACTCCGCGTAGCCCTTCGTCTTGAGAATGTGAGCGGTCGCTCGGAGAATCGCGTTCACTGTGTGTTGTGCGCGCGCCTGGGTCGGCAGTTTGCGAACGAATTCAGTGGGCTGAGGCGTCATGGCGGTGGGGATTCCCGAAAGCGAGTCGAATATGTGAGCGCGGACTCATATTATGCCTCGCATGAACGTGACACCAGCCCCCGCTTCGATGTCGACTCCGTTCCCCATGCAGTCACTTCCAGGCGTGCCAGTGCTCGGGGTGTTGCCCGACCTGCAGAAGAACCCGCTGCGGGTGATGGAGCGCGCCACGCTCGAGCACGGCCCCATCGTGGGCCTGCCGCTGCCGCTCGTGGAGGCCTTCATCATCAGCGACCCGAAGCTGGTCGAGCACGTGCTCGTCACGAACTCCCGCAACTACGTGAAGCAGACGCGCGGCTACGAGATGTTGCGCAAGGTGCTCGGCAACGGGCTCGTCACCAGCGAAGGCGAGTTCTGGAAGCGCCAGCGCCGCATCGCGCAGCCCGCGTTCCATCGGGAGCGCATGCTGGCCTTCGGCGAGATGATGACGACCGCCACCACCGACATGGTGAACGCGTGGCAGCCCGGAAAGCCCTTCGACGTCGCGAACGAGTTCATGCGCGTGACGCTGCGGCTGGTCGGCGAGACGCTGCTCTCGAGCGACGTCACTTCGTCAGCGAGTGAAATCGGCCAGGCCATCACGGTCGCGCTCGAGCACCTCATTCACCGCACGCTGCACCCGTTCGGTTTCCCCGAGTGGGTGCCGACGCCGCGCAACCGCAGCTTCCAGAAGGCGCTCGCGCAGCTCGACCGCGTGGTGATGGGAATGATTGCCTCGCGACGCGACGGCTCGGGCCCGAAGAACGACCTGCTCGCGATGCTCATGGAGGCGCGCGACCCCGAGACCGGCGAAGGCATGAGCGACGAGCAGCTGCGCGACGAGGTGATGACCATCTTCCTCGCGGGCCACGAGACGACGGCGAACGCGCTCGCGTGGACGATGGTGCTGCTCGGGAAGTCACCGCAGGTGGAGCAGCGCCTCGTGAAGGAGCTGAACGACGTGCTCGGCGGCCGCGTGCCCACCATGAGTGACGTGCCGAAGCTCACCTACACGGCGATGGTGCTGAAGGAGTCGATGCGCTTGTACCCGCCGGTGTGGTCGCTCGCGCGCCGCGTGGTGGAGACGGAGGTCGTCGATGGCGTCACGTTGCCCAAAGAGAGCATCGTCTTCATCTGCACCTACGCGCTGCACCGGCACCCGAAGTACTGGAGAGACCCCGAGGCTTTCGACCCAGAGCGCTTCGCCGCTGATGCGCCACAGCCGGTGAAGGGCGCGTACCTGCCGTTCAGCATGGGCCAGCGAAAGTGCATCGGAGACACGTTCGCGATGGTCGAGGCCACGCTCGTGCTCGCGACGCTGTTGCAGCGCATGCATCTCTCGCTCGTGCCCGGGCAGCAGTTCACGCCCGAGCCGGTCATCACGCTGCGCCCGCTCGGTGGTGTGCAGGTCGTCGCTTCCAAACGGTGAGTCGAGTCGACGCTGCTGCCGCGAATGCACCTCACCCGGCAGCGGTTCGCGCGGGAGTCGTCGTGCCGGCCGGCGACGCTGTTGCGGCGCATGCACCTGTCTTTCGCATCCGGCAGCGATTCGCGCGGGAGTCGTCGTGCCGGTCGGCGACGCTGTTGCAGCGCATGCACCTGTCTCGCATCCGGCAGCGATTCGCGGGAGTCTTCGTGCCGGTCGGCGACCTGCAGCAGCTACGCGTCTTCAGCGACGCCGCCACGATCGGGCGCAGCCGAGAGCTCGGAGCGCACGAGACCCAGCGCTCCGGGGAACACCCGCTACACGACCTGCGCTGTTGCAGCGCATACACCTCTCTCTTCCACCCGGCAGGGGTTCGTCGTGGAGTCGTCGTGCCGGTCGGCGACGCTGCTGGAGCGCATGCACCTGTCTCTCGCACGGCAGCGATTCGCGCGGTTGCGGGCGCGCGTTCGCGGCAACAACGCACCACAGCGGTTCACGCCCTCGCCAATCATCACGTTGCGGCCGCGCGGTGATGTGCAGGTGCCCAACGCGTGCGCTTCGACCATTCCGGGGAACGAGTGTCACTTCCGGGGCGGGTTCCGCACGCCGGCTGACAGGAATCGCACGAGCCGATCCATCACCAGCGCGTCGACCTTCTTCGGTGCCCCAAGCGACGGGCCGTCGAAGAGCCCGAGCTCGACCAGCGACGCGACGCCATGCCCGAGCGCCCAGGCGAGCAACACGTCGACGCCATCGGCGCCCTTGTTCCCCGAGAGCACGGCACCTCGAAGCACCGAGAGCGCGCGCTGGCTCGCCTCGAACAATGGCCCGGCGCCACGAGCCTCTGCGAGCAGCGGCGAGAACATGAGCTGGTAGAGCGCTGGGCGCTGCTTCGCGAACCGCAGATAGCCATCGGCGACTGCCTGGAGCCGTGCCCGAGCCGTGGCGGCCCGCTTCGTCGCGCGGCTGAGCGCTGCCTCGAGGTCGTCGAAGCCGTCGATGGCGAGCGCGACCAGCAGCGCCTGCTTGTCGGCGAAGTGATGGTACGGCGCCGCGGTGCTGACGCCCGCTCGACGCGCGACCTCCCGGAGGGACAACGCCTCGAGCCCGTCGGCTTCCAGTACGGCTCCCGCGGCGTCGAGCAGCGACTCGAACAACGCTCCGTGGTGGTAGGTCATGCTGACATCTTAGCAGTGCTCAGATAGGGTTCGAGCATGAACTCCCGGCGCCTCTTCGTGGGCTTGATGGCGGTGTTGACCCTGGTGCCCCTGGTGACCGGTGCGGTGGAGCTGCTCTTCGGCACCTCGCTGCTCGCGCCGCAGCTCGACCTCTCGTCACCCGCGCATCGCGTGCTCGACAGCAACCTGCGCTTCTTCGGCGGCGTCTGGCTGGGGCTGGGCCTGCTGATGATGTGGGGCCTGCGTCAGCTCGACCGGCGCGCGACGTTCATCATCTGGCTCTGGGTGGTGATTGGCGTCGGTGGCCTCGGCCGCGCGCTCGCCATGCTGCAGGTGGGCTTGCCACCCGCGCCCTTCATCTTCTTCACGGCGCTCGAGCTCGTGGGAGCGCCGCTCTTCATCTGGTGGTTGCGCCGGTTGGTGCCGGCCACTCCGCTCAGCGCAGGTGCGCGTCTTTGAGGCCGCTGACGATGGCGACCTGGTCACCCACCGACAGCGCGTCGTAGAGCTTCACGATGTCGGTGTTCGCGTGGCGCACGCAGCCGTGGCTCACGTCTTCACCGAGCTGCTTCGGAGCGCTGGTGCCGTGCAGCTCTTCACCCGAGCGACGGCCGTCGGCCCACGACAGGTCGAGCATGCGCGGCCCGAAGACCGGCCCACCCCACAGCCGCTGGCCCGCCTCGAGTGACGCGCGCTCATCGAGCTTCGTCGTCACCTTCTTGAGGCCTTCGTCCGTCGAGGTCGCCTTCGCGCCCACGGCGTTCTGGAAGATGCTCTCGACCTTGCCGTTCTTGTCGAAGAGGAACGTGCGGTGCTCGTCCTTCAGCACCACCACGCGCACCGGCTTGCCGTCGTAGAACGGCGAAGGAATGTTCTTCGTCTGGCCCTGCTGGCCGGGCGCCGGCGAGAGCTGGTCGAGCGCGCGCAACGTGGCGGCGTCGATGCTGCCCGTGGGCTTCACGTCGGGGAACATCTTCGACGCGTTCACCTGAAAGTTCCGCACGGCCTTCGCCGTCTGCGGGCCGAAGCTGCCGTCGGCCGAGCCAGCCACCGCGAAGCCCATGTCGCTCATCGCCTGCTGGAACTTCTTCACGCCGTCGCCCTTCGCACCGGGCCCGAGCGCCGCGCCGCCACCGAGCACCTGCCCGAGCTGGCCGTCTCCGGCGAAGCGCTGGTTGAGCAGTGAAGGCGTCGAGCGGCCGTTGCCGTCACGAACCGCAGGCGTCCACCCCGGCTGCGCAGGCGTCGTGCTCGGCGCCGTAGGCGTGTTGGGCGTGGTGGAGGGCGTGGTCTGCGGAACCTGAGGCGTGCGGCCGGAGCCGTTCACTGGAGCGGGCATGCGTTCGATCTACACAAGCTCCGACGGTCGCGCACCTTTGGGTCAGGCGTTCTTCCGCAGGCCCACGATTTCGCCGAACCCGCCTGGAATGAAGAAGTCGTGAAAGCCGAGCCCCATGATTCTCAGCGCCGTCGTCGTCACGTCAGCGGCACGCGGCACGCGCCGGCTCGGCTGCTCATTCTCTTCGATGATGTCGGTCGGCAGTCCGAACCCGCGCGTGTCGTAGGTGCCCACCATGCGGTTGTTGGCGACGTTGCCTCCCGCGAACATGACGGAGGTGAACGGGTGGTGGTCGTCGGGCAGGTTGTAGCCACTGGCGCTCTTGCCGGCCCACGAGCGACCGAACTCACTCATCATCACCACCAGCGTGTCGTCGAGCAGCGTCTTGCCGGGCTTGTTCGGCAGCGGCGTGCTCTTGAGCTCTCCGAGGAAGCGCGCGACCAGGTCGAACATGTTGCGGCCGTGCGCGCACGAGAAGCCGTGGCCAAGCCCGCTGTGCGTGTCGAAGTCGAGGCCCATCGAGACGTGCACCGCCGTCGCGAGGTCGGCCTTGAGCAATCGCAGCGCCATGTCGAAGCGCGGCTCGAGCCCGGTCATGTGGAAGTTCGCGAGCCCGAACGTGTAGCTGAACGCCGAGTTCAGGTAGCCCGAGAGATACGCAGGCCGTGTCGTCGTCAGCGCGTCGATGCCCTTGGTGCGCTCGAGCACCGTGACGACGTCGGCGGCCAGCACTCGAGAGACGCTGCGCAGTGAGCCGTGCAGTTGCTCGAGGAACGCGTCGGTCTTGACCGACGACTTGCCCTTGAACGCGCCAGGCACGCCGAGCGTGTAGTCCTCGAGCGGCGTCGTCTGAATCATCGAGCCGTTGGGAGAGCCATCGAAGTTGAGCTCGGGCTTCGCGGTGCGCGCCTCGAGCCCCGCCCACCAGGGGTTGTCGGCTGGCTTCGTCGACAGTTGGGGTTTCAGCGCCTCGATGCTGGGCACGCGCACCGGTGCCGCGTGTGAAGGGAGCCCCGTCGCCTGAGGGAGTCCACGTTCGCTGGTGATGGTGACGAAGGGCAGGGGGCGCTGCTCCTTCGTCTGCGCGAAGAAGTGGTTGGCGACGACCGAGTGCAGCGCCGGCGCGCGGAAGTCGGGGCTCGGCACGCCGCACATCGCCGAGACGAAGGCGCTCGCGTGGTCGGCCGTGCCCTGGTCGATGCCGTGCGCGATGGCCACGTTCTCGTGCAGCGCCCAGTTCACGTAGCCGTACATCGACGGCGTGTACGGTGTGCCGTGTCGCTGCTGTGGCATCGCGGGATTCCACGAGCGCCACACGCGCAGCGCCGGAAACCGCCCATCTCCCGGAGCGAGGTCCATCAAGTCGCTCGCGCGGAAGAACGTCGGCTCACCCGCGAAGCTGCCCGGGTCGGGCACGTTCTGTTCGACCTGCGCGTCGGTGCCAGGCCAGAACGCGTACTGCGGGCGGAAGCCTCCGGGCACGTAGAGCACGACCAGGCGCGTCGGCGTGTCCATCGTCTGGGCGTGCGCGCGGGACGAGCCGAGCAGGTTGAAGCGCTCGAGCAGCGCGAGCTGAGAAGCGCCGAGAGACCACTTGAGCAGCTGTCGTCGTGAGGAATTTCGCATGGGGCCTCTTCAGAAGCTCAGCCACTGAGGGTGACGCATGAAGCTCGCGCACACGGCCGTCCAGGCGGCCTTCGTGTTCGTCACTTCGAGGGGAAGGTAGACCTTCGTGTAGAGCGCCTCGACGGTGTCGTCAGTCGCGGGCTCGGCCAGCATGCGCAGGTGCAGCGCGGCGATGTTCTTCTTGATGTCGGCCGCCTTCGTGGCGCTCTTGTCGGCGAGGGTCACGTATCGGAGCACCGCGGCGTTGCCCGGCTTCTCGATGGCACGTTTGCACCACGCCTGCGACATCTGCACGAGCGTCTGCACGGCCGCGGGCCCGAGCGCGATGTCCTTCCCGCGGTTGTCGAGCGCCGCCATGCCGCCCAGCGCCTCGTAGCGTTCGACGGTGCGCGAGTCAGAGACGTATTGGCGCGAGATGCCGGGCGCCCAGTCCTTCGGCCAGATGAAGAACTTGCCGCCGTTGACGGTGTACTCCTGCTGGCGCCAGTTCATGTTCGAGGTGTCGATGAAGTCTTCGAGCGTGAGCCCGAGCTGCGCCATCGCCGAGACGACCATCTCTTCGGCGGTCAGGCGTCGCACGGTGAAGCGCTCGGGAATCGGCTCGGCGATGACGCTGCCTTGGGGCGGCAACTCGCGAATCCACTGCTCGAGGTCGGCGATGGTGACGGTCGCGGCGCCGCGCATGAGCATCGCTTCGTAGGTTTCACCGGGCGGCATCTGCGTGAACGAGCCGGGCGCGTTGGCCTTGAAGAGCTTGAGCAAGAGGCTGTTGTCGGGGTCTCCGCGCACGACGTACTTCGGGTCGTAGACGAGGCCTTCGAACGCGGTGAGTGACGCCCAGTACGGCTTCGAGCCGGCGACGTGACAGCCAGCACAGGCTCCGGCGAGCGCGAGGCGCATCTCGTCGTTGCGGCTGACGGGAGCGCAGCCTCCATCGGCCAGCAGCCCGCCGTCGGTGGGGAAGGCGTTCGGGTTCGTCGACGAGCCGATGTTGCCGGTGCAGGCCGCGAGCGAGAGGAAGCAGAGCAGGCGCGCGTTCATCAGAGGCCCCTCCGGAACTCGGTCTGCGTCATCAGGTAGCGAATGAACGGCCTCACCTTGCGGCCGTCGTTCACGAACTGCTTCACCAGCGCGTCGATGTACGGGCGCTCGTCGGCAGGGTGCAGGTCACGGCCCACGATGCGCGCGTACAGCTTTCTCACGGCGCAGCGGTCGAACGCTCCCGAGCTGACGAGAATCTTCCCGAAGCCGAGCGGGCCCATGGTGCCGTCGCCCGACTCTCCGAGCAGCGAGTAGTTCTGCGGCATCGTGTCGAGCAGCACCGCCTCGGGGTTCGCCGTCACCTGCTCGGGCGTCACCGGCGTCATCACCGTGTTGGGAACGAAGGCGTTCTTCCAGCGGAAGCCGGGGCTGCCGTCGGCGGCGGAGTATGGGTAACGGCCGCTGATCCACGCGGCGCTGATGCGGTAGCGCCCGATGCCTCCGAGGAACGGCCACGGCACGTAGTACGAGGCGGCCGGGTCGAAGTCCCAGCGCTTGAAGAAGATGGCCGCGGGGTCGAGCGTGGTGTGGCAGTGCAGACAGGTGCCGCCCGTCGCGGGGTCGTTCTGATACGGCGGGAAGGTGCTGCCGGCCGCGGGCGGAGAGAACGCCGAGCACGCGAAGACCTCGAGGAAGCGCGCGGCGCGAACACGTTCACGCGGCCACGACGAGTTCGGGCCCATCATCGTCAGCACGCCGGCCGAGGGCAGCCCTTCGGGAGGCATCGTCGTGGTGCGCGGGTCGTAGTGGTAGGTGCGGCCGAGCCCGCCACCGGCCTGCTTGTTGGTGAGCGAGAGGAAGAACGGGTTCAGGTCTTCGACGACGAACTCACGCCAGGCCTGCGGGTCGTTCGGGTCGGGGTGGCGCGGGTCTCTGGCGCTCGTGTCGGCGGCGGGCTTCCACCACGTGGTGTTCGCGTCGGTCGCGGTGCTGCCGTGCTGTCGTCCGTGACGAACATAGAGATGACGCAGCCAGTTGGTGCCGACGGAGTAGTTGCCGAGCACGAGGTCGGACAAGTCGCGGTCGTGCCACGCGAGGTGACCCAGCAGACGCGCGGGCTCTTCGAACGGGTGACGACGTTGGGAGCCGTAGAGGTCGTAGACGCTGCCCGCGCCGAGCCCGCTCAGCGGAGCGCACCACACGAGGTTCGGCCCGCAGCCGCAGCCATCAGGCACCGACGGGTCGTAGTAGCCGCCGTTCGCGCGCCCGCAGTCGAGCGTCGTGTTGTTCGGCCCGGGAACGGTGGCGGCCGTCGAGGTCGCGGCGACTCCGACGACCGTGACCATCGAGCCAGGCGCCCACCACGGCTCGACCTGCACCGTGGGCTGCGTCTTCGCTGCGCCGTTGCGGTCCAGGTTCTTGCAGACGTTCTGCATGTTCGCGTCGGGGTCGTCGTTGATGAAGTACGCGTTTGCGTGCGCGGTGCCCGCGTTGCAGCGGAACAGGTGGCCCGCCATGTCGCCCTGGTACGCGTCGCCCTGCGCGCCCTTCGTGTACGTGCCGATGCTGATCCACTCGTGCCCGAAGCGGATCATCTGGTCGTAGAAGGCCGGCGACTGCAGCCGGCGATCGATGGCCTGCTGGATGAGTGATTGGCGGGCTTCGGCCGAGGCCTCTGCTGCCAGCGCTTCGAGCTCGGCGATGTCGGGCGTCGTGCCTTCGAGCGTGAGCGCGATACGGCGAAGCACGCGCGTGTCAGAGACGATGTCGGTCGGCGCAGGCCGTGGACCGGGTGGAGCGCTGCACTGTTGCTGCGCGTGGGCCACGAGCGGACCCAGCGCAACGAGCGCGAGACAGAGGCGGGGGAAGGTCATGCGGAGCCGCATCAGACCACGAGTCATGCCAACGCACCGTGCCTCGAATGACGGTCACACGTGGGCCAAGGTGGTGGATCAGCACCACACACTGTGGTGGACGCGCCACGCCATGCGGAACCTGCTCTGTCTTCTCGTGGTCCTGGCCGGCGTCACCGCCTCGGCGCAGCGTCGTCTCCCATTCGAGTTCGATGCGGGCCTTCCGCAGAACGTCACGCTCACCGCGCAGAAGGTGACGGCGCTGAACTCGGCGATGCCGGCATGGGTGCAGCTGCCGTCGACGTTCGAGCCGTTGCAGGCGGGGCCGCAGGGCGCAACGACGCCGACGGTGACGCTCTGGTTCGCGCCAGAGATGAAGGCTCAATTTCTGCGCACGCTCGATGCGGGCACGGCGCCGATGACGTGGCCGGCGCCGGTGTTCTGTTCGACGAGCGCGACGTTCGTAGCGCCAGCGACCTCGTTCCTCGCAGCCGGAGCGTCGACGACCTGTCAGCAGTACGAGACGACGATTCGGCAGAGCCTGAGCGCGACGAACCTCGCGACGTGTCTCGAGCTGGAAGAGCCCGAGCGGTTCGTCTCGGCGAGCACGATTCCTTCGGGGCTGAGCCAGTCGCAGCTCAACTCGTACGTCGATGCGCGCACGAACACGCTCGAGCAGCAGCTTGGACTCGCAGGTGCGGGGCTCGCTCGCGTACCGGTTCCTGAAGGAATGTTGCCCGCTGATTGGGTGCCGACGATGCGGCGTGTGTTGTGGAAGGTGCGGCCGTCGCAGAGCGCTCGCGTCGCCACAGCTCGCGCGGCGCTTCAGTCGGTCATCTCGCGGCTGACGAGCGATGCGTCGTGCTTCGACGCGACCCGAGGGCCCGCGCTGCGCTCCGACGTCACGCAGTTACTGTCCGAACTCGACGCCATCGACGCGCATGTCACGCAGGTCATCGTGGCGGGCACGGCGAGAGCGCTGGTGCAGCAGCAGTGTCTGGGGGCGCGTTCGCGAACGCGGCCGGTGTTGCCGTACCCGTCACTCACCGATGAAGAGCGTGAGTTCGTCGCGTTCTGGCTCGGCGGCGTCTATTGGCGCATGCGCGGCGGCGGGCTCATCGTGCTCGGCATGACGCAGAACGCTCGCACGTTCTTCGCGCGCCGGCCGTTTCGGGAGATTGCTCGCATCGCGAATGGCACGACGGTGGCCGAGCGCGCAGCGGACTCCATCTACTGCAACCTGTTCGATGGCTGGGGCTCGTGGATGGACATGGGCACGTACATGAACGCGAGCGCGCCGGCGGAGGACAACCAGGACGCGTACTACGACCTCGTGCAGATGACGGACCGCGGGCGGCAGCAGGCCGCGGCCTTTCCGACGTCTTCGTTCGGAGCGTGCCTGCTCGTGTCCCCCGGCAACACGAAGTCTCCGGAAGAACACCTTCGCGACGCGAACTACGACACGCTCGCGTTGTACGGCGGCGGGCTCGACATGGGGCCGTGCTACCTCTACTCGCTCAATCCGCTCGGCTCGTTCAGTTGGTACACGGCGGCGCAGGCGATGGCTCCGTACTCGAGCTTCCTCGAGGGGTTCACGACGATGGGCGAGTTCTGCACGGGAGCGTCGCTCGGGCTCGGGCTGACACGCTCGTTGTTGAATGGCACGCCGACGAATCAGGCTCCGGTGAACTTCTGCAGCGGGCGGCAGTGCGGAGTTGATCAGTGCGGAACGTCGTGTGGCACGTGCGCGGTCGGGTCGTGCAACGCGTCGGGTCAGTGCGTGTCGATGCCTGATGCAGGTGGAGCCGGTGGCGGAAGTGCCGGTGGCGGAAGTGCCGGTGGCGGAATCGCTGGTGGATCCGCTGCCGCCGGTGGATCCGCTGCCGCTGGTGGATCCCCAGCCGCAGGTGGATCCGCAGTCGCCGGTGGATCCGCAGTCGCAGGTGGATCCGCAATCGCCGGTGGATCCGCAGTCGCCGGTGGATCTGCACTCGCTGGAGGGGCCGCTGTCGCCGGTGGATCCGCTGCCGCCGGTGGATCCGCTGCCGCCGGTGGATCCGCAGATTCGATGGAACCGCCGACGGGATGCGGTTGCACGACCAGTTCGCCACTGCCGCTTCTGCTCGCGCTCGGGGTGCTCGTGATGCGCAGACGGTCTTCGGCACGCGAGCCACAGGCGACGAGCTGACTCGTCGGCGTTCCGACTCGAACCCTGATCGCGCTGCGGTACATGATGCGGCATGCAACCGACCGTGGCCGCCGTCCTCGAGCGCGTCGACACGCTCCTCCGCCGCTCGCGCGGAGTGTCAAAACTCCACAAGGTGCAGCTGCGGCGCAAGCGAGAGGTCATTCTCGAGCGAAAGGGAGCTGAGGCGCTTCGATTCGCCGAACTCACCTCGAAGTGGATCGATCTGGTCGTGCGCCCCGACGCACCGGCGGTCACTCGCCGTACCGGTTCCACGCTCACCCCCGGTCAGGCCGATCGCCGCGCCAAAGGACGGTGGTTCACGGGCTACGCACGGCGCGTGGAGGTTGCAGCGGGTGGCCTGCGCTTGCGCAGCTTCGATGTCGCGAAGCGCGAACGCGCGAAAGGAGCCGCCGAGTATCTGCTCATCGAGGGCGATCTCATCGTCGACGGAGTTCTGCGGCTCGGTCGCGACACGAGGTCGATCTACGTCGTGACTGGAGAACTTTCGGCGAAGCGGGTCGTTCGCGGTGATGCAGTGCTCGTGGTGCTGGGCAAACTGAACGCGCCGGTGACGGGAATCGTTCGCGAGGGGATCATTCGGTGATCCCGTCGGAGCGCTCTTCGGCGCCCGCGACCATCGTGCGCGGGACGAGCACAACTTCAACCACCGCCGCGGTGGCGAAATTCGCGCTCGTGCGACCTCACCCGAGCAGCGCCTGCGTCGCGGCCTTGAAGTGCGCATCAGGAACCGACGCGAGCACCTCGTCCCTCCCGCCTTCGACGAGTCGCCACTTCCCTTTCACCTTCCACAGCAGCGCGAAGTTCCGATTCTCGAGCTCGACCAACCAGTGTGAGCCCTTGCCCTTCTCAGCACCGCGCCAGCGGCTCGCGACCACCGTCGCCGAAGGCTTCACGCTCACGTCACCAAGCTTCAGCTTCGCGTCTTCGAGCAGAATCAACGCATCGAGCGCGGTGAGGAACTGCTTCGCCGACGTCGCGAGCACTTCGACTGCACGTGCACACGCCTCGCGCGCTCCTTTGCCCGCGACGTTGTGCGCCTCGGCTTGCTCCGCTTCGAGACCCACGCCCTGTGCCACCAGCAGCGTCGGCGTCTTCGCGGTGAAGACCCGCGACAGCGCGCGTGACGGCAACCGCTCGTACGGCAGCTCTGCATCGAGCAGGGCTTCATCACTCGCGCGCAGCTCCTGCTTCTGCGCGACCCGCCGACCCAGCTCCACCCACCGCCCAAAGCGCGCGCGCTCAGCCGCCGGCACCCGCTTCGACACGTGCTCGGCGGCGAGCAGCGCCAGCGCGAGATAGCCGTGATTGTCGATGACCGGTCGCGCGGCCACATGACCGTGTGGACGTTCGAGCTGCTCCGACGCAGGAGCCACCGCGAGCGCTGCCGCCATCACGTTGTGCAGATACGCCTCGGGCGTCCAACGGGTCTCCTGTGCGTCGACCACCGCCTGCAGTTGCGCGAGGTACGTGGCCGACGGCGCGAGCGCGTTCTGCGCCACGTAGAACTTCCCCGGCTTCATGATGTCGGCGATCGGCTTCGCGCCCTTCGGCGGTGGCGGCGTCACGCCGAGCTTCTTCAACTTCTTCTGCAGCTCACGAACGTCCCAACGAAGCTCACTGAGGGTCGGGGGCCTGGGCATGGAGCCCGCGACTCTAATTCTCTCCGCCGCGCATGCCGTGCTTCGCGAGCAGGTCATGCAGGTACGTACGCGCCAGCCCCGACGCCTTCGCCATCTGCGTCACGTTGCCGCCGTGTTTGTGCTCGAGCGCGGTGAGGTACTCGCGCGTGAAGCGCTCGACGATGCGCTCCTTCGCTTCTTTGAACGGCACCTCGAGGGCGGGCGGGGGAGGCACGAGCGCGGGCGCTGCGGGAGCCGACGCCGGCGCAGGATTCAGGACGTGCTCGAGCGACACCTCGTCACTCACCACCGCACGCGCGACGACGTTGCGCAGCTCACGCACGTTGCCTGGCCAGTCGTACGACGAGAGCCGCGAGATGAGGTCTCCGCTCAGCTCGAAGGACTCGCGGCCGAGCTGCACGAGCAGTGCACGCACGAGCTGGGGAATGTCGTCACGCCGCTCACGCAGCGGAGGAACCCGCAGCGCCGCGACCGCGAGCCGGAAGTACAGGTCGCGCCGAAACCGCCCCGCCTGCACCTCGGCCTGCAACGAACGATGTGTCGCCGCGATGACGCGCACGTCGACCGCGCGTGGCCGGTCTTCTCCGAGCCGTTTCACCTGCCGGGCCTCGAGCGCGCGCAACAGCCTCGGCTGCAGCTCGAGAGGCAGCTCTCCAATCTCATCGAGGAACAGCGTCCCACCCTCGGCCTCGACGAACGCGCCGGGCCGGTCGGCGATGGCTCCACTGAACGCGCCGCGTGCATGCCCGAACAGCTCGCTCTCGACGAGCTGTGGAGCGATGGCTCCACAATCGACGACCACGAACGGAGCCTTGCGCCGCGTCGACCGCTGATGAATCGCGCGCGCGAGCCCATCTTTGCCCGTACCCGTCTCGCCCAGCAGCAGCACCGGCGTCTCGCTCGGCGCCAGCTTCTCGATGAGCCCGAACAGCCGCCGCATCACCGCGCTGCCACCCACCAGCCCTTCGAGCTCGGTCGGCCCGTCGATGGCCTCTTCACGCTCGTCCGACATGGTGAGTGACAACATCGTGCGCCCGATGGCGATGACGGCCTGGCTCTCGACGATGGCGCTCTCGATACGAGCGCCTCCGATGAGCGTGCCGTTCGTCGAGCCCAGGTCCTTCACGAACACCCCGTCGGGTCTCGGCTCGAGCTGCACGTGCTGCCCTGAGACCGCCGTGTCGGTGAGGCGCAGGTCGACGCCCTCTCCACCGCCGACGACGATGGGGCGAGTCACCTCGAGGCCCTTACCCTGGTCGGGGCCACCGACGACGCGCACCGTCCACGAGATGTGATGAATCGCCCCTTCGGTGTCGAGCCTCAGAATGGGAGACGACAGCTTCTCGGTTCGGCGGTTTCTGAAGTCGAGCATCGGCGAATCACTCCGTGGCTCCCGCGAACGCGAGAACACGCAGTCACCCTATCGCAGGCACCCCGTGGGGTTGAGCGTTGAGGCCTGTCTTGAAGATCAGACGCCGTGGCTCGATGTGTCAGGTCGACCTGACGACATGGGTCGCGGCTGACGATGCACCTTCTGCGCTGATCCACGCCGTGTGGACTGAACGATTTTCGCCCACCACCCGACCGATGCACCTTCTGCGTCGCGCTCGCCCCCTCATGGGGCACACGCCTTGAACTGAGCCAGGTCATGAGCCGTTGGGTTCTGACCATCATCGCCTCACTGGCAACGGGCTGCGTCACCGCGCGCGCGAACATCGCGTGGCCGGGGCCGCCCGCGACCGAGCGCATTCGCTTCGTGAAGTCGCTCAGCGGCCCAGCGGATTTCGAGTCGGGCGCGGCGAAGTTCTTCCGCAGACTCTCGGGCGCCGAAGCCCCGACGCAGCTGTTTCATCCGGTGGGTGTCGCGGTGACGCCGGCGGGCGACCTGGTCGTGGTGACCGACCAGGCGCTCGCGCAGGTGTTCCTGTTCGAGGTCGAGAAGGGCACGGTGCAGACCATCTCGAAAGAGGCGCTGGGCGGCGTGCCCGTCGGCATCGCGCTCGAGGCTGACCGCCCGTGGGTGGTGGTGCCGCAGCTCAAGGCCGCCATCAACTTCACGCGCCTCGGCGTGCCGCTGCGCCGCATCGACCTCTCTGACTGCGAGCGCCCGGTCGGCATCAGCGTCGATGTGAACCACGACCTGCTCTACGTCACCGACACCTCGACGCCCACCGGCGGCACCCACGCGGTGCACGCGTACAAGCTGTCGACGGGCGAGCACCAGGCCGCGCTCGGCAAGAAGGGCGACGGGCCGGGCGAGCTCTTCTTCCCCACCTTCGTGAACGTCACCTCGTCGGGAAACCTGCTCGTCGCCGACACCATGAACGCACGCGTGCAGGAGCTCGCGGCCGACGGCGCCTTCGTGCGGCAGTTCGGCGAGCGCGGCGACCAGTTCGGTCAGTTCGACAAACCCAAGGGCGTGGCCACCGACTCGTTCGGCAACGTCTACGTCGTCGACTCGTTCTTCTCGGTCGTTCAAATCTTCAACCGCGACGGCAAGCTGCTGCTCTTCTTCGGCGGGCGCGGCGACTCGTCGGGCTTCCTCTCGAACCCGGCCGGCATCGCCATCGACTCGAAGAACCGCATCTACGTCACCAACGGCCTCAACTTTCGCGTCGAGGTCTACGAGCTGGTGAACACCTCGGCCGGCGACAGCACCGCGCCACCGCCCTCGGGAGCCTGAAGTCGTGTGGCGAGTGGTGAGCAGCGTGCTGATGGCTTCGGTGGCGCAGGCCGGTGTGTTCGGCAACGTGTCCGCTGAGGGCCAGGCGCAGACGCTCGAGGCCACCACGCCGAACGGCTCCACCCAGTCGGTCCGCTCACTGCTCATCTCAGAGAACCTCGGCTTGCACTACGCGGGCACGCCCTTCGGCCCGAACGCGGTGCTGCTGAGCGCGGGCTTCGAGGGCATGAACATGAACGGCTTCGGCGACGCCGGCGCGCTGATCTCGGGCCGCTCGGCGACGCTCGACCTCGCGGTGGGGTTGTTCCCCCGGCGCGCGCTGCCGCTGCGTCTCTATGTTCGTGGAACACTCACCGATGGCGGCCCGCAGTCCGTGGCGACGCTCGGAGGCCGTGAAGCCCTCGCCTTCGGAGCCAACGTTCACCTCGAGCCCTTCGCCTGGGCGCCCGGGCTGCGCCTCGACGTCGAGCAGCTCAACTTCACGGGCATCGGCACCACCAGGCCGCTGGCCGACGTGCGCCGCTCACTCACTGCGTCGCTCTACAAGCAGCTCAACACGCACCAGGTGACGGCCACCGTTCGCGTGCTGCAGGAGAACCGGACCGTCGTCGGCGAGTGGCTGGGCGTGAACCTGCTCACCTCGTGGACCTCGCCGAAGCACTCCACCACGCTGATGGCCGAGAGCGTCGACCGCAGCAACCTCATCGTGCCGCTGCCCGGCGCCGCGTCGTCGATGGTCGAGCGCAACGTTCGGTTCGCGCACCAGCAGCGGTGGACGCCGCGCTTCTTCACCGACGCGACGGGCCGGCTCAGTGACGTGCGCTTCGACAACGCCTCTGGCACGCAGGGCGGAGCCACCATCGGTGGGTCATGGCAGCCCTTCGAGCAGCATGAGTTCGGGGTCTCGGCGACGGGCGACGTGGGCTTCGCGACGACGACGGCGACGACGAAGGTTGGCTCGACGGCGGGTGGCGCGGCGCGGGTCGGCTACGGCCGCGTCTTCGGCCCCGTGCGGCCCGGCGTCTTCGCGGGAGCGATGGCGCAGCACTGCGCGAACTGCGTGGGCCTGACGGATGGGTGGATGGCGAGCGTCGACAGTGGCGCCTCCATCTCGACGGTGGGCTTCGAGCGCTTCGACGCAACCGCCGACTACCGCATCGCGCTCGTGCGTGCGCCCATGGGCCGCGGCGGCAATCGCACCGAGCACCACGCAAAGGGCACGGGGCGCGTGCGAATCGGAGCGCGCTCCGAGGTGTACACGCTCATCGGCTACGACGACGGGTACCGCGACTACATCGACCTGCTCAGCGGCGGCATCGCGACGCTGCGCGAGCAGGCCTTCACCATCGGCGGCGGCGCTCAGACGACGCTGGGGCGCGGTACCGGCAACATCGACCTGCGCCACCTGCGCGGCTCCTCGGTCATTCCCGCGTCGCCTTTCAGCCTCGGGCCACCGCTCACCGCGCGTGAAGTGACGCAGCTCTCGGCGAACGTGATGGTGCCAGTCGTGCCGTGGCTCGACGCGCACGCGGGCGGGCTGGCGGGGTGGACGGTGCTCGACAGCAACCTGCCGCTCACCACCATCACCGGCAACGTCGGCGTCACCGCGCGCTTCGGCCGCTTCACCTCATCGCTCTCGTGGAACGTCGTGCGCAACGACACCCAGGGCTTCGTCACCACGCAGCACCTCGTTCGCCTCTCCCTCGCCCGCCCCTTCGACTTCTGACCATGCACCGCCTCGCTGCCATCGCCGTCGCCGTCATGCTCGCCTCGGGCTGCGCGAGCGTGCCCGTGCGTCGCGTCGGAGAGCGCAAGGCTGATGACCCGACGTGGTTGAAGGCGGGCAATCAGCAGGTGCGCTTCGTCGGCTCCCTCGAGCTGCCTGCGAACCTCGGCATCGAGCAGAGCGTGTTCTCGCGCTTCTGGGCATGGCTCACCGGCACCGAGGCGACGCACGCGCTGTATCGGCCGTTCGGCGTCGCGGTCTCGGGTGACGGGCGTGTCGCCGTGACGGACCCGGGCACGCGGCTGGTGCGTGTCTATCTGCCTGCAGAGAATCGCCACCTCGAGCTGAAAGAAGGGCTCTCGGCTCCGCTGGCCGCCGTCTTCGTGAGCGGCCTGCTCGTGGTTGCTGATGGCACGCTCCACGGCTTCGACCCGTCGTCAGGCGAGAAGCAGGCGCTGCGATGGAAGCTGCCCACGTTCACGCGGCCGACGGGGCTCGCGGTCGACACCGTGCGCGAGCGCCTCTTCGTCGTCGACGCAGGGCAGCATCGCGTGCACGTCATCTCGTTGTCGGGCGCCGAGCCCACGACGCTCGGTGAACGCGGCGAGCAGCCGGGCGCGTTCAACTTTCCCACGCACCTCACGGTCGACGCACGCGGTCATCTCTTCGTCGCCGACAGCATGAACTTCCGCGTGCAGCACTTCGACGAGCGGCTCGCTTTCGTCGAGTCGCTCGGTGGGCTCGGTGATTCGCCGGGAGACATGCCTCGCGCGAAGGGACTCGCCGTCGACGCGAAGGGCACGCTCTGGGTCGTCGAAGGCTCCGCTGACGTGGTGCAGGGGTTCGACGCGAAGGGTGAGCTGGTCGGTGCTTTCGGTGGCAGTGGCGTGACGGACGGGAAGTTCTGGCTGCCGTCTGGCCTCACGTCGGACTCGGAAGGGCGCCTCTACGTCGCTGACACGTGGAACGCGCGGGTGCAGGTCTTCGTCGTCGAGCCGGTCTCCACCGTGGTGACGAAGCCTGTCACGCCGAGCGCGGAGGGGTCGCGATGAGCGCGCTCCTCTTTGGCCTCGTGCTCGTCTCGCAGACGGCCGACGTGCGCAACACGCGCCACAACCTCTCGGCGCCGATGACCGCGAACACCGTGCGCGCGCAGAGCGAGACGCAGGTCTGTGTCTTCTGCCACATCCCCCACGGGGCTGCGCAGTCGCGCGCCATCTGGAACCGCGACCTCGGCTACCAGGCCAATGGAACCATCTACACGCTGTACGGCTCCACCACGCTCGAGGCGCCGCCGAACCGTCCGTCGGGTGCGAGCCGCCTGTGTCTGTCCTGTCACGACGGTGCGCTCGCCATCGGCTCGTTGCTCAACCTCGACGCCACCCGGCCTGCGACCGTCGCGATGCAGGGCGGCGTCACCACGATGCCAGCCGGGCCACGCAACCTCGGCACCGACCTGCGCAACGACCACCCCATCTCGTTGCCGATTCCGGCGAGCGACCCCGAAATCGTCGCGCCGCCCAATGGAGACGCGGTCGAGCTGAAACACGGCACCACCGCCGTGAAGGACCAGGTGCAGTGCACCTCGTGTCACGACCCGCACCTCGCCACGACGAAGTTCCTGGTGAAGTCGAACCTGCGCGGCGCGCTCTGCATCACCTGCCACCCGAAGCAGGGCTGGGTTGGCAGCCGGCACGAGGCGTCGCTCGCGGCCTACCCGGCGAGTGGAGCGCAGACCGTCGGCGACCTCGGTTGCCTCGCCTGTCACAAGCCGCACAACGGTCAGGGCCCGACGAAGCTGCTCACCACGCAGAACCTGTCAGGCGCGCCGCTGCCGTGGAACGAAGAGAACGTCTGCTTCTCGTGTCACCGCTCGGGCGGCACCGGCGTCGACGCGTCTCGTGGCCGTGCAGCGCCCGACATTCAGACCGAGTCGACCAAGGCCGTGAGTCACCCCTTCGCGCTGAAGACCGATGAGCACCAGCCCGTGTTCACCGCGAAGGTGCCCGAGCCCGAGACGGTGGTGAACACCAACAAGCACGTCGAGTGCGCCGACTGTCACAACCCCCATCAGGTGCAGGCGCTGCCCGGCAACGTGCACGAGGGCATGAAGGGCATCTCGTTGTCCGGCGCGGTCGTCGTCGACAACGCGAGCACCAACGTTCAGCAGTACGAAATCTGCTTCCGCTGCCACGGCGATTCGTTCGCCACGATGATTCCGCCGGCGGCGACGCGGCCTCCGTCGGGCAGCAACAAGCGCCTCGAGTTCCAGACGACGAACGACGCGTTTCACCCCGTCGCGGGCCCGGGCCGCAACACGTCGACGTACCTGAACAACGTGCTCGACGCGCCCGACGGCCAGCTGCGCGGGCTCGACTGGCAGGGCAACCGCCTCACGCGCTTCTCGACGGTGCTGTGCACCGACTGCCACAACAGCGAAGCGACGGCGAACGTGCCGGGCAGTGCGCGCAACAGCAACGCGAGCCCCAAGGGACCGCACGGCTCGGCCAACACCCGCATGCTGCGCGCGAACTACAGCACTGCGACGGGCGCGAACGCTCCGCCCTTCGGCGGCTACAACCAGAACAACTTCGCGCTCTGCTTCCTCTGTCACGACGAGGCGCGCCTGCGCGGCAATCGCAGCAACTTCTTCCAGGCCGGCGGCGTCGGCGCGGGCCGCGGCAACCTGCACCAGGTGCACCTCGTCGACCGCACGAACGCCAGCTGTCACGAGTGCCACAACAACGTTCACAGCAACGTCGCCGCGCCGAACACCGACTATCGCAACCTGCCCGCGGGCACGCCGTCGCACCTGGTGAACTTCGCGCCGACGGTGCGCCGCTTCCCCCCGGGCAAGGGCAACGACCCCTGGTACGGCGACTCTCCCCTGCGCCCGCGCTGGGGCCGCACGCCGTCTGGTGACTACTACTGCTTCGCCGGCTGCCACGACAAAGACGAGGCGATGGACGGCGACAAGTCCGTCTACCGGCCACCCAACCCATGAACGCGCTCCTCGCCATGGTGAGCGCGCTCGCGCTCTCGCAGCAACCGACGCTCGCCATGGCGAAGCGCAGCGCCCCGTCTCGCATCGACGCGTCGCCGCACAACTTCTACGGGCCCATGGGCCGGCCGCCGAGCGAAGGCACCGACCTGTGCATGATGTGTCACGTGCCCAACCGGCTCGAGTGGCCGAAGCGCGGGCCAGGCTGGGACCCGCGGAATGCGGGACGCTCGGCCGCGCTCGACGTTCGGGCCGACCCATCGGGGCCGCCGCTCGCGATGCGCTGGGCGGGCAGCACCATGCGCTGTCTGTCGTGTCACGACGGCACCGTCTCGAGCATCAACATCGTGCTGCGCGCCTCGTCGGGCACGCTGAAGACCGACCCCATCGCGTCGACCGATGCCTTTCGCAGTGGCCGCAACGGGCCTGCGCTCTTCTCGCCACAGTCGTGGACGAACGAGGTGATGGGCAACCACCCCGTCTCGGTGCCGTACCCGCTCGATGGAACGGGCTCGGAGTACAGAGGCTTCGGTCCCCGCGCGGAGCCCATCGACACGCTGGAGTGGGTCTCTGACCCCCGCGTGAAGGGCCTCAAGCTGGTGAGCGACACCTCGGGCTTCGACGTGCTGCGCGGCACCTCGGGCGTCGAGTGCATCTCGTGCCACGACCCGCACGGCACCACGAACACCTATTTCCTGCGCCTGCCGAAGGAACGGAGCGAACTGTGTCTGGGCTGTCACCGCAAATGACGACCTGCGCGCGCTGGTGCGTGGTGGGCTGGCTCGTCGCGAACGCCGCGATGGCCGCTGGCCCGTCGAAGGCTGCGCCCGCCGGGCCGGGTGACGACTGCCGCGCCTGTCACGCCGACGCGTGGGCGAAGAAGCAGATCATTCACCCCCCGGTGAAGGCCGGCCTCTGCTTCGGCTGTCACGTCTCGACCTCCGAGACGAAGCACACGTTCGACCTCGCCGCCGACGGCAAGTTCCTCTGCGCGCAGTGCCACTCGACGCGCGACTCGCTGAAGGTGCTGCACCCGCCGGTGAGTGAAGGCCTGTGCCTCGAGTGTCACGACCCGCACGGCAGCGACAACCACGCCCGCCTGCGTCAGCCGGTCTTCGAGACGTGCACGCGCTGTCACCCGAGCAAGCGCACGCAGAACGAAGCCTCGGCGACGAAGCACGGCGCGCTCGACCCGAAGCAGAACCCGAAGGTCTGCGTCTCGTGTCACGACGCGCACCAGTCGGACCACGAGAAGCGCCTGCACGACTGGCCGCCCGAGAAGGTGTGCCTCACCTGTCACGACAAGCCGCAGCAGGCGCCCGACAAGGAGTTGATGAACCTGAAGGCGTGGCTCGACCAGCACGACGCGGGGACGATGCGTCACGGCCCCGTGCGCGAAGGCCGCTGCCCCGACTGCCACGAGCCGCACGGCACCTCGGAGTTCCGCATGCTGAAGGGCTCGTACCCGCCGGCGCCGTACACGCCGTTCTCGGCGGCGGTCGAAGACTACGGCATCTGCTTCCGCTGCCACGACACGCGCCTGGTGCAGGAGAAGGTGCTCGGCGAGAAGCCCGTCAGCAACGCCGACCCTGCTGTCGACCTCGCGTGGAGCGGTGGTGATGGTGGTGTGCGCCTGATTCGCGGCGGCATCACCGGCTTCCGCAACGGCGACGAGAACCTGCACTTCCGTCACGTGAACAAGGCCGACAAGGGCCGCACGTGCCGCTTCTGTCACGACGTTCACGCGTCCGAGAACCCGAAGCACATTCGCACCACCACCTTCTTCGGGAACTGGGAGTTCCTGCTCAACTACAAGAAGACGACGACGGGTGGGCAGTGCTGGCCGGGGTGTCACGCCGAGCGCCGCTACGACCGCAACCAGCGTCAGGAGAACCTGAAATGACGCTGGCGCTGCTCACCATCGTCGTCTCGGCGGCTCCGCGCTTTCTCGCGCCGGGGCCTGTCGCGCAGACGACGCGGGAGCAGCTGCGTGTCTTCGTCGAGACCGATGGGCCGCTGTCGCTCTCGGGGGTCGATGGTGGTTGCTCGGTCGGCCCGCGGTTTCGCCTCGACGGTGGCGCCACGCTGGCGCACTGCACGTTCACCCTCGCGCCCGGTCGCACCGTGGTGAGCGCCTCGACGCCCGACGACGGCGGTGTGCTCACGGCCGAGGCTGTCCTCTCGCGCTACGTGACGACGAGCACCCTGCCGGCGGGAGTCGAGGCGCAGGGCTTCGGCCCTGGCACCGCGCATCGGCCCGACGTCGAGAGCGTCTGCGCGCAGTGTCACCAGATGGAGCGCCCCGACGGTGGCTCTGCCGTCGCGTTCTGTTCGACGTGCCACGCCGAGGTGACGCAGCGAAAAATCATGCACGGGCCGGTTCAGCAGGGCGCGTGTCTGGCCTGTCATCAGGAAGCGAGCACGCCCGTCCGGTACGCCGTGCGCTGGCCGATTCAGGAGACGTGCTTCAACTGTCACGTCGACATCAAGGCCGCGATGGCGACGAAGGCGTTTCGTCACGGGCCCGCGGCAGCAGGGCGCTGCACGACGTGTCACGACCCGCACGGTAGCGACCAACCCTTCTGGCTCAAGAAGCACGCGTACGACTTGTGCACCAACTGCCACACCGAGAAGCGCGGTGAGCGGCACGTCGTCGTCGGCTTCGTCTACGGCGACTCGCACCCGCTGCGTGGCCGCCCGCACCCACTGAAGGACCGCACCGAGTTCTCGTGCCCGTCTTGTCACAACCCCCACGCCGCGCAGTCGCGCTTCCTCTGGCAGTTCGACGTCACCAACCGGGAATCTCTATGCCGAACCTGTCATCAGAAGTGACGCGCGCAGCGCTGGCCGTCGTGCTCGCCGCGTCGTCGGCGTTCGCCGGAGCGCCAGCTCCAGCGCCGAAGCGCGTCGTCACGTTGTGGCCTGACGTTCCCGCGCAGCCCCCGACGACGAGCGACCTGCTCGAGGTCGGAGAGCGCGTCTACAAAGGCGCGTGTCTGGGCTGTCATGGCGAGAAGGGTGACGGCCTGGGCCGCGAAGGAAAGTTCCTCGCGATTCCGCCGCGCGACTTCACCACCGGCCAGTTCATCATTCGCAGCACCCCGCTCGGCACGCTCCCGTGGGACATGGACTTGTTCGGCTCGATTCGTCGCGGCTTCCGCCCCGGCGTCGGCATGCCGGCCTTCACGTTCCTCTCGGACCGCGAGGTGTGGGGCGTCATCGCGTACCTGAAGACGTTCTCACCGCGCTTCAAGACCGAGAAGCCGGGCGCGAAGGTCGACCTGCCGCCAGTGCCTGCCGACCTCGCGTCGTTGGCGCCGCAAGGGCAGGGCGTCTTCATGTCGGGTGGCGCGTGCTTCGTGTGCCACGGCATGCAGGGCAAGGGTGACGGCCCCGCCGCGCCCGGCCTCGTCTACGTCTCTGGCAAACACCTTGGGAAGAAGGTGGCGCCCGCGAACCTGCACCGCGCTGACTGGTTCAAAGGCGGCCGTCGTCCCGAAGACGTGTTTCGCGCCATCAGCACCGGGCTCGACGGAACGCCCATGCCCGGCTTCGCAGCGTCGTTGTCAGTCGAACAGCGGTGGTCGCTCACCGCTTTCATCATGTCGTTGAACCCGCCGGCTCCTCCCGCCGGCACACAAGGAGCAGTCCCATGAAGAGAAGCGAAAGTAGCGTCGTCCTCCACGCCGTCGTCTTCGTTGCGCTGTGCAGCACGTCAGCGTTCGCGCAGACGATGGTCACCACGAAGCACAACTTCCAGCTCGCCACGAACAACGTGCGCGTCGCGGCAGGCCAGACCGAAGACGGGCTGTGCGTGTTCTGTCACACGCCGCACAAGGGCCAGGCGTCACTGTTGCTCTGGAACCACCGCATGTCGGCGTCGAACTACACGTGGGGCGACGTCGCCGCTGCGGGTGGCCGCACGACCGGCGGTACGAGCTACCCGACGAACCTGCGCACGTGGACGGGCTCGACCGCGAAGTGCCTCTCGTGCCACGACGGCACCGTCAGCATCGGCTCGCTGTACTGGAGCGACGCGACGGCGAACCCCAACATCACCATGACGGGCCCTGATGTGAACGCCGCGGGTCAGCTGAACAACCCGACCTACCGAATCACCGACGCGACGGGCGCCGACATGACGGGCAACCACCCCGTGGGCGTGCCGTACCCGTACAACAACGTCGCTTCGACCTACAACGGCATCACCTCGGGCGTCGACGTGGTGCTCAACGAGTGGGTCGCGACGCCGACGGGTGTGAAGATCTTCGGCACGGGAGGTGGTGGTGCTCCTGCGGCTGGAGCGGCCGGCATCGAGTGCGCGTCGTGTCACAACCCGCACGGCACCGCGAACCGCTTCTTCCTGCGCGTGCCGACGGCCTCGAGCCAGCTGTGCCTGTCGTGTCACCAGAAGTGATGTCGTAAGAGGGACGCTCATGAGAACCACCCCCGCACTCATCGTCCTCTCGTTCCTGTTGAACACCGCCGCCTGTGGCACCGCCGTCGCGCCCGTCTGTCAGGGCACCGGCTGCGCCTGCACCAGCGCGGCGTGTGGCTGTACGAATGGCTCGTGCACGCAGACGTGCACCGGCAGTGGCTGTGCGTCGAGCTGCTCGCAGAACGCGACCTGCGCGGTCTCGGTTGGCGAGGCGTCGTCGGTGACGTGCGACACGACGGCGACGTGCAACGGCACGGTGGGCGCGAACAGCGTCGTCACCTGCGCCAACAGCGCCGTGTGCAACTTCACGGGCGGCTCGAAGACGAAGGTGACGTGCAGCAACAGCGCCGACTGCGACGCCACCGTGGGCGCAGACAGCACCGTCACCTGCAACAACTCGGCGGAGTGTCACGCGAAGTGCAACGGCGCCTGCACCGTGACGTGCAATGAGAACTCGAAGTGCCGCTGCGAAGGCGCGGGCTGCAAGGTCGTGTGCGCGAGTGGCGCAGCACCGAAGACGTGCCCTGATGGGCGTGTCGTGTGCAACCGCGACTGCTGAATCAGCGGGGCTGCTCAGGGCCATCGGAGTCTTACGGCCGCATGGAGTGCAACCGCGACTGCTGAACGACGTACGGTATCGGTCATGGAGTTGCTCGAGCGGTGCCTGGCCATCGGCGTCGAGGTCTGCGGCTTCAAGCGCGGCTGCGTCTCGATGTTCGAAGACGGCGTCGACCCCAGGCTCGAGCTCACCGGTCCCGTGTCCGAGGAGCAGCTCGCCTCGCTGCAGCATCGGCTGCCCGGGGTGCGCATCGAGTCGAAGGCCGGAGCGAATGCGGGCGTCACGTTCTCGACGCCCGGCGTGACCCAGGCCACGGCACGAGCGTTCGTCGCACGCGCGCACGATGAACACGGCGTGGTGCTGACGGTGGGCTTCCTGCGTGCGTGGGCCGACCGCACGAGACCGCTCAGCGTCGCCGATGGCCTCGACGCCGTGCGCACCCGACCAGACATGTTCGTGAAGCCGGTCGAGGCGAAGCAGGTGCTCGTGCTCGCGCTGAATGGTCCCGCCGTCGAGGTGTGCGCGAGGCGCGCGACGAACGTCGACATCACCTTCGATGGGCTCGTCTCGATTTCGGACGACGGCGACCGGTACACCTTCGAGCGACCGAAGGACTCCGACGACACGCTCGTCGAGCAGCTCGTCGAACAGCTGACGTACCAGCACACGGTGAAGGGCAGGGCGCACGACGAAGCGGCGGTGGTGAACGCGCTCTCGAACAGGTTCTCCATCGAGGTGGTGCGCGGCGGCGAGGTGCTCGAGCAGCAGTGGCGCCTGGGACGCAGAGTCGGGCCAGCGACGCCGGCGTCACGTCGTGGCCGCTTCGACACCACGCTCTCGTTCGAACCAGACCCGCTGCTGTTCGAGCGGGCGCTGCGGCGTGAAGACGTTCGTGACGTGGTGGAGCACGTGGCCGGGTTGCTTCCGCGCGCGACGTTCTTCTTCGACGGCGCGACCTTTCACGTCGACACGCTCGAGGCCGCTGCGCGGAAGGTCGTCGGCGCCGCGCCGCTGTGGAGCGACCAGCTCTTCCTCTTCTCCATCGACGAGCCGACCTTCACGCTGCGAGTCGCGCTCGGCCTCTGTGACACCGAGCACCCGCCGCTCCACGTGCTGCGCAACGCGCGTGGCACGAACCCCTTCGGCATTCCGGTTCGGGGCGTGCGCCGGGCGCTGGCAAAGGCCGTGAAACTCTCGGAGCGCAGCGAGGCGCCGAGCCGACACCTCGCGGGCATCATCGCCTTCGAGACGGTCGACGAGGTGAAGGAGACCGACGAGCTGCTGCTCCTCGTCGAGCAGCGCTTCGTCGAGGCCTGGAGCGTGTACCTCGACGCCGTGCCCAGAGCGCGGGAGCGCCTCACCGCCCTGTGGTCACGGTAGAAGCGAGATGCCCAGCACGCCGGTCAGGCCCGCCGCGAAGAGCGAGAGCAGCCCCAGCACGCCGTGAACGTTGGCGAGGCTCTTCTTGCCCGAGGTGAGCTGCCGCCCGAGCAGATACAGGCCGACGAAGACGAGCGTGCTGACGATTCCAAGAATGCCGTGGAAGGTGGCGAGCGGCTTCATGTCACGCAGGAAGACGGCCGAGCCCAGCCCGCCGATGGCCGAGGCGATGAAGAGTGCGACGCTGATGGGCCCGAGCTTCACGTGACGCGCGAGGCTGCCCGCGGGAGCCGTCACCCGACGCAGCCGCTGAATGCGCTGATGAAACCCTGCACGAAAGACGAGCCACGCCAGCAGCAGCGTCACGGTGGCGAGCGCCGGGTGGCCGTACACGAGCAGCGCCTTCACCGTCCGACTCCGCCCGAAGGAACCTCACGCATGCGCCGGGCACCTAGCACAGGCGGCCACTGATTCGAGTGATGAGGCCCGCTGGCTCGAGCGACGTGCCTTCGTCGGACGAGGCGTTCCACTGCGGTATGAGCGACTCATGACTTCTCTGCGCGTCGAAGGTGATGGCTCGTACATGCCGACCGAGGCCGACCCGCCCTACGCGCGCCTCGGTGGCGTCGACGCAACGAAAGCGCTGGTCGAGGCCTTCTACGACGCGATGGAGGCGCACGAGCCAGAGCTGACGGCGCTGCACCGGTGCGACGCTCCGGGCAAGGTGAGCCGCGAGTCGCGCGACCACTTTGGCTCGTTCCTCGTCTACTGGCTCGGCGGGCCGCAGACGTACCTCGAGACGCGTGGCCACCCGCGGCTGCGCATGCGGCACGGGAAGGTCGTCGTGAACGTGGCCATGCGCGATGCGTGGCTGCGCACGATGCAGCGCGCGCTCGACGCGAAGAACGTCACGGGCGGGGTGCGCGCGTACCTCGACAAGCGGTTCGCCGAGGTCGCCGATTTCCTGCGCAACGTCGACCACTGAACTCGACCCCGCGCTTTTCGCAGCGCCCGGCTCGATGAAATGATGGAGCCGTGTTCAAGCTCGATACCGCCGACGCCCTGCTCGACGCCTTCCGCCCGAAGGACCGCAAGACGGTCGACGTCGGCACGTTGACGTTTCCCCTCGTCGTGAAGGACTACGTCGCCTGGCCACACCCGGGCGGCGGCAGGGTGTTCATCGTCTTCGCGACGCCAGGTGGAGCTCCGACGGGAATCGCCTTCGACACCAACGGCGCGGGGGCGGCGGTGCCCGCCATGTGCTCGTGGTGTCACTCCTCGTCGGTCAGCGGCGCTGGCGTCGGTCTGCTGACGGCGACCGTCAATGGAAACAAGCGCGCCGGCACGCTCGTGTGCACCGATTTGAGCTGCCGCGAGAAGCTCGAAGAGGTCGCCAACCGCACGGGCGCGAGCGTTCGTCCTGCGATGGAGAAGCTCGTCAATCGCATCGGTCAGTTCGCGAGCGGCGCGCTGAAGATCGACCTGTCGGGCGCGGGCCGGTGAAGGCGCGGGTTCGGGTCAGAGCTTGTTGCCGAACAGGTCGAGCTGCGGGCCGCGCGCTTCGGGCTCCGAGACCACCTGCGCTGCGCCGGCCTCGACGGTGGCCGGGTCGAACAGTGACCGCTCGAACGTCGCGCTGACGGGGCCGTGGTCGCTGCTGCCGTACTGTCGTTGTGCCGAACACGTCTTCGCGAGCGCCGACATCGCCGGGCTCGTCAGCACGTAGTCGATGCGCCAGCCGATGTTCCGCTCGCGGTGTTCTCTCCACGGCGCCCACCAGGTGAACAGGGACTCGTCGTCAGGCGCGAAGTGCCGCCCGAGGTCGGTGAGCTGATGCGCGAGCAGCTTCTCGAAGAGCGCGCGCTCCTGCGGCGTCTGGCCGATGAGGGTGTCGTTCCGCTCGGAGGTATGCACGTCGCTCGCCGTGCGCGTGACGTTGAGGTCGCCGCACAGGACCAGGTCGTGTCCACTGCGCAGCTCCGCACCCGCCCACGCAGCCATCGCCTCGAGGAAGGTGTGCTTCACCGCCAGGTCCTTGCCGCCGTTGGGAACGTAGATGGAGGCCAGCCTCAGCTTCCCGAGCTCGGCCACCACGACGCGTTGCTCGAGGTCGAAGCCCGGGTGCGTGAACCGAGGCCGCACGGGGCAGCACGCCTTGCGCACCAGAATCGCGACGCCTGAGTAGCCCTTGTTCCCATGCCAGTACGACCAGTATCCCTCGTGGCCGGCGAGGCTCACGGGCACGTGGTGCGCTGACGCCTTCACCTCCTGCAGGCACAGCACGTCGGGCTGCTCCTCGCGGAGGAACTCGTACACGTCGCTCTCACGCGCGCGCACGCCATTGATGTTCCAGGTGCAGACCTTCACGAGCCCTCCATCACGGCACCGCGCTTCGCCAGTTCAGTCGCGGGCCTGTCCTCAGAGAACGACCTCGAAGAAGAACAACACCTCAACGGGGTGGCGCGAACGAGCGGACTCGCTTCACCAGCGCCTGGACGACCTCTGGCTGCGACGCGAGGTCGGGGTTCGCGGGCATCAGTGGGCTCTTCCCGACCGCGGCGCCTCCTTCGACGATGACCTTCGCGAGCTGTTCGTCGGTCACGCTCTTCTGCCACTCGGCATCGACGTACGCGCGCGGGTGCGGCGTCAGCGCCTTCGCGGTGTCGGTCTCGGCTCGGCCATCGAGGCCATGACAGCTCGCGCACAGGCCGGTGAAGAGCGCCTCGGCCTTCGCTTCGGGCGTCGTGGGCGCAGGCGTCGGAGCGGAAGGCGCTCCCGGCAGCTCGACCGGCCCCGGAGCGTCGACGTTCGCGCCCTGCGCCATCCACGCTCCGAGCAGGTCGCGCTCGGCCTGTGTGATGCCGGTGAGGTTGCCCAGCGGCATCGTCTTCGTCGCCACCGCGCGCAGGTAGACGCGCTCGGCGTGCTGGGCGAGCTGCTCCTTCGTCTCGAGCATGATGCCCTGAGGAGGCGCGGTGAACATCGCGGTGCCCGGCTTCGCGGCGTGGCACGAGACGCAGCGCGACTGCACGATGGCGTTCACCGTCGCGAACGAGACGGGCTTCGCCGACGTGTACTGCTCGAGGCCTGGCAGCGACTCCTTCGTCGGCATCGTCATGAAGACGAACGCGCCCATCGAAGCGAAGAACGACGCGAACACGAACGGGTGCGTCTTCGCCCGAAAGTTCATCACGTACTTGAGCGAGGCGCCGAAGACGAAGAGCACCACCACCACGACCCAGGCCTGCGCGTGGCCGTACGTCGAGGGGAAGTGGTTCGACAACATCGTGAAGAGCACCGGCAGCGTCAGGTAGTGGTTGTGCACCGAGCGGCCCTTTGCGCGCAGGCCGTAGGTGACGTCGACGGGGGTGCCGGCCGTCGTCGCGGCGATCATGTGCCGCTGTGAGGGAATGATGCGGAAGAAGACGTTCGCGGCCATCACCGTGCCCATGGTGGCGCCGAGCTGCAGGAACGCGCCACGCCCAGAGAACAGGTGCGTGAGCCAGTACGAGAGCCCAGCCAGCAGCGCGAGCCCGACGACGCCGAAGGCCCGGTTGTCTTTCGAGAGCGGCGTGAGCCACAGCAGTTCGTAGAGAATGAACGCTGCCGGCAACAGGCCGAGGCTGATGAGCGTGGCCTGCGTGCGCGTGAGGTCGGCGATGCTCGAGTCGATGAGGAACGAAGCGCCGCTGCCGTAGTAGACGACGCTGAGCAGCGCGAAGCCCGAGAGCCAGGTCGTGTAGCTCTCCCACTTGAACCAGTAGAGCTGCGCGGGCAGCTCGTTCTGCGCGAGCGACTTGCGCTTCACCACTTCGTAGAAGCCGCCGGAGTGCGTCATCCACAGCTCGCCCACGACGGTGCCTTCGCGAGGCTTCGTCGGCGCGGTCAGGTGACTGTCGAGCCACATGAAGAGGAAGGAATCACCGACCCACATGATGGCGGCGATGACGTGCACCCAGCGCACGAGGAGGTTGAGCCACTCGAGAACGATGGTCATGAGCGTCGACGGTCTTAGCCGAGTCGGCTGGTGGGTGATGGCCTTCTGTCGGGGTTCATCGCTGGGTGCGTCGGCTGAAGCGCTTGCCGAACAGCATGACCGAGCGGGTGACGGCGCTCGACGCGCGGGCCGACTCGAAGCGCAGCGGTGACGAGCGGCGCTCGACGCCCTCGGGGACCCGGGCGAAGTGGAGGCGCACTTCGAGCAGCTCCTCGGCCGCGGGGAGGTCGAGCTCGCGCTGTTGCTCGCAAACCTCGGCCAGGCGCCACCCATCGACGAGCGGCCCATGCAGGTGAAGGAGGGGCTGAGGCGCGACGTGCTCCTGGAACATGGTGGCAAAGCGGGGCCCCAGGCAGCGGGCGAGCCGCGGCCAGACCTGAGCTGCCGTGCGGGCGCGCTTGTGCGAGAGCGAACCCGAGAGCTCCTTCATGGCGTCGGTGTCGAACCCCTGGGGCAGCGGGGCTCCATCGACGAGGGCCGCGAGCAGCTTTGCCTGGGCGTCAGCGAGGGAGGAGTGGTCAGTCATCATCGTTCCTCGTGCGAATGCTCAGTCGAGAACACGTGTGACCACCGTGCAGGTGGTTGGAGTCGTGTTCGCGGTTGGAGTCGTGTTCGCGGGTGCATCACCCTGCACGGCTCACCTCGGTCTCAACCGACCTCGGCGTGTTCTCGCTGACGCCCGCTCCCACCGACGCTTCTGCCAGCGCTTGAAGCTCTGCATCGAGCTCTTCCTCGGGCGGGTACCGGTCATCGCGCTCCAGCAGCACGCCTGCCTGACACCCGAGCGCACGCACGCGCTTCACCAACGCCACCACCTCGAGCGGAAGCGGGTGGGCGTGGGTGTCGTGGTACAGCCGACCGCGCTGAACGCCGCCCGCGACGTGCAGGTACTTCACGCGCTCGAGCGGAAACGCGGCCAGCGCCACGAGGGCATCGCCACCGAAGTTGCGCGCGTTCGCGTACAGGTTCGAGACGTCGAGCAGCAGCCCGCAGTCGGCTCCTTCGACGACGCGTCGCACGAACTCCGGCTCACTCCACGTCGCGCCTGGCCACTGCAGCAGCGCCGCCACGTTCTCCACCGCGAACGGCACCGGCACCGTCTCCTTCGCGAGCTTCACGTTCTCGACCAGCACCTCCACTGCCTCGGTCGTGAACGGCATCGGCAACAGGTGGCCTGACTCGAGCCCACCAGCGCGCACGAAGCTGACGTGCTCCGAGGCCACCGTCGCGCCCAGTCGCTCGCACACGGTCGCGAGATGTTGGAGCGCGCGCTGGTCGAGCCCCTCTGCGCTGCCGAGCGAGACAGAGACCGAGTGCACCGCAAACGCGCAGCCCCGGTCCTTCAGGGCAGCGAGCGACGCGGGAAGTGGACCCGCTGTGGGCACGTCCTCGGCGAGCACTTCGACGAAGCCCAGCCACCGGCGCTCGGTGATGAAGCGGGCGAGCGGCCGACGCCACCCGAGCCCGACTCCCGAGAGCAGACCCGATGTCAGGCAGAGCCACCCTTCGTGTCGGCGACGTTGGCGGCCCGCTCGAGCAGGGCGAGCAACGCTTCGAGCAACGTCGAGGTCTGCTCCGCCGTCCGCGCCGGCACCGTGGCCAGCTCGAGCCCCGCCGGAGACATCCTCACGGCCTCGGCGCTCGCGACCAGCACCGCGCGCACGTCGTCATCAGCGGGAGTCGTCTTGCCCAGCACCTCGAGCAGCGCATGCAGTTCGATGGTGACGCCAGAGAGCACATCGTGCAGCGCGCGCTCGAGTTGCTCCGGGTGCCCCCACGAAGCGACAGCCCGCCGTCGCAGCCGCAGCGAGAGGTTGCGGAGCTCCTGCTCGACGCGAAGCCGCAGGTGCTCGGGCGAGACCTCGAGCGACGCGAACGGCGAGATGCCGGACAGCACCACGTGATGCGCGGTGATGTTGCGGAACTTCGTCGGGAACACGTCGGCGCTGCGCGCCACCTCGTCGAAGGTCAGCAGAAACGGCTCGAGCCGAATGGTGCGGAAGCCCTGGCGCAGCGGCTCCGCGATGGCCGAGAGCGTCGAGGGCGCGCCGTCCTTCAGCAGCACCACCACGTTCACGTCGCTCTGGTGCGGCACGTAGCGCCCGCGCGCGAGCCCGCCGTACAGCACGATGCCCGTCACGCCGCCGCTCGCCTCGAGCGCCGTACACGCCTTCTCGAGGGAGGCCTTCACCTCGGCTGGAGCTGACAACCCGACAATCGCCGCGCGTTCCGTCATGAGCCACACCCTCCGCAACCAGAACCGCTGACCACCGCGCACGCCTTGTCGAGCGAGGTCTTCACCCCGGCTGGAGCCGACACCCCAACCATCGCCGCGCGTTCCGTCATGAGCCACACCCTCCGCAACCACCACCACAGCCACCGCCGCACGAGGAGCCGCACGACGAGCTGCAGGAAGAGCCCGAGTCACTGCCACCGGACGAAGACGGGCTCGAGGGCGCGAACACTGCCGAGAGGGGCGCGAGGTTCGATGTCGCCAGCGGCGCCACACCAAACAGCGACACCGCCAGCGCCACTTCATGGGCGCCCCACCGCTCGAGCGCCGACGTGCCCATGCTGTCGCGCAGTCCGGCGTTGTCTCGCTGCGCGTCGAGCAGCGCGTCAGACGCCTTCTGCGTCGTGCGCGTCGTGGTCCGCCAGAAGTGAACAGCGGCGAGCACTGCGAAGACCTCGAGCACCAGGAGGATTCCGACCGGCCGGTCCCGAGAGAGACCGACGAACACCTTCATGACCCCGAGGAGAATGACGAGGGCCGAGGGCGTCACGCTCATGATGCGCGCGGTGAAGAACCCAGTTTCGCTCATCAGCGCGCCCTCGGCTTCGAGGCGGCTCTCCCGTTGCACGACCTCGGCCTCGAGGCGTCGCAGCGCCTCGTTCACCGAGACACCCTGGTCGGCCGCCTCGAGCACGCCTCGCTCGACGGGTCGCAAACCCTTCGGTGCTTCGTCCTTCCGCGCGAGCGTGGGTGGCGTGTGGTGCGAGTTCACTGCGACGAGGCCCAGTTGAGAGAGCCGCGCCAGGACCGTCTCGAGCAACGCCTGGGCGCCGCCACGCACCAGCGCGATGTCGTAGGGGTCGTCAGGCCGCCAGTTGCCCGAGCCCGCTGGCCGAAACGCGCCTCGCAGAATGGTCGTCAGCACGAACGACCCCGCGAGCGCTGCGAGGAACAAGACGAGAAACGCGGGCCCTGACAAGTCGAGCGGATTGTCCATGCGCTGTTGGTGACGCCTCATCGCGAACTCGATGGCGTCGGTCGCGGGAGCTTCGCCGAGGTGTCACCTGGCCGTCACGGGTTTCCCAGCGGAAGGTTCGGCTCACTCGGAGGGTGTCGTGCTCGGCATGCGCCCACGGAGCGCGAGCTGCGGAATCTTCAGCGTCAGCAGAAAGGCCAGCACTGCGAGCACCGCAGCGAGCCGGTACACGAGGGTGATGGCGTCGGTGAACGACTCCTTGATGGCCAGGCCGACGGCGTCGATGGCGGCGAGCACCTTCGGCTGCTCCTGGTTGTAGCGAAGCTCGACCTTCGTGCGGGCCTGCTCGAGGGCCATCGCTCCCAGCCGCTCGGCCTCGGCGTCGATGACGGCCTTCACCGGCCGCAGCGCGAGCGCGGGGCCTGCGCCGTCCTTGAGCTCCGACGGAGAGACGTCGAGGGCGGCCTTCTTCACCTCGGGTGGCAGCTCGTTCGACTCGAGCAGCGCCGTCCACTGGTTGGCGTCCTGCGCGGCCTGCTGCAGACGAAGCCACGTCTCTTCGCCGCGGGCTTTTGACTGCGCCACCGGCCCACCGTTCTCGAGGGCGGCCTTGAGCGCGTCGTCCGCGAGCGGGCTCGACTTCACCGCCATCACCGCGAGCGTCTCACCATCGAGCGCCTTCAACGCGAGCCGCCGTGCGCCTTCGAGTCCATCGCGTGCCTTCTGCTTCTGCGCCTCGGCGTCGAAGCGCATGCCCGTGGCCCCACCTTCTTCGGGAGCACCCGCGCCCTGCCTGCGCGCGAAGCTCTGCACGAGCTGCGGTGGAAGCCCTTCGGTCGCCTTCCCCAGCCGCGTCGCCATCTGCTCCGAGAGCGTCGTCGCGAAGAGCGAGCCCACGATGGCCACACCGACGGTCGAGCCCATCGAGCGGAAGAACGTCGTCATCGAGGTCGCGACGCCCATCTGCTGCGGCGGCACCGCGTTCTGAACGGCGAGCGTGTAGAGCGGAATCGACGGCCCGAGGCCCAGCCCCAGCAGCACCATCTTGAGCGTCACCTCGCCCTGCGTGGAGCCCGCCGTCAGCGTGAAGCCCATCACCAGGAAGCCGACCGTCAGCACCACCAGCGCGACCAGCATGAAGGGCTTGTACTTGCCGAAGCGCGACGCGAGCTGACCCGAGAGCACGTTGCCGGCGACGATGCCCATCACCAGCGGGCTGATGGTGAGCCCCGACTGCGTGGCCGTGACGCCGACGACGTTCACCATGAAGAGGGGGAGGAACACCATCGGCGTGAGGAACGCCGCGCCCAGCACGAACATCGCGAGCACGCCCCACTTCACGGCCGGTGTCTTGAAGAGCGAGAGGTCGACGAGCGGGTCCTTCACGCGAAGCTCCCACGCGACGAAGCCGACGAGGCCGAGCACCGCGAGCAGACCCATCGCGAGCATGGGCGGTGACGTCCACAGGTAGCCGATGTCGCCTTCACGCAGCACCGAGCGGCCAAGCGACGCACCGATGAGCAGGGGAATCGTGCCCACCGCGAGCAGCACCGCGCCCATGATGTCCACCGAGGGCCGGGGCAGCGCCGAGCTCGGCTTGAGCGGCGGCATGCGCAGCAAGATGAACGCGAGCGCCACGGCGCCGATGGGCAGGTTGATGAAGAAGACCCAGTGCCAGCCGAAGTGGTCGGTGATGAAGCCGCCGAGCAAGGGGCCGACGAGCGACGAGATGCCGAAGACCGCGCCGAAGAGGCCCGAGTAGCGGCCGCGCTCAGAGGGCGGGAAGAGGTCGGCCACCACCGCGAACGCCGAGGTGAAGAGCGACGCGCTGCCCACGCCCTGCAGCGCGCGAAAGGCGATGAGCTGCCACGCGTTCTGCGAGATGCCGCACAGCGCCGACGCCGAGAGGAAGATGACGACGCCGACGACGAGAATCACCTTGCGGCCGAAGAGGTCTGACAGCCGGCCGTACACGGGCACCAGCACCGTCGACGAGACGAGATAGGCCGTCGTGATCCACGTGTAGAGGCCGGGCGCGAGGTGCAACGAGCGCTGCATGTCGGGGCCGGCGGTCGCGACGACGGTCTGGTCGAGCGCCGCGAGGAACATCGAGAGCAGCGTGCCCGCGAGGGTGAGCATCTTCTGCTGCCGGGTGAGCGCCGGAGGAGACTCCGACAGCGGGGCGTTCATGGCGCGTGCGTAGTCGTCAGGCGCGCGGCTGTCGCTGAGAGAACGTTGAACGCCCCTCGCCTGGTGGGCAGTGCCCGAGTCACTGACACGGCGTGCGGTACCGAATCGTCAGCTCCACCGCAGGCTGGTCGAGCGGCTGCACCCTGATGGCGTTCTGGGAGGGCAGGTATTCCCAGGTCACTCCACCATCGGCGCTGCGAGGAGGCGTGACGACTCCATCGAACTCCGCCGAGAGCGACGAGATGTCTGGCTGCGCGCTGAGCGTGAACGTCGTGCGGAACCCAAAGCTGCTGCGCTGGAACATGAGGTCAGCCCAGTTGGAGCACAGGTCGACGAGCATGCCGCGGCCAGCGTTGACGGCGTCGCGATGGCCTCCGTCGTCGGTGGTGACGGTCGGGCACGAAGGGTCGAACGGCCCGACGACGGAGTAGGTGGCGGTGCCGTTGGCGAGCGCGTTCCGGAGGGTGGCGGGCGAGACGTCGACGTCGTCCGTCACGCAGACGAAGCTGAGGCTCGCGTTGGGCCGCAACGAGACGCCGCCATCGGTCGACAGGCTGCGCATCGCGGCCTCGACACACGAGGGGTGTTCGTCACCGCCGGTCTCGAGCCTCGAGAGCTCACGCCAGCGTGCAGTGAAGTCAGCCGTTCCCGAGGTCACCCACGGCTGACCGCCATCGTGCGAGCGGAGCACTCCCGCGTTCTGACTCACGCTCGTGGTCGTCACGCCGAGCCGCGCGTTGGTGCCCAGCGTTTCGAAGTGCTGCCCGACGCGGTCCAGTTGCCGGCGCACGTGCGCGTGGTGCGGAACGAACGAGGTGGAGTCGTCGAGCACGAAGACCCAATCGGTGGGACTGCGCTCGAAGGAATACCGGTCGACCAGCTCTCGACGCGGAGTCGTTCCTCCGTTCAGCGGCACGGTGAGCCGGCCGCCCACGACGTCGACGACGAGCTGTCCGCTGACGGCTCCCGCATCTGCGCTGCCCTGCGTAGCGAGCCCGATGATGGTCGGCATCGCGCCCGGCTGAAGTGGAAGGCCGGCTGGTGGAATCGCCGGCAGGTTCGAGATGACGAAGGGCGCGGTCGCGGTCACGTTCTTCAGCACGAGCGGCCGCGCGCACTGATTGGCCAGCGTGATGGAGCGCGGCGGACTGATGCACCCGGCGATGGCAGGCGCGAAGTCGAGCACTGTTGGCAGCGTGAGGCACTCGGGCCCGCCGAGGTCGAAGGCGAGGGGAACGCGAAGCTCGCGTGGAGCAGCGTCGATGACGAGCGTCGCGGCACGCAGCGAGGCGGTGCGGTCGAAGTTGGCGCCAACGAAGAGCTCGACTGTGCGGCCCGTGTCGAGCACGAGGTTGGTCGGCCCGCCGACGCTGAAGGCGGGGTTGTCGTCGATGCGCGCGTTGCGAAGGATGCAGGGCGTCGAGCCCACGTTCTCGACCGTGAGCAACTGTCGCTCCATCGGCGTGAGCCCGAAGCCGAGACGTCGCGGCGAGGCCTGCAGCGCGCAGCCGCGTTCGTCGATGACGCGCGCCGAGATGGTGATGGTGACGGGCATCGCTGCGCGCGTCTCGGGCGTGATGATCAGCTGCCATGACTTCTCGCCCGGGCTCGTGGGCAGCAGTCGAAGCGGGAGCAGCTCCTGCCTCGTCACGGTGAAGCGCGTCGTTCGAAGGCACTCGCCGTTCACGATGGTGCCAACGCAGAGTTCGTCGGCGTTGGTGTCGGCGTTCAGCGCGCGGATGGCGGTGAGCTTCACGACGAGTGACGAATCGACGGTGCCGATGTTGCGAATCGGAAGTCCCCGCTCCACGGGAGCCAACGTCACCGGCCCGAACGTGAAGGCCGAGGGTGCTTCGAACATCGGGCCGGTCCCGGTCGCGCTCACGGTCAGCGTGAAGGGATCAGTGCCCATCACCCCGGTCAGCGTCGCGCGTTGGGCCACCAGCTTCGTCGCCGTGAACTCGAGCTCGAGCGTCACCTGACCGGGCCTGTCACACGAGCCCGCAGGCACGAGCAGCGCGCGGCGGTCGTCGGTGAACGTGAAGCCTTCACCGTCGGTGAGCGAGAGTTGATTCACCTCGAGCGGCAACGGCAGCGGGTTCGAGAAGGTGATGGGCAGCTTCGCGGTCGTCGAGAGCTCCACCGGCAACGTGAGCGTCGGGCCCTGCACCGAAGGCCGGCAATCGGCAGGCAAAAGGCTGGTGCCCTTCGAGCAACCAGTCACCAACAGCAGCGCGACGACCCGAGCGTTCACTGGCACGCGCTCTGGTAGGTGATGATCAGCGAACGAGGGTCGAGGCCCAGAACGTTGGGATCAACGATGATGGCATTGCTGGCCGCGTCGTAGCGCCAGCCGCCCGGCTGCCGTGGCAGCGTGACTCCGTCGAACACCACCGCCAGTGAAGAAGGGACGGGGGTGGAACTCAGGTAGAACGTCGTGCGCTGCCCCTGTGGTCCTCCGCCAAGCCCGTACAGCTCCCATGGGCGGCAGATGTCACTCGTGATTCCCGAGAACGGCGTCACGTTGGCAGCGTGGGTACCGCCGTCATCGAGCGCATCGACGACACAGGTCGAGTCGAACGGCCCGACGACCGAGTACGAGAAGCGCTGGCCGGCATCCAGGGACTGCAGTTGCGCCCGCCACGTTGCGGCGCTCGCCGAGTGCTCGATGTCGTCGGTGATGCACACGACGCTCAACACGCCGCCAGCGCGCCGAAACCCTGCGTTGGTCTGCGGGTCGCTCGCGAGCGGTTCCGTCACCGCGCGTGCCGCCGCCTCGATGCAGGACTGGTGCTCGGCTCCCGTCGTGGTGAGTCGGGTGAGCTCGTCGAACGTCGAGCTGAACGAGGAGTCGTCCGCCGCGGCCCAGCGAACGCCGGCGTCGGTCGTCCGGAAGCGCCCCTGAGGGCCGTTGCTCGTGACGTCCGTCGTCGTGACGCCGACGCGTATGTTGCCGCTCGCCCTGTACGACGAGACCCAGGTCGACATCCGGTTCAGCTCGAGACGGGTGTGCGCGTGTTGCTTCGCGAACGAGGGCGAGTCGTCGAGCACGAGCACCATGTCCAACACGAAGCGCGCGTCGAAGCCGAACGTGTCGGTCTGAAGGGTGGACGGCTCCGCGCGGGCACCGAGCGGGATGAGCGTGTCGACGTCGTCTTGCAGCGTCACCCGGACGGCTCCCGAGATCGAACCGACGGTGGCGGGCGGCGTGACTCGAACTGTGATGGAGGTGGCCTGGCCCTGGGTCAGCGTGAACGGTGCGGAGGGCTGCGACAGCACGAACGGTGGATCGACGCTGAGCTTCGAGACCAGCAAGGGCCGCGCGCACGTGTTGTAGACCGTGACGGTGCGGACTGGGCTGGAGCAGCCGGCGCGCACCACTCCAAAATCGAGCAGGAAAGGCGTCATGCCCAGGCAGCTCGCAGGCGGGTTCGCGTCGAGTGGAATGCTGAAGGACTCACCCAGCCCCGGGTTCGTCGGAGCGATTTCGAATGTGAGGGTGCCAAGTGCACCGCGCGTCGAGGTGAGCGAGGCCTGCGTCTTCACCTCGAGCGCGCCTCCAACGGGGATCAGTTGTGCGGTCGTGGGCCAGTTCAGCACGCGAAACTGCGGGTCGCTCGTCGTCGCACGGATGATGACGCAGGGGTCGAGGCCGACGTTGCGGAGCATCGTCGACTGGGTGTCGGCCTCTGGCGCGAGCACGACTCCGAACTCGAGCCGGGCGGGTGTGGCCATCAACTGACAGCGCCTCGTGTCGACGACGTTCGCGATGACGCGCACCACGAACGACTGGGCTCCCGCGCGAACCTCGACGTTCCACGTCTTGCCGCCGGCCGAGCCTGGAATCACCACGAGTGGGAAGGACGCCTCCTTCGAGAACGACACGCGCCTCGTCGGCACGCACGCGCCGAACTCCAGGCGACCGACGCAGAGCTCCTGTTCGGTGGTGTTCGGGTTCGTCGCAGTCACCGACGTCACCCCCACCTCGAGGCTCGTGCCCATCGTTCCGACGTTTCGAACTTCGAGCTCGCGAGCGGAAGACGGCGCGAGACCGACGAAGCCGAAGTTCACGACGCTCGCGGCGCTCAGCAGCGGCCCTGTTCCCGTGCCGTTCAGCGCGACGGTGACTGGTGCTCCGTCGAGCTGCAGCTTCAGCTGCGCCTGCTGGCCGCCGACCGCGATTGGCGCGAACCGCAACACGAGCCCGACTTCCCCCGGCTTCTCGCAGCTGCCGCGCTCGACCGTGAAGTCCTTCGGCTCGAAGCGGAACGAGAAGGGCCCTGCAGGCGAGAGCTCGAGCTGTGTGAGGCGCAGCGGCTTCGAGGTCGGGTTGAAGAACCGCACGGTGACTTCGGTCGTCGAGCCGGCGGCAGTCGAGATGCCTTCAGGAGCGACGACCGATGGCTCGCACGCTTCGTGGGTCGTCGGCGGGCAGCCGGTGAGCAGCAGCACTCCGATGATCACCGCGCTCCGCACGGCTGCACCTGACCAGCGCTTCCCGTCGGGAGTCAACGGCGCGTCGTGATACGATGCGCGTCCATGTCGACCCCCCGCAAGCTCAAGTCGCTTCGTCCTTTGCTCATCGCCTCTGCCGGCCTCGCGATTCTCGGCGTCGGTGCGTGTGGCGGTGTCACCAGCGGCAACCTGCTCGCGCCCACGTGCCCCGATGGCGGAACCGACCTGACGAAGTGTCAGACGACCGCAGCCGACGCAGGCACCGATGGTGGAACGAGGGACGGCGGCCCGTGAAGAAGCGCGTCGCGCGCCCGCTGCTCGTCGCGACGGCTGGCCTCGCGATGCTGTCAGTCGGCTGCAAGAAGAATGAGGAGCCGGTGGTGACGGGCAACCTCATGGCGCCCTGCGTGAGGGATGGTGGCGTCTGCGTTCCGTTCGACGACGCACCTCCGCCACCGCCGAAGAAGCCAGCCGACGTCGACGCCGGGTCATGAAGCCAGGCGAAGAGCTCTTCGAGCTGAGCATGTGGGGTGGAGCGGTCGAGCGCCGCTACCGTCAACTCCGCCCTGAGGTCGAGAAGCTGCCGTGGCACGACTTCGACGTCTCGAAGGCCACGCCCGAAGCCCTTCGTTCCGCGCGCCGCACGTGGACCGAAGCCGCCTTTCAAGAACACCGCACGGGCGCCGCGTGTGCTGCGTCGTTGCAGGCGCTCATCGCCGCCCGCGCGCCCATCGACCTCGTCGCCATGGCCAGCCGCTTCGCCCTCGACGAGATGGTGCACGTCGAGCTCTGTGCCCGCCTCGCGCAGATGCTGGGTGGAGGCGCTCCGCTCTCGTACGACCCGAAACACATCATCGCGCTGCCCTCGCCCGAACTCTCACCGAAGCTGCAGGCGAGCGAATTGGTGATTCGGAACTTCTGCGTCGGAGAGGCGCTCAGCATTCCGATTCTGCGCGGCTCGTGGCACGCGGCGCGGCAGCCGCTCATTCGCGCCATTCTCGCGCGCATCGTGAAAGACGAAGCCGCCCACGGCGCGTTCGGTTGGCTCTATTTCGACTGGGCGCTCGACCTGCACGACGAGGCCGACCGGCTGCACCTCGCGAAAGAAGCGGCGCGCACCATCGACGCCGTCGTCTCGCGGTGGAAGGACATTCCCCTCGTCGAGAATGAGAATGACGAACAGCGCCTCGGGTGGATGGAGAGCCGCGCGTACCTCGACCTCGCGAAGCGCAGCCTCGACCGCGCGGTGCTGAAGCCGTTGCTCGAGCGTGGCATCGACCCGCGGCCTCACCTGACGAAGTCACTCGACGCGTGAAGTGGCGGGGCTGGGCCACCGGGCACCCGCTCGACCTCGCCGTCTTTCGCATCACGATTTCTGCCGTCGTCCTCATGAGCGCCGATGTCTGGGACGCTCCGAAGTGGGCAGGTGCGGCGGTGCGTTCGCCCGTCGGTTGGGAGTTCGTCTCGACGTTGCTGCCCGCGTCTCACGACACCGCGCTCGTCGCGCTCGGGCTCGTCGTCATCTTCACCTCGCTCACGCTGCTCGGCGTGTTCACGCGGGCGTCCTCCATCATCGCGGCCCTCTCACTCGTGTGGCTGCTCGGCGTGCCGCAACAGTCGGGCGTGGTGCTGCACACGCATCACCTCGTGTGGTTCATGGCGCTCGTCGCGTCGGGCCCTTCGGGTGACGCGCTGTCAGTCGATGCGTGGCGCCGAAAGACGAGCGTGGCGCCGTCTCTCGCTCACGGCCTTCCCGTGCGTGCCGCGTGGGTCAGCATCGGGCTGATCTTCTTCTTCCCCGGCGTGTGGAAGCTCGCGAGCGGGAGCGCGTGGCTCGAGCAGTTGCCAACCCTCGTCGCGTGGAAACGCTTTCAGCTCGGCCTGCCGGTGCTCGACGTGTCAGCGCCGTTGCTGCGCGCAGGAGGCCTCGCGACCATCGCGTTCGAGCTGGGCTTCGTCGTGTTGGTGCTCTTCTCTCGCACGCGCGTCATCGGCGTCATCGCGGCGTTCGCCTTTCATGCGGGCGTGCAAGCGCTGCTCGGCATTCGCTTCTCGTCGTTGTGGAGCTGCTACCTCGTCTTCCTCCCGTGGAGCCGCTGGCTCGACAGTCCGGTCTCCGTCGCCGAGGGGAAACGAAGTGTCGTCGCTCCGCTCGTCGTTGCGGGAGCGCTGCTCTCGGCGCAGCTTCTGACGGGAGTGCTCGTGAGTGAGACGAGCTGGCCAGTCGCCTGCTACCCGACGTTTCGCAACCCGGCGCCGAAGGTGGTGCGCTGGCTCGAGCTCGAGACTGGTGACGGCGTGGTGCTCTCGCTCGAACGAATGCGAAGTGGGCCGCATCAACGCTGGTGGGGCCTCTCGGAGCGCACCGCGTGGACGGTGTCTCCCGAGGCGCTGGAGCAGCTCTTCACGCAGGCCGTCGGCCGGCCACGCAACGCTGGCGAAGCCGTGCGGTGGACGCGCGTCACCTACTCGTTGGCCAGCCACGAGACACAGCGCGAGCCGTTGGAGCGTTAGGCCGGCCAGACCTCTGCGAAGCCGGGCGGGTTCGGGCCACCGTGCGTGAAGTCCCACAGGTCGCCGTCGTTCCAGCGCTGAATGCCGGGCCGCCACGGGTCGCAGACGATGTAGTCGCCGTTCTCGTCGAGCCCCGAGAGATAGAGGAAGTGACCGCTCGAGTGACCGAGCTGGCCGTTGACGATGACACCGTGGCCTCGCTCGAGCGCTGCGCGAACGTCGGCGGGGTCCGTGCTGCCGTTGGCCTCTGCGTTGACGCCGAACCTGCGCGCGACGTCGGCCACGAGCGAGACGCCGCCAGGAGTGCCCACGCCCTGCCGAGCGCCGAGCGCGTCGACCATTTCCCACACCGTGTCCTGATTCGCGGGGCGCACACCCATCGCCGCCATCGCCATCGCGAGCGATGTCGGGCCGCACGACCAGCCGTTGGGTTGCTGCAGATAGATGGCGTCGCGATCGGCGTTGAGGCGCGGCTGCTTCGCCTGCCACTCGGGCGTGAGCGCGATGAGAAAGTCCATGCCCGCGCGCATCTCGGGAACCTGTCGGCCCTGTGCGAGCTGATCAGCTCCGAAGCCGACCAGCCCGGCGATCTCTTCTGGCGAGCCCTCACGGCCCAGCATCGCGCGGTACGCGTCCTTCGCCTGCCACTCGGGAGACATGGCGATGACGAAGTTCATCGCCGCGCGCACCTCGGGCGTCGCTTTTCCCTGCGCGGCCAGGTCGGTTCCGAACGACGTCAGCTTCGCAAGCTCATCGGGGTTGGGCGCGCGGCCCAGGCTCGACTGATACGCGTCCTTCGCCTGCCACTCGGGAGACAGGGCGATGACAAAGTTCATCGCGGCGCGAACCTCGGGCGTCGGTTTGCCCTGCGCGGCCAGGTCGTTTCCGAACGACGTCAGCTTCGCCAGCTCTTCGGTGTTGGGAGCGCGGCCGAGGCTCGATTGATACGCGTCCTTCGCCTGCCACTCGGGGCTCAGGGCGATGACGAAGTCCATCGCGCCGCGCATCTCACCGACGGACTTGCCCTGGGCGGTCAGCTCGGTGCCGAACGACGTCAGCTTCGTCAGCTCTTCGGCGGTCGGCGCGCGACCGAGGCTCGACTGATACGCCTCCTTCGCCTGCCACTCGGGCGTCAACGCGATGACGAACTCCATCGCACCGCGGCGCTCTTCTGCCGTCTTGCCCTGCGCGCGCAGCGACTCGAGAAACCCGACGCCCTTCGTCACTTCGACGTCGCTCGGCGCACGGCCGAGGCGTGCCTGGTAGCTGTCGGCGACGGTCGAGCGGTCTTCGACGCGGGTCGCGGGCTCCACGGGCGGGCGCGGGCGAACGGGCGGAGCCGGCGTGAAGTCGTCGGTGCGACGTCGACGTGGAGGCGCGGGAGGCGGCGGTGGCAGTGCCTCGCGGAGTGCGTGACGAACGGTGCGGCCGATGACGGAGAAGAACGTGCTCATGCGTGGTTGTCGCGTGAACACCCACCCTCATTTCCCGAGAGAGATGTCGCCGCGCTTCACAAGACACGCATCGGAAATTCGCGTCGCCGCCAGCGTTCGTCAGTTGCCTGTGAACTCGAGTGCACTGAGCACTGCCGTGCACATCAGGTTCACCACTCCCGCGTGAAGGTCTGCGGCTTGCCCTTCGGGTCGGTGCAGGTGATGGCGCGCTTCGAGGCGTCCCACGCGAGCGAGTACGTCGCCTTCGCGCCCTTGAACCGAACGCCCTTGCCGTCGAAGTCGAGCTGCTGAAACGGCTTCGACTCGTTGCCGCGGTAGAAGACCTGCGCGCCGAAGAGCCACAGCTCTTCTTTCGACTTCGCGTCCACGTACTTCCCGCTCTGCGTCGTGGCGTTCGAGACGAGCGGCTCCCAGGTGCCGTCGGCGCGCAGCTTCTGCGACTCGGCAAACGCGACCTCGAGGGTCTCGGGCAGGCCATCAGCGTGAACGGGGATGACGTGCTTCACCGAGCGGCTGAGGGCGCCGTCGGTGGCCACCGTCGCGTCGCTCGTGGTGTCACCAGCCTCGGTCTCCTGCGCGACGTGCACGAGGGTGGCGCTCACCAGCTTCTCGCCCGCGAGCACGAGCGCGAACGTTCGCGAGAAGTTGCCCATCGGGAACTGCAGGTCGTGCCGCAGCAACAGCAGCGTGTTGGCGCCCACCTTCGCCACGCCCGTCGCCACCAGGTTCTGCGTCTCGCCTTCTTCGGGCATCGGCGTCCACGCGAGCAGCTCCTTCGGCGCACCAGAGAACTTCAAGAAGGCGAGCGCATCGACGTCTTTGGGCGTGAGCGAAGCCGCTCCCGTCTGCTTCGTCGAGAGGTGCACCGGCAGCTTCATCGGCGGGAACTTCTTGAGCGTGTCCTGAAGCGGCGTGGCGAACGCGGACGATGCGACGAGCGCCGACAGGCAGAGCAGTCGTGACATGTGTCGAAGTCTGTCACGCGGTGACTCCACTCGCGACGAACCCACGCGTTCGTGGCAGCGTGCGCGACCGTGCCAGCCCGAAAGCGCACCGCGTCGTCGAAGAAGCGTGAACCGCTCAACCCCGAGCGCATCGCGAAGGCCGCGCTCGAGTACATCGACGAACACGGCCTCGAGGCCATGAGCGTGCGCAACCTCGGCGCGGTGCTGAGCGTCGAGGGCATGGCGCTGTACAAACACTTCCCCTCGAAGGAGGCGATCCTCGATGCGGTAGCCGAGCTGCTGGTGCTCGAGCTCGTCGTCGCCGCGCCGACGAAGGAGTCCTGGCGCTCCCGCGCGAGTCGCGTCGCGCAGGACTACCGCGCCATCAGCCGCCGTCACCCGAAGGCGTTTCCCCTGCTCGCGATGCGCCGCTTCACCACGCCACGCGCGCTCGCGTTGCTCGACCGCATCTTCTTCGCGTTGATGGCCGATGGGCTCACGGCGCGGCAGGCCGTCGAGGTGTACCGGGGCGTCGCCAACTGGTCGAACGGCACCATCTTCGACGAGCTCGCGGGCCTCACTGCGGCGCAGTCGGGCGTGCGCATCGAGATTCCCCGTGAGCTGACCGCGCTGGCCGAGGCGCAACGGTTCCTCGGCAACGACCACTTCGACGAGGTCTTCCAGGCGGGCCTCGAGGCGCTGCTCGACGGGCTCGAGACGAAGTTCGCTGCTGAGAAGAAGTCGAAACACCGCTGACCGCTCTTGGTTTGTCAGTTTCTGCTATCGCAGTACACGAACACGCCTGTGACTGTCTTTTCACTGCCGGAGTAGATGCCGCAGTGAACGATTGCGGAGTCGCCGGCCTGGCAGCGTTCGCCACGGTAGAGTTGAGAGAGGTTGGTGTAGAAACAACTGCAATCGGTGTCGCTCATGCCGGCATCGTTGAGCTGGCATCGGCACGGGGCACCCGACAAGAGCATGCCTGCTCCGGGCGGCCCGTCGGTGGGCCATCGAAGTGGTGGCAGATTGCTCAGGTCAGACACCTTCTGGCCGACCTTGATGTCTGCACACCGGCCTCCGTAGGGAACGTTGCAGCCCACCGCGAAGACGAGGAGACACGCCGACAACTCTGCTCGACGCCAACGCCTTTGCGAGGCGGTCCCTCAACGGCCAAACGGCCACAGCGCTTGCCACCAGGCTTTGCGAGCAGGCGACGGCCTGGCGGCCGGTGTTGGCGTCGGCAAGAGCCCGCGGTTGTGAGGCAGGTGTTCGAGCGGAAGGATGGCCGCGAGGAGTTCGTCTTCCAGCACGTCGAGGCCGCCGTCTCTCCACGAGCGCGGCAAGAAGCTCGGCTGCGCCCTCAGTTCGTTCAGCGTTCTGCGAAGGGACTCGGGGTCGACGCCCAGGACCACTGCAGCGACTCGCTCGAACGATGCGGGTGCGCACGCTGCCGCTGCCGAGAGTTGCGCACGAAAGTCTGAAAGCGACTGCGGCCGGTCTTCACGCGCGAGTGACATCGCCCTCGTCAGCACCGCGCCCAGGCGCTCAGAGCAGTCGGGATGGCTGGAGGGGCGCCAGCGGGGAATGGAGTTCTCGTCGAGCGCCCAGTCATCGCGAGCGTAGGGTCGTTCTCCTGTGAGCAAATGGACGAGCACGGTCGCGAGCGAGAAGACGTGTGAGCACTCGTCCTCAGGGTCCAGGGCGAGGCGCTCCGGCGACCAGTTCTCGATGGGAGGAGACTCGTTCGGAATCGGCAACTCCGACAGGTCTGGGCTCAACGAGTGATTCGGCTCCGGAAACACCAGCAGCCGGCGAGTCACGTCGACGCCGAAACAATCCCGCGTTGGCGCAAAGCGCTTCGCTTCCGACGGGAGCAGGGCGAACGCTTCTCCCAACGTCTCGGCGAGGCGGAGCCACACGTCGAGAGGAAGGACGCGATGCGCCCGATGCAGGCCGTCGAGCAACTGGCGGCTCGAGAGTCCAACGAAGCGCTCTTGAATCAGCTCGACGACCTCGCCGCTCTGATGAACCTCGAGAATTCGCCGAAACGGTGAGGGCAGCGCGTGCAGCGTCTTTGCCAAGGTCTGTGCTTCCCTCGACCCTTCGAACGATATCGAGACCTCCGGCCGCAGCCGTTCGAGGACCAGGGGAACTTCGAGGCCGTCACGCGCCACCATCGCCATCGTGTCGCTGAGGCGTCGACTGATGATTGGCGACCGGAGGTCAGAAGCCTTCACGCCTCCCATCATGCACGACCCGAGTCGAGCCGCGGCTGACCGTCAGAACGCACGTGCCTGGCCGTCAGTGCGGGTGATGCGCTCCTCCTCCTCATCGTCATCGTCCGCTTCGGCCAGGGGCCGGGGTGTGGCCATGCGCTGAGGAACGGAGCGAGTCGAACTCCACCACTCACCAAGCCCCCTCGAGGCCACGCGCCCTCGAGGGGGTTTTCCTTTTGCGCGTGACACCACCTCACAGGAGACAGTCATGAAGAAGCAGCACTTCAACGTCGGCACCATCGGTCACGTCGACCACGGCAAGACGACCCTCACCGCCGCCATCACCCACGTCGCCGCCCTGCGCACGGGCGGCCGCGCCATGGACCTGGGCGAGCTCGACAAGGCGCCCGAAGAGAAGGCCCGCGGCATCACCATCACCATCAAGCACGTGCAGTACGAGACGGCGCTGCGCACGTACGCGCACGTCGACTGCCCGGGCCACGCTGACTACGTGAAGAGCATGATCGCCGGCGCCGCCCAGATGGACGCCGCGGTGCTGCTCGTCGATGGCTCGTCCGGCCCGATGCCGCAGACGCGTGAGCACGTGCTGCTCGCCCGCCAGGTGGGTGTCGGTCGCCTCGTCGTCTTCATCAACAAGGTCGACCTCGCCGACGCCGAGTTGCTCGAGCTGGTCGAGCTCGAGACGCGTGAGCTGCTCGCGCAGCACGGCTACGAGAACGCGCCGGTGGTGCGTGGCGCGGCGCTGCGTGCGCTCGAGGCCGCGAAGGCGGGGAAGGTGGGCGTCACGGAGACGGCGTGCATCGAGCAGCTGCTCGACGTGCTCGACGGTTTCCCTGCGCCTGCGCGCGACGTCGACGGCGCGTTCCTGCTGCCGGTGGAGGACGTCTTCACCATCGGTGGTCGCGGCACGGTCGTGACGGGCCGGGTCGCGCGGGGTCGCGTTCGCATCGGTGAGAGCGTCGAGCTGCTCGGTGCCGCCGTGCCCGAGGCTGTGGTGACGGGCATCGAGACGTTCCACCAGCTGCGTGACGTGGCCGAGGCGGGTGACAACGTGGGCCTGTTGCTCCGCGGCGTCGAGCGTGAGGCCATCGCGCGTGGCGCGCTCGTCGTGTTCCCCGGCAGCGTGAAGGCCCACCACGAGGGTGAGGCCGAGCTCTTCGTGCTGACCGCGAAGGAGGGTGGCCGTCACACGCCCTTCGCCACCGGCTACATGCCGCAGTTCTACTTCGGCGCCACCAACGTCACCGGCACGCTCGTCGTGGGTGACGAGGGCGTGGTGAAGCCGGGTGACCGCGCGAAGGTGACGTTCAGCTTGAAGCGCGCGGTGGGCATCGAGCCCGGCATGCGGTTCGCCCTGCGTGAGGGTGGCCGCACGGTGGGCGCGGGTCTCGTCACCGCGGTCAGGTAGGGAACAACGCGAGCGCCGCCAGGTGGAGCGACTGGCGGCGCTTCGTGTGTCTCCTTCATGCGTTGACGGTGAACGGCGAACACGCTGAGCTTTCCCGTGAGGGGACACCGACATGCGAAGAAACGGCTTCACGCTCATCGAGCTGGCGTTCGTGCTCGCCATCATCACCTTCCTCGCCGCTGCGACGATTCCCGGCTACCACCTGGTCTGGTCGCGGGCACAGACCAGCGAAGCGCGAGCGATGTTGTCGGCCATCTCGCACGCCGAGTCCGCCTGGCGACGCGACCACGGCAGCTATCTCGAGTGCCTGCCCGACGCCGCGGAGGACGTTCCGAAGAAGGGCCAGGTGCCTGTCGCGCGTGCCTGCTGGAAGGCGCTGGGGCTGGTGAACTCCGAGCCCAGCCGCTACCGCTACCAGGTGAAGCTCACCCCCACGGGCTTCGTCGCCATCGCTGAAGGAGACCTCGACGCCGATGGCGTGACGTCGACCTTCACGCTGCTCTCGAACGACCTCAGCATCACCTCGGAGAACGAGTTCGAATGAGCGCGGCGCTCGAGGCCATCGTCGTTCGCCAGCTCGCCGGCCTGCGGCGCGCGAACTGGAGCCTCTCGGACGCCATCGAGTTCGTGCACGGCGAGCTGCCCGACTCGTCCGTGAAGGCGCGGCTCCACGCGGCGCTCTCGCTGGTACGCGCAGGAACGTCACAGCCCACGGCGGATGCACTCGTGGCGACGCTCACCCGTGGAGACGCCGCCTCGGCGCCAGTGCTCGAGCAGCTCGCTGACGCGCTGGAGGCTGCCGACGAAGCGCGGGTGTCGACGACGATGGTTCGTGTGGCCGTGACGCTCGTGCTGTGCGTCTGCACCATCGTGGTGATGCGCGTGACCGGCTCGCTCGTGCCTTCGTTCAGCGGCCTCTTCGCAGACTTTGGCGCTGCGCTCCCTGCGCCGACCCAGCTCTTCATGGACCTGAGCGGGCCGCTGGAGGTCGCAGCGCCCATCGCGCTCGTGGTGGCGCTGGTGCTGGTGTGGCGCGCGAGGTTCGACGGCCTCACCGGTGGCCGTGAGCTGCGCGCCTCGAGCCTGCTGCTGCAGTTCGCGAGCGCCGTCGAGGCCGGGGTCGCAGAGCCTCAGGCCCTCGCCCTCGTCGACCCGAAGTCGCCGCTGCTGCCGCGCAGCCCGGTGCTGAGGCTCGAGTCGAACGAGCAGCTCTTTCTCAGTCAGGTGATGACGTCGTCGGGAGCTGCCGAAGCGGCGCGGCGGCTCGGGTTCGAGCTGCGCATGCGGGGAAGCCAGCTCGCGTCAGATGGGCGCTGGTGGACGTCACCCGCGCTCATCGTCGTGGTGCTGCTCACCGCGCTCTTCGTCGTCTCGGCGCTCGTCGCGATGTACCTGCCCATCTTCTCGGTCGCGGGGTCCATCAAGTGACGCCCCTTCGACTGGGCTTGCTCATCGCCGAAGGCGCTGCCTCGGCTGGCCGCAACGTCGCGACGGACCTGCGCGCGTTGAGCAGCGCCGCGCGACACGAGGTGTTCTCGCGTGCGGCCTCGCTCGCCGAGGCGGGCCGGCTTCAGGAGGCCCTGACGGCCCTCGGCGCTTCCGACAGCCTCGCGCGAGCGGCAGGCCAGTGGCCGCAAGTGCTTCAACCGGCGCGGCTCTCGGTCGAGCGACTGCCCTCCACCAGACAGCTCACCGCTGGGCTCACGGTGCTGGGCACCTTCTGTCTCATGCTCGGCCTCGTGCAGTTCTTCATCGGCGCCATTCTCGCGTCGAAGGTGATGCCCGCGCTCGCGGCGCCAGGACATCCAGTGCCTGACCCGCGTGATGCCTTGTCGGTCCTCATTCCCGTGCAGGTGGTGGTGTGGCTCTGCGCTGTGGTGGCCGTTCGCTGGGCGAGGGCTCCGTGGAACCGCGACCTCGCCCTCGCCTCGCACGCCACCATCGGCGCTTCGCTCATGGAGTCGAAGGCGCCTGCTGACCTCGTCACCGGGTGGCTCGCGTCCGAGCCTCGTCTCACCGTCAATGCCGGCCACGCAGCGCTGGCAGAAGACCTGCGCTCGGTTGCAGGTGCCTGTGCTGCTCGGGCCGAGGCCTCGATGCGCCAGTTCCTCGCCGGCTTTCGCTTCGTGGCCATCGGGCTGCTGGTCGTCGAGGGTACGTGGATGGTGCGCGACGTGCTGGTCACGCTCTCGACGCTCGCGGGAAGGTACCCATGAGCGCCATCGACGCGCTGGCGAGCCGGTTGATGACGTTGCGGCACTCGGGGCATCCGCTGGGGGTCGACGCCACGGCGGCCGCGTCGCTCACCCAGTCGCTGCGTGGCGGCACCGACGTGCACGTCGCTCTGTCGCAGTTGGGGCCGGCCGCAGGGGTTCCACGGCTGCTCGAAGTGGCGAAGCCGTCGGATGCCGTCGCCGTGACGGACCAGTTGCTCACGCCGCTCGCCGATGCGGCGTCACGACGACGGGCGCTGCGCTCGACTGCTGCGTATCCCGTCGTGGTGCTGGTGACGGTGGTGCTCGCGGCGCTCGTGACGCGCGTGTTCGCCATGCCCGCGATGCGCACCTTCGCGGCCGACGTCTCGACGAGCCTCGATGAGTCGTTGGTCTGGGCTGCGTTTCTCTTCGCCATCGTGATGCTGCTGCTCGTCAGCGCTTCGGTGGCGCTCGAGGTGCCCTTCTCGCCGTTGCAGTGGGTGCTGCGCGGGGTGCGCCGGGTGTTGACGCTCGAGGCGGTCTCGGTGCTCAGCGACGCGGGCGTGCCGCTGCATCGGGCCTTCGAGGCCGCGGCCGCGCTCGCGCATGACGCGACGCTCGAACGCGCGACCCTCGACGTGGCGTCAGCGCTCGCTGCAGGCCGCGCTCCGGCTGGCAATGCGTTGCTCGACGAGACCGCGGGTCGGTTGGTGTTCGCCGCAGCGTCGCGTGGCGTCGGTGGCCCGGTGACGAAGGCGCTCGCGCGTCATGCCCGCAGTGTCACCACGAGGGCGATGAGCATCGGCAGTCAGAGTGTTCAGCTCGTGGCGCTGCTCTTTGCGGCGCTGGCCCTGTTGGGTGTGGGCGCGAGCTGGTTGCTCACGTACTCCGCGGCGCTGACGGTGGGAGCCTGAGAGATGGCGCTCGACGATGCCCTTGCGCGGAAGACGCGCGCTCGTGCGGTGGACCTCGGGCTTGGTGCTCGGCGTTGCGACTCGACGGTGGGGGCCTGAGAGATGGCGCTCGACGATGCCTTTGCGCGGAAGACGCGCGCTCGTGCGGTGGACCTCGGGCTTGGTGCTCGGCGTTGCGACTCGACGGTGGGGGCCTGAGATGACGCTCAACGACACCTTCGAGCGACGGAGCCTGTTTCAGACGCGCGTTCACGCGTGGGACGACGTGGTGGCGGTCGAGGGCCGGCGGGTCGACCTGCGCTCAGGCCACGTCATGGTGGAGCCTCAGGTCGCGGCGTCGGCGCAGCAGGTGCTCGCAGGCGTGCGCGTGACGGGCGTGCTCTCGGCAGACGCGGCGGAGTTCTCCCGATACCTCGCAGGTCCCTGGGCTCCGCTGCGGGCCGCCAGCGCGTTGCTCGACATCGCCACCCGCGCCAACGCGTCCGACATTCACCTCGAGCCGGGGCTCGACCACGTCGACGTTCGGCTTCGTCGCATGGGCGAGCTGTCGACCTTTACGTCGCTCCCAGCGCCCATCGCCCGGCGGTTGACGGCGGCCCTCAAGTCGCTGGCCGGCTGTCTGCCGTACCGCTTCGACCTCGTGCAGGAGGGGCGGGTGCCGCGCCCTGGCGTGACCGCCGACGTGCGCGCGTCGTTCGTGCCGACCGCTCTGGGAGAGCGCATCGCGCTGCGGCTCTTCGGGCGGTTGTTGGCGCTCGAAGCGCTCGAGCTGCCGGCCGACGTTCGCAGCGGGTTCGAGCGCGCGCTCACGCAGCACGCGTCGGGGCTCATCATCGTCGCGGGTCCGTCCGGCGGCGGGAAGACGACCACCCTCTACGCAGCCCTCGCGCACCTGGCGAAGCACCGGCACGGCGCGCACCTGTCACTCGAAGACCCGGTGGAGCAGCGGCTGCGTGTCGCGGGCGTTCCTGTCGATCAGGTCGAGCTCGCTCCAGAGCGGGGACTGACGGGTGAGGCCGCACTGGTCGCGGCGCTGCGGCAGGACGTCGATGTGTTGGCCGTCGGCGAAATTCGCACCGCTGCCGAAGCGGGCCTCGCGCTGCGTGCAGCGCACACCGGGCGGCTTGTGCTCGCGGGCCTTCACGCAGGGTCGGCGATGGAGGCGCGTCAGCGCTTGCTCGACCTCGGGCTCGAGAAGCCGTTGCTCGATCAGACGCTGGTGGCCGTGCTGCATCAACGGCTCGAGACGCGGGCATGTGAAGACCTGGCCGTGGACTGTCAGCGTTGTCACGGCCTCGGTCGCACGCGGGTGGTGGCTGGCACGTTGTGGGTGAAGCCCGTTGGACTCCAGGAGGTCGCGTGAGACGAAGCCGGAGCGAGCCTGATGAGCGGTGGCTCCTGAATGACGGTCGAACCTGCCACGGCGAATGTGGCTCGCGCAGGCGGAGTCGAACTGGGCAACCCGTGAGACGCACGAGGGGCTTCACGCTCATCGAAGCGATGGTGACGGTCGGCGTCATGGGCATCGTGACGGTCAGCCTGTTTCAGGCGGGGACGACGGCGAGGCTGCGCGCGGCCGAGCGGCTGCAGCAGGAGCGCGCCACGCAGGTGCTCGAGTACGAGGCGTCGGTGCTGTCGACGGGTGCGTCACCCAACGCCGACGTGGAGCACGCCTTGTTGGCCGCACTGCCCGAGGCGCGCGTCGAGCGGTCGCGGGCGGGTCGCACCGTCACGATTCGGGTGACGTGGGGCCGGCAGGCCGTCTCGCGCGAGCTCACCGTCTTCACGAAGGGGGCGCCATGAAGCGTCGCGGCTTCACGATGGTCGAGCTGGCGATCGTGGTCTCGATTCTGGCCATTCTCGTGCCCCTCATCTTCATGGTGTTCCGCATCGGCGCCGCCGACTTCGAGAAGGCGAACGCCACCCTCGATGCGGCCAATCAACTGCGCGACCTCAGCGAAGAGCTTCGGCTCGACGAGCGCAACGGCACCCTCGCCGATTCCAGTCTCACCTTCGAAGGCGCGGGAGCGTGTTTCCCGGTCACCTACCGCCTGGCCGGCGCCTCGGTCGTTCGGGAAGCGCCGCAGGCGTGTGGTGGCGTTCGTGCGCTGGTTCGCGACGTCACGGAGTTCACGCGGACGAATGGCCTGCTGACCGTTCGAATCGCCCGGCTGCCCGAAGACCAGCCCATCACCCTCGTCATGCCGCTCGGAGCGCCCCGATGAGACACGCGAGAGGCTCGACGACGTTGCTGATGACGATGGTGATTCTGGCGTTGCTCGCGCTCGGCGGCGTGTTCGTCATGCGGCTGCAGGTCGACACCACCGGCACCCGGGCGCAGCAGGAGCGGCTCGCCGCGCTCTGGCTCGGGCGTTCGGCGCTGACTGCAGGTGTGACGGGAACCTCGACCGTGAAGGTGCCCCTCGGTGCCGCCGTGGTGCAGGTCTCGGGGAAGGGCGACTCCAGAGTGGCGACGGTCACCCTGAACGGCAGTCGCGCCACCGTCACCAGCGCGCGCGGCTCGTGGGAAGAGCGGTTCGAGCCGGGCCCCACAGCCCACTGACGGGCGTTCGTTTTTCACAGGTATTTGAAGTGCTTCCATCGATTTCGGAAGTGGGTCTTGCTGGATTGATATCGAAAATGATACGTCACTTTCGATTCATCCCAACCCCCGCTTTCCGAGGTCACTGACCATGCGCTCAATGTCCCTTGTCTGTCTGGCCCTCGTTGCCTGCAGTCCGCTCGCTCCGGTGCGCGAGCCCGAGCCGCCGCCGATGGCCGTGAAGAAGACCACCTCGTACCTGCGAGACATTCAGCCGCTGGTGGAGCGCTCCTGTCAGAGCTGCCACACGAAGGGAGGCGTCGCGCCGCTCGCGCTCGATGCGCCCGAGAACGTGACGGCGTTGGGGCCTGCGCTCTGGAACGCCATCGACAAGGGCCGCATGCCGCCGTTCTTTGCCGACGCTGCCTGCAACACCTACCAGGACGACCCGCGCCTCTCTGACTCCGAGAAGAAGCTCTTCAAAGCCTGGGTCGACGAAGGCTCGCCGCTGGGAGACGCCGCCGAGGCCCGCCACGCGCCGACGCCCATGCTGCCGACGGTGCGCGCCGACATCGCCCTCGACGTCGGCGACGACTTCGACGTGCGCAAGATGAACGACACCGACAACTACCAGTGCTTCTCGATGAACCCGGGCAACTCCACCGACGTGATGGTGAAGGGCTACGAGGTGGTGCCGGGAAACCTCGCGCTGGTGCACCACGTGCTCGCGTACGTCGTCACGCCCGATGAAGTCGGCCAGCTCGAAGCGCTCGACGCGCAGGACCCGCGGCTGGGTTACCCCTGCAAGTCGGGCGGCGTCGGCATCACGAACGCGCTCGGCAACCAAATCGCCGGCTGGGTGCCCGGCCAGTACCCGTCACGCATGCCAGCCGACACCGCGCTGGTGCTGCCCGCCAACAGCCGCCTCGTGGTGCAGATTCACTACAACCTGGCTGCGCTCGCGGACCCGAAGGTGTCGCCGCTCGACCGCACGAAGCTGCACCTCGAGACCGCGCCCATGGGCACCTTCCGGCGAGGGCAGATTCTGCCGATGCTGAAGTACAACCTGAACATCGCGGCCGGTGACACGCACTCGGTGCAGACGCAGGAGATGGTGGTGCCCGCCGCGTACCAGAACGCCACCGTCTACCGCGCCATGGGCCACGCGCATCAGCTCGCCACGCAGGTGAAGCTCGAGGTGGTGAAGCGTGACGGCTCGTCGAGCTGCGTGCTGGACAACCAGCGCTGGGACTTCAACTGGCAGCGCGACTACACGCTGACGACGCCCATTCGCCTGGCCGCGGGAGACCGCCTGAAAATCACCTGCGTCTACGACAACGGGCAGTCGAACCAGCCGGTGATTGGCGATGCACCTCGCGCCCCGCGCAACGTCACCTGGGGCGAGAGCTCGTTCGACGAGATGTGCATGACGTACCTCACCTTCGCGCCGTGAGCGGGGCTACTCCGGTCGCTTCGGCAGGTGGGGGCCCAGCAGCCCGGCGAGCTCTTCGGTCGAGTAGGGCTTGGCGAGAATGCCAACCACCTGGGCTTCTTCCAGCACGGCGCGCCTCGACTCCGTGAGGTCTCCCGTCACCACCACGACTGGAATCTGCGGCCAGCGTCTGCGAGCGGTCTTCGCGAGCTCGGCGCCGTCGCCTCGAGGCATGGTGAGGTCGGTGACGATGACGCTGAAGTTCGCCGCCTCCTCCTCGAGCACTTCGATGGCCTGCTCTCCACAGTCGGCCTCACGCACCTCGACGCCCAGCATGCCCAACAGCCGTGAGGTGGAGCGGCGAACGGCAGGGTCGTCGTCCACCACGAGCGCGCGGCCCGCGTAGCGCAGCACCTTCGCGGTCGCCGCCGCAGCCTCAGCCACCTGAAGCTGCGCCCTGGGAAAGTGAAAGGTGAAGCTCGTGCCCTGCCCGACGACCGAGTTCACCTCGGGCGAGACGTCGTGCGCGCGGGCGACGGCGTGCACGTGGGCGAGGCCCAGGCCCGTGCCGACGCCGACTGGCTTGGTGGTGAAGAAGGGCTCGAAGGCCCTCGCCATCACCTCGCTCGTCATACCCGTGCCCGAGTCTTCGACGACGACCTTCACGCCGGGCGCCGCGGCACGAACCAGGAAGCGCAGCCGCCCGCCCTTCGACATCGCGTCGCGCGCGTTGATGGCCAGGTTCAAGAAGGCCTGGTGCCACTCACCCGCGTCGCCTTCGACGAAGCAGGCGCCTGTCGGCGTGTCGAACACCAGCTCGATGGTCCTCGGGAGCGAGTGTCTGAGCAGTGCGTGCAGCTCCCTCAGCACGGCGAGCATGTCGAACCGGTGCGGACGTAGCGGCCTGGGTCGCGACAGCGCACCGAGCCGGCCCGTCACGTCTCGCCCACGCAGCGCCGCCTGGCGAATCTCGGAGAGCGCCTCGGCCGTCTCGGCTTCGCTCGCGTCGTCTGGCGTCGAGGCACAGGCGAGAATCGCGGTGAGCACGTTGTTGATGTCGTGCGCGATGCCCGCCGCGAGCTGCCCCAGCGCCTCCATCTTCTGCGACTGGTGGCGGCTGCGAACCATCTCTTCGCGCTCGGCCTCGATGCGAATGCGCGCCGAGACGTCGCGGACCAGCAGGGTGACGTAGCTGCGCTGGCCTTCGGTGAGTCGGCCGACGGCAATCTCGGTGTGGAGCAGCTCTCCGGTTCGGGTCTTGAAACGGAACGGCGCCCGCTGGTGCTCGTGAGGCTGAGCGGCGGCCTGGCGGTAGGCCAGTTGCTGGCGAACGAGGTCTTCGGCAGGAAACAGGGTGTCGATGGAGTGGCCGACGAGCTGGTCGACCGGCGCGCCCAGGGCGGTGGCGAAGGCTGCGTTCACCTCGGCGATGAGGCCGCTCACGGCGTCGACGAACACGACCCCGTCCCTCGAGTCTCGCAGCACGCGCGCCAGCCGCTCGTCGGCGAAGCGCCGGTGGGACTCTGCTGCGCGCAGCTGGGTGATGTCGTCGAGGCTGAGCAGCAACCCGCCTTTGTGGCGGTTCAACGTCATCGAGCACAGCCGCCGCTCACCACCAAACTGGCGAACGTGAAGCTCGTCTTGTGAGGCGCCCGAGGCAGCGCGCTCGGCCAGCAGGTCCCACCGGGTCTGGTCTTCGGGCGCGACGAACCGCTCGAAGTCGAGGGCCTCGGGGAGCGTCTCGGACAGGCCCAGCAAGGAGATCGCGCGGTGATTGCACTCGCGAACCTGCTGGCTCTCGTCGAGCAGCACGAGGGCCAGCGGCGACTCGAGGAAGAGCTGCTGGTAGTACCCGGCGAGCTTCGAGGCGCGCTGCTCGGCCTCGACGAGCTCCTCCTGCTGAAGCTCGAGCTCGGTCTGCAGCACCTCCATCTCGTGGAGCAGCACCGCCGCGTCGTCGTTCTGCGAGAGGCGCCCACCCAGCACTGCGATGGCCTGCTCCCGCAGCCTGCTGAAGCGCACGTTCTTCATGACGGACCGGCTTTCAGGTGGTTCTCGGTGACATCGAGGTGGGAGATGACGGCGCCAGAGCCATCGGACAGCGGGCGCACGTACATGCGGAACCAGCGCTTCTGCGTCGGCGAGTGACACGGGTACTCGAGCTCACCCTTGTCGCGGCTGCCCGACAGCACGCCCTGCAGCAACGCCTGCGCCTCGGGCGCGTTCGCGGAGGCAGCGAGGTAGTTCGCGCCCACGCCCAGGCCGACGAGCTGCGGCCCCACGGCGTTCGCGCTGGCGAAGCCGCTCCACGCGCGGTTGACGAAGCGAATCGCACCGAGCGGGTCGATGACGGCGATCTGCTCGTGCAGGGAGTCGATGACCAGCTGCAGGCGTGCGCGGCTGTCTTCCTCCTGCCTCAGCTTCGTCACGTCGACGAACGAGACGACGACGCCGCTGACCTGCCGGCCTTCGGTCAGGTACGGCGTGATGTGCAGCATGTAGCGGTCACCCGAGACGGTGCTGACCTCGCACTCGAGGCGCTCCTTCGTCTGCTGCACCCGTCGCAGCTCGTCGAGCAGGTTGAAGTCCCTGAACTGGTGCGTGATGTGCTCGATGGGCCGGCCGACGTCGCGCGCCAGCAACGAGAACCGGTGCGTCGCGGCCGTGGTGAAGCGCCGCAGCAGCAGGTTCGCGTCGAGGAAGATGGTGCCGATGGTGGTGGCCTCGATGAGGTTGTCGAGGTCGGTGTTCGCCTGCACCAGCTCGCCAATCTTCGACTGGTGCTCGGTGTTGATGGTGTTGAGCTCTTCGTTCACCGACTGCAGCTCTTCGTTGGTGCTCTGAAGCTCCTCGTTCGCCGCGAGCAGCTCTTCGTTGGTGGCCTGCAGCTCTTCGTTCGAGGTCTCGAGCTCTTCGATGGTGGCCTGAAGGCTCTCGCGCACGAAGAGCAGCTCGCGCTGCAGCTCGGCGATTTGCCGCTCGGCCTCGTCGGTCAGCGGCGTCTGGGTGAGCACGTGCTGGGTGACGGAGCGCTCGAAGGTGATGACGAGGTACCGCGCGTCGGAGCGGCCCGCCACGAAGGGCTGCACGCGAATCGCGCCCACGCCGCTCTCGGCATCGGGCGTCGCCATCACCGTGTCGGTGTTCGTGGTGAGGGCGCGGTGGGTGGCGAGGCTGGTGATGGTCTGCAGGTTGTGAGGCACCAGGCCGGTCAGCTGCAGGTTCGTCAGGCCCACCGGCAGCGACAGCAGCCGCTCGGCGTTGCCGAACACGCGCAGCACCTCGAGGGTCTCGTTGGTGAGCACCGCGGCGGGCACGACGCCGTCCAGCAGCACGCGCGTCGCGGCGTCGACGGCCTGCTGCAGGTCCGAGGGCGGTGGGGGCAGCTGCCGCGCGGGCGTGCTCGCCGTCATCGTCTCGGTGAGGTGAATGCGGGGCCCCTCGAGGCGCTGGTAGAGCTTGAGCCGCTCGTCGACGGTGCGGAAGCGGTTGCTCATCGCCCCGAGGGACTCGCTGCTGCCGAGCACCAGCACGCCGTCGGACTTCAGCGCGAACGCGAAGGTGGCCAGCACGCGCTTCTGAATCGCGGGCAACAGGTAGATGAGCATGTTGCGGCACGACACGAGGTCGAGGCGCGTGAACGGCGGGTCGCGGGCCACGTTGTGCGGCGCGAAGAGAATGTGCCGGCGCAGCTCGCGGTCGACCTGCCACGACGAGCCGACCTTCTGGAAGTAGCGGCTGCGCAGGGGCTCCTTGATTTCGGCGAGGTCGCTCTCGCGGTACACGCCCTGCGCGGCGATCTCGATGGCCTGCGTGTCGACGTCGGTGGCGAAGATCTTGAAGCCGCTCTTCGGCGCCGCCTCGTTGAGCAGCATCGCCAGCGTGTACGCCTCTTCTCCCGTGGAGCAGCCGGCCACCCAGGCGCGAATGGGCTCCTTGCCCGAGCGCAGACAGAGCTGCGGCAACAGCTGGTTCTTCAGCGCCTCGAACACGTCGGCGTCGCGAAAGAACTGGGTGACGTTGATGAGCAGCTCTCGCGAGAGCGTCGTCACCTCGGTGCGGTCGAGCTCGAGGCGGCGCGTGTATTCACTGAGGGTGGGCACGCCCAGCGTCGCCATGCGGTGCGCGACCCGGCGCATCACCGTGGCGCGTTTGTATTCCGAGAAGTCGATGCCCGAGACGTCGAGCAGCTGGCCCTGAATCGCAAGAATCGAGGCGTCATCGAGGTCGTTCGGCGGCAGCGCGATTCGGCCGCCGTGCACGCAGAGCGCGAGCAACTCCTGGCCCATCGCTTCGGGAGAGGTGACGAGGTCGACGAGGCCGGTCGCGATGCTGGCCAGCGGCATGCCGTCGAAGCGCGCCGTCGACGGGTCCTGCGCGAGCACCACGCCGCCCGCCTCCTTGATGCGCTTGATGCCGTCGCGCCCGTCGCTGCCCGTGCCCGAGAGCACCACGCCCACGGCGCGCTCGGCGTACGTCTCGGCGAGCGAGTGGAAGAAGAGGTTGATGGGCAGGTTTGGCGAGTGCCCGTTCATGCGCTCACGAAACCGCAGGCGATCGCCTTCCAGCTCGAGGTTCGCGTGGGGCGGCACCATCGTCACCGTGCCGATCACCACCTCCTGCCCGTCGACCGCCTCGCGCACCGGCATGCTGGTGTGCTTCGAGAGCAGGTCGGCCATCAAGCTCTTGTGATCAGGAGACAAGTGCTGAACGACGATGAACGCGGCATTCAGTTCCGAAGGAATCGAGTCGAAGAACTTCTCGAGGGCCTCGAGACCACCGGCTGAAGCACCGACTCCCACGACGAGATGATCTGCCATGACTGCCCCCATGCACTCAGCGTAGCGGGCAGCGCCCGAGGGTCACCGCTATGGCACTCGACGTTGATGGTCATCAAGCAGGCAGAGAACACCACTGAGTAGGTGCGGTGCTGCGCCAACGTTCGACAAACTCCGGCCGCACCCTGAACAGTCACGACGCGTGTTTGGCGAACACCTGCTTGAGCTTCGCGAACAATGACAACGGCGCACCGCGTTCGCCCGCATGTTTGTCGCGCAGCTGGTGCAGGAACTCGGGCGTGATGACCTTCACGCCGGCGGACTTTGCGCGATCGACGCAGCCGGTGAGCACGGTCTTGAGGAACACGCGCGGCACGCCGACGAGCTCGGCGCACGCCTCGGGCTGCCACGTCACCTCGGGGTCGATGCGGTTGGCCTGGTAGATGACGGTGCCTGCGTCGACGCCATGGCCCTCGGGCAGATTGACGGGCCACGGCTTGAGCCCCTTCGTGAACCAGAAGTGCTGACTGTCGCGATAGCCGTAGTCGATGGGCAGCCGGGGGAACTCACCGCCTTCCACGAGCGCGTGTTTCCACTTCGAGCGCATGACGATGCGGTCGATGCGCAGGAGGTAGTGGTGTTCGAGGCCGTTCGTCTCGTGCGGGTGTGTCGAGTCCCACGTGCACTCGAAGACCTGCACGGCCTCGCCGACGATGTCGGGGAAAGGGCCTTTCCCCTCGGCGGTGCGATGCGAGGGCAGCAGCGTGAAGACGCTGTTCTTCATCTTCTCGTCGGTGGTCTCACCGGGAAACCCGAGGATGACGCAGTTCTCGAGCAGCGCACGGTCGTCAGGGATGAAGTTGAGTGACGCCAGGCCCGTGCGACGAAGGTTCGTCGCGGTGTTGCTGGTGCCGCGCGCAATCAACATCATCGCGTGCTTCCCCGAGACGACGTGCGGGAAGCAGAGCGAGTACGGCCCGAGGTTCGTCTGGCCGTTCTCGGCGAGCGTGCCGACGAGCACCACCGGCATCGGGAAGAAGGAAGACGTCTGGTAGAAGTTGTCGAGGACCTTCACGTCCTCGAAGTCGTCGGCGGTCATGACGGGCTCCTTGCGCTGGGAAGCGTGCGCGCGTTGGAGCTGCATCAGCCGAGCCGTTCACTCCCAGACGCAGGCTTTGGGTTTGCCGCCGAAGAGCAGCCTGCTGTTCGAGAGAATGCGCTGGAACACGGCCTGATCAGCCTCACCGATGGAGAGCGAGTCGTTGCCTGCCTGAACGGAGCCGCCGAGGACCACGTCGTCCTGCCGGCAGAAGGCGTACGAGGTGACGCGGTTCGAGCAGCCACCGCTGAAGAAGTAGAACTGCTTCGGGTCGGTCTTCTGCAGCACCACGAGGTGGCCGCGCTGCGGAATCACCTTGTCGTCCGAGAACAACGTCTTCGCGCCGAGGCCCGTGCAGTTGATGACGATGCGCTCCTTCAGCGCGGCGACGTCGGCAGGCGTGTCGAACTGGCGCTGCTCGAAGGCGACGTTCTTCGCCTTCAAGTCCTCGACGAGCTTCGGCAGCAGAATCGTCGGGTTCACCAGCCAATTGCTGTACTCGCGGCCGGCGCCGTTGAGTGACTTGAACGGGAGCAGGCCTCTTCGTGGTTTGGCGACGACGTCTTCGGGAGTGCCTTCGTCGAACGCTTTGATGACCTGGTCCAGCGTGTAGTTCTTCCGCTCGGCGACGCCGTAGAGCAGCCGGTTGCCCGAGGTCTGCAGCTCGACGATGCGCTCCTTTGCGCGGCGCAGCCAGGTGGCGAGCACGGCCTTCGCTTCGGGCGTGACGTACTCGGCGAAGATGCCCGACGGCTCGAACTGGCCGCCCGCGACGAAGGACGTGGTCGACGAGACAGCGAGGTCTTTGGCGTACACGCTGACGGAGAGTTCAGGCCACGCGCGCTTCAGCTCGGTCGCGACGGTGAGGCCGATGACGCCAGTGCCCAGCACCGCGATGGACCGGTTTTCCTTGTCGAGCTTCGGCAGGAGTCCTTCGACGAGGTCTTTCACGACGCTCGCGCAGCCCCAGCTCAGCGTGATGCCACCGCCGCCGTGGCCATAGTTGTGAATGACGTGTTTGCCCGCGAGCGGTTCGGCCTGCAGCTCGAGACGAACACCGCCCGTGCGATGGGGACGAACACCAACGACGAACGGAGAGGTCTCTCTCAACGTGTCGAAGCTCGGGTCGGGAAGAACCTCGCCTTTGCGGAGCTGTGCCGCGAACGCGGGGAGCGCGACTCCCGCGCCGGCCAGCACGAGCGAGCGACGGCTGATCATCACGCGCCACCCTTCAGCTGCGACGGCAGGTCTTTGGGCTGGAGCACCACGTGAATGAGTGACGGTTCCTTCGTGTTTGCCTTCGCCTTCGTCAGCGCGTCGTCGAGCTTCGCCTTCGTGTCGACCATCACCGCCTGCGAGACGCCGAGCGCCTTCGCGAGCCCGACGTAGTCCCAGCGATTCAACGAGAGGTACGGCTTCGGCGCGGTCGCGGCGTCCTGGAAGAAGCGCGGCTCGAGCAACCACTGCTCGATGCCGTACAGGCCGTTGTCCAGCACGAGCACGATGGCGGGCAGCTTTCGTCGGGCCATCGTCGAGAGGCTCTGCGCCGTCATCTGAAACCCGCCATCACCACACATGACGACAGGCCGCTTCGGTTGCGCGACTGCAACTCCGACTGCTGCAGCGACCGAGTAGCCGATGGCCTGCCAGACGGAGTTCGAGAGGAACGACTTGGGGCCGTGCGTCTGCAGCTCGGCCGCGGGGTACATCGAGAGGCTCGTGTCGGTCATGCCGATGCAGGACTCGTCGAGCGCGGCGCTGACCGCTTCGAGCAGCTGGTCGAAGGTGAGCGCGCCGTCTTTCGGAGCGGTGACGGCAGGGAGCGACGCGCGGCGCTCCTTGAAGGTGAGCCCGGTGAGCGTCTTGCCCGCGAGGTGTTTGGGATTCGCCTTCCAGTCCAGTCGTTGCAGCTCAGAGACGAGCGCTGACAATTCACACTTCGTCGCGCCCTTCTTCCCGATGCGCAGCGTTCCATTCGTCGCGAGCACGAACGACTCCTGACGCTGCGTCGCGAGCTTGCGGTGTTGTCTTCCCAGCACGCAGCCGAGCGCCACCACCACATCGGCGCCGTCGATGAGCTGCTTCACCGCGGGCACGGCGCGGTCGCCACCGTAGACACCTGCGAAGCCCTTCGTGCGTTCGTCGACGACCGCCTTCGAGAGCATCGTCGTCACGAACGGAACGCCGAGCTTCTCGACCAGCGCGGTGACCTGCGCTTCCAGACCCAGGCGCTGCACTTCGATGCCGAGCACGAGCACGGGAGCCGATGCTCCACGCAGCTTCTCGAGCAGCTCGGTCGCGAGCGCTGCTTCTTTCCCAGAGGGTGCGCGCATCACGTCGAGCGGAGTGGACGGCGAGGCGCACTTCGCTTCCCACAGGTTCTTCGGCACCTCGAGATAGACCGGCCGCTGCTGCGTGATGGCGAAGGTGATGGCCTGGTCGATGACCTTCGGTGCGCTCGCGGCATTCTCGATGCGCTCGGCGAAGCCCGTGAGCTCGCGAAACATCGTCAGGTCAGAGCTCGGCCGCCCCGTGGAGTGGCTGAAGAGCGTGCCGTATTCCTGCTGCAGCTTCAGGTCTTCTGGCGTGGGTCCGCCGTTCACGATGACGACGGGGCTGCGCTCGGCGAACGCGCCACCGATGGCCGTCATGAGGCTCATGGTGCCGACGCCGTACGTGACCGAGACGACGCCGAGGCCCTTCATGCGCGCGAAGCCGTCAGCCGCGTAGCCTGCTTCGAGGTCGCTGCTCGTGATGACGACGTCGACGCCTGCGTCCTTCGCCGCGGCGAAGAACGGGTCACACGTCGCGCCGGGAACACCGAAGAGCGTGGTGCCGCCGTGCTGCTTCAGCCGCGCGTGCAGGTACGCGGCGATGGTGGTGGTGGAGTCCGTGGTCGCGACCGGCAGCACGGGACCCAGCGGAAGCGACGCGAGCGCCTGCGGCACCGTGAGCGTCAGCGCCGAGGCCTGCAGGAAGTTTCGTCGAGAGACTCTGGGGGCGCGGGGTCGTCGGTCGGTCACGCGCGAACGTTACTTCGCGCGCACCCGGTTGTTGCGCGGCTCGTGCTCGAGCTCGACCTTGCCGAGCAGCTCGAGCACCGGCGTCACGTAGTTCGCGAAGCGGCCACGGTAGCCCTTGCGCAGGCCGTAGTAGCCACCGAGCGGGTTCTTCGGAGAGCGCGCCCACGCTTCGACGCTGCCTTCGGGCGTCGGCTTGCCTTCATCGGCGTTGCCCAGCGCGACCCAGTCCTTGGCCTTCTTCAGCATCGCGACACAGTCATCGAGGCCGCGCAGGTCGTACGAGAGCTTCGTCGTGCCGACCTGAATGACGAGCGCGGCCGGCTTCATCTCTTCGTCGCGCCACGCCTGAAACTCGGACGACAACGGCGGCGTCTTGAGAATCCACGGGTCGTCGACGGTGCCGGTGCCGTAGGTGACGGCCTTCTTCGCTGCAGCAGGCTTCTTCGCGGCCATTTCGTTCACTCTTTCTGGGCAAGGGCCAACAGGCCGGTGGCGAACTTCTCGAACGACGGGGTGAGGTCGGGAATCGATTTCACGATGAGGCCCGACATGAGGCCGCTGAAGGTCTCGCTCATGTCGAACTGTACGCCGCCGTCCTTCGGGGTCAGCGTGAAACGGCGAACGCCGCGGAAGAGGCCCAGCGGCATGCCGCCTTCCCACACCATGCTCTTGCCGGCTTCGAGCGAGGTGACGGTGAGCTTGAAGGGCCGGTCGCCGGTGGCCTCGGTCCACAGCGTGAGCTTCTGACCGAGCGCGACGGTGCCCTCGAGCTTCGTGATGCCGATGGGGCCGCTGGCGAGTTTGGTGGAGTTGGTGAGCACCGCCCAGACACGCGCGGGGTCCACCGGGAGCTGCTTCGAGATGGAGAAGGTCTTCATGGGTGAGCGACACCCTGAACCACCAAAGGTGACATCTTCTGTCGTATTTGAAACGGTCGCGTTCGTGCGCGCGTCGAGGCTGCTCCAGCTGTTGTTGTTGCTGCAGAACCGCGGGCGGATGAACTGCGCGCAGCTCGCGGCGGAGCTCGAGGTGAACCGGCGCACGGTGCTGCGCGACCTCGAGGCGCTGGGCGAGGCGGGGCTGCCGGTCGTCGTGCATCGCGGGGCGCGCGGCGGCGTCGAGCTGGGCTTCAATTACCGCACGCGGCTCACCGGGCTCTCCGTCGAGGAGGCCGAGGCGCTCGGGGTCATTCTCTCGCACCCGATTCCAGCGCTCGCGGCCATCGGGCTCGACGACGCGGCGAGGCGGGCGAGGGCGAAGCTGCTCGAGTCACTGCCCGATGGCGTGCGGGAGACGGCGATGCGCTCGAGTCAGCAGGTGCGGTTCGTGCCGAAGCGCGTGTCGACCGAGGACGAACGGGTGCTCGCCCTGGCGAAGGCGATTCGTCAGGGGCAGCGCGTCCGAATTCGGGCAACCAGCGCGGCTCCACGAACGCTGCACCCGATTGCTCTGGTGCACGGCGCGCGCGGGTGGGCCGTCATCGACGAGCTCGACCCGAAGCGGCCCATCGCGCTGCGCGACTGCGAAGACCTCAACATCTCGGCGACGCGCTTTCGTGACGCGCCCTGATCAGTTCACGAAGCACCTGGCGGCGCCGTCGATGAAGCCGAATGACTCTTCGATGCTCGCGCAGTTCTTCGGGCACTCCGAGCCGGCGACCCCGTAGCAGGTGAGGACGCATGGGCCGCACGCGGGACACCTTCCGTCGACCTGCGTCTTCGGCAAACCGCTCGGGTACGGGTCGAAGTCGAGGAACACGCAGTGGCCAGCGCAGTCGCCCTGGCTGGCGTTGCACGCCTGGGGCTCAATCGGCAGGCAGAAGAGGCCTGCCTCACAGCTGCCTTGATGCCACTCGAGGGTCTTCTTGTTCGGTCTTGGCGCGCGAGTGCACGGCGTGCGGGGCGCGGTGCAGGTCCTCGCGTTGCCAGGGTCGTTCGGGGTCGGTACCCCACTCAGGCTCACACCATCTTCATCGAAGAGATCGGTGCGGCCGCACGAAAAGCCCAGCAGCACCAGTCCGAGGAGGCGAACTCGCATGGCGGCCCCCGGAGCAAGCGTGATGCCGCACGCGCTTCCCTGAGGGAGCCCCGGCCCGGTGACAGGAATGTCCGGGCGCGGCTGTCAGGTTCAGGGCTGATCAGCTCGGCAGCTTGAGCGACTGACCGACCTTCAGCATGCGCGGGTCGATGTTCGGGTTGAGCGCCTGAATCTCACGCCACCGATTGCCATCGCCGAGCTGCGTCTTCGCAATCCTGGTGAACGTGTCGCCCGGCTTCACCGAGTACGTGCCGCTCGTGTTCGCTGGCGGTGTCGTCGTCGGCGTGGTGGTCGGCGTCGCCACGACAGGCTGCTCGGTGGGCTGACCCGCGCGCGGACGGTTGGGCCGCAGAATCCACACGTGCTCTTCACCCGTGAAGGAGGAGAGGCCTTCGCCGCGAACGGCTCCTTCGGCCTGGGTCGCCTGCGCCGAGTGAATCTGCCCGGTGCCATCGGCCTGCAGGTCGTTGGCCATCACCACGCGCGTGTGGCCGCCGTCGGAGATGTCGGTGCCCTGGTGGTCGACCATCAGCAGGTCGCCCGGCTGCGCGTTGCGGAGCACCTCGATGAGCCGAGCCTTCTTCGCCGCTTCGTCGAGGCCGTTGAGCGCGACCTCGTCGACCATCTTGAAGTGAACCTTGTTACCGAACTGCGCCGCGTACTTGTCGCTGAATGTATAGAATTGATTCGCGTTCGGGTACTCGCCCTTGCCGCGGTTGCCGTAATAGGGCGGCTCGAAGCCGGCGACGTACAGCGCGTTTCCGCCGAAGAGGTTGCACTTCCACACGCCGTTCGGGTTGCGGTCGCTCTGGGCGAGCCCACCGAGGCGAACGTTCGCAGGCAGCGCGTGGTTGGGGTCGAGGTTGTACCAGGGTTGATTGGTGCCGTAGTTGTCTTTGCGCTCGCGGATCAGCGTGGCAGCGCCGGCGACCATCGTCTGGCCTCCCGGCGGCGTGCCCGGCGGAGCGGTGATGGTCGAGAAGTCGGCGCGGTCGAAGTTCACGCTCGCGGTCCAGCCCATCACGTCGGCGTTCTGCGTGAGCTGCCCGAGCGCCCGCATCGCGCGCGCCTGCTGCGTGCCGTGGCCCGAGGGGTCGAGCAGCGACGTCTCTTGCGCAGCGGCGTTGCGACCGAAGGAGTCGATTTGGGTGAAGAGCCGGTCGACCTCGGCGGCTCCGGAGATCTTGCCGTCATGGTTCAGGTCGGCGTTCGCCGGAATCGTTCCCCGCAGCGAGGGGTCCTGCTCGGCCTTGCGAACGTCGATGTCGGTGTTCTGCAGCGCGGTGTTGAACTGCTGACGGCCAACCTTGTTGGGCATAGGGCTTCACCTTGCCACAACAGGGGCTTGCCTTCCTCCCCCTGATCCGTTTTCACTGGAAAGCAACCACGCCACTGCTGTCAGCGAGAATCCGACATGCCCAACCGCCTTGGCTCGAACGAGCCCCGCATTCCTGCACCTTCGACGACCGCGACGCGCAACACGACGGCCCCGGCGGCACCCGCGGCTCCGACGACCTCTGCGCCCACGACGTGGGGCAGCGGCACGCGCTCAGTGAGCGACTCGTTCAACACGACGCGCGCGAATGGAGCGGCTCCCCAGACGGCCGCAGCAGGCCTGAAGCCCGGTGCGAAGGGTGAGGCAGTGAAGGAAGCGCAGAAGCAGCTGATCCGCGCGGGCTTCGAGCTGCCCCGCTACGGCGCTGATGGCGACTTCGGCGGCGAGACGACGAAGGCCGTGAAGCAGTTTCAGGCCTCGGCGCGCCTGCCCATCACTGGAGATCTCGACGTCGGCACGCTGCAGGCGCTGAAGGACGCGAAGCCCGCCGCGGCGGTGCAGTACCCCGAGTACGACAAGATGTTCTCCGACGGCGTGCTGAGCTCGACCATCGCGATTGGCTACGACGAAGACGGCAATGACCTCGCGCAGCGGCACGAAGTCGTTCAGGGCCTCGTCGACCGTGGCTTCGAGCCGCTCGACGTCGCCGGCATGGACGACGCGGCGCTGAAGAAGAAGGGCCTCGACCCCGCGACCATCGACAAGTCGGCCACGTACTACCTCAAGAGCTTCGAGCACGACGGCAAGCCGGTGCAGTCGCTGGTGAAGCTCGTCGACCGCAACGTGGATGGGCCCAAGAGCCAGTTCGCGAGCTCGATGAAGCAGGACGACCTGGTCATCTACAGCGGGCACGCGCGCTACGGCTCGGGCCCCGACTTCGACGACATTCACAGCGGCAAGCAGAACTTCGTCATCGGCCAAGCGTACGAGGCCGGGCACGTGACCCACGGCGCGAACGACCTCGCGAAGACGAAGCTGGGCGACAAGTACCAGCTCATGTTCTTCGATGGCTGCAGCACCAAGCACTACGTCGACGACCTGCGCCGGCTGCCGCGCAACAAGACGGCGGAGAACCTCGACATCGTCGCGTCGAACCGGCCCATCAGCTGGAGCACCGGAACCTCTGACGTGTTCGCGATGCTCGACGGCGTGATGCAGAAGAAGTCGATGCAGGACATCAAGGGCACGCTCGACCGCGACAACGCCGAGCCGAACCAGGGCCCCGCGTTCCTCGCTGATGGCTTCAAGGGCAACTCGTACAGGCCGGCGCAGTGAAGCTGAACGACTCGCAGGTGGGGCTCGAGTTTCGCGTCGCGGAGGCGAAGCGCCTGGGCAGCGGGTTGCTCAACCGGAAGACGGTCGTCGCGCTGCTCGAAGGGCTCGAGGTGAAGAGCGAGGTGCTGCGTGACGCGATTCGCGCGGCGCTCGAGAAGCTGAAGGCGGCTCCAGAGTTGGTGAAGATGGCGCTCGAGTCGGGCGCACCGGTGGCGGAGCGGTTGGCCGCGCTCGGTGGGTTGCGCACGGTGAAGCCGGTCGAGGTCGCGGCGTCACTGGTGCCGTTGTTGTCGGACCGTGAGGCGAAGGTTCGGGCGGGCGTGGCGCAGCTGTACTGCGTGTTCGGAGCCGCCGACGCCGAGGCCGCGCTGGTGAAGGCGCTGAACGATGCCGATGCGTCGGTGCGGTATTTCGCGGTGCTGGCGTGTGGAGCGCTGCCCGGTGCGAAGGCAGCCGTCTCGTCGCTGGCCGCCTCGGAGAAGGATGCGGTGGTGAAAGACGCGCTCGCGCAGGCGATGCGGTCGCGTTGATCAGCTGAGTGCTGCTTCGAGCGCTTTCGCGAGCGCCGCATCAGTTTCATCCTGCAGAGCAACTGTTGCGAGTTCGAGCACTGCTGTCGCTCGAGTGCACGCAGGCACTGAATCGCTGCCCACCGCAGAGAAGGTGATTCGTCCGCGAGCGCTCGCCGGGCGAGATCGACGCGAACGTCTTCGGGAACCAGCGAGCCCAGCGCGAAGGCAACCCCGAGTCAGGCGCAGCGCGCCTCACGGCCTCCACCAGCGGAGGAACGCGTGGGTCGTCGAGGCACTGAGGGAGCCCCATCGGAGCCGCGATGTTTCCCGGCCTCGAGTCCGACGAGCAGTGACTCCAGCGTCGCTTCGGTCTTCGGCTCCTGGCTCAGCAGGTACGCACCGGAGCGGCGGTCCTCGCCCTGCTTCGATGATTCGCGTGCACCGCGAAGCTGCTCCTCCGAGAGCGGCTCGCCCACACGCGGCGCCGGAAGCTGTGCGGTGCAGTTCCGACCGGATGGCAACTCGTAGTGGTCGATGAGCAGACCATCCCGTCTCTCGAACGCGCGCTTGGGCACTGGGCAGTTTGTGTCCGGCGGTCGAGTTCCCGTCAACGGCAGCCAATCCGCGGTGGGTGCGGCTTTTCTGCCTCTCGATGTGTTCGCTCGTCCACACTCGACGCGCGGTGTGCTCCACGCTCTGTTCGCGCCCCGTGATCAGACTCCTCTCGTGCGTCGCGCTGCTGAGCGGTTGTGTGACCGCCGCACCTCCGAGACCCGTCACGACGACGGTGCCACCACCTCCGGTCGCGCCAACGCCGCTGCCTCCTTCCGCGCCCGGCGTCTTCTTCGGCACCGGCCTCGCCGCGCCCATCGACTTCGTCACCTGTGAACGTGAGGCGCGGCACTGTGCGTTCGCCGATCGCACCGGCCGGCTCGCCGTGATCGAGCGCTCCACGGGCGCCGTGCTCGCCACTCAATTCTTCGGCGAAGTCGAAGACCTGCACTTCGACGACTCGGGGCTACGCCTCGGCGTCACCGGTCACCACTTTGCGGTCGAGTGGTCGTGGCGCACCGGGGAAGTCACCTCGCTCACGGACTCGCGCTACCGGGGTGCTCCCACGCTGGGCCTTCGCTGGCACGCCTGGTCGAGCGGACGCAGCGCCGGTGACGAAGTGGTGGTGACACCACGCTCGGGCGGCACGGCCCGCACGTTCAACACGAGCCTCGTGAAGGTCCTCCACGTCGTCGACGACGACCGGTTGCTCGTCGTGCACTCCGACTCGCTCGAGCTGCTGCGCGTACGCGCCGACGCTCCGCTCGAGGTCATCGCCGCCGCGACGCTGCCACCCGAACCCGAGCCCCGCGTGCGCGGCTACGGTCACCGGCCCGTCGTCCAACGCAGCCGCTCGTTCCTCTGGGTCGAGGCCGACGCCACGAAGGTGCTGCTCTTCACGAAGTCTCTCGAGCTCGCGCGAACGCTGGAGCGGCCACGAGGCCAGCTCTTCGTCGACCCCGACTCCGACCGCTACACGTTCCTCGAAGAGCTGGAATCGGGCTTCACGAAGGTCTCGCTCCTTCAGCTCGAACCACCTCGTGAACTCGCGCACGCGGAGCTGAAGTTCTCGGCCGCCGGTCGTGTGCACTTCACTCCCGAACACCTCGTCTTCAGTTCATGGCACGGCGTCTGGCTCTGGCGTCCAGGGAGCGCGGCGGTCGAAGTGGGTCGGCCTCCGGTCCAGGCGCTCGCAGTGGTGGCTGAGCACCGCATCGAGACTCGCGACTCGATCGTGCAGTTCACACCGATGGCAGGCCAGCAGCCCACGACCCAGGCGCTCTCGATGGGCAGCGCGCTCGTGCGCGGGGAGCTCGACCTCTTCGACGACCACGCGGTGCTCACCTCGCGCCGCGACGGCTGCCGAACCGAGACGTGGAGCGCGTCGGGCGTCTCGGAGTTCTTCTTCGACCCAGCGAAAGAAGCCGTGCGCGAAGGAGACACCTTCATCGTCGCAGGCCGAACGCTGCGCTTCGCTCCCAACGAGCTGGCTCCCGCCTCTTTCGTGGTGGTGAACAGCCAGCAATCACGCGCGGTGGTGACGTTGGCGAACGGCTGGCGCCTGTACGACGTGAAGTCCGGCTCCGTGCTCGCGAAGGGGAAGACGACGCTCGAGTGGGACCGGCAGCCCGTCACGTTCTCGGACGACGGCGCGTGGTTGCTCATCGCCGACGAACAGTGGCTCACGCTTCACGACGACAAGGGCCGCGTGCGTGGTCGCTTTCAGCACTTCAAGCCCGACCCCAATGCGCTCGGCATGCGCGGCGGCTCGGCTCCACCAACGCACGTGCTGTGGACTGCGGAGTCCATCGTCGTCGCCATCGAGGAACACCTCTGGTTCCTGAAGTCGCCGAACCTCGAGCTCATCGCGCAGCACACGACCTCGGACCTCATGAGTCTCGAAGCGATGAAGTCAGGAGTCGCAGCGCTCGAACGAAGCGGCCTGACCTTGTTCGACCCGCGCGGAGTCGTTCGCCGTCAGTTCACCCAGCACGGCCCCCAGGCCCTCTCTGCCGACGGAGCGCTGGTCGCCTTCTGTGATGCCGACCGCTTCAAGGTCGTCGACCCGCTCGGTGAGACCGTCGACGAAGACGGCACGCTCTGCGCGCGCGCGACGAGCATCGCTGTGTCCGCTTCACTGCTCGGCTCGGTGCGCGACGGCGTCGTCGAGTTCGTTCGTCGTGATGACCGCACCCGTTGGTCGGTCACCTCACTCGTCGCGAAACGCCCGATGGTCAGAATGGGCCCGGCTCGTGGCGATCCACCACCGCCGCCCGAGCGCGCGTTGCTGGTCCGGTCTCGTGACGTGTCCGAAGCGTGGCCGCCTGCTGCGTCGAAGTTCGTCACGACCGTTGGCCGCATCACTCCAGCGAGCGGCCTGCTCCAGAAACTCTGGCCGGCGACAGCTGCGCCAAAGCTCCGCCCGCGCCACCGCTGCCCCTGAAGTCGTCAGCGCCCACCGTCGGCCAGCCCGCCATCGGGCAGGCAGATGCCGACGTCGTCGAAGCTCCCTGCCTCGCACGGACAGCACCCGTTCGACGTCGCGGGCTGCGTGCACGACGTTCGGCACATCACCGCGCGAACGCACTGCACCTGCGTGCACTTCGGCGACGTGTTGCAACCCGCGACGAGGGCACTGACGAGCGCGAGCAGCGCGAGGCAACGAATCATGCACCGCAGCCTACTGCCCTCACCGGCTCAGAGTCGGTGTGTTCGTATTGGACGAGCTGTGGCAGTTCGCGACGGGCGCGCTTGCAGTCACCTTCACGGTTCAGGAAATTCGACGGCGCCTGACAACCGTCGAAGCAGTCCGTTCTCGTTGGTCCATGAAGCAGGAAGGACGCGTGTCAGCCCCTACTCGACGAACCATCATTGCCTTCGTCATGGTCATGGCCATCGCCATCGCCGTCGCGGTGGTGCTCGGGAGTTCCAGCTCGTCACCATCACCGACACCGACACCATCGACCGAGCCCGAGGTCATCGCGGTCAACGACCACCTGCCGCGAGAGAACAGTCCACCGGTGGTGCTCCCTCCGCAGGTCGCGCCGTCGGTCCCTGACGCTGCTGAAACGGTCGCACCGGCCGAGACGACGCTCGAGGCGACAGTGCGCGGTGGGTTGGCGATGGAGTTGGTGCGGGCCAGGCAGTCGACGCCCAACCACGTGGTCAGCCTCTCCTGCACCCTCACCAACGAGCGCTGCACGCTGAGCATCACGCCGGGCGAGTGGAAGCTCTCCGTGGTTCAGGAGGGGAAGGCGACCCCTGAGACGCCCTTCGTGGTGGTCGAGGGGCCCAATCGCGTGACGCTGGAGCGAGCCTCGACCTCGCCCATCGTCGTTCGCGTCCTCGATGCGACGGGGGTGGTCGAAGAGGCCTCGGTGTGGCGCGAGGACGAGGGTGACGGCGACGGGCCAAGGTTGCGAACGCGCCTGCTCGACACGACCGCGAGCCTGGTCGGAAAGAGCGACGCGCGCGGTGAGGTGCTGCTCTCCCTCGTCGCCGGCCACAAGGTGAAGGTCCACGCCGCCGCAGCGGGCTTTCTCGACTCGAAGGTGGTCGAGGTGCGCTCCACCGACTCGGCCGTCACGCTCACGCTCACGCGGGTTCCCACGATGCGGGGGCGAGTGGTTCGAGACGATGGCACCGTCGTCAGCGTCTTCTCCATCGACGGCAAGCTGTTCGACGCGTCCGATGGTCGCTTCGCGGTGCAGTCGGCGGTCGCGGGCCAACGAGGAGTGCAGCTGCTCACCTTCAAGTCGCCCGGCCTGGTGTCCGTCAGGCGCGACGTCGAGCTCGCCGGGGTCGACGTCGATATCGGAGACATCGTGCTGGCGCGCGGCCAGACGGTTCGCGGGTGGGTGCTCGACGCGCAGACGAGCCAGCCACTGAGCGGCGCCAGGGTCTACGGAAGCGGAGCGACCAGCGCCGTGACGAACACCCTGGGCGAGTTTGAGCTCATCGAGCAGCCCCAGGGCCGAGTGGAGCTCGTTGGGCACGCCAGCGAACATGCGGCCGCTTCGGCGCTCTCGTCCGAGGCCGGGAACGCAGACGTCATCGTTCGGCTCGGGCGCGCTGTCAGCGTCTCTGGCCGTGCCCCCAGCCCCGGCTTGTCGAGGTACGTCATCGCCGTCGGGCCTTCGGTCGAGGTCGCGACGCTCGAGGGCTCGGGCAGCTTCCGCTTCGACACGCTCGCTCCCGGCCACTGGACCTTCTCGCTCACCCAGTTCGACGTGACGCGCCACGTGCAGCAGGGACTCCCGCTCGAGCGGCAGTCGCACTTCGCGAAGTCGCTGGCCCAGCTCGGGTTCAAGACGACGCTCGACCTGGGGCAAACCGCGGTCACCAACCTCGAAGTGAAGTAGCGCTCACCACGGCAGAATCGGCTTGTTCGCGTCCGTCGCGCCGGAGATCGACTCGGCCGGGCGGTGAGGTAGCGTGACCCGCCTCGGCGGCCCGCCGTCGTCGAGCCCTCGCCACCCACCGAGCCCTCCCATGCGCCGCTTTCGAATCGTCCCTGCGCTCTTCGCGCTGTTCCTGTCTGCGCAGGTCCGGGCCCAGGCCAACGCGGGCGTCTCGGACGAGCGGGTGCGTCTGCCGCAGGCGCCTGGCTCCATCTCGGGTGTGGGCGAGAACGCCTCGGTCGAGGGCAACCACGGCGCCCTCGAGTACACGGTCGACTTCGAGGTGCCCGAGGGTTTCCCCGGCGTCACGCCCGACCTCGCGCTCACCTATTCGTCGACCGGCGGCGCCTCGATGGTGGGCATCGGCTGGTCGATGCCGAGCTTCTCCATCAGCCGTATGACGTCGAAGGGCCTGCAGCGGTACCAGACCGACGACCGCTTCGTCGTCGACGGCTTCCAGGAGTTGGTGCAGGTCGCTCAGAGCGCGACGTCGGGCACCTACCGCAGCCGCTTCGAGGGCTCGTTCGTTCGCTACACGTGGGTCGACCGCGGCGTCGGCCACGCGGGCTTCTGGAAGGCCGAGTTTCCTGACGGGAGGGTCGGCTACTACGGCGCCGAGAAGTCGGGCGTGGCGGTGCCCTCGGCGCGCGTCGTCGTGCCCAACACCGCGAAGACCTTCTCGTGGCGCCTCGTCCTCATGGAGGACGCGTGGGGCCACCAGATGAAGCTCGCGTGGACGCGTGACGCCTCGGGCACCCCGCTGCTCGAGCGCATCGAGTACCTCTTCGAGGGCGCCTTGCCACGGCACTCCGTGCGCTTCACCTGGGAGCCGCGCACCGACGTCCTCAGCGACGCGACGCCCGGCTTCGACCTTCGCCTCACGCAGCGGCTGAAGGACGTTCGCGTCTTCTCGGGCACGGCGGCGCCCGAGCAGGTCCGCCGCTACGCGCTGGAGTACGAGCCCGACGCGCGCGCCGGCTTCACGACCCGGCTGGCGAGCGTCTCGCGCTTCGGGCACGGCGACGTGCCGTACCCCGTGAAGTTCACCTTCGGTTACTCGAAGTCGCTCGGCGGCGAGTGCGCGGCCAACTGCGACAAGCCGTTCGTCGTCAGCATGGGCACGCTCGGGAACGCGAACTTCGCCCTCGGCACCGCGAGCCTCGTCGACATCAACGGAGACGCGTTGCCCGACGTGCTCGCCACCGACGCGCTCGGCGTTCACCGCTTCTACCAGGCGAAGCTCGACGCCGAGGGCCGCGCCAGCTTCTCGACGACGCCGACGGTCAGCGCCAGGACGGGCACGAACAGCCCCTTCGTCCTCGGTCGCGCGAGCGTGCAGCTCCTCGACGTCGACGGCGACGGCTTCGTCGACCTCACCGAGTCACGCCTGCGAATGGTGCTCTGCAACGACGGCTCTGGCGACTGGGCCGCGGGCGCGTCCTGCGCGCGAAACGTCGGTCAGGTGCCGGTCGACTACGCAGGTGAGCCGGCGCCGGCGAGCCAGCAGGACCCGCGCTTCGTCCGCTTCTTCGACTACGACAACGACAAGCGCATCGACTGGTTGCGCACGTCCTCTGGCGGCGGCGCGACGACCGAGGTGCTGGTCAACGAGCCGGGCGGCCTCAGCACCCTCCCAGTCGACTCCATCGGCGCAGCGTTCGACGAGGGGCCGCTGCAGCTCGCCGACCTCAACGGCGACGGCCTGCAAGACCCCGTGCAGCTCTTCGCGTCGGGGCCGACCCTCACCGTCCAGTACAAGCTCAACCTCGGCTTTGGTCACTGGGAGCCGTCCGCGTCGTGGCGGACCATCACCGTGGGTGGCCTGAACCCGACCCAGACGGCCGTGGCCGAGCTCGAGGACATCGACGGTGACGGCCTCGCAGACGTCGTCATGGTGACGCCGAACGACGTGTCGCTCCTCCTCAACCGCAACGGCGACAGCTTCGCGCCGCTCCTCACCATCACCACCGGCAGCCTGTCGTCGGGTGCGATTCCCAACCGGGCGGCGGGCACCACCATCTCGTACGCCGACATGAACGGGAACGGCTCGGCCGACGTCGTCTGGTTCCAGCCCGGCGGCGCCATCGAGTACCTCGAGCTGTTCCCGGCAAGACCGAACCTGATCAGCCGCATCGAGAACGGCCTCGGCTCGGTGCAGCGCTTCACCTACGGCTCGTCGATCTTCGAGCAGGCGCGCGACGCGGCCGCGGGCAGGCGGTGGACGAACAAGGTGCCGAACGCCACCGTGCTGGTCACCCAGCAGGACACGTACGTCACGCTCACCGGCTCCGACAGCGGCGGGCTGCACGAGCGGGTGAACTTCCGGTACCACGACGGGTTCTACGACGGCGTCGAGAAGCAGTTCCGGGGCTACGAGACCGTCGAGCAGGAACAGCCGAGCGACCCGATGGACGCCGAGGAGGCGAGCCTCACGGTGACCGGCTTCGACGTCGGCAAGCTGAACCCCGCCTTCGCCTCACACCAGCGCACGCGCGCCGTCTTCTCCATCGCGTCGGGGGCGCCGGTGCTGGTGCACGAGGAGCGAAGCGCGTTGGCGACCTGTGCCGTCGCCGAGGTGCCGCCCACGGCCTCGCCGCCAGTGGTGTTCGTGTGCGATCGCGCCTCGACCACGCTGGTCGTCGAGCGCGACCCGATGAACGCGCGCACGCTCGAGGTGCAGCGGGAGTACGACGGCTACGGCAAGGTCACCACCGAAACGAACCTCGGCGTGAAGCACCTCGGCTCGCCCGAGAGCCCGCGCGGCTGCGAACCGTGTGTGGCCTCGGGCCTCTTCGGAGCGCCCTGCGGCGACCAGTGTCTCGGAGACGAGGCCTTCACCACCAGCACCTGGGTGACGCCCGGGCCCAACACCTCGGGCGCGTGGATCATCGGGCTGCCCAGCCGCGTCGTCAGCGGCGCTCTGCAGACGAGCCAGCGGGTCGAGACGCTCACGTTCTACGACGGCCCCGACTTCGTGGGGCTGCCCGCGGGCACGCTCACCCGCGGCAGCGTGACCCGGCTCAGCAGGCGGTTCGGCCCCGGCGCGACGGACCTCATCGACGAGGTGCGGCTCAAGCTCGATGCGAATGGCAACCCCGTCGAGTCCATCGCCCCCAACGGCACTCTGTCGGGTGCCTCTCATCGCAGACGGTACACGTACGACGCGGCGGGGCGCTGGCCGACGCGAGTGGAGGCAGCGGTCGACGGGGCGCTCTCGCTGCGCCGTGACCTGGCCCAGGACCCCGCGTTCGAGCAGCTGAGCCTCTCGTCGAGCTGGTACCCCGTCGTGAACGGGCAGCCGGCGGCGACCGCCCTGGTGACACGGTACCGGTACGACGAGCACGACCGGCTCGCGAAGGTGCTCGACCCCTCCGACACCGACGCCACCGCCTCGACGGAGTACCAGTACGAGCTGGCAAACCCGGCCTCCCGCATCGTCACGCTCAGGCGCAGCGCGGCGACCGGCGGTCAAGACGTCGTCACCGCGGACTGCCTCGACGGCGCGGGCCGCTCGTTTCAAACCAGACAGCGCCTCTCGTCGACCCAATGGCAGGTGTCTGGCTTCACCGAGTACGACCGCCGCGGCGCCGCGGTGCGCGAGTTCCAGCCATACCTGTCGTCGACCGGCGCCTGTGAACCCGCGCCTCCGCAGGGCGTGCTCTTCACGCGAATGACGTACGACGTGATGCACCGCATGACGGCGCAGGTCGAGCCGGACGGCGCGGTTCGCCGGAGCGAGTTCGGCCCCCTGACGCGCAGCTTCCTCGACGAGGACGACACCGATGCGGCCAGCCCGTCGGCCAACACGCCCCTCATCGAGCGGCGCGACGGGCTTGGTCGCGTCGTGCAGGTCGAGCGCACGGTGTCTGGTGGCCGGACAGCGAAGACGCGCATCGAGTTCGATGCCGAAGGGCGCCTGCTGGCGGTGAAGGACCCGGGCGGGCACGCGCACGTGCAGCGCTCGGACCTGATGGGGCGCGTCACCGAGGTGACCGACGTGAACTCGGGCGTGACGCGCATGACGTACGACGCCGCCGGCAACCGCGTGTCGCAGACCGACGCACGAGGGGTGGTGGTGCGCTCGGCGTACGACGCGCTCGACCGGCAGGTCGCGGAGTGGAGCGAGGCCGACGCACCGGGCACCCGCGTCTCGTGGACGTACGACCTCGCGCCGGGCTGTCCCGAGTGCACCAACGCCGGAAGCAGGGTGGTGAAGGTCGAGTGGAACAACGGCGGCACGCCAGCCCGCGACCACTTCGGCTACGACGTTCGCGGCCGGCTCGTGTTCGAGGAGCGCACCCTCGACGACCTTCCGCTGGTGACCCGGCACCGGTACGACGCAGCGGACCGGTTGATCGAGACGGTCTACCCGGGCGGGCTGAGCGTGCCGCGCGCGTGGGACGGCGCCTCTCGCCTGGTCGCGCTGCCCGGGTACGTGAGGCGAATCGATTACACCGAGCGTGACGACGTCGGCGCAGTGCTCTCGTCGAACGGCAGCAAGACGACCTGGGAGTACGACGCGCGACGCAGGCGCACGCGGGAGACCATCGAGACCGCCGACGCCCAGCCAATCGTCGACCTGCGGTACTCGCGCTCGAAGCGGGGTGACCTGCTCGCGATCGCCGATGGTGCTGGCCGGCCCGAGCGCGCGCGGCACGGCGGTACGTTCACGCACGACGCCTGGGCGCGTCTCACCCGCGCCGTGCTCGACCGCGACGGCGAGCCCGAGGTGCTGTCCTTCGAGTTCGACGACCTCGACAACCTCACGGCGCAGCGCTCGAACCTGGGCGCCGCCTCACCCGCCCACCTCGGCGCGCTCGAGTACGACGGGGCGCGCGTGAACGCGGTGGTGAAGGCTGGCGAGCGCACCGCCGGCTACGACGCCGCTGGCGCGATGACGGCCCGCGGGTCGACCGCGTACCAGCGCGATCACTTCGGGCGCATCACGCGGGCCTCGCGTGACGGCCAGGAGACGGGCGCGTTCGCCTTCGGCGCCGGGCCGAACCGCGTCGTGAAGCGCGAGGGCGACTCCACCACCTGGTACGTCGCGCGGGACTTCGAGGTGCGTGACGGCATCGCGGTCGCGTACGCGCGGCTCGGCCGAAGCCGCGTCGCCAGACTCGAGAGCAGCGCGCTCGCCGCGAGCGTCCTCAGCGACCTCTCTCCGGCGACCGGAGCCGGCACGCTCACCCCGACGGGGGACGGGACCATCGACGTGGCAGACGCGTGGCTCGCGCAGGCCGCCGCGGTGGGCGCCGTTCAGCTCAACGGTGGACCGGCGCCGTCACCCGTGAAGGCCCTGCTCGCCTCGGCCGCCCGGCGGCTCCTGATGAAGGACGTCACCTGGCTGCACGAAGACCACCTCGGCTCCGTGGTCGCCGCGACCGATGAGCGCGGCGCGTTGGTGGCAGAGCAGTCGTTCTACCCGACGGGGAGCGTGCGCTCGGCCCGCGGCTTCGTCGATGTGTATGGCTTCACGGGCCAGCAGCGTGACTCGTCGACGGGGCTCATCCACTTCCAGTACCGCGACCTCGACCCGGACACGGGGCGCTGGACGAGCGTCGACCCGGCGTTCACCGAGCTCACCTCGGAGTCAGCTCTCGACACGGGCGAGGCGACGGCTGCCTACGCCTACGTCGCCAACGACTTCCTCGGCTCGATCGACCCGACGGGGCTCGCGAAGAAGGGCCCAGCAGGGCCGAAGGTCTCAAAGGCGCCGGGGAAGAAGCCGACGGTCGCCCTCAACGCTCACGCCTACAAGCTCCTGAGCAAAGTGGCGCACAAGCCGGGCATCTACCACGTCACCGCGGGCGACGGACGCCAGTACGTCGGCTCCGCCATCGACATCGCGAACCGTGTGACGGACTCGAACCACACCACGCTGCGAACGCTGCTCACGGCGCCAGGCGCCACGTTCGCGATCGCGTACATCACCATCGGGAAGTTCAAGGGAAGCGACCCGGACAAGCGGACAGAGGGTCACATTCTGCGCCACTTCGAGCAGCAGGCGATGGATTCGAACGATGCCAACCCCGACCCGAAAAAGAAGAACAACATGAACAAGATACGGGCGATCGCCAACGGGCCGAAGATCGCGCGTAACAAGAACGAAGCCGCGATGTTCAAGGCGAAGATTGGGTCGTTCACCAAGCAGCCCGGGTCCGAGCCGCGCCGGTGCTTGAGCGTGCCGCGGCGCTTCTGGTTGCCGGTGCGGCCCCGCCCCGGCGGGCGCTCGGGCGAGCACCCAGCCCCACGGTGGCCCGGGTGGTGAGGAGGCTGCGCTCTCTGTCGTGAACTCGAGCTGCTGGGTGCAGTGCCCAGCAGCGCGCGGCGATGCCCGCGAGGAGGCTTGCGTCGAAGGCGGAGGCTCTTGAATGCGAGCCGTCCGTCGAGCTGACGCTCCGTCGTGACCCGCGCAACGGCCTCGCACGCGTCCGCCTGACGCTCGGCTCGGAAGTTCAGCAGCATCAACTCGTTCGCGACGAGTTCGACGTTCCTCACCACGGCAGAATCGGCTTGTTCGCGTCAGTCTCTCGGCATCGTCAGCTCGTTCGCGACGAGCAAGAGTTCGACGTTCCTCACCACGGCAGAATCGGCTCGTTCGCGTCAGTCTCTCGGCATCGTCAGCTCGTTCGCGACGAGCGCGACGAGTTCGACGTTCCTCACCACGGCAGAATCGGTTTGTTCGCGTCCGTTGCGCCGACGGGGTTCGAGGCGACGTCGGTCTCGGCCTGCACCATCGCGGCCTGCTGCGCCCGTTTCGCCATCTCGGGCCACTCCACCGCCGCGCGCTTCACAGCCGTCATCAGCTCCTTCTGGCCCGTCGGGTACGCCGCTCCATTGCCGGTCACGGCGAGGAACCCCTCGAGCGCCTGCCTGGCCGAGCGTGTGCGAAACGCGAGCTCGCGCTGCAGCAACTGCATCACGACATTCTCCAGCGCCTCTGGCACCTCGGGCCGAAGTTGAGACGGCCGTGGAATCGGCATGGTGAACACTGCGTTCGCCGACGCCGGGTCATCTCCCGTCGGGAAGACGCGCCGCCCGGTGAGGGCCTCGTGCAACGTGATGCCGAGCGCGAAGAGGTCGATGCGCCCATCGATGGACTCGCCCGCGGCCTGCTCTGGCGCGAGGTAGCCCGGCTTGCCCTTCACGATGCCCACCTGCGTGACGTCGGTGCGGCTCGCGGCGCGCGCGATGCCGAAGTCAGCCACCTTCACTTCGCCCAGCACCGAGAGCAGCACGTTGGGCGGGTTCAAGTCGCGATGAATGAGGTTCATCGGTTTGCCATCGAGGCCCACGCGCCGGTGCACATAGTCGAGCGCCTGGCACAGCTCGACCGCGAGGTACGTCACTGCCGACAGCGGCATGCCGACGCCCTGGTACACGTCGAGCACGCGCTTGAGCGACAGCCCGTCGACGTACTCCATGGCGAGGAAGAACGACTCGTCGTGGCGGCCGAAGTCGAGCACCTGCACGATGTTCGGGTGATTGAGCCGGCTGCACAGCTGCGCCTCGAGCCGGAACTGTCGCAGGAAGTCCGCGTCGGAGGCGTACGACGGCAGAATCTTCTTCAGCGCCACCGTCTTCTCGAAGCCACCTTCGGGTGAGTACGTCGCCTTGAACACCTCGGCCATGCCGCCCGCGCCCACGCGCTCGTGCAGCAGGTACTTGCCCATCACGTCCTTCACGCGAACCGCGCTCAATGCCTCGGCCGCGCGGCGATTGAAGTGCCCGACGAAGACGGCGGTGACGACGCCCGACGCGAAGAGCAGCAGCACGCGCACCGCGAAGAGCGCCGGCTTGAGCGTGACGAGCGCCTCGGGAGGCAGCCTCGGCCACGCCACGAGGACATAGAGCAGCGTGTACTCGACGGCCGCGATGGTGCCGGCTCCGATGGAGAGCGCACGGCTGCCCCGAAACCCCGAGAGCGCGACGAGCGTGGCCCACATCACCAGCGGCGGCGCGGTGAGCGCGTACTCGACGCTGTAGAGCTTGCTGTCAGCGAGGAAGAGCAGCGATGGCGCCGACACTTCGATGGCCACGTTCACCCAGCGCAGCTCGGGCCGGTACCAGCCGCGCCGAAGCGCACGGTCCTGCACGAAGAAGAAGAGGCTGATGATGCCCAGCAAGACGACGAGCAGCGCGCCCAGCGTCCAGCCGATGAGCGGGCCGAGGGCAATTGACGCCAGCGCCGAGAGCCCTGCCGCGACCGTCATGAAACGCGCGACGGACGCCTCGCGTTGGGGCGCGTCGCGTTGCAGATGCTCGGTGAGAGCGCGTTGTCCGGCCGAGGCGTCCACGTTGGGACAGCCTACGAGACCAGCCGCGTGGAGGATTGTCGAAGCTGAACGATCAGCCCTCGGATTCGCGCCGCGGGGGCGCAGGCACCTCGATGGCCACCAGCAACGTCGGGTACGAGGCGCCGTTCACCGCCACGCGCTTCACCTGCGCCAACGCTCCGTTGTCGAGCTTCACGAGCTGTCCGTCGGTCATACCCAGTGAAATACCGCTCGGATTCTCAGCCGTTCAACCCCACCTGTGAAAATCTGTAAATCAACGGCGGTGTGAAGTTGTTTACACGCAACAAAGACTCAAACGAGAGCAAATTCAATTGCTTGACTCATCTGCGCTCGTTGAGTGTCAATGGCGACGGTTCCGGCTGTGAAGGCCCACAACTCACTGCTCGCGCAGCAGAATCGCGGGTGCCTGAATGCCGTCCGGCCGAACGCGCAGGTCCTTCTGGAGCGATTGCACCGTGAGGTTGGTGGTGGGCATTCCACCGTCCGAGTCGATGCGCTCCCAAGCCGCGTAGACGCCGCGCTTGCAGAGGTGGTTCTTCGGGTTCTGGTCGAGGCAGCGTTGAAAGACCTCGACGGCCTTCTTCCACTCCGTGGGCCCGGTGTTCTCGCCGATGACGAGCTTCGTCGCGTACTGCAGCTCGGCCGAGTTGCTGCTCTCGAACGGTGACGGCGCGTACTCCACCTGTGGCGTGCCACCTCCAGCAGCACCCGCGGGCTCGGGTGTCGGTGTCGCCGGGGCCACCGCGACCGGGCTCGGCGGAGCTGCGGTCGTTCCTTCCGAAGGCGTCGTCGCCGGCGTCGTTGGCGCCGTCAGCACGGGCACCTTCGCCGGAGGACTCGTCGGCTGCGGCTCATCGCTCTTGCCCAGCACGAGAAACACGCCGAGCCCCATCAGGCCCAGCGCCACCACGGCCACTCCCACTCGCTGCGTCGTCGACATCGAACGGCTCTCCCTGGTTCAGCCCTGCTTGAGTTGGTGCTTCACGACGTCTTCGTAGGCGGTGATGACGGCGCCGATGTCGGCCTCGCCTTTTCCAGCGGCGCGCGCGAACGCGTACGTCTCTTTCATCGCGGCGGCCGACGGCGTCGGCACCCGGTGCACGGCCGCGTTCTCGACCAGCAGCGTCAGGTCCTTGTGCATGAGGTCGATGGAGAAGTGCGTCGAGAAGTCACGCTCGAGCAGCGCCTTGCCCTTGAAGTCGAAGTACGGCGAGCGGAAGCCCGAGGCCTGCACGACCTCGATGAACTTCCTGGGGTCGACGCCGGCCTTCGAGGTGAGCAGCAGCCCCTCCGAGAACGCCTGCAGCATCGCCGCGATGAGCCCGTTGCCGGCGAGCTTCACCTGCGTGCCCGCGCCCAGCGCGCCGCAGTGAACGACCTTCTCACCGACGGCCTGGAAGATGGGCTGGGCGCGCGCCATTGCTGCCTCCGACCCGCCCGCCATGATGACGAGCGTGCCCTTCTCGGCGCCGTTCTTCGAGCCGGTGACGGGCGCGTCGACGACGTCGAGGCCCTTCGCCGAGAACGCCGCTCCCAGTTCCTGCACGAGCGCGACCGACACGGTGGAGAAGTCGATGAAGAGCTGGCCCGACTTCGCGGCGGAGAGCAGTCCATCCTTGCCGAGCGCCACCTCACGCAGCGCGCCCACGTCGGCGACGCAGGTGCAGAACGCGTCGGCCACCTGTGCGACCTGCGCGGGCGTCTTCGCGACGTGAAGGCCGTGTTGCTGGAGCGCCTCGGCGCGCGCGGCCGAGCGATTCCACACCGTCACCTCGAAGCCCTTCTTCTTCAGGTTGAGCGCCATGCGGCTGCCCATGAGGCCGAGGCCGAGGAAGCCCACGTGTCGGATGGTCATGAATTGCTCCGGGCGGGGGCGTAGAGTGCCCACGCGACGCATGCGCCTACCACTGCTCTTTCGCCGGGAGAACTCCACCGCCGCCAAGGCCGAGCGACAGGAGCGTCTGGAGCGCGCGGTCACCGACGGCCTGCGCAAGCTCGCGGGCGTGTTGAAAGAGGCCGCCGACCTCATCGAGAAGCAGCGGCTCGCGCGCCAGGGCTACGAGACGAAGAAGGACTTCCTCCAGCGCTCCGACACGAAGCGCTGACGTGTTTTACCGGGCCTTCCGCTTCGTGATGTCGCTCCTGCTGCGGAACTTCTTCCGCCTCGAGACCGTCATCGACCCGACGCAGGCGCTCTCGGCGAAGGGCCCCGTCATCTTCGTCGGCAACCACCCCAACGGCCTCGTCGACCCGGGCCTGCTCTTCGTGCTCGTCGACCGCCACGTCACCTTCCTCGCGAAGGCGCCGCTGTTCCGCATGCCGGTGCTGGGGTGGATTCTGAAAGGCCTCGACGCGCTGCCGGTGTTCCGCAAACAGGACGGCGCGGGCGACACGACGAAGAACGACTCCACGCTGACGGCGAGCGTCGAGGCGCTGGTGAAGGCGCGGGCCATCACGATTTTCCCCGAGGGCAAGAGCCACTCCGAGCCGCAGCTGGCCGACCTGAAGACGGGCTGTGCACGCATCGCGCTCGACGCGTTCTCGAAGGGCGCGCCCGTTCGCATCGTGCCCATCGGCATCACCTACGCAGACAAGAACCGCTTCAAGAGCCTCGTGCACGTCGAGGTCGGCGCCGCGCTCGACGTCGGCTCCTTCGCGACGGTGGACGGCGCCAAAGACACCGAGGCCGTGCGCAAGCTCACCGACGCCATCGCCGGAGCGCTGCAGGGCATCACGCTCAACCTCGAGCAGTGGGAAGACCTGCCGCTCGTCGAGACGGCCGAGGCGCTCTATGCGCTCGAGCAGGGCGACCAGGCAGGTGACGTCGAGCGGCAAAAGGCGTTCGCGCGCGGGCTTTCGCTGCTTCGCGCCGAGCAGCCCGAGCGGTTCGACGCGCTGAAACACGAGGTGGTGGGCTTTCGCCGCCGGCTCGAGCTCGTGCAGGTGCGGCCCGAGGAGCTGACGTTTCAGTACCGGCCCGCGACCGTCGCGCGCTTCGTGCTGCGAAACCTCGTCTGGCTGCTGGGGCTGCCGCTGTTCCTCGCGGGCATGGTCGTCTTCTTCGTGCCGTACTGGATTCCCATCGGCCTGGTGGCGGTGACGAAGCCCGAGAAGGACACCGAGTCGACGGTGAAGGTGCTGACGCTGCTGTTGCTCGCGCCGTTCTGGTGGGCGCTGGTGGTCGTGCTGTCATGGCTCCAACTGGGAGCCATCGGCCTCGTCAGCCTCGCGGTGGTGCCCGCGCTCGCGCTCTTCACCCGCTGGTACCTCGAGCGGCGCGCCGCGGCGTTTCGTGACGCGCGCGTCTTCTTCCTCTTCTTCTCACGGCAGCGCCTCAAGGCCCGGTTGCTGGCCGAAGGCGCTGCGCTGGCGAAGGCCATCGACGCGGTGGCCGAAGAGCTCAAGCCCCGCGTCACGTCTCAGAGCTGAACGTCAGAGTCCGCGCAGGCCCGAGCAGGTGCTGGCCGTCAGGGGTGACGACGAAGAGATGCAGCACTGGCCGTAGGTCGTGTTGCACTGGGTGGCTGTTGCTCCCGTGCAGTCGGTGTTCGTCGCGCAGTTCTCGGGCCAGACCACGCCGCCCTTGAGCCCTGCGTCAGGGTAGTAGACCGGCGTGCAGCGATAACCCGAGCGCGGTGAGCTGCCGAGCGCGAAGCAGCTCTCGCCGCACCAGAAGTCGTAGCCGCCGTCTGCGCGCGTCGGAATGAGGAACTCGAGGCCGTTGGCCTGCACGCAGTACGACTCGGGCGCGAAGCCCGTGTACGTGAGGCAGAGCCCGTTGGGGAAGCCGGTGAAGGTGAGCTCGGTGCCTCCGAAGCAGCTCGCCAGGGTCGGGTCGGGCGGGTTCGCGCACGCTGCGTTGTTGGCGCACGTGCTGCCGAGCCTGGTGGGAAGACCACCGCCACTGAACGTGGTGCTCGGGTTGCTGAGGTCGAGCCAGCAGCCACCCTGGGATGCCGTGGCGGTGCCGTCCGTCACGTCGACGCAGCGCAACGAGCTGGCGCACTGGCCCTGCATCGTGCAGCCGTTCACGCAGAAGCGGTCGGTCTCGTTCCACAGCGCCATGTTCGAGCTGATGCCGCCCGCGCAGACGTTGCCCGTGCCGCACGTCGACTGGCCGTTCGCGCTGCAGGGCAGGGTGCAGAAGCCGTACGGGTACTGCGTGGCCGTGAAGCCTGACGTCGGCGTCGTCTGCAGCTTGCAGTACGCCGAGGAGCCCAGCGAGGCCTGACAGGTGCTCGAGCTGGTGCACAACGAGCCCACGCCCGTCGAAGGAGCGCCGCCACCCGTTCCGCCGCCACCCGTTGCTCCGCCGCCGCCGGTGGCGCTGCCTCCGCCGGTCGCCGAGCCGGTGCACTGGCCGTTCGTGCACGCCGTGAAGCCGTTGCGCACGCAGTTCTGACAGAAGGTGCCGTTGATGCCGCACGTCGTGATGGTGAGGTTGGTGCCAGTCGGAACGCAGACGAGCTGGCCCACGCTCTGAGTGAGGCAGGTGTTGCAGGGAGGGCTGCCACCGCCAGTGCCACCACCGCCCGCACCGCCACCGCCGGTGCCCGCCACACAGCTTCCGAAGGAGCAGGTGTTGCCCGGCGCGCACGTGTTGCACGCAAGCCCGCCGCGACCACACGCCGCGTTCGCGTTGCCCGCTTCACAGACGCCGTTGTTGCAGCAGCCCAGACAGTTCGCCGCAGAGCACGCCGCGGAGCCGCCACCCGTTGGCGCACCGCCGCCCGTGCCGCCCTGACAGACGCCCTGCGCGGTGCAGATGCCCGGCGTACACACCGAGCAGGTCGCGCCGTTTCGGCCGCACGCTGTCGTGCTCGCACCGCCCTGGCACGCGCCGTTCTGACAACAGCCCGTGCAGTTGGCCGCCGAGCAGTTTCCATTGCCGCCGCCCGTCGCGAGGCCGCCACCCGTGGTGAAGCCGCCACCCGTCGCGAGACCGCCGCCAGTGGCGAGGCCACCGCCGGTCGCGAGGCCACCGCCCGTCGTGTTGAAGCCGCCACCCGTGGAGCCGCTGCCGCCGCCGGTGTTGCCCGTGTTGCCCGAGCACGTGCCGCCGAACATGCACGTCTGGCCGAGGCCGCACGAGGTGCACGCCTGAGCGCGCGCGCCGCAGGCCGTATTGCTGTTGCCGAGCTGGCACTTGCCGGTGGCATCGCAGCAGCCAGTGCACGTCGTCGTGTTGCACGGTGGCTGCCCGCCACACGACGAGCCCGCAGACGCGAGCATTCCCACGACGAACCCGGTCATCACCCAACGCATCATCGTCATCGACATGGTCGAACAGCTCCCAGGGGCGCCCTCGTCGGCCAACGAGGCAACAGCCCGTCTGTCCCCTGTACCCGAAACGGGCCTGTTGCTTCAAATGATCAGCCTCTTTGCCCACCGTCGGACGTCTGCCGGATGGTGGGGACGGACGCCTCGGGTAGAACCACGGGGTGACGACGGCGGCGGTGGAAGCGAAGGGCCTGACGAAGCGGTTCGGTGACTTCACCGCCGTCAACGCCCTCGACATGACGATTCCGAAGGGCAGCTTCTACGCGTTCCTCGGGCCCAATGGCGCGGGCAAGTCGACGACCATCTCGTTGCTGACGGGCATCTACGCGCCCGACGGCGGCACGCTCTCGCTGCTGGGGCTCGACGCGGTGAAAGACCCGCTGGCCATCAAGTCGCGCATCGGCGTGGTGCCCGAAGAGCTCTCACTCTTCGAGCGGCTCACGGGCCGGCAGTACCTGACGTTCTGCGGGCGCATGCACGGACTGCCCGGCGACGAGTCGGAGAAGCGCGCCGAAGAGCTGCTGACGTTGACCGAGCTCTCGTACAAAGGCGGCGCGCTGGTGGCGGAGTACTCGAAGGGCATGCGGCGTCGCCTCGCCATCGCGGCGGCGCTCGTGCACGCGCCCGACCTCGTGTTCCTCGACGAGCCGTTCGAGGGCATCGACGTCATCGCGGCGGGCGTCATTCGGGAGCTGCTGGCCGAGCTCTCGCGGCGGGGCGTGACGTTGCTGCTCACCACACACGTGCTCGAGATCGCCGAACGGCTCGCCACGCACGCGGGCATCATTCGCGCGGGCAAGCTGGTGGACGAAGGCCCGGTGGCCGAGCTCATCGCGCGCAACGAGGTGAAGTCGCTCGAGGCGGTGTTCGAGAAGCTCATCGGCGTGCCGGTGGCGAGAGACGCGTCGCTCTCGTTCTACGGAGCCGCGCGTGCAGGCTGAGCTGAAGGCACCGTCGTTCTTCCAGCACCTCGTGCTGCTGTGGCGGCTGCGGCTCACCATCGGGCTCAATCGCGGCGATGGAAAACACCGCTGGTTCTCGGTGGCGGCGTTCCTGTTCTCGGCGTCTCCGTCGCTCGCGCTGGCCGTGACGTTCTACGGCTTCATGCAGCACCCGGTCGTCACGCAGTCGGACGCGTGGGGCGACTTCCTGGTGCGGCTGCTGCTCTTCGTGACGAGCGCGACGTGGGTGACGTGGCCGGTGTTGTCAGCGGGGGTGGACGACCACTCCGAGCTCTCGCGGTACTCGGCGTTTCCCATCTCGAGCTTCCGCCTGATGCTGGTGTCGACGCTGGCGAGCCTGTTCGAGCCGCGCAGCTTCGTCTTCTACGGCCCGGTGGTGGGCGCGAGCGTGGGCTACCTGAAGAACCGCCCGCCCGAGTCGTGGCTGCTCGTCATCATCGGGTTCGGGGCCTACGTGTTGTTCAACGCGGCGCTCTCTCGCGTGGGCCTGCATGTGATGTTGAACCTGTTGCGTCAGCAGCGCAGCGCCGAGCTCATCGGAGGCGGCTTTCTGGTGAGCCTCGTCGTCGCGTCATTCATTCCGGCCGTCGACACCGAGTGGCTGCTGCACATCAACGAGGTCGGCGCGTCTGCGGTGCCCGACACCATCATCGAGAACGCGGCGCTCGCGCTCGGGCGGTTTCCGTCAGGCTGGTTTGGACACTTGCTGCGCGCGAACTGGGCGGGGCGGCTCGACCTCGCGATGGCCGATGCGTTCGCGACGGTGGAGTTGACGCTGGTGGCGCTCGTCGTCGCGTGGGGGCTGTTGCTGCAGTTTCATCGGCACGCGGGGCGGGGTGGCTCCATCTCGACGTCGTCGCGCGCGGCGAACCCGTTCGTGAAAACCGGCAGCACGTTCACGACGCTGGTGGTGCGTGAGGCCATCGACCTCTGGAACAACCCTCGCGCGCGGCTGCTGGCGTCGGTGCCGTTCGTGCTGTCGATTCTGCTGAAGCTCCTCTCCGGGCGTTCGTTGTTCGTCTTCCTGCTCGGCGCCTCGGCCGACGCGTGGGTGATGGGCGGGCTCACCGTGTACGGCGCCATCGTGTTGTCTTCGACGTTCTCGCAGAACGCGTTCGCGTACGACGGGCATGGCTTCACGGTGTTCCTCGCGTCACCGGTGCCAGTGGGAGACGTGCTGCGCGCGAAGAACGTGGTGCACGGGGCCATCGGCTTCGTGATGGGCGGGCTCGTCGTCGGCTTCTACGTGCCGTACTTCCGCGCGGGCTCGGTCATCGACGTGGTGTGCGCGCTGTTGTCGGTGGCGGCGCTGGTGCCAGTGCTGCTCACCGCGGGCAACTTTCTGTCGTTGTTCTTCCCCGTGAAGTTCCACGCGAACTTGAAACGGCGCGACAAGCTTCCGTTCGCGGCGTCGATGCTGGGACTCGCGGCGGCGTCGATTGGAACGACGCCGTTCGCGATGGCGATGAAGCTCGTGGGCAAGAGCGGGCCGACGTGGGTGACGGCCGGGCTCATCGGTGGCTCCGCCGTCGTCGCGTGGGGCGTGTATCGACTGACGTTGCCGGTGGCGCTGAAGCTGCTCGAGCAACGCCGCGAAATCGTCCTCCGCGCCGTTACGCGGGAGTAGCGCCTGATTCCCGAAAAGTCTGTGCCGCGATGCACACTTTGTGCGCTCGGCGCATCCTCAATGCATGACCTCGATCGCTCGTCGGCCCACCACCAAGCCAATCGTCACCACGACGCTCAAGCCGGCCACGCCGCTGAAGAAGCCGGCCACGGTCAATCCATCGGGGTTCGAGGCGCCGCGGACGGGCCCCTCGGGCACCGTTCAGCACGGCAGCAACACGTACACGGTGAAGAACGGCGACGTGCACTTCCAGGGCCGCAAGATCGGCACCATCAACGACAATGGCGACTTCAACGTGCGGTTCAGCCGCCAGCCCGGTGACCACGCCTCGGGCAACATCAGAGACCTGCTCGGTGCGAAGTATGAGGGCACGCTGTCGACTGGAGCGCCCGTTTCGAGTCACCACTCCGGCACCATCGCCTACGGCAACAACACCTTCGCCATCGACAACGGTCGCGTGAAGCACGAGGGCCGCGACATCGGAACGCTCCAGAACGATGGTCGCTTCGACGTCACGCTGAACGGGCAACGGTACGAGGGCAACGTCGGTCAGCTCCACGGGGCGGCCGTCACTGGCCGACTCAACGACGGCAAGAGAATCGACACCGCGCCGTCGGGCACCGTCACCATCAACGAGTTCGTCGAGCGTCCCGGAACTGCAGGCGGCCTGCGCCGCACGACCTTCGACGTGAAGGACGGGAAGGTGTTCCTGCAGAACAAGCTGGTCGGCAGCATCAACAGCAATGGCGACTTCAACGTCACCATCGACGGCAAGCAGTCGACCGGCAACGTGACCCAGATGAGCAACGCGAGCTGGAACGTCACCAGCGCGTGAGTCCGGGAGCCCACCATGAGCTCGAACCTGCGCATCGAGAAGAACGTGATCATGGTCGGCGATGAGCGCGTCGGCACCATCGGCAGCGACGGCACCTACCAACTGGTGGACGTCAACGGGACCGTTCAGACGGGCAGCGTCGCAGGCCTCATTCAAGAAGGTGTGCGCAACCAGCTGTCGGTCGCAGGGCAGGGTGTCACCGGCAAGCTGCGCCTGGGCGCCCAGACGCTCGAGGTCGTCGGAGGCACCGTCTTCCATGAGGGCACGAGGGTCGGCAGCATCGACGGCCGCGGCGCCTTCGGAGTGACGGTGCGGGGCACGCCCATGCAAGGCAACGCGTTCACCACGCCCGGCGCCGTGTGGCTCGGAGGCACGGCTGGCTCGGGGCCTGTCACCATCGACGACCTCAGGTTCACCGCCATCGATGGAGTCATCTACGAGAACGGTTCGGCCATCGGCTGGCTCGATGGGCTCGGACTGTTCCGCGCCGTGCGTGCGAACGGCGACTACTTCGAGGGCACGGTGGGTGCTCCAACGAAGGCGTTGTACCTGCGCGCCGTGGCTCCCTGATCGAGCAGTTGCCGCGTGCGCACGTGTGCAGGCCATTGCACAGCCTCGCCATCGAGTTCGTGCGCACGCTGGCACTCGCGGCATCGAAGCGTGCGTGTCGTCAGAAGGGCGCGGAGGTGGCCGGTCGTTTGCTGTGGGCGGAGGCATGACCTCACGCCTCGTCACGTTCCTCGTCGTTCTCATCACCGCCTGCGGGCCCATGTCGACGTCGCTCGAGTCATCGCTCGAGCCTGTCGTCGTGACGCCGCGAGGCAGTGGAGCCGACGATGGAGGCGTCGCCAGGGACGCCGGAGTCAATGCAGGTCGACCGGCCCTCGACGCGGGCACCTCAGACGGTGGACCGCAGCCGCTGGATGCCGGCACCAGCGACGCGGGCGCGGCGGCGAATGACGTGGGCACCATCAGCATCTCGGTCGAGGCGAACGCGGTTCGGCTGAGCGCTTCGTTCTTCTCGTTCAGCTCGACTCCGTCGTGCACCGAGCGCGCAGCCGGTGCGTGTTCCGTGCGGTCGTGCACTGGCCGCGGTTCGCACACGGCCGAGTTGGCCGGCACGGTCACGCTCTCGGCGCGCGGGCAGCAGGCGGTCGCCACGATGGACTCGAACGGAAACTACAGCGCCACCTTGCCGGTGACGGTGAGCGCTGGTGACCTGGTGACGGTCGCTGCTGACGGTGACACCGTGCCAGCCTTCTCGGTCTCAGCGCGCACGCCCGTGCAGACGCGAATCACCTCGCCGGTCTGCGCGCCCTTCGTGGAGTGTGCGGGCATCGAGCGGCAGACGGCTCCGACGTTTCAGTGGCAGCCCACGCCGGACAGCGTCTTCACCACCACGTTCATGTGGCAGGACTCGAGGGGCAATCACCTCGCGACCTGCGCTGCGCCGTCTTCGACGGGTACCGCCACCATCGACGCCACGGCGTGGAGCGCGATTCCCTCAACCGAGACCCTCATGCTGCTGGCGACCATCGACGCCCGCACCGTCAGTCACGCAGGGAGCTGGGAGCTCACCACGATGGTCACCGCCGCAGAGACGATGGTCGTCATCGAGTGAGGCGGTCAGGCGGGAGTCGCCGACGGCAGCGCGTAGATTTCGGAGACGGGAAACTCGAGTGAGAGCGAGTCGAGTTTCACCGTGGCGCCGGCCTCGGAGATGGAGAGCACCCACGTCGAGCCTTCGCGACGGAAGACCTCGATGCGTTGCGAGTTCTGGTTCGTCCTGTGGTCACTGCACGCGGTCGCGGTCGGGCCGTGGAATGCCGAATTCGTCTTCTTCCCACATTGCCGCGCGCAGCTTGCCCCGGCGCGTCTCGGCAAGCTCAGCCGGAGCAAGGTTGCCCATCCACTTCTCGCCCTGCCACGCGCCGAGCAGGCCGAGCCCGAAGCCGATGCCTCCGCCGACGATGACCTTCGTGAGGTCGAAGTGGAAGAACCAGTTCGGCATGAAGAACGACATGAGGAAGACGACGACCACTGACGCGAACGCGCCGACCGCGGGCTCGAGCAACCTCCGGCCCGGGCTCACCACGCCGACGATGACGCCGCCGAGGTACAGCGAGAGCAGGTGCATGATCATCTGCAGTTGGTAGTGGAACATCGGCGAGACGTATTTGCCGATGACCGACGGCCCCACCCAGGTGCCGATGAAGAGCTCGATGGCGAGGAAGAGGACGACGCTGAGAATCGTCCACGGCGTCGAAAACGGTCTCTCGTTCGGATCGCTCATGCCCACCCGCATGGTCTCACAACGGGCAGGGTCGACACCGATTGCCTGACGCCCCGGTGCGTCACGAACGCCGCCGACTCGCCTTGCGGGGGTCATGCGCCCAACCGAGTATTTCGCGCGCATGCACACCACTTCCTGGAACGTGGAGAAGGCCCGCACGCTGGTCGAGGCCGAGCGGTCGCGGGTGCGCTCGTTCCTCTCGGGAGATGGCGCTGATCAGTCGGCGATGTTGCCGGCCCTGCACGCGCTGCAGAAGACGTTCGGCTTCATTCACGCCGAGGCGATCGGAGTGGTCGCGCACGCGCTCAACGTCTCGAAGGCCGAGGTGAAGGGCGTCGTGTCGTTCTACAAGGACTTCCGCACACAGCCGCCGGGAGCGCACGTCGTCGCGTTGTGCAGAGCCGAGGCGTGCCAGGCGCGTGGTTCGGAAGCGCTCGCGGCGCACCTGGAGCAGACGCACGGTCTTCAGCCTGGTCAGACGAAGCACGGCGTGACGCTCGAGAACACGTACTGCCTCGGCAACTGCGCGCTCGGACCGGCAGCCCTCGTCGATGAGTCGCGGCTCGTGGGCAGGCTCGATGTCGCGAAGGCTGATCAGCTCGTCGGTGCCCTGAAGGAGCGCGAGTCGTGAAGCGCTTCGTTCCGTCGCATCCGAAGGAGCGCGCGTGAAGCTCTTCATCCCAGCAGATGCAGCGGCGCAGTCGGTGGGCGCAGACGAGGTCGCCGAGACGCTCCAGTCGGAGTTGAAGGCCCGTGGGCTCGACATTCCGCTCATTCGCACGGGCTCGCGTGGGCTCACGTGGCTCGAGCCGCTGGTCGAGGTGAACACGGCTGCGGGGCGTCAGGGCTTCGCGAACGTGACGGCGTTGCAGGTGCCCGGGCTGCTCGACGCCATCATCGGTGGAGAGCCGCACCCGACCGCCATCGGCCTCGTGGAGACACTGCCTGCGCTGGCTCGTCAACGCCGGCTCACGTTCTCTCGCGTCGGTGTCATCGACCCGCTCTCGCTCGAGGACTTTCGCGCGCACGGGGGCCTGCGTAGCTGGGCGCGCGCGATGGAGCTCGCTCCCGAAGCCATCGTTCAGGAAGTGACGACGTCGCTTTTGCGTGGACGTGGCGGCGCAGGCTTCCCCGCGGGCATCAAGTGGAAGACGGTCGCCGAAGCGAAGGGCGCGCGGAAGTACATCGTGTGCAACGCCGACGAAGGTGACTCGGGCACGTTCGCCGACCGCATGGTGATGGAGGGCGACCCGTTCATGCTGCTCGAAGGCATGCGCATCGCCGCGCGCGCCGTCGGAGCGAGTCACGGCTTCATCTACGTGCGCTCCGAATACCCACGCGCGGTCTCGGTGCTCGAGCGCGCCATCGCGTTGCTGCGTGAGGCTCGCTTCCTCGGCACGGGCTTCGACGTCGAGGTGCGGGTCGGCGCCGGCGCGTACGTGTGTGGTGAAGAGACCTCGTTGCTCGAGAGCCTCGAAGGCAAACGCGGTCAGGTGCGCGCGAAGCCTCCGCTGCCCGCGCATGAAGGGCTGTTCGGAAAACCCACCGTCGTGAACAACGTGCTCACGCTCGCGGCGGTGCCGTGGATTCTCGAGCACGGTGGAGCCGCGTACGCAGCGCTCGGCGTCGGGCGTTCGCGCGGCACCATGCCGATTCAGCTCGCGGGCAACGTGAAGCACGGTGGCCTCTTCGAACTCCCGCTCGGCCTCACGCTGCGCGAGCTCATCTTCGACTTCGGGGGCGGAACGGCGTCGGGTCGGCCCGTGCGCGCGGTGCAGGTCGGCGGTCCTCTCGGTGCGTACTTTCCCGAGAAGCTGCTCGACACGCCGCTCGACTACGAAGCGATGGCGAAGGCGGGCGGCATTCTCGGGCACGCGGGTGTCGTGGTGTTCGACGACACGGTGAACCTCGCGAAGCAGGCGCGGTTCGCGTTCGAGTTCTGTGCGCTCGAGTCGTGCGGCAAGTGCACGCCGTGCCGCATCGGCTCCACGCGCGGCGTCGAGGTGCTCGACCAGGTCACCGCCGGCATCGAGCCCGAGAAGAACCTCGCCCTGGTGAAAGACCTCTGCACCGTGCTCACCGACGCGTCGCTCTGCGCGCTCGGAGGCCTCACGCCGCTGCCCGTGTTGTCGGCGCTCGAGCACTTCCACGAAGACTTCACGCGCCGTTCGAGGTGATTCATGTCGTTCAGCAAGGACTTCGATCAGGGCACGCCCGTCGTCTCCACTTCGGAGCGCGTCACCGTCACCATCGACGGCCGCTCCATCTCGGTGCCGAAGGGCACGTCGGTGATGGCTGCCGCCGCGCAGCTCGGCACGTCGATTCCAAAGCTGTGCGCGACCGACATGGTGAAGGCGTACGGCTCGTGCCGGCTGTGTCTCGTCGAGATCGACGGCCGTCGTGGAACGCCCGCCTCGTGCACCACGCCCGCTGAAGAAGGCATGGTCGTGCACACGCAGACCGACCGGCTGCAGAAGCTCCGCCGCGGCGTGATGGAGCTCTACATCTCGGACCACCCGCTCGACTGCCTCACCTGCTCGGCGAACGGAGACTGCGAGCTGCAGGACATGGCGGGCGCGGTCGGCCTGCGAGACGTGCGCTACGGCCACGACGGCCAGCAACACCGCACCGAACCAAAAGACGAGTCGAACCCGTACTTCACGTTCGACTCGAGCAAGTGCATCGTCTGCAGCCGCTGCGTGCGCGCGTGTGAAGAAGTGCAGGGCACCTTCGCGCTCACCATCGAAGGCCGTGGCTTCGGCAGCAAGGTCGCGACGGGCACGAAGGACTTCCTCTCGAGCGAGTGCGTCTCGTGTGGTGCGTGCGTGCAGGCGTGCCCCACTGCGACGCTCAACGAGAAGTCGGTCATTCAGCTCGGCACGCCGACGGGCGTGGTCGAGACGACGTGCGCGTACTGCGGCGTCGGCTGTGGCTTTCGCGCCGAGACGCAGGGCGACCGCGTGGTGCGCATGGTGCCCTCGAAGCGCGGCAAGGCGAACGAAGGGCACTCGTGCGTGAAGGGCCGCTTCGCGTGGGGCTATGCGAATCATCAGGACCGCGTGACGAAGCCGATGATTCGCGCGCGCATCACCGACCCATGGCGTGAGGTGACGTGGGCCGAGGCGTTCACGCACACCGCGAACGAGCTGAAGCGGCTGCAGGCGAAGTTCGGGAAGGACTCCATCGGCGGCATCACCTCGTCGCGCTGCACGAACGAAGAAGTCTTCCTCGTGCAGAAGCTGATCCGCGGTGGCTTCGGCAACAACAACGTCGATACCTGCGCGCGCGTCTGTCACTCGCCGACGGGCTACGGGCTGAAGCAGACGTTCGGAACTTCCGCCGGCACGCAGGACTTCAAGTCGGTTGCGAAGGCCGACGTGGTGCTCGTCATCGGCGCGAACCCGACCGAAGCGCATCCCGTGTTTGCGTCACGGCTCAAGCGGCGGCTGCGTGAAGGCGCGAAGCTCATCGTGGCCGACCCACGGCGCATCGAACTCGTTCGCTCTCCGCACATCGAAGCGGCGCATCACCTCGCGCTCAAGCCCGGCACCAACGTCGCGCTCATCAATGCGCTCGCGCACGTCATCGTCACCGAAGGCCTGGTGAAGACCGAGGCGGTGAAGGAGCGCTGCGAGGCCGCCGACTTCGAAAGCTGGGCGCGCTTCATCGCGAACCCCATCAACTCACCCGAGCAGATGGAGCAGCACACCGGCGTGCCTGCTTCTGAAGTGCGCGCGGCGGCGAGGCTGTACGCGACAGCAAACAACGCCGCCATCTACTACGGGCTCGGCGTCACCGAGCACAGCCAGGGCTCCACGATGGTGATGGGCATGGCGAACCTCGCGATGGCGACGGGCAACCTCGGCCGTGACGGCGTCGGCGTGAATCCACTGCGCGGGCAGAACAACGTGCAGGGTGCGTGTGACATGGGCAGCTTCCCGCACGAGCTCGCCGGCTACCGCCACGTCTCGGACGACGCGACGCGCGAGCTCTTCGAAGGGCTCTGGGGCGTTTCGCTGCCGAGTGAGCCGGGCCTGCGCATTCCCAACATGCTCGATGAAGCCGTCGCGGGCCGGTTCAAGGGCCTCTACGTGCAGGGTGAAGACATCGCCCAGTCGGACCCGAACACGCAGCACGTCGTGAAGGGCCTCGAGGCGATGGAGTGCGTCATCGTGCACGACCTCTTCCTCAACGAGACCGCGAAGTACGCGCACGTGTTCTTCCCGGGCAGCTCGTTCCTCGAGAAGGACGGAACGTTCACCAACGCCGAGCGCCGCATCAGCCGCGTGCGTCAGGTGATGCGCCCACTCACCGGTCTCGCCGATTGGGAGGTCACGCTCGGGCTCGCGAACGCGCTCGGCATGAACCTGAAGTACTCGCACCCGAGCGAGGTGATGGACGAGATTGCGCGGCTCACGCCGACGTTCACCGGCGTCTCGTACGCGAAGCTCGACCAGCTCGGCAGCGTGCAGTGGCCGTGCAACGAGAAGGCGCCGACGGGCACGCCCATCATGCACGTCGACCGCTTCGTGCGCGGGAAGGGCCGCTTCATGTTGACCGAGTTCATTCCCACCGAGGAGCGCACGGGCCCGAAGTTCCCGCTGCTGCTGACGACGGGGCGAATTCTCAGTCAGTACAACGTGGGCGCGCAGACGGCGCGAACGCCGAACGTCGCGTGGCACGACGAAGATGTGCTCGAGGTGCACCCGTTCGACGCGGAGAACCGCGGGCTCAAGACTGGCGACCTGGTCTCGCTCGAGAGCCGCGCCGGTGAGACGACGCTGCGTGCGGTGGTGACGGAGCGCGTGCAGCCCGGCGTCGTGTACACGACGTTCCATCACGCGAAGACGAACGCGAACGTGGTGACGACGGAGTTCTCCGACTGGGCCACCAACTGTCCCGAGTACAAGGTGACGGCGGTGCAGGTGTCGCGTGCCGCAGGTTTGAGCGCGTTCCAGAAGGAGGACCGGCGGCGTGACGTGGCGCACCGCCAGGTGGGAGCTCCGAATGTCACGCGTTGAGCTGCCCGCGGTCTCGTTCTCGTTCGACGGCGTGCAGCTTCCGCAACCGCGAGACATCGCCATCGAGACGGCGGTGAACGTCGTGTACGGCGATCGTCCGTACGCCGTGATGATGGCGACGCCGAACGACGTCGAGGACTTCGCGGTCGGCTTCACGGTGACCGAAGGCGTCGCTGACTTCGCGCAGATTGTCGGCGTGAAGGTGAACGAGCTCGAAGCGGGGCTCGAGGCGGTGGTGACGTTGTCGGTCGAGGCTCCGGTTCGTGAGCGCAACGTCACGGGACGCACGGGCTGTGGGCTCTGTGGCGTCGCGTCGTTCGACGACATGCCTCGCGCCGAGGTGCTGGAGCGCGCGACGACGCCCGTGTCTCTCGCCGCCGTGAAGCGTGCGCTCGCGTCACTCGAAGGCGCGCAGCCGCTGAATGGAAGAACGCGGTCAGTTCATGCGGCGGCGTGGTGCTCGGCCGACGGCACCATCGAGGTGCTGCGTGAAGACGTGGGCCGGCACTGCGCGCTCGACAAGCTCATCGGCGCGCGGCTGCGGGCAGGGCAGGGCGCTGGTGATGGGTTTCTGCTGCTGACGAGTCGCTGTTCCTACGAGCTCGTCGACAAGGCGGTCGTGTACGGCGCGCGCACCATCGTCTGCATCTCGGCGCCGACGTCGTACGCCATCGAGCGGGCGCAGGTGCATGACGTGACGTTGCTCGCGGTGGCGCGACATGACGGCGTGCTCGCGTTCCACGGCGCCGAGCGCGTGCGGAGGGTGTGATGGAGACGACGAAGCTCGTGCACATGGTGAATCAGATCGCCCTCGCGTTCCGGCTGCAGCCGAAAGACGAGGCCGTGAGTCAGACCGTCGAGCACCTGCGCGCGTTCTGGAGTCCGCAGATGCGCAAGGAGCTCGTCGCCCACGTCGCTGCTGGAGGCGCAGGGCTCGACCCGCTCGCGAAGGAAGCCGCGGCGAAGCTGTCAGCGTGAACGGAACGCCCGGTACATCGTGCCGAAGTACGCCGCGATGACGCCCGAGAAGTAGAGCGCGATGGCGATGGGCGGTGAAGGCAGCCGTTCCGCGATATCAGGCGCCCGGTCTCCCGCCAGGTTCAACGCGGTGATGTAGAAGAAGTACGGGCCGAACAGCGCGAACGCGAAGGCGAAGAACGAGCGCACGTTGCCCAGCCGCGGAGCCCCCACTCCGAGCCCACGCACGAACTCGCCGAACGACGACGCCGAGGGCGGGAACAGCGTCGCGCGGTGCGAGAGGTGCCAGGCGAAGAGCTCGAAGCTCACCACCGAGAGCAGCACCTTGCCCGACAGCCCGTAGAACTTCGCGAGCGTCAGGCCGAAGCCGTCGATGATGACGCGCCAGAGCGGGTTGGCCTCGAGCGAGAGGTCGGGCGTGATGTCGAGCGTGACGAAGTAGTCGAGGAGGTGGGCCAGCAGCCCGAGCGCTCCGATGATGGACGCGCGACCGAGCACCGGCCGAAGTGGAATGTGTCGAAGCACCAGCGCCATCGCGACGCTCGCTCCGAACACGGTCACCCAGGCGAGCACGGCGAGCGGAACGCCAAAGCGCTGCACCACCTCGAACGACGCGTCGAGCAGCTCGTCGGGTGTCATCGCGAGCGCAATGGTATCTCGGTGCGATGGCGACGAAGAAGAAGCACCCGCACCACGAGGTCCTCCTCCGCTTGCGGAAGTACGGATTGGCCTTGCCAGGCGCTCACACGAAGAGCCCGTGGCCCGGTCACCTGGACCTCGCCGTCAACGACAAGACGTTCGCGTACCTGAACGTCGACGGAGAGCCGCTCAGCATCTCGTGCAAGCTGCCGAGCTCGAGTGGCCTCGCACTCACGATGCCGTTCACCACGCCCACCGCGTACGGACTCGGCAAGAGCGGCTGGGTGACGGCGACGTTCAAGGACGCCGAGAAGCCGCCCGTGCAATTGCTCGAACAGTGGATCGACGAGAGCTACCGCGCGCAGGCTCCGAAGAAGTTGCTGAAACAGCTCGTCACCCCTCGTTCTCGTTGAACGTCCACGCTGGCGAATAGGGCTTCAACGTCTGGCGATGTGCCTCGGCTGTTCGCCGAAGCTCTGCGACCTGCTCGGGCCCGAACTTGTCGAGCGTCGACAACAGCTGCCGCATGCGCAGGTTCTTCGACAGCCGCTCGCGATGCTGCGCGAGAAAGTCCCAGTACATCGCGTTGAAGGGGCACGCGTGTTCGCCGACCCGAACGTCAGGGTCGTGCGTGCACCTCGCGCACGGCGCCTCGTGCTTCGCAGCTGCCGGCCCACGCCCCTTCGCCGACAAGCCCGACTGCCGCTTCACATACGCCGCCGACGCCACGTACGGCTTCGTGGTGAACGCATCGGTGCCGTGCAGGCCCATGCCGACGACGTTCGGCAGCTCGACCCACTCGTACGCGTCGACGAAGGCCGCCCAGAACCAGTGCGAGACCGCGCGTGGGTCGATGCCGGCGAGCGTCGCGTAGTTGCACAGCACCATCAGCCGCTCGATGTGGTGCGTGTAGCCAGTGTCGTGCACCGACTGCACCGCCTCCTTCACGCACTGCATCGACGTGCGCTCGGGCGCCCAGAAGAACTCTGGCAACGGCAGCTTCGCTCCGAGTCCGTTCGCCGTGCGCAGCCCCGGCATCAGCCACCAGTACACGCCACGAATGAACTCACGCCACCCGATGACCTGCCGAATGAAGCCCTCGGCGCTCGCGAGCGAGACCTGACCCTGCTCGTACTTCTTCGCTGCGGCGCGCGCGACCTCGTCTGGCCGCAACAGCCCGAGGTTCAGCGGCACCGACAACAACGAGTGAAAGAGGAACCGCTCGTCGCTGCGAATCGCGTCTTCGTATGGCCCGAAGTCCGAGAGCCGCGTGTCGACGAAGTGCTGTAGCCACGACAGCGCCTGCGTGCGCGTCACCGGCCAGCCGAAGTTCTCGAGCGCGCCCCACGAGCCGACCTCGGGCCGGCCGACCCACCGCATCACATTCTTCGTGAGCTCGTCTGGCTCGAACCAGGGAATCGCCGGCATCGTCACGCCCCGCGCGTGTTCGCGGTTGTCGGCGTCGAAGCTCCACTTCCCGCCTTCGGGCCGGCCCTTCGTGTCGACGAGCAGCCCCAGCTTCTGCCGCATGAGTGGGTAGAACTGGTCCATCCGCACCTGCTTGCGGCCCTTCGCCCACGAGAGGAACTCCTCGCGCGTCGTGACGAAGTGCCCGCCCGGCCCACCGTCGTCGTGGAGCGTCAGCGGCACCGACTTCGTGAGTTCACGGAAGCGCCCGTCGATGGCCCACTCCTTCGGAGCCATCGCGTGCAACGACTTCGGCTTCGCCCACTTCGCGAACGCTTCGACGCCGCTCGCGTAGTCATCGGCGATTCGGTGTTCGACGTGAAAGCCCGCCGCGCGCCGCTCCTCCACGAAGTGCCGAAGCGAGCTGACGATGAGCGTGAGCTTCTGCCGGTGCCACGGCATCGCGTGCACCTTCGCGCGCGTCTCGAGCACCAGCAGCTGTCCCTCTGCAGGCGTCTTCGGAAACGCAGCGAGCGTCGGGTCCTGGTCCCACGGGAGCACGACGGTGACGCGCTCGTTCCCGGGTGAAGGACGCTTCGTCACCTCTTCGACCGGCAGCGGCTTCGACACGCGCGACAGCTAATGAGCGCGCACCTGGTTCGCCACGACGGTTCTCACTTCCGTTTCTGGCTCGCGACGCGAGGGGGATGGGGAACGTCAGCGAGGCCTGCGCGCGTCGCAGACCACCCGCTCGATGGCGGCTGCGAAGTGGGCTCCGAACAGCGGGTCGTCATGGGTCTGGGTCAGCTCGGTCCACACCGCGACGGGCGTCGCGTAGGGCATGCGCCCGTCTGGCTCGGGCTGCTCGGCGTCGCAGGAACGCAGCCTGCCTGCTCGGCCTCACCTCTGCGGTGATGAGCCGTCGGGTCCACGTGGCGAGCACGGTGGCGGCTCGACCCGAAGGGGCCCTCGCGCTCGATGGCGCGGTGCCGAGAGTGAGAGCTTCCTCCCGTCACTCGTTCTCCGTTGGTCGCTGACGCGGTTCGGCGCGCGCCTTCCACCGGCGGGCTGAAGAGGTGGTCGTCGCGAACGCGGTGGCCCATGGGCGTGTGACACGCACAGCGCGCACTCAGGCCTGCCGGGCCGCGCGCGCCAGAGTTCGAGCCGTGGGCGCCAACGCATCACTCTGATGGCGCTGCTCCATCGAAACGACGTGAGCGAGCCCGTTCAGGCGACGACTCGTGGCGGGCATGGTCCGTGAACAACCGGGCTCGACACCATGCGACCCCGACTCATTCTCCTCGCTGATGAGCCTGACGTCGGGCGCATGAGTGTCGCCACTCCTGAGGACACCAACCTCAGCCCACACCCACCGCCTCCGCGTGCGGCAGACCCCGTCGTCGGCTCGATGGTAGGGCCGTACAAGCTCGAGGCGTTGCTCGGCGTTGGCAGCACCGGGCTCGTCTTCGAGGGCGTGCACCAGACGCTCGGCCGTCGCGTGGCCATCAAGTGCCTGCACGCTGATCAGACCACCGACGCGATGCTCGTCGCCCGGTTCCTTCAGGAAGCGCGGCTGGTCAATCAGATCAGCCACCCGCACATCATCGAAGTGCATGACTTCGTCGAAGCGCCCGGTCAGGTGTACGCGGTGATGGAGTTGCTGCGCGGCGAGACGCTCGCTTCGCGCATGGCGACGCGGGGCCTCACGCTGCCCCAGATCTTCGACGTCACTCGGCAGCTCGCGCTCGCCCTCGATGCCGCGCACGCCCTCGGCGTGGTGCACCGCGACCTCAAGCCCGAGAACATCTTCCTCTGCTCCGACCAGCTGCAGGTCGACTGGGTGAAGGTGCTCGACTTCGGCGTCGCGAAGTTGATGAACCCCCAGCTCGGTCGCGTCTTCGAGACACAGCTCGGCACCGTCGTGGGAACGCCGCGCTACATGTCTCCCGAGCAGGTGACGGGGCGAACCGTCGACTCGCGCACCGACATCTACGCGTTCGGGGTCGTGCTCTACGAGCTGCTCTCGGGCAGCCCACCGTTCGACTCGCTCTCGTTCGGCCAGCTCGCCTCCGACATCCTCAACGCTGCACCGCCGCCGCTGCCAGCGCTGACGGTGAAGGGCGAGCCGATGCCGGCGCTCCTCTCGCAGCTCACCTTCGCCTGCCTCGAGAAGGACAGGGCGTCACGCCCGGCGACGATGAGCGAAGTGGCGCGGCGGCTGGCGGGACTGCCGGCTCGCCTCGTGGTCCCCGTCGTCGCCGCTCGCCGGCGCGGTCACGTGGGCCTCGCGACCGCCGCCCTGGTGTTGCTCGGCACCGCGCTGCGCAGCGAGCCGCCCGTGGTCATCGCCCCTCCGCGCGTCAGCCTGCCCGTCGCCGTGCTCGCGCCGTTGCCGCTGCCGGTGCCCGGTGTGACGACGGTGATGCTGGTGACGACCCCTCAGAACGCGGTGGTCTCCAACGTGGTCACCGGCGCCATGCTCGGTCGAACGCCGCTCGAGGTGTCGCTGCCGAAGCAGGACGACACGCTCGAGCTGCAGCTGGCGCTCGACGGCTACCTGCCACAGCGTCGCGTCGTTCACCTCGACGAGAACCAGCGGCTCGAGCTCGCGCTCACGCCAGTCCCCCGCGTCACGGTGAAGAAGCGTCGCATGCTGACCGAAGGAGTGCTCGATGCGTACTGAGCGTGTCGTGCTGCTCTGCCTGGTGCTGTCGGTCTCTGCGGCTGCAGAAGAGTCGACGGACGAGCGCGCGCGAGTGGCGGCGGCGGCGGGCAAAACGGCCTTCGACACGGGCGACTTCCCGACGGCCATCGCGCGCTACCAGCAGGCGTGGCGGCTCAAGCCCGCGCCCAGCCTGCTCTTCAACCTCGGGCAGAGCTACCGCCGCTCGGGCAACCTGACCGAGGCCCTCGTCTCGTTTCGCCGCTACCTCGAGACGAACCCACCCGCAGAGCAGGCGGCCGCGACCGAGGCGCTCATTCGCAGCACCGAGGCGACGCTCAAGTTCGAGCGAGACACGAAGGAGCGCACCCTTCGCCTCGACGAGACGAAGGTGGCGCTCGCGCAGTCGGAGTCGAAGAACGCCTCGCAGCGGCTCGAGCTCGAGCTGGCCAGGCGCCGCCCCGCCGAACCTGCGACGCCACGACTCACCGAGCGCTGGTGGTTCTGGGCGGGTCTTGGCGTGGTCGTCGTCGGGGCAGTGACGGTGACCGCAGTCGCCGCGTCTCCGCAGCCCGTGACGCCGACCTGGCAGGACATCAACGGACGGTGAAGGCACTCGCCGCCCTCTGCGTGGTGTCGCTCTCGGTGCTCGCCGGGTGTCGCGACCCCGCACGGCTCGTGGGCACGGCGGTGCTCGTCACGACCGAGACGGCCTCTCTCGAGGTCGACCAGCTTCGGTACGAAGGGCTGCTCGATGGAGGCGCGGCCTTCGACTCGGCGACCCGCCCCGAGCCGGCCGCAGGGCTCGTGCCTTCGTCGACGACGGTGCGCGTGTTGTTGCCCGACGAGCTCACCGACCAGCTGCTCGAGGTGCGCGTCGTCGGCCTGCGCAATGGAGTCGTCAGCGCAGAAGGCAGCGGGCGGGTGCAGCTCGAGGCCGGCGTCGAACGCCACGTGACGGTTCGTCTTTTGCCGCCAGCCTGGAGCTGTGCGAGCTGTCCCGGCTGTTGCGCCACCTCTGGGGCCTGCGTGAGCCCATCGGCCAGCGCGTGCGGCAGCCCTGGCACCGTCTGTCTCTCGTGCGACATCACGACGGCTGACCAGTGTGGAGCCGACGGCCGCTGCCGGTGCGGAGCCGGTCCTCCCTGCACCGATGCGTCGGGTGGCGACCGCTGCCTGGCCGGTGCCTGTCATTGCGGAGACGGCGCGGCGTGTGGCGCAGGGCTCGAGTGTCTGCAGCGCGCGTGTCAGTGCACCGCGGCGTCGTGTGGCGGGTGTTGTCAGGCGGGGCGATGCATCACCGCACCGACCTCAGCCGCGTGCGGAACGGGTGGAGCGGCGTGCCTCGACTGCGGCGCCTCGGCGTGCAGCGGCGGCCAGTGTGTGAGCGCGTTGTGCAGCGCCGCGAACTGTCCGAGTGGGTGTTGCGCCGGCGCGCAGTGCTTGAACGGGCGAGAGACGAACGCATGCGGCGCCGGCGGCCGGGCGTGCAGTTCGTGTGGGCAGGCGGCGTGTGATGCCGGGGTCTGCGCTCAGCGGTGCGGGCCGACGAATTGCCGCGGCTGTTGCGTCAACGGCGCGTGTGTTGGCGGCACCGCCGACCTCGCGTGCGGGAAAGATGGCGCCACCTGTCGCAACTGCAACCTCACGGACGACAAGTGCCGCTCGTCGACGTGCCGGTGAAGTCGAGTTGCTGGTCGGCGTCGTGGGAGCGCTTCGGTGTTGACGCACCAGACGAGCGCGTGCGTCGTTCGAGGGCCGTCCGGCGTCGCCTTCGAGTCAGGTGCCGGAAGCGTCGGGCGGCACCGTGGCGACCGCCTCGTCCAGCGTGACCGCAGTCGTTCTCAAGCCCAGCGCTCGCAGCCTGCGCGTCAACGTCGTGCGCTCCACGCCGAGCGCTCTCGCCGCCTTCGCCACGACGCCACCTGCGCGCTCCAGCTCGGCGCGCACCAGCTCGCGCTCATAGTCCTCGAGCAGCACGTGCAAGGGCCTGCGCGCCGCGACGGGTCCAGCCTCTGGCAGCCCGAGCGCTTCCCGCACGAGCGCCGCGTCGATGGAGGTGCCGTCGGCCAGCACCGAGAGCCGCTCGATGATGTGCTGCAGCTCGCGCGCATTGCCGGGCCAGTCGTGGGCCTGCAGCAGCGCCTTCGCCTCGGCCGACAGCCCACGCTCGGGGCGGCCGGGTTGGGCAGAGAGCCGCGCGAGGAAGTGGTCGGCCAGCAGGGGCACGTCGTCGCGCCGGTCTCTCAGCGCCGGCACCGCGATGACGAAGGTGCGCAGCCGGTACAGCAGGTCGGCGCGAAACGTTCCGTCCTTCACGAGCTGGTCGAGGTCGCGATGCGTCGCGCAGATGAGCCGCACGTCGACGTGCCGCGTCTTCGCCTCCCCGAGCCGGCGCACTTCACCGTTCTCGAGCACGCGCAGCAGCTTCGGCTGCATCGACGCGGGCATCTCGCCAATCTCGTCGAGGAAGATGGTGCCGCCATCGGCCGCTTCGAACAGGCCCGGGCTGTCGCGGTCGGCGCCCGTGTACGCCCCGCGCGCGTGGCCGAAGAGCTCGTTGTCGAGCAGCGACTCGGTGAACGCCGCACAGTTCTGCACGATGAAGGGCTTGTCCTTGCGGGGGCTCCTCGTGACGATGGCGTTGGCGACGAGCTCCTTGCCCGTGCCCGTCTCACCCAGCACCATCACCGTCGTCGACAGCGGCGCGACACGCTCGATGAGCTCGAACACCTTCTGCATCGGCGCGCTCTCTCCGACGATGCCTTCCATGCGCTTCGGTGCGTCGACGCGGTCGCGCAGGTACACGTTCTCGCGCGAGAGCCGCTCGAGCGTTCGGGTCAGCTCGTCCGAGAGCAGCTCCTTCTGAAACCCGAGCACGAAGGAGTCGATGGCGCAGTGCACCTGGCTGCGCAGCTCGACCCGCTCGAACGGAGTCCGGACGAACTGCAGCCTCGCGTGCGCCTCGAGCAGCGCCTCGAGCGCGGGCGTCGACGCGTCGGCACAATAGAAGACGGGTGGGCGTCGCTCGGCGGCTGTGGCGAGGAACTGCTCCAGCACCTGGAACGCCGTCGTCTCTCCCGGCTTCTCGCAGACGAGCACGAGGCCTGCGTGGCCCAGACGCGCGGCCTCCTCGAGCGCCTCCAACGTCGCGACCCGCTGAATCGGAAACAGGTCGCCGAACGACGCCTGTGCGAGCCCCACCTCTTCGAGCCCGAAGGCGATGACGCGATAGCGGAACGACTCCACGAGGTGCTCGATGCGCGTCGCGACCGCGTCTTCGATGGACGAGAAGCGAAGCCCCAGGCCGAGCGCGAGCGCGCCTGCATCGTCACGCGCCACGGGGTTCACCCAGACGACCTCGGCGCCCAACGACACGCGCGGGCCTCCATCGGGCAACGCGAACTGCAGGTCGAGCCCGTGACCCAGCGGCACATCGGTGGGCGAGGCGCCTGGCGCCTTCAGGTACACGCCGCCCCGGCTGATGTTGTGCGCGTACATCGGGCCAAACCCACCGGAGGGTGTGTCGACTCGCGCAAAGAGGGGAATGCGCGTCTGACGAAGTGCGGCCGTCACTGCCCAGTCCTATGCAGTGACGGCCGATCTGCTTCATCGAAGTCTCAAGCAACTGATGTCACTGCGGTACGAGCACCGACACGCTGTACGCAGGCATCGCGTAGAAGAAGCCGTTGCGGGTGCTCGGCGTGATGTTTGCCGCGGCCTGCATCGTCGGAGCGCTGCTCGTGAGTTGGAAGACGCGCGCGGTGGTGTAGTTGCCGAACGCCGCGAGCGAGAGCGACGCCGTCACCGGAGCGCCGGTCTTGTTGATGGCCACGATGACCATTCGCCGTGGGTTCGCCGCGTCGATGCTGGCGTACACGCTGGTGGACGCGACGTTCGACGAGCTCGCCCGCACCGAGGTGTCTCCGAAGTGTGCGCCTGCTTCGTCGTAGCTCGTGAAGGCGCGCATGCCCGCGTAGATGTAGTCGGCGGGTGAAGCGAGCTCCCAGAAGTTGGCGAGGTAGACGTCTTCGCGACCGAACACGCCCAGCACGTCGGCCTCGGCGATGGCGCCCGAGATGTGCCCGCCACCACCGTACGAGTACTCGGTGAAGCCGAGCTTCATGCCCGGGTCATGCGCGGCGATGCGCGCCTTCATCTGGGGAATGAGCCGAATCGGGCCGCCTTCGACGTTCGCGACCCAGCTCGTCTCCTGGTACGTCGGGTCCCACAACGAGCGGGGCGCCTGCACTCGCGCCGTGACGGAGCCCGCCGAGGTGCTGGTGCCGATGATGCGCTGGTTGTCGCCCGTCGCTTCCGGGTACCAGTGCAGGTCGAGCACGTCGACGAGCCGCTTGCCGGCCGCTGCGCTCGCGATTCGCACCTCGTCGAGGAAGTGGGCCGTGAAGTCGCCCGAGTAGTTCCCCTGCAGCGTCGCGAAGCCGTAGTACCCGTACGAGACGAAGCCCGTGATGAGCGCGTTGGGCAACACGTTCTTCGCGGCCGTCGCGAACTCGATGGTCTTCGCGATGAGCGAAGGTGACGTCACCATCGCCGGCTGAATGCGCGGGTGAGAGTCGCTCCAGAGGTCGGGCTCGTTGTCGAGGGTGAGCAGAATCTTCGACGACGCTCCGGTGAACGCGGTCGGGTACTGCGCCTTGAGCCAGTTCACGAACTCGTCCTGGTAGACGACGCCGTCGCTGGTGTTGGGCGTGAGGGAGAACGCGCTGGGCTTGCGCGCCACCGTCGGGAGGAAGCGCGTCTGCAGGTAGTTCGAGCTGGCGTTGACGTCACCGTTGCCGAGCGCGTCTGCAGCGACGTAGCCCTGCATGGGAATCGTCACGAGCGTCGCGGCGCCGTGAGCGAGCGCGTTGGCTGCGCGGGCCCTGACGGCTTCACCAGGCACCGTGCCGTTGGGCAGGCCCTGCACGAGGTAGCCGTCGTTCTGGTTCTGGTAGTCGATGCCTGCGTTCGAGGCGTTCGTCTCCCAGTTGTACGCAGTCCACCGGTTGCCACCGGCTCGCACGAGACCGACCCCGCGCTGGTTGGTGCCGAGGTCGTGAACCTGGTTCACGCCGTAGATGAGCGGGCTGATGGGGTGCACGTCGCTGTCGGCGCGAATGGTGAACGAGACGTCGCTGGTGCCGGGGTTGACGGGCTCGACGATGGTGCCAGGCGGCGTGACGGTGCCTGCGTCGACCGGCGGAGGCGTGACGGTGCCCGCGTCGACAGGCGGAGGCGTGACGGTGCCCGCGTCGACACGCGGAGGTGTGACGGTGCCCGCGTCGACCGGCGGAGGTGTGCCCGCGTCGACCGGCGGAGGCGTGACGGTGCCCGCGTCAATCGGCGGAGGCGTGACGGTGCCCGCGTCGACCGGCGGAGGCGTGACGGTGCCTGCGTCGACCGGCGGAGGCGTGACGGTGCCCGCGGTGCCAGCGTCGACCGGCGGAGGCGTGACGACGCCTGCATCGCGACGCGGATGCCGGTGCTTGAAGAACACGCGCGGCCCGTGAAAGCGCTCGCCGCTGAGCGCCCGGAAGACGGAGTGCGCCTCCCACGTGCCCTCAGCGTCCTGCGAAGTGAACGTCCTCGAAGCGGTGAGCTTCAGCGTCTCGCCTGGCTTGACGGTCGTGGTACCGAGCGCGGGCGTCAGCGACTCGATGGGGTTGTCGGTCTTCGCGCCATCTGGAGCGACGACCTCGATCGACAAGTCCTGCAGGGTGAACACGGTGCTGCCCGGGTTCTCGTACGTCACCGAGGCGACGAGGGTGTCTTCCTCGACGATGGGGGACGACAGGCTCAACGGCTCTTTCAGCTGCAGCGGCGCATCGCTCACGATGCCAACTCCGCACGCACTGAGCACGGCGAACGACAGAACGACCAGTGAGGGCTTCAGCATCAACAGCCTCCTTGAAGGGGGAATTCAGCGACGGGCCCGTGTGCAGCGAGGGGGCCACGCGCTGGTCGGCTTCAAGGCGCTGCAATCACGGCCAGCCGAGCGGGAAGCCCGTGCACCAGCGCACGCGTCGTCCGCGACCATCGCCTCGACTCGTCTGATTTCAGCCGGGTGACTGCGTGCGTTTCTGCACGGCGCTCCATCGTTCTCGTGTCCAGACGCACCACGAAATGACGGCTGCGACCGAAAATCCCCGTGAATTTCGGCAAACCGGGGGTTCCGAGGGTGTGCGACCGTGCTGGCGATGAGAGTCGACGTCGACGAACTCGAGCTCGAAGACCCGCTGCTCGACGACCAGGGCATCACGCACCACGGCCTTCCCTTCACCGGCACGCGCGTCGAGCGGGAACCCGGCAGCGTCACCGAGACCCTCATCGTCGACGGCAGCGCGCACGGCCGCCATGTCAGAACGTCCATCGAGGGCGTGGTGCTCGAAGAGGCCCTCTACGACCGTGGCCGGCTCGTCGGCGAACGCAGAGCGTGGTTCCACGATGGCCAATTGCGCTCGCACGTTCACTTCGGCCCGCCGCTCCGCGAGAAGGGCTGGAACGAGCGTGGCGTGCTGGTGCTCGAGCGTGACGAGGCGCTGAAGCTGCGACGCACGTGGACCGACGACGGCAGGCTGCGAACCGAGCGCCTCGACGGACTCACGCGCGAGTTCGCCAACGGTCAGCTCGCATGGACCAGAGGTCAGCGCTCGACGAAGGACACGACGACGTTCGCCGCGTACACCTTCGTCGCCGAGGTCATGCACGTGCACCTCGACGCGCTCATCTCCGAGCACGACCGCGAACACGACGTCTTCATCTGGGTGCACTCGCTCATCGCCAACGCACGGCCCGAGGCGCTCGGCGTGATGCGACGGTTGTTCGCGAACGAGTCTCTGTGGATTCGTTCGACCGCGCTCTCACTCGCAGGCAACGCGGGCCTCATCGAGCTGCGCGCCGACGTCGCCACCTTCCTCGGAGACGCGCGAATTCCACCGCCCGAGTGGCACGGCTCCAGCGGTCGCAGCGCGAGCCGCTCACTCGACGAAGTCGCGCGCGTCGCGTTGCGCCAGCTCGGTTGAGCAGGAGTGACAGGCCGTCACTGGAAGAGCAGGAACAGCACGCCTGAGATGATTCCGAAGGCGAGCGCGCCGAGCCCCGTGATCAGCGCACCCGTCAGCAGCCCGTTGGCTTCCTGCTGCATCGAGAGCGCTTGCGAGTACGCCACCTGCCCCGGCATCAGCATGTTCACCCGCTGCGCCTGCCCACTCCCGAGCACGCCGAGCACCACGGCTGCAATCGCCGAGGCGCCCGCGACCCCGAAGCCAACCACCGGGAGGACTCGCGACGTCTGCGCCGCCTCGACCACCGGTTCGATGGGCGTGACGATGGCCGCCGGTTCAGCCGGTCGTGACTCGATCTCAGCCAGCCGCGGCGCCAGCTTCGAGAGCACCGAGGTCGCGATGTCGGACAGGTCGCGCAGGGCTCCTTTGTCGCCGGCCTCCTCGACCACCTCGCCATTCCTTCCGAGCAGCGTTCCAGTCATCGCCACGCGATCACGAATCGCGACGCCACTGACCAGCAGCAGGTTCAGCTTTGCGCCGATGGTCTCGAAGCAGGTGGCCTGTTGCTTCACCTCGAGGCGGGCGCAACCGAGCGCGGGGTGCCCAGCGGGAGCAACCATGACGGCGCGCCCTGTCTTCTCGAGCGCCAGCGCGATGGCGACGGCACCATCGAGTGAAGGCGTTTCGTCGCTGACGGGCACCACGAGCCACGAGGGACTCGCAGTCACCAGCACCGCGACGACCGTGAGGCCTGGGAGCATGAGCCCTCAAGCTAGCCGAACGCTCCAGCGTGGCAACTGAGCGCGCGCTCAGCGCTTGAGGTGGTTCTTCTCCCACTCGTCGAGCGAGGCCTGCACCTCGAGCCTGGCCTCTGCCGAGGTGGCGGAGCTCAGCTGCTGCTGCGTTTCTTCGAGCACCATCAGCAACGCGGAGAGGCTCCCGTCTTTGCCCCGCCCTTCCCGGACGGCGGCTTCATCTCGCGCGAGCCTCGCTCGAAGGTCGGCGATGGAGGGCGCCTTGATGCGCGGCGCTTCCGGCCGAATGGGGCGAGTGGGCTCCGCGACGCGCACGGGTGGCTTCGACGGAGGGGCGCGGTCGACGACGGGTGGCGGAAGCTCCACCACGGGGGGCGGCGTTGGCTCGGGCACCGCGACCACCGCGGGAGGCGGCTTCGGCGGCTCGACCTCGACGGGCGTGACGACGGGGTGTTCCTCGGTCGAGCTCTTCCAGACGGCGACGGCTCCGACGGCGAGCACCACGCTGAACGTGAGCGCGAGCCACTTCGTGTTCCCGGGCTGCTTCGTGGCGAACGTGAAGTTCGACGGCAGCTCGTTGGTCTGCGTGCTCGAGAGCGGTGCCAACACGGGAACCGTCTCTGACGACGAGACGTGCGGCCCCGGCACGGTGCTGCTGGACGAGACGACGGGCTCGAGCGACGGCTCGGTCTCTCTGGGCGGGCGCTGCACGACCGTCTTCGCGAGCGGTCGCAGCTCGTCGGTGGGCGGACTGTCCTGCGTGGGGTCGATGCTGGCCAGCAGCGCTCTCGCCTCGCGCGCCGACGCCGGCCGCTTCGACACTTCTTTCTCGAGCAGCCGCTGCACGAAGGCGTCGAGCGTGCGCGGCACTGACGGCACCAGAGAGCTCGGCGCAGGCGCAGGCGTGAGCAGGTGGTGGTTGAGCACCGTGATGACGGAGTCGCCGGGGAACACGTTGCGGCCGGCGAGCATGGCGAAGGCGATGCAGCCGATGGCGTAGAGGTCGCTCGATGGCTGCGACTCGCCACGAATCTGCTCGGGCGCCATGAAGGCCGGGCTGCCGAGCAGAATGTTGGGCCGCGTCAGCTGCTCGCGCCGCTCCACCCGCCGCGAGATGCCGAAGTCGAGCACCTTGAGCCGCTGGGCTCCGCGTTTGCCGACGAGGAAGAGGTTGCTGGGTTTGAGGTCGCGGTGAACGACCCCGGCATCGTGAGCGGCCGCGACGGCGTCGAGCAGCTCGAGCAGCCACGCGCGCGCCTCCACCGCGTCGAGCGGGCCCTGGTCGCGCAGGTACGAGGAGAAGGGCTCACCCTCGAGCAGGTCCATCACCAGGTACAGCTGGCCGTCGGGCAGGGTGCCGAAGCCGAACACGTCGACGATGGCCGGGTGCTTGATGGCGGTGACGGCGCGGGCCTCTTCGATGAAGCGCGCGACCTGGTCCTCGTCTCGGGCAATCTCCTCTCTGAGCACCTTCACCGCGACGTGTTTGCCGATGACGGGGTGCACCGCCTCGAACACCTTGCCCATCGCGCCTTCGCCGAGCTGACGCTCGATGCGGTACTCGCCGACGATGGAGCCGAGCAGGTCAGCCATCGGCGTCAGCTCCCCGACAGCCCGTGCCGCTTCAGCAGGCGATGCAGATACGCGCGGTTCATGCCCGCGTCGCGTGCGGCCTGGCTCACGTTGCCCTTCGCGCGCTTCAAGATGAACGCAGCGTAGTCACGCTCGAAGGCGTCGAGGGCGCGCTCTCTGGCTTCGGCGTAGTCGAGGTCGTCGGCGGGCGCCGCAGGCTGGTCGTCGAGGCCCACGGCCGCCGCGCGCTCGAGGAAGTTGCGCAGCTCGCGCACGTTGCCCGGCCACGGCTGGCTCTGGAGCAGCTGCAACGTGGTGGGCGACAGACTGAACCCCCGCGCGCGGTCACCCAGCTGCGAGAGGATCGCGCGGGCGAGCAGCGGCACGTCGTCCATGCGGTCGGCGAGCCGGGGAACCGTCACGCGCACGACGGCGAGGCGGTGCAGCAGGTCGGCGCGAAACTGGCCGGCCTTCACCCGGGCGTCGAGGTCACGGTGCGTCGCCGCGAGCACGCGCACGTCGACGGGAATCGTCGTGCCGCCGCCGACGCGCTTGATGGTGCGGGCCTCGAGCGCGCGGAGCAGCAGCGGCTGCAGCTCGAGCGGCAGCTCACCCACCTCGTCGAGGAAGACGGTGCCACCGTTGGCCCGCTCGAAGGCTCCAGCGCGGGCGCGGTCTGCGCCGGTGAAGGCGCCCTTCTCGTGGCCGAACAGCTCCGAGGCCGCGAGGTCTTTCGCGAACGCGCCGCAGTCGACCGTCTCGAACGGCTGCCTGGCGCGAGCACTCGCTGCGTGAAGCGCGCGCGCGCACACGTCTTTGCCCGTGCCGGTCTCGCCCTCGAGCAGCACCGTGACGTCTTTCGCCGCGGCGCGCGTGAGCACCTCGACGACGCGCTTCATGGCGGGGCTCTTCGTCTCGAGCGTGCCGAGGCGGGTGAGGCCTTCGTCGTCGATGGGGTCGAGGCGAATCTCGACGGCGCCGAGCAGCAGCGCCGCGCCCGGTGGCACCAGCGCCTCGGTCAGCCTCGCGTCCGACAAGCGGGTGCCGTTCTTGCTGCCGAGGTCCTTCGCGAGCACGCCCGTCGCGAGGTGGCGCAGCAGCAGGTGTCGGCGGGAGACCTGCGGGTGCTTCACCACCAGCGCGTTGCCATCTTCCGAGCCGATGGTGAGCTCGCCGCCGGGCGCCAGCGTCGCGTGCGCCAGCTCACGCCCTGCCGCACGTGCCGTCACCCGCAACGTCGCGGCGTGCTGCACCTGCGCTTCGTCGGCTGGCATCGTCTCGAGCGCCACGTCGAGACGAAGTGTACTCAGTTCTTCCAGTCGAGGTCGCCCGCTGCGTCATCGACGACGCGGTTCACCATCGCGGTGACGAGCTTGTCGGGCTTGCCGCCAGAGGCCTTCACCGACCAGCTGCCCTTGAGCGCCTGCTCCGGGTAGCTCATCACCAGCAGCTGAACCTTCATGCTGCCAGGCGCCTCGCCGGCCTCGAGCGTGACGCCGAGCTGAAAGCCCTTCAGGTGGTTCGCCTTGATGGCGGCCAGCGCCGTCTTCTTGTCTTCTCCTTCGGGAGCGAAGGACGCGCCGAGCGCTTCGAGCTTCGTGTGCAGCAGCTTCTCGACGAGGGGGCTGAGGTCGCTGGCAGGAATCGGCTGCAGGCGCAGATAGAGGGCTCCCGCGGTCATGGCCTGCGCTGGAGCCGCATCGCTGTCGGTTGGCGCCGACTTCACGAACTTCGCGAGCGCCGGGTCGAGCTGCCGCGGGCGGAAGCCGGTCTCGAGCGCCTTGCCGTACGCGGCCTTCGCCGGCTCTGCGCGGCCCTGCTTCGCTTCACACACCGCGAGCCCGTACAGCGCACGGCCCTTCGTTCGCGCCGCGCGGGGACCCGCTGCCCGCTCACTCGCCGCCTGGAGGAGCGGAGTGGCCGACTTGCAGTCATCGGCGTCGAGCAGCACGAGCGCGACGCGCAGCAACGGCTCTGCAGGCACGTCGGCCATCGCAGTGAGCGGCTGCAGGGTGGCCTTTGCGTCTTTCACCTTGCCGGCGTCGAGCTGTCTCGAGGCCACCGCGAGGCGCGCCTCACGGCTCTGCGGCGTCAGGGTGAGGCCCTGTTTGGCGGCAGCAAGGGCGAGGTCGTGTTTGTCCTGGCGCGCGAGAGAGCGGCTCAGCCGCCCCTGCGCGAAAGCCGAGCCGGGCGAGCGCGCGAGGTAGTCGTTCCACGAGGTGATGGCGCGTGCGTGCTCGTTCATCGCGGCGAGGGTGTTGGCGTGGAACGAGCGGAGGATGAGGGCGCCAGGGGACTGCTCCAGCACCTTCGTGAGGAAAGTGACGGCCGCTTCGTTCGACTGGTTGCGGGTGGCGAGCCAGTAATGCGCGAGCGCCCAGGGCATGAGCGCCGGGTCGGTCGCCGTCTGCGGGCCGAGCAGCTTCTCGGCCTCGGCGTCTTCACGGGCGATGGCCAGCAGCATGGCCTGCGTCGCGCTCGCGAAACGAAGTGACGGGTCGGCCTTGAGCGCTGCGCGGCACGCCGAGAGCCCCGCGTCGAGGTCAGCAGTCGAGAGCCCGACGGGAGCGTCGATGCCCATGGGCTGTTTGAGCGCGAGCTCCCAGCAGGTGCCGAGCGAGGTGAGGGCAGCGTCGGACTTCGACTCCGGTTGCGCGCTCTTCGGCGGGTCCTTCTCGAGCACGGCGCGCGCGATGGCGTCGCTTCCGGCGGTGACGCTCGCTGCGACGCCCTTCGTCTTCACCGAGAACGGCGTCGACTGCTTGCCGTCACGCACGGTGCCTTCGACGCCATCGGCCGTCAGCACCACCGTCACCACGCGGTCGGCGCCGAGCAACTGCAGCGCCCGGTCTGCGTTGACGTCCTCCGACAGCGTCGCGACGTCGAGCCCTTCCTGTGAGGCCATCGCCAGCACCTGCTTCGTGTCGAGCACCGTCTGCCCCGACTGCACGAGCAGCGCGAGGGCGCGCGCCTCCATCAACAGGCCGAGGCGCGTGGCCGCAGCATCGGGTGCCTTCGGTGGCAGCACGGCGATGACGGGCGTGCGTTCGGCGAACGCGAGGGTCGGGAGCAGGGTGAGCAGGAGCAGTCGGCGCATGGCGGCGGCAGCCTCTCACATCATCGGTTCAGCAGTGAGTCGGGACCCAGGCTGCGCCTTTCACGGCTCGAGTTGCGCGATGAGCGAGGCTGCTCGACCATGCGGCGATGGAGGGACGCTTGAAGACCTCGTGGACGGTGGGCCCCAATCGTTTCGAGCGCGCGGTCATCACCATCGACCCATGGCAGGTCGAGCTCGGCCTCGGCTGGCATGACCTGTACGACTTCGACGCACGCAGGGACGTCACGCTCGAGGAGTGGCCGAGCAGTGCGCTGCGCACCGAAGCCGCGACACGGTTCGACGCAACGACGATGAAGGAGATCGACGAGTCGGTCGCCGCTGCGCTCACGAATGAGTCTTTCGAGGCGCGACGTGCGCACGATGAGCAGCTCGCCACAGCATGGCGCCAGGTGCCGGTCATCGAGCGCGCGCCCATCGAGCCGGGAATCACCGTGGAGTACTCGTCTGAGTACATGGCGAGCGCGCTGAAGCTGACGCTGGGTGAGCCGAAGCGGCCCGGGCTCGCGCGCCCGCACGTCGCGCACCTCGCGTCAGGACTTCACGAACTCGACGGCCTCAGGTGCTTCGTCGAGGTCGAAGCCGGCTGGCTCTTGTGCACCGGTGGAAACAAGCTGCTCTTCGTCGACCGGGCGCTGCACTCGTTCACGACCGAGCTCTCGGCCTTCGGCATCGAGCCCGTACGGCACACCACGATGTCGGTCGCCTCGGTTGGCCGGCGCGGCGCGCTCGCGCTCGCGAAGTGTCATGGCAGTGTCCACCCACGAGGGAAGCTCGCGCACGAGGTGAGGCATGCGTTCTGGTTGGCGTTCGACGGTGCGCGGGTCGTCGGTCGAACTTGGTGACGCGCTACACTGTCGCCGTATGGGAATGACCATGCGGTTGCGCCGGCTCGACGCGTCCTCCATCGACTCCCTCGACCTCGAAGAGCTCGAGGAGCTGCTCGGCTACGGAGCGCCGAACGTCGTCGACCTCGACAAAGCCTGGGACGGGATTGCCTGGCTCATCTCGGAGGAGCGGCGCGACAAGCCCTACATGTTGCCCGACCCGTCGCTGCCCTCGACCCAGGCCATCTATGGCGTCGACCCCGAGAAGGGTGCTGGCGGCATCGTGTTTCGCAACCCGCCAGCCCGCGTGAAGCGCATCGCCGCCGCGCTCGAGTCGCTCGACGAGGCGCAGCTGCGGCCGTTCTTCCAGCCAGCGCGAATGCTCGCCGAGAAGGTGTACCCGCCCATCTGGAACGAGGGCGACCACGTCTTCGGGTTCCTGCTGGGACACTTCGAAGCGCTCCGCGAGGTGTACCGGCAGGCTGCGAAGGCCGGAGACGGTGTCGTCACGACGGTCGGCTGAAGGAAAGGCCATACTCCCAGCGTGAACATTCGAGAGGAGCTGCAGCGACGGCTGACGAAGCCGCAGCGACATCGGTTGCTGCAGGGTTTCCCCGCGGTGCCGGCGATGGTTCCAGCGGTGGGCGAGGGCTCGGTGCTTCGCTCGTTCACCGGTGCGCTGCGTGACGTGGCCTTCGAGGGTGCGGCGTCGACCCTCGCCCGCGGTGGACCGCCGCCGTTGGTCGTGAACCCGAGCGCGACCGCCGAGGCGCGTGCGCGTGACGAGGCAGCCCATCGTCGCTCCGTCGAATCGTGGGAGCGGCTCGAGCCGCAGCTCGAGGCGAAGGTGGCTGCAGGGAGTCGCGCCGAGCCTGCGTGGCTGAACGTCGACCGAACGCGTGACCTCATCGTCGGCGTCATTCCGCACACGCAGTGCGTGCCGCGTCGTGAGGCGTGCGGCTTCTGCACGTTTCCGCATGACCCCGCGAACAAGCCGAGCCGGCTCAAGATGCTCTCGGCCGTCGAGCGCGACATTCTCGCCGTCACCTCGGCGCCAGAGCTCGCGGGCCGTCGGGTGCACGCGCTCTATCTCGGCGGCGGCACCGCGAACCTGTCGTCGACCGAGGAGCTCGAGCGGCTGCTCACGACGCTGCGAACGCACCTCGTGCTCGACGACGCAGAGCTCACGCTCGAAGGAACGCCCGCGCTCTTCGAGAGCTGGTTCTCGTCGCATCTGAAGTCGCTCGCGAAGCAGAAGGTGGCGCACCGCCGCATCAGCATGGGCGTGCAGACGTTCGATGCCGCGCTCTTGACCCTCATGGGCCGCGAGAAGTTCGGTGACGCCGCGCTGGTGAAGAAGCTCGCGAAGAAGAGTCGGGAACTCGACATCACCACCTCGGCCGACCTGCTCTTCAATCTGCCAGGCCAGACGCTCGAGCAGATGGAGCGCGACGTCGACACCGCCATCGCCGCGGGGCTCGATCAGATCTGCCTGTACCATCTCGTGCTCTACGAAGGCCTCGGCACGCCGTGGTCGAAAGAGGAAGCGCTGGTCCAGTCGGTGCCCGACAACGGACGCGCCGCGCAACACTGGCTGAAGCTGCGCGAACGTCTGCTGCGCGCAGGCTACGAGCAATCGACGCTCACCAACTTCGAGCGGAAGGACATCGGCCCGAAGCATTTCCGTTACGAGCTCGCCAGCTTCACAGCCGACCAGACCGACGCGCTCGGCTTCGGCCCGATGAGCCTCACCACGTTCGTCGACTGGCAGCAGAAGCGTGGGCTCAAGCTGCTGCGGCGCAAACATCTGGGCCGCGCGGCGTGGTCGGGTGACGACCTCATGTTCCAATACGACGAGGCCTCGCTGCGGCTGCTCTTCGTCACGCGCAGCCTCGCCACCACGCGCGTCGATGCTCGTCCGTACACGCAGCGCTTCGGCACCACGCTGCAGCACGACTTCGCCGAGCCGCTCGCTGCGCTCACCGCCGAGAACCTCGTCACCGTCGACGAGCGCGCGCTCACGCTCACGCCGCTGGGCATGTTCTTCGCTGACTCCGTGGTGTCGACGCTCGCGGCTGGTGCGCCGAGGTCGGGCGCCGGCGTTCACACCGCGGAGTTGTTGAAGGAGCTTCCCCGCGCGAGCGAGTACCTCAGCATGGGGTAATCAGCGCTCCGTCGCGCGCCGGGTCACGACCTGGTTCAACACCGACTTGATGGCGAGGCTCGCGGGGTCCATCGCGACGGCGAGGCGCGCGAAGCTCTCGGCTGATTGCAGGCGCCCGGCCGCGAGGTCTTCACGCGCGAGGTTGAGGTACGCGCGCGCCTTGTCGAGGCGACCTTCGGGCAGACGGTGGGTCGAGGAGGACAATCGAGGAGGAGCCACGCTCCAACGAAGAGCAATGCACGCGCCAGCGCCGCCGCTGCCTGACTTCACACCTTTGTGAACGAGGAGACGTCGCGAATTGCAACGCTGCATTTCACCGATGAAAGAGGCTCAGCGCTCTCTGCTGTCCATCACGATGGTGACCGGCCCATCGTTGACGAGCGCGACCTTCATGTCGGCCGCGAAGATGCCCTCGGCCACCGTCAGCCCGGCCGCGCGGCACTTCTCGCAGAACGACGCGTACAGCCGCTTCGCCTCGTCAGGCGGCATGGCGTCGGTGAAGCTCGGGCGCCGCCCCTTCTTCGTGTCTGCGTAGAGTGTGAACTGACTCACCGCGAGCAGCTGCTTCGACCCATCGTGCAGCGAGCGGTTCATCTTCCCCGCGTCGTCTTCGAAGATTCGCAGGCCCGGCACCTTGTCGACCATGAAGTCGACGTCGGCGTCCGTGTCGCCCTTTCCCACACCGAGCAACACCATCAGGCCCGGGCCAATTGAGCCGACCATGGTGCCATCGACCGTCACCGACGCTTCTTTCACCCGCTGCAGCACCGCGCGCATCTCAGGGACCCGAGATGGGCTGGGCAATCCACGAGCAGGTCGACGTGTGCTGACAGCCATCGAACGAGACCGAGGTGCCTTCGGACGCGAGGTACCTCGCGAGCATGTTCACCAGGTACGTGCCGTCGTCCCACGTCTTCTTCGGGTCGGGCAGGTCGAAGCCGTGACGGCCGGTGGGGCTGGGCATCGGGTACAGCACGCCGACGGTGCCGCCGACGATGGCGCTTGGGAATACGTGACGCAGCGGAGGATTGAGGCGCGGCACGTCGAAGCCGTCGTTCACGGGAACGGTGGAGGAGAGGTTCTCGATGTCCATCAGCACGTGCTGGCCGCGCGAGTTCAGGTACGGGCTCGTGCGCGAGACGCCCTCGATGATGTGCGAGTCGACGAGCACCTGGTTCACCGTCTTGCCGTAGCGCGGGTCGCGGCTGTTGAGGTCGAGGTAGCCAGCCGCGCGAGCCAGCGCCGTCCCTGCGGCCACGGGCACCACGGGGTCTCCCACCGTGTTCATGATGAGCGCCCGCGTGCGCACGCGCTCTCCGGTGCCGTACTCGAGAATGCGGCGCTGATAGTTGGGCGCGAAGTTCACCGGGTCTGACGCGTCGAGCAGCGTCTGCGCGAAGCCGATGAAGCGCCGCAGCTCGGGCGTGCCGCGCTTGAGGCCGAAGCCGTCACCCAGCGCGACCAACGGAGCTCCCTTCGCGATGTCTCGCCCCTGCCACTTCGCGTCGACGCCGAACGTCGAGAGGCTCAGGTACGGCTGCTGGTCCTTCGGCAGCGCGCAGCCCTCGGGCCGTTTGGGAGCCAGCACACCCGAGTAGAAGTCGAGCTTCAGCGCGTTGCCTTCGTCACTCGACACGGTGGCGCGCAGCAGCCCGTCCTTCTGCACGCGGGCGCAGCGCCACTCCTTCGAGACGAGGTTCGTGATGACCGCCGTGTCGCCCTCGACGATGGTGGCCTTCACGGGGCCGACCTTCACCTTGCCGCGGCTGTTTCCGTTCGGCAGGTACTGCCAGAGCTCGAGCCCGTCGGCCGACTTCTCGGTGATGAGCAGCGGGCCCATCATGCGCAGCGAGACCGCTTCTTTCACGCCACCGGGCGCGGCGCGTTTGCCGATCTCAGCGAAGCCGGCGCCAGCAGAGATCGGCACCACCACGCCGACGTGCGGCTCGGTTCCACCGACGAGCGCGCTCATGATGCCGCCGAGCGAGCCGCCGCCCATGGACAGCTTCGAGGCCGCGCCGACGTCGATGACGCCGTCTCCATCGAAGTCACCGGCGAGGTCCTTCACGCCGTCGCGGTTCACGTCCCACTCCCAGCGCGTGGTGCCGTCGAACGACTGCAGCACCTGGACGAGGCGCAGGTAGTCGACGGTCGACTGACGAACCATGTCGCGCGTGTGCACCGCGTACGCCGTCCAGTAGTCGGCGCCGGAGTCGGGCTTCACGTCTCCCGTCTGGTCGAACGCGCGGTCACGCTTGAGGCCCTTGAAGAGCCCGATGAGGCCCTTCGACGCGAAGAGACCTTCGGCGGCCTGCAGCTCGAGGTCTCCGAAGCCGAGGCCGTGGCTCGGGCAGTCGATGGCGATGGAGGCGATGCCCTGCCGCGCGAAGAGGCCCGAGTAGAAGAGGCCCTCGAGCTTGTTGCTGCCGTAGCCGTGGCCCGCGATGGCGAGCGGCGCAGGACCGCGACGGTTCTTCGGCACCGCGAGCCAGAACGTCACCTTCTCGGTTCGGGCTTTCCCCTCGGGCAGGTCGATGGCGCCGGTCTCGGGGTTCAGCTTCCACGTCTGCTGGTGAATGGGGAGCAGGGTGCCAGCCGCGTCCTTGCGCGGGAAGAACTGCGGCGAGTCGAACGCACCCGTCACGAAGAAGTCGATGGCCTTGAAGCCTTCGATGAGCGACCGAATCTGCGGCGAGTCGGAGTCGGCACCCAGCAGCCCCGGCAGCAGGCTCGCGAGCGCGCCGACGAGCTGGTCACCCGGCACGATGCGAACGTTCAGCATGCGCGAAGGGTCGTCACGAACGGCGTCGAGGTCGGTGAGCTTGGGCGGGAACTCCGTCGCCAGGCGCGAGAGCGGACCCATTCCGTTGAGCCCGTCGCGAATCACCTTGAAGTACGACGAGATGCTCTGCGTGGTGAAGCTCCACGTGAAGGCCACGTCGTCGAGCGCGAGCCCGTGCTTCGGCAGACAGTCTGGCAGCCGGGAGAGCGCGGCCGTCTGCGACGCGTGGTTGATGTACTTGAAGGGCGAGCGCACCGGCCGCCCCTCTTCGTCGACGAGGCGCTTCGTGATGACGACCGCGTACGTGTTGCGCTCGAGCATCGGCATCAGCGGGCGGAAGAGCAGCGACTTCGTCTCGCGCTCGTAGTGCAGCATCGTCTTCGTATCGCCGGGGAAGCGCGTGTTCGGGTGGTCGAGAATGCCGTCCATGTCGGTGTCTTCACCGGGGTCGAGCACGTTGTTTCGGTTGAGGTCCTCTTCCACCTCTTCGAAGAGCAGGTTGCCGGTGTCGCCGCGCGGGTCGTTCGGGAAGTAGTCGCGGTCTTCGATGACGGCGGGGAAGTTGTCGTTGCCGACGTCGAGCGGCACCGCATCGCAGAACTCGGGCGAGTCGGGGTTCACGTCGATGACGTAGAGCGCGTCGTTCGACTGGTCGTAGTCGTCTCCGACGTGCCGGCGCGCGAGCTCACCGAGGTCGAGGTGCTTGGTGAACGAGAGCGACATCGGCGCGTAGGTGCCCCAGCCGTCGAGCTTGGCGAGCTCTTCACGAATCGCGCGCTCCCAGGCGGTGGGCGCGGTCTTGCTCGCGTTGAGGCGCTTCTTCGTCGGGCTCGTCGCGTCGAAGCGCGAGGCGAAGTCGTTCGGCAGGGGAACGTTGGGGAACGGGCGCTCCTCGATGTCGAAGACGATGGAGGCGCCCGTGCCTTCGGGAGCCATCATCAAGCCGCTGCCTTCGGGCGCAGCACAGGCGCAGACGAAGAGCAGTGACGCAGTCAGAACGCGGAGCATGTGAAGACCCACCCTTTGCGAATCGGAAGCCCCTAGCTGTCAGCACGCATCGTGCGGGTCAAGACCACCTGCGCCGACATGCCCTGGCGTTGGGGAAATCGGTACGCTTCGCGCGTGCTCTCGCGATTGCTCAAGTGGCTGCAGCGAACGCCCCATGCCGTGCCCGAGTGGCCGGCAGCCGTTCCACAGCCGCCCGTCGCAGAGCCCGTCGCGCGCCCCCCGGCCGAGGTGGTGCGGCTGTCGGAGGTGTTGAAGGCCCTGACGCAGGCGAAGGAGCGGCTCTCGGAGGCCGAGCTCGCCGCGCTGGGTGTGGGCCTCGCCGAGGCGTTGCAGGCCGCGCCCAGTCAACGGCTTCGGGGCACCTCTCCGAGAGAAATTCTGATTCCTCGCGAAGGGTGGCTGCGGGTGCTCGAGAGCCGAACGCCGCGCTCTGCGATGGGGTACTTCACGCCCGAGATGGTGAGAGGGCAGCCGCTCGACGAGCGGTCTGACATGTTCAACCTCGCCACGGTGCTCTGGTTCGCGGCGGCGCTGCAGCACCCGTTCGAGGCCGAAGGGCAGAGCGACTTCGACGTGCTCAATGCCATTCACCGGGTCTCCACGCCGGTGCCGCTCGAGTCGCTGCGAAGCGACCTCTCGCCAGCGTTTCTCGCGGTGCTGCGGAGGGCTCATCAGGTCGACCCTGCTGCGCGCTACCCGACCCTGCACGCGTTGCTCGAGGCGCTGCGACCGCTGGCAGGCGAGTACCACCCGCTCGTCGACCGCGCCTTTTCGTTGACGAAGCCCACCAGGCCCCGGCCTGTCGCGATGGCTGATGACGAGATGCTCGAGGCCATCGGGCGCGGTGATGAGACGGCGAGGCTCGTCTACGCCGATGTGCTCGAAGAGCGTGGGCTCGCGCAGCACGCACGCTGGCTGCGGCTCGAGTCGAAGGTGCAGGTCGCGAAGGGCGAGGCGCGTGACCAGTTGTTGAAGGAGCTCGTGCCCCTGCGAGACGTTGTCGGTGCGGAATTTCTCGCGACGGTCGGCCGGCCCGCCATCGAGCGGTGTGAGCTCGTCTTCGGCTTCAGGTGCCCGCTGAAGTGGACGGAGCTGGAGCACACCACGAAGCCACTCGAGCGCTATTGCCGGGTGTGTGACTCGACGGTGCACTTCGCGGACTCGCGCGAGCGGCTGGCCGACCTGTCGTGGCAGGGCGTGTGCGTGGCCGTCGACGTCTCAGTGCCGCGCCTGGAAGATGAAGAGGACTCGGTCGGCGTCGCCGTCATGGGCCGCGTCGCGCCTCGCCGACGCCGCAATGCGTACGGCGATTGAGATAGTCCTCCATGCTCAGGCTGGATCGGCTGCCGTGTTCGCGTCCGTCGCTGCATGGTGCGTCGTGACGACTCAAAGCCGACGGAAGGGCGACCGACCGAGCAGGCGGAGTCACGCTGCACTTCACCAGCGGGTGCAAGTCCCGCACGGGTAATCGCCGGAGAGCCCGGAAGCAGGCCACCACCTGAGACAGAGATGTCGACTGGTGAAGCGTGGCGTCGAGAGCCTCGACAGAGGGAGCAAGTCCGCGGGCCGCAACATGAAGTGAAGCCTGCAGCCTCGAAAGACTTACAACGAGAAGGCCGAGCCGCTCATGTCACGGCGAAGGCGAACTCCAGCGCTCGCGAGTCCGGATGGGCGGGGGACTTCTCCGGGGTAGAGGGAGCAGCACGCGGACAAGGTGAAGAGCGGAACACGAGAGGTCCGTCTGCGATGCGGCAGTCACCGCAAGTCGCGCCCTATAAGTCGAAGACGAAAGGGGCCGATGCGCAGCGGAAGTCCGAGGGGTCCACCGTACCGATGAGGAGCGCGCGGCAAAACGCGCTCGGAGGGAGAGGGCCCTGGGGTGGGAGTGTCGACGAAGCGGGTACGCGCGAGGGATTGGCCACAGGGCCTAAACACCCCCCGAGGCGAGAGCCGACGGACAAAGTGCAACAACTGCGACGTCGACTGTGGGCGGCCGCCAAGCGGCAACCGGGACGACGTTTTCACGCGCTGCAAGCACAGGTGCTGAGGAGTGACGTCCTCGGTGAAGCGTGGAAGCTGGTGAAGGCCAACCGAGGCGCGGCTGGCGTCGATGGAGTGACGCTGGTTGACGTCGAGGAGTACGGCGTGGAGCGCATGCTTGAAGAGGTGCGGGAGACGCTGAAAGAAGGACGGTACCGGGCACCTGCTGTGCTGCGCCGGTACATCCCGAAGGCAGACGGGAAGAAGCGCCCGCTGGGCATCCCGACGGTGAAGGACCGGGTGGTACAAGCGGCGGTGAAGCTGGTGCTGGAGCCGATATTCGAGGCGGACTTCAAAGAGTCCTCGTACGGATTTCGACCGAGGCGCAGCGCCACCGACGCGCTGGAGAAGCTGCGAGTGGAAGGCGCGCGAGGCGGAAACCACGTCCTCGACGCCGACATCCGCGACTACTTCGGCAGCATCAACCACGACACGCTGATGAAGCTGGTTTCAAAGCGAGTCGTCGACCGACAGGTGCTGAAGCTGGTGCGGCAGTGGCTGCGTGCGGGAATTCTCGACGACGGAAAGCTGACGACACCGACGGTGGGAACACCTCAGGGAGGAGTCATCTCGCCGTTGCTCGCGAACATCTACCTGCACGTGCTCGACGAGGAGTGGGAGAGGAAGCACGCGCATCTGGGCGTGCTGGTGCGGTACGCGGACGACTTCGTCATCGCGTGCAACACGAGGGCGGCGTGCGAGGAGGCGGAGCGACACGTCACGCGAGTGATGGGGAAGCTTCACCTGACACTGCATCCCGAGAAGACGAGGCGAGTCGACATGTCCTGGGGGAAACAGGGCTTCGACTTCCTCGGGTGTCACCTGCGGAAGAAGCTGAGCGGACGCATCTGGGAGAAGGAACGCAAGCGCGTCTACTTCCTCCAGCGGCGACCGTCGGCACGCAGCAGAAAGCGTGTCCGCGAACGCATCAGAGAGCTGACGCCACCAGGCCGATGCCATCAGGACGTGCGCGTCATCATCAAAGAGCTCAACCCAGTGCTGAGAGGCTGGGCCGAGTACTTCCGCACGGGAAACGCGAGCGACGACTTCGTGAGCGTGGACCGGTACGTGGGATGGCGGTTGAAGCGGCTGCTCATCAAACGGAAAGGACGGCACCTGAAACCCGGAGAGCCGAAGCAGTGGCATCGGGGCTTCTTCGAGAACCACGGGCTCATCCGACTACTGGGCCACATCAAGTACCCGGGAGCTGCGTCATGCGACTGTCTGAAACCCCACCGGTAAGCCGTATGCGGGAAATCCGCACGTACGGTTTGAACGGGGGTCGTGTTTCTCGAACCGGTAGCAACATCAACCCGCAGTAAGGAAACACGATCTACCAATGCTCGCTGAGGAAGGTTGGCAGGCGCTCGGGCTGCATCCTTGCAAACAGGGGTGGCTTTCTGAGGATGCCGCATTTCTCGATCGCGTTACCCTTGAGGGGCCGCTCGGGTTGGGAACGAGTCTGGTGTTCTGCATTGGCCGCGATGTGCGCGAGCCGAAGATATGGGGATGGTGGAGTGTGGCCCTGGCCGGACTGACCTTCGGCTCGATCTGGAGGGAGCCCCTCACCTTTGGTGTGGGTGCGATACTGGCGGTGAACTATGCGCGCGGCGTCCTTTCGCTCGCCTCGCTATTCGGCACCCGACGGCTTCAGACGGGTATCGTTCGCGCGTTCGAGCCGCACCCAAACCCCGACACAGTGTTTGCATTGCTCGAAGGGGACCCGACCCGCGTGGCGATGGGCAAGAGCACCGCGATGGCAGCGCTCGCTCGGCTGGGCCGGTTCGAGGTCCTCTTCTTCGAAGAAAAAGACCCGAAGGTATGGGCCTACGAGCTCGGCTTCCGGCCCCTCGAGGCCGTGCCACGCCCTACGGACGAGGCACATCCCTGAGGAGTGGGTGAGCTGGCGTCGTCTCAGTGCCGCGCCTGGAAGATGAAGAGGACTCGGTCGGCGTCGCCGTCATGGGCCGCGTCGCGCCTCGCCGACGCCGCAATGCGTTCGGCGACTGAGACCGTAGAATCGACCACATCTGGTTGTTTCAGGCCTGAAATGGTCGCTAAGAGACCATTGATGGTCGATTCCGAGGATATCCTCCAGGGCCTCGCTGAGCGTGCACGCGCGCTGCGTGTGCTGCGTCAGCTTCGTCAGGAGGAGCTCGCCGAGCGCGCGGGAGTCGGCGTGATGACGGTGCGTCGTTTCGAGAAGACGGGGCGGGCGTCGATCGAGAACGTGCTCCGCATTGCGTTCGCGTTGCGAGCGGAAGCGGAGTTCGAGGCGCTGTTCCAGGCACCGAAGTACCGCACGCTCGATGAGGCGCTCGCTGAACCGGTCCGCAGAGTCCAGCGGGTGCGGAGCCCGAAGTGAAGCTCGAGCCCGCCCGGGTCATCAGCGTCTTCTTCGAGCCCGAGAAAGGGCTTCGTCTGCATGTCGGCAGGCTCGCGCTGAAGAACCAGCAGCTGCTGTTCGAGTACGACGCAGACTTCGTCGAGCGCGGCCTCGAACTCTCGCCGTTCAAGTTGCCGCTCGCGCCGGGTGTGGTGACTGGCGACCCAACGAAGTTCGATGGGCTGATGGGCGTCTTCGACGACAGCCTCCCCGATGGCTGGGGCCGCCTGCTCATCGACCGCCGGGCGGCGAAGGCCGGCATTCCGCCCGAAGCGTTGAGTCCGCTCGACCGGCTGCTGCTCGTCGGTCACCGCGCCATGGGCGCACTCGTCTACGAGCCGCAGGTCGAGCTGGAGCTGCCCGCGGTCGTCCAGCTGCCAGAGCTCGAGGCTGACACGCAGGCCGTCTTGAAGGGTGTCTCAGCGGTCGATCTCGATCGGCTCGTCGCGTTGGGCGGCTCTCCGCAGGGCGCGCGGCCGAAGGTGTTGGTGCAGTTGTCGACCGACGGCACCGTCGTCGTCGGGGACTCCGAGCCGAGACCCGGCTTCGAAGCGTGGCTGGTGAAGTTCCGTTCACGCGACGACGACCAGCACGCCGCATCGCTGGAGCACGCGTACCTGCTCATGGCTTCCGCGGCAGGAATCGAGGTGCCTGCGTCGCGGCTGCTCGGGCGAACGTCGAGACACCCCGGCTTCTTTGCGGTGCGACGTTTCGACCGAGCGGGAAACAAGAAGCTGCACCTGCACACGCTCGCGGGACTGTTGAACGCGCCGCTGCGCTCGGCGGCGCTGACGTACCGCGACGTCTTGAAGACGGCGCGCGCCCTGACACGGAACGAGGGCGACGTCCTCGAGCTGTTCCGTCGCGCCTGCTTCAACGTGCTCGCGCACAACCGTGACGACCACGCGCGCAACTTCGCCTTTCTCATGAACGCGCGAGGAACGTGGCGCGTGAGCCCTGCGTACGACCTCACGTACTCACACGGCCCCGGCGGCGAACACACGATGCTCATCGACACCGAGGGTGCGAACCCCACGCGTGCGCACCTCGAGAAGCTCGCAGCCTCAGTCGGCCTGCGCCGCACGGCGGACGTCATTGACGAGGTTCGTGCAGCCGTGTCGAAGTTTCATCGCTTCGCTGACGAAGCTGGCGTCGCGCGCTCGCGTGCCCGAGAGGTCGGCCGCGCGCTCGGCGTCAGGCCGCCACGACGGGGCACGAGAGGCTGACGGAAGCGCACAGTCGGGATTGCGTGTTGGTCCGTGCGTCAGGTGTTCGAGGCCGGAGCTGTCTCGTGACCAATTCGCGGGAATTCAACTCGCTGCGGAGCGGGAATCACCGTGCGTACGTGCGCAGGAAGTTCTTCACCGAGATCTTCTTCGCCGTGTTGTCCGACGACATGTACCGAACAGAACCGAAGATGGGCCGCTCAGGACCCCACGCGCGGTCGTAGCGCCCGAGCACCCAGAGGTAGCCCGAGTACGAACACGGGTCGCGGCCATCGAGCGAGTACTTGTTCATCAACTTCTCCATTCGCTCGAGCGCGTCCTTCGCCGAGGGCGACCACTCGAGAATCTTCTTCCCCCACAACATGCGCAGGTAGTTGTGGAACCAGCCGTCACGCACCATCTGCCGCTGCGTCGCGTTCCAGAGTTCGTCGTGCGTCTCGGAGCGCTCGAGCTGCTCCAGCGTGTACAGATGCTCTCGCGGGTCCTTCGCGTGCTTGGCGTGCGTGGCCTTCGCGAACGCGGGCAACGTCGCCATCGAGCCGTAGTCGTCGGGCCGCAGCGCCGCCATGTTGAAGGCGAGCTCGCGCCAGGTGATGAGCTCGTCGAGGAATGACTCGGCCGCCACCGACATCTTCCACCACCCCTCCTTCGCGCCACCGATGGAGCGGCCGAGCACGTCGGGCGTCCACTTCTCCCGCTTCGCGACCTCGGCGAACACGTGATGCGCCGAGACGTGCCCGAAGTGCAGATACGGAGACAACGCGCTGGTTCCGTCTTCTTCAGGCTCGTTTCGCGCGACGGGGTAGTCGGCCAGCTTCTTCGAGACGAACAGGCTCAGGCGCGCTTCGGCCACGTGCGAACCACCACGCATCTTCCCCGGCGGCACGGAGTGGTCGATGGGCAACGCGGCGATGGCGGTGGGCTTCGCCTCGAGCAGGTCCTTCGCGGCGCGGCTCCAGCGCGACGTGATGCTCGTCGGCAGCTTCACCGTCGGCAGGTCGAGGCGCGCGAGCGGAGCGTCGTTCGGCATCGCGGACAGATGCTCGGGCAACGTCTTCTGCAGGTGCGCGCGAAACGAGTGCGCGGTGGTGAAGACGCGGTCGGTCGCGTGCATCGGCCACAGGCCATTCGAGTCGACCACCTCGAACCGAACGTCGAGCCGCTCGGCCGCGGCCGCCTGCATGCGCGGCACGAAGTAGCAGGGCCAATCGTCTCCCACGACGACACACGCCTGCTTTGCCAGCGCTTCGAGCAGTCCCGCGCCGTCGCCCTTCACCTCTTCGACATACGGGAAGTGCAGCACCGGCGACTTCGCGAAGCGCCGCGCGTTCTCGGCCATGCCCTCGAGGATGAACGTGTGCAGGCGATCGTTCGCGTCGGGGTAGCCGACTCGCAGCGCTTCGAGGACGACGAGCGGTCTGCCCAACTGCTTCGCATGCTCGATGGCGCGGTCGAGCGCGAAGTTGAACCGCGTTCGGCGAAACGAGGTCATCCAGTACAGCACCCAGCGGCGTGACGGCTCGAGCGGAGCCTCGTTCAGCGAGCGAATGCGAATCGAAGGAACGGCCATCGCAGCGAGGTAGCGACGACGCGAGCGGCCTGCACGTCAGAACGTCACGGGGTGGGGAGCTTCCAGAGGACCGCGTTTGGCCCTTCGTTGACCGCGATGACCAGGTCGCTGCCTGCGGTCGCAAAGCCGACGGGCTGTTGGTCTCCAGGCCGGTCGAAGGGCAGCACGAAGGGCGCCAGCCCGGCTTCGAGGCGCAGCAGCACCACGTTGCCCCCAACGCCTGTGGTGAAGGGAAGGCTGCTGCCCTCGAACGAAGCGCCGGACTGTGAATAGACCGCGAGCACCAGCACGCCCTGGCCGCTCGGTGAGCGCTTGAGGTCGACGAGTCGAACGGCCCCGACCGAGGTGAAGAACGCCTCGCGGCCTCCGGTCTGCGGGTTGGCGCTGCGGCGCTCGATCACCAGCTCGTTCGAGAGCCCCTGACCAGCGAAGTAGAGCGCCTGGTTCCCATCGCTCGCGACGCGGGTGCGGGCGTTGCCATTGAACACAGGGGTGGAGCTCGCGGCGCTCGTCAGGACGGTGAGGTTCAATGGAGTGCCAGCTGTCATCCCCAAAGGCTCGATGGTGAACCAGCCAAACCTCGCAGCCAGCCCGATGTCGGCCGAGGACATGCCGGTGAAGGTGCAGCTCTCGCTGCAGCGAGCGACCATCAGCATGCGGGTGTCGAAGACGATCGGGGGAAGGGGAGAGTTGATGACGTCATCTCCGTACGCCAGACCGCCGCTCGTCATCGTCGTCACTGACAGCATCGAGTTGGTGCCGCTCGCGACCCGGTAGAGGCGCGCTGTCGACTGGATGGTGCCACCTTCGATGAAGGCAAAAATGGGGGCCACGCTGGTGTTCACCACCGTGAGGCGAGAAACGCGCGAGGTCGCCGGCCCCATGTTGCTCTCGAAGACGCCCGCTCCCGTCGTTGCAAAGTTCGTCCCTGGAGCGACGACCTCGAAGCTCATCGACGTGCCGTTCCTTCCGGCGATGACCGTCGTGCCCGCAGCGTTCGACGCAATGGCGTGCACCTGCATCGCGCTCGACCAGGGAAGGCTTCTGGTCTGACTTGCCATGCCGCCCAGTGGGTTGGCCCACCCGTGGAGCAGCGAGGTGCCTCCGTCGAGTGGTTCCGCGAGAGTCGCGACGATGGGGGCCAGCCCCGAGGCCGAGATGTCGACCTGCGCGATGCCCACGAAGCGGGTGTTGTTCAGGGTCGCGAAGACCGAGACATTCGTGCCGCCAGCCGTTCCCCCGCCAGCCGTTCCGCCGCCGGCCGTCCCGCCGCCAGCCATCCCGCCGCCAGCCGTCCCGCCAGCCGTCCCGCCAGCCCGGCCGCCCGCCGTCGCAGAGCCGCCCGCTGTCGCAGCGCCGCCAGCCATCGCGGAGCCGCCCGCTGTCGCAGCGCCGCCAGCCATCGCGGAGCCGCCAGCCATCGCAGCGCCGCCAGCCATCGCGGAGCCGCCAGCCATCGCAGAGCCACCAGCCATCGCAGAGCCGCCTGCCATCGCAGCGCCGCCAGCCATCGCAGCGCCGCCAGCCATCGCGGAGCCGCCAGCCATCGCAGAGCCACCAGCCATCGCGGAGCCGCCAGCCATCGCAGAGCCGCCAGCCATCACGGAGCCGCCAGCCATCGCGGAGCCGCCAGCCATCGCGGAGCCGCCAGCCATCGCGGAGCCACCTCCCGCCACGCCTCCCGCGCTCGCTCCACCGCCACCAGCGCGTCCACCCGCAATTCCGCCAGCGCTTCCACCGCCAATCGCACCCGCATCGAGCGCGACGCAGTACTTCCCTTCATCGAACGTCACGCAGCGCTGGTTCGACGACGGACACGAGTCATCAGGCGCACACTTGAAGAGCACTCCCTCGGGCACGTTCGCGCAGCTGACCACGAGCAGAGCGCCGATCAGCCGAGCTGACTTCGAGAGGACCATCGCGAACGGACCTTATCGTCACGGACCGCAACAGCGCAGCGGCGTGCTCTTCGTTTCACGCTCGAGGTCGACCGACCACTGCGGGCCCTTCTTCTCGGGCTCGTCGCAGTTCATCGCTTCGTCCTGCAGGCCCGACAGCCGCGCATCGACAGCACCGTCTCCATCGAGATCAGCGACGAGGTGAATCGTCACCGCTTGATCCTTCGGCGTGAGGGCGGGCCTCGGCTCCGCAGTTCCCACCACGGCGAAGCCGACCACGCTCCACGCGTTCTTCACGGGAGCCAGCGCTCGTGGCAGCTGCGCCTTCTTCACCATCACCTTCGCGATGGCCTGCGCGCGAAGCCCGCCGTCGCTCTCGCACGTGAAGCGAAAACTGAACGCAGGCTTCCCGAGGCTGATCAGCTTGCCCGTCGCGTCCCACAGCGAGACCTCGTTCTGCACCGTCACCGTCGGTTTGAACGCGAGCATCGCCTTGCCCGAGGGAAGCGCCGGAGCGTCCTTCACCACCGACTGATCGAACCTCAGCGTCAGCTCGAGCTCGGTCTTCGTCTCACGAGAGATGAACGCACCACCGACCGCGTGCTCCGGCAACACGGGCGCGGCGGCCAACACAGCAAGCAGAAGAGAGGGCACCATGGCTGATGCCGCGACTGTCTCACGCGTGCATCAGAATCGCCCAGACACACCGACGATGGCGCCGCTTCGCCCTGGCAGCATCGTCACCGTCGGAGCCATCGTCGCGTCGTCGGCCGAACCCATCTCGTACCCGATGATGGAGCCGAGCAGCGGCAACACGAACGTCGCCGAGAGTGCATCAGGGCCCGCGAGCGCGACGGCTCCGGCACCGACCGCGGCGCCGATGAGGTCTCCGAGAATCGGCGCGTACCAGGGCGCGTCACCGCGGAAGATCAGCCCCGACACGAGCACGCCGATGGGCGCTCCCACCGCGAAGCCGATGGCGCCACCTGTCCAGATGTTGCCGATCGACGTGATGCCCGGCCGCAGATACTCGCCGCCAACGAAGCCGCCGATGATCGACGTGACGGTTCCGAAGCCGGCGCCAAGCAGCGCTGACATGCCGATGCGCACGAAGCGAGGGTTGGCGACCGGCTCCGCGCGCTGCACCGTGCCCGGCTGCGGCTGGCCATTCTGCTGCTGCGGCAGCTGATAGTTCGGCTGGGGCGCCTGCGGCGCTTGCGGCTGCAACGTGCCCGACGGCTGCGTGGGCAACGACTGCGGCGCGGGCGTGAGCGTGTTCGGATCGAGCGGCGCGTTCGTGATGACGGGCGGTTGGATCTCGCGGCCCTGATTCGCGTCGACCGTGTCGGCCTGCACCATCGGCGGTGGCGAGAACTCCTGCGCGCTGGCCACGCCGCCGACCATCACCACCAAGAGGAGCGCTCGCATCACAACCACCCGGAAGCACTGCGGCCCATGACCGAAGCCGAGAGATGCGCACATGGACGGCGCGCCTTCATGTTTCTTCACCGCGACCACCTCTGAGGCTTCACAGTCGATTCCTACTGTCCCAACACGCAACGAGCCACTGATGGCTCGGCGACGAAAGGGAACGGTACACATGTTCGGTTTCATCGTTGGAACGCTGAGCCTCATCGGGTTGATCAAAGTGGCGCGCTGGGGCCGTCATGGCCGCGGCGGTTTTCGAGGTGGTGGCTGGGGACGCTACATGATGCGCCGGCTCTTTCAGCGGCTCGACACCACGCCCGGCCAGGAGAAGGTGATTCTCGAGGCGGCTGATCAGGCGCAGCGCGTGATGTGGGACGCGCGGCAGGAGCTCTTCCGCGCTCGCAGCGAGTACGCGAAGGCGATGCGTGGTGAGGCCTTCGACAACGAGGCCGTCAACGCTGCGTTCGACAAGCAGCAGGCCACCGTCGACGAGGTGAAGAAGACGTTGAAGGAGAAGATGCAGGCGATTCACGAGGCGTTGAACCCGCAGCAGCGCGCGGTGCTCGCCGACCTCATCGAGTTCGGGCCCGGCCGCATGCACGGCGGTCACTGTGGCGGAGGCCGGTTCTCGCATCACCACCAGGCGCAGGGCCCCATGGGCGGCCCGTCGACCGTCAGCGTCTGAGCCGTTCACGAGTATTTCGAAAGGAACACACACATGCGTTTCGCACTGATGGGACTGTTGGCTCTTGGCGTGGTTGGTGGGTACGGCTCGATGTTCGCTCGCGCGGCGCATTGGCGAGCGCACGGCGGGTGTCATGGGCAGCAGATGGGCGGCTGGCATGACGGCCGGTTTCAGGACGAGCGGTGGGGCAATCGCTTCGAGGAGCGCTCCGAGGTGAAGCAGGCGGCTCCGGTCGCGCAGCCGCAGACGGTGGTGGTGCAGTCGCCGGCTCCTGCGGCGGCTCCGGCTCCGCAGATCTACGTCATCATGCCGGGTGCGCAGCAGGCGCCTGTCGTGCAGCCGCAGACCATCGTCATTCCCGCGGCCGTGCAGCAGCAGTCGGCTCCGCAGGCAGGGCAGTAACCAGCGCTGGCGAGCGCTTCGCGGACGAAGTGTGTCCGCGAAGCAGGGCGAGCGCGCCAGGCAACAACGCGCTGGCGAGCGCTTCGCGGACGAAGTGTGTCCGCGAAGCAGGGCGAGTGCGCCAGGCAACACGGACGAAGTGTGTCCGCGGAGCAGGGCGAGCGCGCCAGCAATAAAGCAGCGGGGGCGCATCGGGTGCTGCATGCTCCCTGCGTCCTCTTGCATCGAGAACGAACACCATGGCCTCCCGAGTTCTGCTCATCGACGACGACGCGCGGCTGCCCGAGCTGCTCCAGAGTTACCTGGGTCAGAACGGCGTGACGCTCGCGCACGCTCCCGACGGCCCCAAAGGGTTGGCCATGCTCGAGCAGGGCGCGTGGGACGCGGTGCTGCTCGACGTGATGATGCCCGGCATGGACGGCCTCGAGGTCTGCAAGCGCATTCGCGCGAAGTCGAACGTGCCGGTCATCATGCTCACCGCGCGCGGAGACGAGACCGACCGGGTGGTAGGCCTCGAGATTGGCGCCGACGACTACGTGGGCAAGCCGTTCTCACCGCGTGAACTGCTCGCCCGGCTGCGCGCGGTGCTGCGGCGGTCGCGGCCCGAGGTGGTCAACGAGCAGCTGCAGGCCAGCAACATCGTCGTCGACGTGCCGGCGCGCACCGCGACGGTCGAGGGCAAGGTGGCCGACCTCACCGGCATCGAGTTCGACATTCTCGTGGCGCTCATGCGGCGCGCGGGTCGCGTGGTGCCGCGCGATGCGCTGCTCTCGGAGGCAGGTCGCGGAGACGTCGTGGTGGGCGAGCGCACCGTCGACGTGCACATCAGCCACCTGCGCCAGAAGCTCGGAGATGATCCACCGAAGTTGATCAAGACGGTTCGCGGAGTCGGCTACGTGCTGACGAAAGACTGAAGTCGTGAAGCCCTTCCACTCGCACCACCGACCGAAGATGGGCCCGCTGGGCCGGTTCGTGCGCGTGCGATTGCACCGGAGAATCTTCGCGTGGTTCGCGGGCGGCATCGCGGCGACGATGTTGCTGACGTCGTTCGTGTTCATGGTGCTCGGTCCCGAGCCCGAGTGGCGCAAGCAGGTGAACCGTGGCCTCTCGTGGGTCGGTACGCAGTTCGCGCGCCAGTGGGACGACCCGGTCGCGCGGCAGAACTTCGCGAAAGAGACGGCCGAGACGCTCGAGATGAGCCTCGAGCTCAGTGACGCGGCTGGCGCTCCGCTCGGCGGGTACGGAGAACCGTGCGGCCGGCGCGCCTATGACATTCCGGTGGTGCGCAATGGCGCGACGCTCGGGCTCGTGCGCGTGTGTGACCCGCATGGAGGCCCGCACGCCTGGCGCTTTGGGCTGGGCTTCGCCATCGCCATCGGCATTCTCTGGCTCGCGTCGGGAAAGGTGGCGCGTCGCCTCGCGCGGCCGCTCGACAACCTCACGCAGGTCGTGAAGCGCATCGGCACGGGAGACCTCTCGGCGCGCGCGGAGCTGTCGTGTCACGAGCCCGACGAGTTCGGCGTCGTCGCCGATGCGGTGAACGACATGGCCACGCGCATCGAGAAGCAGCTGGCTGATCAACGTGAGCTGCTCGCCGCCGTCTCGCACGAGCTGCGCACGCCGCTGGCCCGCATGCGCATCGTCTCGGAGATCGCCCGCGACACCGGCGCGACGCCGAAGACCTACGACGACCTCGATCGCGAAGTGGAGGACATGGACGCGCTCGTCGGTCAGCTGCTCGCGAGCTCACGCCTCGACTTCGGTGTGCTCACCATGCGCGAGCTGTCGGTGCGTGACGTGGTGACCCGGGCAGTCGAGCGGGCAGGGCTCTCGCCGACCGTCGCACAGATCGAAGGTGATGGAGACCGGCTCACGGGTGACGCGACGCTGCTCCAGCGCGCCATCGCCAACCTGCTCGACAACGCGAAGAAGCACGGCAAGGGCGTCGAGACCCTGCGCGTCGTCATCAAGGCCGAGAAGGTGTCGTTCGACGTGCTCGACCGCGGCCCGGGCCTTCCCGAAGGTGGAGAAGCGGCGCTGTTCCAGAAGTTCCAGCGCAAGACCGACGAGAACGGAACGTCTGAGGGGCTCGGCCTCGGGCTCGCGCTCGTGAAGCGCATCGCGCAGGCGCACGGTGGCACGGTCTGGGCCCGGCAGCGTGACGGTGGCGGCGCGGTGTTCGGCTTCGACGTCGCGATGAAGGTCGCCGAGTCTGCGAGCCGCGTGTCGCCGTCGTAAGCCCTTCCGACCCCCGCTCGAGACTGTGGGTGGCCTCGTGCGAACGCGATGGTCACGCCGGTGCTGCGAATACTCGCCCGGCTGAACGCGCATCGACCGACGCCGCCAGACTGCCGTGCATCGCCACCACGCGGGGTGACGCGTCGGGCGCGGCGTTCCAGCGCGCGGCTCCGGCATCAGCAGCGCCACAAGATGACTTCGCTTCGCCAACGAGACAGCGCACCGGAGAACTGCGGGTTGGACGATCCGGGATTCGCGTCGCAGCGGCCGGTGGTCGCGCAGCAGAATCGCACTGCCAGGCCGACGCCGAGCGGCACGTGCTTGCGCTGTGTGATCTCCAAAGCCAGGGCAGGGGACTGGACGAGCCGCGGGCTTCGTTGCGGTCGCCAAACAAGTTCCGCCACCCGTCCCGTTCAGAGCGGTCGAACCAGGCGCAGGTGTCGCCACTCCCTTGCGCGCCGTCTGCCACTCGCGTGAGGTCTCGACTCGTGACCTTCCCGCGCTTCACGCTTCACGACGACGGCTCGGTCACCTTCGACGAAGCGCCAGTCCGACGACTCCCTCGCGGCGAGCTGGCGTCTGATGGGCCGGCTTCAGCAGGCGTGCGCACCCACCACGGCGAAGTGGGCCTCACCACGCTGCGTGCCGTGCTCGGCTTCGGTCGCCCACCCGACATGCGTGGCAAGAGCTTCTCGCCGTGGCAGCCGCTGATGCAGGACCTCGCCTGGTCGGTGCTGCTCGTGCTCGCTCCCGAACGCGCGCCAGGCGGGCAACTCACGACGCGTTCCACGACGGAGCAGGTGACCATCGAGCGAGGCATGACGGCGCCGGTCGATCGAAGCGCCTCGACGTGGGCTGACGGTGACGCGCGCCTCTCGGTGGAACTCGACGAGTCGTGGTGGAACGAGCACACCCTCGCGAACAGCTTCCTGCGCGCTGTGGTGGCGATCGGCGCGCGACAGGTGAGGCTGTTCTTCGACGAAGAGGGCACGCTCCGGTGGACCAGCACCAACCTCTCGGAGCACGAGCTCGCGAAGGTCATCACGCTCCTGGGCCAGCCGTTCGTCGCTGGTGCTCAGTCGAACAAGCCGACGTAGCGATTGCCGGGAAGGCGCTTCTCGACGAGCGCCTTCGTCTTGTCAGACACGCCATGCGGCGCCTGAAAGCCGGTGAGCTCGGGCAGCAGGTCGAGCACCTTCACCACCGTCGCGTCCTTCACAATCGTCGTGACGATGGAGAAGTACTTCAGCTTCGGGTGCGCCTTCGCCATCGAGAGCACGGCGTCGTCCGAGAGCTCTGGAAGACACAGCCACTCGAGCTTCGGAGCAGCGTTGACGACCTCGGCCACCCGAGACGTGAGGCGCTCGGAGCGGCCGATGAAGAGTCCAGTGAGCGACTTCCAGAACGGGGCCCGTGTCAGCTGCGCAAAGTCGTCGTCGGTGACCTCGAGCCTGGAGAAGAGCAGGCGCTTCATCGTGCGATGCGTCGAGAGCGCGGCGAGGCACTGGCGGCCCAGCGGGTTCATCTCGAGGTTCAGCTTCGTCACCTTCGAGAGCAGCGGAGCCGACAACAGCTCGGCAGCACGGTCATCGATGCGGTTCGCGGCCAGGTCGGCGAAGTCGAGCGTTGGGTGTGCGGGTGCCTTCACGATGCTCACCAACTGCTCGCGCTGAAGACCCGTGAGCTTCGCCTTCTCGAGCGGCGTGCGGGCCGCCGTGGTTCCCGAAGCGGCCGCGAACTTCGAGAGATCGGCGATGACGTCGTTCACGAAGCCGCGCCGAAAACCCCACTGTCGAATCGCAGCACGAATCGGCGCCACCCAGCGCTTCTCGTAGAGCTTGAGCAGCTCCTGCTCGCGCACCTCGAGCTGCTCGCGCGTCTCGAAGGGAAGGGTGCTCTTCGCGGGACGAACCCACCTCCCACCGGCACCGAAGCGGCCACGGCCCAGCGCGCACTGCACCTGAATGAACTCACCGAGCGGGTCGCCGCGCTCCAGCAACCAGTCCGCGAGCACGAGCCTCGGCGCGTCGTCAGCGGGAGCTGCGAGCACACCATCGAGCAGCTCCTTCGGCAGCGCGACCGCGACCTCCGACTTCTTCGCGGCCTTCGCCTTCTTCGCAGGCGCGAGCGACTCGAAGCCGGGCACGACGAGCGCGTGTTCGTACTGGTAGAGCAGCACGCCGCACGCGAGGCCGTTCGCCATGCCCTGCAGGGCGGCTTCATCTCCTTCAGGCGCGAAGTCTTCGATGAGGGTCTTCGCGGTCTCGCCGTGCGGGCCCGAAAGGAGCGCCGGCCCTGAACGCGCGGCCGTGCGCACGAAGCGCGTCACCGCCGACGCCGACTGCAGCACCTGGGTTGGAGTGCGTTTCGTGCCGTCGAGGTGCTTCGCCAGCGCGTACCCATCGAGGAACGCGACCATCACCAGCGAGCGGGAGATCGGCAGCGACTTCGACAGTTCATTGCCGGCGTGAACGACGATGTTCAGGTGCGTCACGTGTGGAGCGAACCCCATCGCCTTCGCCATCTGCGGCAACGTCGCGCTGTAGTTCAGATAGTCGCCGGCCTTCTCGACCGTCAGGCCGTGCGCCTTGCGCGAGGCCAGCACCTGCTTCGTGAGCGCGTTCACCGAGCCTCCAACTGGATGAATCTGTTCCACTCGCACTGCGTCATGGCGGCGTCATTGCGCAGTCTGCCCACCGGGGGTGTGATGCTCCACGTGATTCGCCGTCTGGTCCTGGGTGCGGTCCTGGCCCTCTCTTCCACCGCGTCGGCCGGCAAGGTGCGGGTGCCCGCTGACTTCGGCATCGGGCCCGAGGCGTTCTGGTTCTATGGCCCGCTGCTCGAGAACCGCGGCGCTGTTCCGCACTTCGCCCTCGCGTTCAACCTGTACGCCATCATCGACAGGGACTGGATCAACGAGAACCGCGACCGCATTCCGGCGAACTATCGCGGGCAGGCCGACAAGATCACCGAGCTGAAGATCGGCCCCAGCATCTTCATTCCTTCGACCATCTACGTGTCGCCCAGCATCGACGCGCTCAACGGCGTGGGCCTGTTCGGCGCGACGTGGAAGCCGCTCGGGCTCACGCTGGTGACGACGGGCCAGAAGTCGGAGCGCAGCTGGAACCAGAGCCGCGGCCGCTTCAACCTCGACGCCAGCCTTCTGCTGACCGCGATGTACATCTACTCGAACATCGCCGGCACCGAGCTCGCGGGCATTCCCAAGACGTTCTTCCTGCGGCCGGGGGTCGAGCTGCAGACCACGCTCTTGCTCAACGTCACGCGCACGGTGCTGATCAGTGTCGGCGGGGGCGCGCAGGCGTACATTCCCCAGCGTCTTGGCGCCTTCTTCGACGTTCTGCCCATCGAGCGCACGGTGTGGCTTTCGTTCTTCGCCTTCTTGAAATTCCACGTCCGATTCCCCTACGAGGTCGCTCTCTGATGCCCACGCCCCTTCGCAACAACCCGAACGCCCCGACGATCCCCACCACGCCGACGACGCCGGCGACGAACACCGCGCCAGCGACGGCTCCGGCTGCTCCCGCGACGCCTGCTGCGCCCGCCGCCTGGGGAACGACCGGGCCGGCGCCGAAGCCCGCGAGCGATGGGTTCCGCAACGTGGCTGGTGCCGTCACTGGCCGAGTCGCGCAGGCGCTCGGTGGAGCGAAGGCCAGCCCGTACGACCTCGTGCCCGGACGCTACCCGGCCCTCGTGGGACTGCCGCAGGTGCTGCAGGGCCTGTCCAACTCGCCTCAGGGCGCAGCGGCGACGGGGAAGATCCTCGAGCAATTCCAGAAGCAGACGGGCATCGCGATTCCGCCCACCGTCATCGCTGCGGTGAAGGCGAACCCGGCGGCGTTGACGAACGCGCTCGAGGTGACGCCGCAGCAGATGTCGGGCGGCATCGGCGCGCTGAACCAGGCGTACCGCGCAGGCAAGGTGAAGAACCCCGAGCCGCGGAAGGACCTGCTGCCACAGAAGTTCGACCTCGCGAACATCGACTCGGTCTCGTACCCGCGCCCGAAGTCAGAGCTGAAGGAGGTCGCTCCCGGCCTGTTCACCGGCGACGTCGCCAGCAACGTGCCCGACGCGAAGGTGAAGCAGAACTGCGTGTTCTCTGAAATCTTCCAGCGCCTCTCGCGCAACCCGACCGCTGCGGCTGATCAGAAGTTCGAGGTCGCCTTCAACGGCAAGTCGTACACCCGCATGGAGGACTTCGCCGGAGCTCTCGAGAAGGCCGGCTACGACGTCTCGGTGCGCTTCGACTCGCGCGTGGCGAACTTCGCGGCGCTGAAGACCGCGGTGCCCGGCACCAACCCTCCGCAGTTCGTCGACGTCGCGGCGCCGCTCATGGTGAAGACCGGCATCAAGGACGCTTCAGGCAAAGAGGCCGTCGTTCCTGCCGCGCACTCCGAGATGATGGTGTCGATCAAATCGGGACCGAACTCGCAGGGCCCGAAGCTCGACGCGAGCACGCGCTTCTACCAGGGCGTCAGCGGCACCGGCTTCTTCCCCGCCGAAGTGCACGCAGACTCCGAGTGGCTGGGCCGCGCGTCGAGCCCCACCATCGGCGGCAAAGATGCGCTCAAGGCGCTCTCGGTCGCGGGCGCCTTCACCGACGTGGTGGAGGACGCAGCGAAGCGGCTCGACCTCTACGCCGACGGCTACGGCATCACCGGCGTCTGCAACGACTCGGTCGCCGTGGTGCAGCAGGCCGTGACGGGCAACGCGACGCAGTACCCGCTGCTCATGAACGACGACGTGCTGCTCGGCGAGCTCAAGAAGCGCCTGTCTGACGGCGACCGCACCGGCGACGCGACGTACCGCACCCTCAAGAAGGCCATCGGCGACTTGCCGAGTGACACGAAGCCGAACCCGAGCGCGCAGCGGCGTGCGCTGCAGTCACTGCCCTGGGAAGCGGGCAAGGAGCCTCTGCAGTCGACCGTCGACGCGCGTCGCATTCTCGGCGGCTGATGCACGGAGCGCCGTCAACAAGGCCAGCTCGAACAAGCAACCCGAAGTGACGCGTAGACACGTGGAGTGGCTCTGCCGTCGACCGTCGGCGAGCGACGCATTCTCGGGGGCTGATGCGCAGAGCGCTGTAGGGTTGCGCCGGTGAGGTGGTTCGTTCTCGTCGCCCTCGCCGGGGCCTTCAGCGCGTGTGACACCGAGGTGGTGCTGGGCCTCTTTCGCGAGGTCGCCGATGCGGGCGTCGTCGACGATGGCGGCACGGCGTTCGGCTCACAGGACGCCGGTACCCCCGACCTCACGCTCGCGAGCAACGGGCTGTGGCTGGTCGAGGTCGGCGAAGACTACGTCGTCGACTTGACGGTCAGAAACCCCGGCTCGGGCCTGGCGCGCGACACCTCCGTCGACCTGAGCTGGCCGATGGAGGTGACGTTCCTCGCGTCCTCCGAGTGTGTTGCGGGCCCGCAGTCGGCTCGGTGTGACGCTGGCGTGCTCATGCCTGGAGCCAGCACGCGCGTGGCGTTGAGGTTGAACCTCGGGCCCTCGCCACACTGGCTCGAGCTCAGCACCCGCGCGTTCTCGTCGTCGCGCGATCAGAACCCGGCCGACAACTATCTCCCGATCTTCGTCGCGCTCACGCCTGCTGGCGCGATGCCGGTTGCGCTCTCAGGCGAGCGGTCGTTCACCGTGCAGTCGTGCTTCGACCGCACCATCACCAGCTTCTCGCGCTGCATGGCGGGCCGCATTCAGACGGGCCAGGTGCTGCTTCACGCAGATGGCGGCGTGGAGGATCCCGTCGGGGTCTTCGGCTTCTGGGGGCAGTCGACGCATCAGCGGAATGTCGCGTGGCGCTACCTCAACCGTGACGGCTCGCGTGGGTCCAGCTTCGTCGGCGCCAGTGTTTCGGCGACCTGCTTCGAGGGCGTGTTCGACGACACCAGCGCGGTGACGTCCGGCGCGTGGAGAGGGTGTCTCAACTGAGCCCTCTCGTTCTCTTCGCGTTGCTGGCCGCCGCGCCTGAGCCACGCCCCACGCTGGTCGAGTATCAGGCGCCCATCGGCTGCCCTGATCAGGACGCGTTTCGGGCCGAGCTCGCTGCCCGGACGGATCTCGTGCGGTTCGTGCCCAAAGTGAGCGAAGCGACCGCGCGCGTGACGGCGCTGGTGGTGTTCAAGAACAAGCGCTTCGAAGGCAGCCTCGTCGTCGAGCTCGCCGATGGAGCCCGCTCGAAGAAGACGCTGCGTGGCCCGAAGTGCGAGACGGTGACGCGCGCGATGACGCTGACCGCCGCGCTCGTGCTCGACCCCGAGAACGCGAAGACGGTGTTGCCTGATCAGCCGCCGCCCGTGGTGACGCCGCCTCCGCCTCCAGTCGTCGTCGAGCCGCCCGTCGTCGTCACGCCACCTCCGCCCGTGGTGGTCGAGCCTGTCGTCGTCGAGCCGCCGCCCGTCATCGTTGCGCCTGCGCCACCCGAAGTTCGTTCGCTCGAGCTCGACGCGCGAGTCGGAGCCTGGCTCTCGACCGGCGTGAGCGGTCAGGTCGATCTCGGCGCGGGTGGTCGCATTGGGGTGAACGTGGGCCGGGTGAATCAGCCGCTCCGGTTCCACGCGTCGGTTGGCGCGGCAGGGCTCACGGGTCGCACCGTCACCGCGACGCCGGGCAGCGTTCGGTACGCGACGCATCTGCTGGCCGAGCTCGAGGTCGCGGGTGGCTTCTCGTGGCGGTGGCTGCGCGCGCGCTTTGGAGGGTTCGTTCAGCTCGCGCCCGTCTTCGTCGAAGGCCTCGATGGCGACATCAGGTCCACTTCGCAGCGGTGGCTGTGGGCGGTCGGTCCCCTCGGGTTCGCGGGGGTCGAGCTCTCGGGCTGGCAGGTCGGCGTTCGGGTGGGTGTGGGCGTCGCCCTTCGTCACGAGTCGTACGTCATCGTTCCCCGAGGTGAAGTGTTCTCGGTACCTGCAGCCTCGGTCACGGCCGCGCTCGAGGTCGGGCGGGCGTTTTGATCAACTTTTCAGGCCCACGGCATCCAGCGCACGACGTCTCACCCGCGGCCGAAGGGCGCATATGGTCATCGTCCGTGCGTTTCTGGTTCCGCCCTGGTGGCCCGTCATGACGGCGACGTTGCCGGGGGCGCGGCTCGAGGCCGTGAAGAAGGAGCGCGTGCGCGTGCTCTACGAAGACCACCACGACGTCGTGTGGCGGTTTCTGCGGCGCATCGGGCTCGACGAAGCGGCGGCCGGAGACGTGACGCATCAGGTGTTCCTCGTCGCCATGGCGCGGCTCGACGACATCGAAGCCGGCAAAGCGCGCTCGTTTCTCTGCGGCACGGCGCTGCGGCTCGCGAAGAAGGCGATGAGCTCGGCGCGGTCACGCGAAGACCTCGTCGACGAGCTTCCGGAGATCGACACCGGCGCGCGGCCCGATGATCAGGTCGAACACCAGCGCCGCCTGCGGCTGCTCGACGCGACGTTGCGAAAGCTGCCCGAGGACCTGCGGGTCGCGCTCGTGCTGCACGACCTCGAGGGCTACTCCCAGCGTGAGATGGCCGAGCTGCTCGAGATCCCCGATGGCACGGCGGCGTCGCGGTTGCGCCGCGCACGAGAAGCCTTCGACACGCTGCTCGAAGCGCACGTCGAACGGGAGGCGCCATGACGAAGCCCACCCGAGATCAGTTGAAGGACCTGCTGCGCGACAGCCATCAGCGCGACCGGCGTGATCCGACCGAACGCGCGAAGGGCCTCGATGCGTTGCTCGCCGCGACCCAGGCACCTGCGCCGATTCCGCCGCCGCCCTCGGGTGGAAAGAAGCTCGTGGCCGGAGTCGCCGTCGCCGTCACCGCCGTGGGCCTCGCCGTGTGGTGGATGAAGCCGACTCCGGACAAGGTGCCCGAGATCGTCGTCGATGCCGGAGTCGTGCAGGTCGTCGTTCCGCCTCCGGTGGTGGAAGTGGTCGTCGATGCAGGGGTGGCGGTCGTCGAAGTGGTCGATGCGTCGGTGCCTGTCGCGGTCGTGCAGCCGCCGGCTCCCGTTCGTCCACGAGTGATTGAAGAAGAAGAGACGCCCGACTCGCTCGCGCGTGAGCTGACGCTGCTCGACTCGGCACGCAAGGAGCTGCAGACCTCGCCATCGTCAGCCCTCTCGACGCTCGTGACGTACGAGCGGGAGTTTCCTCGGGGCTCGATGCGCACCGAAGCCGCGCTCGTTCGCGTCGAGGTGTTGATCAAGCTGAACCGCCGCGCCGACGCCGAGAAGCTCGCGCGCAGCCTCATCGCTGCCGACCGAGATGGGCTCGTGAAGCGCCGGGTCTCGAAGCTGCTCGACGCCGGAGTTCCCTGACGTGGGCAGTTCGTGAGCTTCGTTCAGGTCCAATCCGAGCGACGCAAGCGACACGCCACCTTCGTCGCGTAGGAGAATGAGACGGAGCAGCAGCCGGGTTCGGTGACGGCGCGGGCAAACGGTCCCACAACGCGTCGAACACGACGCCAGAGTTCATTGGTGTGCGCCGCAGCTCGAGCGGGCCAGCACCGCCGACAAACCCAACACCGTCGAGACGCGGTGGGGCGCTGCCGCGCACCGACTGACGTTTCACTCAGAGGCGCGTCTCGTCGAAGGCCTCGCGAAGTGGTCTTCGAGTGCTCGAAGCTGGAGCCGTCGGCGCCTGGCGTGACCTTCGTCCACCCGCAAAGGTTGCTCCCAGCCGACTGATCATCCGCGAGCCGCCGACGCCGATCCCGACGCTGCCCAGCCCTCTGAGGAGCGCCGAGAGCCGCACAGCGCGTGGCCCGGAGCGTCAGCCACGCAGTCGCAGCGGAAGCGCGCCGTCGAGTTGATCGCCACCGTGACGCGACTGCTGCACGGTGTGCACGCGCCGCTGCACGCCGCCCGTCGTGCGCCCGGGTATGCGCGATGCACCCACATGGCCCGCTCCCGCGAGTGTGAGGCGGGCAGGAGAGCGCCATGACCACGCGAATCCTCGCGGCCGCCGTGCTGCTGGTGCTGGGCGGCTGTGGACCCAAACCCGTTCCACCGCCTGAACCCGATGCTGGTTTCGTCGAGCTGATTCCCACCACCAACGCCGAGCACCAGCTGATGCTCACGCAGCTCGGCTTCACCACCGGGGTCGGCGCACGCACCGGGCCGAAGGGTGAAGCGCTGCCCGAGCGATGGCACCCGCTCAAGACGCGCTACGCGGCGTTCGCTCCGCGCAAAGAGCTCTACCTCGCCGGCGGGCCCACGCTCGCGAATCAGAGCGAGCTGTTCCTCGACGACAAGGCCGCAGCCCACGCCGCGTTGCCGCTCAGTCGCTACCCCGACCAGACGTGGCTTCAGGCCGAGTTCAAGAATGGCATCGCGGTCGACACCGACGACGACGGCCTCGATGAGGTCTTCATCGTCTACTTCGCGCAGGGCAGTCAGACGCTGAAGTACCTGCTGCTCGACCCTGATGACATGGCCACGCCCATCTCCGGCGTCATCGACATGGGCCTCTCGGGCTTCGCCAACCTCGACCACTTCGCGCAGCCCGCGCTCGCAGTGGGCGACGTCGACCGCGACGGGAAGCCCGACATCGCCATCGGCTTCGGCAAGCTCTACGTCGTCTCGAACCTCCACGATGGCCAGCTCACGGTCGTCACGCGCAGCTTCGACGAGTTCAACGACGTCGGCGTCGCCATCGGCAACATCGACAAGGACCCCGCCGACGAGCTGGTGGTGACGCACACCGAGACGCGGCTCAGCGTCGTGCGTGGCTTCTACGAGATCTTCGACGGCTCGCTCGTGCAACCGCTCGAGAGCGGCGAGCTGCGCGTGCAGGACGTTCGGGTCGCCGACCACTTCTTCGGTGAGAGCCGCGTGGCCATCGGAGACGTCGACGGCGACCGCATCGGCGACATCGTCTTTCACGGGCGCCGCGTCTCGCCTGGCGACAACGCGTGGCACCTCTTCATGATGCAGTACCACCCGACGGTGGCGACGCCGAGCGACCGGCACTTCACGTTCCGCACGCTGCTCCACTACACCGGGCTCGCGTACGCGACCTCGCCACGCGTGCTCGCGCTGCCCGATGTGGATGGTGATGGCGTCGCGGAGTTCTTCGGCTGGTCCGACGTGCTCACGCTGCAGACCGACGGCACGCTCAAGGTGAAGTACGCCGGCGTGCCGGGCCTCGCGCGCGCGGCGGTCGCCAACGTCGACACCGACCGGCGTGATGACCTGCTCGTGGCTGCCAATGGCCGGCTGGAGATCTGGGGACTCGACGCGCTCGACACGTGGACGCGCAAGACGAGCCTCACGGGCACTGGCGTGGCCTTCGACTCTCCGGTGCTCGTGACGCCCAACACCGACGGTGACTCCGCCATGGTCCGCTACGATGGAGAGTACGAGCTGCTCTTCACCGACCCGCAGCTGGTGACCGTCATCGCGTCGCCGCCGTGGCAGGCCGGCGTGGGCCAGAACGTCGACGACACCAGCGCGACGTTCGGCGAGACGAAGGACTCGTCGGTCGTCGAGACGCGGTCGCTGGGCTTCTCGGTCGGTTACTCCGTGGGCTTCGAGTACGAGAGCGACCTCTTCCAGACCGGTGTCTCGGCGAAGCAGACCTTCGAGGCGGCGTTCGACGTGTACGCGAGCCAGTCGAGAACGGTGGGCACCTCGGTGAGCTACTCGACCGCGCCAGGCGCCGACAAAGTCATCTTCACGACCGTGCCGTTCGACGTCTACTACTACACCATCGTCTCTTCGCCCCGCGCGTCCGAGGTCGGCAAGAAGCTGACGCTCAACCTGCCGCGCAAGCCGCAGATGATGGGCACCTCCATCGAGTTCTACAACGCGCACAACGGCGGCGGCCTCGATGTCGACCCGCGCATCTTGAAGCACACGCCTGGTGACGTCTGGTCGTACCCGACGGCCGACGAGAAGACGCTGACGCTCGCGAAGGCCGAGCAGCAAACGCCTGGCTACAAGGCGCTGTGGAATGGCCCCGTGCAGATCGACGAATCGGGCCACAACGGGTTGAGCATCAACACCTCCGAAGGCTCGGCTCGCGGCGCCTCGATGGACTTCAGCACCACCTTCGAGTTCGAGGCGAAGACCGGAGGCGTGACGGCCGGAGGCTCCGTCGGCTTCCACTACGGCCAGACCTCCGAGATCAGCACCCAGACCGGCTCGGTCTTCGAGGGCACGGTCGGCGCCATTCCCGGCGACGCGTTCACGGCCAACGTCTACTGCTACGGCCTGATGGTCTACCCACAGCTGCTCTCGGGTCAGCGCTTCCTCGTCTTGAACTGGTGGACCCAGAAGCGGTGCGGAGGTCAGTGAACTCCCAAGGGCTCAGAATGACGTGGGTTGTTCGACGCAACCCGAGACCCACATGAACCGACAATCTCTGCATGAACGTCTTCCGCTCCCTGGCTCGCGAGCTGATCAGCCTCGCTGGCAATGAGGCCACGAAGCAGACCGGTGAAATCGGTCTTCGTTCAGCCCTCGAGAAGCGCGTCGTTCCCGCCGTCGTCGACCTCGGCCGCTACCGCGACTCGTTCGACCAGCTGCCGCAGAGCTTCTCGAGCGCGATGAACTCCCTCAAGGGCGAGCGCGCGTTCACCAAGTCCTCCTGGGCTTCGCTGGCCATGACGCCCGAAGCGGCGCCTGCTTCGAGTGAGCTGCCCTCGTTCCGCGCGGGTTCGGCATCGTTCACCGCCCACCTCGCCGACGGTTTCGAGTCGGCACGTCGTTCTCCTGTCGACCTCAGCGGCGGCCTCAAGCCTGCGCTCGCAGCACCCTCGAAGCCGGCGGGCCGCTCGAACGGCTTCACCGCTTCGCTGAACGACCTCTGACTTCGACCTGCGCTGACTCTGACTTCCCGCGGCGGGTCGTGTACCTTGCCGGCCGCGTGCAGCTCGTTCTCCCATCGCGCAATCGCACCCTCGGCACCATCGACGCCCTCGGCATCGTGGGGCTGGTCGGTCTGCTCGTCGCCCGCTACGTGCCCGTCGCGCGCATCATTCCGTTCTGGGGCTGCACCTTCCGCGAGACGACTGGCGTGCCGTGCCCCGGCTGCGGGCTCACGCGCGTGGCCGACCGGGTGGCGCACTTCAACGTGCTGGGCGCCATCCACGCGAACCCGCTGGGCACCGTCGCGGCGGTGGGCTTCGCGCTGGCCGTGGTGTTGACCATCATTCACCTCGTCTTCGGCGTGCCGCTCCCCGAGCTCGTGCTCAACGACAAGGAGTGGAAGCGCGCCCGGTGGATCGCCATCAGCCTCTTCCTCGTCAACTACGGCTTCGTCGTGTTCGCGTACCGGGTGCTCCACTGGCGCTGACCGTCATCGGGCTCATCGCGCTCGGCTACCTCTCGGGGTCGATTCCTTTCGGCGTGCTCGTCACCCGCGCCTTCACGAAGAAGGACGTGCGCGACCACGGCAGCGGCAACATCGGCGCCACCAACGTCGCGCGCGTCGCCGGCAAGAAGGTCGGAGCGCTCGTGCTGCTGCTCGACGCGGTGAAGGGCACGCTGCCTGTGCTCTTCGCGATGCACGTCTTCCCCGAAGGCCCGCTCTCGCACGTCGCGGTCGGCTACGCGGCCTTCCTCGGCCACGTCTTTCCCGTGTGGCTCAAAGGGCAGGGCGGCAAGGGCGTGGCGACGGCGCTCGGGGTGCTCATCGTGCTGGTGCCGCAGGCCGCGCTCGTCGGTGCCGTCATCTGGGGAGCGATTGTCGTGGTGACGAAGGTGAGCTCCATCGGCAGCCTCGCGGGCGGGCTCGGCGCCATCGTCACCAGCTTCTTCCTCGGCAAGCCCATCGAGTACCCCGTGCTCGCGGGCGTGCTGCTGCTCTCGATGGTGTGGACCCACCGCGGGAACATCGAGCGCATGATGAAGGGCACCGAGAACAAGGTCTGAGCAGAACCTGCTCACCTGAGCGGAACCTGCTCGGCCGTCGACACAGGTGACGGGGTGTGTCGGTCGAACCAACCGAGAACCGGCCGGTTTCGGAGCGCCGGCGCCGTGGCCGTCACCTTGCACAACGCCCCGTCATGCGACGAATCGCGTTCGTGGTGTTGGTAGCGCTTGGGTGCGGGGGAAGTGACTACAGCTCCAGCTCGTCCTCCTCATCTTCAACCGGTGGAGGGCTCTCCGGCACCGGCTCCGGTTCCGGCTCCGACAGCGCGTGGAAGACGGCGCTCGTCGGCAGCTACGAGTCGGGCACGCGCGTCGAGAACAACATCGCGTTCTCGAGCGAAGACGTCGGCCTCGACCTGCGCGCCGATGGAACCTACCGGCTGAAGACGGGAAAGAACTGGAGCAGCGCTGGCGGCGCGTGGTCGGTGTCGACCACGGCGCTCTCGTTCAGCGGTGGCTCGTCAGCCGGCAAGTCGGTGCTGCTGAGCAACATCTCCGAGGGCTGCCGCGTGCTCGAGTACGAGGGCAAGAAGCTGTTCCGCAGCGACGCGGTCGCCAACTGCCCGAAGAAGCCCGCCGCGCTCTCGACCTCGGAGTGCCGCTACGTCGGAACCTGGTCGCGCTCGAGCGGCACCTCGGTCTCCACCGACGACTCCGTCACCCTCGAGAAGGACCGGTTCTTCAGCCACGAGTCCGGCCGCACCACGTGCACCAGCTACGGCAACACCACCAAGTGCCTGCGCAACTCGTCCCGGCCCGTCGTCGGAACGTGGAAGCTCGTCGGCAGCACGCTGCAGGGTCCTCCCGACGTGAAGGGCTGGAGGTTCGAGGCCGGTGAAGGAAACTGCGGGGCGCCTCCGAGCGGAGCGGGTGGAACGGGCGGAGGGACGGCTGGTGGCTCGACGGGCACGGGCTCGGGCGGCGCGGGTGGCGGCAGCACGGTCACCACGTTGTGCCGGGCCTGCACCGCAGACAGCGACTGCGCTTCGTCCGAGTTCTGCGGGCGACGTCGCTGTGACGCGCGCGCTGGCTGCTACCCACGTGGCGGAGGCGCGAGCTGTTCGACCATCTCTGGCCAGTCCTGCCCCGCTTCGTCGCTGTACGACGCGTGCACCGCTGACAGCGATTGCTCCAGCAACGCCGCCTGCCTCGGCTTCGGCAGCGCTCCGACGTCGTACCAGTGTCTGCAGGGCTGTCAGGCCGACTCCGACTGCGTCGCGCCGCCAGGCGACACCTCGGCCACCATGGTCTGCGCGAGCACGACTCCGAAGCGCTGCCTCATTCGGTGCTCCAGCGCGACCGCCGTCTGCCCGGGCCGCTCGAGGTGCCTCGCGTGGACCGATGGCTCCTACGGCTTCTGCGGGTGAGCGGGCGTGAGCCGGACCAGCAGTCGTCGAACGCTGATCAGGCTCACTTCGACTCCCGCGTGCGTGAGCCGTGGCTCGGACCAGCAGTCGTCGAAGGAGCCACCGCTGATCAGGCTCACTTCGGGATTCGTCTCACAGCGAGGGAACAGATGAAGCACGTCGCGGGAAACACTACACGGGTCATCATGCGAACCATCCAGGTCGTGGGGGCTGTCTGGTTGCTGTCGTCGTTCACCGCGTGCGTCACGCAGACCGAGAAGCCGCCGGCGAAGCTGGCTGAAGGGTGTCTGCTCAACTCGGACTGTGAGGCGCCGCTCGTCTGTGTCTTCCGCCGGTGCTCCACGCAATGCGTGGTCGACCTCGACTGCACGCAGGAGCCGCGGGACCGCTGCCAGGCCGCAGAGAGCTCGTACTCCATCTGCATTCCGGACTGTGACCGCCAGCCCTGTCCGACGGGGTTCATCTGCGGCACCGACAAGCGCTGCCGGAAAGAGTGCACCACCTCGGCCGATTGTCTGAACCGCCAGGTCTGCATCAGCAACCAGTGCGTCTCGCCCCTCGACGTCGTCGACGGCGGAGCTCCCGTCATCGCCCGCTGTGAACTCGACAGCCAGTGCAACGCGGGCGAAGTCTGCCGACGCAACGGCACCTGCGGGCCGCAGTGCCTCGCCACCATCGACTGTGCGACGGGCCAGGCGTGTGTCTCGGGCAGGTGCAATGCGGTCGATGCGGGCACGGTCGTCAGCACTGACGCCGGCTGTCTCTACAACTCGAACTGCGGGGGAACGCAGGTCTGCCGGAACGGTGTCTGCGGCATCGAGTGCCGCGAACCGCGTGACTGCGCATCGGGCCTGGTCTGCACGAACGATCGGTGCGTGCCCTCGACGCCCAACGACGCCGGCACCTGCACCTTCACGTCCGACTGCACCTCGCCGCTGGCCTGTCTCGGAGGCGCCTGCCGCCCCGAGTGCCGGCTCGACGTCGACTGCGCCAGTGGCTTCCAGTGCACGGGAACGCCCGCGTCGTGTCAGCGCATCGGTGGCACGAGTGACGGCGGTGCCTGTCTCTACACGAGCGAGTGCCGCGTCGGGCAGCGCTGCGCCAACGGCTCGTGCGTGGCCGAGTGTGCGACGCAGGCCGACTGCGCGAGCGGGCTGGCGTGCTCTGCCAGTGGCCGCTGTGTGTTGCCACAGTCACCCGACTCGGGCGTGCGCGGGTGTCTGTACTCGAGCGATTGCGTCGCGAACGAACGCTGCTCTCCGCAGGGCCTCTGCATTCCCGAGTGCGTCTCGACGCGTGACTGCGCGCTGCCGCAGGTGTGCGTGAGCGGAGGCTGCCGCTTCCCCAGCAACGACGGTGGCGTGTGCGTGTACAACAGCCAGTGCCCCGGCGGTCAGCGCTGCGCCCCCACCGGCCAGTGCGTGGCCGAGTGCATCGACTCGCGAGACTGCGTCGCGCCGCGCGTCTGCCTCGCCGGAGCCTGTCAGCTCGCCCTGCCCGATGCAGGTGCCGCAGGCGTCGGCACCGCGTGCGTGCTGCAGAGCACCTGCACGCCGTTCGGGCTCATCTGCGGGGCTGCGGGCGTCTGCGTCGTCCAGTGCGTCGGCGACACGGACTGCCCGGCGAACCAGGGCCAGTGCTGTCGCGCCAACCGCTGCCTTGGCGGAACGGCGTGCTTCGTCGCGGCTGACGCAGGCACCGTCGACGCTGGCACCTCGGGCCTCGACGGCGGCTGCCGCGCGAACATCGACTGCCTCGACTCGGACTTCTGCAACGGCGACGAGCGCTGCGTGACGGGCCGCTGCGTCGCGGGCACCAACCCGTGTGACGACAGCAACCCGTGCACCATCGACTCGTGCAGCTCGAGCCTGCGCCAGTGCTCGTACTCGACGCAGGCCATCGACGCCGACAACGACGGGCACTACCCGCGGCAGTGTGGCGGCGGAGCGGACGACTGTGACGACTCCGACCCGTTCACCTACCCGGGCACCGTCGAGCGCTGCGACTTCAGGGACAACAACTGCAACGGCGCGGTGGACGAGAGCTTGTGGGTCGAAGTGCCGGGGGCGCGTGGCTCGTTCAGCAGCGGCAACCTCTACCCGCCCGGTGGCAACACGCCGTCCATCGCGCGCGTCGGCAATGACGTGCTGGTGGCTGCGGGGTCGAACGGGCTCAACGGCACCATCGACGCCTATCGCCTCAACGCAACCGACTTCAGCCTCGTCGCCGGCCCGACCACCCTGACGCAGTCGACGACGCCGTGGGCGCTGTGCAACGGCACCAGTCGTGGCCGTCAGGCGCTGCGTCCCATCGTCAGCACCGATGGCGTCGAGTTCGCCGTCGCCTCGCTCACCGCGAGCTTCACCAACTCTCAGGCGACGTGCCTGCAGAACGACGCGTTCTCGCTCCGGTCGGCGGTCAGCTTCATCGCTCCGACGCTGGCGATGCCCTTCACCCAGACGCTCATCTCGACGCCGCCGGACCCGAACAACTACGTGACGGACCTTGCGCGGTACGACTACGACGACCTCGACCGCGCCTCACTGGCCTTCAGCCCCTCGCTCAACCGCTTCGTGGGCGTGTGGGCCGAGGAGCGCCCGGTCAACTTCGGTCAGAGCAACCCGCGCGCGTTGTATTTCGCGACCGTCTCGCGCACCCAGGCGGCCAGCACCTCGCGGCTCGTGTGGGGCGTGAACCCGAACCCTGCGCGCGTGTCGACCGGCGCACCCAACGCGAGCACGCCTCCGCGGGTCGGCGTCGGCAGCACCACCGTGCTCTTCGCGTGGAGCAACGAGCCTGCACAGCCCATCAACAGCCGGCACCTTCGCTGGGTGCTGTACGACAGCGCGTTGACGAGCGTGGTGGCAGGCCCGTTCTCGTATGTGTTCTCCACCGGCTCGCCGTACCCGCACGTCGACGACATCGTCTTCGACGGAACGAACTACCGCGTCGTGGTGAACCCCCAGGTCGACCCGGTCGGCTCGGACGGGCTGGTGCGCGTGCTCTCGGTGAACCAGTCGGGCGCCGTCGTGAGCGACGAGCCCATCATGGGGTCGTCACCGACCAACGCGGGCACACCGCAGCCGTTCGCGTCGCAACACGTCGGCTTCACGCAGCTGCAGCTCGACGGAGGCAGCGGCTTCGCGATGGTGGGCAGCCAGGACTCGCGGCTGCGGCTCGCCACGTTCCCCACGACGCCCGATGGCGGCGTGAACATCGTCAGCGTCGACCTCGGAACGTCGGCCAGCGCGCGCTCTGACTTCGTCGTCGTGCCGCTCGAGGGCGCGCGCGTCGGTGTGGTGTGGAGCGACGGCGACTTGAAGAAGACCGTCTTCAAGTGCGGCCCGTGAGCTGAGGCCCCCCGCCACCGGCGTTCCGCCACGTCGGGCCGGCGTTCCAACACGTCGGGAGGGCGTTCCAACACGCAGGGAGTGCGTTCCGGCCGATAGGGAGAGCGTTCCGGCCGGTAGGGAGAGCGTTCCGGCCGGTAGGGAGAGCGTTCTGGCCGGTGGGGAGAGCGTTCCGGCTGAGGGTCAGCGCTCGGCCCAGGCGGCCAGCTCGTTGCCGCTCGGGTCGGTGAAGTGAAAGCGACGCCCACCGGGAAAGGTGAAGGGCTCGGTGGTGATGCGGCCTCCTGCAGCGCGCACCGCGGTCACCGTCGCGTCGAGGTCGGCCGAGAAGAGAATGACGAGTGGGCCGCCGCGGCCCGAGGGCGTGCCCTTCGTGAGCCCGCCCTGCTCGCGGCCAGCGCCCTGAATGCCGGCGTAGTCGGGCCCGTAGTCGGTGAACTTCCACCCGAAGGCGGCCGCGTAGAACGCTTTGGCGCTCGCGACGTCGGTGACGGTGATTTCAACGTAGTCGATGGCGTGGTGGGTGTGCTGGGTGTGCTGGGTCATGGAGCGCTTCCTCTCGCAGTCGAGTGCCAGAACCTGTCAGGAGCCGCGCATCGTCACCGCGCTTCGGGGCTGATGACCAGCTTTCCCCAGCCTGGCGTGCGGCGCATGTCGGGCGGGTGATTCATCCACAGCAGCAGCATCGCAGCCGTCGCGCGGACTTCTGGAGCGCCCTGCTGAACGAGCCTCAGCAGCAGGTCGTGCGGCACCGAGCAGCCATTGCGAAACTGCACCCATGGCGCGGCGAGCTCGAGCAGCGCGCGGGACTGGGTGGCGAAGTCAGGCGACGCGAGCGAGGTGATGAGCGTGCGGCACAGGTTCGGCGGCGGCTTGCCGGGCACGTCGGGCGGCGCGGGCGGCTCCACCGGCTCGAGCCCACGGCACGCCGCGGGCGGCACGTCGATGTTGAACTCGGTGAGCGTGGTGCAGAGCTGGGCGCGCTCCTCTTCTTTGCGCTGCGGCTTCATGGCGAGGCTGCGCTCGAGCGGGCCGACGGCGATGGTCTGGCGGAGTGCCCGCACGGCCTTCACCGCGGCGATGCGCACGCCTTCGTCAGGGTCGAGCACGAGGTCGGCGACGGCCGAGGTGCCTGGCTCCCACTTCGAGGTGGCGGCGAAGCGTGAGAGCTCGAGGCGCGTGGCGACGTCGTTCGCCCGGCTCTCGGCGGCCCACGACAAGGTGTCGGAGCGCGCGAGCTGAATGAGTCGCACTCTCGCGATGGAAGAGGCACAGCTCGAGTCCTGGGCGACGAGCGTGTCGAGCCGCGCGGCAGACTTCTTCGTGTCGGCGACCGCGTAGAACCACACCTCCTGGCACGCGTCGTACGGGAAGGGACCGCGAGCCACGGCCTGCTGCAGCTCGACCACCGTCATCGCGGTCGCGGCCGGTGGCGGAATGTTCTTCGGTGCGCAGGCGAGCGTGCAGGTGAAGAAGGCGACGAGACAGCGTTCGGGGGTCGTCACGGCGCGAGAAGCTACTCCACACGCGGGCTGCCGATGAGGTTCACCACCACGCGTAGCCGATACCGACGACAGCGACGATGGCGAGGGGAAGGCCGGGCGGAGCCGTCCTCCGCGCGAGCCCTGTCGAGTTGGCGTAGGCGAAGCCGGGAGTCACCTCTCCGAAGAGCATGAAGCCACGCCGCGCAACGGCCAGGCGTTCGCGCTCCGAGAACATCCAACTCACGCGTGCGGGAATGCCGAGGTACGACGCGCTGGGTGCATCGAGCCCACCGAACGCACCCCACGACGCGCCGATGCCGAACAGCACCCGCTCCGAGAGCGCGGTCTCGAACTGAAGGCCGGCGGACAGCAGCAGAAAGATGGTGCCCGTGAGGCGCAGCGTGATGGCGTAGCGGTCAGCGAAGATGAGACCGGCGTCTGCCGAGAGCCCGGCACCGAACGCGAACGCGCTGGTCGCGAAGCCAACCGCCGCGCTTCCTGCGAGCGAAATGCCGCCACGTCCGCGCGCGTTTTCACGCAGCACCGAGATCTCGTCATCTTCGGCTCGCTGCACGGCCTCATCGATGGCCTCCGCAGACGGCCCGGCTGCCAGAATCATCATCAGCGAAAGGAGTGGCATGGACGCTCTCTCCGGGTCACTTCTGAGCGCAGGGCGGGAGGACCCGTCATCACTTCTGCGGGCGCTTCAGATCATTCGCCGGCGGAGGCGTGTGCGGCGCGAGCGGATCATCATCGTCTCCGCCCAGCCGTGAGGCAGGCTTCGGCGGCGTCTTCTTCGGCTGCGTCGTCGCCTTCGGCACCTTCGCGGGCGTCACCACCGGCAGCGCCTCGACCTTCGGCAGCACGGGCTCTTTCTTCGGAGCCACCGGCGTCTCCTTCGGCTTCGCAGGCGTCGTGTCGTTGAACGCCTTGTCGATGGGGTCGACCTTCGGCTTCTTCTCGAGCGCGGCCTTCTCGGCAGCCGCCTTCTCGATCGCAGCTTTCTCCAGTGCTGCCTTGTCGACGGCAGGTTTCGACGGAACGACGGGCGTCTTCTCGGGCTCCACCGGCTTCTCGGGCGGCTTCACCTGCAGCTTCTGAATCATCTCGAGGCGCGGGCCCGAACCGGCGGCCGTCACCGTCATCGGCAGATAGCCGTCCTTCTGCAGCGTCACCTCGGCCATCGCGCGGCCATCGATCGCCACCAGCTCGACGTCGAGCGGCGTCACGCCCTTGATGACCTTCGCGATGACGACCTGCGCGCCCGCAGGCTCGGTCTCGATGTGGAAGAGCACCTTCGCCTTGCCGGGCTTGCGCAGGGCGATGGCGGTGCCTCCGATGCCGACGAGCAACGCGACCGCGAAGCCGGCGATGAGCAGCACCGTGTTGTTGCGCGGCGCAACCGCAGCAGCCGGCACCGGAATCGGCGTGGGCGGCAGCGGCGTCTCGAAGGCGGGCGTCGCCACCGGAGCCGTCAGCTCGCTCATCGCCTGCAGCACCTCGTCCATGGACTGAAAGCGGTCCATCGGAGACTTCTGCAGGCACTTCGTCACCACCGCCGACATGCCCTCGGGAATCGTCTCGAACTTCGGCGGCGTCTTCACCGGCGGAATCGGCTCGTTGACGTGCTTGAGGATGATCTCGAGCGGCGCCGAGCCTCCGTACGGCGGCTTGCCGGTGAGCGCCTCGAAGAGAATGCAGCCCAGCGAATAGATGTCGCTGCGCGGGTCAGCGCGGTTCTTGTCGCCCTGCTCGGGCGCCATGTACGGCGGGCTGCCCATGAGCATGCCCTGCTGCGTGATGGCGCGACCCTCGAGCTCCTGGCCATCGACGAAGGACTTCACCAGGCCGAAGTCGAGGACCTTCACGTGGTCGGTGTCGTCGTCGGCCGACAGCATCATCACGTTGGCCGGCTTGAGGTCGCGGTGCACCACGCCCAGCTCGTGCGCTTCACGCAAAGCACGGGCGATCTGCTGGCCGATGGAGAGCACGCGTCTCCAGCCCAACGGCCCTTTGGCGAGCGAGCGGTCGAGGGTGTCGCCCTCGAGGAACTCCATCGCGAGATAGAAGATGCCGTCGCTCGAGCAGCCGTAGTCGAAGATGCGCACCGTGTTCGGGTGCGAGAGCTTCGCGGTGAGCGCCGCCTCGACGAGGAAGCGCTGGCGGAACGACTCGTCACGCCCCGCGCCGTAGTTCGAGTCGAGCACCTTGAGCGCGACCGCCCGGTTCAGGCCGACCTGCACCGCCCGGTACACCTTGCCCATCGCGCCTTTGCCGATGCCGCCCACGATGCGGTACCGGCTGTCGAGCGTGACGCCGATGAGCGGATCAAGCCCCTCGGCGTTGGTCTCCGCGGTGACGTCTTCGTGGGCTTCACTCACTGACACAGGTGGGGAAAGCGTATACCGCTACCGGGGCTGCATGGGCACCCGGGCTGGGTAGTGGATGAGCTGACACGCAATCGCCCCATTCCAGAGGGGTTGGCGTGACGCTGGCCGCATGCCGAAGGCGCTCTCGAACGCCTCGTTTCCAGCGAGAACGGAGAAGCGCCAGCCGTTCCAGCCCTTCAGGTTGGTGCCCAGCTTGTGGAAGAACGACTTCATGCCCTTCTGGCCGCCGGTGCCGAGGCGCTCGCCGTAGGGCGGGTTGGTGCAGACGAGGCCGGGCGTCACGCCTTCGGGAGCGTCAGCCGTCGTCGCGTCGGCCTTTTCGATGCGCACGCTCGAGAGCCCCGCCGTCACGATGTTGCGCTTCGCGGCGGTCAGCACTTCGTCGTCGTAGTCGCGGGCGATGATGGGCGCGGGCGCGGGGCGCACCTGCGCGTGGGCCTCTTTGCGAACGTCGTCGAGCAGCGGCTTCATCTTCGGCGCGAACGAGGGCCACTTCTCACACGCGAAGTCACGCTTGAGGCCGGGCGCGCGGCGGGTGGCGATGAAGCCGGCTTCGATGGCGAGCGTGCCGGAGCCGCACATCGGGTCGAGGAACGCCTCGGAGCCGTCGTACTTCGAGCCCATCAGCATCGCGGCGGCGAGCGTCTCTTTCATCGGAGCTGCCGTCGTGGCCTGCCGGTAGCCGCGCTTGAAGAGCGGCTCTCCCGAGAGGTCGAGCGAGATGGAGAGTGACGTCTTCGCGAGGTGCGCGACGACGTGGAAGGTGGGGTTGTGCGTGTCGACGTCGGGCCGGCTGCCCCACTTCTCGCGCAGGCGGTCGACGAGCCCGTCTTTGAGCTTGAGCGCGACGAAGCCCGAGTGCGTGTGCTCGGTGTCTTTGAGCGTCGCCTCGATGGAGAAGGTGGAGCCGCGCGAGAGCCACTCTTCCCACTCGATGGAGCGCGCCGCTTCGTAGAGGCCCTCGGCGCCTTTCGCTTCGAACTGGCGCAGCGGGTAGAGCAGGCGCATCGCGATGCGCGAGTGGATGAGGACGCGGGAGATCTCGTCGAGCGCGGCGAAGAAGCGCACGCCGCCGCGGTCCTGGCGAATGCGTTTGCAGCCGAGGGTCTCGAGCTCCTCGGCGAGGAAGGGCTCGGTTCCGCGGGTGGCGGTCGCGAAGAGCGGCAGGCGTTCCATGCGAGGGGCCCGTAGCACGGCGCGGGGCGAGGTGATCCTGGTTGCACATCGTCGGTGCTGCGCCCTTGCGGCCGCCCCCCGGGTTCGGCCTACATACGTTGCATGCGACTCCTTCTGGCTGCCGTCATCGTGAGCGCGTCGGCCTGCCAGTGCGGAGGCTCGGTGCTCGTGAAGTCAGGCTCCGACCGGCCCGTGGGCGTGTTGATGAGCGACGCCGGGCAGGGTGGTGGCTCGGCGATGGCGGGCGGCTCGGCGGGTGGTGGCGTCGCTGCGGGCGGAGGGGTCGCTTCTGCGGGCGGCACTGCAGCGGCCGGTGGCACGGGCGCCATTCCCGACTGGTGCGCGTCGGACTGCGACTGTCCTGCGGGGCAGCGCTGTGTCGCGACCGGGGTGGAGATCATCTTGAACCGCTGCCAGCCCGGCGGCGTGAACGTGTGCACGACTCCGTGCGCGGTGATGTGCCCGCAAGGCGCCCAGTGCGTGAACGGCGCCTGCCTCGTCACGCCCTGTACGGGCCAGAGCTGCACCACCACGTTCTCGACCAACATCAACGGCCGCTACCAGACGTACTACGAGCTCGACATCAGCGAGTTCGCGCAGCGGGCCAGCGACATCGTGAAGCTGCTCGACCTGCTGCGCGCCATCACCTCGGGCATGACGACGAACTGCTCGACCTTCGGCGGCATCGAGCAGCAGCTCATCTGCTACGTCGGCAACCTCGTCTCGCAGAACATTCAGGCGCCGCCGTGGGTGGGCACGTTGTTCCAGGTGCTCAGTGACATGTTCCGCTTCGGGAACCGGCCCATGAAGGCCCGCGGCGTGATGGACCTGGTCGAAGGGCAGAACGCGCGCGTGTCGGCGGCCGAGCAGTGGAGCGAGCTGTGGCTCGACTACAACGGCCAGATCATCAACGTGATGAACAACCCGATGCTGGGCGCGAACGGGCAGATCAGCGTCACCGTGCTCGCGTTCGGAGGCTCCCGGACCTCGCAGGAGGTCATCCTCGGGCCCCGCACCGTCGAGTTCGACGTGAACAAGCTGCTGGTGAACCTGATCAACGTGGCCATCATGGCGGGCTCGAGCAATCGCGCGCACGACGTGGGTGAGCTGATCAACCTGATCCTCTGTGATCAGATCGGCTCCACACAGACGAGAATCGCGTGCGCGGCGCTGGCGAGTCAGCTCGCGCAGGACTTCGAGATCGGCTCTGGCCTCGGTGGCCTCAAGTTCGACGAGCAGCGGGCGACGATTCACGACCTCGACGGCAATGGAACGGCTGACGCGCTCGGGTTGCCCTCGGCGCGCGGTCGGGTGACGGGCCGCATGACGAACGGCGTGGTCTCGGGAGCGCTCGGCCCCTTCCCCAACTCGAGCTGGTACGGCACCAAGTAGACGCGTTCGATGCCCTTCTTCCGATTCTCGCTGGTCACCATCGCCGTGGCCTTCGTCGTGTTCATGGGCGCGAGCACGGCGTTCTTCTCGTTGAACGTCGCGGCGAGCGTCGTCGCGGGCCTGGTGGCGCTGGGCGGCGTCACGGTCGTCGCGCTGTCGACGACGGGGCGCGAGTGGCGTTCCGCGACGGGCCTGACGGTCTTTCGTGGCCCTGACGTGGCGATGGGTGCGCTGCTGTCGCTGGGCAACGCGCTCTCGCTCAGTGACTGGCTGGGCCAGCTGTCGGCGAAGCTGTTGCCGCAGGTGCTTCTCGATCTGTTCGACACAGGCAAGCTGCTCGCGACGGCCATGACGAACGGGCTCGAGCAGGCGGCCATTCTGGTGGCGGTGGTGGTGCTGGCGCCCCTCGCCGAGGAGCTGCTGTTTCGCGGCGTGTTCGTTCGCGGGCTCAACGAGCGCCTCGGCATCGTCGCCACCGCGGTGATCAGCGGCTTCATCTTCAGCGCGTACCACCTCGACCCGGTCGGCTTTCTGCCGCGCTTCGAGATCGGCATCGTGCTGGCGGTGGTGGTGTGGAAGAGCGGCTCGTTGTGGCCGGTCATCGCGGCCCACGCGGCGAACAACGCGCTCGCCATGGTGCTCAGCGCGGCAAAGGTGCAGGACAGTGACGTGCCGTGGTGGGTGCGGGTGCTGTGTCTGGTGGTGTTCCTCGCGTCGATGGCCTGGTTCTGGTCACGGCCGACACGGCCGATGCCCGAGACGCTTCCGGTCACGCCGGCTCCGCTGCTCCGGGCGGCTGCGCCGTTCGTGTTGCCGCTCGTCGTGAGCGCGGTGCTGATTGCGGTGTTCGATGCCCGCGGAGGTCAGTTGACCCGCATCGACCTCGCGGCGCCCATCATCGGAAAGGGCGACGAGGCCGAAGAGGCGGCGCTGCTGGTGTTGCGAGCGCAGGCCCGTCGGGGCGAGGCGGACTGCGAGGAGTACGGCAAACGACGCCGCGCGCTGAGCCAGGCGCGCTTCAAGGCGCTCCTCGAGCCGTGGCTGCCGAAGGCCCGGAAGAGGACTCCAGAGAAGGCTCCCGTCACGCCGTGAGCGGTGCCAGCGCTGCTCAACAGACCGAACGGATCGGCGACTCAGAAGAGGGCGGCGACCTTGACGGTCACCTTCGGCGCGACGGTGCTGGTGACTTCTCGTCCTCTGCCGAAGCGGTGCACGCGTTGGTATTCGCCCTTCTTCGGCTCGAGGTGCACGACGAGCTTCTCGGTCTGCAGGTCGACGACCCAGTATTCGGGGATCTTCGCCGCGGCGTAGAGGCGGGCCTTGAGGCCGAGATCGAAGGCGCGACTCGAATCGGCGACCTCGATGATCAGCGTTGCGGTGCTGGGGTGATCATCGGACTCGTCGAGCGTGACGATGGTGAAGTCTGGCTCGGGCTCGGAGAAGGCTGAGAGCGCGAGCGGGAGCGCCGGTCTCAGGTGCGCCTTGCCGATGACTTGAGGAAGGAGGATCTCGTTGAGCCTCACGACCGCCGTCGCGTGCGGCCCGCGCATCGAGTTCATGGCGATGATCACTCCTTCGATCAGTTGAACCCGCTTGCCTTCGAACGCACCGCTCTCTCCGAGTTGGTGGTAGCCCGCGCGGTCGATGCGATGAATGTCGAACGGAGCGTCTTTGATGACGTTCAGCATGGACGGGAGTCTGTGCTCCTCGCGGCTGGCCCGCAACCCGCTCACTGGGCCGGGTTCACCTGGAAGCGCGCGGCCATGATGCGGTTGTTGCCGTCGTTCGGAATGACGTCCTTGTTCACGAGCGGCAGGCGGGCGTCGGTCTTCGGGTCCCAGAACCCCATGAGGATGTTGAGGCCCCGCACGTTCATCTGCGGAGGGATGGGAATTTCGAACTCGTCGCGCACCATCTCGCCGGCGTTCCACTTCGAGGTGGGGCGGGCGCCGCGCATCGGGGCGTGGTCGACGTTGAGGCGGTCGACGCGGCCGTCGACGTCTTCGACGTGCACGAAGATCATGTAGTCGACGTCCATCTGCTTCAGGACCTTGAAGTTCAGGCCGACGCGCACGGTGTCGCCGACGAAGGCGCTGCCGGGAGCCACGATGGTCGAGACGAGCTCGACGTTGTCGCCGAAGTTCGCGCCGCTCTTGAACTCCTGCGGCGGGCCGGCAGGCGGGCGGGCCTTGACGCCCTGGGTGCCCTCCGACGTCGGGGCGGGCACGATGCAGGCCGTGAGCGAGACGCAGACAGCGATGAGCAATGAGCGCATGGCGCGGCGGTGCGTACTTGAGGCCTCCCCGGAGCGCCAGCGTGGAACGAACTGGCACGCGTGGTAGAGGCGCGCCCATCATGACGCTGGTCCTGGCCGACATTCCTGTGGTGCCCGAGTCGAACCCCGTGGGCACCGTCGTCTCGGTGCTGCTGGGCGTCGGCTTCCTGGTGCTGATGCTGCTGGTGCTGCGCAAGATGCTCTCGCGCGGTGGCTCGAGCACGACGCTGCCGGCGCAGAAGCCGACCCTGCCCTCGCAGACGAAGGTCGACCCGTCGCTCGACGTGCCCTCCAAGCCGAAGGTCGAGCTGCCTCAGAGTGAAGCCGAGGCGAAAGCGAAGGCCGACGCCGAGGCGCGCCGGTTGGAAGCGGAGCGGCTGAAGCTCGAGCGCGCTGCCCTCGAGAAGGGCTCTGCCGAAGCCGAGGCGCTGAAGGCGAAAGAAGAGGAGCTGAAGAAAGAGGCCTATCGCGCGCAGAAGCAGGGCGAGGCCGAAGAGAAGGAGCGCAGGAAGAAGGAGCGCGAGGAGTCGGAGCGGCTCGCGGCCGAGGAGAAGAAGCGCCAGGCCGAAGCGGAGGCCGAGGCGAAACGGCAGGCCGAGCTCGCGGCGCGCGCGAAGGTCGAGGCCGAGGGTGGCGCCACGCTGGCGGCGGGGCTCGCGAAGACGAAGTCCGAAGGCTTCATGGCGAGGCTGAACGGGCTGTTTGGTGGTGGCCCGAAGCTCATCGACGAGAAGGTGCTCGCCGACCTCGAAGAGGTGCTGTTCACCGCGGACATCGGCGTGAAGACGGCGTCTGCGCTGGTGGAGCTCGCGCGCGACAAGGTGAAGGCGAAGGAGCTCGATAGCGCGGACAAGCTGAAGGCCGTCATTCGCAAAGAGGTCGAGCGCATCGTGTCGCTGAAGGGCAACACGAGCCTCAAAGGTGGTGGGCCGCCGCACGTCATCATGGTGGTGGGTGTGAACGGGGCGGGGAAGACGACGACGATTGGGAAGCTGGCGGCGAAGGCGAAGGCCGAGGGGAAGAAGGTCGTGCTGGGGGCGGGAGACACGTTCCGCGCGGCGGCGACGGAGCAGCTCGACGTGTGGGCCGAGCGCGCGGGCGCCGAGGTGGTGCGCGGGAAGGACGAGTCAGACCCCGCGAGCGTCGTGTTCGAGGCCATCAAGCGGGGCAAGGAGATTGGCGCCGACCTGGTCATTGCGGACACGGCTGGCCGGCTGCACACGAAGGCGAACCTGATGGAGGAGCTGAAGAAGGTGAAGCGGGTGGCCGAGAAGGCGCTGCCCGGGGCTCCGCATGAGGTGTTGCTCGTGCTCGATTCGACGATGGGCCAGAACGCGATTGCGCAGGCGAAGCAGTTTCACGAGTCCGTGGGCATCACGTCGATTGCCCTGACGAAGCTCGATGGGACCGCGAAGGGTGGCGTCATCATTGGTATCTGTGACGAGCTGAAGGTGCCCGTGTCGTGGGCTGGTGTCGGTGAGAAGGTCGCAGACTTGCGGAAGTTCGACCCAAAAGAGTTCGTCGAAGCCCTGTTCGAGTGATCAGCGTGCGGCCGCTGACTTGAGCAGCCTGGGGCGAAGCGGTGCGTCCTCCACAGGCGGCACAGACCCGCGAACCATTCGTCTTCGGTCGAGGCCAGCAGACCGTCTCGTGGCGCATGATGCTTCCGCACACATCCAAGTTCCTTGAGCCCGCATGAGCCCGATGTCCATCTCTGCAGAAATAGGAATGTCGGCGGCCTCCGACCAGGACTCGCCTACGACCCCGAGCGCTTCGTGACGACGTCGGGCCGTGACCGCAGCGCCTGACGACGAGCCAGGGCCTTGAAGCCGATTCGCGCCTTCTCGTGGACGGGTGCGACCGTAGAAGCTTGCAGGTCGTCGGCCGTGAGCACGGCCCTCGATGAGTTCGAGGCTGCGAACGGCACTGCGCCTGAAGCGACAAGAAGAGGACGCGCACGCTTGTATGACCCTCACTCACTGAAGTCCTCCGGTCCAAGTCGCCGTAGTCGTCGCGATGCGGTCGGAGGGGGTGCAGGGGGAGACTTGAAAGTTGTGGGCAACTCGGCGCCGGGTGTGGAGAGCGGTGTAGATGGTGCCCGACGGAGATCGGGAGAGGGTCGCCGCGTGACGCTCGGGGGTGGTTCCCCGGAAGTGAGATTGGCGCCCTCGACCGGTGTTGCAGGCCCGGACGGAATTCTGGGGCCAGGCAGAGGCCTGAGTCCCCGCATGG
>CALRPN020000016.1:0-183683 GCA_943370055.1 Archangium gephyra
GTCGCGTTGCCGCCGCCCGTCGCGTTGCCGCCGCCCGTCGCGTTGCCGCCGCCCGTCGCGTTGCCACCGCCCGTCGCGTTGCCACCGCCCGTCGCGTTGCCACCGCCCGTCGCGTTGCCGCCGCCCGTCGCGTTGCCACCGCCAGCGCCCATGCCTCCCGAGCCACCTGCGAGATCGTCGATGAAGCCGCCGCCGCCCGCGCCGCCACCGCCGGCTCCCATCGGTGTGGCGTTCAAGGTGATGTCGAACAACTCGACGCGTCCCGAGAGAGCCGAGATGTTGCTGACCCGTGCAGTGAGTGACCCATCGCGGCTCGCGACGAGCGAGAACAGGCCAGGCATCAAGCCCGTCGCCTCGAAGCGCCCATCGAGGCCGGTCAACACTTCGCGCCGCTCCGCCATGCTCGTGAGGACCACCGTGGTGGCCGGCGCGGGCCCACCGTCGTCGAGCCGAATGCGGCCAGTGATGACGACTGGCTCTTGAGGCGAGGTCTCGCGGCGAAGTGTCAGGGTCGCCAGGGGCAGCTCCTCTCCGCTGCGGAGCGGCAACGCGTCGAGGCTGCGCGTGCGATAGCCCTGCCTGAAGAACGCCACGCTCAACGTGCCTTCGGGCAGCTCGTTGAAGGTGAAGCTGCCATCGTCCGAGGTGGTCGTGGTGAAGGGCCCTTCAGGCACGAAGACGAGGGTGCCGGCGTGCCCCCGAGTCGTGGTCACGTCTTCGAGCAGCACCTTTCCCCGAATCGAGGCGTTCTCGACCAACAGCACGTCTCCGAGCGCGATCTGTTTGCCCGGCCCGGGCCGTGCGCCGTCGAGCGTCAGCAGCTTCTGACGATCGGCGCGTCCGTCGCGATCGGGGTCTGCTCGGAACAGCAGCTGCCGTGCTTCACGAACGATGCCCGAGATGCGGAAGAAGCCGCTGTCGTCGGTCGTCGTGACGAGCCCCGTGCCGAGCAACTCCACCCGAGCGTTCCGTGCGGGGCCCTGCTTGGTCGTGCCTGGTTCGATCAACACGGCGCGGCCAGAGATCGACCCTGGCCCGGGCGGTCCTGGTGGATCAGGCAGACGAAGATCGATGCATGCGGTGGTGGAGACGACGACCAACGCGACCAGACGAACGGCGGTGCGAACCAAGCGAGCCCCCACGAAGCGACGTCTCCCGGCGAAGACGACAGAACCGTCACCTCACCATGAAACCGGGCGAAACTGGAGTCGGGGCGGGCGGGGTTCTGCGCTAGACGCGGTGCATGCGCTCCTCGCTCGTCTCGCTCTGTGTTCTTGCCCTCGTCACCGGTTGTCCCAAACGCGCCGAGACCACCGATGAGCACATGCCCCACCGCTTCGAGCATGCCGAAGACTGGGCCGCCCGCTTCGAAGATCCGTCACGCGATGCGTGGCAGCAGCCCGACGAGGTCATCAAGGCGCTGGGACTTCCTCCGTCGGCGCTCGTGGCGGACATCGGCTCGGCCACCGGGTATTTCTCGGTGCGGTTCGCGCGCGCGCTGCCCGAGGGCACCGTGTACGGCGTCGACGTCGAGTCTTCGATGGTCGACTACCTGAAGAAGCGCGCGGTCACCGAGAAGCTGGCGAACCTGAAGGTCGTGCTGGCCGCGTTCGACGACGCGAAGATCCCCGAGCCGGTGGACTGCATCATCATCGTCGACACGTACCACCACATCGAGGAGCGGCAGGCGTACTTCACGAAGCTCGCGCTCTCGCTCAAGCCCGGCGGCCGGCTGGTGATCATCGACTTCAAGAAGGGCATCAAGAGGGGCCCGCCTGACGCCGAGAAGATTGGCCCCGAGCAGGTGACGTCGGAGCTGGCCGCGGCGGGCTACATGCCGTCGTCGTCGTGGACGTTCTTGCCTGATCAGTTCTTCCTCGCGTTCACGAGGAAGTGACGTCGCGCGCGCTCGGTGATGTGAATCGTTGGCGGTGCAGTCGATGCGGCCTGCGCCGCCGACCTGACCCAGCGCATGGCGCTCCGTGACTCCGTCGTCATTCGCATGACGACGCCCTTCACGAGGGGCCTCGACAGCGGAGCGCTCAGCCTCCCGACGCCGCTGCTCGAGATGGAGCTCGTGTCGACTGCAGGACGGCCGCACCGCCCTACTGGTGCGCTATCGCCCGCGCCGCGGCTCCCGCCGCTGACCTCTGCGGCCGCCCAGCAGCATCAGCGCGAAGAAGACCGGCGAGAGGCCCTCGACGCCGAAGCAGCCGCAGCCCATGCCCGTCGCGCCGATGCGCTCGGTGCCGCTGCCACCGTTGACGCCGATGGTGTTGCTGCCGTTGCCGCCAGCGAGTGCGCCGTTTCCAGCGCCCGTTCCACCAGCACCATTCACGCCTCCGCCAGTGCCGGCCGTGCCGCCACCCGAGCTCGAGGAGCCACCGCCAGACGACCCGTTGCCACCGCCACTGCCGCTGACTCCGCCGCCAGTGCCTGCGCTTCCACCGCCACTGCCGCTGACTCCGCCGCCAGTGCCTGAGGTGCCGCCGCCCGTTCCCGACGTTCCGCCACCGGTGCCTGAGGTTCCTCCACCCGTGCCCGCAGTGCCGCCACCTGAGCCCGAGCCCGGCAGACAGAAGCGGCCCTGGGGAAGTCCCGTGCAGATGGTGCCCGCAGCGACGCAGGTCTCGAGTTCGTCGCTGCCGCACAGCTCGTAGCAACCACCGTTCACGCAGGTGGTGGCGCCCGCGCAGTCAGCCTCGTCACGCCAGATGGTGCAGCCCGTCGGAGCCACCTCACAGCGCTGCGGGTTCTTCGTCGCGCAGCGGCGCTCGCCGTTGTTGCACGCGTTCTGGCAGGGAGGAATGCACACGCCCGCGTTGCACTGCTCTCCCGCCCCCACGTCACACTGGCTCGTCGTCACCCAGCTCGTGCAGCCCGTCGTCTGCAGCTGGCAGGTCTCGACCGCGCCGTTCGCGCCGCAGCGCTTCGCTCCCTGGGTGCACGTCGTCGCGCAGGCCACACACGTTCCCGCCGCGCAGTACGCGTTGGCGGGGCAGCGCTGGGCGGGACCCCACACCGGGCAGCTGTTCGCGTCGGTGCCGCAGGTCTCGACGCCGTTGCCATTGCAGCGGGTCGCGCCGTTGGTGCACGAGGTTCCGCAGGTTCCGCATGCGCCACCCGAGCAGAACGTCGCGCACGTCTGGCCCTGCGCCCACGAGGTGCAGCCGCGCGCATCGGCGACGCAGCTCTCGACGTTCCTGCCGACACAGCGCGTGGAGCCGGCGGTGCAGGTGCTGTTGCACGACGCGCAGCTGCCGTTGCTGCACACGCTGCCCGATGGACAGGTGCGCCCGACCCACTGAGTGCAGCCCGAGAGAATGCTCCACTGGCACTCCTCGATGCCGTTGGCGGTGCAGCGGCTCGCGCCCATGGTGCATCCCTGACAGCTGCTGCAGGTGGTGCCGCTGCAGACCTCTCCGTAGCCGCAGCTCTTGACGGTCTGCCACACGGTGCAGCCGCCAGCGCCCGTCACGCAGGTGCGCTCGGTGCCCGACGTGCACTGCATCGCGCCCAGGGTGCACTGGTTGGTGCACGAGACGCACGAGCCGCCCGTGCAGACCGACATGGGCGGGCAGGTGGTGCTGAACCAGTTGGTGCACTGCGTGGCCGGGTCGAGCTGACACTGTTCACGCGCGCCACTCGCGGTGCAGCGGCTCGCGCCCTGCGTGCAGGCGTTCTGACAGCAGGTGCTCGTGCTCTGCGCGATGGAGTTGAGGGCCGACGTCAGCGCCGCCTGATTCGACGCGACGTAGGCCGACGTCGTGCCACCGGCCGCAGCCACCGCGTCGAGCACCGCCTTGTTGTTGCCGCTGGTGAGCGCCTGGTCGAAGCCGACGACGTAGGTCTTGATGCCGAGCGCCCGCAGCGAGGCGGCCGCCGAGACGGTCGCGTTGTTGTCGAGGCAGTCCTTGGGGCCGAGGCCGCAACACGAAGCGCCACTGCAGGTGCTGGTGTTCGAGCAGCCCGCCGTGGTGGTCGCGCACGTCGCCGGGTCGAGGGCCAGGTTGCAGTTGGGCATGCCGTCGGTGATGAGCAGCACGTAGATGGGCGCCGTCGACGAGATGGTGTTCAGGTAGCTGCGCACCGCGAGCAGCGACGCGGCCGTCGGCGTTCCACCGCCAGGGCCCACCGCCGCGAAGGCTGAAGCGACCTGCGCTGCCGAGCCAGGCACCGATTGCACGACGCCGCCCGTGGTGCACGCGAACGAGGTCGACGCTCCCGGGTACATCATCACGCCGTAGCGAAACCGGTTGGCGAAGGTCGACGCCATCTGCGGCACCACCGACGACGCGATGGTCCACTTCGAAGGGTTCGTCGCCGACGCTGCACCTCCCGTTGGAGACGCGGCCATCGAGCCCGACTTGTCCTGCACGATGAAGAGAATCGGCAGCTCGGTGCACGGCTGCGCGGCGGCCACCTGCGCCACGACGACCGAGGAGAGGACCAGCGCGCGACGGAGGGAGAGCATGCCCATGCGATGTTATCGGCAGTGGGCACCACGATGGTGCGTAACATATCGAATACAGAGGAATCTTCTCAAACCCCGAGAGGAAGAGACCTCTTTCGGTGGATACTTCGGGCTCGTGCTGAAACGGCCTTTACAGCGAGACGGTCTGGCGAGGGCTCTGACCGAGGTCACGCTCAAAGTTCAGCGGGAGCGGAAGACCGAAGAAGCGCTCTCGGTGGGCGCGGCCGGGCTCGAGGTGATGGGCTTCGACGTGGCGATCGTCGAGCTCACCGAGGATGAGTACTCGCTGCGCTACCTGACCGCGAGGCCCGACCTGCTGGCGCTCGCCGAGGCCGTGAAGGCACAGCTGGCGGGTTTCCCGCGGCTCACGAGCGAGGAGCTGGTGTCGGTGATGCGCACCGATCGGGGCCTCTTCGTGTCGGATCTCAGGGCCGCGACGGCGGGCTGGCTCGAGCTGGTCGAAGCGCCGCAGTCACTGCGCCCCTTCGTGCACCAGTCGGTGCGGGCGAGCGCGATCGTCGCCCCGCTCTCGATTCGCCGGGACAACTGGGGCGCCGTCATCTTCATGCACGACGACCTCGTCGAGGCCGACATGCCGCTGTTGAGCCTGTTCGCTCTCCAGGTCGGCAGTGCGCTTGGCGTCGTCGAAGGGCTCGAGCTGCTCGATCGCCGCAACGCCGAGCTCGAGCTGGTTCACACGCTGGCCGTGTCGACCACGCGAAGCGACGTGAAGGAGCTGTGCCGTCAGGCGCTCGAGACCGTCTGCCGCACCACTGGCGCTGACGCCGGCGCCCTGCACCGCTTCGAGCGGGAGTCGGGCCACTTTGTCATGGTGGGCGACGCGTTCGGCTACTCGGGTGCGCTCGTCGAGGCCTACCGCACGTTCACGTTGCCAGATGGTCTCGTCGGGCGCGGGCCCGTCTCCATGCCCGTCGACGCGATGCCCGAAGGCGCGACGCTCGTCGGAAACGAGGGGTTCAATCAGGCCGCCATCGTTCCCCTGACGCTGGAAGATCAGAGCGTCGGCATGCTGAGCCTGTTCCGTCGCGCGCTGAAGCCCTTCTCGGAGTCAGACCTGCGCAGCGCCGAGATTCTTGGCGTGCAGATGGCGTCGATGCTCGAGCGGCAGCGGCTGTATCAGGAGTCTCAGCGCCTCTACGCCGACCTCAAGGCCAGCTACGACGAGCTCGCGCGAGCGCAGGCCGAGGTCGTGCGGCACGAACGGCTCGCGGCGCTGGGTGAGCTCGCAGCCGTCATGGCGCACGAGGTGCGAAACCCGCTCGGCGTCATCTTCAACTCGCTCACGACGCTCAAGCGGCTGACGCGCCCCACGGGTGACGCCGAGATGCTGCTGAACATGGTGGGCGAGGAGGCCGATCGGCTCAACCGCATCGTGGCCGACCTGCTCGACTTCGCGCGGCCCTACGAGCTCGTGAAGAAGGCCATCGCCATCGAGCCGTTCATCGCCGGAGCCGTCGACGCCGCAACGCAGACGCTCCCGCCCTCGAGCCCGCTGAAGGTCGTCACCTCGTTCGAGCGTGAGCTGCCGCCGTTCCCCATCGACGCCCACCTGCTGCGGCAGGCGCTGATCAACCTCGTGGTGAACGCCGCGCAGGCGATGCCGCGTGGTGGTGTCATCACGGTGACGGCCACCATCGAACCGCCCGCACCGGGAGCGAGACTCCAGGTTCCCTGGCTCGTCGTTCAGGTTCGCGACGAAGGGCTGGGCCTCACCTCACGCGCGACCGAGAAGATGTTCCAGCCGTTCTTCACCACGAAGGCGACGGGGACAGGCCTGGGGCTCGCGGTGGTGAAGCGCATCGTCGACAGCCACGGCGGTGAGGTGATGGCGCGCGCGAACCCCGAGAAGGGGACGACCTTCGTCATGCGGCTTCCCGGTGGGAGCGATCGCGACGGCATGATGACGCCGCCTCGCGCGACGCCTGCGACGGGACGCTGATGCAGGCGCACGGTTCTTCGTTCGACTCCTGCGCGTTCCGCTGATCAGCCTCGGCTCACGACGCGAGCGCTGACGGCCCTTCGTCGTCGAACGCCTCGGTCACCAGCCCATCACCGGGCCGCCAGCCCTTCGGGAAGAACTCGAGGTTGCGCTGCAGGCCGTTGAGCACGTCGAACCACATGCGCTTCTCGTCGCCCGACAGGCACGCGCGCTCCATGAGGCGCTGGTTGAACTTCGGCATGAACGCGTTCTTCGCGTGCTCGATGCCGGTGACCCCGTCGAAGTGCGCGTCGATGCACGCGGTGAGGGTGTGCCGCTCGATTCCGGCGAGCGTCTTCATCTGCGGCACCATCGCGTGCGACATGGCGCGCTCCTGGCCCGTCGTGATGCGATCGGAGAACGTGTAGCGAAGCACGGCCTTCTGCATCACGTGGTTCGCGGCCTCGTAGAGCGCGCTGCGATTTCGCCGGCGATGGAGCAGCTCGAACGCACACGCCGCCATCATGCGCGAGACCGCCATGTGCCGGTTCTCGTCGACGGTGTGCAGCATCGACAACTTCGCGAGCGCCGGACTTCCGCCATCGAGCGCCGCCACCTTCGTCTCGAACGCCTTGCCCATGTGGTTCACGAGCCCGCGGCCGAAGTAGTACGTGACGACGAAGTCGGCTCCGAACGCGCCGATGAGCAGGCGAATGAAGCGGTCGTTCACGATGAGCGGACGCAAGGGCTTCACCGGCATCTTCGCGGCGACGAAGCCGTGGCGTTCCTGCACCGAGCTGAACACGCGGCCGAACGCCTTGATGTGATCGATCTCCTCTTCCGTCTCGAGGCGGAGCAGCCCGGCGAGGTCACGCTCCTGCGACTCGACGAGCTCGGCCACCACGCGGTTGCTGCACACCACGAAGCGCTCACCGTCGCCGATGCGGAAGTACATCATCGCGTACGTCCAGTGATTGAGCGCGAGCCGCTGCTCTTCGGTGAACGAGCTCCAGTAGGGCGTGTGGAAGCCGAGGCTCATGTCCCACGGCGCCAACGGCAGATCCTTGAGCGCCTTCGCCCAGTCGACGCCGTCGAGGTAGTGCGCGAGCTGCTGGCCATGCGGGTTCGCCAGCCGTCGGGCGGCGAACGAGCGCAGGGTGTTGAGTTCTCCGAGGGCGAACGACACGGGCCAGTTGTACTGCGGCGACGCTCAGCCCTGGTACTGGTGAATCGCCATGATGGGGTAGTTCATCGGGCTGACGGTGACGCGCTGGCTGCCGTCGCGGTTCACGTTGTTCGAGCCGATGAACGTCGGGCGACCGTTCTGCCAGCCCGCGAACATCACCACGTGCTGTCCGCCTGGCGTGCGCATCGAGACGACGTCACCCGGCCGCGCGTTCTGAAGCGAGACGCGACGGAACTGGGGATCACGATCGAGGTTGTTCATCAGGCCGTAGACGCCGTTGTGGTGCTGGCCCGAGCTGATCTGCCCTGACGCCTGGAGCACGCCCGAGACGAAGTTCGCGCAGTTCACGTTGTTCGGCACCCAGTCGTGCATGGCGCGGCCGACGGGGTTGTTCGAGACCTTCAAGTCGCGCGCGTTCCACCCGAGGTACTGGCGAGCCGTCTCGAAGGCGCTGCCCTGGCTGCCCGCCGGAGCGTCGACCGGTGACGGGCCTTGCTGTGGACGAATCGACGCCGCGTGATCGGCGGGAGGCCGCGCCCCATAGCTGTCGTTGCGCCCGGGGATGTTGAGCGTGTCGCCGGCGTAGATGAGGTCGGCGTTCTTGATCTTCGGGTTGGCCTGCATCAGCGCCGAGACGCTGGTGTTGTTGCGCGCTGCGATGGCCGAGAGCGTGTCGCCCCGCTTGATCTGGTACGTCGACATGTCGAACCTCCAAAGACCCTGAACTGCCTATCATCGCCGGAAAACCCACTCGGAAATCACCCCGAAATGCAACGCACGTTGACAAAGCTGCACCCCAGGGTGGGCTGGTGGGTGAAGGTGTCTGCGTGCAAGTCTTGAGGAACACGACAGTGCGACCCCTGCTCCTCATCCTCCTCGTGGTGGCTGCGACTCCTGCGTTCGGCGCGTCGATCGCCGGTCGAATCACGTCTGCTGGAACGGGCGTGGCGGGCATGGAGGTTCGCCTCTGGGCGCAGACCGCGAAGGGCTTCAGCTTCGAGCCGCCCAACGGACAGGTCGTCACCACCAACGCGTCGGGCGACTACACGATCAGCAACATCGCCGCGGGCACCTACCGGCTCGACACGCGAATGAGCATGGTCCTCACCGCGAACTACGGCGATCGCTGGCTCGACGCTGCCGCGCCGACAGGCAACGGCTACGTCCCTGCCGCGGCAGATGACATCGTGCTGGCCGCGACCGACGCGCTCACCGGCATCAACATCGCGGTCGACGTGAACGGCGGGCTCGAAGGTCGAACGATTGGAACGGCTGCAGCGGCTCCGCTCGGTGGCCTCTTCGTGCGGCTCGAGGCGCTCACTGACTTTCGCGTTCACCACAATGACATCTCGAAGACGGCGCCTGCGAGCCGGCTCGGCGAGACCTCGTTTCGTGGCCTGCCGCCGCAGGACTACCGGCTGGTGGTCCACGACCCCAACTACACGCGTGGTGACGTCGTCGGGCCGACCTTTGCGCTCACCGCGAACACCAACGCCACCGGCGGAGACATCACCATCGCGCTCGCGCCCGCGGATCCGAACGAGCCAAACAACCAGGCTGACGCTGGAACGCTCGTCGACGTCGCTGCGATTCGCATGATGCCTGCGCAGCCGCTGACGGGCACCGGCTCCATCGGGCCGCGCAACTCGGGTGACGTCGACTTCTATTGCTGGGACTCGCTGGCGGGTGAGCGCTACCTCATCTCAGCGGTCGGAACCTTCGGCACCCTGCCAGACGGCGGAGTGCGCGAGAGCCCGTGGGTCGACCCCGTGCTGTCGTTCTGGCGCGACGGCAACAAGGTGGCCGAAGACGACGACTCGGGTCCATTGGGCTTCGACGCCCACCTCGACACCGGCGTCGTCGCTGCCGGCCGTGTCTGTGCCGCCGTCACGACGTTCGGAGACACGATGTGGGTGGGCCAGAACCAGGGCTCCGCGGGGCCGTATCTGGTGCGGCTCGAGATGGGCAATCGCGCGCCGAGCATCACCGCGACGTACAACTCGCTCCCAACGCCGACGGCGCCCACGCCACTGATGATGGACGAGGGCAACACCGTCACCATCTCGGTCAGCTTCTCGGACCCCGAGTCGAACGCGCTCACCTCGTCGTGGGAGCTGACGGACTCTCAGATGCGTGTCGTCGGCACCGGCACCTTCAACGGCTCCACCGGCACGGTGACGTACAGCGCCAGCCAGAGCGCCGCCCGTCGCAGCCCCTACACGCTTCGCCTGCGAACGGCCGATGCCGAGTTCACCACCAACAAGACCGTGCTCCTCGAGGTCCGCGGCACCAATGTTCCGCCCCGCGTCCCGATGCCCGTCTCGCCCGACGCCGGGGCCATCGTCACGAACTCGCGGCCTCCACTGACCTGCCTCGAGAGCGCCGACGACGACGCCGACCCGCTCACCTACGACTTCCAGATCGCGTGGGTCGATGGCGGCGCGCTGCTGCAGACCGGCTCCGTTCAGGGCAATGACGCGGGCATCGAGCCTGATGGTGGCGTCTTCGGGCTGGTCGCGTTCGTGCCGACGTCCCTACCGGAGAACTCGCGGCTCTTGTGGCGCGTGCGGGCCTTCGACGGAAACATCATCAACGGCTACAGCTCGTGGAGTGACGATCAGTCCTTCGTCGTCGACGTGACGAATGAAGCGCCGCCAGCGCCGACACTGCTGAAGCCCACCGATGGTGAGGCGCTCATGGTGCGGCGGCCGACGCTCGAGGCCATCACGCCCGTCGACCCTGAAGGCGACGCCGTGTCGTTCATCTTCGAGATCGCGCGCGATGCGGCCTTCACCCAGCTCGCCGTCATCAGTCCGCAGGTGCCCGCGACGGCCGGCAGCACCACCACCAGCTGGACCGTCGGTCAGGACCTCGACTGGGGCGGCCGGTACTACGCCCACGCCATCGCGGTCGATGCACGTGGCGCCCGAAGTCAGCCGGGCAACGTCAACGCGTTCAGCATTCAAGGCAACTCGGCGCCGATGGTGCCCGTGCCGGGAGCGCCCTTCGCTGCGGGGCTCTGCGCTGATCAGATCTTCACCACGCCGCCGACGTCGATCGCGATTCCGCCCATTCTCGACATGGAGCAGGACCCGGTCATCGTCGAGGTGCAGCTCGCGAAGGGCGACGACAGCCAGTACGCGATGCCGCTCTTCCGCGCCGACGTCATGGCGAACGTGATGAGCGCCACCAGCGTCTCGCTCGAGTCGGTGAAGTTCGAAGAGGATCAGAAGTACCGCGTGCGCATGCGCTCGAAGGACGGCCGCAACGTCACCGAGTGGGTCGAGTGCTCGTTCACGCTCGACGCGCGCATGGGCAACAACACGGGCGGCGGCGGAGCGACCAACCTCGTCACGAAGAAGCCCTGCGGCTGCTCGATGTCCGAGGCAGGCCTCCTGGTGCTCGCGCTGCCACTGCTGCGGCTGCGCCGGCGGCGCTCCTAGAACGTTCCACTCACGCCCACGGCACCGCCGCTCAGCCCCTGGGGGCCTCCGATGGGGCTCATGGTGAGCTGGGCCTTGAGGCCTCGCGCCACCGTGGCGCGTTCGCGTCGGGCATTGCCGTGACTCCACTCGAGCATCAGCGGCGTTCCGAGGGCGGTCGCGATGACGGCGAGGCTCACCCCGCCACCGAACATGGCCACGGTTCGCGGGTCGGTGCCCGTCGAGAACGAGGAGATCGAGCTCGTCACCACCGCGAGAATTCCGGCGCCGGCAACGGCCAGTGAGGCGAGCCAGCCCACGTACGCCGCGCCGAGCGAGCCTTCCCCACCCATGCGTCGATGAATGCTCCACGGCACGAGGGGCGCCGCAGCAGCGCCGAGCACCGCGAAGATGGGCGCGAGCGTGGTGCCTGTCGGGAAGCCGAACAACGCGATGCCCGCCGAGAGCAAGCCGATGCCGGCCAGGGTGCCCACGAGGCCCAGCGAGCTGAAGGCGAGGCGCGAGGCGGGCACGTCGATGAACGGCGCCTCCTCGAGCGCATCGTGTCGCGACTCGAGCGCGATGGCCTGAATCGCGACCGCGAGCGCACCACCTGCGATGACCGCGCCCCACTGAGGTTGGTTGCTGTCGGTGACGATGATTCGGTGGAAGAAGATCAACGCCAGCCCCGCCGCGAGCCCGCCAATCATGCCGCCGATGGCAGCACCTGCGCTCATCCGGCCGCCCATCAGCGTGAAGCCCAGCGTCGCGCCCACCACACTCACTGCCGGAGCGAAGCCCGTGGCGAGCACCGAGCCGAAGGTCAGCCCACAGCCGAACGACGTGCAGGGCGGCGTGGTGGCGACTCCCAGCAGCGCTGGCACCGCCATGCCGACGAGGCCGCCGACGAAGGCTCCGACGAAACGCTTCGTCGCGCCCCCGGCCCAGCCCGTGGGTGGCGTGATGACGAAGGCGGGCTCCATGGCCTCGGCGAGCGCCTGTTCCCGTTCGGCTGCCCAGTCGTCATCACGTTGGGTGACCTGCTTGTTCTCTGAAGGGAGCAGGACGCGCTCCGGCGCCTGCGCCAGCAACGCAACCACCAGCAACATGCTCATACTCGTGAACCCCTCCACCCGTCGGCCTGGCGTGAGCGAATCACGGGCTCACGGGTGCTGACCAGCCGCCACCTCGCGCTCAGAAGGCTCCAGCCAGCCCGAGGGTGCCGCCCGCGAGCCCCTGAGGACCGGCGATGGGTGCGACCGAGACCTGCGCCCGAACGGCGGGAGCCTCCTTCGCGCGCTCGAGTCGGGCTTGTCCGTGACTCCACTCGAGCATCAGCGGCGTGCCCAGAACTGCGGCCATCGCCGCGAGCCCGATTCCACCGCCGACCAGCGCCACCATTCGAGGATCGACGCTGACCAGCGGCACGGACAGGGACACGCCCATGAACGCGGCGAAGACGCCGGCGCCCCCGACGGCGAGGGAGGCGAGCCAGCCCAGATAGGCCGCTCCGAGTGAGCCTTCGCCGCCCATTCCGCGATGAATGCTCCACGGAACGATCGGAACGATCGCCGCCGCCGCCACGAGCACGATGGGCCCGAACAGCACCGCGAGGTAGCCGGTGGCCAGGGTGAGGGCTGCGAGGCCCACGCTTGCACTCAGGGCCGTCAGCATGCCGAGTGACGTGAAGACGAGGCGCGACGTGTTGACCTCGAGAAAGGGTGCTTCGTCGAGGGTGTCGCTGCGGGCCTCGAGCGCGAGGGCCTCGAGCGCGGCGGTGAGGGCGCTCGCCGCGATGACCGCCCCCCAGTTCGTCGCGTTCGGCTCGCGAGCGCTGAGTGTGGAGAAAAGGAGCAGCAGCAGCCCCGAGCCCAGCCCGCCGAGGCTGCCTGCGATCGCTGCGCCTGCGCTCATCCGTCCGCCCATGAGCGTGAAGCCCAGTGTCGCACCAACCACGCTCAACGGAGCCGACGCGGCGGTGACCAGCCCCGCGACGGTCGCGAAGCCACAGAGCCCCATGCACGGAGGCGCCGTCGCGGCTGCGAGCGCCGCGGGAATGGCCATGCCAACCAGCCCACCCAGGAAGGCTCCGACGAAGCGCTTCGTCGCGCCGGGCGCCCAGCCGGTCGCGGGTGTGATCACGAACTCGGGTTGCGACTTGGGCTTCTCGAGCCCGAGCTCGCGAGCGTGCTCCCGGGTCCACGCCTCGTCTGCCGCGGTGGGGAGCCGGTCTTTCGACGGAAGCGGAGCGCGCTCGGGCGTCTGCGCCAGCAGCGCCGCGATGAGGAGCAGACTCATGGTTGGAACAGAATCACGCTCAACCGGCCGAAACCAGAACGGTCCGGACGGGTACCGATGAGTTTCGCGGGGCTCGCCGGTCTTTGGGTCGAACCCTCACGAAAGGCTCCGAACATGAAGCGCCCCTGGCTCGCCGCACTGCTCAACTTCTTCTTCATGGGTCCCGGCACGCTGTACGTCGGAGAGCGGAAGCTGTTCGGCGCTGCCCTCACGCTCGGCGCCATCGCGCTCACGTACGTCGAGCTCAACGTGCAGACGCAGGCGCCGTCGCTGTACCCAATCATGTTCGGCACGGTGTTCGTGATGAACACGTTCTTCGCGCTGGATGGGTGGCGAGAGGCGAAGGCGCTCAACGAGGCGAAGCGCTGATCACTTCTTCGCGGGTGCAGGCGCCGGAGCGGGGGCCGGCGTCGTGAGCTTCGCGAGCTGCGCCTCGAGCGACGTGATCTTTCCGTTCGGCCGCTGTGAGTCGGGCAACGACTTGCCGTAGGCGATCGCGTCGGCCAGCGCCTTCTTCTGGGCAGCGACGTCTCCCTTCGCTGCGAAGATCGACGCTTGAATGTCGAACAGCCGTACGCGCCGAGGACCGCCAGTGTTCTTCGTGAGCGCGCGGGCGATGTCGGCCTCTGCGAGCGGCAGCTGGCCCAGTTCCTTGTGCGCGAGCGCGAGGCGGGCTGGCGGGTTGAAGTCGTTGGGCAGGTCCTTCTCGCTCTGCTCCAGCGCGGGAATGACGCGATCGAGCTGCTTCGACGCGGTGGCCGCGATCAGCCGGTGCGGATCGAACACGGCGCGCGCAGCAGGCGTGGGCGCTTTCGCTGCCGCCCCTTCGAGGAACGTGAGCCACGCCTTCGAGAGCGAGAGCACCGCAGCGTCGTCCTTCGCGGCCTTTCGTTCATCGACGAGCAATTCGTAGAGCCCCGAGACGTCGTCGGCGAGCGCGCCCGGAAGCGTGAGCGCCTCGGTGGCCTGCTTCACGAGCGAGGCGACCAGCACGTCGCGATCTTTCAGGTCGGTCGAGAGCTCCATGCCGCAGCTCAGGCCCCACGTGAGCGCGTTGATTCGATCAGACGTGGCCTTCAGCGTGGGTGCCTGTTGGTTCGCGGTCCGCGCGCAGCTCTCGTGCTGCTTCGCCGAGGAGAGCGCGTTCAACATCGACAAGGTCGCGCGCACGGCGGCGTCACCTTTCTCCGACTTGAGGCTGGCGACGTACTTCTCCGCGGCCTCCTGCGACTTGCCCTGCGCGAGCAGCGCGTCAGCTTCGTGCACGGCGCCGTCCTTCTTTCGCGCGGCCTGCAACAGGCCCTTCATCTGCGCCGCGTCGGCAGAACCAATCCACTTGAAGACGAGCGTCTCGTTCGACGGGTCGATGAAGAAGAGCGTCGGCCAGATGCTCATGGGGAACTTGTCGAGGAACGGCGCGTTCGAGGTCTTCTCGGTGTCGATGCTGGCGAAGACGACGTCTTTCTGGAACGCGGCGAACGCGGGCTGGTTGAGCACGTGCTCGCGCATGAAGACGCAGGTGTGACACCACGGCGCCCAGGCATCGACGAAGAGCAGCTTCTTCGTCTTCTTCGCCTCGGCGAGGGCCTTCGCGTAGTCGTCTTCGATCGTCGTCGGGCCGGTGGCGCCGGCCGTGAGCACCAGTGAGAGCAAGAGCGCGGTCATGGAGTCCTCTTCATGGCACAGGCGTGGGCGTTCCAGCGTCTGGCCGTTCGGGGTTGAGCGTCCACGTGAGCTGGGCGCGTTGTGTCGTCGCGCTCGTGGAGTCGAGCCACCCACGCACCCGGTTGGTCATCATCAGCAGCGGACCAACCTCGGTAGCGGCGACGAGCACGCCGGACAGCTCGGGTGACTGCACGATCTCGAGCAGCGGAATCGACGAGAGGGCCTTCGCGAGCGCGTTCGGGTCGACGTCGAACTCGGCGCCGTGTTTCTGCGCCCCAGCAGCGTTCGGGAGCGCCGCCAGCACCGTGTCACGCGCTTCGGGTTCGTTCGCGATCCACACCGCGTTGCCGCTGACGCCCGCTTCGAGCTTGCCCTCGCGGAACTGCAGTGACTTCTGATCGACCGAGTCGACCAGCGTCTGCGCGGCCTTCGGGTCATTCGTCTCGGCGAGCACGATGAAGCGCATGGCGAAGAAGCGCGCGGCCGGGGCCCGAAGCCCGCTCGTCACGCGTACGCGGGTGAAGACGAACGCCACGTTCCCGGTGAGCAGCGGCGCGAGCTCCTTCGCGGCGGGCGTCAGCGTTCGGCCACCGGGGAACGAGGGGAAGAGCTGCTCCATCAATGACGGCAGCTGCTCCTTCGAGAGCCGCGCCTTCACGGTCAGCACGCCTGGCACCGACAGCGCCGCGAACGGAGACGCACCGGCACCCTGCAACGGACTGATCGGCAGACCCTTCGTCTTCGCGTCGAGCGTCAGCGTGTCGCCCTTCGCGGCCAGCGCGAGCGTCGCCCAGCCCTTGAGCCGCGCGGTCGGATCCTGCGGGCGTTCGGGCAGCATGAAGTACTGCGCTGCCGGAAGTTCGCCCGTGGCCTTCACCCACGCGCCCGAGAGCGGCTTCCCGAGCGCCTTCGTCACGTCGGGCAGCAGCTTCTCGACGGTCTGACCCGAGGCCGAGACGGAGCACGACTCCTTCCCTTTGATCAGCGCCGCGGCCTGCACGCGATTGAGCCCATCGCGCGAGCCCAGGGTGATCACCCCGTTCGCCTCGGTCTTGAAGAACGTTCCGTACCGCTCGAGGCGGGTCTTGCACGCGGCCTCGAACGCCTTCACATCACTGATGCCGTGACAGCCGACGCTGATGGGCCCGCGCACCGACAGGCTCAAGCCCTCGTTCACTGCGACGCCCTGCGCGCTGATGGACTCGGGACGCGTGACATCGAACTCGAGCAGGGGGTGGGCGCTCTCACGCCACGACGACGGCGCCACCATGACGGAGCCCTGACCCGCGCGGGTGAAGAACGGAAGGAGCGTCGATACTTCCGAGGCTTTGGGCGCCCAGGTGATCAGCTCGGCGTCCGAGAGGCCCTTCGGAGCCGCTCCCGCCAACGCCACCGTCAACACAGCGATGATCATCGCGGCTGCATATCAGCCCGGTCCCGATTGGGCCGATTCCGACCCCAGCTGATCAGCGCCTGATCCACCCCGCGCCGATTTTTCGGCCTGCGCGGCGGCGTCTTTGCTAGAGCCTCGGCCCTTCGTTTTCGACTCACGAAAGGAACTCCACATGGCGTTCAAGGCGCAGCAGGTGAAGAAGGGCTTCTTCGACATTCACGGCATCGAGGATTTCGTCGAGCGCAAGGTGCACGAGGTGCTCAAGGCCCTCGGCCTCGCTGGCAAGACGCCCGCGCCGAAGGCTGCTCCCGCGAAGAAGGCGGCGGCGAAGAAGGCTGCTCCCGCGCCGAAGGCCGTGAAGGTCGAGACCGATGACGCGCTCGCCGTGGTGCTCTCGGCGCTCGAGTCGAGCTCGAAGAAGGCGGCGCTGATCAAGGCCGGCAAGCAGAAGGATCAGCTGCTCCGCTCGCTCATTCCCCTCTACATCGCGCGCAGCTCGAACGCCGAAGTCAGCTCGGGCGTGACCTCGAAGTTCTGGGCGAAGCACGGCGTGAAGTACGCGGCGCCGAACGCGGCCAAGGCCCTGCGTGAGCACACGGGCTATTCGAAGCGCACCAAGAACGGCAACCAGATCACCCCGAACGGCGTGAAGTACGTCGAGTCGGCGCTGTCGGGCAAGAAGGCCGCCTGACCCATTCTGAGACTGCTGCTTCAGCTCGGGGGCGATCGATCGCTGGCAGATCGGTCGCCTCTGGTGTTTTGGGGCCTGCATGACGACCACCGCTCTTCCGAAGCCGCGCTCGGCCCCCTGGTGGCTGGTGGTCGGCATCTTCGTGGTGGTGCCGGTGACGCTGTCGTTCATCATCTCGCGCCAGGCCGCCGCGCAGCAGATTCGCCGCAAGGCCATCGCGTCGTCACACGGCTGGGCCATCGAGAACAAGAACGAGGGCCAGCGCGCGTGGATTCTTCACGGCTTTCACCGCGACGTGGAGTTCGAGGCCGTTCATCTGCTGCGTGAAGGTGGCGGAACGGCGTGGCGGCTGCGCATGCCGCTGGGTCGCGAGGTGCCCTCGTGGGTGCTGCTCGCGAAGCCCGGCGACTGGCGCGCGATCGACTTCGGCACCATCTCGACCCTGGTGACGCGCAATGAATTTCCGCTGGTCGCGACCGGTGGGCCGGCCGGCTTCACGACGTACGGAGCGCCCGCTGTGGTGACCGAGGTGCTGCGCCCTCAGGTGATGAGCGCGTTGAGCTCGACGACGCTCGCCGGGGTGTTCGCGGTCTCGTTCGTCGATGACGCGGTGATGATCGACGGCGCGGGCGACCTCCCCGAAGGCGAAGCGCTGCTGCCCTGGCTCGACCTCTCGGCGTCCCTGGTTCGGGTCTTCTCACCCGACGCGGGCTGAGTCTGGCTGGTGTACCCGGCCGTGCCTGGGCGCAGGTGCCTTCGGCTCCGGTGCGGCGGGCTCCCGCGGCTCCCTGAAGCTGCTCAGCAGCGCGAGCCCGGCGATGGCCGCCACGAAGCTCGCCAGCGCCGACTGCTGCGGCTCGACTGCGATGCCGAGCACCCGGCCCAGCGCGACGGGAACGGTGGCGATCAGCACCGCCAGGGGAAGCAACCAGCCTGCGACGTCGCGCCTGTTCATGCCTCGAAGGTACCGGCGCCGTGGTCAGCGAGGCGTCAAGACAGCGCTGCGGCCCATCAAGGAGACCTCAAGACGCGTCTTTGAGCCGGTAGCCGACGCCGGGCTCGGTGATGAGCAGCTTCGGCCTCGCGGGATCGTCTTCGAGCTTCTGTCGCAGCTGCGCCATGTACACGCGCAGGTAGTGCGTCTGCTGCGCGCTGCCGGGGCCCCACACCTCTTTGAGCAGATGGCCGTGCGTGAGCACCTTGCCTGCGTGCTGCGCGAGCACCACGAGCAGCCGGTACTCGTTGGGCGTGAGGTGCAGCTCGGTGCCGCCCTTCGTCACCACGCGCCGCTGCAGATCGACCTTCACCTGACCGAACTCGAGCACCGGCTCCGGCGCTCCACCGACCGCGGCCGCGTGACGGAGCGCCACCCGCATGCGCGCGAGCAGCTCGTTCACGCCGAAGGGCTTGGTGAGGTAGTCGTCAGCGCCCGCGTCGAGCGCCTGCACCTTGTTCGCTTCGCGGCCCTGCGCCGAGATGACGATGATGGGCATGTGCGCCCACTCCCGCAGCTCCCTGGTCAGCGCGATGCCGTCACCGTCGGGCAGCCCGAGGTCGAGCAAGATGAGCTCGGGGTTGTAGCTGGCCGCCAGCGAGCGCCCCTCGGCCGCCGTCGACGCCTCGACCAGGCTGAACCCGTTGCCGTCGAGTGACGCGCGCAGGAAGCGGCGCATCTGCGGTTCGTCTTCGATGAGCAGCACGCGAGGGGCATTCATGGCGTCGTCTCCTGCAGCTCACGTGGCACCACGGGCGGTTGGCCCACGAGCGGGAGCGTGAGGGTGAAGCGCGCGCCCCCCGATGGCGAACGGCCGGCCTCGAGCTTGCCGCCGTGCACCTCGACCACGCCGCGGCAGATGGCCAGACCGAGCCCTGCGCCGGGGCTCGACACCTTGCCGCGATAGAACTTCTCGAAGACGCGCGCCTCGCTGCCCGGCTCCAGCCCCGGCCCTTCGTCGTCGACGGTGACCTCGACCGCACCCTCGATGGCCCGTGCGCCGATGGTGATGGCCGTGCCCTGCGGCGTGTAGCGGGCGGCGTTGTCGAGCAGGTTGCAGAACACCTGCTCGAGCAGCACCGGGTCGACGGGCACGAGCGGCAGGCCGGGCGGGAGCGCCACTTTCACCGGCCGTTGGCCCAGCTGCCGCTCGAGCTGGCTCAAGGCGGCGCCGACCACCTCTTCGAGCGGCACCCAGTCTCGTTTCACCTCGAGCACGCCCGACTGCAGGCGCGACATGTCGAGCAGGTTGGCCACGAGCCGCTCGAGGCGCTCGGCTTCTTCGCAGATGGCGCCGATGAGCTCGTCACGCTGGCCGGGCTGCAAGTCGTTCGCCCGGTCTCTCAACGTCGTCGCAGCGCCGGTGATGGCGGCGAGCGGGGTGCGCAGGTCGTGCGAGACCGAGCTGAGGAGTGAGCTGCGCAGCTCCTCGGTGTTCGCCTTTCGCGCGGCGTTCCTCGCGGCGGTGGCGAGCGCGCTGATGCTCAGGCCGACGATGAAGAGCGTGGCGAAGGTGACGAGGTGGCGCTCATCGGCGACCGCGAAGGTGAAGTTCGGCGTGACGAAGAAGAAGTCGTACGCCAGCACCGCCATCGCCGAGGCGAGCAGGGCAGGGCCGCGGCCGAACCGTGTGGCGGCGACCACCACCACCAACAGGTACAGCATCACCACGTCGGGGTCGGCGAAGTGCTTGCCGGCGAGCAAGCCGACGACCGTGGCGAGCGCGACGAGAATGGTGGTGACGAGCCAGGCCATGACGACCTGCATACTCCTGCCGTGACGCAAGCGCCTGAGGGCACGTGGTTCTTGAGGTTTCCTTGATGCGCTCGGCCGGGCTTCTGACGTCTCCTTGAGGTGGGCGCTGACTATCGCTGCGGGCATGGATGCCACGGCGACGACGACTCCCGAACACGCAGCGCCCAACAAGGAGCTGCTCGCCTTGTGCGTGGCGGCGCTGGGCGTCGTCTACGGCGACATCGGCACCAGCCCGCTCTACGCGTTTCGGGAGTGTTTCGGCGGCCACCAACCGCTGACCGTCAACCCGACCAACGTGCTGGGCGTCTTGTCGCTCATCGTCTGGGCGCTCGTGCTGGTGGTGAGCGTGAAGTACCTGGTGCTGGTGCTGCGCGCCGACAACCGCGGCGAAGGCGGCATTCTGGCGTTGATGGCGCTGGTGCTTCGGGGCGGCTCGGGGCGGTGGGTGGTGCTCGGCCTGGGCATCTTCGGCGCGGCGCTGTTGTACGGAGACGGTGTCATCACGCCAGCCATCTCGGTGTTGAGCGCGCTCGAAGGCATCGCGGTCGAGAACGCCGGCTTCAAGCCCTTCATCGTGCCGTTGAGCCTCGTGGTGCTGGTGGTGTTGTTCGCGATTCAGCGGCGCGGCACCGGCAGCGTCGGTGCGTTGTTCGGCCCGGTGACGGCCTTGTGGTTCCTGGCCATCTCGGCGCTGGGCGTCAGAGGCATCGCCATGCATCCCTCGGTGCTCTCGGCGCTCAACCCGGTGCATGGGGTGACGTTCTTTCTCGAACACGGCTGGGCCGGCGCGCACGTGCTGGGCGGCGTGTTTCTCGCGGTGACGGGTGGCGAGGCGCTCTACGCCGACATGGGGCACTTCGGCATTCGGCCGATTCGCGTCACCTGGTTCGCGCTCGTGCTGCCCGCGTTGCTGCTCAACTACTTCGGTCAGGGCGCGCTGGTGCTCGAGAACCCGAAGGCCGTCGAGAACCCGTTCTTCCTGCTCGCTCCGGCGTGGGCGGTGCTGCCGATGGTGGCGTTGTCGACGGCGGCCGCGTGCATCGCGTCGCAGGCCGTCATCTCGGGCGCGTTCTCGTTGACCCGGCAGGCCGTGCAGCTCGGGTTCTGCCCGCGGCTCGAGATCGTTCACACCTCGGCGTCGCACATCGGGCAGATCTACGTGCCCGCGGTGAACTGGGCGCTGCTGCTGGCGGTGATGCTGCTGGTGCTGGGCTTCCGCACGTCGGGCAGCCTCGCGTCGGCCTACGGCATCGCGGTGTCGAGCACGATGGTCATCACCGCGGCGCTCGCGTTCCTGGTGGCGAGAGAGACGTGGCGCTGGGGCCTTGGCCTGGCCGTCTTCGTCTTTGGCGGGCTGCTCACCATCGATCTCGCCTTCCTCGGCGCCAACGCGCTCAAGGTGATGGACGGCGGCTGGTTTCCGCTCGCGCTCGCGCTCGGCCTCTTCGTGCTGATGACGACGTGGAGCCGCGGGCGCACGGTGCTCAACGAACGGCTGAAGGAGTCGACGCTTCCGCTCGACGCGTTTCTGGAGTCGCTGGCGACGAGCAAGGTGACGCGCGTGCCGGGCACTGCGGTGTTCATGACGGGCGCCGCATCGGGAACGCCGCCCGCGCTGCTCCACAACTTCAAACACAACAAGGTCGTGCACGAGCGCGTCGTGCTGCTCACCGTCGAGACGAATGACGTGCCCCACGTTGCCGAAGACGAGCACCTCACGGTCACCACGCTCGAGCAGGGCTTCTGCCGCGTGGTGGCACGCTTTGGGTTCATGCAATCGCCGGCGGTGCCCGAGCTGTTGCCTGCGCTGGCGCGAAAGGGCCTCGTTTTGAAAGAGATGGACACCTCGTGGTTCCTGGGGCGCGAGACGCTGTTGCCGACGAAGCGCGCGGGCTTCTCGCAGTGGCGCAAGGCCCTCTTCGGGTGGATGTCGAAGAACGCGCGGCCCGCGACGGCGTACTTCCGCCTGCCGCCCAACCGCGTCGTCGAGCTCGGGTCTCAGATCGAGCTGTAGCGCGCTTGGTCGAAGCCACTGCTTGACCGCGACAGAGGACGGATCGACAACCGCTCCCCTCGTGGCTCTCTCCACCCGTGTTCACGGCGAGCACTTCAGCTTCGGCTCCCTCAAAGAGGTGCTGGGTCGCGCGAACGAGCCCCGCTCGGGTGACAAACAGGCCGGCCTGGCACCGCGCTCGATGCGCGAGATGGCCGCCGCCAAGGAGCTCCTCTCCAACGTCACGCTCAAGCAGCTCTACGAGGCGCCCTCGGTGCCGTTCGAGCAGGACGAGGTGACGCGGGTGATCGTCGACGGCCTCGCGCCGCACGTGCTCAACCGCGTGCAGGGGTGGACGGTGGGCGAGTTTCGCGAGTGGCTGCTCGACGATCGCACCAGCGGAGAAGACATCGCCGGTGTCTCGCCCGGCCTCACGCCCGAGATGATCGCGGCCGCCGCCAAGCTCATGTCGAACATGGACCTGGTGATGGCGGGCAAGAAGATGCGCGTCACCGCCCGGTGCAACAACACCATCGGCGTGAAGGGCCGCATCTCGTCTCGCCTGCAGCCGAACCACCCGACCGACGACGTGCAGGGCGTGCTCGCGGCCGTGCGTGATGGCCTGAGCTTCGGCAACGGCGACGCGGTCATCGGGGTGAATCCCTCGACCGGCGACATTCAGGGCACCGTCGACATCCTCACCGCGGTGAAGGACCTGATGCGGAAGTTCCGCGTGCCGACCCAGAACTGCGTGCTCTCGCACATCACGATTCAGATGGCGGCGGTGCGGCGCGGGGCACCGCTCGACCTCATGTTCCAGTCGATCGCCGGCAGCCAGGGCGCGAACCAGAACTTCGGTGTGTCGGTGTCCGTGCTCGACGAGGCGTACGATCTCGCGCGGCGGGAAGGCACGGCGCAGGGCCCCAACGTCATGTACTTCGAGACGGGGCAGGGCACGGCGCTGTCGGCCAACGCCCACCACGAGACCGACCAGGTGACGATGGAGGCTCGCGCGTACGGCCTCGCGCGTCGGTACTCACCGTTCCTCGTGAACAGCGTCGTCGGCTTCATCGGCCCCGAGTATTTGCGAGACGCGAAGGAGATCACCCGCGCCGGCCTCGAAGATCACTTCATGGGCAAGCTCACCGGCATCTCGATGGGCTGCGACGCCTGCTACACGAACCACGCGATCGCCGACCAGAACGACCAGGAGAACCTCGAGATGCTGCTCGCGGCGGCCGGGGTGAACTACCTGATGGGCATCCCCATGGGCGACGACGTGATGCTCAACTACCAGACGACGAGCTTTCACAACAACGCGGCCCTGCGAGAGCTGTTTGGCCTCAAGCCCGCGCCTGAGTTCGAGGCGTGGCTCGAGCGCATGGGCCTGTGGCGCAATGGCAAGTTGACCGATCGCGCGGGCGACGCGTCGGTGTTCGCGCAGGAGTTCGGGCGATGACCGAAGACGAGCTGCGAAAACTCGTGACCGAGGTCGTGCGCGAAGTGGTGAAGTCCGCCGAGACGAAGTCGCCGGTGGTGCGAGACGAAGATGAACCGCTCCGGAGGGGGCCGCACCACCGGCCGTTGCCTGCACCGAAGAACGCCGACGCGCTCGAGCAGTACAAGGCGCTCACCCCGTCACGCATCGTCACCGGCCGTACTGGCACGCGGTACCTCACGAAGAGCTACCTCGGGCTGCGCGCTGATCACGCCATCGCCCTCGACGCGGTCGAATCGGAGGTTCCAGACGGTTGGGCCGAGCAGCAGGGCTGGCTCCCGCTGCGCACCCGCGCGAAGGACCATCAGGAGTTCTTCCTGCACCCTGATCAGGGCCGCCGGCTCGATGACGCCTCGAAGGCCCGCTGCGAGAAAGAGGCGGAGCGCGGCGTCGACGTGCAGCTCATCGCCGGTGATGGCCTCTCGGCGCACGCGCTGCTCAAGAACGGGCCGGCGTTGATGAAGGCGCTCGCGACGCACCTCGCTGGTGTTGGCTTTCGCGTCGGCAAGCCGCTGTTCGTGAAGTTCGCGCGCATCGGCGTGCAGGACGAGATCGGCGTCGTCAGCCAGGCGAAGTCGACCATCATCATCGTCGGCGAGCGGCCCGGCCTCGGCACGGGAGACTCGCTCTCCATCTACACGGCGTACGGCCCGAAGCTGGGCCAGGACAACGCCGAGAAGGACTGCATCTCGAACGTGCGCGACCTGGGCTTCGTGCCCGAGCGTGCGGCGGCGCGGTGTGCAGCGCTCATGAAAGAGACGTTCGCGGCGGGCGGCGGCGGAGTGAAGTTGACCGGCGGCGACCCTGCGTTTCGTCCCCACGTGGTCAATCACTGATGCTCGTTCGCCTGCCACCGAAGCTGCTGTCGTGTCGTCTGCTCGAGCAGGTCGAGTCGTCACTTGGCCGCGCGCTGGGGTGTTCGGAGCGTCACGTCTCGGTGGGCATCGTCACCTGCGACCAGGACGACTCGCTGTACGCGGCGCTCGACCACGCCACCAAGTTCGCCGATGTCGACGTCGTCTACGCGAAGAGCCTCTACGCAGGCAGCGCGCACGCGTCGGGTCCCTTCTCGGGCGAGATCATGGGCGTGCTCGCGGGCCCGAACCCCGACGAGGTGAAAGAAGGGCTGTGGGCGTTGAGGGAAGCGCTCACCAGTCGCATTCACTTCGTGGCCGTCGAAGGAACGTCTGCGCCTGCGTTTTTCCCCCACGTCATCGAAGAGACCGGCCGCTACCTCGCGCCGCTCGCCGGTGTCGCCGTCGGGAGCCCGCTCGCCTACCTCATCGCACCACCAACCGAAGCGATGATTGGCCTCGATGCGGCGCTCAAGTCGGCGAACGTCAAGCTGGTGAAGTTCTTTGGTCCTCCGACCGAGACGAACTTCGCGGGCGGCTACCTCGCGGGCACCTCCATCGCTGATGTTCGCGCCGCCGCCGATGCTTTCAGTGAGGCTGTCGAAGCGGTCGTTCGTTCGCCGATGGCGGGTCTCGTGCGACCCGAACGTGAGCGACGCTGATCAGTAACGTCTCGTCCCGATCCGCCCACCTCCCATGTGTCGGGAGGAGCTGACAGCACAAGCCAGATTGGGTGACACTGTTCACCTGACTTCGGGGGCGTGATTCATGGAGCATCTTCGTTTCATCGTCGAAGGTCGTGGTGACGCGCCGCACAGCCCGGAGCAGATCCGTCAGCTGTTCCGCGAGGGCGTCATCACCAACACCACGCGGCTCTCGCGCGACGGCAAGCAGTGGTTCCCCGCCGTGCAGCTGCTGAATCGGTTGCCTGACGAGCCGAAGCCCAGGCCGGCGACGCCGGTGCTCGGCGTTCGCTCTATTTCGTGACCTGGCGGTAGTTCTTCCCGTCATCGTTGAACCAGAGCTCGCCGATGTCGCGGGCTCCGGCTGCATCCTGAGCGGCCCGGCACTTCAGGCCGACGTGCAGCGCGAACTCCACCGTCGTGCCTGCTTTTACTGGCAGCGTGAAGAAGCCAGCCGTGATGGGGCAGGGCACGTCGTGTGACGAGAGCTTGTGGGTGGTCTTCCAACCGTCGACCGTCCAGTGCAGCTCCTGCCAGGCCACCGTCAGCACGTCGAAGCCCCTGGCGAGCCAGCCACGCGCGTCGGCGTAGGCCACGATCTCGGGCAACGTCGGGTCGACGTCGAAGTGAAGGCGGCTGGTTCGAACGATGGGGGACGTGGTGGGCCTCACGTAGCCGGGCCGAACCGGCTCGCTGCCCCCGCCGCCAGGCTCGTCCCCCGTGCGATGCTCCGTCGAGTTGGCGTTCATGGGCGGCACCCTAGCGCCAGCGGCTTTGACCTTTCAAAGGGTGGGGTGTTGAGGGTTCGTGACGATTCGGTCTCCGCCAGCGCTGCGGCTCGTGCCCCCGCCAATTCAGACGGATGGCGCGCTCTGTGCGGCCTTTCTGGAGGGCGACAAGAACGCCTTCGGCGAGCTCATGCGCCGTCACCAGGAGATGGTGTTTCGCCTGGTGCGCCGGTACGCGGCGACGCCTGACGAGGCCAGAGACCTCACGCAGCGCGCGTTCCTGCAGGCCTTCGAGGCGGCTGGTCGCACGCTGCCCAGACTCGCCGCCGCGCCGGGAGAGATTCCCTTCAAGGCGTGGCTGCTGCGCATCGCCATCAACCTCGGGAAGAACCAGGTGCGTGATGGCTCGCGGTGGGCGAGGGCGCCGCTCGAGGCCGTCGAGACCGCGACCGAGCGGCCTCCCGATCCGCACGCCGTGCTCGAGCGCGCAGAGGCTGAGGCGCTCACCCGCCGCGCCGTCACCGTGCTGCCCAAACGTCAGCGCGAGGTTTTCACGCTTCGCATCGACGGCGGCCTGCCATTCCAGGAGATCGCCGAGACGTTGGGCATCAGCGAAGGCAACGCGAAGTCCCACTTTCACTACGCCGTGAAGCGGCTGCGCGACGAGGTGCACACGCTCTCCACCGCGCCGAATGCTCCGAAAGGTCAGTCATGAACTGCGAACAGGTCGAACTCGCGTTGCTCGAGCCCGAGCTCAGCGCTGAGGTGCGGGCCCACCTCACGACGTGCGCTTCGTGTCAGGCGTTTCAGCGCGACCTGGGCATGGTGTCTGCCATCGCTGCGCTGCCTGAGCCGTCGACTGCGGAGCGCACGGCACTCGACGGGCTGCCGGAGGCGACGTGGACCGAGTGGCGAAAGCGTCAGCGCAGCCGCCAGAGCTGGCTCGGGTATGCCGCGGCCGCAGGCTTCGGTGCCCTCATCGCCACCGCGGGCTTCTGGACTGCTCGGCCCGTGCGCGAGGTCATCGTCGAGCGCGTGGTGGAGCGCCCGGCCGTTCAACTGGCGACCGCCGAAATCAACGAACCCAACCTCTCGGCCGATGACGTGTTCTTCGAGGTGACGTGGCCGGAACTTCCCGAAGGAGAAGACCCATGATGCAGAAGCTGATGGTGGCAGTGATGATGGTCTCGACGCTGGCGTTCGCAGGGCCTGGCAAGACGGGGCCGGCGAAGTGGGACAAGGCTGAAGACCGTGAGGAGCGGCAGGAGGAGCACGCCCGACAGGGCCGCATGATGCTCGTCGTGGCCGTCGCCGAAGCGCTCGAGCTCAACGAGGCCCAGGCCCTGAAGGTGGCCGACAAGGTGAAGGCGCTCGACGAGAAGCGGCGGCCGGTGCGCGAAGCGATGGGCGAGGCGATGCGCGCGGTGAAGGCTGCGGCCGACGGTGACGCGGCGGCGCTCACGGCGCTCGACGCGAACGTGCAGAAGGTGCTCGACGGGCGCGTGCAGATGGCCCAGCTCGACAAGGAGCTGTTCGCCACGCTCGGTGAAGGGCAGCCGCCGCAGAAGCGCGCGAAGCTCGCCGTGGTGCTCGCGAAGGTCGGCGCCGAGCTGCGCGGCCGCGGCAACAAGGGCCGTCACCACCGGTCCGAGTGAGACGAAGACGGAGCGAGCCTGATGAGCGGTGGCTCCGCCGAACCTGCCGACCTGCAGCCACGGCGAATGTGGCGAGCGGAGGCGGGAGTCGAACTGGGAACGCGTTGTGAGGCAGATTCACGCTCATGAACCGAACTGTCGTGCGCGTGCACAAGACCGGTGGGCCCGAGGTGCTGACGGTGGAGCAGGAGCCCGCTCCGTCGCCCGGCCCCGGCGAAGTGCAGGTCGAGCAGACCGCTGTCGGGCTCAACTTCATCGACGTCTACCTGCGCTCCGGGTTGTACCCCTCGCCGCTGCCGTTCATCGGCGGGCAGGAAGGCGCTGGCGTCGTCACCGCGGTCGGCTCTGGAGTGGCCACGCTGAACGTCGGCCAGCGCGTCGCGTACGCAGGGGCGCTCGGTGGGTACGCGAGCGTTCGGGTGCTGCCTGCGGACAAAGCGGTCGCGCTGCCCGATGGCGTCACCGACGTCACTGCCGCGGCCATCATGCTGAAGGGAATGACGGCGGAGTACCTCGTGCGCCGCTGTCACGTCGTGAAGCCCGGTGAGCTCGTGGTGGTGCACGCCGCGGCCGGTGGCGTCGGTCAGCTCGCCTGTCAGTGGGCGCGTCACCTCGGCGCGACCGTCATCGGCGTGGTGGGGCGGCGGGAGAAGGTCCAGCTCGCGACGGAGTCGGGCGCCCATCATGTCGTGGTGCTCTCGGAGCAGTCGCTGGTCGACGAGGTGAAGCGGCTCTCGAACGGGCACGGCGCCGACGTGGTCTACGACTCGGTGGGCAAAGACACGCTGAAGGCTTCGCTCGATTCGCTCAAAGCCCGCGGGTTGCTCGTCAGCTTCGGCCAGTCATCAGGCATGCCCGACCCCATCGCACTGTCGACGATTGGCGGTGCGCGCTCGCTGTACATCACGCGACCATCGATGCACGCGTACACGCACACGCGCGGCGAGCTGGAGGAGTCGTCTTCGGCGCTGTTCGACGTCGTGCTGCGCGGCGTGGTGAAGGTGAAGGCTCCGACGACGTTCCCGTTGAGTCAGGTCGCCGATGCGCATCGCGCGCTCGAGGCACGGCAGACGACGGGCTCGGTGGTGTTGTTGCCGAAGGCGTAGCTCCAATTCGACGGAGCGCGTGCGGCCAGGCGACGGACTGGCTGTGGCGAAGGTCACGCTTGTCGGCAGCCCGAAGAGCGTCGCTGGTCTCGTCGCCGCTCGCCAGGGCGCGTTCCGGGGCTGAGGAGAGACTCCGGCGGGGCGAGAACGCCGTGGAGAATCTCCGGAGGGGCTCGCAAGGGCCGCGGGGAATCAGCACGGGCCTCCGAGACTCGAAAAGTCTTCTCCGCCGGACTGAACGAGCCCGAGAGGATTCCCCGCGTGGACTGAGCGACCCGAAAGTACTCCCCCGTGGACTGAGCGAGCCCGAAAGGAATCCCTCCACGGATTGGCGAGCCCGAATGTCTTCGCCGCCGGCCAAGCACTGCTCTCGGGGGAATTCCGACGGCTCGACGCGACGCTTCAACGAAGTCACGGCGCGACCGGAGCTGCGTGAAGCGTGTCGACGAAGACCGCCTCGGCCCGGTTCAGATGCCTTCGGCCTGCAGCCGGCCTTCTTCCCAGCCGAGATCGACGCACAACGATCGCGCCTGATGGGCCAGCTGCTTCGCCTGAGGCGCCTGCCCCTGACGCTTCGACACGCGGGCCTGCTGCAACAGCATCTTCGCCTGGAAGAGCAGATCGCCCGACGCCGCGCCCGCCACCGCCGCCGCTTCGAAGTGGCGGCTTGCTTCGACGAGCTGGTTCGTCTGCACGCAGAGTGTGCCCAGGTTCGCGAGCACGCGCGCCTCGGCCGACGGCCAGTTCGCCTGACGCCACCGCTCGAGGGACTTCTCGAGCAGCGCCCGCGCGCCGCCAGACTCTTTTCGCATCAGCTTCGCGCCCGCGAGCCGCGCCTCGACCCGCGCCGTCAGGTTCACCTCTCCGTGCCAGCGCGCCAGCTCATCGGCAGCGTCGGAGCGCTGCAGGCTCGACTCCCAGGCCAGCACGGCCGCGGGAAGATCGCCTTCCTGCTCCCTCGCTTCGGCGCGTTCGGCGTCGACGAGCGCCATGAACGGCGTGTCTCCGGCACGGGTCTCGGCGAGCGCCAGCGCTTCCGCCGCACGGGCGCGTCGGGCTTCACTTCGATGCACGCGCGCGAGAGACAGCGCGAGCTCGGGCGAGCCCAGCTCCTGCCCCTGCTGGAGCGCGACGGCTTCATCGACCAGCGTTCGCGCCAGCGCAGCATCTTGCATCGACAACGCCATGCCGGCGGCGCGGGCGAGGGCATCGACGCGACCTCGTTTGAGCTCGGGCGTCACCGGCGTCGTCTGGCCCAGCGCTTCGACCCACCCACGCACGGCGGTGATGGCATCGCGCAGCGCACGGCGAGCGAGCGCGGTCTCGGCGGCGTGTTTCCACAGCGCTGCGGCGCGCACACCGTCCTTGGCTGCGTTCAGGTGTCCACCCAGCTTCACGGGATCGATGGAGGCTGGCGCGTTGCGGGCCTGTTCCACCAGAGCCGCGGCGAGCCGCTGATGCATGAAGAGCCGCTCGGGTGACGAGGTCTCGAGCACGATCTTCTGCAGCCGCGTCGACGCGAACGCCCATCGCCGTGGCCCCGCGCTCTTGAGCAACCGGCTCTGCAACGCGAACTGCAGCGCCTGCGGAGTCACCTTCGGCAGCGCGATGCTCACCTGCGAGCCTTCGAACGAGTCTCCACACAGCGCAGCGGCTTCGAGCAACCGCACCACCTCGATGGGCATCGTCGCGAGCCGGGCCCGGGTGATGCCGTCAGCGTCCATCTGGGGGACGTCGCCGATGAGGGTCGACTGGCCGGCCTGCTGACGCAGGAGTCCACGATCGTGCATCCACCACGTGAGGTCGACGATTCGTCCCGGCACGCCGCCCGACGCCGCGAACAGCTTCTCGGTGAGCCCTGAGGCTGGAGGCAGGGCGAGCGTCGCCGTCAGCCACTGCGCGACGTCGGCGCGGGTCATCGCCGTGACGTCGGCCGAGGGCACCGAGCCCAGTCGATCCATCGGGATCTCGGGGTCGACGAAGCCGATGGTGAGCTCTTTCGGCGCGGCGTGCATGACGAGCTCGCGGAACGTCTCGACGCTCGGCCCATCGAAGGCCTCGATGCCATCGAAGAGCAGCAGCACGGTGCGGCCGCTGGCGCCGGCGCGCAGCACCGCTCGCAGCGCCTGCGCCGCCTGGCCCGCCGTGAAGGGGTGAGGCAGCTGAACGACGCCGCAGATGACGAGCACCGCGGTGAGCGTCGACTCGGGCAGCGCGAGCTTCTCGAGGGCAGCACGCAGCGACGTCGTGCGGGAGTCGGGAGGGACGCCCGTGACGGCGCAGATGAGCTCGGTGATGGCGCCGAAGGGCACCTCTCGAAGCGAGGTCGGGCTTCTCGCGATGCCGACGACCGAGCCCTTGTTTCGCCCACGCGTCGCGAGCTCGGCGATGAGTGACGAGCGGCCAGAGCCACGCGGCGCGCGCACGAGGAAGGGGGCCACCACACCGCCGGCCAGGCTGAGCAGCCGCTTGTCGAGCAGCTGCAAGATGCCTTCACGACCGATGAGGGGCGCGTTGGCGGCCTGCGCGCTCATGCGAGAGCGCCGGCCCGTCACTTCGAGCGCGTCGAGCTGCTCGACCACCTTCGTCTCGACCACGTCGGCGCACTCGGCCCCGAGCTGCCGCTCGACGAGAATGGAGCCCGCTGCGACCTTCGCCGCCAGCACCTGCGCCTTCTTCGTCACCCGCTCGTCGATGTCGTGGTCGAGGTCGGTGCGCGTCGACGCCTGAATGACGGCCGCGCGGATAGCGCCCGGGCCTGCGTCAGGCGCGCGTGAGGCTTCGTCGGCCACGGCGTCTCGAATGGCGAGCAGCGCGGTGACCGTTCGGGCCGTCGTCGCGAGCGCCTCACCGCCGAACAGCAGCACGGCGCGATCGTCTTCGACGAGATCGACCGCCGCGCCCCACGCCCGTGACGTCATGAGCGCGCGGGCGATGCACCGCTTCGCGCGAGGGGAGCGCACGGGCGCCCCCAGAATCTCGAGGTGCACGACGAGCAGTCGGTTGCCGGTGACGCCGAAGCCCTCGCGACCCTTCACGAGATCGTCGAGCACCGCGGCAGAGAGCGGCAACCCGAGCGCCTCGAGGCGGGTTCTTCGCGACGAGACGGGCGCGTGCGCCGGTTGCGCGCCGGGCGTCACCGGGCCCGACTTCGAAGAGAAGAAGTCGTCAGCGGCTGGAGGCGGCGCGATGGCAGGCGCTGCGGCCATCGGCTGAGGCGTGGCGCGCGCAGGCACGGGTGCGCTCGGAGCGGCAGGAGGCCACGCGTCGTCGACGCTGGGCGCGGGAGGCCACACCTCGGCGCCGGTGACGCCTGCGCCCTGCTCCGACTGGGTCAGCCCCGTCTGCAGGGCCTTCGCGAACTCTGCGGCGCTCGCGAATCGGTCTGCCTTGTTCTTCGACAGCGCCTTCAGCACCGCGTCGGTGAGGGGCTTGAATCGCGCGAGGTCGCCTCGTCGCTTCGCCAGCTCGTCGGGCGCCTGGGTGAGGTGCATGCCGATGACCTGCGTGAGCTCGGGCGCCGAGAATGGAGGCGTTCCCGTCAGCAGTTCATAGGTGACACAGCCCAGCGAGTAGATGTCGGTGCGCTCGTCGAGCGCGCCTCCCAGCGCCTGCTCCGGTGACAGGTACATCGGCGTGCCGACGACCATTCCCGCCTGGGTGAGCCGCTCTTTTCCATCACCCTTCTTGTCGGTCGCGCGCGCGATGCCGAAGTCGAGGATCTTGGCGAGCTCGCTGCCGTCACGCTTCTTGCCGAGCACGATGTTGGGCGGCTTGAGATCGCGGTGAACGATGCCGAGCGCGTGCGCCTCGACGAGGCCGTCGCAGACCTGCGAGATGATGTCGACGACGCGTCGGGGCTCGAGCGCGCCGCGGGCCACCTCTGCGTCGAGCGGCGTGCCCTCGACGTACTCCATCGCGAGGAAGGGCTGGCCAGCCTGCGTGCGGCCGAAGTCGAAGACGCGCACGACGTGGGGGTTCTCGAGCTGACTGACGAGCTCGGCCTCGCGCTGAAACCGCGTCCACATCTCGGGGTCGCTCGCCAGCGCGCGCTTGAGCAGCTTGAGCGCGACCGAGCGCTTCAGGTGAACGTGCGCGGCCCGATACACCTCACCCATGCCGCCCGACGCGATGTGCGCCTCGATGCGGAAGCGCTCCTCGAGCAGCGTGCCCGGCTCGAGCAACGGCTCTTCGACGTGCTCTCCCGGTGCGGTGATGACCTTGCCGTCGGCGGTGCGAATCGTCTTCGGCCGCGTGAAGCGGGTGGTGGCGAAGAGGCCTGACGGGCGGCTCTCGGGCGGCGTCAACATGGCCGCGACGAACTCCTTGAGCGTCTTCACCGAGTCTTCGGTCAGCGTGATGGCGAGCCCGACGTTGCCGCTGTCGTCGAAGTCAGAGCCCTTCACGAGGCCGAGCAGCTCGACGCGAGAGCCATTGGCCAGCATCACGTCGATGGCCGCCTCGGAGCCGTCACTCACCTCGTCGGGCCACGGCACGAAGACTTCACTCTGTTCGAGGCGTGCACCGACACCCGCCTGGAGATCGGCGGGCGTGTCGAACGTCACACCGCAACGAACCTGCTCTGCCATCGGGCCTCGGAGTGTCGCCCAGGACGGCGGCTGAGCCCAGTCTTGACTTGCCACCATGGGCTTCGATTTCCGTTGCGTCGCGCACGGTCTCGGCAGGCGAGGTCGACGGCTCTCTTGCCCAGGGCTAAGCGCCTCGCATGCGTTTCGTCGTCAGCTGTCTTCTCATCGCCTTCACGGCGTGCAGCCCGCAGCCGCTGGCCGTCGACGCGGGGTCGATGGGTGGTGGGCTGGGCGGGTTTGGGGGCGGCTTCGCGAATGGCGGCGGCACGGCTGGCGGTTCGGCCGGTGGCTTCGTCGCTGCGGGAGGCATGTCGGGCGGCGGCACGGTCGTCGACGCGGGCGTCTCGACGACGACCACGATTCGGGTGCACTACCCGACGGGCACGCGGCGCATGTTCCTGAGGGGAGCGCTGGCTCCGCTCTCGTGGACCGCTGGCGTCGCGATGCAGCAGGTCGACGCAGAGACGTGGACGTACTCGGTGCCCGCCCTCGCGATGGACCTCGAGTTCAAGCCGCGGCTCGACGAGACGGAGTGGTCGAAGGGCCCCAACTTCGTCGTGAAGCCGGGCACGACGCTCGACGTGTTCCCCCGCTTCTTCCGCGACACGGGCGAGGTCTCGCGGCGCTGGGTCGACTTCCGCAGCACGGCGCTCGGCAACACGCGCGGGGTCTGGGTGTACCTGCCGCCGACGTACCTCGAGAACACGACGTTCCGCGCGCCGGTCGTCTACATGCACGACGGGCAGAACCTCTTCGACGCGTCCACCGCGTTCGGCGGCACCGAGTGGCAGGTCGACGAGACGATGAATCGCACGGCCAACGACGGCTTCATCGCCGAGGCCATCGTGGTGGGGCCCGAGAACACGGCCGCGCGCATCGACGAGTACACGCCGACGAGCACCATGCAGTACGGCGGCGGGCAGGGCGCGACGTACCTGCGCTTCCTCGTCGACGAGCTCAAGCCGGCGGTCGATCGCGAGTACCGCACGAGGTTCGATCGCGAGAGCACCGTCGTGATCGGCTCGTCGCTGGGTGGGCTCATCTCGACGTACGCGGGCGTTCAGAAGCCCGAGGTGTTCGGCAACGTGGGCGCGATGTCTCCGTCGACGTGGTGGGACAACCGTTGGATTCTCGGATCCGTCTCGACCCTGCGCGCGGCGCCCCTTCGGCCGCTCAAGGTCTACGTCGACAGCGGCAACGCGGGGAACTCGATGGATGACGTGACGAACACGGCCGAGCTCGCGCAGGCGTGGAGAGATCGCGGCTATGCCGACGACGCCACGCTCAAGTACGTGGTGCAGAGCGGCGCGACGCACAGTGAGGCGTACTGGGCGCAGCGGCTGCCAGTCGCGCTGCGGTTTCTGCTCGGCCCCGGCCGCTGAGAAGATACCTCCAGCGCCGTGGAATTCCTGGTGCGGTTTGCCAGTCGCGCTGCGGTTTCTGCTCCACTCTCCCGGCGATGAGCGCAGGCCCAAAGGCCGATGGGCCGCCGCTTCACACGCGCACCGGAAACTCAGCTGTGGTCGATGGCGTTCGCGGTGAGCACCTCGCAGCCAGTCGGCGTCACCACGACGGTGTGCTCGAACTGCGCCGACCAGCGGCCATCGAGGGTCACCACCGTCCATCCATCGGAGAGCACGCGCGTCTCGGGCCTCCCCAGGGTGATCATCGGCTCGATGGTGAAGGCCATGCCCGTCTTCAACTTGAGCCCGGTGCCTCTGCGGCCGACGTGAGAGACGTGCGGTTCGAGGTGCATCTGCCGCCCGATGCCATGGCCGCCCCACTCACGCACCACATCGCAGCTCGCTTCCTTCGCCAGCGCCTCGATGGCGGCGCCGATGTCTCCGAGGTGGGCGCCGTGGCGAACAACAGCGATGCCGGCTTCGAGACAGCGTCGCGCCGTCTCGACGACATGGCGCGCCTCGCTCGAGACCTCACCGATGCAGAACGTGGCCGAGGTGTCACCGTGCCAGCCTCCGAGCTCACTCGTGACGTCGACGTTGATGATGTCTCCGTCGCAAAGGACCTCGGTTTCGCTTGGCACGCCGTGACAGACGACCTCGTTGCGGCTCGTGCACACCGCTGCGGGGAAGCCGTGATACCCGAGCTGACTTGGCCTCGCGCCGTTGCGGAGCGTGTCTTCTCGCACCCACGTGTCGATGTCGGCGGTGCTGATGCCGGGTCTCAAGCGTGAACCCACCAGGGCGAGTGTGTTGGCGGCGAGCTGGCCAGCGCGGCGAAAGTGCGGCAGCTCCTTCTCGGTGAGTCTCCGTGGCACGGGTTGATGAATCGCGGCTGGCAGCCCGTGGCGCCAATACCGATTGGGTATGGCGCTTGGCGCTGGAGGAACCGCTATCCTCACGGTGCCATGAGCCTCACGCAGCTCGAGTACTTCGTCGCCGTCGCCGAGAATGGCAGCGTCACGCGCGCGGCCGAGGAGTGCTTCGTCTCTCAGCCTCCGATGACGAGGCAGATTCGCGCGCTCGAAGACGAGCTGCGCGCGAAGTTGTTCGAGCGAAGCACGCGCGGCATGCAGCTCACGCAAGAAGGTGAACGCCTGCTTCGCCACGCGCGCTCGGTGCTCGAGCTGGTGAAGGCGACTCCCGGAGTGGTTCGACGAGGTGGTTGAAGTCGAGCCGCGCGGCTGCGTATGTGCGTTTCATGACTCGCGCACGCGTCGGCATCGTCGGAGCCTCGGGCTACTCGGGGTTGGATCTCACGAAGCTCCTGCTCGGCCACGAGCGGGTGACGCTCGACTTCCTCACGTCGGATCGCTGGGTCGGGCAGCAGGTCGAGGCGCGCGTCGGCGTCGCGGTGAAAGAGGGCGCCACCCAGTACGTGTCGGTGGAGGCCGGTCTCGAGCGCGCGTCGCAGTGTGAGGTCGTCTTCCTCGCGACGCCGGCCGAGACGTCGCTCGAGCTCGCGCCGAAGCTGCTGCCGAAGACCCGCGTCATCGATCTCGCCGGTACGTTCCGCCTGCGTGACGCCTCGCTCTACCCCTCGTTCTACAAGTTCACGCACCCTGAGCCGGCGCTCCTGCAGCAGTCGGCGTACGGCATGCCCGAGCTGTTCCGTGAGCGCATCGTGGGCCAGCGCTTCATCGCGAACCCGGGCTGCTACGCGACGGCGGCGGCGTTGTCGGTGGCTCCGCTCGTGAAGCAGGGGCTCATCGACCTCGACTCCATCGTCATCAGCGCGGCGTCAGGCGTCTCGGGCGCGGGCCGGAAAGCGAGCGAGGACTTCACCTTCATGGAGATCGACGCCGACTTCCGCGCGTACAAGGTGCTCTCGCATCAGCACACGCCCGAGATCGAGCAGACGCTCTCGACGGTCGCGGGCCAGCCGGTGTCGCTCGTCTTCACGCCGCACCTGTTGCCGATGAAGCGCGGCATTCTCTCGACGGCCGTGGTGACGCTGAAGGACGGCGTCGGAGCCGCGGAAGTCAGCCAGGCCTACGAGCGCGCGTACGCGAAGGAGCCGCTGGTGAAGCTGATGGCGAACGCCGAGGCCGTGCGCATCGCCGACGTGGTGAACACACCGAAGACCACCATCGGCGTCAGCGTGAAGGGCAGACGCTGCGTCGCCATCTCGGCCATCGACAATCTGCAGAAGGGCGCCGCGAGCCAGGCCGTGCAGAACCTGAACCTCGTGATGGGCTGGCCCGAGACGACCGGCCTGCTCTGATCAGGTGAACGCGAGCGTCGCTTCTGCGTTCTCGAACTTCTGCGCCGCGAGGTCCTTCGCGCTGATCAGCACGTGGGCCATGCCTTCTCCCCACTGCGAGAACACCTGCGCGAGCCCCTTCGGCGCCTTCATCGAGCCGTCGAGCTGAATGAGGATCACCGTGTCTCCGCTCTCGACGATCTCGCCCTGCAGCGTCACCGGCCAGCCGAGCAGGCGCGTGGTGGACGAGCCTTTTGGATCTTTCGCGTGCAGGGCCTCGTTCACCGCGTCGAGCGCGTCGCGATGTTGGTCGCTGAGCTCGGCGTAGCGCGAGAGGTACTCGAATGAGGGCAGGGTCCACGTTCCGTAGAACGAGAGCGCGCAGTCGGGCAGCTGGGCCACGAAGTCGTCTTCGTCTTTTCGGTCTTCGAGCTCTTCGGGCCACTCGGCGCGCGTCGTCTTCGCGGTCGTGAAGCGCACGGCAGAGGCCTCGAGCTCGTCGGGTACGGTCTCGCAGAACAACGAGAGCAGGCCCTTCTTCGGCAGCAGCCCTTCGAGATCGAACGCGGTGACGTCAGCGAGGGAGATCTGAAGCAGGAAGGGCAGCGCCTCTCCGTCGGCCGCGGGCCACTTGCCATCGGCGAGATCGGGGCGGCCACCGAGCTTCGAGGCTCCGACCGCTGCGGACACGGGCTTGCCCACCTCGAACCCAATCGCGGGACGCACGAAGCGCGCGAGCGGAAGACCCGCGACGTCGACGGCGAGCGCCTTCGCGATCTCCTTCGGCAGCTTCGCCTCGTCGATGAACGCCTTCGTCGGCAGCGCGGCGAGCTTGCGGGCCTTCTTCGGAGCGACGACTGCTTCCTCTTCTTCTTGCGTAGCGCTCACGGGCTTTCCGTCGAGGGAGCGCACGATGCCGTCGGCCTTCACGCTGAACAGCTTGCTGCCGGAGTTGATCCACACCGTACCGTCACGGCCGAGCGCGAGCTCTTCGACGCCGTCGTCCGCGAGCCCGACGTGAGCCAGCGCGTCGCCGTCGATGCGATGCAGCCCGCCCGAGTTGCCGACCCACATCGTCTTGCCCGCGAGACACAGCGTGTTCACGCCCTCTTCGAGATCGAACTTGCGGGTCTTCCCCGCGCGCTGACGAAACAGCCCGAAGTAGCCGCAGTCGGCCCAGGTCGTCTCGCCATCGATGATGACGTTCGCGACGTCACGGTCGCCGGGCGCCCACAGCTTGCCGTTGGGAAACCGCACGCCCTTCTTCGTCGCGAACACGAGCTGGTTCTTCGCGTCGAAGGCCACCGTGTTGATCTCGAGGCCTTTCGGCAGCTCGAGGCCCGCCGAGAGCACCGTCACACCCGTGCCGTCGTAGCGCGAGATGGGTCGATCGACCTTCTTCTCTCGGCCGTAGCCCAGGGCGTACGCGAGGCCTTTGCGATCGACCGCGAAGTCGGTGATGTGGTTGTCGTGCAGCTCGGAGTCACTGCTCGACACGAGCCGCCACGCCTTGCCATCGAAGGTGACGATGCCCCAGTTCGTCGAGAAGAAGAGCAGCCCGTTCACGCCCGCGAAGATGCGATCGACCGCGAAGCTCTCGACGAACTCGAAAATCGTGAGCGACTTACCGTCCCACCGCTGAAGGCCAACATGGCCCGCGAACCAGACGTTGCCTGCAGCGTCGACCCCGAGCGCGTGATCATCGACTTCGACTTCGTCGAGCGTTCCTTTGCGGGACTTTGGCTTCAGCGCGTGGCCATTCGTCGCGTCGAGCCCACGAGCGCCGTGCTTCTTCAGCAGCTGCCGCACCTCGCGTGAGCTCGCCGCGGCGTACGGCGTTCGCTTCCTTTCATCGCGTGCTTCGAGATCTGCGCCATGGGCGATCAGCAGTTCGACGCTCTCGAGCGCGTTCTCGGTGGCAGCGGCGTGCAGCGGCGTGAAGCCCGACTTCGCGCGCTCCTTCACGTCGGCGCCGGCCTCGAGCAGCCGCTTCTGCAGCTTCACGTCCTGCGTGATGTGGAGCGGTGCGCGGCCATAGGTGTCGGTCACCTTCAACGAGGCGCCCGCGTTCAGCAGCAGGTCGACCAGCTCGTACGACTCCTTCTGCACGGCGGCGAGCAGCGGCGTCGTCTTCACGCCGTACTTCTGCGTGACCGTCACGTTCACGTCGACGCCCGGCTTCACGAGCTGCTTCGCTTTGGGCACGAGGCCGAGCTCGATGGCGCGCACGAGGGACTTCGCGTCGACCTTCTTCGTCGGCCCCGCTTTCGCGACCTTCGCTGCCTTCACGGCCTTCGGCGCGGCACCACCTTCGACGTAGCCCTTCTTCAGCTTCGAGCCGATCAGCTTCGCGGCCTCGGCCTGTGCAGCGTCAGGCGACGAGAACGACTTCAGCTGGGTCTGGCCGTCGGTGCCGATGCGGCCGAAGCGCACCGTGAGCGCGGAGCCGTTCGTGCTGACTTCCCAGAACTTTCGAGAATTGCCTTCTTCGAACGTGAAGCTGCGAGTGGTGGTCACTCGCGCTTCATACACGTCGCCGCGAACCTGACCTCAGTCACCGAAGCTGATGCCCATGTCACGGCCCGTCATCAGCGTGTCGCTGTCGAGGGGAACCGCCTTCATGCGGCCGGCGACCTGCTCGAGCGGCACGTATTGAACGTTCGGGTGCGCGAGGCTGACCATGATGTTGCTCTGGCCTTCCGCGAGCGCGCGCACCGCGGCGGCTCCAAAACGAAGGGCGGCGAGGCGGTCGAACGAGGTCGGACTGCCGCCACGCACGAGGTGACCCAGCACGACGGTGCGCGTGTCTTTGCCCGTCTTCTTCGCGAGCGCGCGGGCGACCTGCTCCCCGATGCCGCCGAGACGCTCGGCCTGACCGACCTCGGCCTGCGCGAGCACCGACAGCTGGCCGTCGATGACCTTCGCCCCTTCGGCGACGACGACGAGCGAGTAGCCGCGGCCATACTCGTCACGCTGGCGAATCTTCTCGGCGACGATGTCGATGTTGAACGGAATCTCGGGCAGCAGAATCGCGTGCGCGCCGCCCGAGATGCCCGAGTGCAGGGCAATCCACCCGGCGTAGCGACCCATCATCTCGACGACCATCAGGCGCTGGTGGCTCTCGGCCGTGGTGTGCAGGCGGTCGAGGCACTCGGTCGCGAAGGCGACGGCGGTGTCGAAGCCGAACGTGGTGAACGTCTTGTCCAGGTCGTTGTCGATGGTCTTCGGCACGCCGACGACGCGCAGGCCCTTCTTCGCGAGCGCGTGCGCGATGGTGAGCGAGCCGTCGCCGCCGATGGAGATGAGGGCGTCGATCTGCTTCTTCGCGAAGTACTCGACGATCTCGTCCGAGCGGTCGATCTCCTTCACGGTGCCGTCGGGCATGTGGAGCGGGTACTTGAGCGGGTTGCCGCGGTTCGTGGTGCCGAGAATGGTGCCGCCGAGGTGGGCGATGCCGCGCACGCGATCGCGCGTGAGGCGAACCGCACCACCGTCTTCGTAGCGCTCGGGGAAGAAGATGCCGTTGAAGCCGTCACGCAGGCCGTAACACTCCCAGCCGTGGTTGATGGCGGCGAGGGTCGCTGCACGAATGACGGCGTTCAGGCCCGGTGCGTCTCCGCCTCCGGTGTTGATCGCGATGCGTTTGATGCCCATGAGCGCCTTCTACCCGGTCGTCGGGGAATGGCTCGAAAACAGTTCATGGCGCCCTGCGGGCGATCAACTCAGAAACACAGCTCGCTCTGCGTGTCGCAGGTGCGGAAGCCGAGCGCGACACACTCAGGCGTGGTCTTGCAGTTGGGGAACGTGTCGCAGGTTCCGCCGTCGAGGTCGCAGTAGCCGAAGCCCGCCATGCGGCACTGGGTGTGGCTGGTGCAGCGCGGCGTGCACGCTCCACCGGTGATGAGCGAGCAGCCGAGCGTGGCGCCGTAGGGGCGGCACTCGTCGTCGGTCGAGCACTGCATGGTGCAGTAGCGGTCGGTCGCTCCGGGGAGAATGAGACGCGCTTCACAGTCACTTCCGCAGGTCGTCGAGCGGGCCACGACACAGTTTGTCGGAGCGCCGCCGTCGACCTCGCCGCCAGCCGAGCCACCTGCCGTCGACCCACCCGCCGCCGAGCCGCCTGCCATCGCGGCCCCACCTGCCGAACCTCCAGCAGCTCCTCCGGCCGTTGCCGAGCCGCCTGCGCTCGCCGACAGCCCGCCGCCCATGCCTCCTGCTGAGCCACCAGGGCCCACGGTCTTCGGGCCACACGCGATGGCCATCACCACGACGAGAACGGCAACGAGACGCTCGAGCACCTGGATCTTCTCCGCGCTGCCGGCCTCAGTGGTCGGCGACATACTTCGAACGGCGCTGTGCAGTCCGGGAAAACGGTTGATCATCTGTGCACATGGTCCGTATGTCGCGGCCACTCGATGCCCATCGCTCGCGGTTTCACGTTCTCGGGCCTGCACAGCGGCATCAAGCCGTTCAAGAAGGACCTCGCCCTCATCGTCTCGGAGCGGCCGTGCAACGCTGCCGCCGCGCTCACCGTCAACGCCGCGAAGGCTGCGCCGATCGTCGACTGCGAGAAGAGGCTCCCTGCCACCGGCATTCGCGCGGTGTTGATCAACTCGGGCAACGCGAACGCGCTCACGGGTCCTGAAGGGCTCGCTGACGTGACCGAGCTCTGCGCCGCAACCGGCAAGGCGCTCGAGCTCGACGGCGCGACCGTGCTGATGGCCTCGACTGGCGTCATCGGTCAGCGGCTGCCGAAGCAGAAGATCGTCGACGCGCTGCCGAGACTCAAAGGTCAGCTCAAGGCCGCGGTCGAGATGGCGGCCGAGGCGATTCTCACCACCGACACGCACATCAAGGTGGCCTCGCGCACCGTGAAGCTCGCGCGCAAGGAAGGGCGGCTGACGGCCATCTGCAAGGGCTCGGGCATGATCGCGCCGCAGCTCGCGAGCACGCTGGCGTTCATCTGCACTGACGTCGCCATCTCTCCCCAGATGCTGCAGCGCGCGCTCGTCGGCGCGATGGACGGCAGCTTCAACAACCTCACCGTCGACAACGACATGAGCACCAACGACATGGTGCTCGGCCTCGCGAACGGCGCGTTGGGCAACCCCGAGATTTCGGAGCCCGGCCCCGACTTCGACCTCTTCGTGGTGCAGCTGCAGTCGATCTGCGCCGAGCTGGCGAAGGAGGTCGCGCGAGACGGTGAAGGCGCGACGAAGCTGCTCGAGGTGCGGGTCAGTGGCGCGCCCAGTCACCTCGTCGCGACCGATCTCGCGCGCTCCGTCGCCGGCTCGACGCTGGTGAAGGCCGCCATCTTCGGCGCCGACCCGAACTGGGGCCGCATTCTCGCGACCGTCGGAGCGCGCTGCGGCAGCCAGAAGTTCGCCGTCGACCCGTCGGCCTCGAAGGTCACGGTGCAGGGCATCTGCGTCTACGACACCCGGCCCATGTTCGACCCGCGCGAGCCGCCCGGGCCGCTCATCGCCAACGACGCCAACGAGGGCCCATCGGTTCCCGGTCACAAGAGCCTGCGTGCGCGCATGCGGGCTCCCGAGGTGCTGGTGGAGATCGACCTGCGCACCGGCTCGGAGTCTGCCGTCGGCTGGGGCTGCGACCTCTCGTACGACTACGTGAAGATCAACGCCGACTACACCTCGCTGCTCGTGCCCACGGCCGATGGCAGCGTCGCGAAGGACGATCGGCTCACGAACTACTCACCGAAGTTCAAGGTGAACCTGGTCACCGAGGCGCTCACGTACATCTCGCGCTTCGCCGGCAAACGCGTGGTGCTGAAGCTCGGCCGGCAGGCGATGGGCAAGGACTCGCTGCGCGCCTCCATCGCGCAAGACGTGTCGTTGCTGCGCGCGGTCGGCATGGTGCCGATCATCGTTCACGGCGAGAGCCCCGAAGGCGCGTCGAAGGGTGACACGCGCAGCCGCGAGATGGTGCTCAACGGCCAGACGAACACCGAGTTGGTGACGCTGCTCAACCGCTCGGGCACGCACGCCATCGGCCTCTCGGGAATGGACGCGTCGTTTCTCAAGTCGACGCTCGCGAAGGACTCGAGCATCGAGGCGCCGCGCGGTGAGGTCACCAGCATCAACACCGAGCTGCTCGAGCTGTTCCTGCAGCGCAGCTACGTGCCTGTCATCTCTCCCGTCGGCTTCCTCGAAGATGGAACGACCGTTCCGCTCGAGCCCGATCAGGTCGCGAGTGAGATCGCCGTCGCCGCGAAGGCCGCCAAGCTCGTGTACCTGGTCGGCGTGCCGGGCTTCACCGAAGACGACTCGCTGCTCGGTCAGCTCACCACCACGCTGCTCGCGGCGAAGATCGCGGCGAACGCGTTCAAGCCGAACCTCGCGCGCAAGGGCCGGTTCGCCATCGCGGCCCTGGAGCGGGGCGTCGAGCGCGTGCACGTCATCGACTCCCGCACGCCGCACAGCATCATCGCGGAGTTCTTCACCGACCAGGGCATCGGCAGCCTCGTCACGCTGGGCTGAGTCCACTTCTCAGAAGGAGTTTCACCATGGCGCTCGCGAAGACAGATGCATCAGGCGGCTCGGGGCTGTTGCCCGAGGTGCTCGCGTTCTCGACCTCACTCGGCCTCGACCGGCAGCTGCTGAAGGAAGACCTGCTCGGCTCGATGGCGCACGTGACGATGCTCGGTCGCACCGGCGTCATCCCCGCGAAGGAGGCGCGCGTCATTCGTGATGGTCTCGTCGACCTCTGGAAGCGCGACGACGCCGGCACGCTCGTGCTGCCCGACGAAGAAGACGTGCACATGGCCGTCGAGGTCGAGCTCAACCGCACCATCGGCGCTCCCGCGGCACTGCTTCACTCGGCGCGCAGCCGGAATGATCAGGTCGCGACGGATCTGCGGCTCCACGTGCGTGACTCGGTCGCCACCGCCATCGGTTCGCTCACCCAGTTGATCGAAGAGGTCGTCGAGCGCGCGAAGAAGGACGGCCACATTCTCATGCCGTCGTACACGCACCGTCAGCGCGCCCAGCCCATCTCGCTCGGCTACTGGCTCGCGTCGTACGGGGCGGCCTTCCTCCGTGACGCGCAGGCGTTCACCTTCGCGCTCGATCAGGCCGACGCGCTCGCCCTCGGCAGTGGCGCCATCAGCGGCAGCTCGCTCGCCATCGATCGTGAAGTCACCCGCGGGCTGCTCGGCTTCTCGCGGCTCACGATGAACGGCCTCGACACGGTGGGTGAGCGCGACTTCGCCCTCGACTACCTCTACTCGACGGCGCGCTTCTTCGTGCACGCGAGCCGGCTGTCGACCGACCTGATCGACTTCACGACGTCGGAGTTCGGCTTCGCGACGCTCTCGGGCGACATCTCGATGGGCAGCTCGATGATGCCGCAGAAGAAAAACCCCGACGTGTTCGAGCTGATCCGCGGGAAGTCGGGGCGCGCCATCGGCAACCTCATGGGGCTGCTCACGACGGTGAAGGGCCTGCCCGGCGGCTACAACCGCGACCTGCAGGAAGACCGCGGCCCGCTGCTCGAGACGAAGCCGATGCTGCACGGCGTGTTGTCGGTGCTGCGCCTCTCGCTGCCGCACGTGACGTTCAACGCCGAGAAGTGCCGGGCCGGGCTCGACGAGGGCTTCACGCAGGCGACCGATCTCGCCGAGGCGCTGGTGAAGAAGGGCATGCCGTTTCGCGTGGCGTACAAACACGTCGGCGCGCTCGTGCGGAAGTGCCAGGAGCAGGGCATCGCGTTGTCGAAGGCGTCGGTCGAGCTGGCGAAGTCGATCGATCCCGCCATCGACGCCGACGTGTTGTCGGTGCTCGAGGCGTCGGGCGCGGTCGCGCGCAAGCAGAGCGCTGGCAGCACCGGCCCCGCGTCGGTGAAGGCGCAGCTCGAGGCGCTCTCGTCTCAGGCGAAGGCGCTGGGTGACAAGGCGAAGTCGGTGCCGCGCTTCGGGCAGCTCTTCGAGTCGATCGCCGCTTCCTCGCTCTGACATGGCGCCGTGGGAGCGCATCGCGGCGATCAACACCGGGCTCACGTCGCGCGATTCGTCGCGCATCGAAGTGGCGCTCACCGCGGTCGAGGCGTTCCATCGCGAGTTCCCTGCAGGCAAGCCTGACTTCGAGTTCGTCGCCGCGTTCGCCTGCGAGTCGTTGCCTGACGAACTCTTCGAGCGGCTGACGAACGCGGCGCTCGAGCAGCTTCTGCGCTTCGAGTCGTCGCTCGAGGCCGCGATGACGGCGGCGTTGCAGCGGGAACCCGCGCAGCAGTCGGCCTTCGTTCGGCTCGTGCAACAGGGCCTGTGTCGCGCCGTCGAGCCAGAGCACCTGGAGCCCGATCACGTCTTCCTTCGGCTGCTGAACCGCGACGATGTTCCCGCAGAGCGGCTGGCCGAGGTGTTCGAACGGGCCCTCGACGATGGTCGCCTGATCGACTTCGGGCCGTTGCTGCCGAAGCTCCGAGCACGTCTCGGTGATGCCGTACGCGCGGCAGCAATCGCCTCGCGCGCGCGCGCGGAGTTCGATTCTCTGGGCCGAGGCCATCGACTGGGAGACGACTGATGCAACGACTCAAGCGGGCCGCGGCCGTCATCCTCTCCATCGTGCTGGTCGTGGGCGGAGTCGTCGGTGTCGCGGCGTACCGACGCTGGCAGCAGGTGGTGACGGAGCGCTCCGAGTCGAAGACCCGCGCAGCCACGTTGCGGGCGAAAGAGGCACTCACCGTCGACGAGGCCTGCTGGATCGTGAAGGACTGGTACCACCACGGCGAGGGTCACGGAGGCTTCAGGCCGCAGGTCGAGTGCGAGGGGCCCATCGAGCTCGTCCCCGGGGGCCTCAAGTTGAACCGCGTCATCGTCGAGTCGGACTTCATGCAGGGCCACTTTGGCCACACCTTGTGTCTGGTGAACGGAACCGGCTGGGAAGTGCTCGGTGAGGCCTTTCACTTCGACGAGTGCAGGTCCTTGCCGAAGGGCGACGCGAAGACCGTCGTGAGCTCGCTGCGATCAGAAGTGACCGGGGCGGTGCGTCGCGCCCGGAGTCAGGTCGCCCAGGCACTCGAGACGCTCATGCTGGCGCCCGAGGCGTGCCCGGCCGGGCTCGTGGTCGACGTGCACCAGGTCGGCCTCGTCGATGCGTCACGGCTGGCGGACCAGCAGGCCATGGGCGGTCTCATTCCTCACTCGGTGGAGTGGTCTGCCTGCGACCCCGGCGACGCGGGGGTTCGTGATGAAGGCCTCGCCGCGTTCGTCTGCGGCCGTCGCCTGAAGTGGACGCACGCCCTCGTTCATCAGCTCACGCTGGAACCTCCCGTGATGCTCGACGACGAGCGCTTCGAGGGCGGTCGGGTCAGCGGCACCATCGCGCTCGTCGATCTCTCGAAGGCGCAGGCCGTCTGCCGAACGAGCGTGCAGGCCAAGCTTCCCGACCGCCTCGTGGGTAGACGAACGGCAGGTGGGGTCGAGGTCTCGATCACCTTCGGCTCGCTCGTGCGCACGACCCTCGAGGACGCGAAGAAGCGTCTGCTGCCGCACTGAGCACGCCCCTTTCTCGCGGCGCTCCGCTATACGAATCGCTCACACGACGAGGGCCTCATGAAGCGCGATTTCCTGAACCTGTTCGACCTCTCCAGTGACGAGCACAAGGCGCTGTTCCACCGCGCCCGCACGCTGAAGGAGGCCCGCAAGCAGCGCCGCGTCGTGAACACCATGGCCGGCCGCACGCTGATCATGATCTTCGAGAAGGCCTCGACGCGTACGCGCCTGTCGTTCGAGGCCGCAATGGCGCAGCTCGGTGGCCACGCGATCGATCTCTCCGCCGCGAACAGCCAGATGGCCCGTGGTGAGCCGCTCGCCGACACCGCGCGCGTCGCCGGCCGTTACTGCGACGTCGTCATGATGCGCACCTTCGGAGACGAGCGCATCGCCGAGTTCGCGAAGCACTGCGACGCGCCCGTCATCAACGGCCTCACCGACGGCGGCCACCCGGTGCAGATCCTCACCGACCTCTTCACCATCGAAGAGCGCTTCGGCTCCATCGCGGGCAGAACGCTCGCGTTCATCGGCGACACGGCCAGCAACATGGGCCGCAGCTTCACCGAGGGCGCGAAGCTGTTCGACTATCAGCTCAAGCTCGCCTCGCCGAAGGGCTACCACCCGGCTGACGACGTCGTGAAGCTCGCTCCGGGGCACGTGCACCTCGTGAGCGACCCACGCGAGGCCGCGAAAGACGCCGACGTCATCATCACCGACGTGTGGACTTCGATGGGCCAGGAGGCCGAGTCGAAGAAGCGCCTCGCCGACCTCGCGGGCTACCAGGTCGACGCCGCGCTCATGAAGCTCGCGAAGAAGGACGCGATCTTTCTCCACTGCCTGCCCGCGCATCGCGGCGAAGAGGTGATGGGCGACATCATCGACGGTCCGCAGAGCGCGGTGTGGGACGAGGCCGAGAACCGCCTGCACGTGCAGAAGGCGCTCATCGAGACCGTGGTGCAGGCGAGCGATCGTCTGCGTGAGATGGGGCCGGCGCTCAAAGCCGCGCGCGGCTGATCGGTTTGGGCAGGCCCTGAACACCAGCAGGGCATGAAACGAATTCTCGTGGTCGCGTGTGTGGCGCTGTCTGCGTGCGGCGTTGGCGCGTCGGGCACCTGCTCGACCGATTCGACCCTCACCTGGGAGTCGTTCGGGCAGAGCTTCATGACGGCCAACTGCACCTCGTGTCACGGAACGACGAGCGCCTCTGACGGAGTCTCGTTGACCAGCGCGGCGCTGGTGCGGGCGCACTTGAACAAGGTCGACTCCGAGGTCGCGTCCGGCGCGATGCCGCCGCGCGGCTCCACGTCACTCACCACGCAGCAGAAGACCGACCTCGCCAACTGGCTGGCGTGCGGAGCGCCGTGAACTCAGTCGACCAGCTCGAGCGTCACGCCGTGGCCCGTCTGCTGAAGAATGTCGACCAGCGCCTCGAACAACGTCTCTCCCCGCTGTGCCTTCGCGTGCTCGAGCCGGCGTGAGAACTCCGCGCGGTTCGACGCGTGCACCTCGGGCAGCCGCGCCTCGAGCCACTTCACCGTCGCGTCGAAGCCGAGCTGGCGTCGCGACTTCGCAGCGTTCACCCAGCGAACCTGAAACCCGCCGACGGGCAGTCCGAACCCGCCGCTCAGCACGTCGCTGAACGCGTCGAGGTTTCGACCCCACGTCTTGCCGGGAATGAGCACGCGCTCGACCTCGTCCCAGAAGCCGTCGAGATCGTCGAAGCGCGCGCCGTCGAGCGTGAAGACCTCAGGCATTCATCACCACGCCCTCGGGCACGTCCTCCGAGATGGCGCGGGTGCGTGACTTGAGGAAGTCCATGATCTCCGCGTCGGTGCGCTCGTCACCCGGCATGCGCACGAAGCGCGACGCGAGGAACTTGTACTGCCTCGTCCACAGCAGCACCGACACCATGAAGAAGTCGACGCCGTGAAACACGACGCAGCCCTCTTTCTTGTAGCGCTCGAGGTTCTCGAGGAAGTCGCCCGGCAGGTCGGCCCAGTGGCGGTTCTGCTTCACGTGGTGACCGATGTGGTACCCGTCGTTGAAGCAGCGCGCGTTGTACGCGGCGTTGATGCACGTGATGCTGTTGACGTAGCTGTCGCCGGGGCGCGACGGGTCGATGAACGCGTGCTGGCCCCAGTTGCCCGCCATCATCGCGAGACGCACCGCGAGGTACGGCAGCACGAAGCACACCACCGTCGCCTGCCAGTTCACGAAGCACAGCGCCGTCATCGTGAGGATGTGAACGAGGTCGCTCGAGATGGCGCGAATGGCGAACGGCGCGCGGCCCTTCTTCACCAGGTAGATCGCGAGCTCGACGGGAACGAAGAGGAGGAAGCGGCCGACGTAGAGCAGCCAGTGGAAGAAGTTGTCGCGGTCGAACCGCATCGTCGACGAGAGGTCGGCGCGCAGGTTGTTCTCCTGGTGGTGCATGCCGACGTGGTGCTCCATGTAGCCGGTCGGAATGCCGAACAGCGCGCTCGACGTGTACGGCACCACGCGGTTCATGAAGCGCCAGCGCTTGAAGAACGGCCGGTGCATCGTGTTGTGCAGCATCAGAATGACGGGAGGCGCCATCCACGCGACTTGAAACGCGAAGACGAACGGCGCGGCCCACCACGAGAACTTCCAGAACACGAGGCCGATGACCGAGCCCACCAGCACGAGGGAGCGCAGCCAGAGGCGAACGAAGACGGCGTCTCGCGGATCGAACAGCAGCGACTCGATGAACCGTTGAAAGGCGGTGGGGCTGTACGTCGGAACGGTGGTCGGATCGGTGATGCTGATGGGGCTGCTCATTGCGGTGCGACGGCGTAGGCCGGATGGCGCGGGTGAAGCAACCTGCCTCGACTTTTTCTAAGTGGGCTCCCATGTCAGCAGCGTGGAGCCGTTCACCAGCGTCGCGCCCGAGGGAGAAGGCACCCACTCCGAGGTGAACGAAGGGAACACCGCAGGCCGGCCACCGCCTTTCGTGATCACCAGCAAGCCATTGGAGACGCTCCGCCAGAGCGACTCGGCCAGTGACGGAGCGCGAAGGCCCGAGAGCCACTCCGCGCGAGAGCGGCGAGGGCCGACGGGGGCGAACGGCTCCGACGCATTCCACCGCTCGGTGCCGTCGAGGCCGATGACGACGGTCGAGGTGCGGCTGCCGACGGCGATGGCGCGATCGTCGGCGATGAAGGCGATGGCGGTCGCTCCGGGGAAACGGCGAAGGCGTGTTCCACCCGCCTGCAGCTCGACGGTTCCATCGGTGTGCAGCAACGCGAGCTGCGCGCCGAGCTGATCGAGCGCGATGGCCTCGAGCGGGCCTGACGCTTCGACCGTCGACTGGCCGTGCTGCGTGTGGAGCGTCACCGTCGAGCCTTGCCGCTGGGACTTCGCGAAGACGCGCCCGTCTCCCGACCACGCGACGCGGTTGGAGTGGGTGGCGTGCACCCCGGCGAAGGTGGTCGCGTGGCGTGTCGCGAGCTCGAGGGTCTCGGTGATGAACGCCTCTGACACGCACAGACGCTCTCGGCCGAGGAAGACGCTGTACGGGGCGGGCCCACCTTCGAGGTACTCGCGGTGCACGTGGGAATGCGTCGCCTTCACGCTGCCGTCATTGCCGTCGAGCACGTACTGGCCGAGCAGCAGTGCGCTGCCATCGGGAGAGAAGAGGGGCGTGAGCGCGCGATCGACGAAGGGGCGCTTCGGCCATGGAGCGGCCTGCACGCGCCTCACCCGCAGCACCCCTTCTTCGACGGTCGACACGAGCTGGCCCGAGGGGCTCACCGCGAGTGACGTCGCAGGTGGAGCGCTGACGCCTTGTTCGACCCCCGTCGCCAGGGTGCGCACGCTCACCGCCTCGCGGTTTTGCCAGACGAGCTGGGCGCCATCGCTCGAGAGGGCAGGGTGCACCGAGACGCGCAGCTCGACGCTGGCGAGTTGTTCGCCGGTGCGGGTGTCGAAGACGAAGGCGAACGTCTCGTCGAGGTCCGAGCCCTGACAGACGAAGCGGTCGGCGCGCGTGCCGACGTCGCTCACCGTCCACCCGGCGGGAATGAGCCACTGCACCGAGCCGTCGCGCACGAAGGTGAGCCCACCGCCGGGCGGCATCGAGAACCCTCGCGGCAACCCGGGAATGCCGGGCCGCTTCACGGTCCAGTGTTCGCCGGAGCCGAAGCGCCAGCGGTACGCGTGCTCCTTCACCTCGAACTCGACCTCGGTCTCGGTCATCGAGAGCACGCGCGGCGCCTCGAAGCGTCGCAGCTCGGCCAGCAGTGCACCGCCCCACGACGTCGTCGGCGTCAACGCGCGCAGCCAGGGCGTGTCGGGGTGCAACGCGCGGCGCTCCCACAGCCAGCGGCCCACCAGCTCGAACACCCGCATGTCGGGGCCGGGAGCGCTGACGCCGAACGTCCGCGCGTGGGGCGAGTCGACGAAGGCGCAGTGCGCGTAGAGCACCGGCCACAAGGCGTCTGGGCGCTCCTGGAGCAGCGCGAGGTGAATCGAGAGGGCTTCTTTCACCCGCTCGAGCACGAAGCGCTCCGACGGCGGCCGGGCCAGCGCCTCGTTCTCGAGCCGCTCGAGGTGTTTCGTCACGCCCTCGTCGCAGGCGACCTCGAGCGCAGCGAGCGAGACGAGCGGAGTCACGGCCCGACTGTACAGCCCCTCATCGCCCCGTCGTCAGCGGCTGGTGCCGCGCGCGCCAGTCACCCGGGGTCTGCCCGTGCGTCTGCTTGAAGCGGCGCGCGAGGTGCGAGGCCGAGTGGAACCCGCTCATCGCGGCGATGGCATCAAGCGTGAGGTCGGTGCCTGCGAGCAGCTGCTCGACGTATCGCGAGACGTGCAGCTCCTGCTCGGCGCGCAGCGAGGTGCCGGCTTCTTCGAGGCGGCGTTGCAGCGTTCGCTCGGAGACGTTGAGCCGCTCGGCAATCTCGGCGCTCTTGAGTCTTCCACCTTCGCGCAGGGCGTCTCGAACGGCGCGAACGATCTCGGGCACGGCGCAGACGGCCTCGACCTGCGCGCGGTACGCCGCTCGGAGCCGTGGCACGCCGCTCCACGCGAAGGCGTCGACGTCGTCTTCGAAGGTCTTGAACGGGTAGGGCGGCCGCGCGACGTGAAGGGCGCCGGCCACCATCACGCCGATGAACCCCGAGGGGTGCAGCACGGCCTGTCGCCCGATGTTGGGGCCCCAGACGTTGCGGCGGCGCGTGACGTACGCGAGCAGCTTGCTGAACGCGAGTACGTCGATGGACTCGAGCCGGCGCCCGTCGACGAAGGACGAGTGGCCTCTGTAGAGCGGCATGGCGCCGATCTCGAAGAACGGCACCATCTGCTCGATGTCGGCCTCGAGCGGGTTGCCCCACATGACGGTGCCGAGCGCGCGGGTGCCGTCTTGCCAGTACATGAAGCAGCGCCCGAGGAAGGCCACGCGGCCATCGCCCGTGAAGGCGCGCTCATCGAAGACCTGGGTGAACTTCGCCGACACGACCTCGCCGACCTACCACGCTCGCCTCGTCAGAGTGCGTTGCAGGCGCCCACGACGGCGCACGTCGCGCCGTCGATCCCGTTGCACGTCATGCTGAGTGACGTCTGCGAGAGTGCGGTGCAGCTGCCGCTGCCCGCTGTGCGAACGGTCGAGAGCGTGCCGAGCGTGAAGCCGATTGGGCAGACCAGGATGGCGCTCACGGTGAAGAACTCGGTCACAGGCATGAGGAGGCAGCTCTTCGTCGCCGACGTCGTCAGGTAGCCACCCGAGATCACGCACTGCGCACCGGCGGCCGGGTTCGTGTCGCGGCAGTCGTCGATGCTGTTGCAGGTGCTCGGCATGCGGAAGCCCGACGGAGGGCTCGCGCCGCTGCACTGGCTCGTGACCGGCCCGACGCAGTAGCCGTCGTTGTCGCCGTCAGGGCGCACCGAGAGCAGCTGGTAGCGCGCCGGGTCCAGGTCGTTGCAGTCGTTCTGCGTGATGCAGTTGAAGGGGAAGGCGAAGCCCGGCGGAGCGCTGTTGCCGGCGCATCGCGAGACAGGCGCGGCGCTGCTGCAGCGAAGGTCTCCGTCACCATCGATGATGAACGTCGAGAGGGTGAAGAGGCTGGCGTTGGCGTCGTTGCAGTCGTCTCCGAGGCAGGTGTTGGCGAGACGCCGGCCGACACCAACCGCTCCGCTCGAGCACTCGTTCGTCGCGGCGCCGCTGCAGAACGAGTCGCCGTCGACGTCGCCGCGGGTCGAGAGGAGCTGGAAGAGCTGCGGGTCGGTGTCGTTGCAGTCGTCGGTGCTCATGCAGGCGCTCGCCAGGCGCCTGCCCGCGTTGACCGTCGCCCCCGAGCACTCGTTCGTCGTGGTGCCCGCGCAGAACGAGTCTGAGTCGCTGTCAGCGCGCGTGGAGAGCAGTTGGAAGAGCTGCGGGTTGGTGTCGTTGCAGTCGTCCGTGGCCGTGCAGGTCGCGGGATCGCGTTGGCCCGCGCCCAGACCGACGCCGACGCAGGCCTGGAAGGTGGCTCCGATGCAGCGGGTGTCGGAGTCGGCATCGTTTCGCGCGGCGAGCTGTCGGTAGGCAGTCGCGTCGTTCGGTGCGCAGTCGACACCGAGTGACACACTCACCGACGTGTAGCCGGTCGGGCACGCGCCGTAGGCCATACGCAGGCTGTCGGGGCAGAGCGGAACAGTCGCCGTCGAGGTGACATAGCGATCGCCATCCGGGTCAGCGCTGCAGAGAACCGTCGCGCCCTCGTCGATGAGGCCGTTGCAGTTGTTGTCGATGCCATCGCAGGCCTCGACGCCGGGGATGCACGACGAGCCGCCCGCCGTTCCGCCGCCCGAGCTGCCACCAGCCGAGTTCCCACCAGCGGAGTTGCCGCCGCCCACGCTTCCACCCGCAGTGTTGCCGCCGCCGACGCTCCCGCCTGCGGAGTTGCCGCCGCCAACGCTCCCGCCTGCGGAGTTGCCGCCGCCGACGCTCCCGCCTGCGGAGTTGCCGCCGCCGACGCTGCCACCGGCCGAGTTCCCACCGCCAACGTTGCCACCTGCGGCGCTTCCACCCGCAGCGTTGCCGCCCGCAACATCTCCGCCCGCGACGTTGCCGCCTGCGACGTTTCCGCCCGCGACGTTGCCGCCTGCGACGTTTCCACCCGCGACGTTGCCGCCTGCGACGTTGCCGCCTGCGACGTTTCCGCCTGCGACGTTGCCGCCTGCGACGTTTCCGCCCGCGACGTTTCCGCCCGCGACGTTTCCGCCCGCGACGTTGCCGCCTGCGACGTTGCCGCCCGCGACGTTGCCGCCCGCGACGTTGCCGCCCGCGACGTTTCCGCCCGCGGTCCCACCGTCGTCATTGACGGTCATGCCTCCACATCCGACGACGAAGAACACGAGAACGAAGACAACCGATTGGGCGAGCTGACGAAGTGACATGAACCAACCAACCTACCGGCTGCTTCGCGTGCCCAAGCCGGGTGGCGCCGTCGTGACACCCTTTGGCGGAGCGGTGCGTGCTCCCGTCAGCGGGTCGGGAATCGGCGGACCTGCGGCGCGACGTTCATCGATAGACGGAGAGCTCGTAGGTCAGGTTGACCGTCTCGCCCGCTCCGACCGTGACTTCCCACGACACCGCGCTCTGGTTGTTGACGCGGTCGAACTCGTCCACCACGACGGTCCCCGAGTGGCTGGCGCGCTCGACCTTTCCAGCGGTGGCCATCGACACCCGGAAGGTGGCGCGGCTCTTCTCCTGGTTGCGAAGGGTGATGCTGCCCTTCTTCTGAAGCAGCGAGTACTGCGTCGAGTCGACGACCTTCGCTTGCGCGGTGCGGCCGACCTCCCGCTCCGACTGGCTCGCGCGCATGTTGAGGGCGACGGTGATGGGGATCATCGTCTTGCCACCAGGTGACGTGTAGCCGAGCAGGTCCTGGCCGAGCGGAACGCCCGCTTCCATGACCATGGCCGCGCCTGTCGTGAACGGCACGTCGGAGTCGTCGTGGAGCTCGAGCTGGTGCCACACCTTGTTCTCAGAGAGCTTCAGCGGCGCGCCGTCGCTGGCGGTGCGTGCGAAGGCACCGAGATCGACCGTGTAGAGGTGACGCTGCGGCACGGTGTTCCGCCACAACGACACCATCGCGCGGGCGCCCTTCCTCAGCCCCAGGCCCTTCACGCCGTACACGAACATGTCCTGCCGGCTCTCGGCGCCGAGGTCTGCGGCCAGCGACATCACCGAGGGCGCGGCCCGGGCGCTCGCCCAGTCGACTTCTTCTCCGGAGCGACTGTTGAAGTTCGCGTTGCTGAGCATCGCGTTCGAGTTCATCAAGTGCGGCATCGCCTGCGCGAGGGCCGAACGGAGCGTCTGCTCCAGCGACATCGGCGACACCGTGCCGTTGAACTTGAAGCTGGGCACGCCCACCACCAGGTCCACCGCCGCGTTCTCGAAGTCTTCTTCCTCGTTGAGGATCTCGCCCTGCAGCTCGAGCTCCGCCTTGCTCGAGGTACCGGTGACGACGCGGTAGGTGGGAATCCACCGGACCCCGGGCGTGAAATAGAAGAGCTTGAGGGCGACTGACTTTCCCGCCGCTTCTCGCCCGAAGTCGAACGTGAGGCGCTTGCTGCGGGTGGCGACTTCGCCGGGCCGCACGCAATGGGTCGACAGCTCCTTCCCGAGCAGCGTCCGCACGGCGGCGACGGGCATCACCAACCTGCCTCGCTCGGTCTCGATCGACAGCAGCTCGCCACCGCGCGCCACCAGCTCGGTCTCGTACGTTCCATCAGGCCCGGGCTTCTGGGGACTGCGCAGCCCCGGCGCCTCGAGGAGGTCGATCAGCTTTCCACTGAGCTCCTTGTCCGCCAGGCCCAGCGTCACGGACTTGCCCTTGTTCGCGCGCAACAGCTCGAGCGTCGACAGACACGAGCCCTCTTCGCTCTTCGGTCGCACGGTCTCGTACCAGTCAGCGACGGTGGACTTCAGGGTGCGCTTCTCGGCGGTGGCCCAGAACGTTCCCAGCACGGCGGCGCCAGGCACCTGCTCGGTGTGCACCTTGCCATCGCCGTCAGCGACGCCTTCGGCCGACTTCACGAAGAGCCCGTGGCCATCTTTGAAGATGATGACGCGCTCGGTGGCCATCGTGAGCGTCCCTTTGGCCGCGGGAGCAACCTTCGGCGCGGTGCCGGACGAGGGCTCAGCGAATGAGCCGAAGACTGCGAACAGGATGACGAAGAGAGACACGAAGCGGACGACCATGACGACCTCCAGTGATGAGTTGGAGGTGGAACGACCGGCGCGCCCCGAAGTTCGTCACTCGTTCGTCACTCGTCGCAGCACCAGCTCGAAGGTGGCTCCGTTCGACGTGCGGTAACGCAGGTCACCGCCCATCGCGCGCGCGAGACTGCGGCTCAGCGCGAGTCCAAGCCCGATGCCCTGCGCGCTGTCGGCCGCCTCGGCCGCGGACTTTCGAAGTGGCTGGAAGAGCTTTCGCTCGACGTCTCGGGGCACGCCGGGCCCAGCATCGGATACGCGAATCACGAGCTGCCGTTTCGTTTCTGAAAACCCGAGCTCGAGCGGACCATCGGGTGCGTACTTGCAGGCGTTGTCGACGAGGTTGAAGAGAACCTGCTCGACCGAGGTGCGGTCCGCTTTCACGACGGTCGCTGGAATCGGGCCAACCACGAGCCTTGGGCCGGCGCGCGCCACGAGCCGCGGAATCGTCGCCTCGAGCAACTCCGAGACGGAGATCGTCTCGAGAGGCCTGCGCTTCCAGCCCTTCTCGACCTGCGAATACGCGAGCACGTTCTCGACCAGAGCGCCGAGGCGGTTCGCTTCCTGCCGCAGCGTCGTCAGGTACGACTTCCGCTTCTCGGGAGGCACCATCTCTTCCTCGAGCATCTCGGCGTAGAGCTTGAACGTGGTCAGCGGCGTTCGCAGTTCGTGCGTCACCGCCGAGACGAAGGCGGCCCGTCGCGCATCGAGCGCCAACGCTCCGAACAACAGTGCTCCGAGGGCCAGGGCGACGAGGACCAGCGCACCCCACGCCGCGGCGAGAGCCCACCAGATGGGAGTGCGCTCGGGGTCGTTCACGCGAGCAGGCGGCCCGGGCACGAGCCGAACGGGAAGCGACGCGAGCATCAGGCCGTCACCTTCCTGTGCGCCCTTCACGGCCTCGAGCTGCGCCGCGGGCAGCAGGTCTTTCACCTCGAGGAGCAGCTGCTCGTGCAGCGCCTTCCAGTTCAGCCACGCGCCCTGAACGTGAACCCCGTCAGAGAGACGAACCCGGCGCGAGAGCACCAGCGCGTCGCCGTACCAGGCGGGCGCCATGCCGGACTCGAGCGTGTCTGGCTCGGGTGCCGCCAGGTTGTTCATCGCGAAGAAGTTCCGCTGATTGAACTCGACGTCGTTGCGCGAGGTGCCGCGAGCATTCCCGAGCGAAGCGGGTCGGTCGGCAGACTCGAGCAGCGGACGGAGCGCGACGAGTTGCTGGTCGTCTGCTCCCTGTGGCGAGGTGATGTGGCCATCGGGCGCGATGTCGAAGTGCAGCAACACCTGAGCGTTCGCTGCTGAGGCGCCCTGAAGGTAGTGGGTCGCGGGGCGAGTGCTCTCGACCGAGACGAGTCGCGCCAGAGAGAGGTCCATTCGCCACAACGCGAGCCGGCTGCTCTCACTCACGAGGGCCCGGCGATCGAGCTCCAGCACGGTGGCGCTCATCCAGCTCAGGCCTGCGACGGCGGCGACGAGGCCCGCGGCGAACAGCAGCCACGGTTTCACGAGGTCACACCGAGCGAGAGCATGTAGCCCTTGCCGCGCACCGAGAGGATCGCGGTTGCGCCGTCGGGCCCGAGCTTTTCGCGCAGCCGGGCGATGGTCATGTCGATGGTGCGGGTCGTTACGTTCGAAGGCTGCAGGCCCCAGACCCGTTGGAGCAGCTCGTCACGCGAGATGGCTCGCCCCGCGTTCCGGGCCAGGTAGGTCACGAGCTCGCACTCCCGCTCGGACAGCGCCACGCGACCGCCCGAGGTGGAACGCAGCTCACGGCGCGCCAGATCGACCTGCACGCCAGGCAACTGGAGCACGGTCACGTCGCTCGGGCGTTCGGGGGAGCGCCGAATCACCGCGTCGATCCTCGCCAGCAGCTCCTTCAGACTGAAGGGTTTGACGACGTAGTCGTCTGCGCCGCGCGAGAGGCCGTCGACTCGAGAGGACTCGGTGCCGAGGGCCGTCACCGCGATGATGGGAATCGTCGGCTGCAGCTCCCGAGCGCGCGCCATCACGTCGAGCCCGCTCCCTCCGGGTAGCACGAGGTCGAGGAGCACCAGGTCGAAGGTGCGCTCGGTCACCTGGGCGATGGCTCGGGCGAAGGTGTCTGCTTCGAAAGGTTCGTGGCCAGCGAAGCGCAAGGCGTCGACCACCCCTCGGCGAATGGCCGGGTCGTCTTCCACCACCAGGATTCGCCGAGGTGCCATCAGTCACCATCAAACGCGAGAACCACGGTTTGGGTGTAACGCGCTCGTAACCAGCGTCATCTGGGTCGCCTGCCCGTCACGAAAAACTGCTGCTCCCGATCTCCACCAACTTCAGCTAGGCGACCCGCATGCCGCGTCGCCCTGAGATCAAGAAGGTGCTGCTCATCGGTTCGGGTCCCATCGTCATCGGCCAGGCCTGCGAGTTCGACTACTCCGGCACCCAGGCCGTGAAGGCGCTCAAAGAAGAGGGCATCGAGGTCGTCCTCCTCAACTCGAACCCCGCCACCATCATGACGGACCCGGAGTTCGCGCACCGGACCTACGTCGAGCCCATCACCGTCGAAGCAGCGACGCGCATCATCGAGCAGGAGCGCCCCGACTCCCTGCTGCCCACCATGGGCGGTCAGACCGCGCTCAACCTCGCCAAGGCCCTCGCCGAAGCGGGCGTGCTCGAGAAGTACGGCGTGCGCCTCATCGGCGCGCAGCTCGGCAGCATCAACAAGGCCGAAGATCGCCAGCTCTTCAAAGACGCCATGGAGCGTATCGGCCTCGAAGTCCCCAAGGCCGGCATCGCGCACACGATGGAAGAAGCCTGGGCCATCGTGAAAGACACCGGCTACCCCGCCATCATTCGCCCGGCCTTCACGCTCGGCGGCACGGGCGGCGGCATCGCGTACGACGAGAAGCAGTTCGAGACGATCATCCAGTCGGGCCTCGCGGCGAGCCCCGTGAAGCAGGTGCAGATCGACCAGTCGGTGCTCGGGTGGAAGGAATACGAGCTCGAGGTGGTGCGCGACCAGAAGGACAACGTCGTCATCATCTGCAGCATCGAGAACTTCGACCCGATGGGCGTGCACACGGGCGACAGCATCACCATCGCTCCGGCGCAGACGCTCACCGACAAGGAGTACCAGCGCATGCGCGACGCGGCGATCGCCATCATGCGCGAGATCGGTGTCGACACCGGCGGCTCCAACGTTCAGTTCGGCATCGACCCGAAGACCGGTCGCATGGTCGTCATCGAGATGAACCCGCGCGTGTCGCGCTCGTCCGCGCTCGCCTCGAAGGCCACCGGCTACCCCATCGCGAAGATCGCCGCGAAGCTGGCCATCGGCTACTCGCTCGACGAGCTCAAGAACGACATCACCCGCGACACGCCCGCGTCGTTCGAGCCGGCCATCGACTACGTCGTCACGAAGATCCCCAAGTTCAACTTCGAGAAGTTCCAGGGCGCCTCGAAGGTGCTCGGCACGATGATGCGCTCGGTCGGTGAAGTGATGGCCATCGGCCGCACCTTCCGCGAGTCGTTCTTCAAGGCCGTGCGCTCGCTCGAGCAGAGCCGGCTGGCGATTCCCTCGAAGGCCGAAGCCAACAAGCGCCCCGAGGCCGAGCTGGTCGACCTGCTGAAGGTGCCGACGCCCGATCGTCCGTGGGCGATCTTCGAAGCCCTGCAGCGTGGGTGGACCGTCGAGCGCATCTTCGAGCTCACCAACATCGACCCGTGGTTCCTGCGCCACCTCTCGGCGCTGGTGATCGAGTTCAACGAGCTCGCGGCAAAGGGCTCGCTCGCGAACGTGACGACCGAAGAGCTGAAGCTCGCCAAGTCGCACGGCTTCTCGGACGCGCAGCTGGCGATGGCCTTCGGCGTGAAGGAGCCCGTCGTTCGCGAGGAGCGGTGGAAGCGCAAGCTGCGCCCCGTCTACAAACGCGTCGACACCTGCGCCGCCGAGTTCGAGGCGTTCACGCCGTACCTGTACTCGACGTACGAAGAAGAAGACGAAGCGCCGCCGACGAACCGCGAGAAGGTCGTCATTCTCGGCTCCGGCCCCATTCGCATCGGGCAGGGCATCGAGTTCGACTACGCCTGCGTGCACGCCGCGTTCGCGCTGCGCGAGGCCGGGTACGAGACCATCATGGTCAACTGCAACCCCGAGACGGTGTCGACCGACTACGACACGTCTGACCGCCTCTACTTCGAGCCGCTCACCATGGAGGACGTGCTCGAGATCATTCACCGCGAGAAGCCGCTCGGCGTCATCGTTCAGTTCGGTGGCCAGACGCCGCTGAAGCTGTCGAAGCCGCTCGAGGCTGCGGGCGTTCCCATTCTCGGCACCACGCCCGAGGCCATCGACATCGCCGAAGACCGTGAGCGCTTCGCGAAGCTCGTCGAGAAGCTGCGCATCAAGCAGCCCGAGAACGGCGTGGCGCGGTCTCCTGACGAAGCGTTCCGCGTGGCCGAGGTGATCGGCTACCCCGTGATGGTGCGGCCGTCGTACGTGCTCGGCGGGCGCGCGATGGAGGTGGTGCACGATCGCTCCGACCTCGAGCGCTACATGCGTGAGGCCGTGCTCGCGTCACCCGAGCACCCGGTGCTGATCGATCGGTTTCTCCGCAACGCCACCGAGGTCGATCTCGATCTCGTCTGCGACAACACCGGCGCGTGCATCGTCGGCGGTATTTTGGAGCACGTCGAAGAGGCGGGCGTTCACTCGGGCGACGCGGCCTGCATCATGCCGCCGCACTCCCTGGGCCCCGACGTCATCGAGCGCCTGAAGGACATCAGCATCGCGCTCGCGAGGGAGCTGAAGGTCGTCGGCCTGATGAACGTGCAGTTCGCCGTTCAGGGCAAGGCCATCTACGTGCTCGAGGTGAACCCGCGCGCGTCACGCACGGTGCCGTTCATTTCGAAGGCGACCGGCGTTCCACTCGCGCGCATCGCGTCGCTCTGCATGGTGGGCCGGTCGCTCGCCTCGCTGGGCCTCACGCGCGACCCCGAGGTGCACCACGTCGCCGTGAAGGAGAGCGTGTTCCCCTTCGCGCGCTTCTCGAACACCGACGTCATTCTCGGGCCTGAGATGAAGTCGACCGGCGAGGTGATGGGCATCGACTCCCGGGTGGACGCGGCGTTCGCCAAGTCGCAGCTCGCGGCCGGCACGAAGCTGCCCACGGGTGGCAACGCGTTCGTCTCGGTGAAGGACGACGACAAGCCGGGCCTGGTCGATCTCGCGCGACGCCTCAAGGCGCTCGGCTTCGGCTTGCTCGCCACCGGCGGCACGCACGACTACCTCGAGAAGAAGGGTGTCCCGACCACCAAGGTGAACAAGGTGCTCGAGGGCAGCCCGCACATCGTCGATCGTGTGCACGCGGGTGAAGTCACGCTCGTGTTCAACACCACGGCCGGGAAGAAGGAGATCGCCGACTCCTTTTCGATTCGTCGCGAGTCGTTGCTCAAGGGCGTGGCGCACTTCACGACGCTCGAGGCCGCGCGCATGATCGTCGGAGCCCTCGAGGCGCAGGCCACCTCGAAGCGCGAGTACAAGCCGATTCAGGAGTGGCTCAAGCCCCGCTGATCAGGTCACGGCAGCGTGCCGTTGCCATAGACCCGAAACTGAACCCCGCTCAGCAGCACGTCTCCCGAGAGGACGCCGAGCGTCGACTGGTCGTGCCAGGTGCACGCGCCAGTCTGGCCAACGCCGGCTGTCTGGGAGATGCCGAACGTCGGGCTCAGGGCGACGGTGGGCGTGTTCAGATCGGTCACCGGGTAGGAAAGGCACCCGGCATAGAGCGTCTGGACGACGGGCGACACGAGCAGCCGCACCTCTGTGCCTCGCTCGACCAGGTCGGCGCCGTTGAAGGTCGTCAGGAGCGGGTTGAAGGCCATCGCCTCGGTCGACCCAAGCAGTCGCCCGCGCGTGTCGAACCGGTTCGTGCCTCGGTTCAGCTCGAGCAGCACGATGTCTTGCTGAGCGGCGGTGAAGCAGAAGAACGTGAGAAAGAGCCGGCCGCCCCGCGCCAACAACGAGGGCTCGGCCGCACCAAGACACGGAAGCTGAGCAGAGAGATTCTGCCGCGGGAGTCCGCCCGGCGCCGCGTTGTTCCATCCCTCGATCGCCGGAGTGAAGTGGTACGCGATGGTGGAGAGCAGCTTGTGCTCAGGGGCTGACGCCAACCCCTCGGGGCTGGCTGCCGTTCGCTCCGCAATCCACCCGTATTCGAACAGTCGCCCATCGCCGCCATCGGGCAGGTCGGCGTGCAGGTAGCGGTGCCAGATGAGTCTCCAGCGCTCGTTTACCGGCGCCGATGGGTCGTGCGAGATGGCGGAGGTCTCGTGATTCCAGTGGCCGCCAGGTGCGACGACGCCCGGGGGCAGCTCGGCAGCGCTCAACGAAGAGGCGCGGTTGATCACGCCAAAGTCGCACCACGTCAGTCCCCGGTCGAGCGAGCGCGCGAGAAGGGTGCTCACCTGCCCAGTTCCCGGCGGCCCATCGACGCCCGAATAGGAGAGCCAGAGCACTCCCGCGTCGGCATCGAATTCGAGGTCGGGGTCGTAGACACCGTTCGGCGCAGTGGGGAGGTTGAGCTCGAGTCGGCCGCCATCGGTCGGTCGTGTCGAGGTGAAGCAGCGGAGCACACCGCCATCACCTGGGCCGGCATCGGACATCCCTGAGCCGCCAGCCGTCGCGGAGCCGCCAGCCGTCGCGGAGCCGCCAGCCGTCGCGGAACCGCCAGCCGCGGAGCCGCCAGCCGCGGAGCCGCCAGCCGTCGCGGAACCGCCAGCCGTCGAACCGCCAGCCGTGGAACCGCCAGCCGTCGCGGAACCGCCAGCCGTCGCTGTGCCGCCACCCGTGGAGCCGCCAGCGGTCGCGGAACCGCCAGCAATCGCGGAGCCGCCAGCCGTCCCTCCGTCGGGCGCCAGCTCAGACACACAGCCAGACAACAGACAGAACAGGACGAAGACGCGCATTGGGGTTCAGACACCGCTGAAAGGAAAAACAGAAAAACCGTGGTCAGCGGCAGCGGCCCACACCCACCACGACGTCGGTCGGCGTGAGCTGCACCCAATCGGGAATGCCGTCGCCCGTGACGTCAGCGAAGCGCTCCACTCGTCCCGTGAAGCCGCGCGTCAGCACGTCGGGGTTCGCGAGCACCGTCGAGGTGAACTGACGGCTCACCACCTCACCGCGCCCATCACCATCGAGATCGACGATGAACGAGGCGTTCGTGGTGACGGGAGCAGGTCTCCAATCGGTGCCTCGCGTGAACACCGCCGCGCCGCTGCCGGTCATCAACACGCCTGTGCTGCCCGCGAGATCGGGGAAGGCGTCGTTGGTGACGAAGCCCGCGGCGAGGCCCGTGTCGAAGTCGAAGGTGCCGATGCGCGGCGCCAGCGAGAAGCCGGTTCCTCGCGAGTGGAGGACGTAGACGGACCGCGGCACGTTCGCATTCGCGAGCACCACGAGATCGGGCCTGCCATCGCGGTCGACGTCGGCAACAGCGAGCTCCACCACCGCGGGGAGGAACGGCGTCACGACGGCGGGAGCGAACTGCCGCATGCCCAGGTTGCGGAAGAGCAGGAAGCCGGCCCGCGTGCGCGCCAGGACGTCTGGCTTTCCATCAGCGTCGAAGTCGGCGGCGCGCAGCTGCACCTCGGTCGCCAGCTCGTCGAGGGTGAGCGAGAGCCCGTTCGCGCCGAAGCGGAAGGAGGCTCCGAACTCGATGCGCGCGAAGCACGGCACCGGCGCCGGATTGAAGCCGCCATCGGGCAGCAAAGGAGCAGGGCAGTCGAGGCGCAGCACGTCGACGTTCGAGTCCGCGTCGAAATCGGCCAGCACCTCGGGCTTCGTCAGCGCGTCTTCAGCGGCCACCGTGAAGCCGCCCGTTCCATTCGCACGCAACACCCGGCTCTGCGTCGTCACCGGCAACATGCTGATGACCGACGCGCGGCGGCTGACGAGCAGGTCGTCACGGCTGTCGCCATCGATGCGGCCCACCACCGCGAACTCCACGCCACCGGGCACCGGCGTCTTCACCGTGCGCTCGAAGCCGCGACCCGAGGCCGTGTTGCGCACGAGCACCGGCTTCACGAGCGTGTTCGAGAGCACCGCGTCGAGCCGTCCGTCTCCCGTCAGATCCAGCAGCTGAAGCTGTGACGCTGGAGACGCCGGCGTGAAGCCATCGATCTCGAACACCTCGGGGGCCGAGAACGTGCCTGCTCCCGTCGACCACAACACCTCGAGGCCGCGACCCGTGCCGAGCGCGAGATCGGTGAAGCCATCTCCGTCGAGGTCACCCGCTTCGATGGCCGCGAGCGTCGAGCCTGCGTTGGCTGCGAGCACTGGAGCCGCGAGCGCACCAGTTCCATCGCCAGCCCACACGAAGACGGCAGAAGAGGTGATGGTGGCCACGTCACGGTTCGTGTCGCGTGTGAGCTCAGCAGCCGCGAGGCCGATGACGCCGTTCTGCACCGCGGGCACCGGAGTCACCTGCGTGAACGCGTTCGCGCCACTCGTCACGAAGACGCGCAGCTGACCGGCCTGCGAAGTCACCACGTCGGCGCGCGAGTCGTTCGTGAAGTCAGCGGCCCGCGCGAGATCGGCGAGCTGCAGGTTCGGCGCGGCGTTGCGCGTCTGCGAGAACGGCGCTCCACCATCGGCCGACTGGTTCACCCAGAGATCGGCGTTCAGGTTTCCAATCTGCGGCACGCGCACGAGGTCGGCGCGCCCATCGCCCGTGAAGTCCGCAGCCAGCGCGATGCCGTTCTGCCCGTTGGTGAAGAGAATCACCGGCGTCTGGAAGCCACTCGGCGTCTGTTGCACGACCCACAATGCGCGCAGGTCACCGGCGATCAGATCGCTGCGGCCATCGAGCGTGAAGTCAGCGACTCCCAGGGGAAGCAGTGTCGTGCCCGCGTCGGCGATGGTGGGAGCCGCGAACCGCGCGTTCCCCTGGTTCTGGAACGTGAAGCGGCTGGTACCCGCGGTGGCCAGCACGTCGAGCCGCGCATCACCCGTCACATCGACGGCCCAGAAGCGCTGGTCGAGCCCGGTCGTGAACGAGTGCGGCAGTGACTCGCCGATGCCCGCGAAGAAGACGCCGTTCGTGCACGCGGTACGGCACTGGCCTTCGACGCACGCGCCGCCTGTGCAGGTGTTTCCGCAGGTGCCGCAGTTCGAGGGGTCGCGCTGTTTGTCTGCGCACGCTGCGCTGCAGGTGTCGATGCACGCGGTCGCGCAGGTCGTGCCCGTGCAGGTCGCCCGCTCGAGCGCTCCGCCAGCCGCACAGGCCGAGCACGAGGAGCCGCAGGCCGACGCGACACCTTCTCCGACGCAGTTCATTCCGCAGCGGGTGTTGCTCGCGGAGCACGTCGTGCTGCACGCCGTTCCATCACACGTGGGAATCGAGCCGGGCACGCCCTGCGCACAGCGGGTACACGAAGCGCCGCACGCGAGGACGTCGGTGGCGCGCGCGCACTCGCCGTTGCAGGGGTTGAAGCCGCTCGCGCAGGTGTAGCTGCACGCGTTGCTGGCACACACGGCCGTTCCACCATCTGGCGGCGCACACGTCGTGCACGCGGCGCCACACGCGGTCACCGAGGTGTCGGGCACGCAGCTGCCGTTGCACTTGTTGAAGGTCGCGTTGCACGTGAAGTCGCACTGGCCGGCAGTGCAGGCGGCTGCGCCATTGGCCATTCCGGGGCAGGGCGTGCACGACGTTCCACACGTCGCGGGTGAAGCGTCAGACACGCACTGCATGCCGCAGCGGTGGAAGCCGGTGTTGCAGGTGAAGTCACAGGCCTGCATCGAGGTGCAGACGGGCGTCGCGTTCGCGGGAGCAGTGCACGCCATGCAGCGCGTTCCACACGAGCCCACGGCGTCGTCGGGTTGGCAGGTGGCTCCGCAGCGGTGGAAGCCGTTGTTGCACTCGAAGTCGCACGCCGCGTTGATGCACGCCGGGCGCGAGTTCTCGGGAAAGGAGCATGGCCCGCAGCGGGTGCCGCACGAGTTCGCCGCCGTGTCGTCGGCGCAGACGGTGCCACACGCGTGGAAGCCGGTCTTGCACGCGACGCCACACACGCCGGCGTTGCAGGTTGGCGTTCCCGTCGGAGCCGTACACGGCGTGCACCGCGAGCCGCAGCTGGCGACGTCATCGTTCGACGCGCAGGTCTCTCCACACTTGTGGAAGTTCGAGGGGCAGGTGCCTGCGTCGGGGCGAACGAGATCGCAGCGCTTGTCGGCGCAGGTGTCGGTCGGGTCGCACTCGCGGCAGAAGAGCCCGCCCGTTCCGCACGCGGCCTTGTCGTTGCCGGGCTGACAGACTCCGGCCGACGTGCAGCACCCGTCGGGACAGGTCGTCGCGTTGCAGGGCGGCTCCTCTTTCGGACACCCGGCGAACAGGAGGGTGACCAGCACCAGAACCGGAATCGAGCGCACGAACGTCGGCCTTTCCATCGTGAGGTCGGCCCTGCTGCCTCACGTGAGCGGGCGGCCTACGTAGCGTCGAAGCGCCACGGAGTCACTTGTTCGGGGTGGCCTTGTCGTCCGGCTGCGGCGCGATGGAAGGGAGCGTCTTCGCCGTCGACGAGAGCGTCTTGATGTCCTGCGTCTGGGTCGCCGTCGCCGACGCCTCCGGCTTCTGCGCCGAGGGCGTGGGGAAGAACGCGGCTTCGTCGCTCAGCGTCTTGCGCGCATCGGCCACCCAGCTCGCGAGCTGCTTCTTGCCCATCACGCGATCGGTCAAGGACGAGTCGAGCGCGTCGAGCCGCTTGAGCACCTGCTCGGCCGACTGAAATCGCGCCGATGGGTCTCGCACCAGCAACCCCAGCACGATCTCTTCGAGCCCCTCGGGCAGGTCGCCGCGCAGCCCCTTCGGTGACGGAATCGGCGCCTCGAGACACGCGCGGTAGAGCGAGACGTCGTCGACGCCGGTGAAGGGCTTCTGCAGCACCAGCACCTCGAAGGCCGAGATGCCGAGGGCCCAGAGATCGGCGCGGGTGTCGTACGGCTGACCGAGCAGTTGCTCTGGCGCCGCGTAGCCGACCTTGCCGCGCAGCATGCCCGCCTCGGTGAGCTGCTCCTTGCCGGCAGCGCGTGCCACGCCGAAGTCGTTCAGCTTCACCTCGCCGATGCGCGAGACGAGCACGTTGGGCGGGTTCACGTCGCGATGCACGAGCTGCAGCGCCGCGCCCGTCGCCGAGGTGCGCGTGTGAATGTAGTCGAGCGCCTGCGCGAGCTGGTCGATGACGTAGACGCAGGCCGCGAGGGGAATGGGTGTTCCTCCTTTGCGCGCGTGCGTGAGCAACCGGCTCAGGGGAAGCCCGTCGACGAACTCCATGGCGATGAACCAGGTGTCGCCGTCGGCGCCGAAGTCGAGCACCTGCACGACGTTCGGGTGTGCCAGCCCCGCGCCGAGCTCGGCTTCACGGCGGAAGAGCGCGATCGACTCGGGCCGCTCGGCGTACGAGGGCAGAATTCGTTTCACCGCCACCTTGCGCTCGAAGCCACCCTCGGGGCTGTAGGTGGCGAGGAAGACCTCGGCCATTCCGCCCGCGCCGAGGCGCTCACCGAGAATGTACTTGCCGACGAGGTCCTTCTTTCTCGCCGCGTGCACCAGCGCGCGAATGCGGCTGACGACGGTGGCGCCGACCATGCCGATGGCAGGTGGAATCATGAGCGTCAGCACGATGGGCGGGCCGGCCATGTCGAGGGACAGCAGCCGGCGCAAGATGCTGAGCGTCGCCATCGCTGCCGTGATTCCGATGACGGTCCTCGAGAGCGAGAGCGTCGAGAGCGCGACGAGCCCGCACGGAATCGCGACCGCCGTGGGAATGCCCGCCCACGCCTGGGACAGCTTCTCGGCCTGCATGGCTTGAATGAAGCTGATCGCAGGGAGGTCGACGAACGCGACCGCGAGCGTGCCCCACTTCCCGAGCGACGGGACGTAGCGGGTCACCAGGTAGACGATGGTGGCGACGACGGCGAAGAAGAGCACGCCGTAGATGGTCGGTCGCAGATCCGAGCCGTCGTCCTTCGCGGGCGCGAAGATGACGCCACAGGCCAGCACCGACAGCGCGAGCCGAATCTGCGCCATGCGAAGGGCGGCCCCGAGCTGCTCCTCGGCCAGCACCTTCTCGAGGTTGGCTTTGACGGCTGGGTTGACTGCGCCCTTCTGGGCCATGCGTGTGCGACCTCCGCGAGAGCGACTCCGCTACCTCGTCACCAGCCACGCCACCAGCGCGCCGAGTGTGAGCGCGCCTCCCAGCAACACGGCCCAGAGCCCCACTGGCCGCTTCTCGGCCGCCGGCGGCCTCGCAACCGGACGTTTTGGCGCGAGCACGGTGCGCTCCTCAGAGAGCGAGCTCGCCGTCGGGTCGGTGTTGTCCTTGAAGTTCACCACGCGCTTGAGGGCCGGCGTCGTCGTCTGAAGCGCCGCAGTCGAGATCGGCACGGTGCGGTCGCGTTCCCGGTTCGGAGGCGTCTCGAGGTTGGCCGTCGCGCGCGGATTCGAGATCTCCTCGAGTGCGGCACCGAGCTCGCCCATCGGCGTCGCCTGCGTGACGTCTTCCGGGTGTTGGAGCCTGCCTTCGGGATCGGTGATCGACACCACGTCGGCGTCGGGCACTTGCGAGAGCTCCTGCATCGAGAGGCCGAGATCTTCGAGCTGCGCGTTCGACAGCACCGGCGCGACCGGCGGCCACGCGGGAGACTTGCCGCTGACGAGCTTGAGCTCGGCGGGTTTGCGGCGCGGAAGCCCGACCGGCCCCACGTTCGCGGCGTCGATGAGCGCATCGAGGAAGGCGTCGACGTCGGCGTAGCGTTGATCGGGTTTTCGGCTCATCGCCTTGAGCAGCACGTCGGAGACGGGGCGGGTGATCTGCGAGTGCAGCAGGTGCGGCGGGCGCGGATCTTCGGTGACGCGCGAGGCGAGCATCTCTCCCGTCGGTTCGATGGCGAAGGGCAGCTGCCCGGCGAGCAGCTCGGTGGTGAGCACCCCGAGCGAATACAGATCGCTGCGGCCGTCGAGGTTCGTCGAGCCCGCGGCCTGCTCGGGAGACATGTAGTGCGGCGTGCCGAGAATGGTGCCGGGCCGGGTCATGCTCGTGTTCATCGAGCGCATGAGGCCGAAGTCGAGCAGCGTCGCGAAGCCGTCAGGAGCGACCATGACGTTGCCGGGCTTCAGGTCTCGGTGAATGAGCCCCTTCGAGTGCAGGGCCGAGAGCGCGCTGCCGATCTGCACCACGAGCGGCAGCACCTCGGTGAGCGCCATGCGCCGCTTCTCGCGGAAGAGCGTCGTGAGGCGGCGGCCCTCGACGTACTTCATGACGATGCAGGGCACGGTGCCGTCTCGCTCGACGGCGTACAGGTGCACGAGGTTCGGGTGATCGACCCGCGCCATGTTGCGGGACTCCTGCTCGAAGCGATGCACCGAGTCGGCGTCCTTCTGCAGCGCGGTGTGCAGGAACTTCACGGCGACGGGCCGGCCGACGCTCAGGTCTTCGGCGCGGTACACGGTGCCCATGCCGCCCGAGCCGAGGCGCTCTTCGAGTTTCCACTTTCCGTTGACGACGTGGCCCAGGTTCGGGTCGTCGACGATGACGACCTCACGGCACTTCGGGCAGCGGGTGAGCAGCGGCTGAATGATGCCGGGCGCGGTGCGGGGTGGGCGAACGGGCACCTCGCGCTCGAGGCCGGTGTTGCAGCGTTGGCAGACGACACGAACCCGCGGCACGGGAGACATGTGAGCACGCACGGTCGGCCGGGCCAACCGTTCGAGTGAGCCGTCGATTGCTGGTACGTTTGCCTCCGATGGATGTGACGGGAATCGCGCCGCTGCTCGAGCGCCTCAGGGCCCGCGGCCGCAGATGACGAGCGTGGCCTGGGACAAGGACGAACTCGTCAGGTTCGAGCTCCGGCTGGCGGGCCAACTCACAGCACTGCAGTTGAGGCCGTTTCGCCTTGATTTTCCCTGAGGTGCTGCGCCTCCCGCCGGCACGAGGCCGTGCTGATGGTTGTGCGAGAGCGCCTCGAGCAAGCGTTGAAGGAGGGGCTTCCGTTCGAGGTTGCTGGACCGCTCGACTGATCAGTGGCGCGCGCCGAACGCAGCCGCTTCGATCAACGCCGACACCATCGGCGTCTCGTCAGCCTCACCGGTCTTCGCGAGCGAATACGCCGTTCCATGATCCGGCGATGTTCTCGGCACTGGCAACCCGAGCGTCACGTTCACCGTGTGCACGAAGTCGAGCGTCTTCGTCGCCACCAGGCCCTGATCATGAAACATCGCCAGCGCGACATCGAAGCCGCTGCGATGGGCGAACAGTCCATCCGCTCCGTGCGGCCCGGTCGTCTTCACGCCACGCCGCGCCGCCTGCTTCATCGCCGGAATCACGAGGTCGACTTCTTCGCGCCCGAGCAGCCCACCTTCACCCGCGTGCGGATTCACCCCGCACACCGCGATGGTCGGCCGCTTGCCCAGCACCGGCGTCAGCCCCGTGTCGATGAGCCCGAGCGTCTTCACCAGCCCCGCCACCGAGAGCGCCTTCGACACCTTCACCAACGGAACGTGATTCGTCGCGAGCGCCACCGACAGCTTCGGCCCCTTCATCAGCATCACGACCTCGACGCCGAACGCCTCCGCCAGCACCTCGGTGTGGCCCATGAACGGAATGCCAGCGCGGCTGATCTGCTCCTTCGACACCGGAGCCGTGCACATCGCCGCCACGTCCCCGCGCTTCGCTGCCTCGATGAGCGCCGCGAACGCCTCGTACTGCGCACGTCCTCCCGCTCGTGACGGCTCTCCCTCGACGCGATGCGCGCTCTTCAGCGCCGACACCGCGTGAAACTCCACGTCCTTCGAGAACCGCGACCGATCGCCTTCGTCACCGAACACCACCGGCTCCACCACGCGACGAACGCCGACGCGACGAAGTGCCTTCGCCGTCACGAGCGGACCAATACCGCTTGGATCACCCAGCGAGATGCCGACGCGAACGCGCTTCACAGCTTGATGTCGATGGACGCAGCCGCGCGAAGCTCCTGCACGTACTGCTCGGTGTACTTCTCGAGCTGGGTCCTCGCGAGGCGCTCCCGGAGCACGTCCTTCATCTCGTCGTAGGGCTTGGCCGCCATCGCGCGCCGCTCTTCCACCTTGATGACGTGCCACCCGAACTTGGTCCGCACGGGCTCCGAGATGCCGCCGATGGGCATGCCGAACGCCACCTTGTCGAACTCGCCCACCATCACGCCGCGCTTGAAGAACCCGAGGTCGCCACCATCGCTCGCCGACGGGCCCTCGCTCTTCGTCTTCGCCAGCGTCGCGAAGTCGGCGCCCGGCTTCTTCGCCTCGTTCATCAGCGCCACCGCCTTGAGCCGTGCCTGCTCGGCCTGCTCAGGCGTCGCCTTCGGCTGCACCTGCACGAGAATGTGGCGGGCGCGCACCTCGAAGTCCTGCAGCTCGTCGCGGGAGACCTTGTTGTACTCGGCCTTCATGTCCTCCTCGGTCACCTTCACTCTGGAGCGCACCTTCAGGTTCACCAGCTTCAGCTTCGAGAGGTGCTTCTTCATGAACTGACGGAAGGCGGGCACCGTGTAGCCCTCCTGCGCGAGCAACTGCTCGAACTGGGCCCCGTCGACGTTGTTCTGCCGCTTCACGTCGTCGACGCCGAGATCGACCTCCGAGTCCGACACGTCGATGTTCAGCTCGCGCACCTGTGCGTCCATCAACTTCTCGCCGATGAGCCCGTCGAGCACGCGCTTCACCAGCACGCCGCGCAGCTCGGCCCGCTTCGTCGCGTCAGGCTCGCCCCGAAGGCGCTGCAGGTCAGGAGCCGCGCGCGCCTCGACCTCGGACAGCGCGATGACGTCGTTGTTCACCACCGCGGCCACGCGATCGACCAGCTCGGCGTGGGCAGACAGGGCAGCGAGGAGAGTCAGCAGGGGCAGGCGCTTCACGCACGGGGGCATAGCCTCATGACGGCCGTCGGCTCAATCGAATGCACGCGAACGACAGGGTAGGGTGCGGGTGTGCTCCCCCGCGCACAGGTGGTGCTGCTCGCGTGCTTGCTCGCGGCGTGCAACTTCAAGGTCGACTACGCCGGAAAGAGCGTCACCTGTACCGGGGCCGCCGATTGCCCCCGCGGGACGTGCTCACGAACGTTGCAGCGCTGCGTGCCCAGTGGGCTCGAGAGCGACCGGCCCGTGCTCTCGCTCGTCGAGCCGCTGACGCCGTCGATTGGTCGAGTCGGCACCACGTTCTCCTTCACGGTCGAATCGTCGGAGCCGCTCGATCGCCTCCCCACCGCGCAGGCGGCCTTCGAGCGGGGAGGCCTCGTCACCTTCACGACCGCCGACCCCCTCGAGGGGAACCGCTTTCACTTCGAGTGGCAGGCGCCTTCTGACGTGCCTCAGGGCGCTGCACGCATTCGGGTCGACGCGATCGATCTCGCCGGCAACGAGGGCACGCTCGTCGAACAGCCTTCTTTCTTCATCGACACCCAGCCGCCGCGCCCGAGCCTCGCTGGCCTCTCGCTGTTTCCACCGCCCAACTCTCCGCTCGTCACGGTCGACGCGCTCTCGCCGCAAGGGCGCGCGCTCGTGTCGTTCACCTTCGACGAGCCGCTCGATGGTGGCGTCACGCTGACGGCGAGCCCTCCCGTCCTCGACTGCCAGCCTGTGACGCTCGCGACCGGTCAGAGCGCGTTCTCGTGCGTGCTCGACGGCGGCATGGAGCAGGAAGGTGACGTCTCGCTCTCGGTGCGCGCGACTGACAGCGTCGGCAACGAAGGCACCTCGCTGCTCACGCTCGTGCCACCGCTGCACTTCGACACCATCGCGCCGCTCTTGCGAGAAGACGCGGGGCTGCTCCATCAGCGAGCTCCGGTGGCGACGTCGCTGACGCTGACCCCGCTTCAACGGGTGGTCGGTCTGCCGGGCACCACCGAGCCCGACGCCGTCGTGCAGGTCTTCTTCGGCACCAGCGCGCTCGAGCTGACCCGGGGCACGGCGACCGACGCAGGCGCGCTCTCGATCGACATCGCCGGCGCGACCGACCGGCCCGAGGTCGCGGTGCGCGCCATCGACCACGCGGGCAACCTGTCGCCCATCGTCGCCGTGCGCGCGGTGGAGTTCCACGGCGTGCCTGGCCCACCTTCCTCCGACGCGACGACGGCCGTGACCATGGGAAGCGCGTCTGCGCGTCTCGAGCGTGACGAGCTGGTGCCCTTCTCGGGTCAGGCCCTCGTGCGCAGCGACGGCACGGGCGTCATCGTCGTGGGCAAGCCATCGTGGCTGCGCCGCAGCATTCAGAGCCCACCGGCCGTGTCCACGAGCATCGACCCGTCGCTCGCGTTCGACGAAGCGCGCGCCTCGCTCGTCGGCCAGATGGTGACGAGCTACGTCTTCTACAACGGGCGCGATTTCACCCGGCCGATCACCGTGCCCGTCGCGAGGGGCAACGCCGCCATGTCGTACGATCGCCGCCGCGGCGTGATGGTCGTCTTCGGAGGCACCGCCGCGACGGCCGACGTCGTCGAGCTCGAGCAGCAGACGCAGCGCACGATTCTGACTGCTGGTGGGCCCACCGTTCGCACCCGTCACGCCCTGGTGTGGGACGGCGTCGGCACGCAGTTGCTTGGTGGCGCGAACCAGACGGGCCTCGCGTGGCGGTGGGACGGACAACGCTGGAGCCGGCTCGACGCGGGCAGCATGCCCATGAGCGTCGTCGCCGCGGCGTACGATCCACGACAGAACCGGGTGCTCGCGCTCGCCAGCCGTGACGGCGGAAGCCCCGAGACCTGGCGTCACGATCAGCAGGGCTGGGGCCAGCTCGAGCTCGACGCGGGCCCGGCCACCTCCATCGGCTCCATGGTGTGGGACCAGCCGAACGATCGCGCCCTCTTCAACGGCCTGCTCCCTGATGGCGGGGCCGAGGTGTACGGCTTCGTCGACGGCGGCTGGGTGCGACTCGGGCAAGGCCTGTCGACGCTCCGCAACCCGAGCGCGAGCGCGTTCAGCCCCCTGACGAACGAGTGGCTCGCGCTGGCGGGCTCGACCCGCGCCGACCTCTTCGCGTGGAGCGACGACGCGGGTTGGCAGGTTCGCCGACGGTACGTCGCCGAGGTGGCGCCCCCTGGCCTCACGGACCCGTCGGGGGTGTGGCTTGGCGGGCAGCTCATCGCGCACGGTGGCTCGTCGGGCAGTGTGCTCAACGACACCTGGCGCTGGGACGGTGAGGTCTGGACGTTCCTGGGCGAGTCACCGCTGCCGATGATGGCGCACCACATGGTGCATCTGCCTGGCCGCAACGAGGTGCTCGTGGTGGGCGGCACCGTCTCGGGTAGCAACGCCGGGCTGATCTCCTCGGCCTGGCGCATTCCGCTCGAGGCTGACGGAGGCTGGCCGGTCGACGCAGGGTGGGTCGAGCTTCCTGATGCGGGGCAGGGCGTGCGAACCCGCCCCACCTTCGTCGCGACGAGCCCCACTGAGGCGCTTGTCATCGGAGGCGTCTCTTCGCCGAACGCAGCGTTCAGGTACGACGGCACCTTCACGCCGACTCCGCTTCAGACGTTCGGGGCGCGGTGGCGCATGCCTGGCAGCGTCGAACCGGGAGTGGGCGTGCTGCTGTCGGGCGGGGCGCCGTTCAGCAACCTCGTGCCGTCGGGTGATGGTCCGTTGTGGCTCGCTGGTGCCACCCTCGAGCGACTCGATGCGGGGCTGCCGCGGGGCCGGTCGCTGCACTCCTCCGTGTTCGACCCGCAGCGGGGTGAACACGTGCTCTTCGGCGGTATCGTCGACGTCTCCGTCGGAGAGTCATCCATCAACGAGGTCGTGCGGGTGAAGCTGCGTGACGGGGGAGTCTCGGTCACCATCGACGCCCCCGACGACCCGGAAGGCGACGGGAACATCAGCGTGCGCCACTCGCACCTCGCGGGTTGGGACGACTCGCGGCGCCGAATGCTCGTCTTCGCAGGCCGCAGCGCCGCGCGCACGGAGAACGACGTGTGGGAGTACCTCACGGAGCAGCATCGGCCGGCGCTCGTCACCAGTGTCGACGCCACCCTCCTTCGGGTCGACGGGGTTCGTCGGTTCTCGGTCGACGTCACGGTGGCGGCTGGCGCCGACTCCGAGGTGAATGGGTCGCCCGCCTCAGGCAGCGTCGTCGAGATCTTCCAGTCCGGCCGCTGGGTGCCCATCGGTCAGGTACCTGGTAGCTACGATGCGCCAGGCCGCGCGGTGCTGACGTTCGAGACGCAGTCCCCCACGCTCTTCTGGAGCACCCTCGATCGCCTCGCGGTACGCATCACGCCGGTGGGTACGAACGGCCGCTCGTTCGCGAGGCTCTTCGTCGACGAGCTCGAGCTCACCGTGCGTTTCGTGCGCGAGTGATCGCAGCCACGGCGAATGTGGCGAGCGGAGGCGAGAGTCGAACTGAGAACCCCGTGAGACGAAGACGGAGCTCGCCTGATGAGCGGTGGCTCCATCGAACCTGCCGATCCGCAGCCACGGCGAATGTGGCGAGTGGAGGCGAGAGTCGAACTGGAGATTACGGCTCGACGGTGGCGCCGCCGATCGGCCGGCCGGTGACCGACTGAAACGCCGCGTCGTTCACCTTCACCTGCGCCTTCTCACGCAACGACTTCACGTAGGCCGTCTGCCGCTCGGCACGCAGACCGGTCAGCAGCTTCTGCTCGATTTGCCCACGCACCTCGGCCAGCTCGCGCTTCCTCGCCGGCTTCTTTTCGATGAGCTTGAAGAGGTGAAAGCCGTAGTCACTCGAGACCACGTCGCTCACCTGGCCCGCGCCAAGGCGAAAGATGGCGTCATCGAAGGCCGGCGGCATCTCGCCGCGCTTGAAGAACCCGAGATCGCCACCCACCTTTGCGTCGGGCGACAACGAGTACCGGCGCGCCAGGTCGGGGAACTTCTTGCCCTGCCACAGCAGCTCCTTGAGCCGCTTGGCTTCGTCGAGGCCCTTCACGACGATCTGCTGAGCGTGCACCTGCTCGGGCTCGGTCCACGCGTCGGGGTTCTCGTCGAAGATTCGCCGCAGCTGCTCTTCCGTGACCGCGACGCGCGAGAAGACCTGATCGGCCAGCAGGCGCTCGACGAGCAGCTGCTCCTTCGTGCGGCGGGCGAGCTCGGTCTTCGAGGTCTGGCTCTGGGCGAGCGCGGTGTCGAACGTGCCGGCGGGGTACTCGCTTGTCAACGCGAGCACGCGGCGGTCGACCTCTTCGGCGCTCACCTGCACCTGCAATTCGCGCGCGGCCTGCAGCAGCACGAAGCGCTCGATCATCGTCTCGAGCAGCGTCTGCTTGAAGGGCTCGATCTGCTCGGGCGACCGGGGCGCGGCGCCTTCCATCGCCTGTGACTCACGCGAGAGCTCACGCTCGAAGTCCGCGCGCGTGATGACCTCGCCGTTCACCGTGGCGACGACGTTCGCGTCCTGCTGCGGCTTCTGCTGCTGGGAGCAGGCCGTCAGGCAGGCGAGGCTGATCGCGAGGGCGCGGAGCACGCCGGCAGCGTTACCAACAAAGCCCTTGCCGGTACAGGTCACCTTCGGCGGCGGGTGAGCATCGCCAGCACGCCGACGAGGCCGAGCATTCCGGGCACCGAGCTCGCGCCGCAACCGTACCGAATCGGGCCGAGCACGGCCGTACCGCCACCGGTGCCTCCATCCGTCCCGCCGCAGTCACCCGCACGGTTGGGGTTGGTCGGGTCAGGCATCGCCTTGAGCTCGGCGATGTCGGTGCAGCCGTCCATGTCGCTGTCGGTGTTGGCCATCTCGATCGCGGTGAGCGCTGCTTTGAGGGTGACGTCGTTGTTCGGCATCAGCCCGTTCATGCGCAGCGCCCGGCCGAAGGGCGTGGTGACGGTGCCCGTCGTGGTGACGCCATTGAGATGACAGACGGCGCACACACCCGGCGGAGGGCCCGACATGCCCAGCTCGGTCTGCATCACGCCCGTGAACGTCGGCGTCGCCAGCGCGGCCGAGGTCGCCAACAGCGCACCCATGAGAATCGCCCGATCGAATCGCATCGTTGGTCTCACAGGAAGAAGTGCAGCTGAGCGAGGAGCGTGAAGCTCGTGGTGGCGGGATCGGGCAGCGGCCGCGCGTTGCGGCGCAGAATGCCGTCGAGGCGTACTTCGACGTGCGGCAACACGTACCAGGCCGCAGAGATCCACGCGCCCAGCGAGGGCCCGCGCTCTCCCGAACCGGTGTGTTTGCCTTCGAGCGACCCGACCAGGTGAAGGCCCTGCATCAGCTCGTAGTCGGCCTGGAGCATCGCCGCGAACCCGAGCCGATCGATGAGCGTCGGCTGCTGCCACGCGAGGAAGTCGGCTTCGGCCAAGAGCGAGAGGGGCTCTAGCGGGCTCCACCGCGCGGTGACGCCGTGGGCGTGACGCACCTGCGGCAATTGGAGCAGCGGGTCGGCCTGCGCCGCAGTGATGAGACTCGAGACGCCGAGGAAGAACTTCGAGGCCACGGAGTATTCGGCGAACGCCGAGTACCCGCGCTCACGGTACGCGTCGGGCCCGAGCTGGTAGTTGCCCAGCAGGCCCATCACCTCACCGCGCAGGCGCTCGCCGTTGTAGCTGGCCGCGACGCCGACCTGCTGATCGAGGTTCGTGTCGGTGTTCGTCGTGTCACGCACCCACATGAAGTGCTCGTTGTTGCGCAGGCCGAAGGGCACGAACATTCGCCCGGCGCGCACCATGACGGACTCGTCGGCGAAGGTGGCGCCCGCCCAGAACTCACGGGCGACCCACTGCGCGTTGCACGGCGTGTCTCCACCACACGCCGGCAGAATCGCCGCCGGCCCCACGTTGCGCAGGCCGACGCCCGTCGTCGCGTGGAACACGAACCGATCGACCTTCACCGTGCCGTAGAGATCGGCTGCCATGAAGAGCGGCCGCACCTGATTGCCGATGGGAATCAGCGCGCCGCCGCGGAAGTTGCCCGACAGGTTGAGCACCTCGGGCAGATCGAGGAACCACAAGAAGCGCGTGGTGGGGCTGGGCTCCTGGGCCTCTTCGGCGGTCGGCTTCTTGAGCTTCCACCGCAACAGCACGTCACTCTGCGCGCGGCCGTACGGCGTGAGCTGCCCGGCTCCGGAGGGATCGACGTGGCAGACGGCGCACGATTGATAGTCGTGCTTCACCATCCACGGGAACGCCGCCGCAGAAGAGGCCCCGAGGCCCACCGCGACAGCGAGGCACCACCCAAATCGTCTGAACACCACGACCCCTCGCGTTGACCTGCTGTGCTGCTCAGCCCTTCTTCGCGTTGAACTTCGCGAAGACGGTGATGTCGGGCTTCACGGTGATGCCCATGTAGCTGGGCACGTTGATGTCGAACTCCTTGAAGTTCACCGGAGCCTCGCCATCGATGGCGTACGTGCCACCCGTGTTGCTGATCTTGTACTTGAACGAAATCTCCTTCGTCTTGCCGTGCATGCCGAAGGTGCCCTTCGCTTCGCCTTCACCCGACTTGCCGTCTTCAGGCCACTTCACCTGATCGAGCGGCACCACCAGCGTCGCCTCGGGGTACTTCTCGACGTCGATGTACTTCTCGCGCATGTGCTTGTCGCGAAGGTCGATGCCCGTCTCGAGGTCCTTCAGGCCGACGGTGACGGTGATGGCCTTGCCGTCGTCCTTCACGTCGACGCTCTTGGTCTTGCCTTCGATCTTGAAGCCCGCCGGCCCGACACCCTTGAACGAGGCGACGCCTTCTCCGGTCTTGGTCCAGCCCGCGAAGGCCGTGGCAGCGAGAACGAGGGAGGCGGTCAGAACGGCGCGAAGCGAACCGTGGAGCGTCATGTGTGTGCCTTTCATACGGGGCGCGGAGTCTGCCCCAAGCCTGCGGAATCCAAAACGGAATCGCGTGCGCTCACTCCGACGGATGATGGCTGCGGAAAGTTATGAAGGCCCGGAATCTCCGATGAACGGCGTCAAAGCGCCGACACGGTGCCGAGGTAGTGGAGCGAGAGGGTTCGTCGATGGGGCGAGGTGCGGTGCTCCCACAGGTAGACGGCCTGCCACCGCCCGAGCGTCAGCTCGCCGGCCTTCACTGGAATCGCCACCTGCGTCTGGGTGAGCGCCGCCCGAACGTGCGCTGACATGTCGTCAGGCCCTTCGTCCGTGTGCTGGAAGATGGCGTCACCGTCACGCACGAGCCGCGAGAAGAAGCGCTCGAGATCGGCTCGCACGGTGGGGTCAGCGTTCTCCTGAATCAGCAGGCTCGCCGAGGTGTGGGTGCAGAAGACGGTCAGCAGGCCGTCTCCGGCCCGTTCGTGCGAGAGGAACCTGCCGAGGTCGGCGGTGACATCGACGAAGCCGCGGCCTGGTGTGGTGAGGACGAGGTCGTGATGCGACTGGCTCAGCATGGGACGATGCACCTCCGTTCGGTGGAAGGTAGCGCTTCTGAGGAAAAATCAGGTCGCAACGCGTCCTCCGATCCGTGATGATGATCAGGCCAGATGACGACCAGCCGTTCCGACTTTGCCAGACTCGCCAGCGACTACCTGCTTGCGCAGGGAGAAGCCCGGCCCATTCACTACGATGAGGGCCGCAACCGTCTGGTGGTGGGCGACGGAGACTGGACGAGCTTCATCTCGCTCGACCACGCGCTCACCGAGTACGAGGCCAACGCCGTTCCCGACAAGGCCCGCGTGCTGGCCCGCCGCTTCTGGAGCTCGGTTCGCCGTGCAGAGCCGCCCACCGAGGTCGACGTCATTCGCAGCATTCTTCCGCGCGTTCGCGATCGCGCCTGGTTCTCGGCCGTGCGCCGTCAGGCCGAGCTCGAGCTGGGCGCCGACGAAGAGGCCATCGACGAAGTGACGCTGCCGCACCGGGTCATCAACGACGAGCTGGCCGCGCACCTCGCGTTCGATCTGCCCACGTCGGTGATGGAGATCGGCCCTGATCGCCTCGAGGCCTTCGGGCTCAAGTTCGACGAGCTCTTCAACCGCGCCGTCGAGAACCTGCGTGAGCGGCCCCAGCTCGACTTCGAGCAGCCCGACTCCAGCGTCGCCGCGTTCGTCTCGCCCTACCGTGACGGCTTCGACGCCACCCGCATGCTGCTCACCGAGCGCTTCACGTCGCTGCCCGTGAAGGGCCGCCCCGTGGTGCTCGCGCCGACCCACGACATCGTGCTGGTGGCGGGCGACGAAGACGAGAGCGCGCTCGAGGCCATCGCGACGTGGGGCGAGCAGGCGCTGCTCGAGCCCAAGCCGCACACCGCCCACGCGTTCCGCTACGAAGACGAGCGCTGGCGGCCGTGGTTGCCCGTGCGCATGCACCGCGCCTGGCAGAAGCTCAAAGTGCTTCAGCTGCAGTCGTTCGCCTCGGCCTACGCGCGCCAGAAGGAAGTGCTCGAGGCGCTGCTCCAGGCCAACGGCCACACCATCTTCGTCGCGACGCTGCGGGCGTTTCGCACCCCCGGCGGAGACATCTTCACCAGCACCGCGTGGAACTCGGGCGTCGAGGCGCTGCTGCCGCAGACCGATCGCATCGACTTCGTGCGCACCAACCCCGATGGCAGCACCTCAGGGGCGAAGACCTGGTCGACGACGTTCGAGGTGGCCCGCAAGGTCGTGCCGCACCTGATGGAAGCGACTGGTGACACGCCCGAGCGTTGGCGCGTCATCGGCTTCCCCCTCGACACCGAGCTCGAGCAGATGGCGTCGCTCGGCAAGCTGCCGGAGTAGCCGCGCACCCGGCAGTCGCTGCCGACCCCGCCGTGGGTGAACGAACTGGCATGGCTGCAGGTGGATCGTCGCTTGCTCACCCTGCTGGGCGTGTCCCAGAAGCTCATCATCGTGGTGGCTGTGCAGTCGGCGCTCGTGCTGGGCCTCGGTGGTCTCGCGGTCGGCGTCTCGATGAGCGGGTCTGACGCGCCTCCTGCGGCGCACGCGAAGAAGAAAGCGCCGCCGCCAGAGGACGAAGCCGCCGCAGAGGAAGACGCGGCAGCCGAGCCCGAAGCAGAGCCCGCGCCTCCGCCGCCCAAGAAGAAGAAGGCCCACGCGAAGGCCGAGCCGGTGAAGGCCGACCCCGAAGAGGCGGAAGCCGAGCCCGCGCCCAAGCCGGACCCTCACGCAAAGCCGGCGAAGGCCGACGGTCACGCCAAAGCTGAGAAGGCCGAGAAGGCCGAGAAGCCTGACCCGCACGCCAGGGCGCAAGAGGTGGCGAAAGAAGAGCTCGCGCCGTTGCTGCAGCCCGTTCCGAAAGACCCGCTCGAAGTCTTCGCGTGGCTCGATGAGGGCAACACCCGTTGGAGCCAGGGTGTCTCGAAGTCGCGAGACGTGGTGGCGCAGCGTGGCGCGATGGCGAAGACCTTCGCTCCCTGGGCGATCGTGTTGACCTGCGCCGATGGTCGCGCCGTGCCCGAGGCCGTGTTCGACGCAGCGCCAGGTTCACTCGCGACGTTGCGCGCCGTGGTGCTGAAGGCCGACGCGCCGACCGTGAGCGCCGTCGAGCTCGCCATGAAGCGCTTCTCGCCCCCGGTGCTGGTCGTGCTCGGTCACCAGGGCTGTGACGACGGCTCGGGGCGCGAGGTGGCCGACCAGGTGACGCAGGTGACGGCGAAGGTGCTCGGGAAGAAGGTCGTTCGTGATCGCGTGAAGGGTGGGCAGCTGCTCGTGCTCCGCGCGACCTACGACCTCGAGAGCGGGCGCGTGCGCTGGCTCGACTCGGAAGAGGGCAAACACGACAAGAGCGCCTCGGCCGAGCCCGTGCACCACTGAAACGAAACGGGCCCCGAACGAACGCTCGGAGCCCGCGACGTCACTTCGTGACGACCGATTACTTCTTGGCCGGCTTCTTCTCGTCCTTCTTCGGCTCGGCCGCAGGAGCTGCCGCAGGCGCCTTGCTGAGCGAGCGCACGAAGGCGGCGACGTTCTGAAGCTCGTCGTCCTTCAGGGCGGCCTTCCAGCCTGCCATCAGGGGCGACTTGCCGTTGGCGGCGCCGCCTTCTTTGATCATGTTGACGATGTACTCGTCGGTGACGGTCGCCGCGTGCGCCGCGTCGGTGAAGTTCGCCGGCTTCGGGGTGAGGGCTGCCGCAGCGACGCCATCGCCCTTGCCGCCTTCTCCGTGGCAGCTGACGCAGAGCTCTTTGTACTTCGCTGCGCCCTTCGCTGCGTCGCCCGTGATGGTGGCCTTCTTGGCGTCGGCAGCAGGAGCGGCCTTGGCTGCCTCAGGCGGGGGACCAGCGAACGCAGCAACGGCGACGAGGGACGAGGTGATCAGGATCAACTTCTTCATGTGCAGACCTCCAGGGGTGGAACTTCGGAACGTCGAAACACGACACGGGTGCGGGGGCACCGACGGATGCTGAAAAGCCGCATTCAAGGCGGGGCACAGAAAACAGAGCCAGGGTCTCGCCGCAAGAAGAGACGTCGCAGGGCCTCGAGTTACCGCAAGCGGTCGAGGAGTGGCCGTGCTTCGTGCACCTTCGGGAGATCGGGCGCGAGCAGCCGTGCGCCAGCCTTCGTCGTCACCACCAGCATGCCGGCGCCGTCCTTCGAGTCTTCGAAGGGCGTGAGGGTGAGCGTGACGTCGGTGCGCGGCAGCTCGACCCGGCCCACCCGGAACTGGCCCCAGAGGCCCTGACCGTCGACCACGCCGCGAACGTGCGTGCGATCGATCTCGAGGAAGACGCCGAGCGAGGCACGGCGCAGGTCCTTCACGGCTGCCAACAGCGCGATGAGCGTCGTGACGCCGAAGAGCACGATGAGGCTCGAGGTGATGATCCACAGCTTGTCGGGGTTCTGGACGCTGGTGCTGACGAGCGCGAGCGTGACGGCCAGACACCCGCCCATCACCACCAGCCGGCTCATGGCTCGGCGACGCTCGACGGCGGCAGGGCGGGAGAATCGAACGCGATCGGAGCCCAGCGTCTCGAGCACCCAGCCGTCACCGAGCGAGTCACCCTGCGAGAGCGGCATCAGACGTCGAGGGCCTTGATGGCGGTGCGGAGCACGGTGAGGCGCGCGTAGCGTTTGTCGTTCGCGGGCACCACCACCCACGGCGCGTCGGGCCGGTGCGTGCGATCGAACATGTCCTGGTAGGCCTTCAGGTAGTCCTTCCAGCGTTTGCGGTTTCGCCAGTCGTCTTCGCCAATCTTGAAGTTCTTGATCGGGTCCTTCTCGCGATCCTTGAAGCGCTGCAGCTGCTCGTCCTGGTCGATGTGCAGGAAGAACTTCACCATCGTGCAGTTGTCGTCGGTGTGCATGCGCTCGAAGGCGTTGATCTCGTCGTAGGCGCGCTGCCACTCGTGCTCATCGGCGAAGCCCTCGACCCGCTCGACCAGCACGCGGCCGTACCAGGAGCGATCGAAGATGGCGATGGTGCCCCTCGGCGGCATGCGGGTGGCGAAGCGCCAGAGATAGTGGTGTGCGCGCTCTTCTTCTCCGGGCGCTGCGATGGGCCACACCTTGTAGCCGCGCGGGTCCATCAGGGCCGTCATGCGCTTGATGGCGCCACCTTTGCCCGCCGCGTCCCAGCCTTCGAAGAGGAAGATCGCACGCCGCTTCTCGAGCCAGTAGCGGACCTGCAGCTCGAAGAGACGCTCCTGCAGCTCGAGGATCTCGGCGTCGGCGGCCTTCTTGTCGGGCGCCTTCTCGGAGAGATCCACCTCGTCGAGCGCGATGGTGCCCGGCTTGTAGACCTCGAAGTCGTAGGACAGCGGGGTGGCGTCGCTGAAGCGCTTGTCGTTCTTCGGCTTCTTCTTGCTCATGGCGCTCTGAGTCTCGCCCCCACCGACCCCGCATGAAATGGTTTTCTCCGCCCCTCGTTGTGCACCTCATGAACCTCGTACAGATCCGCCGCTACTTCCGTGACGAGAAGGTTGCCGGGTGGCGCAAGTTCGTCGTCGTTGGCGCGGTCGCGTACGTGCTCTTGCCGATCGACCTCATCCCCGACCTGGTGCCGGTGTTGGGGTGGCTCGACGACATCGGCGCCATCACGGCGGCGCTGACGTTCTTCGCCCGAGACGTCTCGAATCATTCGGCGAACGCAAAGGCGATTCCTTCGGTGTCGACCGAGTCATCGGGCAGCGGTGTTCAGATCATCGACGCCCAGCCCCTGCACGTTCGGCGCTGAGGTCACCAGGGCTCGAACTGCTCCTCCAGCGGCAACGCGTCTGAAGCGGTGAGCTGGCGGGCCTCGATGATGCGCTGGCACTCGGCGTCTTCGCCTTCCATCGACAGGCACACCACCGACACGCTGTGCACCTTCTTCGAGGTCTTGCCCACCCACAGCCGCAGGCAGGTGTGGTTGAGCACGGGCGGCGTCTTCTTCGACTTCGTCACGTAGCAGTTCTCCCGCGAATCGGCCGTGGTGCTCGAGGTCGAGGTGACGAGGTCGAGCCCCGACTCTTTGAGCGCTGCGTTGATCTCGAGCCACGTGCCCTCGAGCAGCGCCTTCGCCAGGAGCGGCTTCGACATCAGCGGGCTCATCGCGGTGCGCTGCAGGTACATCCACGGCAGGGCGGCGCCCGGCGGCTTGCGGCCCACCATCGCGACCTCGACATTTCCATCGCCAGACTGCGCGGCCTCCCGGAGCTTCTCCACCCGCTCGGGATCGATGGTCACCCAGTCGGCAGGCACGGTCGCCGAGACGCCGTCGATGACGAGGGGAACCCGCTCCTTCTTGCAGGCGGTGGTGGAGAGAGCGAGCAGGAGCAGGGCGAGCGTTCGCACGAGCCAGACTGTGACATCGATGCTGCGGTGGGCGAAGTGTTCAGCGCGTGACCTTCAAGTCGAGCGGCAGCCGCGTGCGATCCTGGAAGTGCGCCATCAGCGTTCGGTTGCCCCGTCGCAGCCCGCGCACGTGAATGACGCGCAGGTCTCTCGAGACGCCGACCTCGACGACGTCACCGCCACCGACCGAGACGAAGCGCAGAGAGCGTGGCACTGCGAGCGTGACCGTGTCTCCGACCCGCACTTCGACAGGCGACCGCCCGTCCCAGGTGAGGGGCGCGGCGTGGAGCACGAGAGCGAGCAGGGCGGTCATGCAGAGCCGAGACAGGTCGCCGCCGAACCGTGCACGGCTGCGCGAAGTGCTTGAGATCGCTGGCACCCCCGTTAGACCAGTGCCCATGAAGCGCCTGCTCCTCGTCCTGCCCGTGCTGTCCGCTCTCGTCGTCTTGCTGCCGGGTGAAGCGCGCGCCTGAGGCATCTCTCCGACCGTCGGTCCGACGGGGCTTGCGCAGCGCTGCACTGGCAAACACGAGGGCGACTCGAAAGAGGGGCCGCGCTTTCGCGTGGGCGCGAGCTACGGCGCGTTCAGAACGACGCTCGTGTTCGATCTCGCCGATCGTCTCAAGCTCGAGGCCATGGCGGTCAGTGGAACGTTCGAGTGGCGCGCGTCTCCGCGGTGGACGTTGTCGGCTTCGGCGGGAGGCATCGTCCTGGGCCGGCTCGCGTCCGACACCGAGTCGTTCGACTTCTCGGGTGGGCTCGTCGGCAGCTTCAGCGGCAGCTTCCTCGCGCTCGAGCAGGGCAAGTATTCGCCGTTCATCATGGTGGCGGGCTCGGTCGCGGTGAGCGGCGTTCGTGCGGCGCCGACGGCGTACGTGGCCATCGATCTTCGGCTCACCACGGTCGTGGGGTGGACGCTGTTCGAGCGCTTCACGCCGTACGCGGTGGGCCGGCTCTTCGGAGGCCCCGTCTTCTGGCGCAACCAGGTGGGCACCGACCTGTACCACTACCAGGTCGGCGCGGGCTTCGTGGTGGGCCTGCCGTTCGGGCTCGATCTCTCGGCCGAGCTGATTCCCCTCGGAGAGCAGCGCGTGACGGCGGGCCTCGGCTACAGCTTCTGATCAGCTCACGTTCAGGTTGAGCTGGTTGAAGAGGTTGAAGCCCTTGGCCGCGAGCTCGGCCGGCGTGCCGTTGAAGCTCCACACTTCGGTCTGATCGCGCACGGTGTCTTCGGCCTTCACGCCGATCTTGAAGACGCCCGCCTCGATCGACTCGTCGACGCTGAAGCCAGACTCCGTGTACGAGTTCACCGCGACGTCGAGCGTCGTCTTCGTGCCCAGCTCGGTGAGCGCGCCGCTCAGGTCGCCGGAGATCGCGAGGCCCAGCGCATGGGCGAGATCCTTCGTCTTTGCCTCGCCCGAGAGATCGATCGTCAGACCACCATCGGCGCCGAGGTTGAGCGGGAGCCCTTCGGTCGCGACGCCCGCGTGAATGTCGACGCCGAGCGAGAGCTTCGTGGTCGAGTTCTCGATGGCGTTCTGGCCGATCTGCCGCACGGCGCCAGCGGGGTCGCTCGCGAGCGAGCCCACGTCGAAGTTCTCCGGCAGGGGCACGCGCGTCTCGGCCGAGATGGTCGCGCTGCCGTCGAGCGAGCCGCCGTTCAGCGTTCCACCAAGCGAGGGGATGTCGACCGGCCCGCCGAGCGCCAGCGAGCCTTCCGCCTGCACGCTCTGCTCGAGCACGAGCGCGGGAGGTTTGCCCGGCTCGACCTCGATGCGCGCGCCCGTGGTGATGGTGCCCGCGACGGACGCGCCGATGCCGACGCCCGAGGAGCCCAGCTCGGCCGCCGCCGACGCCGACAGCTCGATGCCGATGCTGCCGCGGGTGAAGTGCTCACCGATGTTGCGAATCTCCTCGCCCGCCGACGCGCCCGTGAGCAGGGCTCCCGCGGGACCGCCGACGGCCGACGCCAGCCCGATGCCCGCCACCGTCTCAGCCGCCTTGATGGCCTCTTCCTTCGTCGCGAAGGTCATCGTCGCGCTGGCGATGCCCGTGACGTTCGCTTCGCCCTTCGCCTCCGAGAGACCAGGAATGTCGAGGCCCGCGAAGACGCCGCCCGAGAGCTGACCCGTCAGCGTCATCTCGTAGCCATTCTCGGTCTGCTTCACTTCCATCTCGACCTCGGCGCCACCCTGAATGCCTGCCGCGCCGATGGAGCCACCGACCCCGATGGTGACCGTGTCGCCTTCGGAGTTGAGCTGGCCAATCTGGCCGTCGACGTCGATGAGATCGGCCGCCATTTCACGCGCGTGGTCGCCGACGTAGTTGAGCACCTCGCCTGCCAGCTTGAGCCCGTTCTCGGCGGCGTACTTCGCGGCCTCGGTCACCTGCTCCGTCGTCCACGAGGCGGCGTCGCCGGCCAGCTCGACCGTGCCCTTCGCGACGTCGACGGCCATCTCGCCAGCCGCGCCGACGACCTTGAGCACGCCGTTCGCTGCGTCACCGACGAAGCCCGTCACGGCGCCTGCGACGTTGCCCACCGCGTCCGTCACGTCGCTCACGCGATCGCCGACCCAGTCGAGGAACCCTTCGTTGCGGTTGAAGAGCTCTTCGTGGGCCTTGCCCTTGTCGAGCGACTCGAGGCGCGTGCCGAGTGCCGCCATCAGGTCGGGCTTCCCGCCGTTGTCGACGTGGTCGTAGAAGCCGTCGTCGAGGTGCATCAGCTCGCTCTGGTTCGGCAGCTTCTGGGCGATCTGATCAGCCAGGTACGCCGAGCCGATGGGGCCCGCGTCGGTGGCGACGTCAGAGAGCGCGCGCACGGTGTCCTTCACGGCGCTGGCGTCCTTCTCTCCAGTGAAGTCTTCGTCTCGAACGTTCTTCTCGAGCACGTCGGTGATGTGATCGATCGTGGGCGCGGACGCGCGAAGAAGGGCATTGGTGTACGCCGGGTCGTTCGCCTGATCCGACAGCTCGCGGAGCTTCTGCGAGGCGGCGTTGGCGGCCTCGGCGTCTGACTTGCCCGCGGCGTGAGCGTCATTCCACGCGCGCTGCACTTCGGTGGCTCCGGCGGCGGCGCGTTGATCGACTGTCGGCGGCAGGGGCGCGGAGGCGGCCTGGCGACGCTCGATGGCGTCGGGAGAACCCGTGAAGGCCTGCTGCGTGCTCTGCGCGCGACGCTCGATGGCGTCAGGGGAGCCGGCGAACGAGGGCTGAGCGGGCAGCGGCGCGTTCGACGACTGCAGCGCGCGCAGCTCGTTGAGCGACATGGTGCGGCCCGCGGTCGGCGCGCTCGGAGGAGGCGTGCCGAGGCCATCCTTCGCGCGAGCCCGCAGCGCCCGGCCCAGCCCAGTGGAGAGTTCGTCTTTCCCGAGCGCCTGACGAACGCCCGACGCGGTGGGCTTGTTGCCAGCGCTGGTGCTGAGCGCCTTCTTCGCCGCGCCGTCGAGGGTCTTCTTCGAGGCCTGCTGGGCCAGGCGCTGCGCGGCGGCTTCGGCGGCCTTGCGAGCGGCCTCTGCAGCGCGTTTGCGGGCAGCTTCTGCAGCGGCACGGCGGGCGGCTTCAGCGGCAGCGCGGGCTGCGGCACCAATATCGTTGCTCATGATGGGGGAGGCTCCGGGGCGGGGAAGCGCTGCTGCACCATCATCGGCTGAGAAAAGTGGCCGCGCCGTCCACAGAACGTCAGGCGCGGTGACAAGACAGGCCGAATTTCGGGAGCAGATTTCGCCTTGAAGTCGGGGCGCCACACACCGGTGCCTACCTCCTGCGCCATTGGCAGACAGCGCGGTAAGGTCGGCTCCGTGCGCTCGACCATCGATCTCCACCTCATCGAGGGCGACGTGCTCTCGGCGGCCTGCGACCTCGCCTGCTTCAAACACGCGCAGTCGTTCTACGGCGCTGACGAGGTGGCGGTGTCGGCCATCGCGAACCGCGCGGGTCGAAGCTGGAACGACTTCGAGGTGCCGATCGGCGAGGTGCGTTCGTTCGAGACGCTCGGCGCGATGACGGCTCCACGCGCGGCGTTCTTCGGGACGGATCGGCTCGGCACCTTGCGGTACCACGAGCTGCGGCTGCTGGCGGGTCGCATGCTCTCGTTCGCGCAGACGCAGCCTTCGGTGAAACGAATCGCGACCACCGTGCACGGCGTTCGCGCCGGCCTCGACGAGCAGGAGGCGGTGCTCGCGCTCGTCGGTGGTTTCATCGACGCGTTTCAGAAGGGCGCGGGCGGCGACATCGAAGAAGTGTCGATCGTCGAGCGGAACTCCGGGCGCGCGCGGCGCATGCGGCAGACGCTGGAGGACGGGCTCGCGAAGACGTCGGGCGTGACGAAGCTCGCGAGCGGTGCGTTTCGCGTCGAGCGCAGCGTCGCGTTCAAGCAGGCGGCGGTGATGGCGACTGCCGGCCAGGCGCCACAGGAGAAGCCGCATGCCTTCGTCGCGATGCCCTTCATCGCCGAGCTCGAAGACGTCTTTCACTACGGCATTCAGGCGCCGGTGAAGTCAGCGGGGCTGCTCTGCGAGCGTGTCGATCAAGTCGCGTTCGATGGGCTCATCATTCAGCGCATTCGCGAGCGCATCGAGACCGCGAAGGTCGTCATCGCCGATCTCTCGACCGCGAACCCGAATGTCTACCTCGAGGTTGGCTACGCCTGGGGTCGCAACAAGCCGACCGTTCTGCTCGTGCGTGACGTGAGCGAGCTGCGCTTCGACGTGCAGGGGCACCGCTGCCTCATCTATCGCTCGATTCGTGAGCTCGAGTCGTTGCTCTCGCAAGAACTCAAGCGCCTCGGCTCCTGACGAACGAAAGAGTTTCGTCGCCTTCCCGCCCTGGATTTGCGTGACGCAACCGCTGCGCGCGGGAGCGGCCCTGCCGTGGGAGGGAAAGGTGGCACAACGGATGCTGCTGCGAGCGGTCATGTCCAAGACCATTCCGAGCGTTCGGAAGTTCATGACGACGTCGCCGTTCACCGTCGAGCCCGGCGCGATGCTGACCGAGGCCCACAACCTCATGCGCGAGAAGCACATTCGCCACCTGCCGGTGTGCGAGGGCGTTCGCGTGGTGGGCATGTTGTCAGACGGCGATCTCTATCGGGCCGAAGCGGTGAATGGCGCCGACGCCAACAAGATCTCGATCAAGGACGTGATGACCGCGAAGCCGTACACGGTGTCGCCTGAAGCGCCAATCGACGAGGTGGTGAAGGAGATGGCGGACAAGAAGTTCGGCTCGGCGGTGGTCGTCGACAACGGGAAGGTGGTCGGCATGTTCACCGCGACCGATGCGTTGTCTGCGTTCGCCGAGCTGCTGCAGACGCGCCTCAAACACTGACGCTCCATCATTTTGAATCAAGCGCCTCTTCACGCGGCGCCGATGGGCACCTGCTCGGTATCCCCCCGGAGAGGGAGCAGGTGCCCGTCATCTTTTTCGCGTGCGGAAATCGACGTGAGCCGTACCTTGCGCGGCATGACTCGACTCCGCTCGTTGGTCCTCGTCGTGGTGTTCGTTCTCGCGGCCTGCAAGACGGCCGAGACGCCGAAGCCGGTGACGCCGGCGCCTGCTCCAGTCGCTGAAACGCCGAAGCCTGCGCCTGCACCGCCTCCCGTGCCGAAGGTCGAGCTGCCCGCAGTGAAGCCGTTGCCTGCGCTGCCCGTGGGCATGGTGGAGCCGAAGGCGCCAGCCGAGAACCCCGTCACCGCCGAGAAGGCCGAGCTGGGCTGGTTCCTCTTCTTCGAGCCGCGTCTGTCGAAAGACGGCTCGATGGCGTGCGCGCAGTGTCACCACACCGACAAGGCGTACACCTCGGGCAACGCGCTCGACGCGAAGGTGGGCGGCGCGATGAACAAGCGCAACGCGCCGACGATGGTGGGGCTGGGCTTCCACTCCACCTGGTACTGGGACGGCCGCATGGCGACGCTCGAGGCCGTGAGCAACGCCGCGTGGAAGGGCCAGCTCGGCGCAGACCCGGCCACGGTGGCGACCGCGCTCAACGCAGTGCCCGTCTACAAGGCGATGTTCATGCGCGCGTTCAACGAGCCCGCGACGGCCGACAACGTGCCGAAGGCGCTCGCCACGTTCTTCCGCACGCTGAACACCGGCAACTCGGCGTTCGACAAGGACGCGGCAGGTGACAAGGCCGCGCTGTCGAAAGACGCGAAGGCCGGCAAGGAGCTGTTCTCGAAGGGCGGCTGCGTGAGCTGCCACGTGCCTCCGTTGTTCAGCGACTTCGCGTTCCACGGCATCGGCATCGGTGACGACGCGGGCCGAATGGACGCGACGAAGGAAGAGAAGGACAAGGGCCTGTTCAAGACGCCGGGCCTGCGCAACGTGGCGCTGACTGCGCCGTACTTCCACGACGGCTCGGCGAAGACGCTCGACGAGGCGATCGCGCTGATGGCGAAGGGCGGCAACAAGGTGACGACGCAGGACCCGCTGCTGAAGCCGGTGAAGTGGAACGCGAAGCAGCTCGGCCAGGTGAAGGCGTTCCTCGAATCGCTGAATGGAGAGCTGACGTACCCCGACGCGCCGAAGCTGCCCTGAGGCTCGCGGCTGGTCAGTTCGTCTCACGGTAGGCGAACGTCACATCGGCCGGTCGCCGCGCACAGCACCATCTGCTGCACGGTGATGGTCATCTTCACACGCTCATCCGAGAGCAAGGCGAGCGCATCGTGCGTCGTCATCGGCTTCTCGAACGTGAGGCGTTCACGGAGTCGTTCGCTTCGTCGACACGACGTCTGGGCCAGCTCTCCGCGAGCAGGTCCTGCGACATCGAGCAGTCGATAGTCGTTGGTGACATCGATGAAGCCGTTGGTCGGTCGACGCACTGCCACGCGGGTTGGTGTGCGCTCGACGACGACGAACTCACCCTCACGAACTCCACTCAGCAGCAGCAGACAGTCACTGGCGATCGGCGCGATGCTCAGCTCCTTCAGAGCGTCGTCGAACGAACTCGCCTGGTCGAGCACGCGGCGTAGGAGAAAGACGACCGGCTCGGCGATGCAGGCGGCGTCGTCGCTGAGCACTGCGTTCAGCGTGACGGCGAACCGGCCTGGCGCGACACCCGAGAAGGCACCGATGAAGCCGGGCCAGCCGACGAGCTGGTACCGGGTTCGGCCGTTGCGACGGCAATCGAAGAGCTCAGTCTCGTTGCGGAGCAGTCCTCCGGTCGTCCACCAGTCGAGGTTGCGGGCGTGCAGCGGGCCCTCGGGTGTGTCGACAGCGAAGGCAGAGCAGCCAAGGCCAGCCTTGATGACGTCGTAGTAGAGATTTCCCAGCACGACTCTGGGGAGCGGCGCGTCGATGACGTTCGCGACGCCCTCGAGCTCGGCGAAGGTCTCAGCGGGCAGCACGCTGCGGGCGAGCTCGAGCAGCGTGCCCAACAGGGGTTGCACGGTGATGCCGAGGTCCTTCTCATAGACGTCAAGCAGGGCCCGAGCGCTCGAAGCCCGCGGCGCCAGTGCAGCCCATCGTCTCGTGGCGGGTTGGTCGAGGTCGATGGAAATCATGGCCCGAAGACGTGCCGCGGTGCGTTCGCTGACGCCGATGCACGTTCTGGTGCTTTGGTGTCTCTCTCCTCGTGGCGACCTCAACTCCCAAGTCCATCTTCACCCTGGCCCTCGTCATGACCTCGACCGCGCTGGCGGCTGCACCACTCCAGGCCTCCAACACGGCAGGGAGTGTCGTCACGCTCGCGGTCGGAACACCCGTGGTGGTGGACGGCTTGAAGCTGAAGCTCGTCTCGGTGCGACCCTTCGAGCCGGGCGATCGCACCCGGGGCGCACTCACGCTCGAGGTGGGTGACTCCAGGCGCGAGGTCGTGATCGGTGGGTACGCCTGGGAAGCGCGCTTCGTCGACGGCCACCTGCTCACGAAGCTCGAGTCGAGCGCGAAGTCGGCGAGCGTGCGGGTCAGTCGGCTGGCGCTGTCGGTGGCTGGGAAACCGGTCGTCCTCGGGAAGCCCATCACCGCGCCGCCCTTCACGGTCACGGTGAACGACTTCTTTCACGTCAACGAATACGGCGCGTACTTCAGCGCGAGCCTCGAGGTTCAGAACGGCGAGCGCGCGCAACGCAGCAACACCGGCGAGCCCTTCACCATCGGCAGTCATCGTTTCGAGTGGGAGCACGATGGGTTCTCGCGCGCCAATCTGGTCGTGCGCCCGATTCGGCTGGGAGAGGACTTCGAGCTGCTTCCCTCGCAGACCGTGACGCTCGAAGGCGTGCAGCTCACCCTGACGTCCGAGGTCGAGGAACGAGGGGGCGCGATGACGCAGCGCTTTACGTTGACCGACGCACGCGGAACGACCTTCGAAGGCGCGATCATGCAGCGATACCAGGTGCTCGTCTCAGAGCCACCGCCTGGCAAACACGATGAGGAGCAGCACGTGCTTCAGCCCGAGAAGAGCGACCTCAGCGTGAAGCTGGGGCCCTATCGGCTCGAGAACGTCAGGGAGCGAAAGGGTGACAGGGCGCCGCATTCGTTTCGGCTGTCGTCGGTGCCCTGACCGCGCGTCGTGTCGTGCTAGCAGCGGTGCGTGCTTCGACTCCTCGTGATTGGCCTCGTCGTCTCTTCGTTGAGCTGTGTGAAACGGACGCCTGACGGGCAGCGGCCAGACATCGTCGTCGTCGCGAAGCGCATTCACACCAACGACGCGCAGTTGCCGTTCGCGACCGCGTTCGTGGTGCGTGGCGATCGCATCGCGTTCATCGGTGACGAAGCCGGAGCGCGCTCGTTCGCTTCGTCCGATGCGGTCATCGATCGGTTCCCCGAGTCCACCATCGTGCCCGGTCTCGCCGATGCGCACGGTCATCTGGCCTCACTCGGTCGCGCTGCCTCCATCGTCTCGCTCGACGGCATGACGGCCGCCGCTGACGTCACGGCGCGAATCGAGAAGGCCACGCCCGGAGCGTTCCAGGGCGATTGGCTGCTCGGCCGAGGCTGGGATCAGAACGACTGGACGCAGAAGGCGTTCCCCACGCGCGCGCTGCTCGATGCGGCGAAGCCCTCGACGCCGATCTTCCTCTCTCGTGTCGACGGCCATGCCGCCTGGGTGAACGGCGAAGCGCTGAAGCGAGCCGGCATCACGAAGGACACGAAAGATCCTCAGGGCGGGAAGATTCTTCGCGATGAGAAGGGCGAGCCCACGGGCGTGCTCATCGACAACGCGATCGATCTCGTGTCGGTGAAGATCCCCGAGCCCACGCAGGTCGAGCGTGAGCGCAGGCTCAAGGCCGCGCTCGAGCTCTGCGCGAAGCTGGGCCTCACCTCGGTGCACGACGCGGGAATGGACCTCGCGACGTTTCAGCTGTTGCAGCGCTGGGACCTGGGCGGGCTCTTGCCGATTCGCATCCACGCGATGGCCGATGGGCAGAGCGCCGGCTGGGAAGGGTTCATCGAGCGTGGCGTCACGACGGGTGGCCTGCTCGAGCTGCGCGCGGTGAAGCTGCTCGCCGACGGAGCGCTCGGTTCTCGCGGCGCCGCCCTGCACGCTCCGTACAGCGACGAGCCGACCAGCAGTGGGTTGTTGCTCCTGACGCCCGAAGAGCTCGAGGAGCGCGCGAAGGCCTTCGACGCTCGCGGCTTCCAGGTCGCCGTGCACGCCATCGGCGATCGCGCGAACACGCTCGTCATCGACGTGCTGTCGAAGCTCGACAAGAAGAACCGGCATCGCGTCGAGCACGTGCAGGTGTTGCGGGGTGACGATGTCGCGCGGCTCGCGCAGTCAGGCCTCATCGCCAGCATGCAGCCAACGCACGCGACCAGTGACATGCCGTGGGCCGAAGCCCGGGTGGGCAAGGAGCGCCTCGCCTTCGCCTACGCCTGGCGCGCCATGCTCGACGCGAAGGTGCCGCTCGCGTTCGGCAGTGACTTTCCCGTCGAGCACCCGAACCCGCTGTGGGGGCTCTATTCGGCGCGCACCCGGCAGGATCACCAGGGCCAGCCGCCCGAGGGGTGGACGAAGTCTCAGCGGTTGAAGGGAGCAGAAGCGCTCGCCGCGTTCACCACCGGTGCTGCCTACGCCTCGTTCGCAGAGACCCGTCGCGGAAAGCTGGCGGTTGGGTTCGACGCTGATTTCGTCGTGCTGCCGGTCGATCCCGTCGATGGCGATCCGAAGGGCCTGCTCGACGCGAAGGTTCAGATGACCGTCGTCCGCGGCATCGACGTGTTTCGCGCGACGCCCTGAGCCCTCACGGTTCTGCGTTCGGCCAATTCACGCGCGCCGCGTTGATGGTGAAGCGCTCGTCCTCGAGCCGCACCTGCTCGAGGGTCACCTCGGCGGTTGGCTCGCCGTACCATCGCGCGTGGACCTCGAGCGGCGTCGTCACCACAGCCGCCGGGCATCGCCGCTCTGGCAGTTGCTTCGTCGCGCACTCGAGGGTGAGCACGGTGCCAGCCGGGATCTCGAGCGGGCCCAGGTGACGAAGCGTTCCTCCCACACGGCTTTCGCCAGACATGCCGGCGCGCGCGTGGTCTCCAGTGCACATCGCTCCGCGGCCGACTCCCGTTCCCGCGGGCAGCGCGGTCAGCTTCACGAGCGCGAGCCAGCCTCTCAACGACAGCCTGCCCGAGTCGTCGACGTACTCGACGAAGGCGAGCGGCCCCCGCCTCTGCAACAACCTGAAGAAGACGGAGGCGCCCGGCTGCGGCGACGTCAGCACCACGGACGCAGCTCGGGCTCGCGGGGAGGGGAGCAGGGCCATCGGGGTATGGCCCTCGAACAGCGGCACGTCACCCTGTGCCGGCACACCCTCGTCGGCTGGCACCCCATCAAGAGTCAGCGCCGAACACGGAATGCCACGAAGCGCGAAGGACACGAGCGGAGGTTTGTCTTCCGTCTCGAGCTCGTCATCGTCGGGCTCGACGAGCACGCTGCCAGCGATGGTGTCGCCGACCGTCTCGAGCCACTGCACGCTGGTGCCCCGGTGCAGCACGACACCTCCATCGAACAGCGAGACCTCGGTCTTCACGTCGAGCCGAAGTCGTTTCGCCGTCGCCGAGAGGGCCACGGGTCGCTCCATCAGCACCGTTGCGCGTCTTCCCTCGAGGACGGCGCGAGCAGTCACGCCCTTCAGCATTGCGGGCACAGGCTGGCCACCGTCCACGCTCAACGACACGGGGGCACGGGTCGTGAAGTCCTCTCCGGCGACGACACACGGAGACGCGGCGAGCACCGCGAGCAGAAGCGCCGTCATACCCAGTCTTTCAGGAGCGCCTTCGTCGAGTCGTGTTTGGGGGTCTGCAGCACCTCGGCGGGAACTCCTGACTCGATGACGACGCCGTGATCGAGCACACAGACATGCTCGACGCCGCGAGCCAGCGCGAGATCGTGTGTCACCACCACCTGCGTCACGCCCGTCGCGTCGACCCGCTTCAGCGTCTGCAGCACCTCGTTCTTCATCGAGGGATCGAGCGCGCTGGTGGGCTCGTCGTAGAGCAACACCCTGGGCTCCATGGCGAGCGCGCGGGCGATGGCCACGCGTTGTTTCTGGCCACCCGACAGCTGCTCGGGGAACGCGTCGATGCGGTGCTCGAGCCCGAGCTGCACGAGCAGCTCTCTCGCGCGCTTCTCGGCGTCGCTGCGGCTCTTCCCCTTCACCTGCATCGGCGCCAGCGCGCAGTTGTCGAGCGCGGTGAGGTGGGGGAACAGCTCGAACGATTGAAAGACGAGCCCGAGGGCAGCGCGCGCCGCCTTCAGCTGGCCGGTTCGCACGTCGACGCTCACGTCCTTCGTTCCCTGCACGATGACGCCGTCGATCTCGATGGTGCCCGACTCGAACGGCTCGAGGCCCATCACGCAGCGCAAGACCGTCGACTTCCCCGCGCCCGAGCGGCCGAGCAATGCCGTCAGCGTTCCCGCAGGCAGATCGAACGACAGCCCTCGCAGCGTCGGCTCGGGGTTGCCGTGGTGATGCCGAACGAGCCCGGTCACCTTGAGCGTCACGCGGCCTCCCGACGCAGGTGTCTGGCGAACCGCGCCTCGACCGTGCGAGCCAGCTTCGCGAACGGCAGGCCGACGATCAGGTAACAGAGCGCGACGAGCAGCCCGAGGCCGAGGTGATCGCGCGTCGAGTTCGCGAGTGTCGTGTACGTCTTCGTCAGCTCGGTCAGCGTCACCACCGAGACGAGCGAGGAGTCTTTCAGCAGCGCGATGAAGTCGTTCGTCATCGGCGGAATCGAGATGCGCACGGCCTGCGGGCCGACGACGAAGCGCAGCGTCTGGAACGTCGAGAGCCCAAGCACCTGAGACGCCTCGAGCTGCCCACGCGGAACGCTCTCGAGCCCGGCGCGGTAGTTCTCGGCTTCGGCCGCCGCGTAGTTGAGCCCCAGCGCCAGCACGCCCGCGAAGAACGGCTCGAGCTTGATACCCAGCTCGGGCAACCCGAAATAGATGACGGTGAGCTGCACCAGCAGCGGCGTGCCGCGGAAGAACTCGATGTACGCGACACACAGCCAGCGAATCACCGTGGGGCCGAAGCGACGACCGACCGCGAGCAGCACGCCGAGCGCGATCGCGAGCGCCATCGCACACAACGACGCGAGCAACGTCAGCACCGCGCCCTTGAAGAACAGCGGGAGATACGACGGATACCGCGTGCGCACGCGCTCCCAGAAGGGAGGCAGGTGCCCGACGGCCGCGCGCCACCGCTCGTACTCGAGGGCCGGAGCGTGCGCCGTTCCATCAGCGTCACCCAGCAGCTTCGCCGTCTCAGGTGTCCACAGACCCCAGCGTTCGTAGAGCAGGCGCAACGAGCCATCTGCTGCGAGGCCGTCGATGGCCGAGTTCAGCGCGTCGACGCGGGAGCGATCATCGAGGCGCGCCGCGATGGCGTACTCGACGACGCCGAAGTCTCCGCGCACCGTCTCGAACGTCTCGTCGAGCTCGCCGTAGTACTTCGCCACCGGCGCATCGAGCAGCACGGCATCGGTCCGGCCCAGCTTCAGGTCGTCGTAGATCTCGTCCTGCCCACCTTCGTACGTGCGAACGTCGGCGCCGTGGCGTTGCGCGATGCGCTCGGCGAGCGAGCCGGGCAGGGTGCCGACCTTTCGTCCTTTCAGCGAGGTCAGGTCTCTCGGCGCGGCTCCATCACCTCGCCGAATCGTCAGGACCTCGGCCGCCGCGAAGTACGGCTTCGAGAGCAGCACGACGCGCTTCTTCTCCTCCGCCACCTCGATGCCGTTGAGGGCGATATCGAAGTCTCCGCGTGCGAGCAGCTCGAGCAACTTGTCCCAAGGGCCGGCCACGGGCTGCGCATTCGTTCCCAGCTTCTTCGCGAGCAGCTCGGCGAGCTCGACCTCGAAGCCGATGAGCCGCGTTGGATCCATCGGGTCTTGAAAGACGTAGGGCGCACCGCCCTGGCCATCGGCGCCCCACCGCAGCGGCTCGGTTGCCTGCGCGGTCATCGACAGCAGCAGCAGCAACCCGAAGGCGATTCGCACGGGCGGCATGCTCGCAGGCTCACCGGTCGACGCAAGCGATGACACCGCGTACAGGAGCTTCGTGTCGAACGTCGTTCATCGCTGGCCCACGCCGCTGCTCGAAGGCCGCCTCGTGCGTCGCTACGAGCGCTTCCTCGTCGACGTGAAGTTGGTGGGTGGAAGGACCGTGCGCGCCCACTGCGTGAACCCCGGCCGCATGGAAGGGCTCGTCGTGCCCGGCGCGAGGGTGTGGCTGTCGCGGGCGGTCAACGAGAAGCGGTCGCTGCCGTTCACGTGGGAGCTCATCGAGCTCGACGGCCTCATCATCGGCGCGAACACGACGTTGCCGAACGCGCTGGTCAAGACGGTGCTGGAGCAGCGACTGCTCCCCGGCTTCGCTGACGTGCAGGCGGTCGTGCCCGAGCAACGGTTCGGTCGTGGGCACCGCGCCGACTTCCGCCTCGACACGCGCAAAGGCACGCACTGGGTCGAGGTGAAGAACTGCCACCTCGTCTACCCCGATGGGCTCGGCTACTTCCCCGACTCCTCGAGCGAGCGCGCGACGAAGCACGTCGAAGCCCTGACCCGGCGGGTGACACAGGGAGATCGCGCGACCGTCCTCTTCACGCTTCAGCGCACCGATGTGAAGGGACTTCGGCCGAGTGCGCTCCACGCGCCGCAGTTCGCGAAGGCCGTCTGGCGCGCGGCGAAGCAGGGCGTGCACTTTCGTGCGTTGCGCCTCGAGCCGTCACTCGAAGGCATCACGCTGCTCGACGAACTTCCCGTCGACGTCGAGCGGTACGACGCCTCTTCGCTCGAGGCCTGGTCTTCGGCGTTCGACGAGACGAGCGGCTGGCTGCGGAAGGACGGCCGCATGGCAGGCCGGTCCATTTCCTGACGAACGGTTTCCTGCACTTCATCCGCTCCCCGGGTGTCTGGGCGGCATGGCCCGGTTCATCCTCGTGTTGTCCGTCGGCATCCTGGCCGGCTGCGGAATGCCGCAGCAGGTCTGCACGCCTTCCACTTGCGGAGGTTGCTGCACCGAGTCCGGCCAGTGCGTGACGTTGCCGACCGACATGACGTGCGGTCGCGGCGGAGCCCTCTGCCAACGGTGCCTGCTGGGTCAGACGTGTCAGGCCGGCAGCTGCAGCCTCGGCGCTTCGGGCACCGGTGGCGGGTTCGGTGGAACGGGCGGCGGGTTTGGTGGAACGGGCGGCGGGTTTGGTGGTGGCACTGGTGGTGGAGTGCTCCTCGGCGGTGGCATGGCTGGAGGGGCCGCGGCCGGCGGGTCGATGGCTGGTGGTCTCGCGGGCGGTCGCGCTGGTGGGGTCGGTGGCGGCGGTGCGCCGTTCGCCGGTGGCAGCGGGGGCGGTGCGACGGGCGGAGACACCGTCGCGCCAACGGTCGCGAGCTTCACGTTCACTCCATCGAACATCTCGACCGCATCGGCCGCAGCGATGGTCTCGATCTCTGCTCGCATCACCGATCAGGCCAGCGGCCTCTCGCAGGCGACGTTCACCTTCACGAGCCCAACGCGTGGGCAGTCGAGGTCAGCGAGCGTGAGCAACGCCGAGCGCCTCATGGGCACTGCCACGGACGGTACGTACGCCGACACCATCACCTTCCCGCAGTACAGCGAGCCCGGCGTCTGGACGCTCTCGGCGAGCCTCTACGACGCGGTCGGCAACTACCGCTCGTTGAGCTCGGCCCAGCTCCAGGCGTTGGGCGTGACCAATACCTCCATCACGGTGACGGGCACGGGCGACGTCGACGCTCCGACCGTCGCGATCGTCACCTTCACGCCGAGCACCATCTCGACCCAGGCTGCCGCAGCCACGGTGAGCATCAACGCGCGCATCACCGACCTGCTCAGTGGTCTCTCGCAGGCGACGTTCACCTTCACGAGCCCGACGCGGGCCCAGTCGAGGTCGGCCTCGGTGAGCAACGCCGAGCGTGTGACCGGCACGGCGACCGACGGGAACTATGCCGACACCATCACATTCCCGCAGTTCAGCGAGCCGGGCACGTGGACGCTCTCTGCGAGCCTCTACGACGGCGTCGGCAACTACCGCTCATTGAGCTCGGCGCAACTTCAGGCGCTCGGAGTCCCCGTCACCGCGCTGTCGGTCGGCGGCTCGGGCGACACCGAAGCCCCGACGGTCGCGACCGTCTCGTTCAGCCCGGGCACCATCTCGACCAACTCGGCGGCCGCGACGGTCTCCATCACGGCGCGCATCACGGACCTCTCCAGCGGGCTGTCGCAGGCGACGTTCACCTTCACCAGTCCAACGCGGGCGCAGTCGAGGTCGGCCTCGGTCAGCAACGCCGAGCGGGTCTCGGGCACGGCGAACGATGGCTCGTACGCCGACACGATCATGTTTCCCCAGTTCAGCGAGCCCGGTACGTGGACGCTCTCCGCCAGCCTCTACGACGTCGTGGGCAACTATCGCTCGCTGTCCTCGGCGCAGCTCCAGGCGCTCGGCGTCACGAACACGACCGTCACCCTCAGCCCCTGATTCGCGCGGCGACCTTCAGATACGCGAGCCCGCGCGGAGAGACCTCGTAGCCGACCTCGAAGGACTGCGTGAGGCCGAGCTTCTTCAGCTTCCGTACGTCTTCCTTGAACGGAAGCGTCTCTCGTTTGAGCGACGCGGCGAGCTTCGACGCAGCAATTCGCGGCCGGCGTTTGATCAGCTTCAACACCGTCATCGTCCACGGCTTCTTGCCATCGAGCTTCTTCAGCTTCGCGTGAAGGACCTGCACGTCGTCTTTCGAGAGCTTCGTGTCGAGCGCACCTTCGACGCGGTCTCCATCGCCTGCGTGCCGGAGCGTGACGTCGAACACGGGCGTCTGGGGCGTGAGGGCCACCTTCGCCACCGGTGTCATGTACGCGAGCAGTTCGTCACGTGACTCGAACCCACCCGCGCGCGCGTCGTCGTCGGTGATTGCCTCGAGCGTGACGCGAGCCACGGCGCTGACCTCGACGACCCCAATCGGGTGCACGCGATAGCGCCCGCCGGGCTTCACGTGCGGCTTGTCCCACAGCCGGAAGGTTCGGGTGACGGCGCCGCTGACGAGGCCTGCGTGGAACCGTTTCTGAAAGAGCAACATGGGCGCACCATACGCACGGGTGGTGCACTGCGCCGCCATGGTGTGAGGATGCCAAGCGTGGGCGAAGCCGATCTCGATCGCGAGCTGTCGACGCGGGTGCGCGAGTCCGTCGAGCAGCGTGAGGTGTACGCAGACTGGCTGCTCGAGCGTGGCGATCCGCGCGGCGTGGTGCTGACGGCAGCCCGTGCGTTGAAGCAGGCGTCGCCGAAGTCGGCGCTCGATCGTGCGGCAGCGAGGCTCGAGGTCGTCGCCGCGCTGAAGCGGCTCGCGACGTGGCTCGACGAGAAGGTGCCGGAGGGGAAGCCGTGGCGCCCGTCGGACCTGCGCGGCGTCGCGAGCGATTCACTCGGGTTTCTGTCTCACGAAGAGGGTGTGCTGCACCGGTTCCGCATCGCGTCGGGCCGCGACACGCCCATTCCGCCCTCGCTCTCCGAGGCCGTGCCCACCATCGCCGAGATCGGACTGCCTGCGGGTCCACGTGCGCGTGCAGGGCTGAGCGTGCTCGCGCTCCATCCCGTGCGGCTCATGGACGTGCTGGGGCCTCACGGAGTCGAGCGCTTCGACTGCTTCGACGTCGAGCTGCCGGTATCGCTCGCGCGTCTGGGCATGCCGTCTGCGACCGACCCCGCCTGGCGCTTCGCCGGGTTCGCCGAGGCGCTCGAGAAGCGCACCAGGACTGCCGAGCTTCGGTTCTCCGATGGCTCGCTGGCGGTCGACTCGCTCGGCGCGCTGCTCTCCACCTGTCCGAACGTGTCGATGGTCTGGCTCGATCGGGTGCGGCTCCCGACCGAGGGCGTGGGTGAGCTGCCTGCTCGTGACGGACGGGTTCCGCACCTTCGACTCGTCGAGACGCCCGTGGCCGCTCCCGTGGCCGAGGGGCTCGCGCGAGCAGGCGTGTTCCGCGCGGTGACGCGCCTCGAGGTGAAGGACTGGCCGGTGGGCGTGCCCGCGCTCGATGCGCTGATGCGCGGCTCTCCTTCGCTGACCGATCTGTCGATCATTCGCAGCCCCATCGGCGCCGACCTCGTGCGCTCGCTGCTCGAATCGGAGCGACTCGCGAGCCTTCGTTCACTCGACGCGAGCGGCTGTCTGCTGGCGCTCGGCGGCGTGGCGCGCCTCATCGAGAACGCAGGCCCGAAGCTCGAGAAGCTGGTGCTCCGTTTCAATCAGCTGACTGAGAGCGACCTCGCCTCACTCGCGAAGCTCTCTCGCTGGCCAGCCGGCTGTGAGGTGCGCTTCGAAGAGGTGACGTTCGGCGCCGGGGCCCATCAGGCGCTCGCGACGGTCGCGAACGCCCATGGCTTGCGAATCGGCGTGAAGGACTGCGTGTTGTCGCTCAGCCCTCGTTCGTGACGCTGAGGCCCGGTGCCGTCTTGAAGCCCCACGCCTTGATGAGCGCGATCGGGTCGACGAACTTGGCGCCCTTGTCCTGCTGCTTGCAGAGGCGGCCAGACATGCCGACGTAGGTGACGACGCCGTTCTCCATGTGCAGGTGGCCGTTGAAGAGCATCTGCTTGTCGCGGCCCAGCGACGCGGTGGTGAGAATGCGCCAGGGCTCGGCCGAGGTGCGGCGTGAGGCAGGCACCGCGTGCATCGAGCCGTCGGCGAGAATGGCGAAGTTCGAGGCGTACTTCTGGCCGCCCTGCGCGCGGGCGTGCGTGTCGGGCCACGAGGCCTCGTCGTAGAGCTCGGTGATGCGCCCGTTGCCCTTCATCGTGACCTGCTCGAACTCGGCGATCTGGTTGTTCCCCTCGGTGCGGTAGCCCTTGAGGATGTTGAAGGTCTGCGGCGTGTTCATGTCGTCCGCGATCTTCTTCGGCGTCAGCTCGGTGAACGAGAACGCCATCGTGTCGACGGCCTTCTGGCTCTGCGAGTACGGGTTGTACTTGCCCTCGACGGTGATGTGCCCTTCGCCGTGCTCGGTGTCGTAGATGGGGTCGGGCTTGAGCTCACGAACGTCGTAGGCCACCGCGCCGCCGGCCAGCGCGTCACGCACGACCTTCTTCACGTCTTCGGGAATCTGACTGCCACCGAACGTGCTCGTCGGCGCCCCAGCGGTATGAAGCTTCTGCACTTCGGCCGAGAGCTTCACCGACTCCATCTCGACGCGGCGGTTCACGCTGGCGGCGTGCGAGCGGTACTGCGAAATCTCACCGAGCTTCTCGCTCATCTTGCGGCGCGCGTCGGGCTCCATCTGGCCCGCGAACTTGTCGGCTTCGGCCTTGAGCGCCTTCTCTTCGTCGACGCTGATGCTGCCCGCCGAGGTCAGAATCGTGTCGACCTCCTTCGCGTCGATGCGGCGATCTTGAGCGGCGTTGCGGAAGGCGTTCTTCACGTCGGAAACGGCCATGGTCGTGCTCCCCGAGAAAAGGACCCGCAGTTCAGATCACCTGCGGCCAAAGTCGATGTGGGGTTCTCGCACACCATGTAGGGAAGTTGCGCGATTCAGCTGGAAAACAGTGAAACCCGAGGGTTACGAGAGAGTCATGAAGATCACGGTCCTCGGAGCGAGTGGCGGTTGTGGAAAGCAACTTGTCGAATTGGGCGCCAAGCGTGGGCACTCGGTGACGGCGGTTGCACGTGCTTCTTCGAAGGTCGAGGCGCCTCCCGGCGTGAAGGTCGATCGCGGCGAGCTGACTTCGGTCGAGTTCCTGCGTGGGGTCGTGAAAGGGCAGGACGCGGTGCTGTCGGGGCTCGGTTTGCGACTCGCGGGGCTGGCGCCGTGGAACAAGCCCGAAGATCCCACCTTCCTCACCCGCAGCACCTCGGCGCTCATCGAGGCGATGAAGGCCGAAGGCACGAAGCGCGTGCTCGTCGTCAGCGCGGGCGGCGTGGGAGACAGCAACGCGATGGTGCCCGGCGTCTTTCGCATGATGATCAAGCTGACCGCGTTGAAGACGGCCTACGCGCAGCTCGAAGAGGTGGAGCGGCTGCTGCTCGCCAGCGGCCTCGACGTCTGCATCGCGCGGCCGACGGGTCTGACCGATGGTCCGCTCACGGGGAAGGCTGTCATCGCGAAGGGCTTCAGTGGTCGCGCCACCATCTCGCGTGCCGACGTCGCAGGGTGGATGCTCGATCAGCTCGAGAAGCCGGCCTTCGAGCAGCGCACGCCGATGATCACCGTGACTGGTGCTGCCTGAGCCGACTCACTTCACGAACAGCCAGGTCGCGACGCCGCCGAGCACGAGCGCGCCGATGCCTGCACCGAGCGCCACCGTCGCCTTGGTGTTCATCGAGCCGCCCAGCTGCTGCACCTGCGCCTGCGTGAGGGTCGACGAGCCGAGCGTTCCATCGGGCTGCATCGTCACGTTCTTGTCCCAGGTCGAGCGATCGCCCGCAGCGAGGCCGGCGAAGATGCCAGCCGTGATGGCAGCCGCTCCTGCAGCAGACGCGACCGCAATGGCGGGCACCTTCGAAGACGTCGGCTCGGCCGTCTCGACGAGATCGGAGCGGTCGTTCTTCTCCGTCGGCTCCAGCTTCGTGGCGACGGGAGAGTCGGCCTTCTTTGGCTCGGTCTTCTTCACATCGGGCGGGGGCGGAGGTGGCGGCGTGACAGCGACCTTCGCCTGCACCGTCAGCTTCTCCTTCACCTGCCGCACGAACGTCGTGATGTCAGCGAGCGACTGATCAGCCCACTTGTCTTCGCGCGCGGTGATGTCGGCGACGGCGAGCGCCTCGGGCAGATCGGCAGCGAACGCCTCGAGGTGAATGGCGAGCGACTTGCCCACCTTGCCGACGTCGACCGCGACGACGACGGCGCGCGCTCCGAGGAGCACGGCGAGCTTCGCGCTGCACGTCTGACCACCGTTGCAGCTCTTCGGGTCAGAGAACCCTGCCGCCTTGAGCTCTTTCGTCGAGCGCGCGTCATCGCGCACGTCGGCGACACCTTCGCGCTTGAGAAGCTCGACCACGCGGGCGGCGATCTTCGAAGTGAAGGCGTCGGTGTTGGGGCGGCGGCTGGTGAGCACGACTCCAACCGGGGCACGGGTCTCAGCAGCCTGGCTGAGGAGCATCGAGGTGAGGGCGAGCGCGAGCACTGAGGGAAAAACCTAGCACGCTTCTCCACCGGACCGCCTTCGTGCGACAAGCCCCCGGTGCCGTCCGCCTTCGTCTTTCAGTCAGAGAGTGATGACCCCGCGCCTGTCGAGTTGATGGAGGTCGACGACCGCCTGACGGCCGATGACGCGCTGAAGCGGGTGCGCCGGGGTGAGACGCTCTGGTACCGCGGTACCTTCCTCAACGCGAAGCAGCTCGTCTCGGCCGTGGGTCGCAGACTGCCGAAGCCCGCTCCGGCGAAGACGGCCCTCGAGGCGTTTCGCCAGGAGCGCAAGTCACGTCAGCTCGAGCACGCCACGCTCTCGAAGATCGTCGTCGGTCTCGATGCGGAGTACCGGCTGCTCCTCACAGGCGCGCCCGTCGTGAGCGCTGGATGTCGGCTGCTGTGGGGCCCGCCGCGTGGCCCGCTCACCGTCACCGCGCTGAAGACCGTGCTGGGGCTGATCGGCGCCGAGGCCTGGCGCGAGAAGGGCCTTGAGGTTCCGGGACTGGAAGGGCTCCTCCATCCCGCCTTTGGCGTCTACACGCCAACGCGCGCCGAGTACGTCGAGCTGCTCACGCGCGTGCGAGACGTGAAGGGCCTGAACGTCTTCGACATCGGCACAGGCACTGGCGTGTTGTCGTTCGTGTTGCTCCAACGTGGTGCGAGCAAGGCCATCGGCACCGACGTCGAAGCGCGCGCCGTGGTCTGCGCGCAGGCGAACGCGAAGGCGCTGGGGTTGTCGGGGCGGTTCACGGCCATGGAGCGCACGCTCTTTCCCGAGGGGCGAGCCGATCTCGTCGTCTGCAACCCGCCGTGGATTCCCGAGCCGCCGAAGAACCGGTTCGACGTGGCGGTGTTCGATGCCGACGAGGCGTTTCTGCGCGGGTTCTTGAGCGCGTTGCCGCAGCACCTGACGCAGACGGGGCGCGGGCTGTTGATCCTCTCCGATCTCGCCGAGCTGCTCGGGTTGCGTCAGCCGGGAGCGCTCGTGCAGCTCATCGAGTCTTCGGGGCTGACGATCGCGCGCACGCACACGACGAAGGCGAAGCACGGCAAGGCGAAGGACCGTGAGGACCCTCTGCATGCCGCGCGCTCGAAAGAGACGACGACGCTGTACGAACTCGTGCGCCGCTGATCAGTCGACGTTGTCCCACTTGAAGCTCTCGCGATCGAGCGCGTCGTCGGCGAGCGACTTGATGAACTCGTCGTCGTTGTCGTCGATCTTCGCCATGTTCGCGCGCACGCGGTCGCGGGCCTGACCGGTGAAGACCTCGAGAATCTCGATCTCCTTCGTCACCGCCGCTGCGCCCTTCTCCTGAAGCGCGGTCGACACGCGCGACATCGTCGAGGCGAGCATGAAGAGGTCGATCATGATGTCGGCCATGCGGCGGCTGGCGAACTGCTTGCCGATGATGTTCTTGCCGTGTTTGCGCAGCACGCGATCGACGGCGCCGGCGAGCTCGCGGGTCAGCTCTTCGAACACGAGCTGGTTCTTCTCGAGCGCGGCGTGCAGCTTCGTGAACTTCGTCTTCTCGCGTTTGACCGACGTGGTGGCGAGCGAGGCGCGGCGGTGCGCGTACTCCGAGAGTACGCCGAAGCCCTTGATGGGGTTGTTGAAGATGCCCTTGAGCGAGTCGGCGAGTTCCTTCAGCTCGGAGCCCACCTCGTTCATCGCCGTCAGCGCGATGAAGAGCCGCAAGATGTCGTTGGTGCCCTCGTAGATGCGGTTGATGCGCGCGTCGCGGAGGATTCGTTCGTACGGGAACTCGCGCATGAAGCCGTTGCCGGCGGCGATCTGCAGCGCTTCGTCGGCGGTGCGCCACAGCGCCTCGGTGCCGAACACCTTCGTGATGGCCGCCTCGACCGCGTACTCCTGGCTGCCGGCGTCGATGATGGCGTTCACCATGTTCACCGCCGACTCGGTCACGTAGCAGTCGACGACCATCTGGCCGATCTTCTGCTTCACGAGGCCGAACTCGGCGATGGGCTTGCCGAACTGCACGCGCTCCTTCGCCTGCTTCGTCGCGAGCGAGATCAGCTTCTTCATGCCGCCGACCGTTCCGCCACCCAGGCCCGTGCGGCCCGAGTTGAGGATCTTCATCGCGACCTTGAAGCCCTTACCGACCTCACCGAGCACGTACGACGCAGGCACGCGCACGTTGTCGAAGTGCACCGTGGTGGTTGACGACGCGCGAATGCCCATCTTGTCTTCGTGCGGCCCGATGCTGACGCCGGGCATGTCGCGCATGACGATGAACGCCGTCATGTTGCCGCGGTCGGCCTGGCCACCGGTCTTCGCGAACACCGTGAAGAACTGCGCGATGCCGCCATTGGTGATCCACAGCTTGTTGCCATTGAGCACCCACTCGTCGCCTTCCTTCACGGCGGTGGTCTTGATGCTCGCCGCGTCACTGCCGGCGCCGGGCTCGGTGAGACAGAACGCGGCGATCAGCTCGCCGGTCGACAGCTTCGGCATGAACTTGGCCTTCTGCTCGTCGGTGCCGAACAGCAGCAGCCCGCGCATGCCGATGGACGAGTGCGCGCCGACCGTCACCGCCACGCTGCCGTCGTAGCGGGCGAGCTCCTGAAGCGTGCGTGAGTACGCCGTGGCCGACAGCGCCATGCCGCCGTGCACCTCGGGAATGACGAGCGAGAACAGGCCGAATTGGCGCAGCTCTTCGATGAACTCGAGGGGGAACTCGCCCTTCTCGTCCCACTTGCGGAAGTCCTTCTCGTGCGGCTTGAGCAGCTGCTCGATGGAGGAGCGGATGGCCTTGAAGGTCTCCTGCTCGGTGGGCTTCATCTTCGGGTAGGGGAGGATCAGCTCCTCCTCGATGGTTCCGAAGCAGAGCTGGCTGATGAACGAGGGCGACGAGGCGTTCGCGGGCATGGCCGGGTTGTAACGCCGACCCGCCCGGGCTTCACGCGCGTTGAGTCCACCCGGCAACTTCGAAGCCGCCCGCCGCTGATAAGCGCACGAAGAAGAGCTCGTCGAAGCCCTCGGAGAACGCAGGCAACTCGAGCTCGCCGGACCGCCCGAGCACCGCAGCGTCTGGCACCGGCCGGCCTCTGGCTTCGTTTCTCGCCAGCGCGTCACGCACCTTCGACTCGAAGAAGAAGCCACGAACGCGGAAGCCGGCCGAGCGCGCGGGGTCGATGAAGCGAGCGCGTTCGGAGCGGGTGACGTTGGTGTTGTCGACGACGAGCGCGGTGGACGTCGAGAGGCACGCGTCGAAGAGCACCCGCTCGCGGTGCGCCGTCTTCAGCATGTCGCGGTTGATCCTGAGGTGCGTTCCGAAGAGGCGGTCTCTGGCGAAGGTCGACTTGCCGGTGGCGGGAATTCCGATGAGCAACACGAGCTCCATCGGCTCAAGACGACGCAGCCTGTGGAACCCGACTCAATTGCCGGGTGGCGTGCGCTCGCGGGGCTGTCCATCTTGCTGCGGGCGACGGCGATTGGTGCCGCCTTGATCCTCCTGCCGCAGCTCCTGGTACTGCTGCTTCTGTGTCTCATCGAGCAGCGGGAGCATGATGGTGTCGGTCTCGCGGCGCTGGTCGCGCAGGCTGCGCAGCTCTTCACGCTCGGGAGGCGTGCCGCGCTCGAACAACGCCTTTCGCGCCGCATCTTCGGCCGCGAGCCGCTGATTCAACGTCTGCTCCTGCTGGTAGGTGAGCTTCGCGTCGGCGGCGAAGCGCTTCCACTTCGCCTGTTGCTCGGCGGCGCGCTGTTGCTGCCGCTCCTGCCGCTGCACGATTCGTTCGCGCGCGAGGTCGGCCTCCACCTCTCGCACGACTTCTTTCATCGCTGTGCGGCCCGACGGGTCGTTGAGCACTTCGCCTTGCATCACGGCGCGAAGCTCCTGCTTGAGCTGCGTGACCTCGGCCACCAGCGCGGGAGACGCGGCGCCACCATCGGCTGGCAGCTCCATCACCGCCTTGCGCTCGAGCAGCAGCACCCGGTTCCACATGGCGCGCTGGTCTTCTTCGATGAGGTCGACTTTTCGCTTCAACGCGTCGAGCTCGTCGTCGTCGCGCAGCGCTGGAGCCTGGGGCGCAGTCGCAGCCGCTGGGGTCTCGCGAGGGAACATCGTCAACGCGACGGCAGACGCGGCGAGCACGAGGCTCACGATGGGAATGGCGCGAGTCATGGCTTCTCCGACGAAGGGCCGGGGCGGCTCTTCACAGCACCCCAGTCATCACGAGCGCGCTTCGTCGTCGAGGATGTCGAAGATGGGACAGTGCGGGTCGGTCACGCACTCGAGCACGACGCGCTTCACGGGCTTCGGAGCCAGCCGCGCGACGTCCTCCCGGAGCGAGACGTCATTCGGCGCCAGACGGAGTGCGCTCTTCAACGCAGCGTGCGCGTGCTTCAGGTGACCCGCGGCTTCGAGCTGGCGTGCGCTCGCGCGATAGGCCGTGACTGCCAGCGCCGTTCGACCCATTCGTTTCGAGAGCTGCGCGAAGGTGTGCCACAGGCCCCAGCCGCCGTCGTTCGTCGCGAGGTACTCGTTGATGAGCTTCGCCGCCGCGTGCACCCGACCTTCCGCCGCGAGCGCCTCGGCGTACGCCTTGAGCGCCTTCTCGGACGGCATCGTGAGGGCGTGGGCTGCTCCCATGCCCGCACGCAGTGCAAACCAGCGGCCGCCTCGCAGACCTGCGGGTTCTCTGGGCCTGCCGGAACCCGGACAACGTGTGTGGAGCATGCACGCGGCAGGCACTGTCTTCTCGAGGTGGCGGCTTGTCGGCAGCTCGAGCGTGTCGTTTGGTGCCGCCATGCGTGGGCAGTCGCTGGCCTCGATTCTGGTCGTGTACGCCCTGGGCTGTCGCCCGTGTCTTCAGCCCGTGGCCGAGCAGCGCCCGGAGGCGGGAATCGAACTGGTCGAACCCACGGTCGATGCGGATGCGGGAGTCGATGCGGGAACCGTCGATGCGGGAGTTGATGCTGGAACCGTCGATGCGGGAGTCGATGCCGGAACCGTCGATGCGGGAGTTGTCGATGCGGGAGTTGTCGATGCGGGAGTCGACGCGGGAGTCGCCGATGCGGGAGTCGCCGATGCAGGATCGCGAGACGCTGGCCTGCTGAGCTGCCCGGGTCCCACCCTCGCGACAGCAGCCGAACTCGCCCGGCCACCGCGTGCCTCCGAGTGGGTCGAGCTCGCGGTGATCGAGGGCACGGGCGACTTCATGGCGAGCGAGGCGGACTACCTGCGCGCCGAGCGAGAGAGTTCCTTCTTCTGGGACTTCCGCGATGCCGGCATCCGCGTTGGGTTTCTGCCTCACTACACACCCATGCTCTCGATCGGCTTCGATGCTGTCGGTGCCGCGGCACTCCAGGCAGGCACGTACACCGCCTGGGACTGTCTCAATCAGGCGTACGGCGGCACCGTCAGCAGTGCTGGAGGCCTGTCCGAGTGGCGCTACCTCAGCTTTCGACCGCTCAACCTGCGCACCCTCGCGCGCGAGTACGCCCAGTTGCCGAACGTGCGCTCCGCGGAGCCCAACGGAATCGGCATCACCGCACTCTGTGGATCGGCGAACGACCTCTGTGTCGAGCCATCAGCGTCAGGCACGTGGACGTGGATCGCCGTCGTCGAAGCTCCAGATTGCAGCGACACGTTCTATCGGCTCATCACCGAGCCCGACGGAGGCCGCACCCTCGAGCAGTGGGACGCTGGCCAACCTCGGCCCACCACATGGTTCGAGCAGGCGCCGCAATGCGCGATGAACTTGTGGGGCAACCCGTGGCGCTACCCCGATGGTGGGCTCGTCATGTGGTCACGTGATGGCGGCCAGTGACGGTCACATGGCGCGAATCACGTCGTCGGCCACGCCCTGCCCACGCACGAACTCGACCCGCAGCCGCTCGATGGTCGCCAGCTCGATGGGCCGGCCCGCAGCCGCCAGCGCGTCGCTCCACAGCCGTTGTTCCCGCGGCGTGAAGCGCCCATCGACGATGCACGCGATGGCCAGCACCTGAAGGCTGACCCGCACCTCGGCCGCCGGCAGCTTCTTGAGCCCCGCGAGGAACTCGCCCACGTCGTCGAGCTCGGCGTTGCCGGTGTGCTTCACGTGCACCATCACCTCGTCGAGCAGCGCAGTGAGGTTCGGGTGAAGGTCCTGGGTGCGAACGATGGACGCCGCGACCGCGCGCGCCGCCGAGATGCGGCCCTCGTCGGACAACGACGGAGCGTCAGCGAAGATCAGATTGACCAGCTCCTGCGACGCGCTCGGCCCCATCGCGCGAATACGCGCCTCACGCAGCACCCACCACGTCACCAGGCCGTTCCAGAGCGCGGTCACCGGCACACCCACGAAGGGCAACAGCGTCTGCAACGTGCCACGCACCAGCACGCGAGCCAGCACGCGGCGCAGCAGCATCTTCACCAGGAAGTTCGTGACGCCAACCTTCGCCTTGTACGCGAGCGAGGCGAGCAGCAACCGCGCCTTCGAGGACTCACGCCGGGGGTTGATGCCTCGCGGATCGTCGATGGGGTTGGGCAGCTCGAGGGCCGCGCGTGCGAGCGCGTCAGCGAGGGCCGCGTCGCTGGCCTTTCGGTTGGCGCCGAAGAGCTCGAGCCCTGCAGCCCGCGCGAGCTCGTGGGTCGAACGAAGAATGTCCCAGTACAGAAAGAGAATCTCGGCGACCGACGCGATGGCCGTGGCGCCTCCGACGATGACCCAGAACTTCAGCGAGCCCGTCGACCAGAACGGCGTCCCTTCGGGAGCGAGCGGCGTCGCCCAGACTTCGGCTCCTGCCGAGATGAGCCCCGAGATGGCCCCTGCGATGGTCGCGCGAATGATGGCGCCGCGAGCCACACCTCTCATCGCCGTGCGCTCTTCCGGGTTCAGGAAGTGCACCGCGTCGGCCGCCTCGGTCACCGGCACCGGAACACGCTCACTGCGTCGGGCGAAGTACTGAACGGCCACCCGCTCGAGCAGCGGCTTGGGAGGAGCAGGTTGCTGGCTCACGCACGCCTCAGGTCGCGAATGCGAAGGAAGAGAATCGGCAGCGAGCCCGCGATCGTTCCGATGGTGATGCCGTTCATCGCCCGCATCGCCTCAGCGTCGTCGGTGAGCTTCTTCGCGACGCCGGACCAGTACTCCTTCGTCGAGCCGATGACGACGTACTGCGGGCCGGTGAGCACGAAGATCATCACCAGCGTGAAGACCGCGGCGACCGTGAGCGCGACCGCCCATGAGAACTTTCCCTGCTGAACGAGGTGGCCCACCGCCAGCGCTCCCGCGAAGCCGAAGGCCAGCATGATGACGAAGAACGCGAGGTACGTCGGCACGAGCGGCACGTTCGTCGTGTCCATCAGGTACACGTACATCCAGTCGGTGCGAATGAAGTACATCCACCCGACGGCGAGCCCGTAGACGACGGCCCACGCAGCGCCGAGCGTTGCCGACTTCCACACCTCGGCGGCGCCGGACTTGCGAATCAGCTTGGTGCTGAGCAGCGCGATGATGGCGCCCGCCATGAAGGTGGTGGGCGGGTCGAGCAGAATGGTCGCGAGCGGCAGCATGGTGCGCGAGCTAGCGACGGCTGAAGGCCAACGTCAACCGACTCATCGCACCAGCGGAACGATCAGCCCGCCGTAGACCGAGCGCACGCGCCCGAGGAACGTGGAGAGAAACGAGGCACGCGCCGCGAGATCGGCCGAGACCGATGGCGTCACGCCGCGAATCGTCGTCACCTGCGCCGCGAGATCGAGCGGGTGGGTCTGCACCACGCCGCGGCCGACGAGCGTGCGCGCCTCACCCTTGAGCCGGAACACTTCGACGAAGAGCGTTCGGGTGTCGTGCCAGAGATCGGGGCCGGGGTCGTCTTCGATGCGCTTGTGGCCGAGGCAGAGAAACCGCTCGCCAGTCACCGACGTCGCGACGAACTCGTGCTGCATGCGCTGGCCGCCGGGCGCGTCGATGAAGAGCTGGAAGCGGCCTCGCGCCACGGTGAGCGGCTCGCTCGAGAGCAGTGGGCAGCGCAGCGTTCCCACCGAGGCAGCGAAGACGTCGGCGCGACGCGAGAGCACTTCGACCGAGGGCCACTCCACCGTGAGCAGAAAAGAGAAGGGCGAGGCGTCGGGAGGCTGAGGCGAGGGCGCAGGCTCGAGCGCGGCGGTGGGGCTCAGCCAGCCAGTCATTCGTTCCGTGAAGCACACGCCGGTGACCGGCTCGATGCGTTCGGGCTGACGGGCAACGGAGGTCTTCCCGGTCGAGGCGATGATGTTTGCTGCACAGCGCTCGGCCAGCGCTGCAATCGTCCACAACGGGTTCGTGCCGAGCGCTCCCTGAAAGACGGAGCCGTCACAGACGAAGAGTCCGTCGTGCACCTCGTCGGAGTCTCCCGCGAACACGCGATGCTGATGATCGACCACCGCGTCTCTTCCGCTTGCGCCCATCGCGCAGCCGCCGAGGGGATGCGTGGTGATGAGCGGAGCTCCCGGCAGCCAGCGCCAGGCCGGGTTCGGACGATGCTTGCCGCCGAGCGCCAGCGCGATTCGCGAGAGCTGCTCGTCGACCGCGCGCGCCATCTGCTCACGGCCCACGTGCGGCCAGTCGAGCTCGAGCCGGCCGTCACGAACGATGAGCCTGCCCGCGCCGCGATCGCCCGCGGTGACTGACCACGCGACGACGCGGCGATTCGAGCCCGGTCCGAGTGCACCGGCGAGCCCGCGCGCCATCAAACTCAGGGGTCGGGGAATCGCGGTGTCTTGAATCACCATCGGCTGTTCGGTGTCGCGAAGGTCGAACATGCCGACGAGCGTGGGGCCGACGTTGCCGCTGGCTCGCTGGCTCGCTTCGCCGAGCGCGTTCATCTCGTCCGCCGTGCCCACGGTGAAACCCAGAATCGTGCCGTTGCCCGAGAACCGCGTGCCCAGCGATGACGAGACCGAGAGGCCGCGCGCCCGGGAGCGCCACAACAGCTCGGTCGACCCGAGCGCGCCGGCGGCCACCACGACGATGCCTGCCGTCACCCGCAACGGCGTGTCTTCGAAGCGCTCACGCCTCAGCTCGTCGAACGAGACCTCGACGGCCCAGCGCCCCTCAGCGCGAAAGACGCGGAGCACGTCGGCGCCCGAGAACACTTCGGCCCCGTGACGCACTGCGAGCGGAAGGTAGTTGGTGTCGAGTGAACCCTTGGCGCCCACGTTGCAGCCGGTGATGCAGTTACCGCAATGCGTACACGCGGCGAGTGGAACGCCCGCCGCCGACTGGCCCGCCTCGTAGCTCACGGCGAGGGGCACGCGCTCGAACGTCGCGTGACCGCTTCGCGCGATGGCTTCGCTCCGGCCAAAGACGTGGCGAGTTGGCACTGGAGCGGGCCGAAGCGTGGCGTTCGCCGCTTCGTAACCACCCTCGAGGCTGTCGGAGCGTGAGACGTCGACCGGCAGCACGGAGAGACTCTTCGGCTTCAGCATCACGCCCGCGTTGATGAGCGACGTGCCACCGACACCGACCCCCGTGAGCGCGCCAAGGTGCGGGCCGAGGTGAAACCGGTACAACGCGTCGGCGCGCCCAACCCGGCCAAAGGGCAGCTGGGCGCTGGAGTTCTTCAAGAAGCCAGGCGCGCTCTCGGCAAAGTCACCTGGCCTGTGCTCCTGGCCACGCTCGAGTACGCAGACGTCGAGCCCTGCTTCCGCGAGGCGCGCCGAGACGACCGCGCCTCCATACCCGCTGCCGATGACGATCGCGTCGTAGTGGGACTTCAACTCGACGGGACGACGAACCAACGACTCACGCTTCACGACCAGGTTCCCCCAGAATTCTCGAGCTCGCGACCAGCCTGAAATACGCGCACGCCGGTGTCTCGGTGCGCTCCATCGTCTCGAAGTTCACCCGATACAGCCCAAATCGTGGCCCGTACGCCTCGAGCCACTCGAAGTTGTCCATCAACGACCAGTGCAGGTAGTGCGTCACGTTCACTCCCTGCTGCCGGGCCAGCAGCAATTCCTTCCAATGGTCGTACAGGAATTGCGTGCGCCGCGCGCCGGAGCGATCGTCGAGCCCGTTCTCGGTCACCCACACCGGCAGTGGGTAGCGCTTCATCTGCTTGAGCACCCACCCGAAACCCTCGGGGTAGTACTCCCAGCCGATGTCAGTCAGCCCCCGCTGGTGCACGTCCTTGAACTGAAACGTGATGAATGGAGCGCCCGCCACGAACTTGAGGTGGCTGCGTGTATAATAATTGATGCCGAGAAAGTCCTGGCTCTTCTCGGCGCCGTCGATTCGGGTCTTTCCTGCCGCGAGCCCGGGCATCTGAATCGCCAGGGTTCCTGTCGTGAGGGCTTCCAGGAAGGCATGGTTGAAGTTGGCCTCGGCGAGCCGGGTGAGTGCCTGATCGATCGGGTGCCACTTTCGCTCGGGCGCGAAGACCTGCAGGTGTTGGCTGATGCCCATGGTGATGGACCGGCCCTTCGCGCGCTCGAGGAACGCCTGTCTGGCCAGCACGTGCGCCCGCACCATGTTCGCGTAGGCCGCGTAGAGCTGACGGCCATCTTTCACGCCCGGAGGCATCACGCCCGCGAGGAAACCACCCATCAGAAACACGTTCGGCTCGTTGAGCGTGATGATGGCGACGTCGAGCCCCTCGAGCACCTCGGCGCACTTCTCGACGTACCGCTTCCACGCGACCAGCGACGCAGGCGACGTCCACGGGCACTCGGCGTGAAACCAGACGGGGTGCGTGAAGTGATGCAACGTCACCACGGGGCGAATGCCGGCCTTCACCAGCGCCTCGGCCCGCGCGCGATAACCAGCCCACGCTTCGTCGTTCCACGCCCCACGCTTCGGCTCGACGCGCGCCCACTCGATGCTGAACCGGTACGCCGTCGCGTTCAGCCGCTGCACGAGTGAAACGTCGTCGAAGAACCGCTCCCAGTGCTCGCACGCTCGCCCGCACCGCGCGGCCTTGTCGTGCAGCTTTCCCTGCCGCTCCCACTCGCTCCAGTCGTTCTCGATGCCGCCTTCGGTTTGATACGCCGAGGTCGCCACGCCGAAGACGAAGTCGGGCGGGAAGGTGAGGGGTTCCGACATGCGCGGGCCCTTACTCCACGGCCACCTGTCACGCGTGGGTGACGTCGCGCCTTCGAACGATCGCCGCGCTCCAGTGCCACCTCGAGGTGACAGGTCTTCAGACCGGTCGGTCATGAAATTCGGCGAGTTGGGCGCTGGCATGGAAGCGGCAGAAACAATGACCATGCGGACACGATTCCTCATCGGCGTGCTTTTCGTCGGGTGCAGTGGACAGGTTGGTGAAGTGCCGGCCGATGCGCCTGTGCGGTTCGCGCTCGAAGAGGCCGCTCAGCGGTCTCAGGTTCCCGTTGCGGTGCTGGCCGGCGTCGGCTTCTTCGGCATGCAGCTGACAGTGGACGGCGAGGAGCCGCTGCTCACGAGTGAGCTGGCCGCCAAAGCGGCGACGCTCAGTGGCCTCGACGTGAAGGACGTGCGGTCGACGCTGCGCGGTCAGCTCATCGCCACTGCCGCGCTGCTGCGTTCCCTGCGCGAGCAACGCCTCGCCTCGACCGGCACCACCGCGAGCGACGACGTCGCCATCTCCTGGTTCCAGGACGTGCGGGCGCTGCGCACGGCGATTCACGACGACGGCGATGAGGTGTCGACGCACTTCGCACACGGCGCCTTCGCCATCGTCGAGAGCGGCCTCGACGTGACGCTCGGTTCGGAACACCTGGTGCTGTCGCCGCTCGACCTCGGTCCCGACGCGCCTCGCGTGAGCGTGAAGCAGGGCCTCGCTGTCCCCGGAGCGCCGCTCCCCATCGAATACCTGCCGGGCAGCCCGAACTGGTCCGAGCGCTATGGCACGCCGATCGATCGCATCGTCATTCACACCACCGAAGGGCAGGGCTCGGGGAACATCTCGTACCTGCTGTCGAACACCCGCAAGGTCTCGGCGCACTACCTCGTCATGCGCAGCGGCGCCGTGTACCAGTTCGTGCCTGAAGAGAAGAAGGCGTGGCACGCAGGGTGTTGGAACTCGCGCTCCGTTGGCATCGAGCACGAGGGCTTCGCGTCGAATCGCAATCCCTATACAGGCGCGGCCGTTCCTTTCACCGACCCGACGTATCAGAGCAGCGCCCGCCTCGTGTCGTGGATCGCGGACAAGTGGGGGATTCCCAAAGACCGCGCGCACATCGTGGGACACGGCGATGACGAGCTGAGCAACTGCAATGATCACTGGGACCCGGGCCCGTATTGGGATTGGAGCCGCTACCTCGCGCTCGTGAATCAGGGCAACCCGGCTGACTCGAACCCGAAGGGCTTCGTCGACGCGGCGACCTGCGACGTGGTGGCGGGGTGGACGTGTGACCCCGACGATCTCTCAAGGCCCCTCGACGTGCACGTCTACGCGAGCGGCGTGATGGTGGCGGCCGGGCAGGCGAACGTGACGCGCGAGCCTGGGGTCGCCGCAGCGTGCGGTGGCCATGCAGCCCACGGCTTCCGAATCGCGCTCCCCGAGTCGCTGCGTGATGGCCAGGCACGCACCATCATCGCGTACGCCATCAACCTCGGTCGTGGCACCGGCAACCCACCCATCGCTGGAAGTGGTGGCTCCATCACCTGCCAGCCGCTGCCGGCGCACCCGACGGGCAGGCCACTCTTCGGAGCCGTCAGTCCGCTCGCGAGCGGTCTTCGCTACACACCCATCACGCCCGTCCGCACCCTCGACACGCGCTCGTCGTTCGGTGTGCTCGCTGCAGGGCAATCATTGTCAATTGGAGTCGCCGGTGTTCCTGCAAGTGCTTCTGCGGTCGCGCTCAATCTGGCCGTCGTGACGCCGGGCGCGGCTGGGTATGCCGTGTTCGGCCCTTCGAGCGGTTCGTCGAGCGTTAACTTCGCAGCGGGCGACGTCGTGTCGGGAGCCACCTACGCTGCCATTCCCGGCGCGCGGCTCGCGGTGATGACCTCGGCGCCCACGCACCTCGTCGCTGATGTCACCGGCTACTTCTCGTCGTCTGGCGCGGGCCTCGTTCCGGCCGCGTACCGACGCGCGCTCGATTCACGTCAGTCCGCCGCGCTGGCTGCAGGTCAGGAGCTTCGGGTCGACGTCTCGGGTCTCGTTCCTGCCGGAGCCATCGCGGCGATGGTGAACGTGACCGCAACGCAGCCTCAGACGGCGGGCTGGCTCGCGGCCTACCCGTGCGGTGCCTGGGGCGGCACGTCATCGGTGAACTTCGCAGCAGGGCAGACCGTGGCGACGCACTCGACGGTTCCGGTGAACGCTGGCGCCTTCTGTGTTCGCAGCTCGACGACCACGCATGTCGTCATCGACGTGGGCTCCGCGTTCGTGAACGGCCAGGGCTCGACCTTCACCAGCGTCGCGCCGTCGCGGCTGCTCGACACCCGCCGCGCCGACAGCGCCATCGCGGGCCGGCTCGAAGCGGGGAAGGAATACCGCCTGCCGTTCGAGACGCTCCCCGGTGCGTCAGGAGCTGTGTCGCTCACGCTCACCATTGCCGCGCCCGCAGGCCCCGGCTTTCTCTCTGCAGGCCCCTGCGGAACGCTCGGCAGCCACTCGAACCTGAACTTCTCGGGTGACGGCGCCCGCGCGAATCAGGCCGTGCTGCCGCTCGCTGGCGGCGTCTGCGTGATGTCGTCGTCGGCTGCCGATCTCATCGTCGACCTCACCGGCGTCTTCCCCTGATCAGAGCCCGACGACCTGCGCCCGGCGCTCACGCTCTGCGGTCTCGAGCCGCGCCGCCTCGTCGAAGAGCCGCGCGTGCCGGAAGACTGCTGCGGCGTCGAGCAGCCGATGGTCGCGCTCCAGCCGGCGACCAAGCTCAGCGGGGCCCTCGAGGGCATCGAGATCGGGGATGAGTTGGCGGCGCAACGACTCGGCCAGGCTCACCGCGAGATCGCCAGCGTCGTAGCCTTCGCCCACGGTGATCAGGTCGTAGCTGAGCTGCGCGGGCAGCAGCCCCTCGAACCGGCACGAGGCGATCATCCAGAACGACTTCTGCTGCAGGTACCGGCTTCGGTTGACCGAGAACGTGAGGAGATCCGTCAGGGGAGGGCGCTCGCGCGTGAAGCGTGCCCGCTCTCGCTTGAAGCCGTGGCTTCGAATGAAGCGCGCGAGTCCGCTGCCGAGCACCTGCTTCAGAATCGTGCTGCCGTGGGGAAGCGTCGACATGCGCGCACTCTCGCGCGCCGGGCTGACATCGAGCGTCGGTGATCAGTCTGATCAGCCGCTTACTTCGCGACCGCGGGCTCGGTCCCAGCCTCGGCCTTTCGCTTCACCGCTTTCAGCGCGGCCAGCACGCTGCCGACGTTCACGCCGACCGTCACCGTCTGCGTCTCGTCTTCCACCGCCTGCGCGATGCCCGAGAAGTTCTTCGCCGCGAGCGTGTGCGTCAGCAGCGTCTTTCCACCTGGCGCCGGCTCGACCTTCCAGAACCAGCGGCTGCCTTTCAGATCGCCGCTCACCCACGTGCCGGTGATCTCCTTCGCCGCGTGATCGGGTGTGTAGCGAACGACGTAGTCCGTATCGGGTCCCGGCACTTCGATGGTGACGTGCAGGTCGACGTCCTTCTCGGTGCGGCGCTTCACTTCGCTCTCGGTCACCTTGGGGAGGAAGTTCTTGTAGTCCTCGAACTTCGTGATCAGCGCCCACGCCTGCTCGGGCGGAGCGTTCACCAGGATGAACCCCGTCGCCTGACCGAACTTGCCGCCCTTGCCCTCTTCGACGAGCACGAGCGGGCCCTTCTCGAGCTGCGGAGCGAGATCGATCTGCGAGAGCAGCGTCACCAGAACGGCGAAGACCATGCGCGACGGCATAGCCGGGCCGACTGCTCAGGCGATAGCCCGTCACTTCTTGTCGATGGCGTTCAGCACGCGAATCGCAGCACACGCCGCGCCGTAGCCGTTGTCGATGTTGAGCACCGTCACGCCGGGCGCGCACGAGGCCAGCATCGCGTTGAGCGCGCTGTGCCCACCCTCGGCGACGCCGTAGCCGTTCGAGGTCGGCACCGCGATGACGACGCTGCCAACGAGCCCACCGACCACCGTCGGAAGCGCCGCGTCCATTCCTGCCACGACGATGACCACCGGGTGCTGCTTGATGGCCTCGGCGCGCTCGAGCAATCGCCACAGACCAGCCACGCCGACGTCGTAGAAGGGACTCGTCTCATGCCCGTAGTAGCGGGCCGAGCGCGCGATCTCGCGGAAGACGTGCGCGTCACTCGTGCCAGCCGCGACGATGGCGATGCGTGCAGGCTTCGCGGGTCGCAGCGCTCCGAAGAACGCCGTGCGCGAGACGGGCTCGTAGTCGATGTTCGCGCGGTGCTCGGCCGTCAGCCCCTCGAGCTGCAGCTGCGAGAGCCGGGTGAGCAACAGCGACGCGCCCTTCGCCTTCGCGCGATCGAGAATGCCGTTGAGCTGCTCGACGGTCTTTCCCTGACTGAAGATGGCCTCTTCGAAGCCGATGCGCTCGGTGCGCTGGAAGTCGAGGGTGATCTCGGAGTCCGCCATGCGCGCGGCTCTATCGGCGGAACCGGCGGGGCGCCAGTCTCACTGCACCGGTGGCGCGAGCGGCGTGGCGTCGAGCATGCGCACCTTCATGCGCGGCGGCTCCCAGGTGAAGACCCAGCGCGAGCGCCACCAGCTCGTTCCGAGGGCCTTCTCGTCGGAGTCGGGCATGGCACGCACCACCTTGCGAGAGAGGTGCAGCGCCGACTCGTCGAAGGTGCGATCGCCCGAACGTTCGATGATCGACGCCTCAGCCAGCACCCCGCGCGCGTCAGTGGTGAGCGCGACGACGGTTCGCAGCTGGGTGGCCGAGAGGCTGTCCTTGATGCTCTCGATGCGCGTGAAGCTCTGCGCGACGGCCTGATTGAACTGCTGTTGATCGCCCGGCAGCGCGGGGTTGCCGATGCGGGCGTTCTGCGCGAACGCGGTGTCGGCCACGCGATTGATGGCAGCCTCCGACGGCTTCGTCCGCGTCGGGTCGAGCACGCTGCCGATTGCGTTCCGCGTCTGCGCCTCGGTCGACTCCTTCGAGACCTTCACGTCGGCCTTCTCGGCCGCGTCCTCCAGCGAGCGCGAGATGTCGGTGAAGAAGCCGGGCAGTCGACCTGCTCCCTGCGCCGCACGGGCCACGTCGGTGGCGAGATCGAGCGACAGCTTGCGACCCACCTTCTCGGCCTCGTACTCGGCGACCGCGCGCTGGTCGGGCTGGTCCCACACTTCGTTGTGCAGCGTGGTGCCGCGCGTGTCTTCGGCGTCGAGCGCCTCGGGCATGTTCAGCACGAAGCCCGCGCCCGGCGTGAGACTCGGCCGCTTCGAGGGCGTGCCCACCACAGGCCCGCTGCCCCGCTCGGCGATCGGCATGTCGGAGTTCGTCGACGGCGTTCCCTGCGACGGCGCGCTGACGACCGGCGCCTGCTGCGTGGTGCTGGTCTTCTTCTTCTTCGTGACCGCGCTCGCTGGCTGAACGGGTGGGGCAGGCGGCTGAACCGGAGCGGGAGGCGGCGGCTCGGCGGGCGGCGCCGTGTCGATCCACGTCAGCGCTGCCGCGGGCGGCGGTTTCGGGGGCGGCTCGGGCCTGAGCCAGATGATGACGCCAGCGAGCGCGTGCACGCCGAGGGAGAGCACGATGGCTCCGACCCCTCGCTGTGACGTCGCCTGCCGACTCATGCACCCCTTCTATTCATCTCTCGGAGCAGAACGCACCTCGCCCGAGTACGGTTCGCCGCCATGCCGCTAGCCTTCAAACCCCCGCTCGAACCGATGCTCGCGAAAGCGAACGACGAGATCCCCGAAGGGCCAGGCTGGCGCTACGAGCCCAAGTGGGACGGGTTTCGCGCCATCGTCTTTCGGGACGGCGACTCGGTCGAGCTCTCGAGTCGCGGAGGCCGCCCGCTCGCGCGCTACTTCCCCGAGCTGCTGGTGGCGCTCAAACAGGTCCTGCCGCCGCGCTGCATTCTCGATGGAGAGATCATTCTCCCGGGACCGAAGGGGCTCGACTTCGAGGCGCTGGGCTCGCGGCTGCACCCTGCGGCGTCACGCGTGAACAAGCTCGCGGTCGAGATTCCCACCAGCTTCGTCGCGTTCGATCTGCTCGGCCTCGGTGACGACGACTGGCGCGAGAAGCCATACGCCGAACGTCGCGAAGGCCTCGAGAAGCACCTGCCCTCCAACACGCGCGTGTTCGTCACGCCCCAGACGCGAGATCCCCGTCAGGCGAAGCAGTGGTTCGTCGACTTCGAGGGCGCGGGCTGCGACGGCGTCATCGCCCGCCGGGAAGAGCTGCCGTATCGGCCGGGTGAGCGCGTCATGGTGAAGGTGAAGCACGGCAGAACCGCTGACTGCGTGGTGGGCGGTTACCGCGAAGGCAAGACGCCCGGCACCGTCGGCTCGTTGCTGCTCTTCCTCTACGACGCTGAAGGCGTCTTTCATCACGTCGGTCACACCTCGAGCTTCACCGCGAAAGAGAAGAAGGCGCTGATCGAGAAGCTCAAACCGTATGTGGTCGAGGGGCAGCCTGCTCCCGAAGGCAGAACCCCAGACGCGCCGAGCCGGTGGGACCCGAAGGCCGAGAAGACCTGGGTGACGCTGCGGCCCGAGCTGGTCTGTGAGGTTCGTTACGATTTCCTGCAGGGCGCGCGCTTTCGGCACGCGACGACGTTTCAACGCTGGCGTGAAGACAGAACACCGAAGTCCTGCAATTACTCACAGCTCGAGCCGCCCAATCCGTTCTCGTTGGACACGCTGGTCGCGCTGGCCCAGAAGAAACCGGAGTGAGTCGTGTCGCTGCGCCCCGTCGAAGCCACGCTGCTGGCGAAGGAACTCGAGCGTGACCTCGCAGGCGCGGTCGTGCAGCAGATGTCGAGCCCGACGCCGACACGCGCGTATGTCGAATTTCGCATTCCCGGTCGCAGCGTCACGGTGCTCGTGTGTTGTGATGTGAAAAGCAGTCGGATTTCGGTGGTCGAGAAGCGGCCGTCGAACCCGCCAGAGCCGCCCGCGTGGCAGAGCGTGCTTCGTCGCGAACTCATCGGCGCGCGGCTGGTCGACGTCGAGAGCGTCGAGTCGCGCCGGGTGCTGTTGCTTCACCTGAAGGCCGAGCGTGACGGCGTGGAGCACGCGCGAACGTTGCTGCTCGAGTACGCCGATTCGCCCGGCATCGCGCTGACGACGCGGGAGGGCAGGGTGCTGGCGATCTCACACCCGTTCCGCGCGGGCTTCCGGCCGGGCGCGACGTGGACTCCCCCGGCTGAAGGTCCGGTGAAGGAGTCGGTGAGTCGCTTGCAGAGCGACTTCGTGCACCTGCGCCTCGCCCACGCGGCGGAGCAGTTGTTCGGCGGTCAGGAGGCCGACCGCTGGCTGAAAGCCCGGCTCGCCCCGATCGAAGCGAAGCTCAAGAAGCTCGAGCGCACGCGCGAAAAGGTCCGCGCCGAGACGAGCCGCGGAGCGCAGGCAGAATTGTACAAACAGGAAGGGGAGCTGCTCGCGCAGAATCTCCATCGGCTCACCCGCGGCGCGAAGACGGTCGTCCTGCCCGAGTACCGAGCTGACGGTGAGATCGTCGAACGCGCCATCACGCTCGACCCCTCACGCGCTCCGAAGCAGGAGGTCGAGTGGCGGTTTCATCAGTACAAACGAATTCTGCGCGGCATGGAGTTCGCTTCGAAGCGCCTGGCCCAGCTCGATGACGAACAGCGCCGCCTGCAGCTCGAGCTCGACAAGGCGAAGAGCACGCCCGTCGAGGCGCCCGTCGCGAAGAAGTCGACGCATCAGCAGGACATGGCGATGGCGCCGTACAAGGAATACCGCGGCCACGGAGAGCACCCGATCTGGGTCGGACGTGGCTCGGCCCACAACGACGAGCTCACGTTCAAGGTCGCCCGTCCCTGGCATGTCTGGTTTCACGTTCGCGGCTCGCCGGGAGCACACGTGGTCGTTCCCCTGCGGAAAGACGTGTCGCTGCCGCCTGAGGTGCTGCTCGACGCCGCACACCTGGCGCTGCACCACTCCGACCTGAAGGGCGAGCCGCGCGGAGAGGTGAGCTACGTGCCGGTGAAGCGCGTGCGAAAGGGAAGAGACGCGCCGCCTGGCGCAGTCACCTTCACGGGCGAGAAGACCCTGATGATCCGCATGGAGCCGAACCGCCTCGAACGCCTGCTCGCCACCGAGCGCCTCGAGCCTCGCTGACCCGTCCGTCAGTCGTCGTCGTGGCGGCGAGCGAGCCAGTAGCCCAGGGCGAGCCCCGCCAGACCAGCCGTGCAGATCAGCACCGGGAGCACCTTGGGCAGGGCGTCCTGCTCCGCTGCCCGGGCCCGCAGCCGCTCGATCTCGTTCGTCGTGCGCAGCACCTCTTCGGGCGCCAACCAGGCTCCACCCTGAACCTCGAGCGACTCTCCGTCCCAGGTGCGCACCGTCGCCGACGCGACCTCGACCATGTTCTGGAACACCGAAATGCCTGCCGTGGAGTCGGCCATGCCCTTCCCTAACGCGGTTTGTGCCCCGATGACACACCCCGACACACCGCCCAGATTGATCCACGTTTGACACGTGTGCTAGGCCGCCGCGGCTTTCCATACCTGTGCCTACGACATTCAGGGGTGCCGATTTGTTGTCGAATTGCCGACTTCAGCTGACCCGATCGCTAACGGCTGGCCGCCTCACTGCCAGACCCCACGCAGGCGGGCAGGGTGCACTCAAGTCGGAAGCTCTTGTTTTCACTGGCGAAACGAATCATCGGTGCCTGGGTACGGAAGTTGCCCCCAGGCCCGCCCGCAACACCCGGAGGTCTGCGTGAAGCGTCTTCTCTCAGCCGTGCTCACCGCTGTGATCGTGCCTGCCATCGCGCTGGCCGACGCTGCTCCAACTGCCTCCCAGCCTGAGAATTCCGAGCTGGCCCAGCAGACGACGACCACGACCACCACCGAGTCGAAGGACGAGAAGAAAGACGACAAGGCAGCTGCGAAGGACCCGAAGGCCGCTGCAGCCGCTCCTCAGCAGCAGAACGCCCTCGCCAACGCCGTTCAGGCCCGTACCCCTGAAGAGCAGGCCAAGCAGTCGGGCTTTCAGTTCGCGTTCGGTCTCGACCACTACATCGGCACCGGAACCTTCATCAACCCGCAGTACTACGCGTCGCTCACCGCAGCACCGAGCCTCGCGGCGACCTACCTCTTTCACCCCGGCGGCGTGACGCTCGCTGCCTCGGGCCGAGTGATCGCGTACTACGAGTACACGCTGCCCGACACCGGCAACGGCCGTCGCTTCTTTCCTCAGGACATTCGCCTCGGCCTCGTCGCTCCGTCCATCTTCCGCGACAAAGCCGTCACTGGCATTGGCCTCACGCCCTCGGTCGGTCTCGTCATTCCCGCGACGCCTGAGTCGTTCACTGCAGGCATGATCACCACCGTCTCACTGGGCGTCGCGGCCACCCGCTCGTTCAACGCGGGCGCCATCGGCTCCTTCGACCTTCGCGTCTCGGGTGGTGCCTCGAAGGGTGTCTACACCTCGCCCGTCAACGGCATTCGCAAGCCCAACGCCGCAAGCGTCACCCGCGACAACCTTGGTACCGCAGTGCTGGTGTGTCGCGACAGTGATGTCTTCTGCGTCTCGAACGGCGCCAACCCGAACTTCGCGCTCTCGATCGGCGGAAACGTGAACTGGCGCATCACCGGCAACATCATCGCGTTCGGCGGCTACACCTACTCGCACACCTTCCGAGAGGCGCTCGCTGAGCCTGGCGACCCGACCATCTCGAAGACGTTGGACAGCAACGGCAACCCGGCAGCGCAGGGTGGGCTCGGCGATGCCGACGTCACCCGCACCTTCCTGGGCCTCTCGTACCAACTCAACGAGCACTACAACCTCGACTTCTACATGTACACCGAGCAGACCCCGCTCGTTCGCAAGGACGCGGTCTGGGCAGTTCGTTTTCCGCTCGGCTCTTTCGATAACGCCGCCTCGAACAACACCAGCATCGTCGTTTCGCTGGGCGCGGCTTACTGAGACTCCCAATGTCCAACTCTTCAACCCTGTCGAACCTGAAGTCGAACCGTCACGGAGGCATCATGAATCAGCAGTCACCCTGGGCTCGGAGGCTGGCCGCGGCCGCCCTCGCGCTGTTCGCCGCTGCCTGTGCGCAGAGCAACGGCGACGTGAACCGCGTGCAGCCGAACGTCACCCGCAAGAGCGACCTGCTCGATGGCGAGTGGTACTTCCGCAACTCCGTCACGTACACGCCGCACAACACCCAGTTCACCTACCCCGGCCAGACGGGGAACATGGAGAAGCTGGTGTTCGAGATCCAGGAGAACCACCTGGTCGGCTACCGCTCGTACCCGTACATGCTCGGCATCGAGCCCAACGTCGACAGGACGTCGATCATCTCGGGCACCACGGCGAAGTACTGCGACCGTGACGGCAAGTGCACGGGCGGCCAGAAGTACTACGGCGCGCCGGTCGTCGCGTTCCCCATCACCAGCCACTTCGACATTCAGCGTGGCTACAACCCGGCGACGGGCGAGCAGACCAACGTCATCTCCGAGAACACCTCGGACCGTTACTGGAACCAGCGCGAGTTCATCCGCGTGAACTGGGCCAGCAACGTGCTCAACACGCTCTCGGGCATGAACTGGGGCACCGTTCAGAACCCGGCTGGCAGCTCGACCAGCGCGAACTGGATTCAGCCCAACGAGAAGACCGAGGACCAGCAAGACTGGCCGAGCTTCGAGTACGAGGGCGAGGGCGATGCCCGCAAGCTCAAGTACTTCGACGTGACTGGCCGCTACATCGCCATTCCCGACACGACCTACTTCGAGGGCTACGGCTCGGTTCCCCTCTGCTACTTCGCCGAGGGCATCTACGACTGCAGCTCCTCCGAGATCAAGATGCGCATCTCGGTGGCGAAGGTCGACACCAAGCGCGTGCGTGACTACGAGCCGCTGCTCTACCCGAACGACATGATGTCGCTGTTCGGTGTCTTCCGCACCGAGCGCCTCAACTGGGACCGGAAGTTCGGCGCCATCGAGTCGTCGCGCATTCTCATCGGTCAGCGTCACCGCATGTGGCAGGAGTACTTCCAGAAGGACTCGGCTGGCGTGGCCGACGTGACCAAGCCGATCGACGCTGCGCAGCGCAAGGTGAAGCCGATCGTCTATTACTTCTCGCGCGCCGACCGCATGGGTGGCCAGGAGCGCTACGACGAGTTCATCGAGCCCGGCCAGCGCATCGCCCGTGACTACGACCGCGCCTTCAAGCGCGCCGTCGCGGCCGTTCGCAACGTGAAGCCCGAGGACGTCAAGGAGCAGGTCTACTTCCTCTGCGACAACCCGGTGAAGAAGGGCAACCCGAAGGAGTGCGGTGCCGAGGGCTTCTCGCCCAAGTTCGGCGACCTGCGCTACAGCTTCATGAACACCGTCGCTGAGCCTGTGGCCAACGGCCTGCTCGGTTACGGCCCCAGCTCGGCCGACCCTGAGACGGGCGAGGTCATCTCGGGCAACTCGAACTCGTACCTGTGGGGCGTCGATCTCTACGGCCGGTCCGTCACCGACTGGATTCTGCTGCAGGCCGGCGAGAAGAACCTCACCGAGTACATCTCGGGTCGCGACGTCTCGAACTTCATCAAGCAGAACCCCGTGTACAACATCGCCGGCGTCAACAAGCAGAACGCCACGATTCAGTCCGAGCTGCAGGGCATTCCGCAGCGCAACGTCGAGACGCAGGGCGCCTTCGAGCGTCCCTCGCCTCGCGTCGCTCGCCTGCTCGGCAACCTGAAGGCCACGGGCGGCATGCCCAAGGCCACCCGCAACGAGATGCGCGTCGCTGCCGAAGTCCTCAAGCAGCACCCCTCGCTCGAGGCTGCCGTCATCGACAACCCCGAGGTCGGCGACGACGTCGTCAACCTGCTGCCTCCGTTCGCTCAGGAGCGCGCGAAGAGCGACCCTGCCTTCCGCCGCGACATGGCGCGGATCGCGCTGACCAACTACCAGTCCGTGTACGACTGGAAGAAGAAGCGCATCGAGTTCTTCTCGAAGAACAACATCTACATGGCCGAGTTCTTCGACCGCACCCTCGCGGGCGTCGCCAACGAGCTGCTCTCGAAGCGCGATGAGCAGCGCACCGACATCAAGTCGAAGGGCAACCCGAAGTGCAGCACGCCCACGGCCTGCACCGATGACGAGGCTACCCGGCTCGCCAACGACAACATCGCCAAGTACGTGCGCCAGCAGGTGTGGCTGGCGACCTCACTCCACGAGATGGGTCACACGCTCAACCTGCGCCACAACTTCCAGGGCTCGTTCGACGCGGTGAACTTCTTCGACGAGTACTGGCCGCTGCGCAAGGCGAGCATCACCGTGCAGCAGAACGGTCAGCCCGTCATTCCGCGTACGCCGAACGACCTCAAGCTGGCTGCCGAAGGCACCGAGTCGCAGCGCCTCGCGAGCATGCACAACTACGAGTACTCCTCGATCATGGACTACTCGGGCAAGATCTTCACCGACTGGGCGGGCCTCGGAAAGTACGACGAAGCGGCCATCATCTTCGCCTACACCGCCGTCGCGAAGCCCGGCTCGACGGGAGCGGCGACCACCGACACCTCGTACGTCGAGGTCTTCAACTCGGCTCGTCGTGACAGCATGCAGTTCCGCGGCTCCGACGGTGCGCAGATGACCATCAGCGGCGCGGCGGTCGATCTGCCGCTCGTGAACGTCACCCACACCAACCCCAACGTTCGCAACTACACCGAGCGCTTCCACTACAGCCTCGCGCCCCTGCACTTCGGCGAAGGCCCGGCGACCAACATCGGCGCGGTCATCGACAACGGCATCGAGAAGCTGAAGGACCGCAAGCTCGTGAAGTACGAAGAGGTTCGCAAGGACGAGGAGCGCGTGCGTGAGATCCTCAACGGCGACCCCTCGCTCGCGAACGATCCTGACCGTGCGAACGGCATGATCGGCACCTCGCTGCTCCGCGTGCCGTACATGTTCTGCTCGGACGAGTCGGCCGACGGCCCGGTGCAGTCGTGCTACCGCTTCGACCGCGGCGCCGACTACTACGAGCAGACCCGTACCCACCTCGAGGACTACTGGAACTACTACGTCGACTCGCACTTCCGCCGCGACAGCGCGTTCTTCAGCGGCAACGGCGCGATCAACTCGGGCTACGGCACGTTCATCAACGTCGCGAACTCCTACAAGCACTACATGCTGGAGCTCTACCGCCAGCCTGACCGCAACCAGGAGCAGCGCCTCACCTACCGCATCGACCCCGTCCTCCAGGACCTCTGGACCATCGGCGTCATCGACGGCATCAACCAGCACCTCAACGTGATGAGCGTGCCGCCGTTCGGTCTCTTCATGTTCCGCACGCTGCGGACGACCGGCGCTCGCTGGGACGTCATCAGCGAAGGTGACGACTTCGACGCCCTCACCGCTGCAGGCCGCGCGAAGTACCAGGACCTGTACAGCTCGCGGCTGGGTGCTCAGGACTTCGCCACCATGCCCCGTGGTCTGGGTCGCCGCATGTACAGCCGCTACGACTTCAAGAGCGGCTTCGGCTTCTTCCAGCGCATGAGCGAGGCCGGCCACTACAACGACCAGATCGGCGCGATGTTCGCGGCCGTCATTCCGCAGATTGACGTGCAGGGCCTCGACACGGACTCGGACCAGAACCGGTTCAACGTGCCGTACTACCTGCTCTTCAAGGACGAGATGACCGACACCTTCGGCGCGCTCTGGGGCAACGACGAGCTCAAGGTTCGTCCGACGGCCTTCAAGCGCACCAACGACCGCGGCGAGATCACCGATGACCTCGGCCTCTTCTGGCGCGTCTACGTGAACGGCTCCGACATCTTCTCGAACTTCAACTACCCGCCGCAGCAGCCGGGTCGTTGCACGGGCAACAACCGGCCGCCCACCTGCTTCACGGCTGGCCAGAACCCCGCCCCGGCGAACATTCAGCTCACCTACACCAGCCGCATCTACTCGCTCTTCCTCGGCATGGCGCTCTTCCGCACCAACTTCGATCTCGACTACGCGAAGACCAACCAGGTCTACCGCGTGGGCGGCAACGAAGACTTCACGGTCGCGCCCGGCTACGAGATGGTGGAAGTGCCTGACGTCACCACGGGTGCTCGCTACGTCGCGGTTCGTCCGACCTGCGCTGTTGGCCAGACCTGCCCCGACACGGCGGCGACCTCGCTCATCCGCCACACGCAGGACATCCTCCTGATGGTCCAGGACCCGGGCCGCTGTCCGCTGCCCGACTTCCTGGTCGTTCAGGGCTACGGCTGCCTCGCCGCTGAGCAGGCCAACAACCCCCGCATCATCGAAGACCGCCGTCGCTTCTGGACGGAGATCTTCCGCGATTCCGTTCGTGACCTCGACATGGCCCGTTCGTTCTACGGCGCTTACGGAAGGGCGTTCTGACCATGACTGCACGGAACTTTTTCGGAGAAACCATGAAGCCCTCGTTCCGCACCCTGTTCGCCGCCTTCACCGCCTTCGTGGCGGTGGGCTGCTCGCAGCCTGAACTCATCGACCGCACGCAGCCGAACTACGTCAAGAAGACCGACCTGCTCGACGGCCAGTGGTACATCAAGGAGACGATCGTCGACCTGCCCAAGACTCCGGGCGCGCCTGGCGTCATCGGCTCGGGCGGCAAGCTCGAGAAGATTCGCTGGGAAGTTCAAGAGAACATGCTGGTCGGCTACCGCGCCTACGAAGTGGTGCCGGGCGCTGACCCGCGCGTCGACCCGGTGAAGTCGAAGATCGGCGACGTTCGTCTGCGTGACGGCAAGCCCTTCAAGGGCAACCCGGTCTACGCGTACCCGATCGTGAGCCACTTCGATCGCCAGCGTCAGTACAACGCGGCGACGGGCGAAGTGAGCAACGTGCTGGTGGAAGATTCGGCTGACCGGCCCTGGTACCAGCGCGAGTTCATGCGCGTGAACTGGTCGAGCAACCAGATCCTCAACTACCAGAACGTCACGGGGCCGTTCGACTTCCTGTCCGGCATGCTCAAGACCCGCGTGGTGACCGACCAGGATCAGGCGGCTCACAACGAGTCGATGGTCTTCACGTGCTCCAACGGCGTCGAGGGCAGGAACTCGACCCTGAAGTGCGCCGAGGGCTCGAAGCTCTCGTACCTCGACTTCACCACCCAGGCGATCGTCGACCCGCCAGCCATCGACTACCCGGGCTACGGCCGGCTGCCGTATTGCCTCTTCAACCCCACCGTCGACTGCGAGAGCTCGAACGTGAAGATCCGCACGTCGATCATGAAGGTCGACGAGACGCGGGTCGATGACTACGAGCCGCTGACCTACAGCGACAAGATGATGGTGAAGTTCGGCTTCTTCCGGAACGAGCTCTACACCTACAACAAGGACCGCTACTTCACGTACACGGGCCAGCAGTTCTTCGCGATGCGCCACAACATCTGGCTCAAGTCGAAGGAGCTCGTGAAGGACGGCCAGGGCAAGCAGATCGTCGACGCCGCCAGCGGCCGCCCTCAGTACAAGACCATTCCCGTCACCCAGCGTCAGGTCCGCCCGGTCGTCTACTACATGACCGACAACACCCCCCGCGAGCTGTGGGGCGCCGCCGCCCAGCGCCACGCCGAGAAGGACGGCTTCGAGAAGAAGAACACCATCGAAGCGTCGTGGGATCGCGCGTTCCGCAAGGCCGTCGCCGTTCCCCGCGGCCTCGAGTGGAATGACCCGTCGATGCCGCAGATGTTCTACGTGTGCGAGTCGCCCGTTCAGGAAGGCGCTCCGGCGGCCTGCGGCAAGCCCGGCACCTACGCTCGCCTCGGCGACCTTCGGTACCACATGGCGCCGTACGTCGATCAGAACGCAGGCGGCCTGCTCGGCCTCGGTCCGTCCGCCATGGACCCCGAGACGGGCGAAGTCGTCAACGCAGTCGCCAACGTCTACGGCCCGGGTCTCGACACGTGGGCTGGTTCTTCAGCGCAGCTGGTCGACGTCGTGAACGGTGAGGTCAGCCTCTCCGAGCTCGTCACCGGCAAGGACATCAAGGACTACGTCTTCTCGAACCTCAACCCGACCGACCCGCGCCGTCCGCGCACGGGCCCGTTCACCGCGCAGCAGCCCCTCATCTCGGACCCGAGCCGTCCCAATGGCTCGTTCGCGAAGCCCACGGGCCGTCTCGCCGACCTGCTCCAGACCTGGAAGCAGCAGGGCAACCTGCCGCTGCTCAAGGGTGACCGGAAGGCCACCGTCGCGCAGCTGCTGAAGGACAACCCGGCCCTCGAAGACACGCTCATCAACCTGCCTGAAGTGCGCGTCGCCGTGCTCGGCCACGTCCCGAGCCGCGCGTTCTCGCAGCGTCTCGAGAGCGACTCGGCCTTCTACCGTGAAGTCGCGCGCAACATTCTCATGGGCATCGACCCCATCGAAGATGCTCGCAAGCGGGCCAAGCAGGTCGTCGACCCGACCGTCGGTTGCTTCTACGAGTTCTCGTACTCCGACGAGGACTACATCGGCGTCGCGAAGCGCAAGCTGGCCCTTCAGAACTCGCTGATCTCGAAGTTCAAGGCGCAGGGCAACGCGGGCTGCTCGAACGCTTCGGCCTGCACCGATGCCGAGGCCAAGAAGTTCGCGAAGGCAGAGGTCTACAACGACCTGCGCCGTGAGGCCTACCGCTCGGTCACCGAGCACGAGATCGGTCACACGCTCGGCCTGATGCACAACTTCATCGCCTCGGCCGACGCCATGAACTACCAGGAAGGCTACTGGGACCTGCGCAAGGAGACGATCGGCGTCATCGCCGGTGGCCGCCGCGTGCTGCCCGTCACGCCGCAGAACATGGCTGACGCTGCGAAGCAGAACGAGAAGCAGCAGGACGCCGCCATGTACGAGTACCAGTACTCGTCGATCATGGACTACGGCGCCCGCGTCAACTCGCAGAACCGTGGCACTGGCAAGTACGACGACGCGGCGATCCTCTTCGCGTACTCGGGCGGCTTCGAGCCGGGTTGGGTCGAGGTCTTCAACGAGACCCGCAACGACTACCAGAACACCGCGGTCACCCTCGAGGTCGACAACCTCGCCAAGGTCTTCACGGCCCGTGGCGCGCACGTCGAGATCCCGCTGGCCATCACCGAGCACTACACGCCGGCGTCGAACCTCTACACCGACAAGTACCACTACTCGACGCTGCCCTTCCATTTCGCCGAGGCCAACGGCTCGTTCGAAGATCGCCTGAACCAGGGCATCAACCGAATGAAGAACCGCTCGTACCGGAAGTGGAGCGAGATGCAGAAGGTGTACGACCGCCTCAACCAGGAGGTGAAGAACTACGCCCTGAACGCCTCGGGTCTCGGCGAGCGTGACATCGAGCGCAGCCGCACGGTCGTCAACGCGGCCGGTGGCAAGAACGTGCCGGTCGAAGTGCCGTACATGTTCTGCTCCGACTACGAAGTCGGCGCGAACCTGCTCTGCAACCGCAACGACCAGGGCGCCGACGTCTACGAGATGACCACGAAGTGGATCGAGCGCTTCAACCAGTCGTACGTGTTCTCGAACTTCCGTCGTGACCGGCTCATCTACTCGCCCTCGCAGATCGCGTCGGGCAAGTTCGGCCGCTACCTCGGCAACGTCCCGAACGTGTACCAGCAGTGGCTCTTCAACATCTATTACATCACCAAGTACTACCAGCTCTCGCCCGAGGAGATTGACGAGCTCTACGGCCTCGGCGACCCGATCTGGCAGAACTACTGGACGATGGCGGTCGTCGACTCGACGAACCTGCTCATGCAGCAGCTGACGATTCCGTCGGCCGGCTACCATGGCAAGCGTCCTGACGGCGTGTGGGAGTACCTGCCCACGGGTGACTCGCTGAACCGTCGCCTCTCTGATGTTGCCGAAGCGGCACTCAAGGCCGACGTCGCTCGCGCCGACAAGGGTGGCTACACCGACCTCGTCTACGTGCCGCGTGGTCCGGGCCGCTCGATGTTCACGGTGTTCGATTCGTTCGGCTACGACAGCTTCAGCCGCGTGAACGAGGCCGGTCACTTCTGGGACGTCTACGCTGCGATGCTCGCGCTGATCACGAGCGAGACGAACTTCCTCGGTGTCGACCGTGGCTCCGACGCGCTCCGCTACTCGCTGCCGTACTACCTCACGTTCAACAAGGAGCTGGCGCCCCTCTTCGGCAACTACTTCACCGAGACGGCCGACTACTACGCGCCGATGCTCGGCAAGAACGCCGACGGCACCGCCACCATCCAGCTCTCGCCGTTCATCAAGGCCAACGACTACATCTTCGGGTTCAACTACCCCGTCGCGCCCGTTCAGCAGGTGGACGGCAACGGCAACCCGATGACGATGTCGAAGGTCTACCCGGTGTCGACGTGGAGCGCGCGCTTCTACTCGCAGCTCTTCTCGATGGCGTACTTCACCCAGAACTACAACCTCGAGTACGCGGAGTTCTCGAAGGTGTACCGGCTGGGCAGCGGCGAGGCCCTCGAGCCTGCGGCTGGCTACGAGACGGTGCAGTTCTCTGACCCGTTCGGCGGCGGCTACATCTACGCGGCGCTCCGCAAGATCGGTGACCCGAACCCGACGACGGGTGCGGCCATCGTGTCGCGCGCCGTGGCTCAGAAGGCCAAGTGGGACCAGGCGAAGAACCTGAACCAGCGCGTCGACGGCTTCACCGCCGCCGAGTGGGAAGCGAAGGTTCGTGAGACCGTGCGCAACATGGAGATCATGCGCGGCCTGTACAACATCTTCGGCCGCGCTCTCTGAGGCAGGCCCCGAAGTGATGTGACGACGCCCGGCCCTCGAGAGAGGTGACCGGGCGTCGGCATTTCGGGCTGCCGTGACGGGGGAGCTTTCGCGTCGCTCGCCCGATCGCTAGAACGGACCTGTGCAACTGCCACCGCGGCAGCTCGACTTGTTCAGGGCGCCCGCAGCGCGGCCCGCGGTGTTGCGTGAAGGGCCGGTCGCGTTGGTGCCTGAGGCTCCTCCGGCCTCACCCACGTCTCCCGTCGCAGGCCCGCCAGCAGTCGTCACCGAGGCGAGCCCCGAGGTCCGCCCGATTCCAAGTCGCCAGCAGGCGTTGAGCGCGGCGCGGGTGCTGGCCCATCAGGTGGCGGCGCTGCTGGGGGCCGACGTCAAGGTGCTGCTCTCGGTCCACGACAACCGCAGCACGATGATCAGCTTTCGGCGTGAGCCACCGCTCCTGCGCCTTCGGGTGCACCACCTCTTTCTCGAGGCGCCTCCCGAGATCGTCCAGGCCATTGCCGACTACGCCGGTCGGGGCAAGCGCGCGGCAGGCCAGCTGCTCGACGACTACATCGCAGACAAGCAGGGTCGAATCAGAGCCGAGCCCCGCCGGGCGGCGACGCTCACGACGCGTGGCAAGTGCTTCGATCTCGCCGACATCTTCGCGCGACTGAACACGCTCTATTTCCAGGACACGATTCGGGCGCGCATCGGCTGGGGGCGGCACGCGGCGAAGCGACGGCGAAAGTCCATTCGGCTTGGCGTGTACGATCACCGCTCACGGGAGATTCGCGTACACCCCGCGCTCGACAGGCCCGACGTGCCGTTGTTCTTCGTCGAGTACATCGTCTTCCACGAAATGCTCCACCAGGTCTTCCCGAGCGCACGAGACTCGGGACGGCATGTGCACCACCCGAAGGCGTTCCGCGACCGGGAGCGTGCGTTCCCCCGCTACCCCGCTGCCATCGCGTGGGAGAAGGAACACCTGCACGCGTTGCTGCGGCGGTGACCCGCGGCCTTCGCTTCGGTGCCTTCATTCCCGGTCACTCGAGCCGACAGCGGCCGCGTGTACCTGCACAGCAATCTGCTCCGTCAGCGCAACGGCGCAGGCCCGCAAGACTTCGGTACTCGCTCTCGTTCAACGCGCCACACAGGACTCCGCCCCGACCGCCGCTGACTCAATGGACGCGGTGAGCGCGAGCACGCGACAGAAGCCACTTCTCGAGGCCCATCGCCGTCCGCGTCACCACGCGCCGACAGGTTGGGTGCCCACGTTCGCCCGAATCGCGTCGAAGTGACTCGCGGCCTCTTCGCGAGGGTACAACGGCCAACGACCTGCTCGACTGGTGAGGGCGACAGCGCTCGCCACGAGATCGTGACGCACTACGTGATGACTCATTGATGACTCGGTTCGACCGCTCCGATAAGGCGCGCGCATGCGTCGCGCGAAGATCGTCTGCACCTTGGGTCCCGCCAGCACCAGCCAGGAGATGCTCGAGAAGCTCCTGGACGCCGGCATGGACGTGGCTCGTCTCAACTTCTCCCACGGCACTCACGCCGATCATCAGGCAGTGCTCGATCGCCTGCGTGCTGCTTCTCTGAAGGTCCGCAAGGCCGTCGGCGTACTCGGCGACCTGCAGGGCCCGAAGATTCGAACTGGCAAGCTCGAGAAGGGCGCCGTCGAGCTCATCGAGGGCAAGGAGATCTCGATCACCACCGACGAGTCGGTGCTCGGCACGCAGGAGCTCGTCTCGACGACGTACCCGCACCTCGCCTCCGACGTGAACGTGGGTGATCGCATTCTGCTCGACGACGGCCTGCTCGAGCTCAAGGTGCTGGCGACCGACAAGAAGTCGCTCATTCGCACCGAGGTCATTCACGGCGGCACGCTGAAGAACAACAAGGGCATCAACCTGCCGGGCGTCGCGCTGCGAGCCGACGCACTGACGGCGAAAGACCGCGAAGACCTCATCTTCGGTCTCAAGGCCGGGGTGGACATGGTCGCGCTGTCGTTCGTGCGCACGCCTGAGGACATCGACATGTGCCGCGAGGCGATGCTCGCGGCCGGCCGCGTGGTGCCGATCATCGCGAAGCTCGAGAAGCCCGAGGCGATCGCGCGGCTCGACTCCATTCTCGAGAAGACCGACGGCGTGATGGTGGCGCGTGGCGATCTCGGCGTCGAGATTCCGCCCGAAGAGGTTCCCGCGATTCAGAAGGACATCATTCGCCGGGCCAACCAACGCGGCCTGCCCGTCATCGTCGCGACGCAGATGCTCAACTCGATGATCGAGCACCCGCGACCGACGCGCGCGGAAGCGAGCGACGTCGCCAACGCCGTCATGGACAACACCGACGCGGTGATGCTCTCGGGCGAGACGGCCTCGGGCGACTACCCCGTCGAGTCGGTGCAGATGATGAGCCGCATCGTCGAGGCCGCCGAGTCGGCGATGCGCCAGTCGTTCCCGCGCATCGGCAGCGGCGAGCCCATCACGATTCCCGCCGAGTTCCCCGACGTCACCTGCGGCGTCGCCTGTCGTGCCGCCCGCGAGGCCGGCTGCTCGCTCATCGTGGCCTTCACGTTGACGGGCAACACGGCGCGCCTCGTCTCGCGCTACCGCCCGACGGTACCCATCATCGCGTTCAGTCCGAACCAGGAAGTGCGACGACGGCTGTCCCTGCTCTGGGGCGTGATGCCGCGCGTGCTCGAACCCGTGCAGGAGTCGGAAGAGATGGTTCGGCGCGTCGAAGAAGAGCTGCTGGCTCGCGGGCTCGCGAAGCGCGGTGAGCGCATCGTCATCGTCTTCGGAGCTCCCGTCGGTCAGGCCGGCAAGATCAACTCGCTGCGTTTGCACACCATCTCGATGTGAGGCGTCGTTGAGTCTCGCGCGAGAGCTCGAGGCTTCAGCACCAACGCGGACAGCGCCACCCTGCGCGTTCCGCGCTGCCGGCCGCGACGACGCGCACGCCTACCAGCGCCAACCCGAGCCGCACCAGGCGACGGCGAGGAGAGCTCCAGCGCTCCGACTTCGCGAGCCAGCTGGGCCAGCGTCGGAAGCATCGACGCGCCCTCGAGACGTGCAGAACCGTCGAGGTTGTCGGAGTCGCGACAGGACCGCAGCGTCGGAGCCGGCCGGACCCTGGCCGGAAACCTCAAAGCGCACGCGAGACGTGAAGAAGCGTGGTCGCCGTCGTTATCGCGAGAGGACCGCACCATGACTGCTGCGGGAACCCGCGACGACGCGCAGGCGAAAGCTCCGGCGCACGGACTCGGCACAACGCGGCACGGCAGAAGCCTCGCGATGTGGCTGATCGCGCTCCTCTCCTCATGCGGGCCAGCGCGGTCGACTCTGGACTGGTCGAGCCCCGTCACGCCGACGACGGCTCCCGCGACGACACCGGCTCGGCTGCATGTGGACGGGAGAGCGCTGAAGTCCTCCGAGGGGCGCGAGGTTCGTCTGCGTGGCGTGAACGTCTGCTCGCTCGAGTTCGACGAGACCGGCGCCACCTGGCAACTGCAACCCGACGGCGGCAGTCCGCTGCTCGGTGCGCTGGTGGACCCGACGCGGTGGCGAGCAAACGTCGTGCGAATGCCAGTGAATCAGGAGCGCTTTCTCGTCGACGACACCTATGCCGATCGCGTGGAGCGGCTCATCGATGCGAGCGCTCGGCACGGCCTCTACGTGCTGCTCGACGTCCAGTGGGAACGCGCTGAACGAACCGAGCCCTACCAGCTCAACATTCTGAAGGAGCCGACCTTCGGTGAGGGCAACACGACCGAGGCCTTCTGGCTGAAGGCGTCTGGGCGCTTCTCGAATCGCACGAACCTGCTCTTCGATCTCATCAACGAACCGCACGACGTCCCGTTCGAGCAACTTCGCGAGAAGTTCCAACGGCTCGTCGAGTCGATCGCCATGCGAGCTCCCGAGACGCCGATCATCGCCGCGGGCCCCGATTGGAGTCACTCCGTGCGTGCGTATCGGGACCGGCCGCTGCGTGGAGCGAACATCATCTATTCCGCGCACCAGTACCTGCCATACGACCCGCCCGAGAAGTTCGACGAGAACTTCGCGCAGACGGCGGCCGTGCTGCCGGTGCTGCTCGGAGAGTTCGATGTCTCGGACGCTCCGATTGGCGGAAGGCCGTACCAGGCGGTGCTCATCGAGCGCGCCGAAGCGGCCGGGGTCGTGGGCTGGCTCCCGTGGGCGATCGGCTGCGGCATGACGATCGACGACGATCGCACGGCGCTCCCGGCTGCAGAGGTGGCTGCCATGATGCGCCTGCTGAACGCGCGCTGAGCGCTCGGCGTGAAACGAGGCCTTGCCGGGACACGAGACCGGAGATGGCTCTCGACGGCTGCTGGCAATGCAGAGCAGTCATTCCGATCCTGTGACTACAGCGGGGCGCATGATGCGTTCGGCACTCCCTGCGCCGATGTGAGGACGCTGCAGGCCGTCAGTGATAGCGCGAGCTCACTGGTTCGCCTCGATGATGGTGACGACGTCGGTCACCATCTTGTACGGCTCGCGGTTCGCCATCATTGGGTGAGCGACTGCTTGCCAGCACCGGCTCGCCCGTCTGCATGAAGCGCTGCACCATGAGGCGCGGGCCACCGACGATGTTCGGCTCCTCTTCAGGCGTGCCGTAGAGATAGGTGCGGAGCAAGCCGAGCGAGTTGGCGCCGTCGCCGTCGAAGGCCTGCATCACGTCGTTGGCGCACTCGTTGTTGCACGTGGTGTCGCCCGAGGGCGCGCAGTCGCGGCAGCGGGCGTCGAGGCGGGGGGGAAGGTCTCGGGGTTGAGGTACTGCGCGTTGCGCACTTCGGTGGCGGCGCGCGCAGGCGGCGGAGCGGGCTCGGGCTCAGTTGTTGTTTGAGAGACGACCGTCGACGCGCCGTTCGAGCTGCCTTGTCGCCCCGGCGTCACCAGGAAGACGACGAGGCTCGAACCACTCGTCCAATCACGCAGCCTTCAGCAACGACTCGTTCGCGTACTGAAACGGAGGCGCCGGCCGACCGAAGTAGTACCCCTGCATCCACTCGATGCCGAGCACGCTCAGCACCTCGCGTTCGGCCTCGGTCTCGATGGCCTCGGCGATCACCTGCGCGCCCAGTTCCTTCGCGAGCTCGAGCATCGACGCGACCACCAGCTGCTGCTTTCCCGACTTCGGCAATCCACGCACGAGTGATCCATCGAGCTTCACGAAGTCTGGCTCCACTGCGGCGAACGTCGACAAGCCCGCGTAGCCCGCGCCAAGATCGTCGACGGCCAGGCGGAACCCGAGGCTGCGCAGCGAGAACAGCTTCGCCTGCAGCGCGTCGATCTCCTCGAGGCTCGCGCGCTCGGTGATCTCCAGCACGCAGCGTCTGGCGATTCGAGACAGGGGCGCGTCGGGCGAGATGAGGTGGGGGTCGTCGAGATCGGCAGGGTGGGCGTTCACGAACAGCAGCGCGTCGTCCGGCAGATGCACGGCGTCGCGCGCGACGGTGTCGCGGATCTTCCGGCCCAGCTCGTGGAGTCTCGAGGTCTCTTCAGCGAGCTTCAGCAGCTCCATCGGGTCTTTCGCCCCTTCACGACAACGCACCAGCGCCTCCCAGGCCACGGTGCGGCGCTCGTTCGTACCGACGATGGGCTGATAGGCCATGTGCAGGGTGGCGATCGCGCGATCGAGCTTCTGATGCAGCAGGGCCGGTGCGTTCGACGAGCGAGAGCGCACCGCCTGCGTCACCACCTCGACCAGCACGTCGACCTCGAACGGCTTCTGCAGCATTCGCAGCGCGCGATGCTCGAGCGCCTGCATGGCGGTCTCGACGGTGGGGTGGCCGCTCATGAGCACCACCGGCATCGCGACGTCGAACGTGCGAATCGCCTTCAGCAGCTCGACGCCATCGACGTTCGGCATGCGCACGTCGCTCACGACCGCATCGAAGCGACCATTCTTGAGCCGCTCGACCACTTCCCGCGGGTCTCCGATTCCTTCGACCGCGAAGCCCGCGCGCTTGAGCACCGCCGTGCAGACTCGAAGGAAGAGGTCGTCGTCGTCGACCACGAGGATCGTACCCGGACAGGTCGTCATGAGAGGGGGGGACATGGGGGCTCCGGGTGGAAAACAGCATGTGCTTGAGCAAGGCGGGTGCCGCGCCGAGACCGAGTGCTCTCGGGCACCTGAAGCGGTGTGCCTGAGTCACTCGCGCCCGAGGAGGCCAACCTGACCCGCCCATGAAGTCCTGCTGACAGGCGGAGTTACGGCGATCGAATGTCGATCGTGCGGGCTTTCAGCGCGTGCTAGGCGCCGCCGTCATGAGTGACCCCACCACCACCGAGCGTGATCCCCTTCGCCAGAGACTGGCGGCCCTCGAGCAGCAGGCCGAGCAGGGTGGCGGTGCCGATCGAATCGCGCGTCAGCACAAAGACGGAAAGCTGACGGCCCGCGAGCGCATCGATCTGCTGCTCGATCGCGGCTCCTTCACCGAGCTCGACAAGTTCGTCACCCACCGCGCCACCGACTTCGGCATGGCCGACAAGAAGATCCCCGGAGACGGCGTCGTCACCGGCTACGGCACCATCGACGGCCGGCAGGTCTTCGTCTTCGCGCAGGACTTCACGGTCTTCGGCGGCAGCCTCTCGGGCGCGTACGCGCAGAAGATCTGCAAGGTGATGGATCTCGCGACGCGCGTGGGAGCGCCGATCATCGGTCTCAACGACTCGGGTGGCGCGCGCATTCAGGAAGGCGTCGAGTCGCTCGCGGGCTACGCCGACATCTTCCTGCGCAACACGCTCGCCTCGGGCGTAGTGCCGCAGCTCTCGCTCATTCTCGGGCCGTGCGCAGGCGGAGCGGTGTACTCGCCGGCCATCACCGACTTCATCCTGATGACCAAGGCCGCGTCGTACATGTTCATCACCGGCCCCGACGTCATCAAGACCGTCACCCACGAAGACGTGACGAAGGAGGCGCTCGGTGGCGCGCTCGCCCACAACCAGAAGTCGGGCGTCGCACACTTCGCCGCCGACACCGAGCAGGCCGCCATCGCGCTGACCCGTCAGCTGCTCGCGTACCTGCCCTCGAACAACGCCGAAGACGCGCCGGCCGTCACGCCAGACGACGACGCGGAGCGCGAAGAGGCCTCGCTCGCGACGCTGGTGCCGACGAACCCGAACAAGCCGTACGACATTCGCGAGGTCATCAAGCTCGTCGTCGACCACAAACACTTCTTCGAGGTGCAGGAGCACTTCGCCAAGAACATCGTGGTGGGCTTTGCGCGCCTCAACGGCCGCTCGGTGGGCATCGTGGGCAACAACCCGGCCGTGCTCGCCGGCTGCCTCGACATCGACGCGTCGGTGAAGGCCGCCCGCTTCGTGCGCTTCTGCGACTGCTTCAACATTCCCCTCGTCACCTTCGTCGACGTGCCCGGCTTCCTTCCCGGCACGAACCAGGAGTGGGGCGGCATCATCAAGCACGGCGCCAAGCTGCTCTACGCCTACGCCGAAGCGACGGTGCCCAAGGTGACGGTCATCACGCGCAAGGCCTACGGCGGGGCCTACGACGTCATGGCGTCGAAGCACATTCGCGCCGACGTGAACTACGCGTACCCGACGGCCGAGATCGCCGTGATGGGGCCCGACGGCGCGGTGAACATCATCTTCCGCAAGGAGATCGAGCAGGCGAAGGATCCCGTCGCCGAGAAGAACCGCCTCGTCGCCGACTACCGCGAGAAGTTCGCGAACCCGTTCAAGGCGGCCGAGCTCGGCTACATCGACGAGGTGATTCGCCCGGAGCAGACCCGCGCCAAGGTGATTCGCGCGCTCGAGATGCTCAAGGACAAGCGGCAGGAGAACCTGCCTCGCAAGCACGGCAACATTCCGCTCTGAGCGATATGACGGGCCCGTGAAAGGCGCCCGAAGACAGTTGGCCATCTGGCTCGGAGTGGCGGTGCTGCTGGTCGGCGTCGCGCTCCTCTTGCCCGGAGACATCGTGTTCGTGCTGGCGGGGGCGGCCTGGGGCCTGGGCCTCGCGGGCTTCGTCGCACGTGGCCGCTATGGCAAAGCGCGCTCGCTGCTGTCGGCGAAGCAGTACGAGGCGGCCTTCGACGAGCTGCTCGCCTTCGAACAGCAGGTGCGGCGCGATGGCTGGCGTCGCTCGCTCGCCTTCCTCTACACGGGCTTTCACACCGGCGATCCGCTCGCGCTCGCGCGCTGCTACCAGGGCGTGGTGCGGCTCGAGCAAGGGCGCCTGGCCGAGGCCGAGGCGCTGCTGAAGTCTGCGGTCGAGCTCGATCGTGCCTACGGCCTCGCCTGGGCCAACCGCGCCATCGTCGCCGCGTCGATGGGTGACGAGGCCTCGGCGCGGGCGCATCAACTCGCGGCCCGGACGAACGGCGTCAGCGGCGCGACGCTCGAACGAACCATCTCTGCCGCACTCTCGAAGACGAAGCCGAAGTGAGGGCCTCATGCAGCTGTTCCTGATTCGACACGCCATCGCTGAAGACGGCTCCGACGACGACGCGCGTGCCTTGACGAAGAAGGGGCGCGCGCGGTTCGACGAGACCATTCGTCTGCTCGAGGCGATGGACGTTCGTTTCGACCTCGTCCTCCACAGCCCGAAGCTGCGGGCGGTGCAGACGGCGCAGCGGCTCCATCGTCTCGTCGAGGGCGACTTCGAGGTGACGCCCTTGCTGGCCGAGCCGCCCTCTCGTGCCTTGCTCGAGATGTGCGAAGCCGATCGCGTGGCCCTCGTCGGTCACGAGCCGTCGTTGTCGGCGCTGCTGGCGTGGCTGGTGACGGGAAGAGCGGCGGGTGGAGCGTTCGAGCTGAAGAAGGGCGCGGTGGCGTGTCTCGAGGGTGAGCCCCGGCCGGGCGAGATGACGTTGCGCTGGCTGATTCCGCCGAAGGTTGCGCGCGCGTGCTGACGCTGGCCGGCGAGACCCGCGCGCTGCGTCGACTGGTGACACGCTGCCAGCGACGGCCCGGCGTCGAGGACGTTCACGAGCTGCGGGCGACGGCGAGGCGGCTCGAGGTGTACCTGCGGTTGGCGAAGTGGCGCGTGCTCCGCGCAGATCTGCGGCGCCTGATTCGTGCGCTCGGGCCGCTGCGTGACTGCGACGTTGCGCGAGAGGCAGGGGTGGGCCGCGACTTCGAGGTGTGGCTCCGTGCGCGTCGCGAGTCTGAAGCCGCGCGGGTGCAGACGCTGCTCAACGCTCGCGAGGTGGGAGCGCTGCTCCATGCGCTCGCGCTGCTTCCACCGCTCCATCACGCGACCGCCAGGAAGGTCAGCCGCAAGCTCGCCCGGCGCGCTGAGGACGCTGTCGAGCCGACGTTCGAGTCGCTCCATGACGCGAGGCGGGCGCTTCGGCGAGCACGCCTGGCGAGGCAATGGCTGGGAGATGACGCTGACGCGCTCAAGCACCGTCAGCGGCTGATGGGCGTCGTGTGCGATCTCTCGTGCCTGGCTCGGTTGCTGAGCGCCTTCGGTGAAGAACGCGGGGCGCGGGTCTGTGAGGGCGGAGTCGAGCGCTTGCTCGCCGCGTTCGTGCCTCGGTAGGCCAGCAACCTGGACGAACTCTGAGAGCTGCTGCTCCGAAGACACGTGGCCCGCGAAGCATCCCTGTCTCGCACAGGAAAGGAGCTGGGCGAACCGCACGGCGGACGACGGACGGCGCCCGAACCCTCGGCTCACTTCAGCTGGCTGGCCTTCTTCTCGAGCTCGGCCGCTTTGCGCTTGAGCTCTTCGGCGAGGCCCTGGAGCTTGCGGCGCTGCACGTCGAGGTCGTCCATCTCGTCTTCGTCGCCCGTCGCGATGCTGCGCGTGCCGGCACCGACCTGGGGACGAGCATCGGAGCTGCTGGTGATGGAGAGGCCGCGCGAATCGAGTGCGCCGTTCGCAGTGCCCGAGCTCTTGCTCGCGCCGCCGCCAGGCTGAGGCGTCGAGTTGGTGAAGTCAGTGGCCCCACGCTCCGCAGGTGCAGGTGCACCGAAGGCACCGAGCGAAGGGAACGACGGCGGCGGCACCTGGGGCGCGCTGCCAGCAGTGACGGGGCCCTGTGTCGGAGGAGCCGCGTTGTCGGCCGCGAAGCCGCTCTCGGAGTTGGAGACGCCGGCGCTGCGAGTCGGAGCCGTCGGCGCTTCACCCGTCACGGTGTCCTTGCGCTGCAGGCGCAGGCGACGATCCTGGTCGTCGAACATCGACTCCTCGCCCATGAAGCGCTGCACGCGGCGATCGAGCTCGACCTCGTCACGGCGCTGCGTGATGCGCGCGTCGAGCGCCTTGAGCTCACGACGAACCTTCTCTTCGTTGTCGCGCAGCAGATCGGCCTGCTCGAGCAGCTCTTCCGGGTCGTCGGTCTGCTTGAGGGTGTCGAGGGTGGGCAGCTTCGCGGCAGGCAGCGCGGCGCGAACCGACTCACGCTCGGCGCGCAGCCGGCGCATCTGGTCGATGAGGGTCTTGCGAGCGGCGCGATCGGTCTGACGATCGAACTCGCCACGCAGGCGCGTCAGCTCGGCCGAGAGCCCGTCGAGGAGCGCCAGGTTCGCGCTCTCGAGCTCGGCTTCACGGGTCGACAGCCGCTGCGCGAGATCGGTGAGGGTGCCCGAGAGCTCCTGCGAACGCTTGAGCGACTGGTCGAGCTCGGAGCCCGGCAACAGCGCGCCCTTCGACTGCGACTTGAGCGCTTCGATGCGGCCCGACAGCGTCGACAGTTCGTTGCGCTTGCTGAGCTGCTCACCACGAAGCTGGCTCACCTGCGAGCGAAGGCCGGCCGAGTTCGCGCGCATCGCTTCGACGCCGGTCGCCGACCACGCCTGGCTGGCGAGAAGGGTGAGGCAGAGGAGGGCGGCTCGGAGCTTCATGACGAGCGGGTTCTACAGCAACCCCGGTGCCAGAGAATCAGCGACAAACGAGCCTGAATCCGAACGGTTGGGAAGGTGTGCCTCTGTCGGAAGGCCCCGGAAAGCCAGCGATCGACAGTTTTCCGTGGTCAGAACACTGCGGGTGGAATCGATGGGCTAAGGCGGGTCGATGCGCGGTCGTCCACAGCCTGGGGTGATGTTGTTCTCGAAGGCCGTTGGCGCGACGAGCTTCTCGGTCGTTCGTGAGGTGCAGGCGGCGATCGCAAAGGAGCCCGGCAAGTCGTGGAAGGTGTGTCACGCCGGCGCGCTCGACCCCTTCGCGACGGGCCTGCTGCCGGTGCTGGTGGGCTCGGCGACCAGGTTGTTCGAGCGCGTGCACGAGCTGCCCAAGACGTACGAAGCGACGGTGGTGTGGGGCGCCGAGACGGACAACGGAGACGGTGGCGGCGTGGTGGTCGAGCGCGGCGACGCGAGTGCGCTCACGGCCCAGCAGCTCGACGAGTCGCTGGCCGGCTTCATCGGGTGGACGAAGCAGGTGCCTCCCGCGACGAGCAACAAACGCGTCGATGGCGAGCGCGCGTACGAGAAGGCGCACCGGGGTGAGGCGGTCGACCTCGAGCCGGTGCAGGTCTATCTCCATGAAGCGAAGTGGCTCAGTCACGCGTTGCCACAGTCGAGCGTGCTGCAGCTCACCTGTCGAGGGGGCTACTACGTGCGCAGCCTCGCGCGCGATCTCGGCCGGCTGCTCGGCTGTCGCGCGCACCTGAGCGCGTTGAACCGCACGCAGATTGGTCCGTGGCGCACGCCGGCGTTCGAGGAGCCGCTCTCGCTGCTCGGCGCCGACGGCCTCGGGTGGATGTCCGTGTTGCCGCTGCACGATGACGAGTGGGGGCAGCTGAAGACGGCTGACGTCACGGCGTCGGTTCGCGCGAAGCCGCGCCCGCCGAAGTGGACCGTGCCCGAGAACTTCCCCCGGCCGCCGGAGCTGTTCGTCGGCGTGCACCTCGATCGCGTCGTCGCGTTGCTCGAGCGGCGTGAAGGTGGCTACGGCGTTCACACCTCGCTGCTGCCGCCGTTCTGACGCTGTCGCAGGGTCTTGCTGGCCAGCGCGACGAAGACCGCGGTGAAGAACCCCGCGACGAGCAGGCGGAGCCCAACTCCCGCTCCAGTTCCTGAGAGGGCGTCGGCGACCGACAACCAGCCGGCTGAGCTCAACGCGAACAGGAACACGAGGGTGATGATCGAGTGCTGCGGTTGCGTCGTCGTCGCAGGCTCGAGGCGCTGTCCCTGGGCGAGCGCCGTCAGGATCGAGGCGATGATCTGGACGAGCGCTCCCGCATACGGAAACGTCGGGAACCAGCCCGTCAGGTTGCCGATGACGAGGGCGGCACCCACCAGCCAGAGCGCCACCGCCACCCAGAAGAGCACGCGTTGCATTCGAGGCTCATCGCATGACGCCCGCCATCGGGCCCAGACAGAACCCCGGGTCACCAAAGGTCGTCAGCGGAGCCCCCGCCGCCTGAGCACACGCGAGCAGCAGCTCGGAATGTGAGCCGCCGTTGGTGTCCAGCAGCCCCGAGCGCAGCGTTCCTCCACCGCCACCTGCCACCACGAACGGCACCGCGCGATGGGAGTGCGTGTTGCCCTGCCCGAGCTCGTTGCCCCAGATGATGACGCTCTGATCGAGGAGCGACGCGCCTCCGCCCGCCGGCGTGGACTCGAGCTTCGACAACAGCCGCGCGAACTGTTCGGCGTACCAGCGGTGAATCGTCGTCACGTCGGCGCGAGCGGAAGCCTCGTCGTCGGTGTGGTGAGAGAGTTCGTGATGCTCGGTGGTGACGCCGCTCCATCGGTGAACGACGGGGCTCGCCGAGCGTGACCACTGCAGGCTCGCCACGCGCGTCAGGTCGCACGCGAGCGCCAGCGCCAGCAGATCGGTCTGCAGCGCGCCGAGCTGTGGAAAGGCGTCGGGCCCTGTCGGAGTGACCGGCTCCGAAGGACGAACGCACGTTGCCGACGGAGCGATGACCGCGTCGATGCGGCGCTCGACTTCACGAATCGTGTCGGCGTGTGCTTCGAGCACTGCGCGATCAGCCGCGCTCACTTTCGGGCTCAGCGCGTTGAACTCACCCAGCACCGCATCGAGCACGCTCTTGCGATTGACCCTGCGCCGCGCAGCCGCGAGTGGATCAGCCGCCCCGAACAGGCGCTCGAACACGGTGCGTGGGTCGCTCTCTGGTGCGAGGGGGCTTCCGGCCCTGAGGTACGACATGCGCGAGAGCACCGTCGACTCGGTCACCATCACGCCGAGCTCGAGAGAACGAAGCGCCGTCTCGGCGCCGATGCTCGCGGCGACGACTTGATCGATCGACGGCCCTGACGCCCAGTTGACCGTGCCGAAGAGGGAGCCTGGTTGAAGCGCCCGCCCCGTCCACAAGTGGCCCATACCGCGCTGGTGACCGTCTCCCGGGCCTGTCGTGGCGGTCTTCAGGTCGACCTGCAGCGGTACGAGCACCTTCGACTGGAACGGCGCGAGCGGCGCGAGAATCGGAGAGAGGCTCCAGCCCGTCGCGGTGCGGGTCGGCGCCCACGAGTCGAGCACCGTGCCGTTCGGCGAAAACACGGTCACGAAGCGGCGCGGGCTCGTCCCCTGCGCGAAGGCCTCGAGCCAGGGCAGGGCGAGCGAGACACCAGCAGCGCGGAGCACGAGCCGTCGCGAGATCATGGCGCACCCGCCAGTCTGAACGTGTCGCTCGTCACCAGCGTCAGCAGCGCTTCTCGCACGTCTCCATCAGTCGACTGCAACGTGCGCGTCATCGCATCGAGCGTGCAGCGATCGCCCGTCGTCTCCGCGCGGCCCATCGTGAATCGGAACCATTGCGTGGCGATACAGCGGCGAACCTCGGGGCTCTGCGCGAGCCAGCGACCGAGCGGCTCGGCGCCCTCGAAGCGGAACCCACCATCGAGCTGCGTCACCTCTCCGTGCGCATCGATGGTGCGGCCGTTCTCGACGAGCCTGAAGGCACCCAGCTCGTCGTAGCGCTCGAGCCCGAAGCCGATCGGATCCATCAACTGGTGGCAGCCCGAACACGCGGGGTCGACGACGTGCCGTTCGAAGCGCGCGCGTGTGGTGCCTCCGACGACGGCGGGCAGCGTCATCGACACGTTCGGTGGTGGCGTCGGCAACTTTTCACAGAGCAGGCGCTCCCGAACGAAGCGGCCGCGCAGCGTGGGAGACGTTCCCGTCGACTTCGACCACACCGCGAGCACGCCCGGTGCGGTGAGCACGCCGCTGCGTTGAACGGTGTCGAGCGGCACCCGACGAAAGCCCTCGCCTTCGAGGCCTGGGAATCCGTACAGCGCGCCGAGGGGAGGATCGACGAAGGTGGTCTTGCCCGAGAAGAGGGTCGAGACGTGATGATCGTCGAGGGTGGCGAAGGCTCCGAGCTCGGCGACCTCACGCTCCATCGACGCCTTCAGCTCCTCGAAGCCACCATCGGGCGTGCCGCGCGAGACGCGGGAGAGTGAGGAGACTCCCAACCACTCGACGTGAAACCGGCCGACCGTTCTTCTCGCGGCAACAGTGGACAGCAATCGCCGGGCTTCGGAGCGAACGGTCTCGTTCGACGCGAGCGCTCCCGATGCAGCTGCGGCGCGGAGCTGGTCGTCAGGCCCTTCTCCCGTGAGCGCGAACGCCAGGCGGCTCGCGAACGCGTCATCGTCGATGAAGCCTCCGTCCGCTGACTCCAGGCGAAAGAGAAACACCGGCGACTGCAACAGCACCTGGGTGATCAGCCGCGCGCTCGCCTCTTCTGATTCCGTCATCCGCAGCCGTCGCCACGTCTCGTTCAGCCGCGCGAGCTCGTCGTCTCGCACGGGACGCCGGAAGAGCGCGGTCGCGAGCTTCGCGATGAACCGGGGCGAGCATTCGTCCGAGATGGGGCAGGGCGAGAGGGCCGCGACGTTCATGGCGTCTGTCGTGCGCTCCGCGGCCTCGAGCAGCTTCTCTGCGAACGAGACCGATGCTGCTTGCGCGTCGGCGACAGTCGAGAACCCGAGCCCCTCGTCGTCGGGGATCCCGAGCGTCGCGTCGACGTTCAGCACCTGCTTCACCGTGTGCTGCCACTCCAGCCGCGTCAGACGTCTCAGCCGCTGTGGGGCGACGCTGGTCGTGCAAGCCGTCTCGACCGTCGTGACGGGGCCGGTGTTCAGCGTTGGGGCGGCAGGCTGGCGACAGGCCAGCTCCAGCACCACCGTCACCGAGAGAAGCCACCGCACGACGGGCACTTCAAACGCAACGCTCCAGCAGGCGCAAGGCGTGGTACCAGACAGAGCGTGGCGACGCAGGAAGACGGCAAGACCGCGGCGACGATGAGCCTCGTTTCTGGAGCGCTCGGGTTGACGCTCATTCCTCTCGTCGGTGCGGTGGTGGCCATCATCGCCGGACACCTCGCGAGACGAACGCTCCCCAAAGGCGCCGAAGGCCGACGCCAGGCCACCATCGGGCTCACGCTCGGCTACCTCGGGCTCGCCGCTCCCGCGCTGTTGATTGGTCTGGGAAACACCCCGTCGTCTCGCGCCGCCGATGTCGAAGCGGGCTGCGTTCGAGCGCTCGAGACCCCTGCGCCCTTCGCCGTCTGCAGCCAGTTGATCAGCGACGTGGCGCTCGCCTCTTCCTTTCAGAGCCTCGGCGCCCTCGAGCCGCAACGTCGCCTCGACACCTGGGCGACTGCAGTCAAAGAGAGCGCCACCTGCCGCATGGAGCCGAAGCCCGGCCTCTGTTCGCTCGAAGCAGGCGCCTCACGCGACGAGGTGCGACGCCTCGCCATCGAAGCCTTCCTCCGCTCGGTGCGAACGATCGACCCGAACACGACGACCGCGCTCGAGTCACAGCTCCCGCGTCACCTTCAGTGACCCTTCAGCGTGCGCTTCGGCACCTCTGACTCGACGAAGATGCGAATGAGCTCGGCGTCGAGCTGCCCGGCCTTCGACTCCATGTGCAGAATGTCGATGGCCTTCTCGTGCGGCACGGCCTTCTTGTACGGCCGGTCGCTGGCGGTGAGCGCGTCGTAGATGTCCGAGATGGCCATCATCTTCGACTGCAGGGGAATTCGTTCGGCCGCGAGCGCGCGCGGGTAGCCCTTGCCGTCGAGCTTCTCGTGGTGGGCGTAGGCGATCTCGGGCACGCGCTTGAGCACCCGTGTCCACGGAATCTGCGAGAGGAACTTGAAGGTGTGCGTGACGTGAGACTCGATCTCGCGTCGCTCCGTCGCCGACAACGAGCCGCGTGGAATCGAGAGCACCTGAATCTCGTGAGCCGAGAGGATCGTCATCGGGCGCTCGCGTGAGTCGGTGAACGCCACCTCGCCCAGGCCGGCGAGCTTCTCGAAGCCGCCCTGCGCCAGCACCGTGGGCTTGTTGCAGCTGATGATGAAGTCGAGCGCCTCGTCGAGGTCCTTCAGCTCCTTCGTCAGGCGCGCTTCTTCTTCCTGATCGATGGCGTTGATCTCGCGGTCGCCGCGCAGCTTCACCATCTCGAGGCGCCGCTGCATCGAGGCGAGCTGACGATCCTTCCGGGCGAGCTCGAAGCGCTGCTTGATGACCTCGAACTCGTGCGGGTACAGCTTCTCGGCCTTCACCAGCACCGGCTCTCGCACGCCGATCTTCCCGAAGTCGTGGAGCAGCGACGCGTAGCGGATCTCCTGGATCTGCTCCTGCGTGAAGGTGGTGCCGCGATAGGGGCCAGCAGGCACCGCCTCGGCCGACTGCGCGAGCCCGACCGTGAGCGACGCGACGCGACCCGAGTGACCGGCCGTCGTGGGATCTCGCGACTCGATCGCCATCACCGAGGCCTGCACGAAGCCCTCGAAGAGCCGGCTGATCTCTTCGTGCAGCATCGCGTTCTCGATGGCCTGCGCGGCCTGTCCTCCGAGCGCGAGCAGCAGCTCTTCGTCTTCGGCGTCGAAGGTGCCGTCCGACGCGTTGAGCGCCTGAATGACGCCGGTGATGTCGCCGCGCGTGTCGCGCATGGGCACGCAGAGAATGCTCTTCGTGCGGTAGCCACTCTTCACGTCGAAGTCGCGGTTGAACCGGGCGTCTTCGTACGCGTCCTTGATGTTGACGATCTCTCCCGTCGCGGCGACCGAGCCAGCGATGCCCTGGCCGATGGGCAGTCGAATCTCCGAGCTGGCGCCCTGGGCGACGCGGCTCCACAGCTCGTTGCGGGCGCGGTCGACGATGAAGAGGCTGCAGCGATCGGCTTCGACGACGCGCGCGGCCTCTCTCAAGATGAGCGGCAGCAGCGTGTCGAGGTTGCGCTCGGCCGTCATCGCCTTGGCGACCTCGAGAATCGACGACAGCTTGCTCATGCGTCGCAGCGCCGCCTGCATGGGCGAGATCGACGGTGAGGTGGTTTCGTCTGCCTTGAAGTCGTTGGGGCTGGTAGACACGGGGCGCGATGTTCCTCTGGCGAGCGAGCCTCCGCAACCGCCTCACCATCGCGATGTGCGCCTTCTCCATCGTGAGCGGCTGCGCGATGCAGCAGTTCCTTCGCGTCGACGAGCGACGGGTGGACGAGCGCCTGCGCTTCTTCCTCGGGGGCGGCGGCAATTCCCTGGTGCTCTCCCACGGCGCCGAGGCCTTCCTCATCGACACCAAGTTCGCGGGAGCGTCGAAGTCGCTGCGGCACCGCGTCGAGGAGGAGCTGCTGCGCGACGTGCGGCGCATCTTGCTGACGCACTCGCACTTCGATCACGCCGACGGCCTCGAGCGCTACCACCACCTCGGGCCAGTGATGGTGCACGAGAACACGAAGCGACGGCTCGAGGCGCGGGGCGTGCGGGCGCGCTGGGTCGAGGTCAACGGCTCCATCGAGCTGCAGCTCGGAGACGAGCTCGTGCGCATCTGGCACCCGGGCAAGGGCCACACCGACGGCGATCTCGTCGCGTACCTCGTGAAGCGAAAGCTGCTGGTGACGGGAGACCTCGTCACCGCCCAGAACGAGCCGGTCATCGACCTCGCTTCAGGAGGCGACGTGCTCGCGTTCAGGCACACGCTCGACGCGTTGCTGCAGCTCGACTTCGTGACCGCGCTGCCCGGGCACGGCGAGCCCGTCGGCCGCGCCACGCTCGTGCGCCTCCGTGACTACCTCGCCCAGCTCGAGCTCGAGGTGCGTGATGGCCAGTCGCGCGGGTGGACGGAGGATGAAGTCGTCGCGGGCATCTCGATGAAGGGCGCACCCGACCTCGAGCCCGTGCCGTTCGGTGCGAACCGTGAGAAGACGACGCGGCTGATGGACCGGGCGCTGCGCGCGCGCAAGGAGTGACGAGATGGCGAAGACGGTGAAGGTGGCTCCCTCGATTCTCTCGGCTGACTTCGGCCGCCTCGCCGACGAGGTGCGCGCCATCGAGAAGGCCGGCGCCGACTACGTGCACGTCGACGTGATGGACGGCCGCTTCGTTCCCAACCTCACCATCGGGCCGCTCGTCGTCGAGGCCGTGAAGAAGGCGACGTCGCTGCCCCTCGACGTGCACCTGATGATCGTCGAGCCCGAGAAGTACATCGCCGACTTCGCGAAGGCGGGCGCGAGCCTCATCACCGTGCATCAAGAGACGTGTCCCCACCTGCACCGGACGCTGCAGCAGATTCGGGCCGCGGGCGCGAAGCCGTCGGTGGTGCTGAACCCGTCGACGCCGCTCGTCACCATCGAAGAGGTGCTGGGCGAGGTCGATCAGGTGCTGCTCATGAGCGTGAACCCCGGCTTCGGCGGGCAGACCTTCATCGAGGCGACAGTCGACAAGGTGAAGCGCTTGCGCGCGATGCTCGATGGGCGAGGCCTCCAACACGTCGACATCGAGGTCGATGGCGGCATCAACGCTGACACGGCGAAGCGGGTCGTCGCCGCCGGAGCTTCGGTGCTGGTCGCAGGCAACGCCGTCTTCAAGACCCCCGACTACGCGAAGGCAATCTCGTCGCTGCGGTCGTGAGCCGCGCACGTTTTTCGTTCGTTCGGGTTCGAGCGGGCCGTGCTTCCCTTCAGATGCTGCTGGCCCGTTCGATGCTCACCTTCACGGCGGAGGTTTTGCCGTGAAAGCCAGCCGCGTGATGACGAAAGACGTGACCTGCATCACCCCCGACTTCGGTCTCGAGCGGGCGTGGGTGTTGATGAAGAAGCTCAACGTCAGGCATCTGCCCGTCGTCTTCTCGGGAAAGCTGGTTGGCATTCTGTCTGACCGCGACCTGCTGCTGCGCGCGCTGCCGGTCGAAGGTGGAGCGCTGTCGTTTCCTCCGCTCGCGGCTGGCGAGGCGATGACGCCGCACCCGATCTCGTGTCAGCAGGCGACGCCGGTCTCGAAGCTCGCCGCGCTCATGCTGCAGTACCGCATCGACTCGATTCCCATCGTCAGCCTTCGCGATGATCTGGTCGGGCTCGTGACCTCGACCGATCTGCTCGAGCTGCTCACTGCGCCCGAGACCATCACCGACACGCTGCCGTTCGAGTTCAAGGTGAAGAGCGCGGAGCCTGTCGCGGCCTGACGGTCACTCGATCAGCCCGTGCTTCACGAGCCATGTCGCGAGGAAGCCGGCGACCCACGGCTCCCGTCCGCTCAACGTGGCTGCGAGGTGCTCCTTGAGCGTTCTCCAGGCGCGCGGCGTCTCACACAGCGTCAACGCCCAGCGCACGTCGTCATCGCTGATGAGCACGCGCAGCTCGGGGTAGATGACCCACGGCTGGCCCTCGGTGCGACTGAACGCGGTGCGCGTCACCACGCGGTCATCGGCGATGGACTCGGTGGGGAAGTGGGCGAACGCGCGCTGGAAGTCGAGCTTGAGCGGGTGGCTGCGACCAGTGGGCGTGAAGGGCTTCGACGACAGGTCCTTCCACGTCGCCTCGAGCTGCTTCACCACCACGCGCCAGTCGTAGGTCGTCTTCGCGCGCTGGTGGGCGGCCGCGCCGAGGCGTTCCCGCAGCGGTCGATCGTTCGCCAGCTCGGCCATCGTCGCCGTCAGCGACTTCAAGTCGACCTCGATGCTCTGCCCGAGGATGAGGTGCAGCGGGCGCTCGTACAGCAGGGGGCCCAGCTCCGAGACCTGGCTCCAGTCGACCCCGAGGCGCGTCGTCACGCGGCGCCCGACCTGGTCATCGACCGTGTCCTTGTAGCCGTCGAAGTCAGACGCGATCACGGGCAGGCCGGCGGCGAAGGCTTCGATGACGGACTGACCGAACGTCTCCTGCAGGTTGTCTACGGGCGAGACGAAGACGTCGGCGGCCGAGAGCAGCAGGCGCTTTTCGGGCGAAGAGAAGTCGACGCGCAGCGTGACGCGGTCGTCGATGCGCAGCACCTTCGCCCACAGCGCGAGCATCTCGGGGGTCCTCGTGCCCTGCCGCGCGCCGGCCAGCACCAGGTGCACGTCGAGCTTGTGCTCGTGCACCAGCACCGAGAACGCCTGCAGCAGCGGGAACGCGTCGAGCTTGTCGTACTCGGTGAAGCGGGCGAGCGAGAGGAAGACGACGCGCCCCGCGGGCAGCCCCAGCGACGTGCGGGCCTCGTGTTTGAGAATGGGCGCGAGCGCCTCGAGGTCGACGCCCAGCGGCACGTGCGGCAGCTGCCAGCGGGAGAGTGGGCCCGTGAGCCCGCGCGCCTTGAAGGCCGCCTCGACGTCGTCGAAGCACTGCTCCATCGTGCGGCGGCCCTGGGTCGACGAGCAGAAGATGGCGTCGGTGGCCGAGGGCTGAAGCAGCGGCCAGCGAGAGAGCTCCTGGTGAAGGCGCGGGTAGCTCAGCGAGTGCGTCTGGCCCGTGACGGGCGTGGCCTTCGTCGCGTAACGGTCACGCAGCGCGACGAGATCGAACAGGCGCTCGAGGTGCGCGGGGTGGTGAAGCACGTCGATGTTCCCCGACCGCAGCAGCTCGGGCACCTGGAGCAGATGGCAGGCCTGCAGGCGCCCCTGCGGCAGCTTCCACTCGGCGATGAGCCCCTCGAACACGGGAAGATCGGCGTCTTCGCCTGCCACCATCAGCACGCGCTCGAACGAGGAGTGATGCACCAGGGCGTCGAGCAGCGCGCCGTTCGCGACGGTGCGGCCGACGAGCACGCCGCCGGGGTGAGTCCACGTTCCGGGCAAGGCCAGCGCCGCGAGCGTTCGCATGGCGAGGGTCTATCACCCGGCCGCCGGTGGGAGCCCAGCGTCGAGATGGAGTAGAGAGCCGTGGCGCATGAACGCCTCCTGGAAAGCCTCGCTGCTGAGCGCGCTGCTGTTGGGCGCCGGCTGTGACGATGCTCCGAAGAACGAGAAGCCTGACGAGTCGGAGAAGTCGGAGCCGATGCCCGCCCTCGCCGCCGCGCTGTCGGCAGCGCCCAGCAAGGTGAGGCCCGAGAAGGAGTCGAAGCGGCGCCCGAAGTCGATCCTGCTCGCAGAGGCGCGGGAGCTGATCGGCTGGCGGGTCGCCGACGGCTTCCTCAGCCGGGAGGAGATTCTCGCCGCCGCCGTGCAGTCAGCCGATGGCCGCGAGTCGCTCAAGGGCGAGCTCGAGAAGGTGGTCGACGAAGAGCTGAGCGCGCATCGCAAACGCGAGGCCGATTGGAGGTTTCTCACCGACGCCGATCGCCTCAGCCGCGCGTTCAAGGTGCTCGACAAGCAGGGCATCATCGCCCGCGAGCGCTTCTCTGATTGTCGCAAGTGCGGAGTGGCCGACATGAAGCTGCTGCGAGAAGACCTGCTCGAGCGGGGACTGCGCGCCGACGGCTACGTCTTCTTCACCGATCAAGACGCCGACGGGCTCTCGGAGTCGGGCGAGCTGGTGCTCGAGTACGGCAGCTTCCGGGAAGACGCCGAGGCCGCGCAGAAGGTCGGCGGGCGGGTGGAGCAGGTCCTCAGGGCAGAAGGCCTCTCACCCGTCGCCGAGACCGATGACGAAGGTGGCGAGACGTACCTCGTGCTCTCGGGCCTCGAATGGCAGAAGCGCCGGTTCACCAAGGCGCCCGCGAAGTAGCCCGGACATGACGACGCCGGCGAGGCGGAGCGCTTGCTCCAACCTGCCGGCGCGGGTCCTGCGGTCGGGAGACTGGTTACTTCCCGACGATGTTGAACTCGACGCGGCGGTTGTTGTCGCGGCCCACCGGCGTGTCGTTCGAGTCGGCCGGCTTCTCCTGGCCGAAGCCCACCGACTTCACCCGGCTCGCGTCGACGCCCTGCTTGACGAGGTAGTCCTTCACCGCGTCAGCGCGCTCCTGCGAGAGCTTGAGGTTCTGCTCGGGCACGCCCGTGTTGTCGGTGTGGCCTTCGACCTGAATGAGCGTGATTTCGGTGTGCTGCTTGAGCACCGCGCTGACCTGGTCGAGGAGCGGAGACGACCGCTTCTGGAGCGTGGCCTTGCCGGTGTCGAAGTACACCTTCTCTTTGATGACGAGCTTCTCGCGGGTGATCACGACGAGCTGCTTCACCTTCTCGGGGCAGCCCTGGTTCGTCGCCGGGCCCGCCTCGTTGATGCAGTTGTCGACGCGGTCGTTCACGCCGTCCTTGTCGGTGTCGGGGTAGGGGCAGCCCTTGTTGTCCTTCTCACCCACCACGTCGGCACAGGCGTCGAGACGATCGACCGTGCCGTCGGCGTCCTTGTCGGTGTCGGGGCAGCCAGCGTTGTCTTTCGGCCCCGCCTGATCGACGCAGCGGTCGTCGTTGTCGAGCACGCCGTCTTTGTCCTTGTCGCCCCACGGGCAACCGGCGTTCTCCTTCGGGCCAGCCGTGTCGACGCACTTGTCGTCGTTGTCGAGCACGCCGTCCTTGTCCTTGTCACCCCACGGACAGCCGCCGTTCTCCTTCGGGCCCGCAACGTCGACGCACTTGTCCGTCTTGTCGTTGGTGCCGTCCTTGTCCTTGTCTTCGATCGGGCAGCCGTTCGTCTCTTTCGGGCCGGCCTGATCAGGGCACTTGTCGGCGTCACCGGAGATGCCGTCGTCGTCGTAGTCGGCTTCGGCAGGAACCGTGTCGGGGGCGCCGATGCTGATCGACAGACCCGCCATGAGCATCTGGTGGGGCCCGAGCATGCGGAAGGTGACGACGGGCCCGATGTGCAGCGCTTCGACGAGCGAGAACTCGTAGCCGGTGCCGATGTCGAAGCCGGGCCCGAGCTCGCTCGCGATCTTCGCGAAGCCGTACGCGAAGTGCGCGTCGAAGTACCACGAGCCCCAGAGATTGCCGCGGTGGGTGGTGCCCGGGTTGAAGAGGTAGCCCTTCTCGTCATTGAAGAGCCGCAGGCGAAGGCCGATGCCCGCGCCGAACGCCGCGCCCTGGTCGAGGTAGCCGACGAAGTTGTTGAACGTCGACAGACCGAACGCCTCGATCTGCGGCGCGATGGGGCCGAGCGCGCCCTTGAGCAGGGTGGTGTCGACCTTGATGGTCGCGCCCGTGAGCGGCACCACGTGGTCGAGGCCGGTGCCGCCGCCCATGTCGAGGTGGATGTTGACGGGCGACTGTTCGGCGAAGGCCGAGAACGAAGCGAGCAGGGCCGTCAGAGCGACGAGCCGGAAGTGCGTGTGCATCGAAGAAACCCCTCGAAGAAAGCGGCCAACCGAGGGGCGCGGACTTACGGCTTTCCCAGCGCGTGTCTACTGCTTTTTGCCGCGGCGCCGCGCTGCCTGCGTCAAGAGTGCGGTCAGCGCGATCAACGAACTGCCATCGATGGAGCCACAGCCGCAGCCCTTCGCGACGGGATACGAGGCGGGTGGTGCCTGCAGGATGAAGGGCATCGGCGTTGGGACGGGACCGGCGTCGGTGAGCTCGCCTGCATCGACGTTCATTCCGGCATCGGCGCCGGTCATGCTGCCGGCATCGGGAATGCCCTGACCTGCGTCAGGCCGCCCTGCATCGACTGGAGGCACGACGACGCCGCCGTCGCCGAGGCACTCCGAGACGTTCATCGCCCGCGTGTTGGTGCAGCTGACCGGCGTCGCGCATGAGGGGTCGGGCAGGGCAGGTGGCCGCGAGACGCCAGCGCCGATGTCAGAGAGCCGCGGGTATGCGGGCCGAATGCCCCGCCAGTGATTGGCGGAGGGAGGAAACTCCATCCATCCCCAGACGCGCTCCTGGTACGGCGCCGAACCCGAAGGGCAGGAGCCGGGCCGACACACGCCACGCGTCGTCGAGAAGTTGGGGTGGTTCGGGTTGTTGGTGGTCGAGAGCCCGTTGTACGCCCACGTCGCGGTGTACCAGTGCTCGACGATGCGCGGCTGGTTGTCGCCCACGCAGTTCGTCACGCGCCATTTGTCGGTGAGAATCTGCATGCCGGTCTGCAGGTTGTAGAGCGCGTCAGAGGCCACGCGGCTTCGGTCGTACGCGGGCGTCGGGTCGAACGAGCGCATGCCGCTGGTCACCTGGCCCACACCGTAGCCACAGTCGAACGAGATGATCGTCTGCGGGGGCTTGCCGCGCTGATCAGGCGGCGTCGTCGGCGAGCAGAACTGGTTCCAGCTGCTCTCCTGCATCGAGATGGCTTTGATCAGCTCGCAGGGAAACTTCGCGACCTGGCTCATGGGCGGCGTCGGGTTGTTGCAGCCGGTGCCGAGGTTGCTCACGGTCGGAGCACCCATCGCCCACGCGGCCGGCCCCTTCGAGACCGTGTCGAAGATCACCTGCCACTGCGCCAGCGTGGGGTTCGTTCCCGGCACTGCTTCGACTGCACAGCTGCCCGTGTTGCCCGAGCTCGACAGCGTGTACGAGGGACAGAACTGCGCCGAGGCTTCGAGGGCGAACAGAGCCACTGCCGCTGAGAGAACGCGTTTCATCGGCTCACCCCCGCGACGTCGACGATGCCGGCAGGAAAGACGACGGGAACTGTCGCGCCATCGCGCAGCCGCGTGACGAAGACCTGCGGCGCCACCCCTGGAACTTCGTGACGGGTGAAGACGAGCCCTTCGGCGAGGAAGCGCACGCGCTCGAACCCGGGACCATGTGCAGCGAGCGCGACCCCCTCACGACCCAGCCACGACAGCCCGCGGCCTTCACGTGGCGACCACGCGAGCCCCGAGGGCAGCACCGTCGGCAACAGCGCGACCTGCTCGCCCTCTGCGAGCCGCGTGCGTTTGCCACTGACGACGTCGACCTGGTCGATGAACCAGCGCTCCACGCCCGGTTCGGCGATGGTGAAGAGCACCCGCTGGTGTTCGGCGTCGATGACGAAGTCGTGCGCCATCGCAGGCATCGACGGGATGAGCGTGCGCACCGCCAGTGTGTCGACCTGCACCGCCACGAGCTTCGCGCCCTGCGGCCCCGCGACGTAGACGATGAGCTCGCGGCCGATGGCTCCGGCCAGGTGCGTCCAGTAGCCCTTCGTTTCGAAGACCGTGCGGAGCCGCCCGCTCTGCAGGTCGACCTCGGAGATGGTGAGCGCGTCGACGCGGTAGCTGCCGTCGGAGGTCTCGGGACCTGGCGCGCCGCGCTCGACGAACAGCCGCGAGCCCAGCAGCGTCGGCTTCGACGCGCGGACCACGTCGGTCGCGAGCACACGCTCAGGTTGACCAGGTGAGACGAGCGACAGCGTCGCGACGAACGATGGATCACGCGCGAGCCCGGTGACGCGCACCACCGCCAGCCGCTTCGTGCCGGGCAGGGCGACCGCACGGAACGTCTCGTCCGGGTGCACCTCGAGGCGCGCGAACGGCTCAGCGAGCGTCGTGGCGGTGACGGGCTGCCAGCGAACATCGAGCGTCGACGACGCCACGTCTTTCGAGAGCACCGCGACCTCGAGCGGAGCCGCTCCCACCAACGCGCTGAGAAGAAATGAGACCATTGGCACTCACCTACCGCGAAGCTGCGGTGGCCGTCACCCGACGCTGGGGCCATGTCACGCGCGGGTGCTAAGGTCGGCTCCCATGTCCAATCCTCCGTCCGCGAAGAAGGTCGAGAAGACGCCCGAAGCCATCGTCGAGAAGCTGATGGACGATCCCAACACGCCGAAGATCGCCGAGAAGCTCGAGATGAAGCTCGAGGACTACGTCGCCCTCGTCGTCCACTACGTGATGAACCCGAACGAACAGCCCATGCTGAACATCGTGAAGGACGAAGATCTGGCGAAGCAGGGTCTCAAGCCGATCTCGAGCGACGAGATCAACACCTACATGGCGCAGTCCCTGGCGGTCGCCGAGGCGGCGGTCGGTTCAGGCTTCTCGGAGGCAAAAAAGGCTCCGGTTTCAATGGGTTCGCTGCCTCAGGTGCAGGCCGACGCCTCGAAGGCCACGCCCGAGCTGAAGGCCGAGCTCGAGAAGGCGATGCGCCGCGGTCGAGGCGGAAAGAGCTGATCGCAACTTCCCCTCGTTCTTCTTCGAGAATGAGAAACGCAGTCTCTCCCATCCTCTCAAAGGCACCTCATCATGGGCTTCTTCAAGAAGTTGGTTGGCGGCATTGGCAAGGCGCTGGGCAAGGTCACCAGCTTCGTCAAGAAGGTGTGGAACAACCCGCTCTTCAAGTTGGCGCTGAACGTCGGGATGATGTTCATCCCCGGCGGCGCGATCGTGAAGGGGCTGGGCATGCTCGGGAAACTGGGCTCCCTTGGTCAGACCCTCACCTCGTTCGCGGGCTTCGCGCAGAAGTTCATGGGCCCGCTGCAGAGCATGATGCAGAGCGGCCCCCTGAAGATGCTCTCGGGCTTCCTGGGTCAGGCTGGCAACTCCAGCAACCTGCTCTCGATGGCGACCGACCTCTTCAGCGCGCGTCAGAGCCAGCAGACCCAGAACCAGCCTCCGGGCCTGGGCGACGCGTACCAGATGGGCCTCGCCAACATTCAGCAGATGTTCGCCTTCTCGCAGGCAAACCAGCTGCGCAGCTTCTTCGGCTGAGCTTCACTGCAGCACTGCCAAACGGGGCGGGCACCGGGCCGACTTCCGCAGACGAGCGGAGGCCGGCCCGAAGTGTTTCTACGGTGCGGTGAGCCTTCGACCGTCCCTGGTTCGCCGAACAGTCGCGTCGTCCGGCAGTCCCTTCGCCCGATCCCACAGCTGGCAGGTGACGGCCTGATGCGCCTGGTCGAGCCCTTCGCAGTAGTTCGTGAAGAGACAGCGCCGCACCTCTTCACCGCGCCCCTGGCGCACCTTCTCGAACCAGTCGGGGTCGGCGAGCGATTGCCGCGCTGACGCGACGACGTCTGCCGTACCTTCCGCGAGCACTGCCTCGGCCTGCTGAAAACTGGCGATACCGCCGCAGGCGATGACAGGCGTGTCGAGCCTCGCGTCGACGAGCGCGCGCTTCACCACTGCGATCGCCTCGAGATTCCGCCCGAAGGGACCCGGTGCGCCGATGTTCGTGGTGGGCATGCACTCGTGGCCCGAGACGCCCGTGTACGGGTAGGCCGCGTGCCCGACCCGAGGCTGCTTCGCGTCTTCGAACTTCCCGCCGCGCGAGAGCGAGACGAAGTCCATACCGGCGCGCGCGAACTCGACCGCGAAGAACGCTGCGTCGTCGACGTTGGAGCCACCCTCGATGATCTCGTCGGCGAGAAAGCGGCAACCCACCGCCACCGACGGAGCTGCCGCCGCGCGCACGGCCCGAAAGACCTCGAGCGGCAGGCGAACCCGCTGGCTCCGACCGCCACCGTACCCATCGCTGCGCGTGTTCCTCGCCGAGAGAAAGCTGGCCATCGTGTACGCGTGCGCGAAGTGCAGCTCGATGCCGTCGAAGCCGGCCGCGACACACCGCTTGGCCGCGTCGGAGAACAACGTGGGCAGCACGCGCGGCAACGACTCGATGTGGGGCAGGTGGGTGTCGGTGACGCGCTCCCGAAGGCCGAAGCGCAGCGCCTCGGCTTCTCGTTCGTCGAGCAGCGCGAGCACGGCCTCGTCTGATGAAGCGAGCAGGTGCGCGCGCACGACGGCTTCGGGCAGGTCAGCGAACGAAGGCCCGAGCGCCGCGCGAAGCCGTGGCGTGATGGAGAGGAACCGACCGAGAAACGACTCCCGGGTCGGCCTTCGTTTGATGTTCAGAAAGTCGATGAGCTGCACGAACAGCTTCGTCTCACCGCCGCTCGCCTGCTTCACCGCGCGCGTCAGCTTCGACAGCCCCTCGACGAACCGATCGTGACCGACCCGCAACAACGGCCCCGACGGCACGTCACGAATCCCCGTCGCCTCGATGACGATGACGCCAGGCCGGCCCTTCGCGAAGCGGGAGTACCACTCGATGACGTCGTCAGTGACGAAGCCGTCATCGGTCGCGCGCCACGGCACCATGGCGGGAATCCACGTGCGGGTGAGCGCCTTCACGGGCCCGAGCTGAACGGAAGAGAACCACCGGCTGCGTGCGGCTTCGTCGGCAGTGGGCCAGCGGTCGATGGGCAGCAGCTTCGCGCGACGTCGGTCACTCATTGGGCGCGGCAGTGTCGCTGATGCTCCACGTCACGTCACCACGACGTGGGTGGCATCGGGGCCGAAGACGTGCGTAAAAGCCCGCCCTCCACTCCGGCGGCCACCCGGACAACTCGAGACGGACTTCCCCATGAGACTTCAGCTCTTCACCCCGACCTCCTCGGTGCCGAACCGGTTCGTGTTCGCAGCCCTCGTCGCGTCGATGTCGTTCCTCGCTGCCTGCGGCGGTGGAACGGTCTGCGGCAACGCGCGGCTCGAGAACGGCGAAGCCTGTGACGATGGCAACAAGGTCGACGGTGATGGCTGCGAGAGCACCTGTCAGCTCACCATGAACACGGGCGGCGGTTCTGCAGGCGGTGCGACGACCGCTGGCGGCTCGGCGACGGCTGGCGGTACGGGCACGGCGGGTGGTTCGACCTCGGCCGGTGGCAGCGCTGCTGGTGGAGCGGCTGGCGGCATGGTCGTGATGAGCGTCTGTGGCGACGGCCAGCGCACGGGCGGCGAGCTCTGCGACGACGGCAACATGGTCGACACCGACGGCTGCACGGCCGCGTGCGTCTTCTCGCCTGCGACCCCGTACTGCGGCGATGGCACGCGCAACGGCACCGACGCGTGTGACGACGGCAACCTCGTTTCGGGTGACGGCTGCGAAATCGACTGCACCGCGACCGTGGCGTCGACGCCCGCGAACGTCTGCGGCGATGGCGTGCGCCGAGGCGCCGAGCTCTGTGACGACGGCAACGTGATGCCAGCCGACGGCTGCGAGGCCGACTGCACGCCGACGCAGGTGTTGACGGTGACGTGCCCCACGGCGTCGCTCCCTGCGCCGACCGGTTCGTGCGACGTCGCGCCCGGCTCGACGACGAAGCTGATCGTCGGCACCGTGCTGCAGCCTGGCCGCGTTCTTCGTGGCGGTCAGGTCGTCGTCGACCCGATGGGCATGATCACCTGCGTTGGCTGCGACTGTCTGGCGGCTGCCGGCACGAACCCGACCGGCATTCTCTGTGGCGACAACCTCGTCTCGCCTGGCCTCATCAACAGCCACGATCACCTCACGTTCCCCGCAGCGCCGTACGTGGCTCCCGGCGTCGGAGCGAACGGCCTGCTCGCCGACGGCGGAGTGCCCGAGCGGTACGAGCACCGCAGCGACTGGCGAGGTGCGAACGTCGACGGCCACAACCAGGTGTCGAACGGTGGCGGAGGCAACAGCAACCAGACGCGTTGGAACGAGCTGCGCCAACTGCTCGCAGGCACCACGTCGGTCTCAGGCTCGGGTGGCGCCCAGGGCCTGCTGCGCAACCTCGACGCTCCCGACATGTCTGCGACCAGCGACAGTCAGCTGGGTCTCGGAGCGAACACCTCGGGCGGCAACTACGTGACGTTCCCCGTGGGCAGCAACACCGCTGAGCAGCTGGTTGGCAGCTGCGCCTATTCCACGCGGCCGAACCCTGCCTCGGACATTCCAGCCAACGCCGTCTACCTGCCACACATCGCCGAAGGCATCGAGCTGGCAGCGCGCAACGAGTTCCTCTGCCTCTCGGGTCTCGCGACCGGCGCCGTCGACGTGCTCACCCCGCGCACCGCCATCATTCACGGCATCGGCGTGCGGCCTGCCGAGGTTCGCGCCACCGCCCTCAAGGGCTCGAGCCTGGTGTGGTCGCCGCGCAGCAACGTGGTGCTCTACGGAGAGACCGCGCAGACGCCCCTCTATCACCGCATGGGCGTGAACGTGGCGCTCGGCACTGACTGGGTGCGCTCGGGCTCGATGACCCTGCTTCGTGAGCTCTCGTGCGCGAACTACCTGAGCCAGAGCTTCTACGGTCAGTACTTCAGCCCGCTGTCGCTGTGGCGCATGGTGACGGTGAACGCCGCGCAGGCGCAGGTCGTCTCGTCGCGCATCGGCACGTTGCAGCCCGGCCGCGTCGCAGACATCTCCATCTACAAGCGCAAGAACCCCGACGCGTTCCGCTCGGTCATCACCGCGAACCCCGAAGAGCTGGTGCTCACGCTGCGCGCAGGCGTGGCGCTCACGGGTGATGCGAACGTCGCCGGAGCGCTGGCCACGGGCTGTGAGGCCCTCGACGTCTGCGGCGTCATGAAGTCGGTCTGTCTGTCTGCCGAAGGCACGACGCTGGCCGCGCTCACCACCGCGAACGCCGCGACGTACCCGCTGTTCTTCTGCAACACGACGCCGCGTGACGAGCCCACCTGCACGCCGATGCGCGGCGCGCCCTGGCTCTTCACGGGCAACCCCTACACGGGCACCAGCTCGATGGCCGACTCCGACGGCGACGGCATCGCCAACGCGATGGACAACTGCCCGGCCGTCTTCAACCCGCGCCGCCCGATGGATGGCGCGAACCAGGCTGACACCGACGGCGATGGCACCGGCGACATCTGCGACGTGTGCCCGCTCGACGCGAACATGACGACGGCGTGCAGCACGCCCTCGGCCACCGACGTCGATGGTGACGGCATCGCGAACGCCACCGACAAGTGCCCCGCCGACCCCGACCCGATGCAGATGGATGCGGACGGCGACTTGAAGGGTGACGCGTGTGATCCGTGCCCCATGCAGGCCAACCCGGCCGCGAACCTCTGCCCGCCACCGCCCGGCGTCCCCGCGACCATCTACCAGGTGAAGGCGGTCGGCTCGACGTTCCTCGGCCAGCGCGTGCAGATCACCAACGCCATCGTCACGGCCAGCAACTCGCTCGGCTTCTTCGCCCAGGTTCACGAAAACGACATGGGCTACATGGGCCGCGACTTCTCGGGTGTCTTCGTCTTCTACCCGGGCGCTGTCGGCCGCACCGACATTCTGCCCGGCGATCGCGTGACGATTCCTTCGGCCGTCGCCGCCGACTTCCGCGGTCAGACGCAGCTCAACGCCATTCAGGCCGGCAGCATCATGGTGACCTCGCGCAACAGCCCGTTGCCGGCGCCCACCATCGTCATGGCCGGTGAGGTGAACAACACCATGGCCATGCGAGCGCGCGCCCTCGAAGGCGTCTTCATCGCGCTGGCTGGTACGGCGGTCGTCGTCGACATCGCGCCAGCGGCCGGCATGGGTGACGTCGCGCCCACGAACGAGTTCACCATCTCGGAGATGACGGGCGGCCCGCAGCTGCGCGTGAACGACTATTTCTACACGTTCGCGCCGTTCCCCACGGTTGGCGAGCCGCTCGCGCAGGTGCGTGGCGTGCTCCAGTTCCGCAACGACAACTACAAGCTCGAGCCTCGCACCCCGTTCGACACGGTTCGTCCCGTGACGCTCGCTGCTGCCGGGCCGTCGGGTCAGTTCCTGCGGTACGGGCAGATCGCAGCCCAGACCTTCCCCACGCCCTTCACGGTTCGCCTCTCGTCGCCTGCCCTGGCCGACTCGCTCGTGAGCATCACCGCGCTCGAGGCGTTCGCCGTCACGGTGGCTGACGGTGGTGGCCTCTTCTTCCGCGCCGGCGACCTCGAGCTGCCAGTGCTCTTCTCGGTCTACGTCCCTGATGCGGGTCTGTCGGTGGATGCGGGAATGGTCGACGCGGGCCTTCCCCCTGACGCAGGCTTCGACCCCGATGCAGGTCTGCCTGACGCGGGCTTCGACCCTGACGCAGGGTTCGATCCCGACGCCGGCTTCGACCCCGACGCGGGCGCATTCGACGCTGGCCCTGCAGCCGTGCCGTTCTTCGCCATCGGCAACCTCAACCTCCTCGTCACCTTCGGCTCGACGACGCTCGACGCCGGCGTTCGCCTCATCGGCCCGATGGATGTTCCGACCCGCGTCTCGCTCGCGCCGTCGATGGCTTCGGTCGTCGCAGGTAGCTCGACGCAGCTGACGGTCTCGCTCGATCTTCCGGCGCCCACGGGTGGCACCACGATTCAGCTCTCGGCGACGGGCACGTTCGGCACGGTGCCGATGTCGGTCATCATTCCCGAAGGCCAGATGAGCGCCACCATCACCTACTCGTCGATGGCCATGACGATGGGGCTCTCGACTGTCACGGCGACGTTGGGCAGCACGGTCTCTCAGGCGACCTCGACGGTGAACGTGCTCGGCACGGCCTCGGTGAACCACGTCGTCATCAGCGAGTTCGCGATTGGTGTCACGGGCAGCGCTGCCGACGAGTTCGTCGAGCTCTACAACCCGACCGCAGCTCCCGTGAACATCGGTGGCTGGGTGCTGCAGTACCGCGCTGAGATGGGCACGGCCTACCAGAACAAGCTCACCGTCCCGATGGGCACGGTGTTGCCCGCGCGCCGGTACTTCCTCATGACTTCCGTTCGCAACGCGAGCGCCGCCACGGGCTTTACCGGCTCGATGGCGTCGGATCTCGCGGCGACCGGAGCGCTGGGGTTCAGCGGCACTGCTGGTCACGTGCGCGTCGGACCCAACCTGTCGACGGGCCTCGTCGATATGGCCACCGTCGACACCGTCGGCTGGGGCACGGCCGCAGGCCCGGAAGGCACCGCAGTGCCCGTCGCCACCGGAGGCCCGCTGGTCTCCCTCGAGCGCAAGGCCAACTCGATGTCGACCTCGATGTCCATGTCGACGGGCGGAGCCGATGAGCTGCTCGGCAACGGCGAAGACACCAACAACAACCTCGCCGACTTCGTGGCGCGCACGACGCGTGACCCGCAGAACTCGATGAGCACCCAGGAGCCCTGAGCTCGTCGGCCGGTCCAGTTGTCCGACGCGCCGACGGAGTGACTTGAGCCCCCCGAGGGCTACACTCCGTCGTGCGTGCCGTCCGCAGATCCAACTCTCGTCGAAGGAGCGCCCCTCGCTGCTGGGTCGCTCGTCGGCTCCTACGAGATCATGGAGCTCATCGGCGCGGGCGGCATGGGTGAGGTCTACCGCGCACGCCACAAGGCCATCGGCCGGCTCGCGGCAGTGAAGGTGCTCAAAGCCGAGCGCGCCCATGACGCCTCGGCGCTCGATCTCTTCCTCAAAGAGGCCACCACCCTCGGCGCCCTCAGCCACCGAAACCTCGTCGAGGTGCTCGACTTCGGCCACCTGCCGAACGGGCAGCCGTACCTCACGATGGCCTTCATCGACGGCAAGACGCTGCACGACGTCATCACCGATGCCATCGAGTCGACCGGCTCGGGCCTCACCATCGTCACCGCGCTCACCGTGACCGAGCAGGTGCTCAACGCGCTGGGCGAGGCGCACAAGAAGGGCATCGTTCACCGCGACCTCAAGCCGTCGAACATCATGCTGCTCAAGGAGCACAGCGGCGAGACGCTGGTGAAGGTGCTCGACTTCGGGCTCGCGCGGCCAGTCGAAGGCGCGCTGTTGCCGTGGGCAGGCCTCTCGTCGACGAAGCAGTCGTCAGCTGCAGGAACGCCCGCGTACGTCTCACCCGAGCAGGTGCGCAACGAAGAGCTCGACGGGCGGGCCGATCTCTACTCGCTGGGCTGCACGCTCTACGAGATGCTCACCGGGCGTGCGCCGTTCGTGTCGGAGTCTCCGCTCGAGCTGGTGAAGCAGCAGCTCGATGCCTCGCCACCACCGCTGGGCGAGTTCGTTCGCAACGTGCCCGAGGAGCTCGAGCGGCTGGTGCTGTGGTTCCTTCAGAAACAGCGCGAGAACCGCCCCGAGTCTGCCGACGTCGCGCGCCTCGAGGTGAGGCGTTTGCTGACGAAGTTGTCTCGCGAGTCGACGGTCGTGCGTGGTTCGACGTTGCCGCCGATGCGCGCCCTCTCTCGCGACGACGTTCAGCGCCTCACGCCGACCGACTTGCCGCCTCCTGCAGACACGGCGCCCGACCAGCTGGTCGCTCCGCGTCGCGCCGTGTGGCCGTGGGTGAGTCTGGCGGTTCTGGCGAGCGTCGTGGGTGTTGCAGGCTGGACGCTGACGAGGCCACAGCCCGCAGTGACTCCAGTCGTGCAGCCAGCCGACTGGCCTCCACCCGCGAGCCCGCCTCCGCCCGAGGTGAAGCCCGAGCCCGCGCCTGCGCCCCAGGACGACGCGCCAGAGGTCATCGAAGACGAAGAGCTCAGCGCGCCTCTGCCGAAGGCGGCGGTGGTGAAGGCGCCGCGCGCACCTGCTCCGCCAACGTGCACCTGGAGCGACGACTTCAAGGCGCTCGCCCGAAAGGACCATCAGGCCCTGCAGCGCGCGGCGGCCCAGAATGGGACCTCCCAGACAATGCTCGATGCCTTGGAGGATGAGTTCGGTGGTGCCATGGTGAAGCGCGATTGCCGGGGCGCGTTGCGCGTGCTCGACAAGCTGCGCCGCCATGCCCCTTCGCGTTGAGGTCCTTGCCGTTCTCGTGACGCTGCCGCTCCTGGCCTTCGCCGAGCCGCGCTCGTTGACGGTGGTTCCGCACCCGCTGGAGTTCGACCCGCGCCCCGAGCTCGTCACCTCGACGGACAAACTGAAGGCCGCGTGGGTCGAGGCGGTCCGCGAAGCCGGTGACGTCGTGACGCCCAGCCGCAAAGAGCTCGACGCCGCGCTGGCCGAGGTGGGCAGGAAAGACTGCCGCACCGCGAACGACTGTCTGGCCGCGCTCGCGGTGAAGGGCTCGGGGCTCTACGCCATTCACGCGATGCTCGAGCTGAGCGAAGCGCAGATCTTCACGGTGACGGCGCGCGTGGTGCGTGACGACGGCAAGCTGATGGCGAGCTTCTCTGCGCAACAGCCTCGCGGTGACAAGAAGAAGCCGTTGGTACCGGTGGTGAAGCAGGTGTTGGTCGACGCGGTGAAGGGGCTGGGCGTGTCGAAGCTGCCAGCCTTCAAGGAAGCCATCGCGGCGCCGCCGCCAGTCGTCGAACCGCCGCCGCCCCCGCCGGTCGTGACGGCTCCTGTCGAGGTCACGCAGCCTGTCTCGGCGCCAGCGCAGCCGTCGCTTCGCAAGCCCGTGGGCTTCACGTTGCTCGGCGTGGGAGCCGCTGGCGCGGGCGTGGGCGCAGTGCTGGTCCTGCTCGCCCAGGCCCAGGCGCGCGCGTTGATGGTCGACTCGCGTGGTTTTCTGCCCGTCGGCGCCGACGATGCGACGCTGGCGAAGGCGCGCGCGGCCAACACCCAACAGCTCGCAGGCCTCGTCGCGCTCGGTGGTGGAGCTGCGCTCGCGGTCACGGGACTTCTGGTGGCGCTGCTGGGTCCTGACCCGGTGGTCACCTTCATTCCGCTCGAGCACGGCGCCTTCGCCGTCGTGGGAGGCGCCTTTCCATGAGCTCGCGAAGCCTCCTGCTTCTCTGCGCCCTCGCCCTGTCATGCCAACCCGTCGCGACGTGCCGCACCGATGCCGACTGCGCTCCCGATGGCGTCTGTACGGTGGGGCTGTGCGCGCTGGCGCCGGTGTCGATGTCCTTCGACGCGGGCAGGCCTGATGGCGGCACCGACGCGGGCCGGGAGGATGCAGGTGTGCCGTTCGACGCAGGCCAGGTCGACTCGGGCACTCCCGTCGATGCAGGCCTGCCGATGGACTCAGGGGTCGACGCCGGTGCGGAAGACGCAGGGACGGTGGATGCCAGTGTGATGGACGCTGGCCTGCCGTTCGATGCAGGCAGCTGCCAGAGCTGCCCCGACGGGTTCGCGTGTGACGAAACCCTCGTTCGCTGCACGCCACAGGTCATCGCCTTGCGCTTCGTGCGCCCTGACGCGAACGATGTCTTTGGTGGTGGCCGCCCGGTTCGCCTCGAGGTGCTCGTCGAGCTCGACGCGAGCGTTCCGCTGCCCTCGACGCTTCAGGTGACGTCGGTGCCTTCCGACTTCGCTGCGCCGGTGCTCGCGCTGCAATCGGGGCAGGCGCTCTGGGCTGTGGACACGGTGACGCCGGCCGATGGTGGCGTCTTCGCGCTCACCGCACGCCTCGTGTTGCAGGACGCGGGCTTCTTCGAGTCGAGCACCACGCTGACGGTCGATGCCCGCCGGCCGGTCGTGCAGCTCTTTGCCGAACCCCCCGCCCTGCGAGTGAATGACGGTGGCTTCAGCGACCGCGACCCGGTCTCGGGGTTTGCGACGGCGTACAAGAAAGACGAGCTCGTCGAGCTGCGCGTCGAGTCGACGGTGCCGGTGACGGTCGGCCCGGCCGACTTTGGGTTGCCGCCGCAGAGCCTGACGGCTCGCATGTGCACCAGCTGTCCTTCCAACCGCTCGTGTCAGTGCTTCACGCTCGATCTCGCGCGGGTTCGGTTCGATGCCTTTCGTGGAGCGCTCGACGCCGGTGTGGGCCCGCTGAGTGACGCGCTCGGCAACGTCTCGGCGCCTGCGAACGTCTCCCTCTCGGTCACGCGATGGAAGTGGAGGCGCGCGCTGCTCGAGCCGAACGAGGCGGGGCTCGATGTGCTTCATCCTCCGGCGCTCGATGACGACGGTCGCGTCCACGTGGGCACCGGCTACACGGCGAACACCCGCGGCGCGCTCTGGCAGATGCTGCCGACAGGCGAGACCCGCGTCGACGTGGCCATCGACGAGGTGCAGGGGGCTCCGATCGTCGTCGGGCGAACGCTCTGGGCTCAGGGCGAAAACGTGCAGATGCGCCGCTACGACACGGTGCAGATGTCGGTCGCCGGCACCGCCCTTCAATCGACCGGCCCCAACATCTGCTCGAACGATCGCTGGGAGGGCCTCTCGTCGGTCGTCGACACCCGGCTGTTCCTGTTGGGGACGAATGGGCGTGTCTACACGGGCACTCCGACGTCGACGATGACCTGCGACAGCTGGGGCACGCAGCCCATCTGCTGCCCGATCGACTACTTCGCGCCGCGTGGGGTGATGGTGGCGCAGGCCTTCGCAGGCACGGCCGCCAGGCTCTTCTATGGCCGGCCCGAGATGCGCACCTCCTCGGGGATGATGCGCGTCGACTACTACCCGGCAGCGGTGCCGAACTTCCAGCAGGAGCGCGCCGCCACGAATCCGCAGGGCACGACGAGTCTCGCCGTGTTCGACGACGTCGTGGCCAGCACGTCTCGCATTGCGACGCCCCGCAACACGGTGGCCATCTCGGTGTGGAACGCCGAGCTGTCAGCGCGCGTCGATGGGCGCATCGCAGGTGACGCCGGCACGTCGTACGGCCCGTTGGTGGTGCAGGGCCCGCGAACGCAACCCACCTTCGTCTTCGGTGACGGGGTGGGGTCGTTGCGGCGCTTCCCGTACTCACCGCCGCCCATGTTGATGCCCGATGGCGGGGTGCTCTCGGCCGAGCTGCCGCCGATTCCGGGCGTCGACGCGCTCGAGGGTGGGGCGTTGGGCGCGGCGGCGCCAGTGCTTGGCGCAAACGGCCTCGCCTATCTGGTGAGCCCCGCGACGGGCCGGCTCTCGGTGGTGAACCTCTCGACGGGCTTGGTGGAGTGGACTGCGGCCAACGCCTTCGTGCCTGGCGCGGTCAGCCCGGCCCTCGACGTGTTGCGAGATCGTTCGCTGGCGAAACAGTGTTCGCGTGGCGCCGGATTGCTCTACGTGGCGGTTCGCAACGACTCTGCGCTCACGGCCGTGGTGGTCGACTCTCCCGGCCTCGATGCCACCTCGCCGTGGCCCCGCTTCCACCACGACAACGGCAACACGGGAAACCCCGAGACGCCGCTGACGCCGTGGAGCTGCCCCTGAGGCAGGGCGTCACTTCTTCAGAATGCCGTCGAGCACCATGGTGCTCAGGGTCTGCACCATCGGCTGATACGAGAGCGTGTCGCGGAAGAGGTTGTGCTGCACGACGAGGCCGATGTTGCCGAAGATGATGGCGTTCGCGAGCGTCATCGCGTCGACGTCGGCGCGGAACTCCTTCGTCTTGCTCTGGCCGTACTTGATGATGCCGGCGACCGCGAGCACGTAGACCTGCAGCGCGTCGCGCAGGGCCTGGGCCACGTCGGCGCTGTTCTCAGCGGCCTCGGCGCCCACCATTCCGTAGAAGATGCCGTGTTCGCGGTTGTCCTGCAGGAAGCGGCCGGTGTGCTCGACGAAGCCCTTGAGCTGCTGGTGCGCCGTCCACTTGGCGCCCTGGTTCAGCATCGGCTCGAAGCTGGCGACGAAGCGCTGGTGCAGCTCTTCGATGGCCGCGAGCAGCAGGTCTTCCTTCGTGGGGAAGTGCCAGTAGAGCGCGCCGGGCGTCATGTGAATCGCGCGCGCGAGCTCGGCCATCGTCGTCGCGAGAATGCCGCGGCGAGCGAACAGCGTGATCGCCGAGTTGAGAATCTCCTGCCGTGTCTTGACCGCGCGGTCCTGCTTGATGGCGCGCTTCGCCGGTTCCCGTTTCATGAGGCGGCGACGATAAACCTTCCTCTCGGAATGTCAGCGACTCATCGCGCGCGATGCGTCATCTCGTCAGGAACATCGGCGGTGCGGCGTCCGATCGCCCCAGAAGGAGCCCGCCATGATGCCCATCACGTTCTTCAGCCTGACGACGTTCGATGCCTGCTTCGGCGCTGACGCGGCCCTTCTGATTCCCCTTCGCTGATTCGCAGTGCCCAACTGGTTCGTGACGCCTCTGGTGAGGCGAGTGGCTTGTCACGCCATCGAGACGGGTTCGACTCCCGTACGGACCGCAGTCGTCGTGATGCCGATCTGGCAGTGGTGGTCCATGCAGCCGCCTGAAGAGCGGAACATTCTGGTTCGATTCCAGAGATCGGTACAGCCGAGTCGTGATGTCCAGGTGGATGGAATGGAAGACACGCCGCGCTCAGACCGCGGTGCCCGGTTGGGCGTGCGGGTTCGACTCCCGCCCTGGATATGTGAAGGGTTGAACACGCCGGAGCGTGGTCCAATGGAAAGATTCGCGGCTGATAACCGTGCGACGAAGGTTCGATTCCTTCCGCTCCGATGAGTGCTGGTAGGGGCGAGTTCGTCAGGCGGAGTGTTGGGTCGACGTCGGAGGTTGCATGATTTCCAGCGCGAACAATTCCATGTGGTCGCCCGGGTCGAAGTATCCGTCGCAGAGCGGCTCTTCACCGAAGGGTCGTGTGCTGCCCAGCGCTTGAACGCTCTTTGACGAGAGAGTTCACGAGGCCGGGTGGCGAAAGCTCCCCGGCCTCTTCTGTTTCGGAGCGCCATCTACGGCAGAAGCCCCATTGGTCAGGGCACGGGCCTCCAAAACCCGCAGCTGAAGGTTCGACTCCTTCCTGCCGTGCAATTCATCACATGGACGGAATGTGACCAATGGTGGTCCAGCGGGCCGTAACCCCGCCGCTCGTTCGCGAGCATGGTGAGTTCGATTCTCACTCCGCCCACTCTTCGGGTCCGTGGCTCGACTGGCAGAGCAAGCGCCTCTTACGCGCGAGGATGAGGGTTCGACTCCCTCCGGTCCCACAATGCGGGTGTCGCCAAGCGGGAAGGCATCAGGCTTCCACCCTGACACGCGCGGGTTCGATTCCCGCCACCCGCTTTTGGTTGTGATTGGGAGCAGTGGGTTCTTGGCATGTCCGGGATTGCGGCCGCCTGTTAAGCGGCAGGAGCTGGGTTCGACTCCCAGAGGGCCCTAGTCGTGAACAGGGTGTAGCGAAGTGGTATCGCGCTCGCGTCGGAAGCGAGAGATCGCAGGTTCAATTCCTGCCGCCTTGATGTGATTCATCGCGGGGTAGATCAGGTGGCAGATCGCCGGGTTCATACCCCGGAGGCCGTCGGTTCGAGTCCGACTCCCGCAATTCGTGACATGGAGGGTGAACCGGTGGGGCACCGGCGCCGGCTTGAACCCGGTGGGCACCCGACGGTGTGGGGTTCGAGACCTCCGCCCTCCGTGCGAGTTTCTGGAAGGTGAACTGGCGATGGCGCCAGACCTCATTCGAAGTGAGTGGGCGTCTTCACGGGCGTGGGGTTCGAGTCCTCCGCCTTCCGCATTGGAGAGTGAACGCTGATTGGTCGGCGGCCCGCGTGGAAAGCGGCGCAGTCCCGCAAGGGGCTGGGGATCGTGCCCTCCGCTCTCCGCACCTGGAACGTCATCTGGCTCGTGGGTGCCAGCCCGTCTGCTACGCGGTGAACTCCGAAAGGAGAGGCAGGTTCGACTCCTGCACGTTCCGCTCGAGCGAGGGTCTAGTTGTGTCGCGACGATGGGCTGCTGCCCTCCGCCCGCAACGAGCCGCGAAGGGCGCGATGATCCACTCGTGAGAACGTAGCCAGAAGGACGACGACGGTCCCAAGGTCTTCTCCCCACGGCCGTCGCTCACTTTCGAGGTGATTCCGGTTGGTCAGCGAAGACCTTCAGCTCGACCTCAAGGTGACCGGCGCGAACGACGATGAACTTTCCGCTGCACTTGTCGACGAGATGATCCGCACCGGGCTCACCCAGCGTGGCTGAGCGGCGCCTTGCTGCTAGGGGATCTCGAGTATCTGGTGTTGGAAGTCACCCGAGTCGAACACGAGTCGCGTCTCGTCGAGGGAGAAGGTTGCCCTGAACGCATCTCCGCTCTTCAGGACGACCGTCGTCCAGGTCGATGTTTCCAGTACCTCAATGTGGCCAAGACCGTGGACGGCCACCAATCGTCCCGAAGGAGAGGCCAGAACATGCCAGGCCTCGTGAGCCAACCGGATCTCCTTCTGGGTTGGAGTTCCCGTGAGGGGATCAAACTCTCGGAGCCGACTACCGACCAGGCCGATGAGCCGACCATCAGCAAGAAAGGCAACATCCCTGCAGACCGACATCAGACGTCGACTCGCTCCGGACGCGTCCAGGATGGTGACGGGCTCACTCGTCCTGGGCCGAAGCGCGACGAGCGCGCCATCGGGGCTGAGATGCGCATCGGTTTCATTCACCTGCACCGTTTGCATCAGCACATGCCGACTCGTGTCCCACCACTCAACCGACTGACCCCAGTGGAGGAGTACGGTCTTCCCGTCGTTCGAGACTCTCGGCCCTGAGCCCCGGAACCGTCCCTGCGACAGGGGGTGCGCGCGCACGTCGAGTTCCCACTCGATGGCGCCCGTCGGCACGCGATGGAGGCGAACGAAGCGCTCGCCGTGAGCGACTACCCAGGCATCGTTCGCCGAAGATCGCCCTCGTCCCGCATATGGGAAAACACCGGTCACGCCCGGGCGGCTACATGTCGCGACATTCGAATCCCTATTGATCGAAACTCGATGAAACGAGGCCGGCAAATCCGGCGCGGGCTTGCGGAAAGGTCGAACAGGAGCCGTTGTGCTCCCCCGGAGGTTGGGTTCGAAGTACCGGCGAAAGCACTCATCGAGATTCAGGTCTTTTGGACAATCGAGTGCTGGGACGAACTCGAGGTGCTCGAGGAGCCCCTGGGGTAGCTTGCTCGCGGCGATTCGAACGCTGGAGGACAGCGAGACGAAGCTCAACCTGTCGATCGTGACGCGCAGCCGCGAGAAGCGTCCGTCGGTCCCCCTCGAGAACGCAAACCCGTATGCCTCGAGTTGTTCGAGCCCCGTTTGCTCCAGGACCGAGAGACCCTTCTCGTCCACGCTGAGCGGCAGGGAGAGGCTTCGGAGGCGGCTCAGGTCGCACTCCTCGAGCCAGAGCATCGACAGGTCCTCGCAGTCCACCGTGAGGTCACGCAGGTGCGGCAACAGGCCACTCTGAAAAAGCTGTCGAAACTGCTCCGGCCGATCGATCCAGACGCAGAGCCGCTCGATACTCCAGGGCGTGCCCGAGCTGAGGAGCGAGGTCACGTTGGGCCACTCAACCGCTTTCGCACCCAACATCGAAGCGGTGAGCGTGCCGTCGAACGGCTCGATGCCGTGTTTCGAGAAGCGCAGCGTGTCGACATAGGCCCAGTGCGGCAAGTCGCCGAAGCGCTTCACTGCTATTGAGGAACCAAAACGAACACGCAAATCGTGAGGCAGACCCTCGCGCACCGACCAATCGCAGCCTTGAATGACAGCACCTGCCAGGCCGAGCCAGGAACGAGGCGCTGACCGTGGCTCGCGGTCAGCGAGCACGGGTCCGCGAAGGTCGCCAACAGCCATCAACTGGTCGAGGACGACTGCTCGTTGGTCCATTGCGCCGGCCTCGATGCGCGGAAACCGCACCGTCTCTCTTGCCTCAAGTTGCTCGAACAGCCGATCGAGCGCTGCGATTCCGCGGGTGCTCAGTTGGATTGACGCTGGTCTGGGCACAGCCCGCATCGTTTCCTGCAGCCAATCTTGCCAGTCCCCATCGAAGGGCAGGTACCAGCTGCGGCTTGCGGCGCCAAAGGCAGCCCAGAAGTGCTGCGAACCGTGAATTGAGACCAGCTCAGCCAACGCGGCCCAGATGTCCTGATGCTCGAGGCTGGCCAGCTTCGGCACCCAAAGCAGGTCTTCCACAAAAGCCCCCACCCTGGGGTCAGGCTTCCAGGAGCGCATCACCTCGAGTCGTTCGATGAGCGCCGGGCCACTCAGGTCTGTGCATGCCCAGACGAGCGACGTGCGGGGGAGCAAGGTTCGGCCTCGGGCTGCCGCCATCCATAGCTCCGGCGGGACATCGGCGCAGAAGACCGAACCGACGGCATGCACGGCAGCGGAGACCTCGTCGTTCCGAGCTTCTCTCCAGACTGCAAGCAGGAGCTCGAGGCAGGCCTCTGGGTCGACATCGACGAGTTCAGCTGACTTGCTCAGCGCAGCGTCCGTATCCATTTCCCGCCCTGGCTTGAGGATGCCACGGAATCGATAAACTGACCGCGCAGCGGCGAGATGCGGCGTCAGGTTCGCGTGAGTGCGCTCGTCTCGATGGGCAAGGAGCCCGTCTTCAATGACTTCAATCGCGCTCAGCTCGAAGTGGTGCCCCGAATCGTTCTCGGAGATCTCGTCGTCGTGCGCGTCATCGCGCACCGATCAGGTCATCGATTGCAGCTTCAAGGGTTACGAGCGCCAGCCGCGTGCCTTGAGCCTGCGCGTGCCGCCCACTTCCTGAACGCTCTCCACGGAGGAGACCTTCACGAGGCCGGGTGGCGAAAGCTCCCCGGCCTCTCTCGTTTCACCGTGGCCAGCGAGCGCAACCCTCTACGGCAGAAGCCCCATCGGTAAGGGCACGGGCCTCCAAAACCCGCCGCTGAAGGTTCGACTCCTTCCTGCCGTGCACACGCGGGTGTCGCCCATTGGTTGGGCACCGGGACGCCTTCCCGGAGAAGCGGGTTCGATTCCCGCCTCCCGCTCTTCTTCGTCGTTCTCTGACAGCGCGAATAGCAGTGGTGAACGTCGCGCGCTCAGCAGCAAGGGGCGCGCGACGAACAAGGACGGGAGGCGACCAATGGAGGTCCAGCGGGCCGTAACCCCGCCGCTCTCGACACGGTGAGTTCGATCCTCACCCCGTCCATCACGTCGTTCTTGGGGCGTAGCTCAACGGTGGAGCGACCGCCTTTGAAGCGGTGGGCTGAAGGTTCGAGTCCTTCCGCCCCAGCATTGGGAAGTGGCGCAACTGGTAGCGCGGCGGCCTCTGAAGCCGACGGCTGAAGGTTCGATTCCTTCCTTCCCAGCATCGTCGTTGTCGTCGTCGGTCCACTGGCCCTCATGGCGAAGGCGCCGCTCTGCAACAGCGGTCAGCTCGGTTCGATTCCGAGGTGGACCTCACTCTCGCCGCGTTCGACTTCCGGGAGGTCGCTGGGTTCTCAATCCAGCCAGACGGGTTCGACACCCGTACGCGGTACTGCAGCCCCGTTCGCGCTTCAGGTGAGGCCGTCGCCCTTTCAAGTCGAAGAGGCGGGTTCGATTCCCGTACGGGGTACTGGAGCGTCGTCCACTGCAGGGCGCTCCCGTTCGTTGATGTCTGGTCTGTGACGCAACTGGCGAGGCGACTGCCCTGTCACGGCAGCGAGGCGGGTTCAATTCCCGTAGGGACCGCAGTGTCGTTGTTTGCCGACCTGGCAGTGGTGGTCCATGCATCCGCCTGAAGAGCGGAACATCCTGGTTCGATCCCAGGGGTCGGCACATGCGCGAGGAGCTCGAGTGGTCGAGCGTCGGTCCTACACACCGAGGGACAGGGTTCGACTCCCTGCTTGCGCACACGGGGCCGTAGCTCAATTGGGAGAGCACCTGGTCTGCACCCAGGAGGTTGTCGGTTCGATGCCGACCGGTTCCACACGCAGCGCCCCCGCAGCTCGATGGTCGAGCACTCCCCCGGTACGGGAGCGGCCCAGGTTCGATTCCTGGCAGGGGCACACGTTTCCGTAGCTCAGTTGGATTGAGAGCGCCTGGTTGCGGTCCAGGAGGTCGGGGGTTCGATTCCCTCCGGGAACACTGTGTTGTCTTTGTTCAAATTCATCGCGGGATAGATCAGGTGGCAGATCGCCGGGCTCATACCCCGGAGGCCGTCGGTTCGAATCCGACTCCCGCATCTCACGCGTTGAACCACCGGTAGACACACCGGCCTCAGAAGCCGGAGCTCGAGACGAGCATGCGAGTTCAACTCTCGCCCGGGGCACTACGACGTCCAGGTGGCTGGAACGGTAGACACGCCGCGCTCAAAACGCGGTGCCTTCGCGGGCGTGCGGGTTCGACTCCCGCCCTGGACAACGATGGAGGGTGAACCGGCGGGGCGCCGGCGCCGGCTTGAACCCGGTAGGCACCGCCAGGTGTGGGGCTCGAGACCTCCGCCCTCCGCATCACCGCGAGTATGCAGGCGGTCATTTGCGCGCGCATCTGGAAGGTGACCTGGCGATGGAGCCAGTCGTCATTCGAAACGAGTGTGCGTCTTCACCGGCGTGGGGTTCGAGTCCTCCGCCTTCCGCATGGAGAGTGAACGCTGGTTGGTCGGCGGCCCGCCTGGAAAGCGGTGCGGTCTCGAAGAGGGGCTGAGGATCGTGCCTTCCGCTCTCCGCTGTTCTGGAACATCATCTGGCTCGTGGGTGCCAGCCCGTCTGCTACGCGGTGAACTCCTTCAAGGAGAGGCAGGTTCGACTCCTGCACGTTCCGCTCACCACTGCTGTTCGCGCTTGTCCGACGAGGCCCTGATGGCGGCGCTTGAGTCGGTCAGTCGCGTCATCGTTTCGGGGGCTCTTTACGATCGGTGGCGTCGCGGATCGCTCCTGCCGTGGCTCATGCCGCGACGGCGATGATCGCGATGCGCTCGATTCCCTGCTCTGCAAGGGAGCGAATCGTACTGATGTCGGGGCGGTGCCTGAGAGCAGGTCCCGAGATCAGCGTCAGGCATTCGGCGAACCGCCCAAGCTGACGCAGACCCTCAGCGCGTAGAACGTTTCCTTCAGGTGAATCTGGCAACAGCGTGACGAGGACCTCGAGGTTCGCGCGCGCCAGAGGCCTCGACGAGTATGAAACCCACTCAGTGTCGTCGGCACGGAACGGGTCGTTGCCGTCGCGCCATGCAAGCGCTCGCACCGCGACCTCGTCTTCCGACGATAAGAGTCGTCCGACGAGCGCCAGGAGCTCTGCCTCTGTTGCCGTGTGGCCGTAGGGAGCCGCTCGCCATTCGGGAGGCGTCGCTCGTTCGAGAGTGCCATCGTCGACGGGTTCATAGGTCACCACCGCGCCTGCTTGGCCCGCCTCCTCCGAGAAGCGGTACGCGTCCAGGTACCGGCACGCTTCGCTGAGCACGCAAGGCGTGTGGTCGACCGCGCGCTTCGCTTCGGCGATACCAAGTCCGAACATTCGGCGGACCAAACGCATCACCTCGAGCCGGGCGGAGGCAGGCACAGCGACAAGCGTGAGGCGAACGTCCGGCCGAACAACGGACCAATCGGGCTGAAGCGTTCCGACGATGGCCGTCGCGCTTCGCACGAACACTTCGCCGCAAGCGGGGCACTTGGTCGCGCATGGCTCCTCGCGCAACATCGGTCCAACGAGGCGGCCGTCGGACCAGAGCACGGCCCCCAACGTGTTCCCGGATGCAAGCGTGCCAACACGATGGAGCGCTGCGCATCGTGGACAGCGGAGGACTTGGTCGTTCCCGGGGAGCATCGCGTTCCTTGTCTCTTACGTGATTCAAGCGCCGCCCTGAGGCTCGGCGCTGGAGTTCGGCGGTTTTCGCGGCACCTCGAGGGTGAAGTCGGGCCTAAAGCCCTCGACCAACTCGCCGACGTACCCGCGCGGGTTGCTGACCACTCGGGTCCCGTTGATGCGCTCGTCGAACGCGAGGTGCGTGTGCCCGAAGACCCACGCGTCAACCTTCGGGCCCATCAAAAGCTCGAGGTCGCTGGCGTAGGCGCCGAGGAAGGGTGTGGAGGCGTCCTCTGGTTTGCAGCCGCGGAGCGTCGGCGCGTGATGCGTCACGACCACCGTCGGCCCCTCGTGCGGTTGCTTGAGTTGACCAGCGAGCCAGGCTCGAGCGCGCGCGTGCCATTTGAGCGTGTCGGTCGCAGCCGGCTGAACTCGGGCGACACGCGGATTTTCTTGTAGTCGGACCTGCCGGCGCGGGCGTGCTCCATCGCGAAGGTCGGCTCGACCGAGCCGTTGCCGCGCCAGTCAGTCCAGAGGCTCGCGCCGAGGAAGCGGGTGCCACCGATGATGACGGCGTCGCAGTCGAGGACGTGAACGTTGCTGCCGACCGCGGCCTCCTTGAGCTTCTCGGTGAGGCGGGGAATCGCGCCGCCGTAGTACTCGTGGTTGCCCGCGACGTAGACGACGGGGCAGGGGAAGCGCTTCGCGAAGGCGACGCCGCGGCCCTTCACGTCGATATCGCCGGCGAGGATGACCACGTCCACGTCGTCGCTCGCGGGCGGGTCGAAGGGACCGAACTCGAGGTGCAGGTCTGAGTAGACGCGGATCCGCATGACGTCCTCGAGTGACGACCTCACCGTTGCGCCGCTGACGTCCAGCGGCCGAGGGCCTCTTCGTTCTCTCGCGGACCTCTTCGCCAACTGGTTCGCAGTCGGCGCCCTTCGACCCTGAACGAAGCGACCTGCGAACCACTCGTAGTTCCGATGGGTTCCGGCGACCCAACGTTTAGCGTTTAGCAGAAGCTGTTAAACGCCGATCTCCGGACTCTCTGCGCGGGACGGAGAACGGAGAGCTTCGCTGTACAGAACGCGCCCGTCGAGCTCGCCGAAATTCTCTGGTGGCGACCCGCAGAGAGCGCTTCCCTCGGGGAAGCATGGGGCAGGGGAGTAAAACAAAGGGGCCGGTGCTCTTCGCAACCGGCCCCCAGTAGCTCCGCGAAGGGCGCGAGGTGCGAACCACTCTCTGCGTCGTTTCTCAGGACACCCCAACTGCGTTCGCACTGGCCAGGTGAAGGCAAGGTCGCGAGACGACTCGGACTTGATCGGCTTTCTCGATCAAGTTCGCACCGTCCATGCGCGAGTGGGGGCCCATTGGTCGCTGCGTCACGGGGCGGCTTGCCCGCTCCCGATGAGGAGCAGCTGAGTCGACTCGGGATCGAGGAGTTCGTGGTCGGCCATCTTCCAGCGAGGCGCCTCGACCGCTGTGCGCTGTGGGGCTACGAGGAACGAGCCGCGAACCCAGTACATGTTCTCGTGGCTGACCGAGCCCATGGCGACTCGACCCTGGTCGTCGGTGGCGAAGACCTCGAGCCAGACTGGGAGCTTTTCAGCCAGCATGGCTGCGTTCAGCTGTCCCTTGAAGAGGGGAGTGTCGGTCACGCAGAGGAGGCCGCTTCCGCTTCGACAGAATGGCCACTCATGGAGCCAGGCGAACGCTGTGCAGAGCAGGTTCGGAAAGAGCCCGCCCGCATTCCGGAGCCGGTCTTCGTAGTCCCGAGCTCGAGCACCCCGTCGTCGGAGATCGCCGCGAGACAGGGTAGAGGTGCCTCTGACCACAAGGTGCCACGAGAGACTCGGCAGCACGACGCTGTGAGTCGAGTTGAGCAGCACGAGATTCGTGTCTGTCACTTTCAAGCGACCTCGAATGAGAAGGGCCTTGCGAGTTCATCGAGGAGAAGCAGGCGGTTGCGGAAAATACTCACGAAGGACTCCACCGTCTTGTGCAGAGGCAGGCGAACCGCTTGCGCCTTCGAACCAATAGGTGTCAGACACAAGTCGGTCGGACTTACCATCGCAAACGAAGTCCTCGAGCGGGGTCTGGGGGTCGCCACGAGCAGCGAGCAAGACACCCTGCCAACATTTCCGCTTCCGCAGTTGCGCCTTCTTGATTGTGCATGCGGCAGGATCCGACGCTGGCCCACAACCACTACCAAGAAACTGCTCAACTTCGGCCACTGAAAAGTCCGTCGACTTGACGAGAACCGCTCGGACATTCTTGTCTTGGCCCGACACCAGGACAGAGAAAGCGGCAGGCCCAGTCTTGAAGACCTTGTTGACCCACCAGGCGCCCGGGCGCGTGCCTGATGTAATCGGTCCCCATCCGCCAGTTTCAAGGTCAGTACGCAGCGTCCCTGGGAGCGGGAGGCAAAGTCCGAGAATGGTCAAGCCTGTGCAAAGCAAGAGCGGCTCCTTGGGTGGGCTACGGGAATGTCAGCTGCCAGTAGTTTTCGAGGACCTGATGAGCCACGTCAGGAAGTGCTCCGTTTCGTGACTTATCACGGAACGGTGTGATGCTCGACGGTACATTCGCGTTGGGATGACGTTCTGCGTTCTGTAGTGCCGCGTGGCTTAGTTCGTGTGCGGCGTTACCGAGTCTGCTTCGGCCTTGCAGCCTTGCAAGAGTTGGATGCAGTTTGATTCTGCCGCCTCCCTCGCTGCATTTCGAGTCCGCGTAAGTTCCTGGTCTGAACTCGCCAATGGTCTCTCCTGTATTCGAGGGCGAGACTGGCGCGTTTCCTTCGAAGTCGTAGGTGTCAGGAGATTGTTCTAGCGCCTCAAGAAGTTCGCGGCCGGCCTGTGTTTGTGAGAGCCCGAAGCCAAGTGACCGCGCTTAAAGTCAATGAATCGCAAACGCTCTCCGCTCGGGTCGATGAGATGCGTTGGGGTGCTGTTCGCATACTCAAAGAGGTTGGTGGTCTGTCCACGAAATCCGATCGGGTCTTTTGCTGTCCACGTTCCTGTGACCGCATCGTAGTCGCGTGCGCCGAATCGAGTGAGACGGGTGTCGACATCGTAGAGGCCTCCCTCAAACCCGAACGGCTGAAAGCCTGGGCTTGAGTCGGAGGTGATGACGCCCCACGCATCGTAGTCGAGGCGCTGAGCGACCTGGCTGGTGGCGGTGTTGATGACGAGCCGCACACTGCCGAGGACGTCGTGGACGTACCGGTAGGTGACTCCACCTCGCAGCATGATGTCAGGTGAGTGGCTCAGCGTTCCGTAGATGAATCGACTGACGACCGCGCCACTGCCGTCGAGCTCGGCCACGATGCGGAGTTTGCCGTCGTAGAGCCAGCCCTTCTCGAGCACCCCGTTGCGCTTCTTGCCGACACGTCGACCGCGGGCGTCGATGACGTACTCGAGTCGGGTGGAGTCGGGCAGCATGGCCGAGAGGAGTCCGCCGACGCCGTCGTAGACGTACTGGGTGA
>CALRPN020000017.1:0-173143 GCA_943370055.1 Archangium gephyra
TCCGTCACAGCGCGGGACTCCGTCACAGCGCGGGACTCCGTCACAGCGCGGGACTCCGTCACAGCGCGGGACTCCGTCACAGCGCGGGACTCCGTCACAGCGCGGGACTCCGTCACGGCGCGAACTCCGTCACGGCGAGGAACTCCGTCACAGCGAGGGACTCCGTCACAGCGAGGGACTCCGTCACGCGAGGGACTCCCACGCGAGGGACTTCGTCACGCGAGGGACTCCGTCACGGTGAGGAACTCCGTCACGCGAGGAACTCTCCAGCGTCACCCAGGCCTGGGTCGGCCATTCATGGGCGAGATGGTTAGATAGACTATCTAACCATCTAAGGATTGAACGGGCGCCGGCGGCGAGCGCTCTCCCTGAACTCCCTGCATCTCACTCGAGGCCTCGGAGCGCACCTGGTTGCCCATCGCCCGCTCTGGGCAGCTCTTCCCTGGGCTGAAGCCCGTCACGCGAGGAACTGCGCCGCGGCCAGCAACCTCCGACTCAACGAGCGCTCAAAGCAACTTGCCCTGCTTCACGACAAACCGGGCCCGACCCAGCGCCTTCACGTCCTCCAGCGGGTTGCCTTCGACAGCCACGAGATCTGCGGGAGCCCCCGCCTGCAGCGTGCCGCCCGGCAGGCCCAGATGCTTCGCCGCCGTGCTGGTCGCGCTCCGCAACACCTCGAGCGGACGCAGGCCGGCTTCCGCGTACGCCTCGAACACGAGCGCCATCTCGCGCCCTCGATCACCGAGCGGCGTCGCGACGTAGGTGTCCGAGCCGTAGGCGATCGACACCTTCTTCTCGACCGCTCGCTTGAGCCGGCTCTTCGAGCGCTCCCGGAACTCGGCGAACGAGGCGATCACCTTCGCGCGGGCATCGGCCGGCGTCTGCGGAGCAAACAGCTCGTAAAACGAGGCCGGGTAGTCGGTCGGCACCAGCGCGATGCCACGCTTCGCCATCGCCGCGAGCGTTGCGTCACTCAACTCGTAGCCATGCTCGATGGAGTCGACGCCCGCCGCCACGGCGCGCTCGGCGGCCTCGGCCTGAACACAGTGCGCTGCCACCTTCACCTTCGCCCGGTGCGCACGCGTGACGATCGCCTCGAGCGTCGGCTGATCGAGGTCGCGGCCCCGACCGCTGTCGACGATCACCTTGATGCACTCGGCGCCTTCGGCCAGCGCGTCGGCGACTGCAGCGGTTGCCTCCTCCGGCGTGCGGACGATGGCGTACTCCTGCGCCGCGAGCGTGTGATGGGCAGGCGCGAGCCGGCCGAACTGCCCCAGTGGTGGAGCCAGCGCCCGTGTCGACGCGATGATCGTCGGACCCGCGACCCAGCCGGCGGAGATGGCTTGCCGGAGCGACACGTCTCCACCACGACCCGAGTTGCCGAGATCGCGCACGGTCGTGAAGCCGGCCCGCAACACCTGGCCCGCGAGCCACGCGCCTCGCAGCGCGCGATCAGACTCCGAGAGACTGATCGCCTCGTTCACGATGGAGTCCTCGTTCGGTTGCTCGACGTGCAACAGGTGAGCGTGGGCGTCGATGAAGCCGGGCAACAGCGTGACGTCACCGAGCTCGACGACCCGCGCGTCGCCAGTGGGCCGCGTCGTCCCAAGCGAGACGATGCGCGAGCCCTCGACCAACAGCCACGCAGGAGACGTCACCTGGCCCGACTCGGGAGCCACCGCCCGAGCCGCGTGAAAGAGCTGCCGTGCGGAGGCGCCACCGTCCGGCTCGCTCGCCACCGCGAACGCCGCCACGAGATTGCACGCCAGGCTCAGAAGTCGCATCGCGCGAACTTACGAACGAAGACACCGCACCTGCACGCTCCAGTTGGTCGACCCTTCGGGGTTCCCATCGAAAGGCGCAGAGAAGGTGTCGACCACTTCGAAGCGTGAGGACAACGCGACCCGCCCAGCATCTCCGACCAGCACCAGCCGGCCCAGCGCCTGGTGCGCCTCGAGCCACGGCACCAACCGCGCGGCGATGGCCTCGTCGAACGTGAGGTCGCCAACCAACACGACGTCACAGTCGAACGAATCGGCCGAACCTGAGAGCGGATCCTGCGTGAGGGTCTCGAGCGACACGCCGTTCTCTGTCGCGTTCAGCCTCGCGCACGCGTTCGCCATCGCATCGACATCGACGCAGGTGACATGCGCTCCACCCAGCGCAGCGGCGAGGCCTTCAATCGCGCCTCCACTGCCAACGTCGAGCACGCGCTTCCCCCGCACCGACTCCTGATGATCGAGCACCCACCGCGCGAGCGCCTGCCCACCGGGCCACGCGAACGCCCAGTACGGCATGTCGAGGCCCTGCGCCTTCGCCTCGTCGGGGCTCGCGCGCCACAACGCGTGGCTCGGCATGAGCAGATGAAGTCGAACTTCAGGAACGAGCGGAACCGACGCGACCTCGGTGACCGACCGAATCAGCGCGTCCACGAGCTACTTCACGAAGCCCGCGAGGCGCAGCTGCTCTTCCGTGAGCCCACCGCGCTGGCCGATCATCTTCGCGACGAACTTGCCGACGATGTCGGCCTCGAGGTTCACCTTCGAGCCCACCCGCTTCGTCGACAACGACGTCTTCGCCCACGTCTCGGGAATCAGCATCACGCCGAAGCTCGTCGCGTCGACGTGCGTGAGCGTCAACGACACGCCATCGATGCAGACCGAGCCCTTCTCGACGAAGAACGGCGCGAGCGCTGCCGGCAACGCCACGCGCAGCCGCCACGAGCCACCATCGGGCCCGACGGACAGCACCTCGCCGACGCCATCGACGTGGCCCTGCACCCAGTGACCGCCGAGCCGATCGCCGACCTTCAGCGCCTTCTCGAGGTTCACCTTCGTGCCGTTCGACCAGCTCGACAGCGTCGTGCGGCTCAACGTCTCGGGAGCGGCCTGCACGCGAAAGGAGCGCTCCTTCCACTCCACCACCGTCAGGCACACGCCATCGCAGCTGATCGACTCACCGTGCTTGAACTCGCCGGGCTCGAAGCCCGAGCGAATCCACACGTCGGTGACGGGGCCCGCGACGAGGCGCTCCACCGTTCCGACGTCCTGCACGAGGCCCGTGAACATCGGTTACTTCTTCTTCGCCTTCTTCGCCTTCGCCGGCTTCTTCGCCACGCCCGCTTCGTCGAGCATGTCGAGGAACTCGACGATGCGGCTGTCGGCCTTGCGCAGACGACGCGAGAGCATGCGGCAGATGTTCTGCAGAATGATGATGTAGGCGTAGTTGTCGGCCTTGTAGAGGTTCCACAGGTCGAGGTTCGTCAGCGCGTACGTCGTGGTCTTCTTCTTCACCACGCACGTCGCCGAGCGCGGCTGCAGCTCGACCAGCGTCATCTCGCCGAACGTCTCACCGGGCCCGAGTCGAACGATCGGCACCTGATTCCCACGCGTCGACTTGCGGGCGACCTCGACCTCGCCGTCGCGAATCACGTACATCGTGCGGCCGAGCTCACCCTCGTTGAAGATGTGATCGCCCGGTGCCCACGTCTGCTCCTCGAGAAAGTCGAAGAGAATGTCGAGGCTCGCTCCCTTCAGATCGTGGAAGACGGGCACGCTGCGAAGGAAAGTGGCCACCGAGGCGTCGCGTTTGACGTTCATGGGCACTGGAAGCTGCCACACCCACTGCGAGCCACCTATGGCTTTTTCGCGAGCGCAACCGGCTGAAAAGACAGTTGGAATCGACATTCCAGCAACCGGCGTAGGCCGCTGTCCGACAATGTAGGCACATCGATTCTTCGAGCTTTTCTCACGTCACCTTCGCTCCTCTGCTTTCATCGCCGCGCTTTCCGTTTCCAAAGGGACCTTCGCCATGCCGATTCGTTTCAACGACACGAAGCTGGGCTCGCTGTACACGAACTTCGAAGCGCAGAAGCGGACCAACCCGAACCTGAAGCTGGGTCAGGAGCAGGTGCTGCAGCTGGTCGCGCTCGTCGGTGACGGCAACCGCGGCTGGTCGGCCAACAAGGTCGCCGCAGAGCTCGCGAAGCCCGGCGTTTCGCGTGACGCGCAGATCGCGCTCGTCAAAGGCGGCATGACGGCGAACGAGAAGAAGGACCTCGCCGCGATTCTCGATCAGGGCACGGTTCCGCTCGATCCGTCGGCCAAGCAGTTCCTCGAGGCGGTGCTCGATCGCAGCACCCCGCAGCCGCCGCCTCCTCCCCCGACGAACGGCCTCGCCGTGAGCGGCGATCAGAAGAACGGCCTGACGGGCACCACCAAGGCCGGCGCGACCATCGAGGCGATCAACATCTCGACCGCTCCCGGAGGCCGTCTGCACATGGACGACACCTCGGTCATCGGCAAGGCCGACGCGAACGGCCAGTTCAACATGGCCAAGCTGACCGGCGACCAGGCGATGCGTGAAGGCGACCTCATTCGCATGCGCGCCCGCTACGCCGACGGCAGCACGTCCGACTGGCTCACGGTGAAGGCCAGCGGCATCGCCGCGAAAGACACCAGCAACGCGACGGTCGCGCTGTTCCGCATCGGCATGGCCGACGCGGGCGGCGGCAAGGTCTCGGTCAGCAACATCAACTCCAGCCGCCAGGTCTCCGAGCCCGGCGCCCAGCTCGAGTTCACCAACAAGCGCACGGGCGAGAAGGCACGCGTCACGGTCACCGAGACCGGTGGCTTCCCCGATGGCTTCAAGCTCAACGGCAAGCCCGGCGACTCGTTCGCCGTGGCCGCGAGCGATGGCGTCAACAACACGGCGTTCACCGAGAGCGTCGGCAACGTGACCGTCTCGGGCGGCGCTCCGCAGACGACCGACCTCATCCCCGACCCGGCCCTCCACGCCGACGAGCTCGACTCCGCTGGCAAGCCGCGCTTCTCGAAGACCAACTTCACCGGTCCGCTCTTCATCGACGGCGCCAAGCCCGAAGACGTGCAGCAGGGCCAGATCGGCGACTGCTACTTCCCCGCCGCGATGGCCGCCATCGCCAAGCAGAACCCTGACGCCATCAACAACATGGTGAAGGACAACGGCGACGGCACCTACACGGTGACCTTCAAGCAGAAGGACTGGTCGAGCGGCCGCTTCAAGGACGTCGCCATCAAGGTCGACGGCGATCTCTACAGCCGCAGCTACGGTGGCGCGCTCTACGGCCACAGCTCGAACAGCTCAGACCCCAAGAAGATGGAGCTCTGGTTCCCGCTCGTCGAGAAGGCCTACGCCCAGTGGAAGGGCAGCTACAACGAGATCGGCAATGGCGGTCACTCGTCGGACGTCTTCGAGGCGGTGCTCGGCAAGGACGGCCAGGACATGTACATCTCGACGGGAAACCTCGACCGCGTGTTCGACACCATCAAGAAGGCCGTCGACGCCAAGCAGCCGGTTGCGGCGGGCACGTACCACGACGAGTCGAAGTACACGAACACGGGCGTCTACGGCGACCACGCCTACTCCGTGCTCGGCTATGAGCAGGTCGGCGCCGAGAAGTTCGTCATCCTCCGCAACCCCTGGGGCGAGTCCGAGCCCTCGGGCAACGGCGCCAACGACGGCATCTTCAAGCTGAAGCTCTCTGAGTTCGGCAAGCTCTACCAAAACCTGATGTACACGAACTGAGCGTGAGCCATGGCGAAGCCTCCTGAACCAATCGAAGAAGTGATGCCGCAAGCCACGTGGGTCGTGGAGGCTGAGGTCAAAGAAGTGCTGGCGACCGGCCCTGCCCCTGCGGCTCCTGCCAACGCCAAGCCCGGCGCGACGAGCGTCGGGTACAAGTCGGCTTCGCAGACGGTGAAGCTGACCGTCACCAACGTGCTCAAGGGCGAGAAGGCGGCCGAGCTGGTCGTCGAGAAGCCGGTGGGTTCGTACTCGTTGCGGCCGGGAAACAAGGGCCCGTTCCTCATCGACGCGAGCAAGACGATCCTCGGGCGCTACGGCCCTGACAGCTGGAACCTCGAGCGCGTGAAGAGCGCGATGAAGTGAGCTGAAGACTCGTTTCGAATGCGACGGCCGCTTCCCACCAGGGAGCGGCCGTTTCGCTTTTCAGAGCGAGAACTTCGAGACGAACTCGGAGTCGCTCGTGCGGCGCTGAAACGCGTGGAGCACCGACTCTGCCGGCGACGCGCCGTGCTCGACGATGGCCTCGAGCGGCGCCAGCAGCGGAGCGTCGGCCGGGTCGAGCCGCATGAGGCCGGCCTTCGCGATCGACACGACGTCGCGGGCGAGCTCCTTCACCGCGCGCCCGTTCGCCACCGCCTTCATGCCGTCACGCTGCGCTGCGAGGTGGAGCGCCTGGTGTTGCTCCACCGTCATGTCGGTCGCCTCGTACAGCGCGTCGAGCGCCTGGCGGTCGTAGAGCAGGCCGCGCATCAGCGCTCCGAGCGCACCCGTCATCGGCCCGTCGTTCGCGTCGGCGCTGCGAATCTCGAGCACGCGCTTGATGCGCACCTCTGGGAAGAGCGTCGACAGGTGATCGACCCAGTCACTCTCGAGCGCCGGCTTGCCGTCGTGCCCGTCTTTGAGCAGCTGCCGGAAGGTGATCTTCGGCGTCAGGTACTGGCCGTCACGACGCAGGAAGAGCAGCGGCGCCGCGAGCGCCCAGTCGACGTAGCGGCGGTAGGAGAACGTGCCGTCGACCATGAAGGCCGGCGTTCCACAACGCGCAGGGTCGACGTCGTTCCACACGCGGCTGCGGAACGACTGAAAGCCGCTTGGCGCACCGTTGACGATGGGGCTGTTCGCGAAGAGCGCCACCGTGGCCGGCGTCATGCGCGCCGAGGCCGTCACCTTGCGCGCGCAATCCGCTTCGTCACGCCAGTCGAGCGAGACCTGCCCCGTCGCCGTCATCAACATCATGTGGAAGGCGTGCGTCCCGCGGGTGCCCAGCGTCTGCTTCATCGCGCCGTAGCGTGACTTCGGCATCCACGGCATCGAGGCGAGCTCGTCGAAGGGACGGTACCCGAGCGTCACGACGCGAATGCCCAGCTTCGAGGTGTGCACCTTCAGCCGCTCGAGGTGCTCCTGATTCTCGGCGTGCGCCGCGCGAGCCGTGACGTGCGGAGCGCCTGACAGCTCGAACTGCCCACCGGGCTCGAGGGAGATCGTCACCTTCCCCTTCGTGAGCGCGATGACCGGCAGGCCGGGCGCTTCGCGGTAGGGCTCCTGGCCGTCGGCCTGAAACGCGGCCAACAGCGCGCCGACCCCACCCGCGCCGTCGTACGGAATCGCGTGCACATCAGTCGCGGGAACCAGGATCTTCTCGTGCTCGAGCCCAATGAGCCCGAGGCCATCGCGTCGCTCCGCCGATCGGAACGAGTCGACCAGCGCGTCGATCGAGGTCAGCGGCTGAACTTCAGTCTGGCGGGCGTCGAGCGACATGCAATGAGGGCGGCTGTATAAGCGTTCGTCTCTTCAGGTGCTCACCATTTGAAAGATGTCACCCCACAACTTCCGGCAGGCCCCGAGCTGGGAGACTTCTTCCGGGGGCTCGCCCTGCCCTTTCGCGCCCTGCGCGTCATGGTGTCGTCTCCGAAGCTGATCGGTCTGTCGTTGATCTCCGGGCTCGTCACCAGCGGCGTGCTGGTGGGGCTGGCCGTGGTCTGGTGGTCCCGCGCGTTCGGGTGGGCCGAGTCGCTCATCGGCACCGGCTCCTGGCGCACGTGGGTCTCGTCGATCGTCGGGTTTCTCTTCTTCGCGTTGACCTACTTCGTCAGCGCCCTCACCGCGCCGAACCTGGTGCTGGCTCCACTGCAGGATCCGATCTCCGAAGGCGTCGAGGAGCGCTGTGGAGACTTCGTCTCGCCGCCGTTCTCCTTTCCGAGAACCGTGCGCGGCACCCTTCACTCGCTCGGGCACACCCTGCTTCGGTTGGCGACGCAGCTGCTGGGCCTCGCCGTGCTGCTCCCGCTCAACCTGATCCCAGGGGCTGGCAGCGTCGCGTGGGCGATCGCCGGCTCGTTGTGGAGCATGTTCTGTCTCGCCATCGAGCACCTCTCGAACCCGATGGCGCGCCACTTCTACCCCTTCGGACAGGTCGTCAAAGTGCTGCGCAAGCGGCTCACGCTCTCGCTCGGCTTCGGCGCGGCGCTCTACGTGATGCTCTGGGTGCCGGTGCTCAACTTCTTCCTCATGCCGGTCGCGGTGGTCGCAGGCACCCTCCTCTTCCGCGCTTTGCGCAAGGTGGAAGCGCTCGGCCCTCCCCCTCCGGCGCCCAGCTGACCTGCCCGGCCAGCGCGTGGCTTTCGGGGAACGTGGCGTACCCCACACGTGTTGGCCTTTGTTGAAGGGCTACCCCCCGGTGATTAGGCTCGGCGAGTTATTCGACAGGCTGCAATTGCTGCCTTCTTCGAGGAAGATCCACATCATGCACATGCTCCGCAGGTTCGTTGTCGTCGCCGCGCTGATCGTCGCGTGGGCGCTCGCTGGCAACGATCGCGCACCGCTCTCCCTCACCATGGTCAAGGAGGTCGAGGCGGCACCAACCCGCGGCGGCGCCGAAGAAGGCAAAGCCCCACACGATCTCTCGGCCCTTCGCGTGCTGACGAAGGTGATCCTCTACGTGAAGGACAACTACGTCGACCCCAAGCGCGTTCGCCCGAAGGAGATGATGGTCGCCGCGCTCGAGGCCGTCGAGAAGTCGGTGCCCGAGGTGATGGTCGACGGCTCTGCCGAGTCTGGGAAGGTGAAGCTCAACGTCAACGGCAAGACGCGAGAGTTCGACATCTCTCACATCGACACGCTCTGGCGAATGTCGTTCACGATGAAAGACGTCTTCGACTTCATCGCCAAGAACATGCGGCCCACCGATGACACGCGCGAGATCGAATACGCGGCGGTCAACGGCATGCTGAACACGCTCGACCCGCACTCGATCCTGCTGCGGCCCGAGATGTACCGCGAGATGAAGCTCTCGACGAAGGGCGAGTTCGGCGGCCTCGGCTTCGTCATCCAGATGCGCGAGGGCATTCTCACCGTCGTCAAGGTGCTGCCCAAGACGCCTGCCTTCCGCGCCGGCATCAAGAAGGACGATCAGATCACCCGCATCGGCGAAGAGTCGACGGTGAACATGGATCTCAACGAGGCCGTCGGGAAGCTGCGCGGCCCCGTCGACTCGCGCGTCACCATCACCGTCAGCCGCAAGGGCTGGGACAAGCCCCAGGTCATGACGCTCACCCGCGCGCTCATCACCATCGAGTCAGTGCAGTCGAAGCTGCTCGCCTCGAACGTCGGCTACGTGCGCGTGAAGAACTTCCAGGGCAACACCACGAAGGATCTCGAGGCCGCCCTCAACGAGCTCGGCGCGCAGGCGAAGGCGAACGGCAGCACCGCCGGCCTCAAGGGCGTCGTGCTCGATCTTCGCGGCAACCCGGGCGGTCTGCTCGATCAGGCCATTCAGGTGTCGGACCTGTTCGTGAAGAATGGCACCATCGTCGCCACCGTCGGCCTCTCGGACAAGCTGCGTGAAGAGAAGCGCGCCCACGATGACGACACCGACGAGCAGTTCCCCGTCGCGGTGCTCGTGAACGCCGGCAGTGCGTCGGCCTCCGAGATCGTGGCCGGAGCGCTCAAGAACCTGAACCGCGCCGTCATCATCGGCCGCCAGACCTTCGGCAAGGGCTCGGTGCAGGTGCTCTACGACTTCCCCGACGAGAGCGCGCTCAAGCTCACCATCGCCAAGTACCTCACGCCCGGCGACATCTCGATTCAGGAGATCGGCATCACCCCCGACATCCAGCTCATCCCCACGCGCGTCACGAAGGATCGTGTCGAGGTCTTCGCGCCCCGCCGCTCCATGGGCGAAGCCGATCTCGATCACCACTTCGGCAACCCGTCGAACGACAAGGCCGCCAAGAAGCGTGAAGAGGTCGTCGTGCGCGAGAAGCCGGCGATGACGCTGAAGTACCTGAAGGAAGAGAAGGAGAAGGTCGCGGCCGCGCCGAAACCTGACGAGAAGAAGGACCCGAAGGCCGTTCCGCCCAAGGGCAAGGCGCCTGCAGGAAAGAACGTGCTCACCGACTCCGAGAACACGGCGGACGAAGATCTCGACGATCAGCTCGACGCCGAATCGCAGGACGAGGTCCGTGAGGACTTCGAGGTCACCTTCGCGCGCGACTTCCTGCTCACGGCCCCTCAGCTGCGCCGCGACAAGATGATCGAAGCCGGCACGAAGTTCGTCGCCGAAAAGAGCCGCCAGGAAGAGGAGCGCATCGCCAACGCCATCGGCACCCTCGGCATCGACTGGTCGCCCGGTGAGACGCCGAAGAAGGTGTCGATCGAGAGCACCATGAAGCCGAACGTCGAGCGGAAGATCAGCGCCGGCGAGACCGTGCAGCTCGAGCTCACCGCCGAGAACAAGGGCGCCGAGCCCATCAAGCGCCTTCGCGCGTGGGTCGAGAGCGAGAACGGCTACCTCGATCGTCGCGAGTTCCTGTTTGGCGCGTTGAAGCCCGGCGAGAAGCGCTCCTGGACCGTGAGCGTGAAGCTCCCCAAGGATCTCATCTCGCGCCGTGATGGCGTGACCGTGAAGTTCCAGGACGACTCGGGCGGTGTGCTGCAGGAGTCCATCGCTGGAGAGCTGAACTTCGTCGAGCTCGCCCGCCCCCGTTTTGCGTACACGTGGCAGATCGTCGACGACTGCCAGGCCTGCAACCAGGACGGCCAGGTTCAGCGCGGTGAGAACGTCGCCCTCATGCTCGACGTCACCAACGTCGGCACCGGCAAGGCGCTCGACACCTTCACCATCATTCGGAATGCGGGCGACCCGAACATCTTCATCGAGAAGGGCCGCTTCAAGCTGGGCGAGCTCGACGTCGGTGAGACGAAGACTGCGCGCTTCGTGCTCGACGTGAAGAAGGGCCTCAAGGCCGACGACTTCGGCCTGCGAGTGAACGTGCTCGACGAGCCGCTGGAGGAGTTCCTCGCCGACAAGCTCCTGGTGCCGGTCGACCCCGACGGCGCAGCCCCCATCGCGCTCGAGGTGCGCAAGGGCACCGTGAAGATCGCCGAGAAGGCCGAGATCTTCGCCAGCGCCGACCCCCGCTCCAACGTGATCGCGAAGCTGCCCAAGGGCGCGGTCGTCACCGAGCAGGCCCGTGGCGCCAACATGGCCCGCGTCGAGTGGGGCGAGAACCGCTTCGCCTTCGTGAAGGTCAGCGACCTGCGCGATGCCCGCGGCCAGAAGGCCGTGCTGCCGAAGGACAAGGAGCTGGACGTCATCTCGTTCCGCGCACCTGCGCAGATCAGCGTGAACGTCGACTCGGCGCAGGGCGGCACCGCCATCGACGCCCCCACCTTCACGCTCTCGAGCGTGGTGACCGACCCGACGCTGCTCGACGTCTTCGTCCTGGTGAATGATCAGAAGGTCTTCTTCAAGGGCCGCACGCCCGATGACGGCGACAAGCTGAAGTTCACCACCGAGTTCCCGCTCAAGGAGGGGAACAACTTCGTCACCGTCGTCGCCCGCGAGACCCAGGACTTCGCCAGCCGCAAGACGGTCGTCATTCGCCGTCGCGCCCCGGCCGTCGCCCAGAAGGTCAGTGACGAGGCTCCGAAACAGGCCAAGCCGTAGGCGCTCGTTTGTTGCCCCTTGTGGGTCGCGCGGGTAGCGTCGGCGCCATGCTGACGCGTCTCGCGTGCGCCTCCACGCTCCTCGCACTGGTGGCTGCCCCTGCCTTCGCGCAGGGCTTCTCCAACGACTTCCAGATCTCGAAGCTGGGAAACCCCCAGCCCGATGGCACCGCCTTCGATCCGAAAGCGAACGGGAACTTCCGCGCCTTCGCCCGCCAGCTCGCGGCTGTCATGTCGTCGACCAACGGCATGCCTCCCGAGACGTTGGGCCACTCGGGCTTCGCGTTCTCGGCCGAGGCCACCTACTACGCAGTCGATCCCGCCACGATGCCGACGCTCGGCACCTTCCGCGGCACGACCTGGTTCCCCAGCGTTCACCTGCGCAAGGGGCTGCCCTTCTCGTTCGAGGTCGGAGCCCGCGCCTCATGGTTCCCCGAGAGCCGCATGGGCATGGGCGGGCTCGAGCTGAAGTGGGCACTCAACGAAGGGTTCGCCTACATCCCTGACATCGGCGTGCGCGGCTTCGTCAACAAGATCATCAACAGCCGCGACTTCGATCTCACGACGGGCGGCCTCGACCTCGGCATCGGCAAGCAGTTCGCGATCGCGGGAATGGTGACGCTCACCCCATATGCCGGCTGGAGCCTGGTGTTCGTCGGTGCCTCGACCGGCAACATCGACTTCCGCCCCACGCGCACGACCGCTGAAGCCGACACCGAGCCCTTCAAGGACTACTACGTCTTCACCTCGCTCCAGGCGATCAACAACACCCACAACCGGTTCTACGGCGGCCTTCGTTTCATCGGAGGCCACGCGCTGATCAACATCGAGGTCTCGTACTCCGTCTTCCCCACCTTCAAGGACGGGAACGAGACGCGCACCATCGGCGGCGTGCTCGCCGGCACCGCTTCGCTCGGCTTCGACTTCTAGAGCTGGCCCGACAGCGCCGCTCGCATCGCGGCTGGCTTGTTGGTGATGAGCCACTCCACGCCCATCGCGCGCAGACTCCTGGCTTCATCGGGGTCATCCACTGTCCACGCGGCGACCTGCCAATGTCGCTCGTGCCAGGCGTTCACCCTCGCGGGCGTGCACGCGCTGAAGTGCGGATGAACCGACGTCTTCGCGACGATCGGCAGCCAGCCGTACGCCTGCGGCAGCCACGCTCGATCAGGGTCGATGAGGAACCCACGTGAGAGCGACGGAAACGCGCGCGCGAACCGCACCAGGCACAGCGGGTTGAAGCTCGAGACGAACACGCGCGAGGCGTCTCGACGCGAGGCCAGGTACTGCCCCACCGCAACAGACAACCCGAGATCGTCGACGACGTCGCACTTGAGCTCGACGTTCACGAAGAAGTGCGCAGGCAGCACCTCGAACACCTCTTCGAGCAACGGAATGCGCGCTGGCCGAAAGCCCAGGCGGCTCCCAACGTCGGCCGTCTTCAGCTTTCGCCACGGGGTTTTGGCGATCTCCCAGTGCAACCCCGCCAGGCGATCGAGCCACTCGTCGTGACAGACGACCAGCTCGCCGCTCGCGCAGCGCATGACGTCGAGCTCGACGCCGTCGGCGCCTTGCTTCACGGCCCCTTCGAACGCCTCGAGCGTGTTCTCGGGAAAGTCAGCGCTCGCACCGCGGTGCCCCAGAATGCGCATCACCCGCTCCGAATGCGCGGGGTCGAGCCGCTCGTCAAGTTGCGAAGGTGGTCGTCTTCGAGCAGGGTGGCGTCATGGGCCCGTTCGGCATCGGCGAAATCCTCATGATCGCCGCCATCCTCGCGATCGTCTTCTCCGCCTCCCGCATGGGGCAGCTGGGCAACGCCCTTGGCAAGTTCGTGCACTCGTTCAAGAAGGCCTCGAAGGGCGAAGACTTCGTCGACGTGACTGCGAGCAAGAAGCTCGAGCGCGGCGCAGAAGAGGCACAGGTCGTCGACGGCTCCGTGAAGAAGCCCTGAGGTCCCGCGCGCCACCGCCCGGTGTTCACGCGCTCGAGACGCGCAGCAACGTAGTCGCCTGCTCCCTCAGGCTCGCGTGCACGCTCGAGTCCCTGGAGAGTTCGGTGAGATCGGCCTTCGACAGCAACGGCACGATGCGGGCCCCCACCTCGACCGGCAGGTAGGGGTTGAAGGCCAGCGCCCGGCGCACCGAAGGTCTGGTCGTCCACCGATCGGAGCGCCAGATCTCCACGAGTGGTTCGGGGCGCGCGGGCCTTCTGGCGGCGATGCGTACGACGAGATCTTCGGTGAGCCTGGCGTTGCGCAAGAGCTCGCGAACGACCGCGGCGTTGGAGGCGACCGCGAACCGCGCCATCTCATCGGGGTTCTGCGTCAGGCGGGCCCGCGACTTGAGCACGCCCAACGGCTGGTTGAAGAGCTTGGCGTCGGCGCGCGCGGCGGCGGTGGCGTCGTAGGCCGCGGCGGCCTCCCCTTCCGAGAAGAGCAGCTCGACGGTCTGCGTGCCGGTGAGCGCAGCCGCACGCCGGAGCAGGTCGACGTGGGGAATGCCCTCGGCTTCGAGCTCGAGCGCGCGCGAGAAGGCGTGCATCGCCTCGGCGGCGTCGCTGTGTCCCTTCCTCGCAAGCACCTGCACCTCATGGAGCAGCGTCGCGGCGTCCGTCGGATCGAGCTCGGCCAACACGCGCGCGGCCGCCTTGCGACGAACGTCGTCACCACCTGAGAGCACCACGATGCGACGAACGATCCGCGCGCTCTCGCTCACGGGCTCGCTGCAGCGGTCGGCTGACCCTCTGGCGTCGCCGTCACCCGCACCCGAAACGCCTTCAGATCGGGCGGGTACTCGGCGAACGTGACGAGGAAGGGCGCAACACCTCCACTCTCGACGGTGGGCGCCTTCGTCGAGGTGCGATCCATCAGCACCTTGAGCTCGGCGACACCAACGAGCCGGTTGAGCTCCTCGGGGCTGGGCGGAGCTCCTGCGATGACCTCGGCGCTGCGCACCAGCGTCGCCCCATCGAGAATCTCGGCCTTCACCCGAACCCGCGTCGTCGAGGCGCTGCGATTGGTCACGACGCCACGAACGAAGAACACTGGTCGGCCCATCTTCGTGTCGTACAGCCCGTTGCTGATGTCTTCGGCGGTGAAGTCGGACGAGGGGGCCACCAACGCCTTCAGGCTCGTGCCGATGGACTGCATGTCGAGCTTGCCCTCGTTGACGCTCGCCGTTGCGACGACGACCAGCCCGATGACCAGCACCGCGGCGATGAGCACGTTCACGACGATGCCCAGCACCCGGCGGCCACGCTCTGTCGCGGGATCGGGCGGACGCTGAAGCTGAATGACCCCCGACGGGCTCGACGAAGGAACGACCTGTTCGGGAGGCGGCGCTGCGGGTGACTCGGCCGGCGCGACCGGAGCAGGTGCTTCTGGCGGCGCCGCTGCGCTCATGTCGAACAGCGCGTTGCGGGCTTCTTCCTTGGTGGCCCCTTCGGCGACGGTCGGAAGCGGACCGCTGTGATTCTGGGTGGCCGCCGCAGCGAAGAAGTCGTCTCCCAGCGCGGGGACCATGTCGGTCGCCGCTTGCGCTGCGGGTGGCGGTGGCACGTCGAGCAAGTCAGGCAACATCGAAGACGGCGGCGGCGCGGCGGGTGCTGGAGCAGAAGCCACGGCTGGCGGCGGGCCCAACGACGAGAAGTCGAACGACATCGAGGGTGCGTCGATGGATCGCGGTGGCGCCGACATGCGCGGCGATGGTGCTGGCGCCGGAGCGGGCTCGGGAGCTGGAGGTGCCGTCAGCGCCGAGAAGTCGAACGGCGATGGACCTGGAGGAGGTCGGGCCGCTGGAGCGGGAGGAGGAACCGCGGGCGAACGTGCGGGCGCTGGTGCTCCCGCCGAAGGAGGCCCCATCAACGACGCGAAGTCGAAGGGCGCTGGTGCTGCCGACGGAGCGCTCGCCTTGGCTGGAGCTGGTGGTGCGAGGCTGCCGAAGTCGAACGGCGAAGACGACGCGGGTGCCGGTGGCGCGGGAGCGGGAGCGGGAGCAGGAGGAACCGGCCGCGCGAGGTCCGGCATTCGCGAGGCTTCGACGCCGAGCGCGAACACGCCCGGTCTCGTCTGCTCTTCTTTCGGCACGGTGGCCGACTGACCGAACTTGCTGAAGGGGTCGGCACTGTCGAGAGGCACCATCTTCGCGGGCGCCGTGAGCTTCTGGGTCGCGCCAGAGGGGGGGGCTGCCGACGCCGGTGGAAACGCTCCGCTTGGAGCGCCACCCGCCGAGACCGCCGACTCTCTCGTCACCCGGAACGTGTGACTGCACTTGGTACAGCGAACCTTCACGCCCTTGTCGGTGACCTTGTCGTCGGGGATCTTGAACTTCGTCTGGCACTGCTCACACTTGACGATCATGGTGGGCACCGGACTCGACCGGGCTGACGCAAGTATACGTCATTCAAGGTGCTTGCCCCCTTCCTTGCTCGGGTGCTAGGCGCGTTTCGCACTGCGTCAGATTTACCGGGGAAGGCCGATGAGCGAAGCCGAGCAGACCACGCGCGAGCCGAAGGTCATCAAGCGTTATACGAATCGCAAGCTCTACGACACCGTCGAGAGCCGGTACGTCACGCTCGACGAGATCGCCGACATGGTGAAGCAGGGCGTCGAGGTGCAGATCGTCGACAACCGCACCAAGGAAGATCTGACCTCGGTCACGCTCGCGCAGATCGTCTTCGAAGAAGAGAAGAAGAAGAACCAGATGCCGCTGTCGGTGCTGCGCGAGATCATTCGCCGCCCACAGGACTCGCTCAACGAGATCACCGCCACCGTCACGCAGCGCGTGGCCACGTTCCGCGAAGAGGCAACGCACCGCATCGACAAGCTGCTGGGCCGTGAAGCCGAGGCCGAGCCGCTCACGCCCGCCGCGTTGCTCACGCAGTCGCAGAAGGTCGTCGAGGCGTGGCAGGCGAAGATCGACGAGCGCGTGAAGCACGCCATCGAGAACGTGCTGGGCAACCTGCCGGCGCTCGGGCGCGATCTGAACACCCTCGTGCAGCGCATCGAGCAGATGGAGAAGCGCATCTCGGAAGTCGAAGAGGCGCGCCGCAACGATGATCAGCCGCCCCGCCGTCGCGGCGAGCGCTGATCACTTCCCCGCTTTGTCGACGGCCTCGGCGATGGACTGCAGCATCGTCGCGCCGCGGCTCCAGGGTGCGTATTCCCAGATCGTCTTGCCGTGGCTCTGCGCTTCGTCGACCGTGACGCTCAGCGCGAACGGCTCGGCGGTGCGTTTGGGGAAGTACTCTTTGAGCTTGGCGAGCACTTCGTCGGCGAGCTGGGTCTTCCGATAGAGCGTCGGCACCACCTGCGTGATGCGCAGCCGCTCGTGCTGAAAGGTGGCCTTCACGTCGGCGACGGTGTCGACCATCTCGGCGCAGCCATCGAGCGCGAGGTACGTCGTCGCCACGGGCACCACGACCTCTTCAGCGGCCACGAGAATGTTCGTGGTGGTGAGCCCGAGTGAAGGCGGAGCGTCGAAGATGATGAAGTCGTAGCGCTCGAGCGCAGGATCCAATCGCGTCGCGAGGCGACGGGCGCGCTGGGGGTCGGCTCCCGCGAGCGAGGGGAACTCGGCCATGTCCTTCCATGAGGGAATCAGCGACAGGTTCGGCGTCGCGGTCGGCAGCGTCACCGCCTCGAGCGAGACCGTCGGGTCGGTGAGCAGATGGAAGACGTTCTTCGAGATCGATCGGGGATCGACCCCGAGTGACTTCGCAGCGTGGCCCTGCGTGTCGAGATCGACCAGCAGCACACGCTTCTTCTTCTTGTCGGCGAAGAAGGCGGCGACGTTGACGGCGAGCGTCGTCTTGCAGGTGCCGCCCTTCTCGTTGATGAACGCGATACGCCGCGCGGCCATCGTCACTTCTTCTTCTGGTCGACCAGCACGTCCACCTTCGACTCGAGCTGACCGAGCAGGCGCTCGAGGTCGTCGATCTTCTCCCGCAGGGTGTCGAGATCGCCGGTCGAGGGCAGGTTCGCCGCCGAGAGCGCGCTCTTGATCGACTTGTCCATGGTGCCCTTCGCCGACAGCGCCCGCGACACGAGCGTCTGCACGCCAGCGACGAACTTCTCGTTCGACATCAGCTGCTGCACGAGCTTGCCGATGCGCTCCTCGCCAGTGGCGACGAGCTTCTTCATCACGGGGTTGTCTTTCAGCATGGGCCGACCCTTTTCCGCCGCGGGCGACAAGTCAACGAATGCCTGATGCTCCCCTGCCCGCGGGTTGATAGGAGCCGCCTGCCGTGAACGCCGCCCTCTCGGACAAACGCCTGCTGATCGTGACCGGCAAAGGTGGCGTCGGCAAGACGACCATCTCGGCGGCCCTGGCGCTCGAGAGCGCGCGGTCTGGCAAACGCACGCTGGTGTGCGAAGTGAACACCAAGGAGCGCGTCACCCAGCTGCTCGGCAAACCCGAGGTCGGCCCCGAGGTCACGTCACTCGAAGAGAACCTCTGGGCCGTGAACGTGCGCCCGGAAGAGGCGATGCGCGAGTACGCGCTCATGGTGCTCAAGTTCGAGAGCATCTACAGCGCAGTCTTCGAGAACCGCGTCGTGCGCTACTTCCTGCGCTTCATCCCCTCGCTGCAGGAGCTCGTGCTGCTGGGGAAGATCCTCTACCACCTCAAAGAGAAGCGCTCCGACGGCAGCTTCCGCTTCGATCGCATCATCATCGACGCCCCAGCGACCGGTCACGCCATCACCTTCCTCTCGGTGCCGCAGGTGATCATCGACACGGTGCCACCCGGCGCGATGTCGAACGACGCCGCGTGGATGCGCGATCTGCTGGTCGATCGGAACACCACGGCGGCCGTGCTGGTCTCCCTCCCCGAAGAGCTGCCGGTGAACGAGACGCTCGAGCTGCACCAGGCCCTCGTCGCGAGGGTCAAGCTGACGCCGCAGCTGGTGGTGCTCAACGGGTTCATTCCCGAGCGCTTCACCGATGAAGACGCGACGAACGGCTCAGAGCTCGCGAAGGAGCTCATGCACGCGCATCGTGGCCGCGTGAAGCTCTCGCAGACCTCGAAGGCGACGCTGGCGAAGCTCGGCCTGCCCGTCGTGACCGTGCCCCGCATCTTCACGCCTGACTTCGGTCGCGCCTCCATCGAGCAGGTGGTGCGTGAGCTGGGAGGCACGACGTGAGCTCGCCGATTCGCGACGCCATGGCGAACTCCGACGTGCTGCTCACCGTCGGCAGCGGAGGCGTCGGCAAGACGACGATCGCCGCGACGCTCGCGCTGCGTGCGGCGATGGAGGGCACCGGCTCGATGGTCTGCACCATCGACCCTGCAAAACGACTCGCCAATGCCCTCGGCCTCGAAGCGCTCGGCAACAAGGAAGCGCGCATTCCCGACGAGACGTTCGCGGCGGCGGGCCTGTTTCCGAGTGCACCGATGCACGCGATGATGCTCGACATCAAACGCTCGTGGGACGACCTCGTCGAGCGGCGCGCGCCAGCCGACAAGCGTGAGAAGATCCTCAACAACCGCTTCTACAAGGCCCTCTCCACCGCGCTCGCCGGCTCGCAGGAATACATCGCGATGGAGAAGATGTGGGAGCTGCACGAGCAGGGGAAGTACCCACTGCTCGTCGTCGACACGCCGCCCACCGCGCACGCGCTCGACTTCCTCGACGCGCCGAACCGCATTCTCGACTTCCTCGACAACGACGCGGCCAAATGGCTGCTCACGCCGGCGCTCGCCGCGGGCAAGTTCGGGCTCAAGCTCTTCAACCTCGGCGGCAGCTACGTCGCGAAGACGATCTCGCGCTTCACCGGCACCGAGACCCTGCAGCAGCTCGCCGACTTCATGCTCAACATCACGAGCCTGACGGACAGCTTCCGAGAGCGCGCTCACCAGACTCGCGAGCTGCTCCAGGCGCCCACGACGTCGTTCGTGCTGGTGACGGGCCCGATGCTCGAGCGCATCGACGAGGCGGTGTATTTCCACACGCTGCTGCAGCAGAACAAGATGCGGGTCGCCGCGGTCGTCGTGAATCGAATTCATGCGCCGGTGCCCGCCCAGTTGTGGGACGAGGTCGCGCGCATGAGCGGGCCGTTGCAGGCCAGGCTCGAGCAGACCCTCAAAGAGAACGACCTGCTCGCCACGCAGGACGCGAAGGGAATCCAGCGGTTGCGGGAGCTGTGCGCTCCGACACCGTTGGTGCTGGTGCCGCGCTTCGAGCTCGACGTGCACGACCTGAAGGCCGTGTGGGAGACGAGCCGATACCTCTGGGGAGAAGCCCGGGTCGATGCGGCGAAGCCAGCGCGTTAGAGTCGGGAACCCCGCTCACCCGCTGGCTGTCCTTTTGCCCATGCGCCTTTCTTCAGTGCTGCTGTCGTTGGCGTTCCTGTCCGTCGGCTGCGCTCACGTCAGCAAGACGCCGAGTCAGTCGGTGAAGTTCGATGACGTCGTCATCACCGGCGATCTCGAGCTCGACAAGCTGAACGACGAAGAGCTGTTCGCTGCAGCGACGAGCTTCTACGCCGCGGAAGATTGGGCGCAGGCCGCTCGCTACTTCTCGCGCATCTGCGACTTCCACCCGAACAGCAAACACCGCCGCCTCGCGCTCTACAACGCAGGCCTCTCGTTCGAGAAGCTGAAGGCGTGGGACGAGGCGTACACGAAGTTCCTCGAGCTGTCGGATCCCGCGAAGGGCACGGGTGACACGCTCGACGCCGCCTTCCGCGTGGCTGAAGTGCTGTACCACATGGAGCGTTTCCCCGACGCCGTCGAGGTGCTGCGCGTGCTGAGTGATCGCACCGATCTCTCGGTCGACAAGCGCATCGAGGCGCGCACACAGCAGGGCATCTGCGAGCTCGAAGGTGGTGACCTCGACAGCGCCGAGCGGACGCTGCGGTCGGTGCTCACGATGTACAACGAGCACCCCGACAAGGATCTGATCGACGAGTACTTCCCCGGTCAGGCGCAGTTCTTCGTCGGAGAGATCTTCCGCCTTCGCTACGAGTCGATCGTGCTCGACGCGAACAAGAGCACCGAGAAGCTGGCCGAGGACCTCGAGTACAAGTCAGAGCTGTTGCTCTCGTCACAGGGCCACTACCTGCGCGCGATTCGCCTGGGCAACGGCTACTGGGCGACGGCGGCTGGTCAGCGCATCGGGCAGCTGTACGAGAACATGTACGATCACATGGCGAACGCTCCGGCGCCGGCCGACCTCTCGAAGGAGGAGCAGGACGTCTACCGGGCGGAGCTGCGCAAGAAGATCCGCGTGCTGATCGCGAAGGCCATCACCGTGTACGAGCGCACGCTGGAAGCCGCTGAGCGCATCGGGTCGCAGAGCCCGTTCGTCGAAGAGACGCGCGCCAGCCTGAAGCGCATGAAGGAGCTGCTGCTGGCAGAGGCGAAGGCTGAAGAAGAAGCGCCTCCCCCGCCTCCTCCTCCTGAGCCCACGAAGGGCAAGGGCAAGCCGCACAGCTGACGTAGAGTCGTTCGGGCGTGGAGCCCATCTACACGGCCGAGCAGCTCGCCGAAGTGAAGGCGTACCACCAGCCTCGCTACACGGTGTCGTTCATCGACTTCATCGTCACGCCCATCGTGTTGGCGTTGATGGTGCGCTTCGCAACGCGGCCGCTATGGCGCGTGAGTGAACGAATCGGAGCGAAGATTGGCGGTTCGTCACTCGCGCTGCTGAAGGTGCCGACGAGGTTGTGGAACGGAACGGGCTGGGCGGCTGCGCTGGTGTTCGCCCTGCTCTTCTTCGGGCTCTACACGTTGCTCGATCTGCCGGCCGACATCTGGTTCGGCTACTTCCACGAGCACTCGCATGGCCTGTCGCGCGCGACGCCCGCCGTGTTCATCGTCGACATGCTGAAGGGGAAGCTGCTCTTCGCGGGAGCCGTGGGCTCGCTCGTGTTCGGGCTCTTCGGGCTGGCGCGCCGAACGAAGCACTGGTGGTGGTTGCTGGGCGTGACGGCATCGGTGTTGATGCTGGTCTCGACCGCGATCGATCCGTATCGGAACCGGCTCTACGTCGAGCAGACCCCACTCGCCGCGGGAGTGCTGCGTGAACGAATCACCGCGCTCATGACGAAGGCGGGAATCGATTTTCGCGACGTGATGGTCGAGCACACCGCGTCGCGCACGGTTCGGCTGCAGGCCTACTTTGCTGGGACGGGGCCAACGCGAACGATCGTCCTGAACGACTCGCTGTTGGCTGGGCTCTCGGAAGATGAAGTGCTGGCAACGGTCGCGCACGAAGCGGGGCACGTGAGCGAGCCGCGCTGGCCTGGACGAATTGCGTCGTCGTTCGTGTTGGTGGCGTTTCTCTTCGCGGTGGAGTGGTTGTTTCGCCGCTCCGCTGCGCGTCACTGGTTCGGCATCGAGGAGCGCGCCGACGTTCGCACGCTGCCAATCGTGGTGTTGCTGTTCACGTTCGGGTTGATGCTCGGGAATCCCATCAGCGGAGCGGTGTCTCGAGAGCGCGAGTACGCAGCCGATCGCTATGGCATCGCGCTGACAGGAGACGTCGCTGCGTTTCGTTCGATGCTCGTGAAGGCGGCGCGCACGAACAAGATGGATCCGGATCCGCCGAGGTGGGCGGTGCTGCGCGGCATGTCACACCCGCCGATTGGTGAACGCGTGGAAGCCGTGGGGCGCTGACACTGCAGACCGTGCGCGGCTGACGTTGCCCAGACGCCAACCGCGCACGGCCTCCAACCCCGCCCTTCACGCCGCCCGAGAGGTAGCGAGAATCGACTTCGCGCGAGCCGTGAGTTCGGCGTGCTCCGCGCGCGTGTCTTTCGCGACCATCTTCAACGCCTCCAGCCCTTCCCCGTTCCCCCCCTTCAACTGCAACAGTCCGAGTCGCATCCACGCGTCGACGTTGCGCGGCTCCCGCTTCGTCGCCTGCGTGAAGGCCTGAATCGCGTCTTCGACGAGGCTCTGCTGCTCGTAGACGGCTCCCAGCGCGTACCAGTAGCCGGGGCTGCGCGGGTTCAGCGTGACGAGCCCTTCGAGAATGACGCGCGCTTCACCGAGCTGTCCCTGGCGCGCCATCTCGAGGCCCTGCTCTGCCCACTCGACGCCTTGATCGAAGGTGATGCCGAACGTCTGCGCGAAGGTGGGCGTGGTGCCGTCGAGTCCGATGAGGTTCTTGAGATCGAGTCGCATGGTGGCCTCAGCGCATGTTCCGGATGGCCGACGCGGCCATGTCGTTGAACATCTTCGACATGTTCGACTGCATCTCCTGCTGCTGTTTCATCATCTGCATCAGGGCAGAGAGGCCAGCCTGGAACTTGGCGATCTCGGAGTTGATGAGCGAGATGGCCCCTTGATCACCGCGAGCGGCTGCGCTGGCGAGATCTGACTGAAGCGCCTCGAGCTTGTTCTGGCAGTACTGCAGGCCGTCCTGCATGCGACCTTCGCCTGTGGTTGCCGACGAAGAGAACGCAGGGACCTTGTTCGAGTTCTCGAGCGCCTTGGCGCGGAACTCGTCCGGCGACATCTGCGGCGCCTTCGAACCATCGGCCGTGCCTGCCCCGCTCGTTCCGTTCGTTCCGTTCGTTCCGCTCGTGCCGTTCGTGGGCGCAGCGCCGTTGCCGCTCGTGCCGCCAGTCCCGGTGGAGGAACTCGTGGAACTCGTCGGCGGGGGCGGAGTCGGCTCACCAGGCACTGGCAGCTCGGGACGAATCTGCGCCTTGAGGTCAGCAATCTTGGTGTTCAACGAGCCGAGCACCGTGTTGATCGAGTCTTTGGTAACGCCGCCCTCACCCTTTCGAAGACCAAGTGCTGCGAGGTCGGCATCCGATTGCGAAAGAAGCCACCGCGCCGCGTCCTTGATTTCGGCGGAGAGGAATGCGCTGTTCGTGTAGTCGTTCAGCTCTGCCCTCGTGAAGGAGGCGCTCAAGTCCCAGATCTGCGCCAGGGCCGAGAGATGCGTCTTGGTCGTCTCGAGCTTCCCGATCTGCGTGTTCAGGTTGCTGTTCGACTCCTTGATTGCGGTGTTCTGCTTGATGACGTCTTCGCGCTCCTTCGCCTTCCGCTCGAACTCGAGCTGGGCGGGCGAAGGGGGGGTACGCGAGTTGTCGACCTTCCCACCGCCGTGACCTTCTTCTTTGGCGCTGCGATCGATCTTGGCTGGCCGATGATGGGTGTGCTTGGCGTGCTTCTGCTTGCCGTCGACAACCTCGTTCTTGCTTCCGAAACCGGGCACTGCTTTCGCTAGCTTCTTCACCTCAGCAGCATCGGCAGCGGCAGCGGCCTCCGCCTCCACTTCTTGTGCGGTCTTCAGGTTTGGGTGACCTGCTGGTTGGATCGTATTGCCCATGGCTAGTCTCTCGGGGTAGTTCGGCTTGATTGCCGGGTGATGGGCGCTTGTGCAGTGGTCGCGCCAACCCGCTTCCCGAACCGATCCAACCGGTTACCCGTTCGAATCTCCGCGACGAGACGAGCCGGCGACTTCCCGGTCCGCTCGACGAGACGGCCGCGAGCTCGGCGCTTCTAACAACGCGATCCGTCTCACCTGCTCCGCTGGCACTCGGCTCGCTCTGGCGGCCTCCACCACTCGTTTCTTTGGAGACCGCTCATGTCCGTTCAGCCAGTCACTTCTTCGCCAGTCACGCAGATCGGCGAAACCCACGAAGCCACGCGCACGCAGCACGCGTCCAACGAGGCCGGCGACGCTGCAATCAACAACGTCAGCGCTCACGTCGCGCAGTCTCTCTTCGACTCCATCGTCAAGCCGCTGACTGCGGGCCCGAACGCTCCGCCGCCAGACTTCTCGAAGCTGCTCCTCGGCCTGATTCCGATCGCTGGTCCTCTCATCCTTCTCGCCGATGCGTTCTCGAAGGTCGGAGCCTTCGGAGGCCAGGGCCAACAGAACGCCAACGGCTCGGTCATCACCGATCGCTCCAACCCGAACCACCGCTCGAGCAGCTCCGTGACGTCAGGCAACGGCCAGATCCGCGGAAGCGCCATCGAAGAAGTCCGTGTCGAAGACTCCATCGAAGGCAGCTTCGGTGACGCGAAGAACGGCGGCAGCGGGAAGCTCACCGGCAGTGCCTCCGCAGGCGTCCGTGCTGACGGCGTCGCTGGTTTCACCTCGAAGGGCGCGCGAGCGGCGGGTGGCGTTGCTGCGGAAGCCCAGGTCTCGGTCACGGCAGAAGGCGAAGTTCACGGTTCCGCGGGTCGAGCGAGCGGCAGCGCCACCGCCTACGCCCGCGCGCACGCTGAAGCGAAGGGCGCTGCCGAGCTCGACGTGACGAGGGGCCTCACGGTTGGTGGACAGGCGGCAACTGGTGCCGAAGCCGGAGCCAAAGCGCAGGTCTGCGCAGAGACCGCGCCGCTCCTCTCCTTCGGCGGCTACGACGTGAAGGCCGGCGCGAAGGCCGACGGCTACGCGACGAGCGGCGCCGGAGCGAGCTGCAACGCCGAAGCGACCGCTACCTTCAACCCGCCCGAGGTCGTCGGTCAGTTCGGCGGCCGCGCCTTTGCCGGAGCCCGCGCTGGAGCACACGCGAGCATCGGAACGGGCCCGTTCAAGCTCGACGTCGGCATCGACGCTCGCGCTGGAGCAGGCGTCGAGTACGGCGGCTCCTTCAGCTTCAAGGACGGCAAGCTCGAGGTGAAGGGCTTCGCTGGAATCGCAGCCGCAGTCGGCCTTGGCACCAACTTCAATCTCTCCATCGACTTCAACCAGCTCGGCGCGATGGTGGCCGGCATCTTCGGCCAGGTCGCGATGGACGCTCCGAAGGGCAGCCCCGGTCAGGCGGTCGCGGCGGGCATCTCCGACTTCGTGAAGATGGCCACGCCGTTCGTCGCGCAGGCCGCTGCAGAGCACTCGAACGTCGATCTCCTCAAAGGACAGGGCGCGTACAAGGAAGACGTCACCGGCCAGACGAAGCGCGACGAGCCCTCGAGCGATCTCTCGCAGAAGGAGCTCGACGCCCGCACCGAGAGCGATCTCAAGCGCCAGAAGGACGCGCTCGATCGCGACCTGAATCAGATGGGCGGCGGACCGCGCTCCACCATCCGGAACCCAATCGTTTGATTCCCTGAAAGGAACCCACGCCCATGAACTCGAACACCATGAACGCCCTGATGTCGCAGGCCGAGACGTACGTCACCCAGCGGGACTTCGATCGCGCGGCCGCGATCGTTCACGAAGCCAAGAAGCTCGAGCCTCAGTCCATCGAGCCCGACGCGATGATGGCCAGCCTCGCGCTGCACCTCGGCAAGCTCGACGACGCGCAGACGATCCTCGACGGGATCATCCAGCGTCAGCCCAAACACGCGCGAACCCGCATGCTCCGCGGGCTCGTGCACGAGGCGAAGCAGCAGTTCGAAGACGCGCTGAAGTCCTTCGAGCTCGCCACCCGCTTCGCGCCCGAGTCGATGCCCGCCTGGTTCAACCGCGGGCGCCTCATGCTCCGTCGGGACCGCGTGGCCGAGGCCGCCATCGCGTTCGAGAAGGCGGCAGAGCTCGGTCCCGACAACGTCGCGGTGCTCGCCGCCTGGGCCCAGACGCTCGTGAAGCTCGGCTACGCCCGCCGCGCCGCGAACGTGTACCTGCGCTGCATCGAGCAGAACGTCGCCAACCCGTTCTTCCTCATCGAGCTCGCGGATCTGCTCGTGAACGCGGGAGAGCGTCCCCTCGCCGAAGAAGTGCTCGCGGCGGGTTCGCGCGTCTACGAGAGCCAGGGACTGTTCGAGTCGAAGCTCGCCGCCATGGCGCTGCAGCGCTCGGAACCCGAAGTCGCCGTTCGTCACGCCCGCGAAGCCGTTCGCCGTCAGCCCGAGTCCATCGAGTTCCTGCTCGCGCTGGCCGTCGTCGAGACAATGCGGCTCAAGCTCGACGAAGCGCGTGGCGCGGCGGAAAGGGCGCTCAAGCTCGAGCCCACCAACTGGAAAGCGAACCACCAGCTCGGGATCATCTTCGAAGCCGCAAAGCTCAAGGAGAAGGCGTGCGCGTTCTATCGGCGCGCCATCGAACTCGCTCCGAAGGAGTGGCAGCCGCGGAACAACCTCTCGGTGCTGCTGATGGAAGCGAAGACGCCTGCCGCCTCGAAGGAAGCGCTCGTGCACCTCGAAGAAGCAGCGAAGCTCCAGGGCGCGTCGGCCACCGTGAACTACAACCTCGCGCTCGCACGCATGCAGAACAACCTGAAGGCGCGTGCGAAAGAAGCGGCCTCGATCGCCTCGAGCCTCGGCGTCGCAGGTAACCCCATCGCGAAGATGGCCTCGGAGCTGACCGCGGCGCTGGCCTGACCTCAAACGCTCGCGGGAACGACCCATCGGGCTAAGGTGCCCAACCGCGAATGCGTGCGATGGGCCTCGATGTCGGGACGAAGACGGTGGGCGTGGCGGTGGCCGATGAGCTCGGCTTCACTGCCCAGCCGATCACCGTCATTCGCCGCAGCAACCTGAAGGCCGATCTCTCGGAGCTGATTCGCCTCGCCCAGGATCGCGAGGTCGATCGTTTCGTGATCGGCCTTCCGCTGAACATGGATGGCTCCGAAGGCCCGCGCGCGCTGGCGACCCGGAAGTTCGGTGACGCGCTCGCGAAGGCCTCGAGCCTGACGATCATCTACCAGGACGAACGTCTCACCACCGTCGCAGCCGAGCGGTCACTGCTCGAAGCCGACGTCTCGCGGAGCAAGCGCCGCGAGGTGATCGACCAGGTCGCCGCGTCTCTCATCTTGCAGGGCTGGCTCGATGCGCAGCCCAGGAGCCAGTCGTGAAGAAGGTGCTCATCGGGTTGGTGGTCGTGCTGGTGCTGGGAGCGGCTGGCGCAGCGGGCGTCTGGTACTGGCTGGAGACACGGCTCACGGAGTTCGCGGCGGCTCCTTTTGGAAGCACTGCTCCCGTGATGGTGACGATTCCGCCAGGCACGAACCCGAAGGGCGTCTCGACGTTGCTCGCAAAGGCTGGCGTCGTGAGTGATGGCGACCTGCTCTACAACTGGCTGCGACGCGAAAAGCTCGGGCCGAAGCTGAAGGCCGGCGAGTACGAGTTCGTCGGGCCGCTCACGCCTCCGCAGGCGATCGAGAAGCTCATCAAGGGAGAGGTGAAGGTCTATCGCTTCACCGTGCCTGAGGGTCTGCGATGGGAAGAGATTCTGCCCATCGTCGCCAACAGCGAGCTGAAGCTCGACCTCGAGAAGCTCAAAGCACTGGTCGCCGACAAGGCATTCCTCAAACGCGCTGGTGTCCCCGCGCAGGTGATCGAGGGCTTTCTCTTCCCTGACACGTACACCTTTCCCAAAGGGGTCTCGGAAGAGCAGGTGCTGCGCAAGATGGTCGAGAGCACGCTCGAGACGGTGAAGAAGTCGACGCGGAAGCCCGGCGTGGAGCTGGATCTTCTACAGGCCGTGACGCTCGCGTCGATCGTCGAGAAAGAGACGGGAGCTGTCGAAGAGCGCCCGCGAATCTCGTGCGTGTTCCACAACCGCATGAACCACCCCGAAGCCGAGACGAAGGGGAAGCTCGAGACCGACCCGACGGTCATCTACGCGAAGATGCTCCGCACTGGCACGTACTCGAAGAACATCACGAGGGAGGACCTGCTCACGCCGCACCCGTACAACACGTACAAGATCAAAGGGCTCCCACCCGGGCCGATCGCGAACCCCGGTGCCGCAGCGATCGCGGCCGCGCTCAACCCGCTCGATTGTCCCGACTACTTCTTCGTCTCGAAGAACGACGGCACGCACGTCTTCTGCCCCACGTGGGAATGCCACACCGCGCAGGTGCAGAAGTGGCAGGTCGAGTACCACCGCAAAGGCAACGGCGGAGGCTCTGGGGGCGCGGGCGGCTCCGACGGGGGCCCTGACGCGGGAACCAGGTCGGACGCGGGAACCAGGTCGAGCAACTAACGAGCCGTCTGAAGCAAGACGACCGGGCCCGAGCGGACGACCTCGCGCCACTGCTGAGCGGCGAACTCGGGCGTCAGGACTCCGCCGTCGAAGAGCACCAGCCAGCGCGCGCCCGGAGCAACCACTGTGTCGAACGACGAAGCCCGCCTGCGCCCGACCTGCTTGAACGGAAGCCCGCACTCGAACGCGAGCTGAATGTCATCGAAGCCTCGTGGATCGACATCGACCGCGACGATGTCCGTCGGTGACGCGCGCTCACGCAAGGCGTGAACGACCTCGCGCAGGTGCGGATCGTTGAGCGACAAACCGCTGATGGCCCGAAACGAGTTCGCCCAGCGCCAGTCCGCTCGAGCCGCGAGCTCCACGAGCGGAACCCACGCGACCAGCGACGCGGTCATCAACACCAGCCATGGACGCTTGAGCTGCGAGAGCGCGACGCCGACGAAGATCACGAAGAGCGAGAGCTCTTTCATCGTGAAGCGAGAGAGCGGCACGAACGACTCCAGCAACGCGCCTCGCAGTGACAGGACCAGTGTGGGAAGCACGATCAGCAGCACCAGCCAGCGCGCCTTCGAGCGAATCAGCTCTCTCGCACCCAGCAACGCTGCGACGGGAGTGAAAGTCGCCAGCGCCGTCAGAGGCCAGAACCCGAGCACGATGAAGCGGTAGCGCGTCGGCCCCCAGATGGCGGACTCCGAGACGAACCACGTGCGGTGGTAGTCGTCGATGACGTGAACCGGGTACAGCAGATCTCCCGTGTCGACGAGGTGACCGAGCAGCCACGCGACGGGAAACGACGCCGCAACAACGCCGAAGAGGAACGCCAGCCGAAACCCGAGCTGCCACCACAGCAGCACGGCGATGAGCGGAATCCACAGCCAGACGTCGTAGCGAACCGCGGCACCGAGGGTGAACGCGAAGGCCGACGCCATCAGCACCTCACGCTCCCGAGTCTCGAGGGCACGGGCGATCGCCGCGACCCCGACGAGCACGAAGACACCACTGACCGCTTCGCTCGCCGCCGTCGTCGAAGCCTGAACGTGGAGCGGCCACAACGCGAGCACGACGACGCTGCTCCAGGCGGCTCGTTCCGAGAACAGCCGACGCGCCAACGCGAAGATCGGCAGCGCCGAGAGCACACCGGCGAGCAGGCTGACGAGCCGGCCGGCGAGGTGCTCACTGCCAGTCACCCACTCCGCCAACGCGATCAGCGGAAAGTGGAGCGGCCCATACTGTGCGCAGCCCTGCAGCGACGAACCGATCAGGTGAGGGTGTTGGAGCCACGCGTGTGCGAGCCAACTGCGCACCACCGCATCACCCGCCACGTTTTCGGCGAAGGGAAACACCAGCAGGCGCGGCAGCGCGACGATTCCCAGCGCCAGGAGCGTCTTCCTCCAGCCCATCGTCACTTCGCCGGAAACCGGGCCATGGTGGCCTTCAAGGTCCGAAGCGCAGCGCGAACGTGCTCGCTGCGATCGGCAGGGCTCGGAGCGCCCGCTGGGTGGCGATCATCTGGAGCCCCTGCCCGCTCGGCGTGCTCGATGCGCTTCTTCGCCCGCACCTCGAGCGTTCGCGCCTGCGCCGGTGAGCGCGTGTGCATGATGTGCCCCCACTCCACGAGGCCGCGGTAGACGTCGACTGCGTCGAGCAACCCGATGTCGTTCACTTCGGTGAGCACGTGCGTCGCCTCGGCGATCATCTCCTCGGCCTGCCCCAACCGGCCGCGCAGCGACTCGACCGCAGCCAGCCCCGCCTTCGCGAGACCCAGGTAACGGGCCTCACCGACCTCTTCGAAGATCTCGAGGGCGTTCGTGTAGTGCGCGGCCGCGAGCGGAAGTTCGAGCAACTCCTGGTGCATGGCGCCGAGCGAGACGAGCACGATGCCTTCGTGTCGACGCGCGCCAACCTCGGCGAGGATCTTCCGCGCCAGCTCGTATTCGACGAGCGCTGGCCCCGGCTGGCCCTGATCGCGGAAGAGATCGCCCAGGTTGATGTGAGAAATCCCCTCGGACCGGCGATTGCCGAGCTCACGGTGAATCGCGAGCGCCTGGCTGTAGTTCGCGCGTGCCTGCTTCAAGAGGCCCATCGCCTGCTGCGTGACGCCCATGTTCGCGAGCGAGATGCCCTCGTAGCGGCGGTCGTGGACCTCGCGGTGAATCTCGATCGCCTTCTCGTACGACTCGAGCGCTTCGTTCTCGAGCCCGAGTTCGTTGAAGAGCGTGCCCTGCGTCGACAGACAGCGGCCCTGCATTCGGCGATCGCCCGCTTTGCGCAGCAACACGAGCGCCTTCGCGAAGTGACGTCGGCTCTCACCGCGCTGTCCGAGCAGCCGGTAGATCACACCGAGGAACGACTCGATGCGGCCTTCCTGGCCGACGTCTCCGAGATCGCGCGACAGCCGCCACGCCTCTTCGAAGTCGAGCAGCGCGTCCGAGGGTTTTCCCCTGGCCAGCCGGGCCTTCGCCCGAGCCTCGAGCCCTTCGGAGCGCCTGGCCGCGTCGTCGCCACACTTCTCGAGCGAGGCATCGAGCATGGGCAGGTGCGGCTTGAAGGGGCCACGGAGCGACAACAACGGATCGAGCGCGAGCACCGCGTGGAGCGAGGTCGACGACGGCGAATTCTCACCGAGCCCGCGCTGATAGACGACGAGCAGGTTCTCGCGTTCGAGATCGAGCGTCGTGAGCTGCGTCGCGCTCGACTCTGCCCCCGTCGCGAGCTTCGCGCCGAGCGAGAGATAAAAGCGCGTGTGACGCCCGGACGCCTCGAGCTCCGAGTCCATCACGATCAGCTTCTCGCGCGAGTACTCGCGAATGCTCTCGTAGAGGCCGAAGCGCGTCTGCGCCTCGTCTCCGAGCGGGAAGTACGCGCGCACCAGCGACTTCGAGCGCAACGTCATCAGCACGTTCAGAATCGACGCGGAGGGATCGACGTGCGCGAGCGAGACCACGGCCTCGGCAGCATCGGTCGTGAAACCTCCCGAGAAGACCGAGAGCTGCGCGAGCATCGACTGCTCCGCCGCGCCCAGCATCGTCCACGACCAGTCGATCGCACCACGCAGGGTCGCCTGACGATCGGTGACGCCCTTCTTCCCGACGAGCAGATCGAAGCGCCTGGGCAGGCGCTGCACCAGCTGGGTCGGGTTCAGCAGCGACATGCGCGCCGCCGCGAGCTCGATCGCCAGAGGCATGCCGTCGAGCTGACGAACGATCTCGGCGATGGCGTCTTCTTCGGCTGGCGTCGGCTCCCAGGCCGGGCGAACGGCTCGGGAGCGCTCGATGAACAGCTCGACGGCCTCTGCGGTGCGTACGCTCTCGTTCGGCTTCGGCGTTCGCAGCGGCGGAACCTCGTACACGCTCTCGTGCGGCACACGCAGCAGCTCGCGCGACGACACCACGAACCGCGCGTTCGGAGCGGCGCGCATCCACTTCTCGACGGTCTCCTTCGCGTGCTCGACGACCTGCTCGAAGTTGTCGAGGACGATCAGCGTCTCGCCCTTCGACGACACGGCGTGGCCGAGCTGTGCGACGGAATCTCCAGCCGCGAGGGGAACGTTCAGGCCACGAGACATTGCTGCGCAGATGCCATCGACATCGCGCGCCTCACCGAGCTCGACGAACCACACCCCACCGCGCGGCTTTCCACGCTCGTCGACGGTCTGAAAGTGCGTCACGAGCTGGGTGCCGAACTGCAACGAGAGCCGCGTCTTTCCCGTGCCGCCAGGACCGAGCAGCGTGACCAGCCGCGTGCCCTGACGGAAGAGCTGATGCAGATCGGCGAGCTCGGCCACACGGCCGACGAAGCTGGTGGTCTGTGGCGCGATGTTGGTCGGCCGCTGCGAGATCTCTCCCAACAGCCGCTTCGTCTCTTCGATGCGATCGCTCGAGATTCGAGGGCGCGCCCGATCGGCCCGGGTCAACGGGCTCTGCGAGACATGCGCTGACTCGATCGATTCGTCGTCTCCGACGACCGTCTTGTCTTCACTCGCTTCGACAGGCTTCGACTTGCTGGCCGAGACCTCGACTTCGAGCTCGAACAACCCCGAGTCGTCGAGCCCGGGAATGTCTTCGTACTCGCGGAACCAGCGGTGGAAGTCGAACGGCTGCAGATCGGCGTTCACGTGCGCGAGGGCGTCGTGCAGCTCCCTCGCCGACTGGTAGCGATCTTTCGGGTCCTTCCGCAGCGCCTTCATGACGATGCGCTCGAGCGCCGGCGGACAGTCGGGGCGGCGCTCGGTGACCAGCGGAACCTCGCACGCGCGCACGGCCTTCACCGTCATCGCGTCGGTCTTGCCCCGGAAGAGGTAGCTGCCGGTGAGCGATTCCCACATCACGATGCCGAGGGCGAAGACGTCGGTGCGACCGTCGACGGCTTTCGCGCTCGCCTGCTCGGGCGCCATGTACGGAAACTTCCCCTTCAGGATTCCCGTCGCCGTGTGCATCGACTTGTTCGCGGCCTTCGCGACGCCGAAGTCGATCAGCTTCACCGTGCCGTCGGGCGTGACGAGGATGTTGTGCGGCGAGACGTCGCGATGAACGATCTTGAGGCTTCGACCCTGCGCGTCCGTGGCGGCGTGCGCGTGATCGAGCGCGGAGGCGATCTGCACCGCGACTCGCGTGACGACGGGCGCGGGAATCGGGTGTTCGATCTCACGCGCACGGCTCAGCAGCTCTCGCCAGTCCTTCCCCGGCACGTACTCCATGGCGACGAACCAGACGCCGTCCGACTCTCCGAACTCGTGAATGCGCGCGATGTTCGGGTGAACGAGCCTTGAGGCGATGCGCGTCTCGTCGAGGAACAGCCGCAGGAAGCGTGGGTTCTCGGTGAGGTGCGGCAGAATTCGCTTCACGGTGACGAGATCGCCGCCGTGCTGCTTCGCCAGAAACACCTCGCCCATGCCGCCCGCTCCGAGGCGCTTGAGCAACGCGAAGTGGCCGAAGGTCTCCAAATCACGGCAGAGGCTATCGGAAACCGCCCTGATTCCGGCTGTTTTCGCGACGCAACAAGCACTTCGAAACCTGCGACAATGTGCGCATGCCCTTCCGAATCACTGGCAGCCCGATTCGCTTTCCTGCGGTCACGACGACTCCGGCGAACACCCCTGCTCCTGTCGTCGAGCAGCCGAAGGTGACTGTCGCCACCACCGTCGATCCGAACCTGCTTCGAAGCGTCGCGATTCGCGGAAGCGTGGTGAAGCCAAGCAGCGGATTCGACGGCATCAAGCGTACGGGCACCGATGACGACTCGCTGGGTGGTGGCGCAGCGCTGAAGCAAAAGGGCATCTACGACATCGCGAACGAAGGTGTCGTCGGCGCCGAGACCGATCCCGATCGGCTCGCGCTTCGTGACGCCATCTGGAACCGGCTCGAGACGCCGTCATATCTACGGGAGCCCGCGACGCCGAAGCCGGTCGATTCGAAGAAGTTGGCCGCGTCGCTCTCCGAAGCGACGACCGCTCGTCAGGCTGGCACCCTCACCAAGCAGGCCCAGACGAAGCCCGAGGTCGCCGCACACCTTCAGGAGTTCTTCTCGAACACGAAGACCGTCGCGAAGGACGTGAAGAACTCGCTGCTCCAGACCCTGGCCTCTGATGCTGGTGGTGTGGCTGGCTCCGTCGTCGCCGGCATCACGGGTTCGAAGACGTTCGCGGCGATGAGCGCCGAGCAGAAGGGGCAGCTTGCGACCGTGCTCTCGCGCCTCGACGCGAAGGGCCTGACGGTGATGGGCGCGCTCATCGAGAACGTTCCCGAAGCGCTCTCGGACAAGGACAGCGCTGGCGGCACGCTGCTCTCGAACCTCGCGACCATCGCAACGCAGCCGCTGAACGCGACCCTCACGGGACAGACCACCAGCGAAGAGCTCCTCGCCAGCGTGCTCGCCGACGTGATGAACCCGAACCGCGTCGAGCAGGGCACGGCCACCACGTGCACCGTCGCTTCGATGCAGTTCGAGCTCGTCGCCGATCAACCTGCCGAATACGCGCGCTTGATGGCGGGTGTCACGGGCGGCAAGGGCTCGGTCAAGATGATGGGCGGTGGCGATCTTCGCCTCGGGCCCGGTGACGGTGACGAGCGTGCGCGTGACGGCCGCTCGGTGAGCCAGGCCATCTTCCAATCGGCCGCCATGGAGTACGCGAACGGCCGCTTCTCGAACTTCGACCCCGTGCTCGGCGTGTCGATCAACACGAAGACGGGCGACGAGCGCATGGGCCTCAAGCCCGACAACCAGCAGGCGCTGCTCGAGAAGCTCTTCGGCGTGAAGTACTCGATCGATCGGCTCTTCACCGAGAACGAAGCGTCGAAGGCGTTCAGCAAACTCGAAGGCTGGGACGCGCGCGGCTTCCGCAACCGGCCGATCGTCGTCGACATCGATCAGGGCAAGTTCAACCACGCGGTCACGCTCGAATCGGTCACGAAGGAGAAGGTCACCTTCCGCGATCCGTACGGCGTGCTGCGTTCGATGCCGGCCGAGGCGTTCCCGAAGGTCGCCGTCGCGATTCACCTGCCGACTGACGTGAAGCTCAACGGCGTCGGCTGAGCCTCTCGTCGTTGGTGAAACGAGTCTCTCTGATCCTCCTCGTGGTGGCCGTCTCGTGCGGCCGCTGCCGGAGTGTGTCGAGCGTCGACGCCAGCCCTCCCCTCTCGCGCTCGTGGCTCGAAGGCACGGTCGAGCCCGAGACGGGAACACCGAAGCGCGGTGGAACGCTCGTCGTGCGCTCGATGGTCGAGCCCGTCACGCTCAACGGCATCGAAGGAGCGACCTCCCGCGACACGTGGACGCTGCGCATCACCCGCAACCTCGTCACCGAGTCGTTGATCGCGATCGACCCGAAGACGCTCGCGCTCGTGCCGCAGCTCGCCGAGCGATGGAGCGACTCCGACGATCACCACACGAGCACCTTCTGGCTGCGAAAGGACGCTCGGTTTCACGACGGCTCGCAGTTCACCGCGAAGGACGTGATCGCGACGTTCGATGCAGTGATGGACCCGAAGCGTCCGACGGGCGCCGTGCGCCAGGACTTCGGTGGACTCGGGTCCTTCCGCGTGATCGACGACTTCACGGTCGAGCTCACGTGGCGCGAGCCCTCACCTTTCGCGCTCAGACAGGTGGCGAAGTTGCCGATGCTCTCCGCGACTCAATTGGCGGGTGATTGGAGCGTGATGGCAAAGGCTCCGCTCGGCACGGGTCCGTATCGCTTCGAGGGTTGGGAAAAGGGCGTGCAGGTGACGCTCGCGCGCGTGGGTGAGGCCTGGGTCGATCGCCTCGTCTTCCGTTTCGTGAAGGACCACACGGTCGCGGCCGCGATGCTCGAGCGCGGCGAGTTCGATCTGATGACGACGGTGCAGCCGGTGTTGTGGCGCGCGCTGGAGGAGCCGAAGAACGCCTGGGCGCAAATGGGCTATCGACGCCTCGTCTCGGTCGACAACAGCTACTCGTACATCGCGTGGAACGAAGCGCGGCCGGTGTTTCAGGACGTGAAGGTGCGGCGCGGGCTCGCCCACCTCTATCCCTTCGAGTTGGTGCAGCGCTCCGTCGACCTCGGACTCGAATCGCCGACGACGTGTCCGTACTGGGCGAACGGGCCGCAGTGCGACCCACAGGTGAAGCCGTACTCGCTCTCGGTGGAGGCGGCGCGCGGGTTCTTTGCCGATGCAGGCTTCGTCGGTGACGGCACTCGCGTTCGCGAGGGCGTACCGCTCTCGTTCTCCTTTCTGGTGCCGGCGACCTCGGTTCGCCTCGGCAAACTCGTGCCGCTCTTTCAGGAGCAGGCCCGCACTGCAGGCGCCGACGTGCGCATCGAGACGGTCGACGTAGCCACGCTGAATGCTCGCGTGAACGCGCGCGACTTCGACGTCGTCTCCCGCGTGTGGACGGAGTCGGATCTCGAGAGCGATCAGTTCGGCACGTTCCATTCGTCCGCGCGTGACGGCGGCAGCAACTTCGTCGGGTACGAGAACGCCGAAGCCGATCGGCTGATGGAGGCGATCCGCCGGGAGTGGGACGAGCCAAAGCGCCGCGAGCTCGAGCGCACGCTGCACCGAACGCTCTTCGCCGATCAGCCGTATCTCTTCATGACCTCGCGGCGCTCACTCGATCTCGCGAAGCGACGCGTGCACGGCCTCGAACCCTCGCTCGTCTGGTACGACCTGCGCCGCGTGTGGGTCGACGACTGACACGACGAGAATCTCGGCTGTCAAGCTGTCAGCGCTCCGATCGAGTGGCTGCCCGGCCCGAGTGGATGCGCGATCGAGACCCTGTGCCATACTCATCGGCGACGTCGCTGCCCTGAAGCTTGCGCCACCGCGGTCCGAGTCCGCGGCGGGGGAGACGCCGGAAACCTGGCCACGAACGCCTCACCTTGCCCGAGGACTGAAGGAATCCATGACGACAGCCTGGTCGCAGAAGATCGCGGCGCTGCAGAACAAGAAGGAATACGCCGAGCTCAATTGGGAGGGCAGCTTCGACGCCTACCTCGACATCGTTCGAGGCAACCCGCACGTCACGCGCACTGCGTACCAGCGCGTGTACGACATGATCCTGAGCTACGGGAAAACCGAATACATCGACAACAAGAAGCGGCTCATTCGCTACCACTTCTTCAGTGACGAGAAGAACGGCGCGCGTGACGCGGTCTTCGGTCTCGATGTTCCGCTCATGAAGCTGGTGAACGTCTTCAAGGCCGCCGCGCATGGCTACGGCGCCGAGAAGCGCGTCATTCTGCTCCACGGCCCCGTCGGTTCGTCGAAGTCGACCATCGCCCGCGTGCTCAAGCGCGGCCTCGAGGACTATTCGCGCACGCCGGAAGGCGCCGTGTACACATTCTCGTGGCAGTTCGACGAGAAGCTCACGCTCGCCGATGGCTCCGTCCTCTCGGGTCGCGTGAAGTCGCCGCTGCACGAAGAGCCGCTGAAGCTGATTCCGTCCGACCTCCGTCCGAAGTTCTTCGGCGAGCTGGTCGCGAACGAGAATGGCTACGCGATTCCCGAGCTGGGCGAGCTCAACCCGCACTGCCGTTTCATCTTCCAGAAGCTGCTGGCGCACTACGGCGGCGAGCTGGGCAAGGTGTACCAGCACGTGCGCGTGCACCGCATGGTGTTCTCAGAGAAGGATCGCGTCGGCATCGGCACGTTCCAGCCGAAGGACGAGAAGAACCAGGACTCGACCGAGCTCACCGGCGACATCAACTACCGGAAGATCGCCGAGTACGGCTCGGACTCCGACCCGCGCGCGTTCAACTTCGACGGTGAGTTCTGCGTCGCCAACCGCGGCCTCATCGAGTTCGTCGAAATGCTGAAGCTCGACGTGGCCTTCCTCTACGACCTGCTCGGCGCAACGCAGGAGCACCGCATCAAGCCGAAGAAGTTCCCGCAGACCGACATCGACGAAGTGATCATCGGCCACACGAACGAGCCCGAATTCAAGAAGCTCGAGTCGAACGAGTTCATGGAAGCGCTCCGCGACCGAACCATCAAGATCGACATCCCGTACATCACGAAGCTGTCTGAAGAGATCAAGATCTACGAGAAGGAGTTCAACCCGCGGCGCATTCGCGGCAAACACATCGCTCCGCACACGCTCGAGATGGCAGCGATGTGGGCAGTGTTGACTCGCCTCGAAGAACCCAAGAAGCACAACCTGTCTGTCTTGCAGAAATTGAAGCTCTACAATGGCAAGACACTTCCGAATTTCACGGAAGACAACATCAAGGAGCTCCGCAAGGAGTCGACGCGTGAAGGCCTCGAGGGCATCAGCCCCCGCTTCGTGCAGGACAAGGTCTCGAACGCCCTGGTGAGTGACAAGTCTGAGCTGTCGATCAACCCGTTCATGGTGCTCAACGAGCTCGAGGCCGGCCTCAAGGCACACTCGTTGATCTCCAACGAAGAGACGCGCAAGCGCTACCGCGAGCTGCTCGGCACGGTGAAGCAGGAATACGAAGACATCGTGAAGAACGAGGTGCAGCGCGCGATCTCGGCCGACGAAGAGGCCATCGCCAAGCTGTGCTCGAACTACATCGACAACGTGAAGGCCTATACGCAGAAAGAGAAGATCAAGAACAAGTACACGGGCCTGTACGAGGAGCCAGACGAGCGGCTCATGCGGTCGATCGAAGAGAAGATCGAGATTCCCGAGAGCCGCAAGGACGACTTCCGGCGCGAGATCATGAACTACATCGGCGCGCTCGCCATCGAAGGGAAGACCTTCAACTGGCGCACGAACGAGCGGCTGCAGAAGGCGCTCGAGCTGAAGCTGTTCGAGGATCAGAAGGACTCGATCAAGCTGAAGACGCTGGTGAGCTCGGTGGTCGATCGCGAGACGCAGGAGAAGATCGACATCGTGAAGTCACGGCTCATCAAGAACTTCGGGTACGACGAAGAGAGCGCCACCGACGTGCTCAACTTCGTCGCCAGCATCTTCGCGCGCGGCGACGCCAAGGAGTAATTCGTGGGCCTTCGCATCGACCAGGACCACACGCGCTTCAAGGCGATCGTCCGCGGGAAGATCAAACAGAACCTGCGCAAGTACGTGCAGCAGGGCGAGATGCTCGGCAAGAAGGGGAAGGAGTTCATCTCCATTCCCGTGCCGTTCATCGACGTGCCCCGCTTCAAGCACGGCTCGCGGCAGGGCGGCGTGGGTCAAGGCGAAGGCAACCCTGGCGATCAGATCGGCCAGGGGCAACCACAGCCCGGCGACGGCAGCGGCAAGGCGGGTGAAGGCGAAGGCCAGCACGTGCTCGAGGTCGACGTCAGCCTCGAAGAGCTCGCCCAGATTCTGAGTGAGGAATTGCAGCTGCCCAACATCGAGAACAAGGGCAACGACAAGATCGTCACCACCCGAATCAAGTACACCGGCATCAACACGGTGGGCCCGCAGTCGCTGCGGCACTTCAAGCGCACGTTCAAGGAAGCCCTCAAGCGGCAGATCGCGACGGGCACGTACAACCCAGACAACCCGGTGATCGTGCCGAGGCGCCAGGACCAGCGCTATCGCACGTACCGGCTCGAGAGCCTGCCGCAGACGAACGCGGTCATCATCTACATGATGGACGTGTCGGGCTCGATGGGTGACGAACAGAAGGAGATCGTCCGCATCGAGAGCTTCTGGCTCGATACGTGGCTGCGCAATCAATACAAAGGCCTCGAGACGCGGTTCATCATTCACGATGCCGTGGCCCGCGAGGTCGATCGCGACACGTTCTTCCACACGCGCGAGTCGGGCGGCACGATGATCTCGAGCGCGTACAAGCTGTGTCGAGACATCATCAAGGCCGACTACCCGGCTGCGTCGTGGAACATCTACCCGTTCCACTTCTCGGACGGCGACAACTGGTCGGCCGACGACACGCGCGCGTGCATCGACGTGCTCAAGACAGACATTCTGCCCGACGTGAACCAGTTCGCGTACGGGCAGGTCGAGTCGCCGTACGGGTCAGGTCAGTTCATCAAGGATTTGCGCGAGCACCTGGGTGATCACGACAAGGTCGCGCTGAGCGAGGTCGCGGACAAAGACGCGATCTATGGCTCCATCAAGGACTTCCTCGGGAAGGGTCGCTGAATGCCCAAGTCACTCACGCCGCGCCTGATGGATCTCAAGAACGAGATCGAGGGCTACGCGCGCACCTTCGGCCTCGACTTCTTCGAGCAGGTCTTCGAGGTGCTCACCACCGAAGAGCTCAACATGGTCGCCGCGTACGGCGGCTTCCCCACGCGCTACCCGCACTGGCGCTGGGGCATGGAGTACGAGCAGCTCTCGAAGTCGTCCGAGTACGGGCTCTCGAAGATCTACGAGCTCGTCATCAACAACGACCCCTGCTTCGCCTACCTGCTCGAGGCCAACGCCGAGGTCGATCAGAAGCTCGTCATGGCCCACGTGTACGGCCACAACGACTTCTTCAAGAACAACTTCACGTTCAAATTCACCAACCGGAAAATGGTCGACGAGATGGCAAATCATGCCACTCGGATTCGCCGGTGGATCGACAAGCTCGGCGTCGAGAAGGTCGAAGAGTTCATCGACGTCGCGCTCTCGCTCGAGAACCTCATCGACCAGCACGCGCCGCACATCAAGCGCAACCCCGACCCGAAGACCGCCGAGTCGCAGGTGAACGTGCGCGCCGAGGGCTTCAAGGTCGACAAAGACTACATGCGGCCGTACGTGAACCCGGCCGACTTCCTCGAGAAGGAGCGCAAGAAGCTCGAGGACGAGAAGAAGCAGTCGAAGAAGTTCCCCGAGCGGCCGCAGCGTGACGTACTGGCCTTCCTCCTCGAGCACGCGCCGATGGAGGACTGGGAGCGCGAGATTCTCAACACGGTACGCGAAGAGGCCTACTACTTCGCGCCGCAGGCCCAGACGAAGATCATGAACGAGGGCTGGGCCAGCTACTGGCACTCCACGATCATGACGACGCGCGCGCTGCGCGATCACGAGATCCTCGACTACGCCGACCACCACGCCGGCACCATGGCGATGCAGCAGGGCAAGCTGAACCCGTACAAGGTCGGCATCGAGCTGTTCCGCGACATCGAAGATCGCTGGAACAAGGGCCGCTACGGCAAGGAATGGGACGAGTGCGACGATCTGCGCGCGCGGCGCTCGTGGGACAAGAAGCTGGGTGGTGGCCGCGCGAAGATCTTCGAGGTGCGCAAGCACTACAACGACGTCACCTTCATCGACGAGTTCCTCACGCCCGAGTTCGCGATCGAGCAGAAGCTCTTCACGTTCAACTTCAACGACAAGAAGAACACGTGGGAGATCGCCACCCGCGAGTTCAAGAAGGTGAAGGACAAGCTGCTGCAGTCACTCACCAACTTCGGCCAGCCCGTCATCGACATCATCGACGCCAACTTCGAGAACAAGGGCGAGCTCGTCCTCGCGCACAAACACGACGGCGTCGATCTCGACCCGGGCTACGCCAAAGAGACGCTCAAGAACCTGCAGTCGATCTGGCGGCGGCCCGTCGGCATCATCACCAAGGCCGAGGGGAAGAGCATTCTCATGCGCCACGATGGCACCACGTTCGCTGAGAAGAAGGTCGAGCTGTAGCGCGGCGAAAAGTGCCTCGTTAGGCATTGGGACGTGTCCAACGTGAAGGTCAGTCTGGTGGCCGACTCGGCCCACCTCGAGATTCCCCTCTCCGACATGGAGCAGATCGCCCGAGAGCTCGGGTGTCAGCTGTCTCCGTCGCGAAGAGACGTCACCCTGGAGTCCGATGGTTGTTGGTTGACGTTCGATCGCGTCGGCCCCCTCGGGCTGCTGCGTGAGGTGCAAGTCGAGGGCGATGAGAACGGCTTGTTTGCCGTGCACGTGCTCGGGCGGCTGCTGTCGGCCTACGAAGGCGAGCTCGACGCCGCGATCGTCACGTCTCCGCCGGGCATCTACCCGTCGCAGATCTCGGTGCGTGCCGGAGAGTCGTCGCACCCGCTGTTCGCCACCGTGATGATGCCGCTGTCACCGGTGCTGACCGCCGCTGACGTCATGCGCATCGAGCAACTGCTCGATGAAGCCGAGACGTCCTGGCAGGCGTGGCAACGATCGAAGGAGCCTCGCCCGTCGTCGCCCCGCTCTTCTCGCTAGTGGCCTCGGCCCCGCGCGCTAACCTGCCCGTTCATGGCGACCTACAAGAACCCCACGCCGACCGTGGACTGCATCGTCGAGCTGCCAGGCGATCGCATCGTGCTCATCAAGCGCAAGAACGAGCCGATCGGTTGGGCGCTGCCTGGCGGGTTCGTCGACGAAGGCGAGCCCCTGCACGCTGCCTGTGTTCGTGAGGTGCACGAAGAGACCGGCCTCGAGGTCGATCTCTCGGAGCAGTTCTTCACCTACTCCGACCCGTCACGCGACCCGCGCAAACACACCATCTCGACCGTGTACATCGGCTGGGCCGAGGGCGACCCCATCGGCACGGACGACGCCGCCGACGCGAAGGCGTTTCCCATCGACGCGCTTCCGAAAGAGCTGGTGTTCGATCACGGAACCATCGTCGCCGACTACCTCGCGTACAAACGCACCGGGAAGCGCCGGAAGATCTGAATACACCCACCCCTGTTTCGTCCTGAGCGCGCCATGCGTTCCCTGTTCGTGCTGCTCCTCACGTCGCTCACGGGCTGCGCGTACCTGAGGCCCGTCACCGCGGAAGAGAAGACGCTGGTGACGACGCGCGCGTGCGCCCAGGGCCCGCTTCGCATCGAGACGCAGACGCTCGGAGCGCGTTGGGGCGAATGGTACTCACTGCGACTCGTCGCGCCGCGCGGGCTCAAGGGCAACCTGCGCTGGCGCATCGCAGATGATCGTCGGCTGAAAGAGAGCTGGGTCACCACGTATCGGGTGAAAGAAGGCAAAGACGAACGCGACGTCGTCGACACCGTGTTCAATCAGGCGCGCTGCATCGAGCGTCCACCGGTCGTCGTCGTCGAACCGCAGCCGCAGCCGGTCCCCGCCGTCGCGCAACCGCAGCCCGCGTGGACTCCGGCGCCGGTCGCGCAGCCGCAGTGGACTCCTCCTCCGCAACCCATTCCGGCGGTCGTGCAACCGCAGCCCGAGTGGAATCCCCCACCGCAGCGAGCTGGCGTGCAGATCGAGGTCGCGATTCCGCTGCAACAGCCTCCGCCGGTCACGGTGACGCAGCCCGAGCCGGGCTTCGAGCCGCTCGAGTTCCCGCGTGGGCCCGATCTCACGCCCGTGCAGCTCGTGGTCGGCGGTGAACGGAGCCGCGAACACACGACCTTCCTCCTGCACTGGGAGCGCCGGAACGAAGACAAGAACGCACCGCCTCCCGTGCTTGCGGGCCAGCCAGTCGTCATCGAGATCTGGTCAGAGCAGCCCAACGACTACGAAGGCGCCGCCTTCATCTTCGCGCGCGGAGCCATGGAGCCGAACGTCACCGAGGCCGAGTGGATCGCCGAGCTCGACAAGCGTGAAGCAGAACGCAGCAAACTCGCGGCCGAAGACGCCGCGCGTCTGGCCGAAGAGAATCGCAGACGATCGGAAGCCCACGCGAAGCAGGTTGCCATCGACAACGAGCGCCGACGAGTCGAGTACGCCGAGCTCGAGACGCGCCGGGCCGCCAACATCGCCGCGCGTGAAGCGAAGCTCGCCGAGCCGAAGGTCGAGACCGCCTACGAGCGCGAACGCCGGGAGAAGTACGCCGCAGGCCTCGCTGCTCCGTCACGACCCGACGCCGAGTACATCGAAGCGCGCCGGCGTGAGCTCGAGCGTCAGAAGGCCGAAGCGGCCGCCGAAGCCGAAGCCCGTCGCCGATGGCAGGCAGAATCAGAACGCCGCTGGCGCGAGGCAGAGGCCCGCCGACCGAAGCCGCGCCCCGAGCCAACCGGTCCTCCGCCGCCCGCCCCCGCGCAGTCGATTCCGCTCAAGCCCGCGCCCTACGTGCTGTGGATCGACGGGTACTACGAGTGGACGGGCGAGGCCTGGGTCTGGCTCGAAGGCTGGTGGAAGGTGAACGAAGCCGAGCGCGCCCGCTACGAGCTCGCCGCTCGAATGCCGGCTCCGGCGCCACGGGTCGAAACGCCTCCGCCCTGCCCTGTTCCTCAAGGGCAGTGGCAAGCCGGCACGTGGGTGTGGAACCTCGAGGTGTGGGTCTGGTTGCCCGGCGTCTGGCTCAGCACGCAGCGGCCCGTTCATCAGGCCGTGCCGGTCACGCCGAAGAATTGATGGCGTTCGCCGCGCCGCGTCGTAAGAACGAAGCGTGACCGCCGTCGTCGATTCTCCCCGCGCTCGCACGCTCAAGGCCCTCGCTGACGAGACGTTCGATCTGCTCGTCGTGGGCGGGGGCATCACCGGCACCGGCATCGCGCGAGACGCCGTGCTGCGTGGCCTCAAGGTGGCCCTCGTCGAGAAGCTCGACTTCGCGGCCGGCACCTCGAGCAAGTCGACGAAGCTGATTCACGGCGGCCTGCGCTACCTCGAGCAGGGGGAGATCAAGCTGGTCTTCGAGTCCGTCAACGAGCGCAACCGGCTCATGCGGCTCGCGCGGCACCTGGTGCGGCCGCTCCCCTTCCTCGTCGCGCACTACAAGGGCGATCGCCGCTGGCTGGTGACGCTCGATATCGGCCTGTGGATGTACGAGGCCCTCTGCTTCTTCGGTGGCTACAAGAACCACAAGACCCACCGCGCGCAGAAGACGCTCGAGCTCGAGCCGGGGCTTCGCCAGCAGGGCCTCACGGGCGGCATCCTCTATTACGACGCGATGACCGACGACGCGCGGCTCACGCTCGAGAACGCGCTCGACGGCCGTGACTCGGGAGCCGTCATCGCGAACCACGTGCGGGCGGGAGCGCTCCTCACGCAGGGCGACGCCATCAGCGGCGTCAGCGCGACCGACGTGCTCACCGGAAACACCTTCGACATTCGCGCGAAGCTCGTCGTCAACGCGACCGGCCCGTGGAGCGACGAAGTGCGTGCGCTCGCCAACGAGAAGCGGCTGCTGAAGCCGACGAAGGGCATTCACCTCGTCGTCGACGAGAAGCGCCTGCCCGCCCGCAACGCGCTGGTGATGACGCACCCGAAGGACAAGCGGGTGATGTTCACGATTCCCTGGGGCCTGGGCCGCACCGCGGTCGGCACGACCGACACGTTCTTCGACGGCAAACCCGACACCGTCGAGCCGACGGCCGCCGACATCACCTACCTGCTCGACGCTGCCAATCACTACTACCCCGACGCGAAGCTCGTCCCCGATGACGTCATCAGCACCTGGTCGGGACTACGGCCGTTGCTGGCGCCTCCAGACTCCAGCGCGGGCGCGTCGCAGGTCTCGCGTGAGCACGTCATCGTCGAGCGCAAGGGCTTCATCACCATCGCCGGCGGCAAGCTCACGACGTACCGCACGATGTCGGCCGAGGTCGTCGATCGCGTGGTGAAGCAGCTGGGCCTGAAGCAACCGTCCACGACCGATGATCGCCCCCTGCCAGGCGCGAAGAACTTCATGGAGTCCGACGAGGTGCTGCACGCTTTCGAGCAGAGCCTCGCCAGCGATCGTCTCGACGCGCAGACGGCGAAGCGCTTCGTCGAGATGTACGGCGGCCGCGCGAAGCAGGTGATCGAGCGCTGCCAGGCGAGCGCCGACACCAACACCCGCGTCGACAGCGAGCTGCCGTGGCTGATGGGTCAGGTCGACGAGGCCATCGAGAACGAGTTCGCCGAGACGCTCGATGACGTGCTCTCACGCCGGCTCACGCTGGTGCTGCGCGCGAGAGATCAGGGCCTGGGCATCGCCGAGACCGTGGCGAAGCGCATGGCGAAGGCGCGCGGGTGGACCGAGCAGCGCACCGAGCAGGAGCTGTCGCACTACCGGGCCGTCGTCGAGTCGTCACGCGCCTGGCGGCGATGAGCGGCGTTTCGACGCGCGCTCGTTGAGCACCTGCAGGTACGAGCCCGGCTTCGGAGACAGTTCTTTCCCGTCGAGGAACACGTGCGCGGGTCCCGACGTGGCGACCACCACGCTGCCCATCGGCAATGCAAGGAACGGCACGAGCGTGGGGCGCAGGGCTGACAACGCGAGGAGCGGCAGCGTGAACCGATCGCCGTGATCATGATCCTGCGTGCACGAGAGCGACCAGCCCGACCAGGACTTCGCAGTGTCACCTGCGTCGACCCGGGTCAGCACGACCGCGTCGGCGTCTTCCGAGCAGCGTGAGACCATCACCGACGCGCGCACGGGCGGAAACGCGAGCTCGAGGTCGAAGCTCTCGTTCACCCAACGCTGAAACGTCACCTCACGCACGGTGCGATCGACCGCTTCGATCCACGTCTCCTTCGGCGCTGGCACCGGCTCTTCGAGACCGAGCGTGCCGTCTGCCCGTTGCTTGAACCGCAGCAGGTGGCCCCCAAGGCCGAGCGTCTGCCCCGGCTCGAAGCGTGTGCCCTTCGCGACGGCGTTCTCGAGATACCCGAGCAGCAACCGTTCACCGTGCGGAACGATGGGCGGTTCGACGAAGGTGATCGTGACCTCGGGGTGGGCGTGGCCGGTGCACGATGTCGTGACGAAGGTGTTCACTTCGTCACCTTCTTCTTCTTCGCAGGAGCCTTCTTCTTCACCGGCGTCGGAGCAGGCTCTTCTTCGTCTTCGAGATCTTCCAGGAAGCCCTCGTCGTCTCCGTACATGAGCGCGCCCAGCTTTTCGGCGAGCGCCCACGAGTCCTTCAAGCGTTTGCGTGACAGCTTGCCCTTCGAGAGCGTGACCGTCGCGCCGTCTTCACCGACGTACGTGCCATCGTTCACGAGTGAGACGCTGCCTTCACCACCGAGAGGCGCGGCGGCTTCGAAGAGCGCCGACACACCACGCGCGAGATCGGTGTCCATGTCCTTGCTGAGCAGGTCGACGATGCGAATCGTGGTCGAGCCCTTCGCCGAGGTGATCGTCGCGATCGACTCGCCCTGCCCGAAGGTCTTCACCACCTTCGCCAGCGACCAGCCCTTCGAGCAGTCACCGAACATGTCGACGAAGCGCCGCTCGAGCTCGGGATCCTTCAAGCCCCACCAGCCGACCTTCGTCGGGAACGCATCGGTCTTCTTTGGAGAGATGGTCTTCCAGGCGGCGTTCGGCAGCGTCAACGTCGCGTCGAGAAAGTAGCCCCAGCCCATCACGCGCCTCCTGACAGAAAAAAGCCGCCCAGACCTCGGAAGGACCTGGGCGGCGGAAAGACGACGAGTCGACGTTTACGGCGCGGTGAGCCCGCAGCCGAACCCGCCATCCTTCGGCTGGACGTAGCGGGTGCCGGGGAACACGCAGACGTACGACTCGATGCAGACGCTCGGGCTTCCGGGCACGCCGTCGAGGCACTCGGACTCGATGCCAGCGTCGAGATCGTTCGGGCACTGCGTCTTGCCGGAGCCAGCGGGGCAGAGGCAGGTGCGAATCACGCCACCGTCCTGCAGCCGGCGTGCTGGGTCAGGGCCGCAGCGGCCCATCGGAGCGCCGGCCTGGCAGTCCATATCGGTCGCGCACGAGTCGGGGTCGGAGCCTCCGCGCTGCACGCGAATGGGCGTCTCGTCGTAGTTCACCGGGCAGCCGCGATCGGCCTTGGTGCGTGAGCTGTTCGCCGAGACGGCGCCCTTGTCGTTGACCGTCGCGGGTGCACAGACCGTCAGCTCACCAGTCATCGTGCGCAGACCGACGATGCACTTCATCGGCAGCGGGCTACAGGAGGGCGAGAGGCTGCCGTTGGCGCACGCGTTTGCGCCCGTCATCCACGAGGGCAGCGGCAGGTTGTTGCAGTCCTGGTCGCTCATGCACGTCGAGCAGAAGGGAGGCTCGGGCGCCTTGTAGCAACCGACGTCGTTGCGTTCGGCGGGAGGCGGGCACGGGTCGGGCATGCCGTCGCTGTTCTTGTCTTCACCGCAGCAGTACTCGCCGGTGGAGCACGCGTTGCCGGCGCCGCCCTGCTCGAGACACGTCTGCTTCTTGCAGATCTTGCTGCCGTTCTCGAGCGCGCACGCGAACGGTGAGCGGCAGTCGCGGTACGGCTGGCCCGTCACCGGGTCGTCGCCCGCGCGGCAGGTGTTGTCTTCGCAGATGAACGAGCCGCGGTCGCAGTACCCAAGGTACGGATCGTCGGGGTTCGCCTTCTCGGGGCACTCCGCGTTGTCCATGCAGGGACCGTTCGCGCGGCAGCGCTTGGCGGTGTCGCCACCCGAGCGATCCTTCTCGGCGCGGCAGGTGAGGTTCATTCCACCGAACGGGTTGTTGGCCGACTGGCGGCAGTCGTTGTCGTCGTTGCAGGGCGGCTTGCAGCGGCCCGAGCCGTAGAAGATGGAGTTCGGGTCGAGGTTCTTGGAGTCGACCGAGCAAACCTCTCCGGGACGGCAGCCTGGCGCGACGAGCTCTTTGTTGACGAAGTCCCAACGGCAGCGCGGCACGCAGATGCCGCCGCACGAGCCGACGCCCGCGTCAGGCTGGTTCACCGTGCAGACCGAGCCCGAGGGGCAGTTCTTGTCTTCGTTGCAGCCGACCTGCGAGCAGCTGTTCGACTGGGGCGCGCAGAAGCCGGTGCCGTCGTCGATGGTGCCGCAGGGGCACTGGCCGACCTTCGCGTAGCGGCAGAACTTCTTGCCCGAGACGTCGCCCATGAAGGCGGAGCACTTGCCGACGCCGATGCCGCCGGGGGGCCCGAAGATGATGCCGTCGGAGCCGCACTGATCATCGTTCGCGCACTCTTCGCACGCCTGCAGGCGGCGGCGGCAGGTGCCCGCGGCGTTGGTGTTCGCCGGCGAGTCGCCCTTGTTGCAGATGCAGCCGGGGCCGCTCGAGTAGCACGGGTCGTCCGAGTCGAAGCCCTCCTGGCATTCAGCGTCGTTGTTGCAGCCCTGGCCGAGGCGGGTCCCCACGCGCGCCGGGTTGCACTTGCCCGACATGAGATCGCAGATGGAGCCGTTCATGTAGCGGGCGCACTGCAGGTCGGTGGTGCACTTGGCGATGCAGTTGCCGCTCTCGCAGATCGGCCCACGCATGTCGGTCTTGCAGTCGTTGTCGGTCTTGCAGGGGCCGGGGCCAGCATCGACCGGCATCACCATGGGGGTGATGCACGCCTTGTCGGTGCAGGTCTGGCCTTCGCCACAGGCCGAGCACTTGGCTCCAGCAGTGCCGCAGGCCGCGAGCTCATCGCCGCCCTGACACTTCCCCGCCGTGTCGCAGCAGCCGGTCTTACAGGTGTCGGCGTTGCACGGCTTGGTGCAGGCCGGCGTCAGCGCTCCGATGAACCCCACAAAGGCGCCGAGCAGCGCCATTCGCATTTCAACTCGCATGAATCGTTTCCTCGTTGGACGAACTCGGCCCGAAATGAGACCAAAAGCCTTAGCAGCGTCAGGGCCCGAGGCCAACCCACACAGCGCCATCCGTGGTGGTTTCCTTCTTCCAGATGGGCACATCTTGCTTGAGCCGGTCGATGGCGTACTCGCAGGCGAGGAAGGCCTCTTTGCGGTGGGGCGCCGAGGCCGCGATGACGACGGCCAGCTCGCCGACCTCCAGTCGTCCCACCCGGTGGACGATGGCGACCTGAACGCCGGGCCATCGCTCAGCGGCCTCTGAAGCGATCTTCGCCATCTGCTTCTCGGCCATCGGGGGAAAGGCCTCGTACTCGAGGTGGTCGACCGTCTGGCCCTTCGAGATGCGGCGAACGGCTCCCGAGAACGTGACCAGCCCGCCCTGGGTCGGCCCGCTGACAGCGTCGATGACCTCGTTCACCTGAAGGGGACGATCGACGACCTTGAAGAGGCCTGCGCTGCCTCCTGCCACGGGCGGAATGAGCGCGACCTCGACCCCATCGGTGAGCGGCGTCTCGGGCGGAGCGAACTCCTCGTCGACCGCGACGCGCAGACTCTTCGAGAGTGACGCGAGGCCGGGGCTCCTGGCGAAGAGCGTGTCGAGCAACGTCTTCACGGTGGCGCCGTCGGGGAGCGTGATGCGCTCCTGGCTCTTCTGGGCCTTCTCCCGCGCGGCAGCGAAGTAGCGGACGGTGACGGTCAGCGACATGGGTGAGGTCTACTCGCCGGCGTTTCGTTTCGACAGCTTGACCTCGAGGTAGACCGAAGCGCCCTGCGGCGTTGGGGCGAGATCGAGCAGAAGCTGGTCGAGGTTCGTCACCTGAGAGATGAACGTCGACGTCAGCGCCTGGGTCGAGACGACCTTGCGCGCGTCGAGCCCCGGCACGCGTCGGGGCCGGAGCAGCTCGCGAACCAACTGGCCGACGTCGACGAAGGCGGTGAGGTGGCCAGGGCCGCAGGCCCCTTCGGCGCGTTTGCCGAGGTCGGTCACCAGGTCGACTGCAGCCGCGTCTGCGATCGGTCTTCCCCACCGCGAAAAGAGCGTGTCGGCGTCGAGGGCGAGCTCGAGCGGCTGTTCTTCGGCCGTGGTGCGCCAGACCGTGAGCCCCTTCTCTGAAGCCGAGTCGAACGGCACGTTGCGGCGCGCGAGCAGGCGTTCGAGCACACCCTGCACCGCGACGCGATCGGGCACCGAGGCTTCGCCCAGCAACGTGAAGCGAATCTTCGGCATGCCGCCGCCACGAATCGTCGCCGAGAGGAACTCTTCGACGTCGAAGTAGAGCGAGAGATCGAGCCTTCGGCTGAGAATGGCGAGGCCCCCGCGCACCTCGTCGTCGCCGTCGGACTTCGGCGAGAGCCCGAACGCGTCGAGCACCTGCGCGAGCGGCACATCCATTCCCACCGCGGCGATGGGGCCTTCCGGCGCGTGGGCAAGCAGGCGCGCAGGCCGTGAGCTGGGCGGGGTCTGCCACAGCGGCTTGTCGGCGATGATGCGCCCCACCAGCCGCGCTTCGTCGTTGGAGAACTTGAGCGCGCCCAGGGCCATCGACCACTGGCCCGGCTTCAGCGCGCCGGCCGCGCGTGAAGGAGCGGACGAGCGCAGGAGCACCGCGACGCCGCCACTTGCGAGCTGGGCGATGGCGCTCGCCGCGAGGGGATCGCTCTCGAGCCCGAGGTTCGGGGCGCTCCGAAGCTGCGCGACCGCCTGATCGACCGCCGCTTCGCTCTCTGCTGTGACGAAGAACACGGTTCCGCGATCGCCCAGCAGCTCGGCGGCCAGCGACGACGACACGAACCGGCCGGGACGACCCTCGTCTCGCCAGCCGTGGTCGACGAGGAACTCCCGAAACGCCTTCTGCGCGAGCGCTTCGTCGTGCACGCCGAAGAACGAGACGAGCGCCTCGACCTTCGACGGGAGGTACGCCCCTGCGCCTTCGAGACGGTCGAACGACGCGACGCCCTGTGCCCCCGGCTCCAGGAGGAACTGAAGCACCGGCGCGCGATCGATCGCGCGAAGCACGGTGGACGCGGTGCCGAGCCGCTCCACGAAGTCGATGGCAGGCTCGATGTCGTCGAAGGAGCGGAACACCAGCACCGCTTCGGCGTCCGGCGCGACCGCGCGGAACGGATCTCGGGGCTGCACCAGCACCGAGATGCGATCGGTGACGTACTCCTTCTCGAACGCCTTCACCTCGTAGCGGCCGGCCTTCGCGAAGGTGTGCTCGACGAGCTGGCCTTCAGCGAATTGCCCATCGCCAAAGTCCCACCGGCGGAGGCCCTGGGCCGAGAGCGAGACGCGCTGGCCGGTGTCGACGGGCTGCTCGCGCCGCTCTTCCCGAACGGAGCGTACGCACGCGCTCGAGCAGCAGAGAACGACGAGGGAGACGAGCACGCGCACGAAGACGCGCACTCTGTCAGAAATCGAACGCGAGGCCGAACAGCCAGTGCCGGCTCGACAGCACGAGCGGCGCGGTGCCTGAGGTGAACATCTCCTGCAGGTTGAACTCGCCGAAGAGGTACGTGTGGTTCACGCCCATCGACGAGTCGAAGTCGCGCGCCAGACGCTGATCGAGAATGTCGAGCATGAACGAGAGGCCGACCGTGCCGGCCATGCCGAACGAGACGCCCTGCGCCGGCAGCCCGTCGGCGTACTCGAGGGCGCCGCCGTTGACGACCCACCACGGCATGGTGACGAACTGGCCCTTCACGTAGGGCACGAGGGGAATCTTGTACTTCAGCGCGAGCAGGTCGAAGCGGTACGAGAGGCCGGGACGAATGGCGAGAATGCGCAGGCCGGTGGACTGATCAGCGCGGGCTCCGGTCTCGGCATCGACGGCCTTGCCGAACTTCTCGGCGTACGCGACTCCCACACCAGCGGAGATCGTGCCGAACTTCTGGAAGATCATGTACTCGAGGCCGATCTCGCCCATCAGCATCGGCGTGCCGCCAAAGACGCGCGCGTAGGGGCGCTGATCGTTCGGGCCCAGCCCGGGGAACTTCGCGCTGTCGATCATCGGCGTGTACGGCCCGAGCTTGAGCTCGAGCGTGAACGTGCGGGGGCTCTCACCAGCCAGAGCTCCGGCGCTGACCTGGCCGGGCATCTGGGAGAGCAGCGCGAGCGAAAGAGCGGCGACCATCATCGGGAACGTCTCCTGAAGAACCAACCGAGCGCGAGCAGCGGCGAGAGGCCGAGCGCAGAAGTCGAACAACCACCGGTGTCGGTGCCGCCGGCGTCACGGTACGCGCCCCAGAAGCCGATGGTACGGCGAGGCGTGCCCGAGGCGATCTCGCTGTCGGCGCTCTCGTTACCGGCGGCGTCGATGGCGCGCAGCTTCACGTCATAGGTGGTGCCGTTGAGCAGCTGATCGACGATCACCTCGCGGCTGGTGCCGAGGCTGATGTTGTCTCGGCGCGTGAAGTCGGTGTCGCCCTGCTTGCGAACGAAGGGAATGATCTCGGTGGTGTCGCTGCTGACCGAGAACGAGAGGCCCAGCGCCTTGTCGCGCAACGAGACCGCGCTGACGATCGGGGCACTCGGCGGCTGGGCGTCGTAGATGATTCGGAGCGCCGTCGCCGTCGTGAAGGTGTTGTTCTGCAGGCCGCACTGAAGGGCTGTGGGCGCCGACGCGCAGATCTTGTGTTCCTTCGTGAGGGTGTTCGCGCCGCCACACGGGGTCGTGGTGTCGGACTTCGCGAAGCCCGGCAGCTCGTCGATGTTGATGGTGAACGAGCCCGTGGAGCCGACGCTGCGGAAGAGCAGCACGCTCACGCTGTCGTATTCCTTGTCGCCCGACGCCGGCTCGTTGCCGCACGAGTTCTCGGTCGCCCAGATGCGCATGTTGTTGCAGGCCTGCGTGCCGAGCTGGTTCCACACCCAGTACACGAGACGGCTGGTGCCGCACGACGATGCGCCGATGATCAGCTGATCGGTCTGCGCGCTGGGCGTCTCGCGAATGCCGAACGGAACGACGGTGGTGCCCGTGGTCTGCGCGAAGGCGCTGGAGGCCACCAGAACGAGAAGGAGAGCACGCATGGACATGGGCGGTCGTAGCAACCCGTCTGCCACCCCGCCAGCACCAGCATGCCCCCGAAATCGCAGGGGAACCGGTCGTCGGGGCAGCAGCCCGAGTGACAAATTGTCAGTCGCGATCGGCGAGTTCGAAGGCGATGTCGATCGCAGACTCGGCGACGCGGAAGGCGTTGTCGGTGGCGGCGACCAGCTGCACCCGCTCTCCCAGCGCGCGAACGCGGCCCACGTGAATGGTGGCGTCGTCGGTGGTGAGCATCGGCATCGGGTAGATGTTCTCGGCGGGATCGTCGAGCACCTTGAGGCCCGTGTCGGCCTTGAGCGTGGCGCGAACGCCCTCGGCATCGACCCGTCGGCCCAGGTGCGCCGAGAGGATGAGCGTGATGCCGTGGTACGTCGGCACGAGAATCGAGGTCGCGGTCAGCGCGGGCATCTTCTCTCCGCCCCAGACGCGCGCGGCTTCGACGAGCAGCACGCGCTCCTGAAGCGACAGGCCGTTCTCGACCGGGCCCACCGAGGGGATCACGTTGAAGGCGAGCCGGTGCGGGAAGATCTCGTTGTCGGGATCTTTCCCATTCATCAGCTCGGCGGTCTGCTTCGAGAGGTGCGCGACGCCGGGAGCCCCGAACATCGCCGCCCCGCCCAGCACCGTCACGTCGGCGAAGTGCAGCCCGAACGCCGCGCGCAGCGGCTCGAGCGCCCGCGTGAAGGCCTGCGTGACCGCGTGCGCGAGCGCGACGACGCGGCCGGTGAACGGTCGATCGAGCACGCCGTCATTCACGCCCGGCACGACCAGCGGCACCTTCTCGTCGAGGCGGTGTGCGCCCGAGAGATCGATCGCCCACACGCCGAGCTTCTGCGCGGTCTCGGCGATCGGCTTCGCGACCTCGGGAGGCACTGCGAGAATGACGACCTGCACGCCGCGCAACGACTCCTCGCCGTACTTCTCGATGGTGAGGGTGTCGTCGCCGTAGTCGGCCTCCTCCCCTGCTCCACGCTCGCTGGCGAACGCGCGCACGTGATCGGCCGGGTGATCCTTCAGCAGCAGCGCCTGGATGATCTGCTTGCCGACGACGCCGGTGGCTCCGACGACGGCGATGATGGGCTCGGACATGGGGGTCACGACTCTTTCGGGGTGAGCAGGCGGGCCTTCGACTCCACGCCCTGCAGCGGTGGGAATTTCGGGTTCTCTTCGGCGCCGCTGCCTCGCAGGTAGTGCGGCTCGAGCGAGAAGGCAGCTGCTGCGTCGTACGTCTCGGGCATCGTGCAGAGGCGCGCCAACGCGACGGCAGACGGAACGATGGGCGCATCGAGAACCTGCTCAGCAGGAACGCCCAGCGCGAGCAGCGGAGCGCGATAGTCGACGACAGCCGGGCCGACCATTCGTGCGGCAGGCGTGGCGAGCAGCAGCTTCGCGAAGTCGGCGATGGGCAGTGAGCTCTCGGGCTCGTGGGTGATGATGGCTGCTCCGCTGCGCCGGTACTTGCCGACGTACAGCTCGTTCTTCTTCACGACGGCGGTGCAGAAGAGGTCGGTCTCATCCGGTGCGTCGAGCGCCAGCGCCTTCAGCGACGAGACGCCGACGAGCGGAATCTTCAGCGCGTACGCGAGGCCTTTCAGACACGAGAGCCCGATGCGCAGCCCAGTGAACGAGCCGGGCCCGAGTCCGCTCACGAGACCGGTCAGGTCTTTCAGGGTGGCGCCGTTGCGCGCGAGCAGTGCGTTCAGACACTGAGGCAGCGCGTCACTCTGCTTCGTCGGCGGAGCGATCAGCTCGTGCTCCACCACCTCGCCGCCGGGACGAACGAGCGCGAGTGAGAGCGTCAGACACGAGGTGTCGAGGGCCAGCCACATCGAGGGCCGCTCTAGCGGAAGAGCTTGGTGATGTCGTTCTTGAAGACCAGCACCAGCAGCATGGCGATGACGACCAGCCCGAACATGTTCGCGTACTCGCGCACGCGGAGTGGAATCGGGCGACGGCGAATACCCTCCCAGAAGGCCGCGAGCAGCGCGAAGCCATCGAAGATCGGAATCGGGAGCAGGTTCACGAGCCCCAGGTTCACGGACACCAGGGCCATGTTCATCAAGTACGTGTCGAGGCCGGCTTCGGCGCTCTTGGTGGCGACCTGAAAGACCGCAATCGGTCCACCGACCGCGTCGAGCGGCACGCCACCGGTGAAGAGCTTCACGATGACGAGGGAGATGGTGCGAATGGCCTTCGGCACTTCTTTCACCGCCATCACCAGCGCGTCTTTGGGGCCAACGATGATGGTTTTTGTCTCCGGCGGCGTCGGATCGGCGACCAACGAGAAGAATCGGCCCGTGCCGAGAATGAGCGACTTCCGGGCGTTCTTGAACTCGTCATACGAGGTCTCGGCAGCGCGCGTGACCGAGGCCGACTTCGTCTCGGTGCCGCTCTGCCAGGTGAGCTTGAAGGGCCGGTCTTCGTGCGCCTTCATCTTGATGTCGAAGAGGAAGTACGACTTCACCAGCGCGTCGTTGACCGAGACGTACCGGTCTCCGCGTTTGAGGCCGGCCTTGTCGGCAGGACTGCCCGGCAGCACATACGCGACGTAGAGATCGCTCGACTCGGCGCCTCCGAGGGCCGAGTAGCCTTCGCCTTCCTGCTTCTCGAGCGTGAGGGTGAGCGTCTTCGGGCTCGTGTACGGCAGCCCACCGACGCTCTTCGTCTCGAGTCGAACCACGCTCAGCGTGAGCGGCCCCGAGAGCGTCTGGAGCTTCTGATTCAGCTGCACCTCGTCGGCGACCGGCTGATCGTTGATCGCCATGATGCGGTCGAACGTCTCGAGACCGGCCTGGGCCGCGAGGGAGCCGGCGGGGACTCCGACCACGGGCGCCGAGGCCTGCGCGATGATGCCGAGCATGCCCTTGCGGGTCTTCTCGATGGGGTTCGCCTCGTCGACCGTGACGACGGGGTTCAACTGAAACGTGAGGTCCTGCTCGCCGCGCTTCACGGTGATGGGAATCGCGCCCTCTGCACCAGCGATGGCTTCCGAGATCTCGTCGAAGCGCACGATGTCGACGCCGTTGACGCGGGTGATGAGATCGCCAGGGCGAATGCCCGCGATGGCCGCAGGCATGTCGGCGGCCACTCCACCAACTCGAGGCGTCAGGTACGTCTGCTCGCCAAGCAGCGCGAAGAAGTACGCGAACACCGGGAAGATGAGGTTGAAGGCCGGCCCAGCCGACATGATGATCGCGCGCTTCCACCAGGGAGCTGCGTAGAGGCCGCGGTGGCGATCGGGGTCGTCGAGGTCGTGCTCCTCACCCGGGTAGTCGCCGTGCATCTTCACGTAGCCGCCGAGCGGAACCCAGGCGACCTGGTACTCGGTCTCTCCGCGCTTGAAGCCGAAGATGCGCGGGCCGAAGCCGATGGAGAACTTCACCACCTTCACGCCGGCCCACTTCGCCGCCAGGAAGTGCCCCAGCTCGTGCACCGTCACCAGCACGCCGAGGAAGACGATGAAGACGACTGCTTGTTGGGCGCCGGACATGAGTGGGCCACGTTAACCAACGAGGGGCCCCAGCGCATCCCGCCCGTCAGGGGAAGAGCGTCTTCACAGGTTCGGGCGGAGGAACTGCACGTACAGCAACACCATCGGGGCGTTGAAGATCAGCGCATCGACGCGATCGAGCATGCCGCCGTGCCCGGGAATGATGTTGCCCGAGTCCTTCACTCCGTACGCACGCTTGAGCATCGACTCACAGAGATCGCCGGCCGGCCCGAGCAGACTGCCGCACAGCCCGAGGAAGATGCAGTCGGTCACCGTGAGGAACGTGGCGAAGAACTGGCGCTCGATGAACATGAAGCCGATGGCCCCGACGAAGCCGCCGAAGAAGCCTTCCCACGACTTCGACGGGCTCACCTCGGGGTAGAGCTTGTGCTTCCCGAGGAAGCGGCCGAAGAAATACGCCGCGGTGTCGTTGCCCCACGTGATGACGAGCGCCGCCACGACCCACCAGATGCCTTCGGGCATCTGCCGAATCGCCATCAGCGCCGTGAGCCCACCGTGGCCGTAGATGAACGCGGTCAGCAGATGCGCCGTGCGCTGAACGCCGTCCTGCAGGGGGCCGTTGAGCAGGTGATAGACCCAGGCAGAGAACAGCACGAGGCCGGTCGCTCCCGAGATGAGCGCGGTCGCGTCGTTCGGCCGCCACGCGACGACGAGCGGCATCAGCGCCACGAGCGCGACCGTGCCCCAGGCGATGGGCGACAGCTCTTTCAGCGTGATCTTCAGGTACTCGTACGCGCAGGCGGCGGCCGCGAAGCCGAGCAGCACCGCCGTGTAGAACTCGCCCTTCGCCAGCAGAAAGAGCACGACGGGCAGGAGCACCAGCGCGCTCACCACCCGCAACAGCAGGTTGCGATTCTTCTCGGTCACGCGATCACGTCCCGGCCCGACGCAGCTGCGCTCCGGTGAGTCCGTAGCGCCGTTCGCGGGTCTGGAAATGCAGCAACGCCTCGGCGAATTCCCGCGCCCGGAAGTCCGGCCAGGCGATCGGGCTGAACACGAACTCGCTGTACGCGGTCTGCCAGAGGAGAAAGTTCGACAACCGCTGCTCGCCGCTCGTGCGAATCACGAGATCGACCGCGGGCAGATCGTGCGTCCACACCGCCTTCGTCACCGACTCTTCGGTGATGTCAGCCGGCTTCAGCTCACCGCGCGCGACCTTCGCCGCCAGCGCCTGCACGCCGTGCACGAGCTCTTCACGGCCGCCGTACGAGAGCGCGAGCGTCAACACGAGGCCCTGGTTGCTGGCGCTCTCGGCCCGCAGCGCATCGAGGGGCTCCTTCACGTACTTCGGCAGCTTCTCGAGCTCGCCGATCGCGTTGAGCCTGATGCCGTTGCCCATGATCTCGTCGCGCTCTTTGGTGAGGTACTCGCGCAGCAGCTCCATCAGCCCTGCGACCTCTTCGGGCGGGCGCGACCAGTTCTGCGATGAGAAGGCGTACAGCGTGATCGCCTTCAGCCCGATTCGCCGTGCCGAGCGCGTCACTTCACGAACGCTGTTCGAGCCCTCGCGATGACCTTCGAGGCGATTGAGCCCACGCGACTCGGCCCAGCGGCCGTTGCCGTCCATGATGATGCCGACGTGCTTCGGCACGTCACGCTGCTTCACCTGGCTCTCGAGCTCTGCGATCTCGTCCATGTCGTCTCGTGAGGCGCGCACCGTATGGCAGATGTGCCGACCGCCTCAAAGCCTCCTGACACGCAGTGTCTTCCTGACCCGCGTCACGCAGAGCGCTCATCGCCGTGAGCAGTCGGATCAGCTGGCCAGCTGGTCGCTGATCATCCACCAGTTAGACGAGGCCCCGGTTCTTCCCTAGGCTCCGCGCCGCGAATGCCCCCCAAGGTGATCGGCCCCTACCGTGTGCTCGAGACGCTGGGGAGCGGCGGTGCAGGAACCGTCTACCGAGCGGTCGATCGCCGAACAGGTGACGACGCGGCGTTGAAGCTGCTCACGGGAGGCCCCGCCCTCGACCCGCGCGCCGCCCGGCGTCTGGCCCGCGAGTTCGAGACGCTGCAGAACCTCTCGCACCCGAACGTCGTGCGCGTCTACGACACGGGCGTCTTCCAGGGCTACCCGTACCTGGGGATGGAGCTCGTCGAAGGCCTGACGCTGCGGCACTACCTGTCGCTCTCGGACGAAGACCTCAAGAGTGATCAGGGCCTCGTGCGCGCCATCTCGCTGCACCGCCAGGCGATGAACACCGAGCGCGACGAAGACGCGAGCGTCGAAGGCGAGGAGGCCGACGAAGAAGACGAAGATCCCTCTGGCCTGTTCTCGCTCGCGACGTTCGGCGAAGAGCCGCTCAGCGACGAGTGGTCTGGCTCGGCGAGCGACGAAGAAGAGGAATACGAGAGCGGCCCCGAGTCGGTGCGCCGCTTCGCGAACCTCGCCGACGAGCCAGACACCAACGCTTCGGTGTCCGGCGCGTACACCGTGCCCTACGACCTTCCCGGGCCTGCCGATCAGCGCCCCATCGGCACCCGCGCCAGTGAGATCGAGCTCGTCGCCCTGAACCGTCAGGAGCGCGTTGGGCGGTTGAAAGACGCGATGCTGCAGCTCACCGAAGCGCTCGCGTACATTCACGGGCACGGGCTCATTCACCGCGATCTCAAGCCGACCAACGTGATGGTGGACGAAGATCGCACGGTGCGCCTGATGGACTTCGGGCTCGCCAAGTACCTCGCTGACGACAGCGCAGTGACCGCCGATGGACGGCTCGTGGGCACGTTCCGGTACATGGCGCCCGAGCAGGTGCTTGGTGAACAGCTCGACGCGCGCACCGATCTCTACGGGCTGGGCGTCATCCTCTACGAGCTGCTCTCGGGCCGGCCGCCCTTCGAGGCGAAGACGCCGTACGAGCTCTGGCAGAAGGTGCTCGAGACCGAGCCGGTGTCGCTGACGACGATGAACCCGCGCGTCGATCGCACACTCGCGCGCGTCGCCATGAAGCTGATTCGCAAGGAGCCCGACGATCGGTTCCAGACGGCCGAAGAGGTGTATGAGGCCCTGCTTCACGCGTGACCGACACGACTCGCCATGAGCTGAAGGTGCCGACCGAGGCAGCTGGCCAGCGCATCGACGTGTTCATCGGAGAGAAGCTGTCTCTCTCGCGCAACCGGCTGAAGGCGCTCTTCGAGGCCGACGCGGTGCGGGTCGACGGGCGGCGCGTGAAGAAGGGCGTGTCGCTCGCAGCGGGGCAGACGGTGGTCGTCGAGGTGAATGACGCTCCGGCAGGGGCGGTCGCCGACGCGACGCTCACGCTCACGGTGCTCTTCGAAGACGACGCGCTCATCGCCATCGACAAGCCGGCAGGCGTGCCGACGCAGCCCATCGATCCGGGAGAGACCGGCACCGTGGCCAACGCGCTGGTCTCGACGTGGCCGGTGCTCGCGAGCGTCGGGGACGACCCCCGTGAAGCGGGCCTCTGTCACCGCCTCGACGTCGAGACCTCGGGCGTGCTGCTCGTCGCGAAGACGGCCGAAGCGTGGAAGACGATGCGCGCGGCCTTCAGCGAGTCGGGCGGCGTCGACAAGCGCTACGTGGCGCTCGTGCGCGGGCCGATCGCCGACGAAGGCGAGATCGAGCTGCCGCTGGTTCACGCGGGTGATCATGTTCGCCCCGCGTTCGAAGGTGAAGAGGCACGCCCCGCGAAGTCGGCGTTCAGGGTGCTGCGCCGCAAGGGCGTGGTGTCGCTCGTCGAGGTGCGGCTGTTCACCGGGGTGCTGCATCAGGTGCGTGCGCATCTGTCGGCCATCGGCGCGCCCATCGTCGGAGACGCCCGCTACGCCGGCCGCGAACACCCGGGCCTCAGCCGCTTCTTCCTGCACGCGGCGTCACTCGAGTTCACGCACCCGGTCTCGCAGCAGGTGATGCGAGTCGAAAGCCCGCTGCCAGCCGAGCTCTCACGCGTTCGCGACGAGCTGCTCTGAGCGGCTTGCGAACGGGCTGAGCCTCGGGTTCAGGTACGCCCGTGACCTGGGAGCGCGCCATCATTCACCTCGACATGGACGCGTTCTACGCGTCGGTCGAGCAGCGCGATGATCCGAAGCTCAAGGGCAAGCCCGTCATCGTCGGCGGGCACCCGCAGCGCGGCGTGGTGCTGGCGGCCTCGTACGAAGTTCGCCCGTTCGGCGTGCGCAGCGCGATGCCGATGGGCCGCGCCGTGAAGCTCGCTCCGAAAGCCATCGTCGTGCCGCCGCGCTTCGATGCCTACGTCGACGCGAGCGAGGCCGTCTTCCGCATCTTCGAGCGCTACACCCCGCTCATCGAGCCGCTCTCACTCGACGAGGCCTTCCTCGACGTCACCGGCTCGCAGGCGCTGTTCGGAGACCCCGTCTCGCTGGCGAAGCGCATTCGCGCAGAAATCAGAGACGAGCTGCACCTGCCAGCCTCGGCCGGCATCGCCGAGGTGAAGTTCGTCGCGAAGATCGCCTCCGACTCCGGAAAACCCGCGGGGCAGAAGGTGGTCGAGCCGGGCACCTCGAAGGCCTTCCTCGCGCCCCTGCCCGTCTCGCGCCTCTGGGGCGTCGGGCCGAAGACCGAAGAGGTGCTGGTGCGGCTCGGCCTCAAGACCATCGGCGACGTCGCTTCGAAAGATCGCGAGTGGCTGACGAAGAACCTGGGCTCCTCCGCGCAGCACTTCTGGGAGCTCGCCAACGCCATCGACCCCCGCGTCGTGGTGCCCGACCGCGAAGCGAAGAGCATCGGCGCGCAGGACACGTTCGACGAAGACCTCCTCGGTGAAGAGGCGCTGGCGCCGCATCTGCACGGGCAGGCCCTTCGGGTGGGCCGCCGCATGCGCAAGGCAGGCCTCAAGGGCCGCGTCGTGCAGCTCACCGTGAAGTACGACGACTTTCAGAGCATCACGCGCCGCAAGACGCTCGAGTCGCCGACCGACGATGGGCAGGTGCTCTACCGCGAGGCGCGCGCGCTGCTGTCGAAGGCCGACCTGTCGCGGAAGATTCGCCTCACCGGGGTCTCGGCCCAGGAGCTGGTCGGCCTGAACGAACAGCTCGGCCTGTTCGCGCCCGAAGCGCCGCCGAAGAACGACAAGCTCAACGCGGCGCTCGATCAGATCACGAAGAAGTTCGGTACCAAGGCCGTGATCACCGCGGATCTCGCGAAGGCCGACGCGTTCTCGCTGCGCGATGGCTTCTATTCAGAAGAGAAGCAGGCCCGGGCGAAGGCGGCGCAGGCGCTTCCCAGAGACGCCGTGCGCGTCGTGCCCGACGACGACTGACGCCGACGTCACTTCGCGAACAGGGCGTCGATCATGACCGACTGGGCGACCAGCTCGCGCGAGTACTCGTTCTCGATGAGCCCGGCCGAGGTGACGAGGGTGAGGAAGATGGCCTTGCGCGTGCCGGTGCCAGTTCGAAACGCGTCTCGTTTCTGTCTGAGCTCGCGCGCATACGCCTTGTCGATCACGAACGGCGCTGCCGAGAACTTCATCTCGCACAGGTTCACGCAGCGATCGGCGCGGTCGATGACGAGATCGATCTGCGCACCGTCCTTCTGGCCCGGGCCCGATCTGGCCGACCACGACGCCTCGAGGCTCTCGACGGCCGCGATGCCGAGGCCCTGCTTGAGCGCCTTGATGTGCTTGAGACACAGCGCCTCGAAGGCGAGGCCGGCCCACGCGCGCCACGCGGGGGTCCCGCGCCGGCGCACCCAGCTGCCGTCTCCTGTCGCCCGACGGCCGCGCGCAATCCACGAGAGCGAAAACAACGAGAACTCGTCGGCGAGCCAGTAGACGCCTTCACGCACCGTGCGCCCGAGCCGCGGCGTCTGCGCGATGAACCCCGACTGCGCGAGCTCTTCGAGCACCTTCGAGGCCCCGCCGCCCGAGTCGAGCTTCGCGCCCTTCAGCACCTCGGCGCGGGTCATTCCGCGGCGTCGTTTCGCCAACAGTCGCACCACCGCCTCGTGCCGCTCGGCGCCGTCGAAGAGAGACGAGAAGAGCGTGTCGAATTCCTCGCGAAGCAGGCCATCACGGGCGAAGCAGAGGCGGTCGATGCTCTGCGCCGCAGACTCCCCGCGTTCGACCTGCGAGAGGTAGTGCGGCACGCCGCCGAGCGCGAGGTACAGCTCGATGGTCTGATGGCGATCGAGCCGAACGCCGCGGTGGGCCAGCAACGCCTCGGCCGCTGCGAGCGTGAAGGGCTCGACGCGCAGCCGCCTCGTCACCCGGTTGTGCAGCCCGCCGCGCTGGGTGACGACATGCTCGAGCATCCACGAGGCGGCAGAACCGCAGAGCACGACCGTCAACCACGGCTGCTGCCCGGCCCAGGTGTTCCAGAAGTGCTCGAACGCCGCCAGGAAGCCAGAGCGCCGGGACGCGAGCCACGGCACCTCGTCGAAGAAGATCGCCACCGGAGCCCCGCGACGACGCTTCGCCCGCTCGGCCAGAAAGCTCGCGAGCTGCCGAAAGGCCTGGGGCCAGTCGGCGGGCGGCTCGAGCGGAGCAACGGCGTTCGTGGCCTTCTCGAGCGAGGCCGAGAAGGCCCGCAGCTGCGTGGGCAGATCGGCGTCGTGAATGCCGACGAGCTCGAAGGCGAGCACGGGCCCGCAGACGGCGCGCACGAGAAAGGTCTTCCCCACCCGGCGGCGGCCGTAGACGGCGACGAGTTCAGGCTGGTCAGACTGCAGGGCGTCGACGAGCGTGTGACGCTCGGCATCGCGAGCAATCAACGGTCGACCACCAAATAGTGAGACCATGTTTCCCTCGAAGAATCGTCATATCTCGCCATAACTCACCTCGAATGGCCAGTTATGGCGAGGAATGACTTCGGCATAAGTCGCCACAACTGGGTCGTTCACGGCAGTTGTGGCGACTTATGACCGACGCGAGAAGCGGGCTCTCAGCGTGGCGACGACCTTCAGGTCGGCCTTCGCCGAGAACAGCTCGACGAGGGTTCGACCGAAGGGCAGCGCGCACGACAAGACCGCCAGCGTCGCCGCCAGCCCGATGACCGAGTTCTGCCAGCTCGCCAGGTTCCACTGCCCGCTCCACATCGTCTCGACGCGGCTGAAAGGCGCGAGGTACGTGATGGGCCACCCGGGACCACTGCCCGCGAGGTCACACAGCAGGTGCAGGTGAAAGGCCGCGAAGCTCAACAGGCCGACCATGAGGCGCCGCTTCGCCAGCGCGCCGAACAGCAGGGCACACACGACGGCTGCGACGAGCCCGTGCGTGAGCACGTGATGCCACTTCGCGTACGCGTCGACGCCGCCCAGCAGGCTGAGTCCGTCGAGGTCGGGCACGACGCCAGCCAGCGTCACCAGAAGACGATCACGGCGCTCCGTGAGCCTCACGCCTGCGAGCCACGAGAGCTCTGCATGGACGATGGGGTTCACGGAGCCGGTCGCTCACTCCGCAGCCTGGCGCTCGCCACCGCCGCCACCACCACGGCGGCGACGACGACGACGGCGGCGCGGCCCTTCGGCGTCGTTGGCCACGTTGGGCGCAGCGCCGGCCTTCCACGAATCGAGCGCAGCCTTGTGCTCGCCCGTCGCGCGCACCCACACCTCGAACACGGCGAGCGACTCGTTGAAGAGCGGGTGGCTGCGGAAGCCCTGCAGCCCCCCACGGCGACGACGCAGCCCGGCCAGCGTCTTCTGCGAGAGCAGCACCATGCGGCAGCGCTCGGCGATGCGACGCGGCAGCCGCGCCGTGCGCACCAGCTCACTCAGCAACAGCTCGATGGCCTTCGCGACGGAAGGCGGACGATCTTCGGCGGCCACCACCGGCGCGGGCTCGACCGGCGCTTCACCTTCGACGGCAGCCACGACGGGCGGCGCGGGAGGCTCGGCTGGCTCGGGCTCGTCGAGCGCGATGGGCAAGAGAATGCAGGCCAGCAACATCGAGTCGTCGAACGAGGTGCCGGCGTTCACCAGCTTGTCCATCTCGGCGACCGACTTGAAGTACTCGGCCTGGCCCTCGGCGTCCTGCTCGGCGAGGTAGTCGTTCACCGGCGGCAGCAGGTGCTTGAGGCCGTCGAGCGCGAGCAGCAGCTTGAGCGCAGGCGAAGCGCCACCACCACGAATGAGCCTGAAGGTCTCTTCCAGCAGCCGGGGCGCCGAGCAGCGCGGCAGATCTTCGATGGAGCCTTCCATCGCCGCGTAGGTGCGCGACTCGATGTCGAACCCCAGCTTCCCTGCGAAGCGCACGGCCCGGAGGATGCGCACCGGGTCTTCGCGCATGCGCTGCTCGGGGTCGCCGATGGTGCGAATCTGCTCTGAGGCGAGATCACGCAGGCCGTTGACGTGATCGATCACCCGCCCGCTCACCGGCTCGTAGAAGAGGCCATTGATGGTGAAGTCGCGGCGCAGGGCGTCTTCGAGCTCGGTGCCGAAGGTGTTGTCTTCGGTGATGAGCAGGTCGCGCTCTTTCTGCTGAGGCTCGGCGGCGATGGCCGCAGGCGCGGTGCCCTCGTCGGCGTTGTCTTCGACGAGCGCGTCGGGCACGGGCTGGCCCTGCTCGACGGCGGCGAGCGCTTCACGATCGGCGTCGGCGATGTGCTCGGTGCCCTCGGTGCGCACTTCGCCCTCGAGCGCCTCGCTGGGCTGCGGCTCTTCCACGACGGTCGGGTTCGCGCGGAACGTCGACACCTCGAGAATCTTGCCGCCCTTGAAATAGACGTGGGCGAGCCGGAAGCGCCTGCCGATGAGCCGGCAGTTGCGGAACAGGCCCTTCACCTGGTTCGGCGTCGCGCTGGTGGCGATGTCGAAGTCTTTCGGGGTGCGGCCGATGAGCAGATCGCGCACGCAGCCACCGACGAGGTAGCCCTGATGCCCGTGCTGCTTGAGGCGCAACAGCACCCGCACGGCGTCAGAATCGAGCCAGGTCGGGTCGATGTCGGGCGCGTCGTTGCCCTCGCCGGTCTTCAACGAGGCGGCTGGCGGCTCGGTGGCGTCTGGAGTGGTTCGGCCTTCGGACACTGCGTTCGGAGTCAGGAGAGCGTGGCCGTTCCGCGTGCTGTCGTTGGGCGCGGAAGCCTGCCGCTCGGAGACCTGCTCGGTGGTGCTTTCGGTGGTCATTCGTCGTTGGCCAGCGGTGGACGAAGAGCGTCTCGCGTGGCTCCGAGTGACGTACCCGAAAGGTGCGGAGCGTGGAAGGGCCGGGTGACTGTCGTCAGGGTGGCGTCAGCGGCCACAGGTGCACGCGGCCATCAGTGCCAGCGGCAAACACCGAGTCATTGCCGATGAACGACACGCTCTTCACCTCGCCGGCATCGGCTGGAACGTCGGCCAGAAGCGCGCCTGACGACAACTCCCAGACGTAGACGTGGCCATCGTCACTGCCCACCACCATCCGCTTCCCGTCGGGGCTCAGCGCCACAGCGTTCGCGCGATCTTGCGGCTGGGTGAAGGTGCGCAGCGCACGGTGCTCGGCGAGGCCCCACAGCTGCACGTGGCCGTTCGCGAGGCCGACGACGACGCCCTCCCCCGCCCAGGCAACCGAGAGCACGGCGGCGTCGGTCTCCTCGAGGCGGGTCTTCTCCTTTCCGTCCTGCGCGTCGAGCAGCGCCACCCGTTTGTCGTCGCGGCCCAGCGCCACCACCAACGAATCGGGCGCAAAACGGATCGCCCGCACCGGCGCCTCACGCAGGCGCCGCACCTCCTTGCCCTCCTTCAGCGCCCAGAGCACCACCGTGCCGTCGTCGTACGACCAGCATGCTCGAGAGGCGTCGGCAGACACGTCGAGCGCGATCACCTTGCGGCCCTTCGCGTCATCGAGTGTCTCGACCTCTCCGTTCCAGCGCTGCGCGAGCACCTTGCCATCGTCCCCACCCGAGAGCTGACGGAGCGCCGAAGGCCGCTCCTCGCCCGGCACCTCGGCGAGCGCGCGCACGGCGCCGACGTGTTTCGTCTCGAGGAAGTCGATGGCCAGCGACGTCGTGTCGACCTTGCGAATGCGCCCGTCACGCAGCCCGGTGAGCAGCCACCCACGCGGCCAGAACGCCTGGAACGTCGAGACGCCTTCGTCGGGAAGCTCATTCAGGGGCTCGGGAACCGACCACGCCTCGAGCGAACGGCCACGCGGCGCGACGATGAGCAGGCGTTCATCGTCAGACCAGGTCATCGCCTGAACGCCGGGCTCGAAGGCCCGCCAGTGGGTCAACACCGGGCCTTCGGGCAACCACACCCGAACGGAGCCCTCCGCGTCACCCGAGGCGAGCCGTTTCCCCGCCGCGAGCGCAGTGACCGTGTCGCGATGGCCCGAGAAGACGTGCGTCACCGAGCCCTTCTCGAGCTTCAACACCGACCGCTCCACGCCGACGAAGAGCGCGTCACCTGCACCGAGGTCGAGCGCCAGCGCCGTGCGGTCGAGCTGCGTCACCTGCTTTCCATCGAGCGACGACACCCGCAGCAGCGCGTCGCCACCGACCGCGTAGCGCGTTCCATCAGCGGCCAGCGCCTTCACGCGACCTGCGATGGACGGCAGCGCTTCACGCTCACCGGCGCGTGGCTGACGGAACAACGAGCCGTCACGCAGGCCGACGATGACGCCACCGGCTGTCGGAGCGAGGGCCGTGATCGAGTCCGGGAACGCGAGGGTCTCGGGGACCGACGGATTCGAGAGGTCCCAGCGGAAGAGGGTTCGGTTGTCGGCACCGGCGAGCACCGTGTCGTCGGACAACACCGCGAGCGCAGGAAGCCACCCCGCTGCAGGGCCCGCCGACAGCCGCCCCTTCGAAGCGCCGGTCGCGACGTCGAACAGCTCGACGCCGTTCAAGGTCGAGCACAGGACCAACTGCTTCGTGACGGCGACGGGCGCGCAGCCGGCCTCGACCGGAACCTTCCACACGAGCGTGGGCGCTCCGCGTTCGGCGACCAGCATGCGCACGCCGGCCGCGAGGGGAACGGGGCCATCGAGCTCGGCGAGCCGGGCCAGTCGGTTCGCTTCGAACGGGTCATCTGATCTGAGCGCCTGCGCCGCCGACGCTGCGACCTGCTGCGAGCGCGCACGCGCCACGTCGAGGGCCTGCAGCTTCAACGACTGCCGCTCCGACTCGAGCGAGCCGATGACGCCACGCGACTGCCACCACGCGATGGCAAACGCGAGGCTCACGGCGACCAGCAGAATCGGCAGCGTCACTGGCCGCGGCGTGCGGGCGCGAATCGCCTGATCGAGCGCGACCGCGAGCGCTTCCCCGTTCTGAAACCGCTGCCCCGGGTCTCGATGGAGCGCCTTCTTCAACACGTTCACCAGCGGCACCGGCAACTTCGGCACGCGCCGGCGAATCGGCGGCACGTCGTCGTTCTTCACCTTGTTGAGCAGCTCGGTGACGGTCGACGCGTCGAAGGGCAGCGTGCCGCTGAGCAGCTCGAAGAGCATCACGCCCATCGACCAGACATCGCTGCGCGCATCGATCTTCGCGCCGTTCACCTGCTCGGGGCTCATGTACGCGGGCGTGCCGGCGAGCTCGCCGTCGGTCTCGCCACCTTCGATGACGGCGAGGCCCCAGTCGACGACGAGCGTCTCTCCGAACGGGCCCACCATCACGTTGTCGGGCTTGAGATCGCGGTGCGTGACGCCCTGCGCGTGCGCGAAGCCGACGGTGTGCGCGACGTCGACGAGCGTGGGCAGCAGCGAGAGCCGATCGTCGAGCGAGTTGCACGCCTCGAGCGCCTTCGTGAGCGACTGCCCGCGCACCTTGCGCATCGCGTAGTACGGCGTGCCGTCTGCCCGTCGGCCGAGCTCGTAGATGGGCACGATGCCCGGGTGTTCGAGCTTCGCGAGCACCTGCGCTTCGTGAATGAAGAGGTTCGCCAGCGCGGGGCCCTGCGACATCGCGGGGTGGTGAATCGAGAGCAGCTCCTTCACCGCCACTTCGCGCTTGAGGTGAACGTCTTCGAGCCGCAGCACACGGCCCATACCGCCGCGCCCGAGCTCGACGTCACCGCCTGAAGAAGGCTGCTCGTATTTGCCCTGCGGCTCGACCGGCAACGTGTCGGCCTTCGACGTGCCTGCGTCGGGCTTCGCCTTCGCCAGCGTGATGTCGATACCGTCGGAGTCGCGAGCCACGGGCGCGCATTGTGCCGTCAACGTTCGGCAGGCTCCATGTCGAATGACGAATCGCTTCAGCTGGCCCAGACTGCCGCCATGTCGCTGATGCTCTCGCTCGTTCTCTCGGCTGCTCCGCTGTCGTGCGATCAGCTCTGGCCCGGCGTCTGGAAGGCGTGGTTCGCGCGCGAGGTGAAGGGCGAGCTGCCACCGTTCTTCCGCCAGTTCCCCAACGCCATCGAGCGCATCGGCCAGAAGTGGGTCGTCGAGTGCAAGGCCTTCGACGTCAACACGCTCGCGTGCGCGCGTGGAGAGCAGCTCGAGGCCGAGATCGTGCAGCTGAGGAAACAACTCGAGAAGGAGAAGATGGACCCCGCCGAGCGAGAGGCCCTGCTCTCGAAGTACCGCTCAGCGTGGTCGGTGCTCGACTGCAAGCAGGTGAACCGCGCGATCGATCGCGCCGCCGAGAACGTCGCCCGTGAATCACTCGACGCCGGCGTTCCAGCGAGTGACGACTGCGCCGGAGCCGACCTCGCCGCCGGCCGCTGCCGCTGCGCCCATCATCAGTGCATGGATCTCTGCTGTCGCGACGGCGAGGCCTGCGCTCACTCGGGCGCCGACACCGCGAAGTGCGTGAAGACGCGCTGAAAGAGCTCCCGGCGGGAATCGAACCCGCACCGTCAGTCGCAAAGCAGGACTTGGAAACGCGCTTCCCCAACGGAACGTTCGTCACACCCCGTCAGGTGCATCCGCAACCGTGCTCCTGCACCCCACACCCGCTCGAGCAGACGCGGTAGCAGGTCACTGACGCCCTTGTGGGGACCGGTGGGTCCGTTTTTCCGGTGCTCTGCCGATTTGAGCCACGGGAGCGTTCGGAGCCGACGGCATCGCGCGACCGCCCTGACATGGCACACTCGACCGAATGGCCGCCCTCACGAAGACGACCTGGTCGAAGCTCGAGCCTTCTCTGCGCAGTGAGCTCGAAGCCGTGATGGCCGCGAGCAAGGACACGTGGGTGTCGGAGTACCAGGACGCGATGGCGTGGTGGCTGCTGCTGATGCTCGCATCGGTGGGCGGGCTCATCGGCCTCGTCGTCGCGTTCGGCAGCGAGGCGGGTGAGACGCTGTCCCTCGTCGCGCAGGAGCCCTCTCTCATCCCGACGTTCTTCCTGCAGCCGCACTGGTTGGGGCTCGTCGTCTGTCTCGTCATCGCTCCGTGGACGGCCATCACGTGGGCGCGGAATCACAAGCGGCGCGGGCTCGCGCTCACCCGTTCGACCATCGTCGTGGTGCGAGGGGCGACCCTGAAGCTGTTGCCGCTCTCGGAGATCGCCAGCGTCTCGGCCCGCACCATCGGCGCGGTTGGAAAACGCTTCACCGTGCTGACGCTGAAGACGAAGGGAAACGAGACCGTCGAGTTCAACACGACAGGCAATTGGGCAGGGGCCGTGAAGCGCGCGCTCGGCCAGCCCTGATTCAACGCGTCTGCTCGAACCCGAACACCGCGACGCCTGCGAACAACACCAGCAACCCGAGCCACTGCCTGCGGCCCAGTCGTTCTCCCTGCAGCAGCGCGAACAACAGCCCGAAGCCGACCGAGGCGTTGCGCACGCCGAGAATGCGGCCCGACTCCGAGGTCGCCAGCGCCTCGAGCATCAGCAGGAACGAGGCGGCGCAGAGCACACCCGCGAGCAACAGCCTCGGTCGCACCAGCAACGCCGGCAGCTGGGCCCGAACGTCACGCCCGACAAGCGCCACGAGCAGCGGAATCGAGATCGACACCGCTCCGATGAAGGCCAGCACGCGCGCGGTGCCGCCATCGACAGCGCCTTTGTACCCTGTGTGGTACGCCGCCACGGCCGCGCCGGTCGACAACGTCCACCCGAGATGAAACGTCGACGCGCCACCGCCTGGCTTCGTCAGCAGAATGCCCAGCGCGACGAGGGCCGTGGCGCCAAGCGCGAGCAGCGACGGCACTGTGTGAAACGCCAACGCCGACAACGGCCAGATGAAGACGAGCGCCGAGGCTCGAGACACCGTGTAGGTCAGCGCGAGATCGCCGCGCGCGTACGCCATGCCCAATGAGTAGACGTAGAGCGTCTCACCCAGGCCGGCGAGCACGATCCACGGAGCGGCAGACAACGGAAACCCCGTCGCGCCCGTGATGAGCCACCACCCCACCGCCGACACGCCAGAGAGAATGAGTGCGCCCAGCGTCGCAGCGCGCTCCTTGCCCGGCGTCTTGGCCAGCGCGTTCCACGCGGCGTGTGCGATGCCTGAGAGCAACGCCAGGTGAAATGCGGGCACGAACGCATCCAACCACGCAACCCATTGAATCCGCGTCGCTTCTTCCTGTGACAGATCGTTTACGAGGGCGGCCCGTTTGAAGGCACGCCATGAACCGAACGACTGCCTTTCTCGGAATCGCCGCTGCGCTGCTGCTCACCGCCGTCGTCGTTGGCCTGCCGAAGCACGCGCCGACCGTGACGCCTCCGCCGCCGACCCCGCCCCCGCAAATCGTCGTTCCGCAGCAGCCCCAGCCGCCGCCGCCAGTCGTGGTTGGGAACCCGGGCTCGCTCACCATGACGGGCAAGCTCTCGCACCCCTACCTCGTGCCCGGCACCAGCGACGTGTTCGCCACCCTCGAGGTGAGCGCCGTCGACGTGCCGAACGCGAAGCGCGCTCCCGTGAGCCTCTCGCTGGTGATCGACCGCTCGGGTTCGATGTCGGGTGAGAAGATCGCCCAGGCCCGCCGCGCCGCCCTGCGCCTCGTCGATCTGCTCGATGAGAACGACCGCCTCGCCATCGTTCACTACGGCTCCGACGTGCGGCTGTTCCCCGGCGCCTTCGCCACCGTCGACACCAAGGAGCGCATGCGCCGCTACATTCGCGGCATCTCGGACGAGGGCGGCACCAACATCGGCGACGGGCTCATGGCGGGCAAGGCGCAGCTCGACATCGCGCGCACCGACTTCACCGTGAACCGTCTGCTGCTCCTCTCTGATGGTCAGCCCACCGTCGGCGTCACCTCGGAGCGCGGCCTGCTCAACATCGCCTCGCGCCTGCGCGCCGCCGGCACCACCGTCACCTCGCTCGGCGTCGGCGCGGACTTCAACGAAGACCTCATGCAGCGGCTCGCCGACGTCGGTGGTGGCTCGTACGGCTTCATTCGTGATGCGCAGTCGACGGTCGCCCTCTTCGAGAAGGACCTGCAGCAGGCCGGCACCATGGTGGCGCGTGACGTCACGCTGAAGTTCGACCTGCCGCCCGGCCTCGAGCTGCGTGAAGTGTTCGGCCGCTCGGTCTCGCGTGCGGGCAACACCGTCTCGGTCGCCCTGCCCGACTTCTCGGCGCGTCAGAGCGAGAAGCTCGTCGTTCACCTCACGGCCCGCGTCGAGCGCACCGAGGAAGACACGTTCGCCTACGACATCGGCTCGTTCCGCCTCGACTACACCGACCTGCTCACCACGCGCGCTGCCGATGCGAACGTGAAGCTCTCGGCGATGGTGACGCCGGACCGCCAGCTGGCGGATCAGAAGCGCGACAAGGATGCCTTCGTGCTCGCCACCCGCGCCCGCGCTTCCCAGAACGTCGAGAAGGCCGCCGAGGCGATGCAGCAGGGCAAGTTCCAGGCGGCGCAGCAGCTCATCCAGGACAACAAGCTCCTCTTCGACTCGGCCGCGCCCGTCGCGGGAGCCGCCGCCTTCGAAGGCGACTACCTCAGCAACGAAGCGCAGCTCGACGTGGCGAAGAAGGCCCCTGCCGCGCCGGCCGCCGCACAGTCCGAGGCTGTGAAGTCGATGAAGGTCGACTCGCTGCGCGGCTACGGCCGTGGCGCGTCGGTCTACTGAGTTCTCCAGAAACGAACGCTGACGGGCGGTGGTGTGGGGAGCTGATCCCTGCGCCGCCGCCCGAGGCGTTTCAGCAGCTCACGGCTTGACGACGATCGTCTCGGCCGCGTGGCGATCACCGCGGCCGGGCTTCGTGAAACGAACCCTCGCGCCGCGCGCCACCGAGTGGAAGTCGGCGTCACGAAACGCCGACTCACGCCAGGCGTCGGTGACGCTCATCAGAAAGTGGGTCTCGAGCTGAAACCACATGGCCGACTCGGCGATGAAGCGCGGCTTCTCGTCGTCCTTCCCGCTCAGCTCCCGCTCGAGCGCATCGGGCGTGATGCCGTGCGGGGTCATCGGCGGCGTGAGGAAGCTGCCTCCGCGTGAGTAGACGCGGTTCGAGGTGTGCCCGGTGAGAATCGCGTTCCACTCGGTGGCCGCCTGGCGGTGGTAGTACGGCCGACGGAACGTGTGCATGGCCGCGTCCCAGCGCGCGGGGAAGACGGCGAGATCGCACGCGTTGCGCCCCGGCAGCCCTGTCGGAGCCGTCAGCACCGTGAAGATCGACGGGTCTGGGTGATCGAACGCGACCGAGCCGACCGGGCAGAACCGCGCGAGGTCGTAGACCAGCGGCACGGCGTTGCCATGCCAGGCCACGACGTCGAAGGGGCTGTGGGTGGTCTCGGCGCCGTAGAGCGAGCCGCCGTACTTCTGAATGATCATCCACTCGCCTTCGGCATCTTCGTACTCCGCCTCGCACGCGACGAAGTGGCGGGGCTCGGCGAGACCGTTCGCGCCGACGACGCCGCGGTCGGGCAGCTCGAAGCCCGAGCCGAACGCCTCGATCCACCAGCCGCGCCGGCTCGCCCCTCCGAGCGGGTCGACCGAGAAGCGCACGCCGCGAGGGATCAGCAGCAGGTCGCCCGGCCCGATGACGAAGCGACCGAACTCGGTGCGCACCAGCACTTCACCTTCGTCCGAGAGCAGCACCGAGTCGCCGTCGGCCGAGCAGATGGCCTTGCGCACCATGCCCACGTTGGTGACGTAGCTGTGAATCGCGAGCCCGGCCTGGTCGGCGGCGCTGCCTCCGATGGCGACGGTGATGAGGCCGTCGATGAAGTCGGTCGGCGTCATCGGCAGCGGGCGCGGCTTCCACCCCAGCGAGTTGGGCGCCAGATGCGAGCCCCACGCCGAGACGCCCGGGTGCGGCAGCGGCCTGAAGTAGCTCTGCTCGGTCGACGGGCGAATGCGGTACAGCCAGCTGCGGCGGTTCTGGCCGCGCGGCACGAGAAACGGGGTCGCGCTCAGCTGCTCCGCGAACAGCCCCATGGGCACCCGGCGCGGCGAGTTCTGATGGCGGGGCAAGGCGCCCGGCTCGGCCTCGCTCGACAGCTCCGACCCGAAGCCTGCCAGCACTCCGGGAGCCCCCGCCTTCGCGCTCGTCCGCTCGTTTGCGCTCATGGCGCGGCAGGCTCGCACGCCTCGCGGGAGTCGTCAGTCGTTTGCTGTCGATGCCGATCGGCCCGTCAGCTGACGCAGCGCATCCTCTCGAATCCCTCATGGATCCGATGAGGCCTTCCGTCTTGATCCACCTCGGGCCGCGTGAGACGCACTCCGGCGTTCCGGGAGCTGAGGGCTCCCCTTTTCAGCGAGAGACCATGCCCACTGCCACCACGAATCTGACGAAGAACCAACGGCTGCTCGACTGGGTCAACGAGATGGCCGCCATGACGACGCCCGATCAGGTGATCTGGTGCGACGGCAGTGAGGACGAGAAGAAGCGCCTCACCGAGTTCGCCGTCTCGAAGGGCATTCTGATTCCGCTGAACCAGCAGAAGCACCCTGGCAGCTACCTCCACCGCTCGAACCCGAACGACGTCGCGCGGGTCGAGCACCTCACCTTCATCTGCACGCCCACGAAGGAAGAGGCCGGCCCGACCAACAACTGGAAGGCGCCCGACGAGGCCTACACGATGCTCAAGGGCCACTTCGCGGGCTCGATGAAGGGCCGCACGATGTACGTGGTGCCGTACGTGATGGGCCCGCTCAACAGCGAGCACTCGAAGATCGGCATCGAGATCACCGACAGCGTCTACGTCGCGCTCAACATGGGCATCATGACGCGCATGGGGAAGCCGGCGCTCGACATGCTGGCCGACTCCAACGACTTCAACCGCGGCCTGCACTGCACGGGCGATCTCAGCCCCGACCGCCGCTTCATCTGCCACTTCCCCCAGGACAACGCGATCTGGTCGTTCGGCTCGGGCTACGGCGGCAACGCGCTGCTCGGCAAGAAGTGCCTCGCCCTGCGCATCGGCAGCTACCTCGGCAAGAAAGAGGGCTGGCTCGCCGAGCACATGCTCATCCTCGGCGTGGAAGACCCGGACGGCCGCACGACGTACGTGGCCGCCGCGTTCCCCTCGGCCTGCGGCAAGACGAACTTCGCCATGATGATCCCGCCCAAGCGCTTCGACGGGTGGAAGGTCTACACGGTGGGTGACGACATCGCGTGGCTGCGCGTCGGAGACGACGGCCGCCTCTGGGCGGTGAACCCCGAGAACGGCTACTTCGGCGTCGCGCCCGGCACCAACTGGCAGTCGAACCCGAACGCGATGAAGACCATCGCGAAGGACACCATCTTCACCAACGTCGCGGTGACGAAGGACAACACCGTGTGGTGGGAAGGCCTCGACGGCGAGGTGCCGGAAGAGCTCACCGACTGGAAGGGCCAGCCCTGGAAGAAGGGCTCGACCGAGAAGGCCGCGCACCCGAACTCGCGCTTCACCGCGCCGGCCTCGAACAACCCGATGCTGTCGTCGTACGTGAACGACCCGCGGGGCGTGCCCATCAGCGCCATCATCTTCGGTGGCCGCCGCTCGAACACGATCCCCCTGGTGATGCAGTCGTTCAACTGGGCGCACGGCGTGTACCTCGGCGCGACGCTCGCGTCAGAGACGACCGCCGCTGCGACGGGCGCGCAGGGCGTCGTGCGCCGTGACCCGATGGCGATGCTGCCCTTCACTGGCTACAACGGCGCCGATTACTTCGCGCACTGGTTGGCGATGCAGAAGCGCATCCCCTACCCGCCGAAGATCTTCATGGTGAACTGGTTCCGCAAGAACAAGGACGGCAAGTTCCTGTGGCCTGGCTACGGCGACAATATGCGCGTGCTGAAGTGGATCATCGATCGCGCGCACGGCAGCGTCGGTGCCCAGGAGTCGCTGTTCGGTTGGGTGCCGAAGCAGGGTCACATCGACCTGTCAGGTCTCGCCATCGACCCCGCGACGGTCGACGAAGCCACCACCATCAACGACGCCGAGTGGAAGGAAGAGCTCGTGTCGCAGAAGCAGTTCTTCGATCAGTTCGGCGAGCGCATGCCGAAGACGCTCGAGCTCATTCGTCAGACGCTGCTGTCGCGTCTTCCTGCATGATCGGCAGCACTACCTCGAAGAGCGCGCCCTGACCCAACGCGCTCTCGACCCGAATCTCGCCGCCCAGCGCGGTGACGATCGAGTGGGCGATGGACAACCCCAGGCCCGTGCCTTTTCCGACGGGCTTGGTGGTGAAGAAGGGGGTGAAGAGCCGTGCCCGCGTCTCGGGCGTCATGCCGCTGCCGAAGTCGCGAACGCCGACGATGACGCGCTGCCCTTCACGACGGGTCGAGATGAGCAGCTCACGTCGGCCACCCTCGGCCGGGAGCGCCTGCACCGCGTTCATGATCAACGTGAGGAACACCTGGCCGAGCCGCGCCTCGATGCCGTTCACCGCGCCGACGTTGGTGTACTGACGAATCACCGTCGCGTTCGAGCGCGTCACGTGCACGCGGGCGATCTGCAGCGCCGAGTCGAGCGTGGCCTCGATGTTCACCGGAACGATCGCTTCGTGCTCGCCCGTGTTGCGCGAGAACGTCAGCAGATCCTTCACGATCGACTGAATGCGCACGGTGCCGTCGAGCGTCTCGGTGACCAGCTCGCGGCGCTCCTTCGGGTCCATCGCGGCCTGGGTGAGATCTTCGGTCAGTGAGCGAAGGTTGGCCTGGACGTAGGCGAGCGGGTTGTTGATCTCGTGCGCGACGCCCGCGACCATTCGACCCATCGTCTCGAGGCGATCGGTGAGCATGAGCCGGGCCTCCATCAACTTGCGCTCGGTGACGTCACGCATGGCCACGACCGCGCCGGCGCCACGCTTCAGCGGCGCGATGGCGGCTTCGTACGACCGCACCGTTGGCCCAGCCGAGTGGAACTCGAAGCGGGAGGCGCCGCTCGTCAGCGCCGCCTCGAGTCGAGGGCGATCGTCGGCACGGCTGACGAGCTCGACCAGCGGCATTCCGCGAGCGCGACCGAGATCGAAGCCGAAGAGCAGCTCGGCGCGCGGGCTCCAGTCCTGCACCAGCCCTTTTCCGTCGATGACCGCGACCGCGTCGGTGGCTGACTCGTAGATGGCCGTGACGTGATCGGTCTGCGCCTGAATGGTCGCCAGCTGCGCTTCACGAACGGCCGCAGCAACCACGGTGAGGGCGAGAATGAAGCCGAGCAGGAACATCGGCAGCACGAAGTCGGCCTGCGAGAGCGACGAGTGCAGGGAGCCGAAGACGATGAAGCTCAGCAGGGTGCCGCATGCGGCGAGCAGCGTCGCGCGGGTGTTCATGAAGACGGCTGCGTAGAGCGCGCCCGTGGCGCCGTAGAGCATCGACACCACCGCGCGCACCCGCTCGGGTTCGACGCTCGCCGAGATGTGGGAGCCGAGCACCGAGGTGATCACCAGCACCCAGACGCCGATTCGATAGTGGCGCGTTCGGGCAAGCACATAGGCCCCGAAACCAAGGCCCGTGTCGACGAGGGCGATCGCCCACTCTCCCGGCGTGATCGGCGTCGCCCGGGTTGCGATGGCCGTGCCCAGCGCGATGCACCAGATCGGCAGAATGAAGACGAGCGAGCCCGCCAGCACGCGGGCCTGACGTTGCTCGAGCCCGTCTTGCAGCTGTGAGGAGGGGGCGGTGAGGCGGTTCCACAACACGCCACGACCCTACGCCCCACTGCCCTCGACGCGACTTTTGGGCCTGTCAGCGGGACTCGACGGTCGTCGGCGACAACGACGGGGCATTTGCCCACAGCCCCTTGAGCCACTCGAAGCACAGCACCGGCATCAGCGCGCCGGTCACGTACATGCTGAAGCTCTCGATGGGCAGCACCCACGCGAACACGCCGAGCGTCTGCTGCGAGTTCCACACCCACCAGCCGCGGCCGCAGGCGAGCAGCTCCACGAAGAGCGCGAACGGGAAGTACGTCGCCACCACGATGAGCAACGTCTTCCAGCGAACGCGGTGGGCGACGGCGGCGCCGAGCCAGAACGTGCCAGCCCAGCCGAGCGCCTGAACGATCGTCCACCCGTACTGCTTCGGCCCGGCCGTGTAGCGAACGGCGCCCGCAGCATCCACGAAGGCCGGCGTGGTGACGTCGACGGGCACCGATGACGAGGTGAGCGCCAGCACGATCAACCCGCCCGCCGCGGCCAGCGCGACGAGCGCCGCCCGTTTGCAGAAGCGCACGACTGCGCTCGCCCTCGCATCCCCCAGCACCGCTTCGTCCGGCCGCGACTGCGAGAGCTCGAGGAACCAGAGCACCGGCACGTTCAGCAGCATCGGGTACGAGAGGAACTCCTCGAGCGGAATCGCGCCGAGATCGAGCCCCGAGAGCGGGTCGTTGCCCTCGTAGAACCACCAGTAGCGGGACTGAATGGCGAGCAGCTCGGCGACGGCAGAGGCCGAGATGAACAGGCCGCTCGTCACCACGAAGCCGATGCGCTGCGACTCGTCGAGCCGCGGCACCACGCGCACCAGCAGCCACAGCATCGGCACGAGCATCACCGTCAGCTCGTGCAACAGGTACCAGGGCGCCTTCAGGCCCAGCGCGCTGACGACGGCGCGAGCCACCACCATCACCAGCATCAGCACCGAGATGCCGATCAACGGCTTGAGCAACGGGGAGCGCTGCATGTCAGGCCCTCACTTTCAGTCGGAGCAGCTCGAAACAGACGGCGGTGGTGACGGGCGCGAGCCCCCAGACGATCATGGCCTCGAGCGGCAACCCCAGCACGTGCACGCCGAGCATCGCGTCGGCCTGATAGCCCCACCATCCGCGCGGCACCGCGAGCACCGCCTCCCAGAGAATCGAGGCGACCACCACGATGGCCGTCGTCACCACGACCGCCGGAACGTTGAGGCGCCCACGCACGACGGGCCAGCCCACCAGCGTCACCGGCAACGGCACGAGGCTCAGGTAGCTCCAGTAGGAAGGGGTCCCGTCAGCCACCATCACACCCGCGCCCACGAGCAGCAGGGGCGCCGTCGCGCCTTCGAGCCACCCCGGAGCGCCAGCCGTGGGCTGCGCGGGCCTCGGCCACAGCACGGCGTCGCACCAGGCGTAGCCGAGCAGCATCGCGAGAAAGCCCAGCGCGTAGAACGCGAACTCCTCGAGCGGAATCGGGTGGGCGCGGTCGATCGAGCCCACGTCGAGCGCCGGCACCGTCAGCCCCGCGATCGCCTGATGATCGGGGTACACGAAGAAGTCGTCGGCGAACGCGAAGTTGAGCGCCACGCCCATCGGCACCAGCAGCGCCCACGCGCGCCACAGCGGCTGCTCCATCGACGCGAGCAGTCCACGCCTCGACAGCGCGCTCGCCATCAGCAGAGACGGAACGGCGAAGACGAGCAGGCTCCACGTGTAGCCACCCGTTGGCGCGACGATGGCTGGAACGAAGGTCGCCAGGACGACGACGAGGAACAAGCCCACCGAGCGCCACGGGCGAACGGCGAACGTCTGCTCCAGCGGGAGGAGCGCGAGAAGTGCCTGCATCGTCTCCCTGCCAAGCACGCACCTCGCCACCTCGAACCGGCAGGCTGCTCCGGGCGGTGATGGACCCACCGGCACCTCTTGCCGGGCGCTGCGTCATGAGGCTGACGTCTCCCCACCGAGCGCCACGTCGATGACGCGTCAGCTTTGGGGCGGAACGGGGTAGGCTGCCGCGCGATGTCACGCCGGTTCGCCCTCCTGATCCTCGTGCTCTCTGCGCTCGCGAACGCCGCGCCGAACCCGAAGGCCACCGCCCTCGCGAAAGACGCCGAGCGCCTCTACAAAGACGGCCAGTACAAAGAAGCCGCGAAGCTGCTCGACGAAGCGCTCCAGCTCGAGGCGAACCCCAAGCTGCTCTACAACATGGCGCGCGCGTACGATCAGGCCGGCGAGCTCCAGCCCGCGCTCGACGCCTACCGCCGTTACGTGAGCCTTCCCGCGGCCGACACCGAGCCTGATCTGGTGAAGAAGGCCAACCTGTCGATGGATCGCCTGCGCCAGCTCGTCGCGCGGCAAGACGCCGACACCCGAATTCGTGACGCCGAAAAGGCACGGCTCGAGAAAGAGGCCCGCGACGCTCGTGCGCGCGCAGACTCCGAGGCCGAGAAGGCCCGCCAGCAGAAGGCGCAGTTCGAAGCGAAGGAGCGCGCCCAGGCCGAGACGCAGCAGACGAAGAGCAACGGCCGCAAGACGGCGGCCTTCGTCGTGGGCGGTGTCGGCCTCGCCGCGCTCGGCACAGGCCTCGTCTTCGGGCTGCTCTCCAACGGGTCCAAGCAGGCCTTTCGCGAAGCGACCCTCGTCGAGACGAAACGAGCGACGCAGGCGCAGACCATCACCCAGGCCGTCGTCGCCGATGTGTCGCTGTTGATCGGCATCGCCTGCGCCGTGACGGCCATCATCCTCTTCCCCAAGTCCGAGCCCGAGGCGGTCGTCTCGTTCGGGGTGATCCCCGGCGGCGCGTTCGGCGCCATCTCGTTGCCGTTCGATCTGCGATGACGATCTCCCTGACCCGAGCCTCGTGGCTGCTGCTGGCGCTGAGCGCGTCTGCCTGTTCGTTCATCAACGGCAGCGGCTTCGAGGAGTGCGCGACCGATCAGCAGTGCGGCTCGAGCCGCGTGTGCGTGCAGAAGTACTGCCTGCCGATGCCTGCGCAGTGCCGGCGCGAAGTCGGGGCCTTCGACGATCCCCGTGCGGTGCGCATCGCTGCCCTGCTTCCTTTGTCGGCTGGCTTCGATGGTGGCGCCGTCGACAACTCCGAGATCGCGGGCTTGAACGCGCTCTCGCTCGCGGTGCTCGACGTGAACGGCCGCGGCGGCCTCGACAACCGCCGCTTCACGCTCGTCGTGTGCAACACGGGGAATTCGGCCGAGGCGCTGGCCGAGCAGCTCGCGTGGGCCATCGAACAGCTGGCGGTGCCCGCCATCGTCACCTCGGGCAGCCGGCAGACGACCGTCGCCACCGAGAACCCCGCCCGCACCGACGCCGGCACGATGATCATTTCTGCCACCGCGACCAGCCCCGAGCTCATCGGGCTCTTCGCGCGCACGAAGGCCGTGTGGCGCGTGGCTCCGCCGGACACGCTGCAGGCGAAGGTGCTCACGCGGCTCATCACCACCGAGCCCGGGCTGTCGACGCTCACCGACGTCGCCATCGTTCACGAAGACGGCCCCTACGGTCAGGGCCTCGCGTCGCCCCTTCGCGAGCAGCTCGCTGATGCCGGGCGGCGCACCGAGACCTTCGAGTACCGGTCCTCGGAGTCCGAGCTCACGCCTGCTGGCCTGCTCGACCGTGTCGCCGCGTTTCATCAGGGCTCGCGAAACCCGCGGCTCACCGTGTTCGTCGGCTTCCCACGTCAGGGCACACCCACCATCGCCGATTCACGCGCGCGCCCGCCCCTGTCAGCGGCGTCGGGCAACGTCTGGCTGTTCAGCGATGCGATGAAAGACCTCGCGCTCGTCACTCCGCTCACCCGCTCGGAGATCACCGGCGCGTTCGGCACGGCGCCAGCCCAGGGCGCAGGTGGCGCCTACGACGACTTCCGCAACCGCTACCGCGGCGAGTTCAAGCTCGACCCGAACGACTTCTCGTTCACCTCGCACAGCTACGACGCCGCCTTCCTGGTGATGCTCGCCGCCGCGCACGCGTCTCGTGACGGCGGAGCGCTGACCGGCCCGCGCTTGAACGAGGGCATGGTGGCGCTCTCGAGCCGCAGTGGTTCGTCATACCGGGTCGGCCCGACGGCCTGGCGAGACGCTTCGGCCGCACTCGCAGGCGGAATGTCGATCAACGTGGAAGGCGCGAGCGGTGGGCTGGACTTCGATCTCGGTGCTGGCGCGCCGGCGTCGCCGTACGAGATCTGGCAGGTGACCGACGGCGGAACGTTCACGACGGTGAGGTTGGTGAACCCATGAGAGTCGTGCTGGTGCTGGTGGTGGTGCTGCTCGCGGCGTGTCCGAAACGAGCTGCTGCTCCGACGATGACGAAGGCCATTCGACTGCTCGCCGACACGCCTGAGCGCGAGACGACCCTGCTGACCGAGCTGCGAGCCGATCTCGAGATCGACACCCGCGACTTCGAGCGAACTCCGCACGTCGTCGCCACCGGAGAGACGCCGCTCTTCTCACCAGAAGGCGCTGACGTTCGGCTCTATGGCGACGAGGCTGGCACGAAGGGGTTCGAGGTCGACAACATCATTCTGCTCGAGGTGCTCGGCGCCGACGGCAAGGTGCTGCGCAGCGCCGTGGTTGGCTACTCGGACCCCGTCTCGCAGGGCCGTGAGACCATCGACAACCTCGGCCGCCAGGCGTTCGCGTTCGAGGCGGGCGAGCTGAACCTCGCGCCGCTGATGCCTGAGCACGGGAGCGTTCGGCTGCGCGCGACGGTGCTGGACTACTTCGGCATTGGCCGAGTCACCGATGTCTTCGTGCGCGTCGAGGGGAAGACCTCGTCGTCTGACGACCTGCGCGGCCAGTGACGTTTTTCCGCCACTGAGACTTGCCCCCGATCAAGCCGCGGACAAATCTCCCGGCCATGATCCGGACCCTTCTCGCGGTGCTGCTGCTGAGCAGTGGAGCGTCGTTCGCCTATTCGACGGGCGCTGGCTCGTGCGACTACCCAGGTGCACCGATGCAGTTCGGTTCGCGCACTGGGAGCGGCAACTTCGTCATCACCACCAACCAGACTGGATACACGCCAGGCCAGGCGCTGCAGGTGACGCTCACGAACTCGAGCAACCTGCTCTTCAAGGGGTACCTCATTCAAGCGGTGCAGGGCTCGCCAGGCACGCCGAACACGAGCGTGATCGGTTCGTTCTCCGCGCTGCCATCGGATGCGCAGATTCGATCGGGCTGCAACGGTACCGATGGTCACGTCACCCACTCGAACACGCTGGCGAAGCAATCGGTCGTGCTGACGTGGACTCCACCCGCGAACGCCACCGGGCCGATCACGTTTCATGCGATCGCGGTCGTCTCGATCATGGAGTGGTACGGCCAGCAGAACCCGATCACGTTCACCATCAACCCCGCGCCCAATGACGGTGGCATCGGCGGTGGGAGCGCGGGTGGTGGAACGGCATCGGGCGGCGGAACTGCTTCGGGTGGCGGAATTGCTTCGGGCGGCGGAATTGCTTCGGGCGGCGGAATTGCCTCGGGTGGCGGAATTGCTTCGGGCGGCGGAATTGCTTCGGGCGGCGGAAATGCTTCGGGCGGCGGACTTGCTTCGGGCGGCGGAATTGCTTCGGGCGGCGGAATTGCTTCGGGCGGCGGAATTGCTTCGGGCGGCGGAATTGCTTCGGGCGGCGGAATTGCTTCGGGCGGTGGAACTGCTTCGGGCGGTGGAACTGCTTCGGGCGGTGGAACTGCTTCGGCTGGTGGAACTGCTTCGGCTGGTGGAACTGCTTCGGCTGGTGGAACTGCTTCGGCCGGTGGACGGGCTGGCGGTGGCTCCGCGACGGCTGGCGGCTCCGCAACGGCTGGAGGCTCCGCAACGGCTGGCGGCTCTGCGACGGCTGGCGGCTCCGCAACGGCTGGCGGCTCCGCAACGGCTGGCGGCTCCGCAACGGCTGGTGGCTCCGCAACGGCTGGTGGCTCCGCGTCGGCTGGTGGCTCCGCGAGGGCTGGTGGTTCGGCGGCTGGTGGCTCGGCGACTGCTGGCGGCCGTGGGGGAGGATCTGCCGCAGGAGGAACTGCTGGTGGCGGCGCGATGATGGAGTCGGGGTGCGGCTGCACGTCCGGTGGCGAATCGGCAGCGCTGCTCCTGCTCGGCCTCGGCGCCCTGCTCCGCCGCCGACGCTGAGTGCTTCGGACACATGGCGTCCAAAAAGCGCATCGCGGCGCCTGTGTCGTGGGTGCTCAAGACGAAGCACCACACCGCGGGACTCGCTTCAATCGGCGATGGCTTCGTCTGCGCCACCAACGAGGGCGCTGCGCACCATGTGACCCTCGACGGAACCGTCACGAAGACGATCCAGCTCGGAGGAGACGTGCTCCACCTGTGCGCCGAGGGCGCGAAGGTGTGGGCGCTGGTCGACGGCTCGCGCATCGTCGATCTGGAGACCGAAGACGTTGCCCTCGCCCTCGACGTCAGTGCTGAGTCGTTTGCCGTGCGGAACGGCCGCTTCTACGTCCAGCACGATGCGGGGCTCATCGCGTTCGAAGACGGACGTGTCGTGTGGCAGCGCGAAGCCGAGCGTGGGGGCACCGTCGCGGTCGATGAACAGGCCGTCTTCTTCGGGCAAACCCAGGGCCTCGAGCGCTTGACGTTCGACGGACAACGCCAATGGCTCGCTCCGGCTCAGTACGTTCATCGCGTCGCCATCGGGCCACGTGGTGTCTGGGGCCTGAGCTATCGCGGTACTCGGGTCTACGGCGCCAACGATGGAGTCGTTCTCCACGACAGGGGCGATGGCTTCCGGCACGTGACCCTGAACGCGGCGGGTGATGCGTTCTGCATCGTGGAGTCCGTCGTCGGCGAGGATGTCGTCACCGAGCTCATCTCGTTCGATGGAGACGGCACGGTGCAATGGCGCTTCCCGTGTCCGCTCCAATACGTCGAAGCCCTGCGGGTCGTTGGTGAGCGCCTGATCGTGACGTCGGCGCTTGGACAGGTCTGCTGCGTCGACATCAGCCCGACCGGTATCGCGAAGGGCATCGCTGGCTCAAACCAGTGGCTCCGACGGGCAAGAAGCCGCGCGGGAAGAAGACCAGGACCTGACCTTCACCATCAGTCTGGGTCACAGACGCCGTCGCACGTCTGAACGATCTCTCCATCTCGAAAGAACCGGTTCAGCTGACGCAGCACCGACGACTGCCCACGCAGCGTGTCGTGCACGGCCGTCTTCACCACCGGGAAGTCCGCCTTCCGGTAGTACGCCGCAGAGTCGCCCACCTTGAAGTCGTGAATCTGCAGTCCGCTCGTCGTTGGGTAGGTCGTCGTCTCCAGCCCGAACGGCACCACGGGAGACGGCGTCAGCACCTTCAGCCCCAGCAACCGCGCGTGCAGCCAGCTGCCCAGGTTCGGCACCGACGCATCCATCAACCCGATCTGCATCAGAATGCGCTTCTCGGCATTCCCGGGAAGCGGAGTCTGCTGCAGGAACGCGGCGTAGCTCGCGGGATCCAGGCGATCGAGTGGCCGCTGAATGAGCGCGAGGAACTTCTGCTGCTCGAGTGACTCCGAGACGCTCAGGTTCAACAGCTCGAACAACCCGGTGAACGCCTCGGCGCGCATCATCATCGTCGTCAGGCCGGCTCCGCCGACGTTCAGCGCGATCTTCGAGGTGTACGGGTTCATCGCGTTCATCGTGCCGCCCAGAATGTGGCCCTGGCTGATGCCGAGAAACGTGTCGGCCTTTCCCGTCACCAGCGACGCACCCGAGGCGCGCTGAAACGCGGGCAGTTCTCCCAGCCGCTCTGCCGCCTTCGTCAGCACGATCCAGTTCGCGATGCCCTGATGGCCACGCTCGACGATGCGCGCGGCCTGCGACAACCGTCCCGTGAGCGCGTCACCCACGACCGCGACGTCCGAGAAGTGCATGCCCCACCACTCCGTGCCCAGCATCGTGCGGGTGGTCTCGCTCGCGACGTGGCGCGCCGCGCCGCCTTCGACCTCGGCCAGGTTTCCGAAGAAGCCGTGCCCGTACATGAACATCGGAGAAGGTCCTGCCGCCCGCTCGACCGTCGCCGGAATCACCGCGACGAAGGGGAAGTCGACCAGCCCGTCCTGTTTCACCTGGCCATCGTCGCCGCGCAGCAGCACGCACCCCGGCTGGGCGCGATCACTGCAGAACCTCGGCCCCGCGATGGTGCCACGCACGATTCGGAACGTGTCGTCAGGCGTCGATTCGTTCACCATCGAGACCGTCACCTGAGGCACGTTCGTCGCGAGCCAGGCCATCGTCAGCTCACGCACCCGCAGCATGTCGCGCGTCGCCCACTCGTGGCTGCCCGTCGTGAACTCCCACGCCAGCTGAAGCTCGCCGCGCGACAGGCCCACCGCCTTCGCTGCAGGCACGATGCGATCTTCGAACGCGCGCGACACGCCATCGAAGGCCGGGTCGCCGTCGGTGAGCTTCTCGACGAGTCGGCGAAATCCCTCGGGCGCCTTCACCAGCTCGCCCGCCGGGGTCTTCACGCCTGCCACCAGGACCACGTAGCGGGTCTTCTCCTTGAGGCCGCCGAAGGGGTGAATCACCATCGCCTGGCGCGTGAGATCGGTGGTGCGCGGGTCGAGATCGACGAAGTGCGGCACGGGCTCGAAGGTGGTGCCGTCGAGCAGCAACGTGTTCGACGTCGCCTTCGAGAGGCTGTCAGCGCCGCCCTGCTCCAGCGCTACGAAGCCCTGCGACGAGACCTCGACCCCCAGCGTCGCCACGATCGTCGGCACCATCGAGAATCCATCGATGGGCACTTCGGCGGTCACGTCGTAACGCTTGCCCTCTTTCGACTTCGGAGCGGCGGCGTCGCCAACCGTGATGCGCGCTCCCGACGGCTGCGTCGTGTCCGTCACCCGGAAGAAGTCAGAGGGGTACGGCAGCAGACAATCGGAGCCTCCCAGCAGCGGCTGGCACCCCTTCGCCACCGGCAGCGGATCGATCTTCGGCCCGCACGCCGCCACCACGACACCAACCAACACCGCGCTCAGAGTTCGCATGGACGTCACCTCGCCGCTCTACGCGAGCGGAGGCGAAGGCACATGCCAGAGCCGCGCGACCGTCACACGCGGGCGTCAGCTTCCAGAGCGTTCGCGACGTTTCGTCAGAAGCTCAGCACGCCGCTGGGCAGACCAGCGGCAGCGCACTGGAAGCCCACGCAGATGTCGCAGCGGCCTCCATTCACGGCGCACACGGTCTTCTCGTCGAGCTTCTGCTGGGGCTGATTGTTGGTGACAGCCACCGTCGTCACCACCGCGGCGCCCACGACGACAGCCGCCACACCCGCCCAGAAGTACCAGCGACCGACGAGCGGCGTCTCTTCGGCGGTGGTCGAAACGGCGGGGCCGGTGATCGCGGTGTCGTCAGGCGTGAGCTTCGTCTCGACTGGACGATCGGCCGTCGCGACGACACTGCTCGTCGTTCCCGGCTTGAACTTCACGACGATGGGGTAGTCCTTGCCTGCGACGAGCGTGACGCGCTGCTTGTCGTCGAGGAAGCCTTCCTTGCGAACTGCGATCTCGGTCGGGCCTGCAGGCAGCTCGAGCTCGGAGATGGGTGCGGTGCCAACGAGGCGCCCGTTCACCAGCACCTGCGCATCGCTCACATCGCTGGTCACGGAGACGACGGCGTTGATGGCCTGAAGCTTCGCGTCCAGCTCGAACGTCTTGCCCCCGGCGATCGTGACCTTCTTCACGAAGTCGGCGTAACCGAGGCGGCGAACCTTCACCGAGTGCTCGCCCGCCGGCAGCGTCTGAGGCGACGAGGGGAACGGCACCACGTCTTTGCCGTCGATGCTCAAGATCGCGTTCGACAGGTTCTGGGGCAGCTTCACCAGCAGGTCGCCCTTCGCCGAACCGATGGGCGCGAGATCGTCGTCGTCATCCGCGGGCTTCGCCTTGACGGCGGGTGCCGGCGCCTTCTTTGGAGCTGCCTTCTTGGGAGCCGCCTTGGGTGGCGCCTTCTTGGGAGAGATCGGGGCGAGATCGTCGTCGTCCTGCGCGAACGCGACGCCGGAGCAGGTGAAGACCGCCAGGAGGGCCAGAGAGAGAGCTCGCTTCATCGGGTCAGCAGCCTACGCCGTGATGCCGTGGCCGTCGACCGCCGCGGCCGATTCCGGGCGCTGGTGGGATTTGGCGATTACGGTGCCGTCGCTCGCCGTGAGGTCTCTTGCTCGACAGCTGCAGTGGGTCTTCCTCGCGATCGCCTGCGTTCGCGCGCCGCCAGAGCAGCAGCCCGTGCAGCAGCCGCCGCCTCCACCGCCGATCGTCGTGCCCGAAGGCTGTCTGGCTGATCTCTCCGGGCCCTGGGTTCACGAGGTCGATGAGCGCTTCCGCTATGAGGCGAGCGACACCGACGCGGGGCTGAGGTTGCTGGGCTTCTTCGAGCAGCCTGTCGACGCAGGCAAAGCACCTCGCCGCTTCAGCCGCGGTCGAGACGGTGGTCTGCCATGGCTCGCCCCCCCAGACGCTGGAGCAGAATCGTCAGCGCCCACTGACGCAGGTCCTTTGCCTCGCGCCGTCCTTCAGTTCTCGAGAACCCCTGGCGGGTTCGTAGGCGAAACGCTCGCCCTCGACGGAGGCTGCCGTTTCCCTGCGGAGATCGTCGAGTGTGGTGCCGCGCTCGTCATCGAGTCGCCAGCCGCGCTCGCGTCGGATTGTGCTCCGCTCGACGCGGGCTGGTCACGCCAGACCCTGCGACGAATCGGGCTCGACGCGGGCTCCGACACGCTGCGGCACGAGCCGCACCCTGACGCCGGAGCAGCGGAAGACGCTGGTGAAAGAGCCGCTCCCGCTCCCTGAGGGAGTGTGTGTAGGATGGCCGAATGTTCCAGCGTTGGCTCGTGGTGCTGTGCGTCAGCACGGTTGGTGCTTCCCTGTCTGGCTGTAACGGCTGCGGCAAGCCCATCATCGTGACGAAAGATGTCTGCCTCGGGGTGGAGGGCGCGAAGGCGTCCGAGCCCAACGCGTGCGACATGCAGACGGCTTGCGGCGATCACTACGCGTGCAAGGAACCCAAGGACAAGCCAGGCGTGACCTGCTGCCTGTTCGTCGATCGCCTCTGTACGACTGATGCTGACTGTTGCCCCGGTCAGGGCTGTCAGACGGCGCGAAACCCGCCTCGCTGTGCCGATCGTTTCAACGAGTGCACCACCGACGTCGACTGCGGCGATGTCGGCGATCGCAAGTGCGTCGACTTCAACGACGGAACGCTGACCACCAAGCGCTGCCGTCACGAGCAGTGCGGTGCGCTCGGTGAGTGCCCCGCCGGCCGTTCGTGTTTCCAGGGCGAGTGCCTCGGAGAGCTGCCCTGCAGCGGCACCTGCGCTGCGGGCGAAGGCTGCGTGCCCGCCACTGGCCGTTGCCAGAACTACGCGAACCCCGAAGGCCGGGCCGAGGCCGCGTGCCCGATGACGTGCAACGCGGGCTTCATCGCGACCTTCAAGGACAACCGGAACATCTGGGACACCTGCAAGCTGCCCGAGGTGAAGTGCGTGTGCGCCGAGCTGCCGGGCCTGGTCTCGAACGACATCGGCCGGTTCTCTGCCCTCGCCGCGAACGGAACCGAAGGCCTGCTCGCTTCGATGTACGACGGCAAGTACGGCGACCTCGTCGTCTATCGCTACGACGCGACAGGGAGCCGGGTCGGTGTGGATTACGTCGACGGCGTTCCGCAGGGCCAGGTTCGCTACGGCCCGTCTGGTGCGCGTGGCGGTGTGGTCGAGCCCGGCCCCGACGTCGGCCGCTACACCGACATCGCGACCAGCGGAAACCGCGCCTTCGTCAGCTACTACGACGTGACCAACGGAGACCTGAAGGTGGCCGTGCGGGACGGCACCACCTGGGCCTCCCACACCATCGACGGGGCGAGCGGAGATGTCGGCCTCTACTCGTCGATCGCGATCGACTCCGATGGGCTGCCGGGCATCGCGTATTTCATGCGGTCGGCTGGCTCGACCTTCAACGCGTCTGACTGCCCTGCCCCGACGCCGAGCGGCGCGCTGAAGGATCTCACGGCGCTCAAGTTCGCCCGCGCGAAGGTCGCCAACCCACGCTCCGATGCCGACTGGACGATTCGCGTCGTCGCCTGTCTGCCCAAACCGCCTCCGCCCTGCGATGGCTGCACCAACACCTGCGCCGACACCGGCACCGGCCCCACGTGCCTCACGACCGCGATGGGCTGCATGCCCGCGTGCGACATGAACACCGAGGTCTGCGTCAGCGCGAACGGCCCGAAGTGCGGCAAGAAGTACAACCCCAGCCAGCTCATCGACATCCCCCTGGGCACTGGCGTCTTTGCGTCGCTCGCCTTCAACGGGAAGAACGCCATCATCGCGTTCATGCAACGCAACGGGCCGACCGTGAACGGCCGCGTCGTGCCAGACGGCGACATGTACGCGGTGCAGGTCGACGCCCAGAACGTGCGCGGCATGCCGGTGCTGATCGATGGCGTCGGAGACACCGGATACTTCCCCGACGTGAAGATCGACCCCGCGACGAAGCAGATCGCGATCGCCTTCCACGACTTCTCGACGAAGAGCCTCAAGTTCTACCTCGCCGCCCAGCTGCAGGCCGGCGTCACCCTCGAGACCATCGACAACGGCGTCGACATGGCTCGCCCCGGTGAGCAGGGCTTCGTCGGAACCGACACCGCCATCGTCTTTGGGCCCCAGTCGGGCCAGGTGTGGGCCGTGTACCAGGACGCGACGCGCGGCGATCTGAAGCTCGCGAAGCGCACCACCGCGTGGAGCGTTCAGACCCCGCTCGCCACGGAAGGCGCGGTCGGCTTCTTCGCCGACGGCGTCTATGCGAACGGCCGGCTCTGGGCGACGCACGCGCGGCTCAAGTCGAAGCTGGTCACCGGCCAGCCCGAGCTCGACAACGTGCTGTTGCTCCAGCAGGGGCCGCAGAACTGATCGGTGCCGGTGACGGTTTCTCCACGCCAGAGGCTGCAGCTGATCGTCTCGACCCCGGGCGATCTGCTGCCCCGCTTCTATCCAAACGGGAAGCTGGGCGGGCTGTCGGTCGACGGGCAGCCGCCCGGTGCGCTCGGTGAGTTCGTCACCCTCACGGTTCGCGTTCGCAAGCCCCCCAGAGAGTTCACCTTCGCCGGACAGGTCGCGTGGGCGCGGCGAAAGGGCTCGAAGCAGCTGTCCGAGTGTTTCGGCATCGACTTCCAGGCGGACGACGACGCGACCATCGGGCGCATGTTGCAGTTCGCGCGCAACGAGGTGTCGGCTGAGACGACGCGGCTCGAGCGGCGGGTGCAGGTCGAGCTGCCCATCAAGCTGCTCCACGGCAAGACGTCTCGTCGAGAGCGCCTCGCCGATCTCTCTCACGGCGGCGCCTTCGTGCGCACGTGGGATCCGCTCGACGTCGACGAGGTGGTCGAGCTCGTGGTTCGCCCGCCCTCGTCGCTCTTCTCGCTTCGCCTCAAAGGGCGCGTGGCGTGGGTGCGACGCGTCGGAGATGCCTCTGGCATGGGCATCGAGTTTCTCGACGTGCAGGGCACCGTGCGGCGCGACGTCGACCGGCTGCTCGCGCGCTTGCGGTGAACCTGCGCGGCGGGAGCGTGCTCGTCACTCCCTGCCGCGAAGAAGATCAACGTGACTTGAACCGGCGCAGCCACTGCCTGAGAGCGCGAGCGATCGGCCGCGTGGCGATCAACGTGACTTGAACCGGCGGCCACTGCCTGACCGGACGCGCGATCGGCCGCGTGGCGATCAACGTGACTTGAACCGGCGCAGCCACTGCGTGAGCGGGCGCGCGATCGGCCGGCGATGACGCTCCCGCACCACGCGCTCGACCTTCACGCTGCGCGACGGGCCGCACGTCAGCATCGACGTCGTGGTGAAGGCCGGCGTCCTCGCCGAGAGCACCACCCACGTCAGCGCGAGCGACAACATGATCAGGCCGCCGCTTCCTGCGGAGCGCTCTCGGTCTCTTTGCGCGGCGTCGACAGCACGCGCGCCGCGAGGTCCTCGAGCTTCTGCGGGTTCGACAGCAGCCACTCGATGCAGCGCTCGCGGCCCTGTCCCAGGCGCTCCTTGTCGAGCGAGTAGAAGCTGCCCGACTTCTCGACGAGCCCGAGCTTCTCACCGAGATCGAGCACCTCGCCCGCGCGGCTGATGCCCTTGTTGTAGATGATGTCGAACTCGGCCTCCTGGAACGGCGGGGCCACCTTGTTCTTCACCACCTTCACCTTCGTGCGCGTGCCGATGACGTTCTCTCCGTCCTTCAGGTTGCCCGCGCGGCGAATCTCGCAGCGCACCGACGAGTAGAACTTCAGCGCGTTGCCACCTGTCGTCGTCTCGGGGTTGCCGAAGACGACGCCGATCTTCATGCGAATCTGGTTGATGAAGATGATCGTGGTGCCCGAGCGGCTGACCGCGCCCGTCAGCTTGCGCAGCGCCTGGCTCATGAGCCGTGCCTGCACGCCCATGTGCGCGTCGCCCATCTCGCCTTCGATCTCGGCCTTCGGCACCAGCGCCGCCACCGAGTCGACGACGATCAGATCGACCGCGCCGCTGCGCACGAGGTGCTCGGTGATCTCGAGCGCCTGCTCTCCGGTGTCGGGCTGCGAGATGAGCATCTCTTCGACGCGCACTCCCAGCTTCCGCGCGTAGGCCACGTCGAGCGCGTGCTCTGCGTCGATGAAGGCCGCCACCCCGCCCTGCGCCTGCACCTGCGCGATCGCGTGCAGCGTCAACGTCGTCTTGCCCGACGACTCGTTGCCGAAGATCTCGACCACGCGCCCTCGCGGGTACCCGCCCACGCCCAGCGCCCGATCGAGCCCCACCGACCCCGTGGGAATCACCTGCACCGGCGCCACCTCGCCCTCGTCACCCAGCGTCATCACGCTCCCCCGCCCGAACTGCTTCTCGATGGCCGCCACTGCCGCTGCCACCGCCTTCAACTTCTCCGAGACCTTGCTCATCACGCCGCCCATCCCTTTCACCTTCCGTCGTCTGCGCGAGACCCATTCCCGCTGCAGCCGGAGCAGCCGCATCGCAAACGATGTGCCCCAGGCGTGGCCCAAGCGAGATCGCAGAGATCGCCGCACACGCCGATGGGGGCGCGTCTCGACGATCGGACGGGCGTGGACACTCCAGAGGCGCTCTCGAACTTCGAGAACGACGGGTCAGGGAGCGGTGGTGGTCACTGCGAGCGAGACTTCCTGCACGACCTTGTCGACCTCGGCGCGATACGCGAGGTACGCGACTGCTGGCCCGAGCAGCGACACCACGACGAGCGGCACTGCGAGCTGAAACAGCTCGTCACTCTGCGAAGCGAGATAGCCGAGCAGGGCCGTCGTCGAGACCCACAGCAACAGCATCGAGAACGGAACGAGGTGCATGCCCAGCACCAGCTGCACCTGGGAGCCGCCTTCACCTGGCACGATCACGCCCTCGACGACCGGCGTGAAGCTGTTGCGAAACTGCGTGCGGCGAACCAGCTCGAAGCGGTTGTCCTTGATCGTCCCCCTCAGCGGAGGCCCCGACTTCGGTCGATCGAGGGCGAACAACGACCCCTCCACCACGGACTTGCGCAACCCCGCGAGCGCCTGCTCGGGCGTCAGTCCGGTCTGCACGACTCGCCTCGGTCCAAACGCGAACATGGCCGCATCGTGCTTCCTTTCCGGCGCACCCGAAACAGCTTTCGCCTGCATTGACGGGTGTGCTGAAAGCACCGGCGCATGGAGCTCGATGGGCAGACCCTGCTTCACCTGGGCACTGCCGCCGCGGGCGCAGCGCTCGTCTGGGCCAACTTCTGGCGAACCATCGTCTTCGCGACGCCTGCTGCCACCACCTTCGAGATCGAAGACGGCAGCCCCGATGCGCCGGTGCCGTCATGGCTCGAGCAGACCCACGAGCTGCTGAGGGGGCTTGGTTTCGCTCCCGCCGGGACGTGGGTCGAGCTGCGCCGCCTCGGCCCGACCCGCACCTGCTGGGGCTACCTGAACGAGACCCAGCACACCTTCGCCATCGTCGCCGACTCTCCGCTGGTGCGTTTCGCCAAGCCCTGGGTGCCGCCTGAGCCGCGCCTCGAGCGTGAAGGCCCCGCTGCGCGCGTGACGTTCTTCACGGTGTCGTCGACCGGTGGGTTTCTCCTCTCCTCCAACTTCCGCAGACCCGGCGACTCGATTCCCGCGAAGCATCTCTGCGCCGGGCTTCCGGGCGCGACGGCCGATCGCCTCTTCCGCGCTCACGTTCGCCGCGTGCCCGAGCTGGGCGACACCGCGGGCACCTTCACACTCGATGGCCTGTTGTCACACCTGCGAACCTGGAACGCGTCGGTGGGTCGCTCCGAGCTCAAGCGCCAACACGCCGTAGGACTGTTGTGGACGCTCGGCGGCCTTGGCATGGTCGCAGGCCCGTTGGTGGGGCGGTTCTGGAGTTCGACATGAAGAGCGCGTGGAAGCAGGACGACATCTGGTTTCTCGGCGGCAAACGAACGCCGTTCGGCACCTACGGCGGCAGCCTGAAGGATCTCTCGGCCACCGACCTCGGTGTCGAGACCGCAAAGGCCTCACTCGCCCAGGCCCAGGTCTCGCCTGATCAGGTGAACCACGTCGTCTACGGCAACGTGATGCAGACGAGCGCCGACGCGATCTATCTCGCGCGCCACATCGGCTTGAAGGCGGGAGTTCCCGTTCCCGTTCCCGCCCTCACGGTGAATCGGCTCTGCGGCTCGGGCTTCGAGGCCTTCACGGTCGCGGCGAGCCTCATGATGACGGAGCAGGCGAACGTCGTGCTCGCCGGCGGCACCGAGTCGATGTCGCAGGCCCCTCACGTGATTCGTGGCGCGCGCTGGGGGCTTCCGCTCGGCAAGGGCGGCCTCGAAGACACCATCACGGTCGGCCTCACCGACAGCTACACCGGCTTCCCCATGGGCATCACGGCCGAGAACCTGGCCGAGCAGTACAAGCTCACGCAGGCCGAGGTCGACGAGTTCTCGGTGCTCTCGCAGAAGCGTCACGCCGCCGCGCAGGAAGCAGGCCGCCTCACGCAGGAGATCATGCCGGTCGAGCTCAAGTCGAAGAAGGGCTCGACCTTCTTTTCGAAAGACGAGCACGGCCGGCCCGACGCGACGGTCGAGGGCTTCGCGCGGCTGCCGAAGGTCTTCAAGAAAGACGGCGTCATTCACCCCGGCGCCGCTTCGGGCATCAACGATGGCGCGGGCAGCGCGGTGCTGGCGACGCGCTCGTGGGCCGAGAAGCACGGCAAGAAGCCGCTGGGGCGCCTCGTGAACTGGGCGGCGGTCGGCTGCGACCCGAAGGTGATGGGCATCGGCCCCGCTCCGGCGATTCGCGCCCTGATGGATCGGGCGGGCTTCAAGCTGAGCGACATCGACCTCTTCGAGGTGAACGAGGCCTTCGCGCCGCAGTATCTGGCCGTGGAGAAGGAGCTCGGGCTGCCACGAGATCGAACGAACGTCGATGGTGGAGCGATCGCCGTCGGACACCCCCTTGCTGCTTCTGGCGCGCGCATCACCCTTCACCTGCTGTATGAGCTGAAGCGACGCGGTGCGCGGTGGGGTGTTGGCAGCGCGTGTATTGGTGGTGGTCAGGGCATCGCGGTACTCGTGGAGGCACTGTGACGAGCAGCAACGTTCCCGACGCGAAGACACTGCGCGAGCAGGCGAAGAAGATCGCCGAGCAGCGCCGGGTGGACGCAAAGAATCGCAAGCGCAAGTGCGCCCTCTGCGGCACGGATGAGACCGAACGCACGCCGTTCGTCGCTCACCCCGATGGCATCGGCCCGACCTGCAAAGAGCCGGGTCTGTGCGAGCACTATCGCGCGCACACCGCCAAGAGCGGCATTCGCTGATCGGAGCAAGTGCGATGATTCCGTTCACCGGCGTGAAGGTCTTCTCGACCACGCTCGCGCGCGATCGCGAGCAGATGGGCGAGACGATCACGAAGTGGATCAAGGACAACCCCCACGCCGACATCGTCGACAAGGTCGTGACGCAGAGCTCCGACAAGGAGTTTCACTGCCTCACGGTCACGCTCTTCTACCGTCACAAGAGCTGAGGCCAGGCGACCATGATGGCGAGCCTGTTGCTGTCGGGGCTCCTCTCGGTCACGCCCGAGGCGCGTCAGGCGCTCTTCGCCCGGCTCAAGCACTCGGTCGTCGTCCTCGAGGCGTCGACCGTCTCAGGCGAGCGCACCGGCAATGGCACGGGCTTCGCGGTTCGTGAAGACGGCGTCGTCGTCACCAATCACCACGTCGTCGACGGGCACCCGAGCTTGACGGCGGTGTTCTCCGACGGGCGGCGCGTCGACGTGACTGGGCTCCTCCTGCTCGACGAAGCCCACGATCTCGCCGTGCTGCGCATCGACGCGAAGGGCCTCGAGCCGTTGAAGCTGGGCAGCTCGACCGCCCTCACCGAGGGCTCGCAGCTCTTCATGGCCGGCAACCCGCTGGGGCTCGACTTCACCTTCAACGAAGGCGTGCTGACGGCGCTGCGACCGAAGGGGCTCCCTGCCGACCTCGGCATTCCCCTGCCCGATGCTGACAAGCAGCCGCTGCTCCAGCTGGCCATCAACGCCGAGCCCGGCTCGAGCGGGAGCCCCGTCGTCGATGCCGATGGCGCGGTCGTCGGCATCGTGCGCTCGAAGCTCGCCAGCGCGAACTTCGCGATTCCCGTCGAGACCTTGAAAGCGCAGCTCACCGACGAGCTCTTCGCGAAAGAAGCCCGGCCGCTGAGGCAGGTGCCCTGGTGGAACCTGGTCATCTCGGTGGTGGTCCTCGCGGTGGTCGCCCTCTTCCTGATGGGCAGGCTCCGGGGTGGCGGCGGCGGAACACCTCGGGCACAACGTCGGTTCACCGGGTACGAAGAATGAGCTTTGCCAACGAAGTGAAGCGCTGGGTCTCACCACGAAGCTCTGGCGGGCAGATGGCGCTGTTGCTCGTGGTGACGTCACTCATCGCCGGCGTCTCGCGCTTCGCGCTGGAGCAGGTCGCGCTTCAGCCCGGCGACGTCATCGCCCAGTTCAAGTTCTGGCAGCTGGTGTCGGCGACCTTCCTGGTTCCGCTCTCTCCGCTGAGCCTGATCTTCGGCATCATCATCGTCCTACAGACCGGCTCGTGGCTCGAGGACCAGTGGGGTCGGAAGAAGCTGTGGGTCTTCGTGCTGGGCGTGAACGTGCTCGCCAACCTGGCCACCGTGCTCGTCGGGCTCGTGTCACCCGCCGTCTCGGCGATGACCTTCTTCGGCGGCTACACCACCATCGGCGCCATGTGGATCGCCCAGGGCCTCATCGTCGGCCCCGGCCGGCTGAACTGGTTCGGCTTTCCGGTGTCCGGCTACGCGTTCGCGGTCATCGGCGCGGCGTTCACCCTGCTCAGCGCCGTCACCGGCGCGTGGTTCGCGGTGGTGCCGCAATTGTTCGGCATCGCCATCACCGTCGCCTGGGTTCAGGGCTACACGCCCTCGCAGCTGTGGTTGCGCTTTCGATCGCGGCAGCTCGAACGAGACCTGCGCAAACGCGCGAGCCACCTGTCGATCATCGATGGGAAGAAGAGCGACCGGGACCAGTACCTGAACTGATCAGCGCTTCTTCAGAAAGCCGGTGAGCGCGACGCGGTCATCGGTCGGCAGCTCGCTGGTGAACGAGACCCCGAGGCCACGAAGCAGGCCGCGCGAATCACGGTCGACGCGGGCGACCGAGCCAACCAACGTGCAGTACTTCGGCCCATCACCAAACGGCAGCGCGAGCGCGACGCGAACGGGCGTGCCTTCACGCGCCGGTTCACGGGTCTTCAAGTAGAGGCCACCCTCCGAGAGGTCGGCGACCGCGTCTTTCACGTAGCGATTGCCGATGCGGCAATGCGCCGTCAGCGTCACGGGAATTCGCGGAAACCCTCGCTTTTCCATGGCCTCTTGCTGCATGCGCACCTCCGGCCCTGCGGTGTGACGATGGGCGACAAGGTGCGCGATGTAGGCCCTTCGTGTCAATGGGGGGAGGGCGGCGTCACGAGAAATTTCCACGACGCGCAGCGTAACGATCGCCCGGAACGGGCCGCTCGTTGCCTCGAGTCACGGCTTCGGCTCAGCCTTCGATGCCGACCGTCTGAACGCCGTGCCGGTAGATGTAGATGCGCTCGGTGTTGGTGCGGTTGTCTGCCGGCACGACGAAGAACCCCGGCCCGCCCTGCTGATGGTCGCGAGAGAAGCCAGCGACCTGCCGCCCATCTTTGAACGTGACGCGAACCTTCTGACCATCACCGGCCGGAGACCGGGCGCCTGGCGCGAGCATGAAGAAGATCGCCTTCACCCTGCCGAGCGCGATCGACTCGACGCCACCGGCGGTGCCTTCGAGCGAGAGGTTCTCTGCGCCAAGATCAGGGTCCTTCAGCGCGCCACGCTTCACCTGGCCCTCCATCGTGTGGAGGATGACGCGATGATCGCCGCGGATGACGACGGGCGACCCACCACCCCTCACCGACCCGGAACGATCGAAGAGCTGATCGGCCATGGTGCGAGGTGGCGGCTGAACCACGGGCGCCATCACTGGAGCGACGGGCTGAATCGCGGGCGCTCGCTGTTGTGGTGGTGCAACGGCAGCGACGGGAGGAGGACGTGGTGCGGGAGCTTGCGGAACGGGAACCGCGACGCGCGTATCAAGCCCACGCACGGGGGCAGGTGCCGGAATGGCGGCGTCCCAGCCTTGCTCGGCGGCGGGCTCCTCTTCGACGACGATGCCCTGAATGATCTCGCCCTCGGGCTCTTCAGCGACCTCGATGCCAGCGTCGCTGCGCTGCCAGCTCTGGCCAGTCGAGGTGAGCGCGTCAGCCCCGAGGAAGTCAGCGTTCGTCGACAGCTCGATGGGCGAGTCATCGACCGAAGACGCGCTCGAGTCGACGACGCCCGTGGCGAGGCTCGCGGCAGGGCCTGACTCGACCTCGAAGGGCTCGGAGTCGACCGCGACGTCTCCCACGTCCATGGTGGGAAGGTCGGACTGCACGCTTCCCTCGATGAACTCGGCGTTGCTGGCGAGCTCGATCCGGTCGTCAGCGTTGCCCGACAGCTCGGGCACGGGAACCGAGTTGTCCCAGTTGCTCGCGAACACGTCGGACTCGGGAGCCGCTGCTGCAGCAACCCCGGTGTCCCAGTTGCTGGCGAAGACCTCGGGTTGAGCCGCCGCCGGTTCAGGCTGCGCCGATGCGGCGGGTGCTTCTTCCCACGAGGCTGCGAAGACTTCGGTCTGCGGTACGGCCGCCGGCGCCTCTTCCCACGAGGCTGCGAGGACCTCTGTCTGCGGTACGGCCGCTGGCGCTTCCCACGAGGCTGCGAGGACCTCGGTCTGCGGTACGGCCGCTGGCGCTTCTTCCCACGAGGCTGCGAGGACCTCGGTCTGCGGTGCGGCTGCAGGAGCTTCTTCCCACGAGGCTGCGAGGACCTCGGTCTGCGGAGCGACGGCCGGTGCCTCTTCCCACGAGGCTGCAAAGACCTCGGTCGCGGGTGCAGGCGCTTCCGCGACGATCGCTGGCTGCGAGATGGCGCGCAGATCGTTCTGTGTGTCGGTCTCGTCCCACGAGTCGAGGGAGACGTCGGAGGTGGGATGGGGCGCAACCGACGGAGCGCGCGAGCTGGACGGACTCGAGGGCATCGGCGGCGGAATCGCCAGAGCGTCGAAGGCGGAAGATGCTGACGAAACCGCTGTCACGGCTTCGACCCCGTCACCAGTCACGACGGGCAAGTCGTCGAGGGGCGCCGCGAAGCCACTCCCAGTCACGACAGGCTCCGGGGTGGAAGCCAACGAAGGCGCAAGAGGCGTGGGCTCGCTCTGCTCCGGAGCTCGTGATGCCTCGACGACGGCAGCCCAGTTCGAGTCCGCCGGGGTCTCGGTCATCGACACGTCGAACGACTGATCTGCGACGACGGCCTGGGACAGCGACAGGCTGGGTTCAGTTGGCGGAACGAAGTCTTCGATGAAAGGGCCAGTGGGCTCGACGACGTCTGGAACCTCGAGCATCTGCTGGTTGATGACGACCGTTGCTTCGACTGGTTCCGCGACGGTCGCTTCGATTGGCGCGGGCTGTTCGGTGGCCGAGGCCGCGATCGGCTCGAGCGCGGGAGCTTCGACGGCGACTGGCGGCTCGACGATGGCCTCTGCGACCATCACGGGAGCTTCGACGGCGACTGGCGGCTCGACGATGGCCTCGGCGACCATCACTGGCGCTTCGACGGCGATCGGCGGCTCGACGATGGCCTCCGCGACCATCACTGGCGCTTCGACGGCGATCGGCGGCTCGACCGGCCCGTCACTGGCGACCGCAGCATCGATCACAGGTTCGGGCTCGGCGGCGGCCTCGACCACGCTGGGTTGCGTGAGCGCGAGCGGCGCAATCGGTTGCTCGAGCTGAATCGGGGCCTCGTCGAACGAGACAGGTTCGTTCGGAGCGACTTCGACAGCTGGCGGCGCTTCGACGGGTGGCTCGGCTGCCCAGACGGGCGTCTGCTCGGGCGCGAGGACGGGAATGTCGAGCAGCGCCGAAGCCTGGGCCGGCTCCTCCAGCGGCGGCACGTCGAGCATCATGCTCGGCGTCGGGTCCAGCACGGCTTCGACGGCGCCCGCGTCCATCACCATGCTCGGTGTGGGGTCGATCACCACGTCGTCGCTGAGCGCTGCGCTCACCGTCGCGGCTGGCTTCTTCTCCAGCATCGGCAGGTCAGGCAGCATCTCGGTGACCGAAGTGCTGGGCAGCTCGGTCACGCCACTGGGAGAGATGGTGGGCACTTCCCCGAGCGCCACCTCGACGTCCGAGATCTCCGTGACCTGAGAGACGCTGGCTTCGGAGATGTCGTCTGCGGGCGAGTCGCTGAAAGCGCTCGCGGCAGCGACCTCAATCTGGGTCTCTGCGCCCTTCGAGCCTGCTGCGTCGACGAGCGGAAGATCGTCGACGGGGCCAGGCAGCAGCGACGACACCGCGGTCGCTTCCACCTTCCGCTCGGGCGGCGGCGCCTTCGAGAAGCCCGCCCCACCGAAGAGGGGCATCGCGGGCAGCTTGACCGGCGGCGGTTCGGCGACGGGCGAAGGCGCGCTCGGCACTTCGTCGAGCAGCGCCGAGCGCAGATCATCGACCGAGTCGTTGCCCACCGTCATGTTGAGCGGGGGCAGCGGGTTGGGACGGGACTGCGGAGGCGGTGCGGTGGGAACGGGCGAGACCTCCTCGTCGGAGATCTCCATCACGTCATCAGAGGTCGGCAGTGGAGCCGGAGGTTGCTGCCACGACGGTGCGGGCTGGGTCGGCTGCTGGGAAGCCCATGGTGGCTGCGGCACGGGTGCGTGCTGTCCCGGCCACGGCTGCGGAACGGGCTGGTACCCCTGCTGCTGCTGCGGAGCCGCGTAGCCGTAGCCTGGTTGCTGATTCGGGTAGTAGGGCTGCTGCGGCGGCTGCCCGTACCAGCCCTGCTGCTGCGGAGGCGGGTAGCCGGGCTGCTGGTATTGCTGCTGCTGGTACTGATTGGGATCGTACTGAGGCTGCTGATAGCCGTAGCCCTGCTGGTTCGGATCGTAGGGCTGGTTCGGGTCGTACGACGCAGGCTGATTGGGATCGTACGGAGCCTGCGCCTGATTCGGATCGTACGGAGCCTGCGCCTGATTCGGGTCGTACGGAGCCTGCGCCTGATTCGGGTCGTACGGCGCCTGCGCCTGGTTCGGATCGTAATAGGGCTGCTGCTGATCCTGGCCGTACCACTGCTGCTGCGGCTGGTTCGGGTCGTAGTAGCCGGGCTGTTGTTGCTGCTGGGCCCACTGCTGATTGGGATCGTAGCCAGCAGGGTACGGGTACCACTGACCGTCAGCGCCCCACTGGCCGTACTGGCTCATGTCGACGCCGAGCTGCGCGGCGAGCTCGTACCAGCGTTGCTCTTCTTGCGGTGTTAGCCCGTTCGTCTTCCGCTTGTCGTCGAGGAAGCGGAACTCGCGCATGGCTGCCTGAGTGTCAGACATAAGAACGGCGCGAGCTTAGCCCGCGTTTTTCACAGTTCCCAAAGAACACGTCACTTCGAGGCGATTTCGTCGCGAACGGACTCCTCGAACTGGGCGAGGTCGGTGGAGGTGTGCTGGGTGAAAGCCTTCTCGAAACGGGCTCCTTTGCCGACATCTCGGAGCAGCGAGATGAGATCGGGCATGCCGTAGCGGCGGACGTAGCTGCGCATCGTCATCGCCGCGAACGAGTAGAGCAGACCGGGGTCAGCGCCGGAGATCAGCGGGTCGTCACGCATCGCCGCGAGCGAAGGCAGCTTGTTCTGCGCCGCGAGCTGTCGAATGTACGCGTCGTAGCGGCCCTCGGGGCGCGTGCGGCCGGTGAACTCCCACTCCACATACTCAGCGAGGCCCTCGTTGACCCACTTCGGCAGCCCGGCCGTGTTGAACGAGCAGAGCTCATCGACCACCGCGTGAACGTATTCGTGCACGAGCGTGGCCTGATTGCGGGGGTTGATCTCGGCCGAGTCGTTCATGCGAATCGCGCTGCCCGAATAGAAGCCGGCGATCGCGGCGGCGGCCCTCGCGCCGTGGTGCATCGTGAACTCGGCCTTCGAGTAGAGGATCACGTCGACTGCGCTCTCCCTGGCGACGCCCATCACGTTCCGGGCCGCGAGCCGCGACTCCTCGAGTGCGCTCTGAACCTGGCCCTCGTAGTCGGCCCGCTGACCGAAATCGCGCTGCGCATTGAAGTAGCGAAAGCGGAAGTACGCATTCTGCCGAATGCGACGCCCCTCTTCGTCGACGCTCGACTCGTAGGAGCGAGACTCGATCGACTTCGGCGGCCTTGGCGGGCCACGCGTTGGCTGAGCTTCGCCGTCGTCCTCGCCATCCGTCGGCATCGGCGGCGGCTCGACAGCAGTGTTGCCTGACGGCTTCTTCTCGCGAGCCACCAGCTCGGCGCGCGCCGTGGCCGACTCGTCTGCCATCGCCCTCGCCGAGAGGAGCAGGGTCTGCGCTTCCGAGAAGACCTTCGAGGTCTTCGGCACCTGCGAGAGCACCTGCACCGCGCCCTGCCCATCCTTCTCGTCGATCATCAGCTTTGCGAGCTCGACTGCGATGGCGCCGTCTTTGGGGTGCTTCTTGAGCCCTGCCCGCAAGGCGTCGTCGGCGGCCGAGCGCTGGTCGGTCTTGATGGCAGCCTTCGCGGTGCACACGACCGCGGCGGGTTCGCTGACGAAGGCGACGCTCTTCTCTCCGAGCGAATACGCCATCACCGCGTCTGCGGGGAGCAGCGCATCGCAGCCCTTCGAGAGCGCCTGCGCGATGCGTTTGCCGTCTTTGGCGGAGTAACCCTTCGGCGAGACCGCCGCGAAGGCGAGGTACAGCTCTTCCCATTGCTGCGCCTTCGCGAACGCGTCAGCGCTTTGAGCAGAAGGAGCTGCTGCGAGGAGTAGCGCGAGCGACGAGACGAACATCGAGCGGCCCTCCGGCGAATGCAGTGAGTCGAATCAGAACGACCAGCGGTTCAAGATGCCGGCGAACTCGGCCAGCTCTTCCTTCTTGGCCTCAGGCTTCTTCTTCGAGTCGCCCGAGACGAGCCGATCGTTGATGGCCCCGAGCCGCTGCGCCATCACCTGCGCGAGGTTCGCGACGACCTTGAGTGACGCCAGGTGATCGCCCTTGATCAACTTCTGCACGCGCTTGCTGGGGATCTTCAGCACCGCGATGTCGGTCTTCGCGAAGGCCGTGGCAGAGCGCGTGTCTCCGGGGCTCACGAGGCTCATCTCGCCCACGACAGCGTGCGTGGAGAGCGTCGCGAGCTCGACGGTCTTCTTGGTGATCGACACCTCACCCGAGAGGATCACGTAGAGCGCGTCGCCTTCGTCGCCTTCACGGAAGACCGTGCGGCCCTTCTCGATGGTCTGCTCGAGCGCGACCTCGAAGAACTCTGCCGCTTCAGGAACAGTGAGGCCCTGGAAGATGGGGATCTGAACGAGCTTCTTGAGCAGCGATGCAGGGATCGACATGGAGCAGGTCCTCGACGAAAGAGACGTCAGATGCCGCGCAACACGGTGGCCTTACCGACGCGGCCGATGGCGAGCACGTACGCGCTGGTGCGAAGGGGCAGCTTCCGGGTGCGGGAGATCTGCCCGACCTTCTCGTAGGCCTCCTTCATCACCCGCTGCAGCTCGGCGTTGACCCGGTCTTCTTCCCAGGTCACGTGCTGCATGTTCTGCACCCACTCGAAGTAGCTGACGGTGACGCCGCCGGCGTTTGCGAGAATGTCGGGCACCACGAGCACACCGCGCTGCTCGAACACCTCGTCGGCGTCGGGAGTGCATGGGCCATTGGCGCCCTCGAGCACGATGCGGGCGCGCACTTCGGCAGCGACGCGTTTGTCGATGACGCCACCGATGGCTGCGGGAACCAGCACGTCGCAGTCGGTCACGAGCACGTCTTCGTTGCGGCAGGGCGAGCCACCGGTGAAGCCGCGCACGGTTCCGTTCTTCTTGACGTGATCGAACAGGGCCGCGACGTCGAGCCCCTTCGGGTTCTGAACGCCACCGTGCACGTCGCTGACGGCGACGATCTTTCCGCCGTCTTCGTGGAACAGCCGGGCGGCGTGCGAGCCGACGTTGCCGAAGCCCTGAATCGCGAAGCGCGTGCCCGGCACCTGCTGGCCGACGTCGCGCAGGATCTCGCGGGCGATGAACTGCAGGCCACGCGCGGTCGCCGCTTCACGCCCACGGCTGCCGTAGAGATCGATGGGCTTGCCCGTCACCACCGCCGGCGAGTGGCCGTGGTAGCGCGAGTACTGGTCCATGATCCACGCCATGACCTGGGGGTTGGTGTTCATGTCGGGCCCGGGGATGTCGCGGGTCGGGCCGATGACGTCGTGGATCTGATCGACGAACTTGCGGGTGAGGCGCTCGAGCTCCTTCACCGAGAGCTCGGCGGGGTTGCACTGAATGCCGCCCTTGGAGCCGCCGAACGGCAGGTTCACCACCGCCGTCTTCCACGTCATGAGCGACGAGAGGCCGAGCACCTCGTCTTCCGTGACGTCGGGGTGGAACCGCAGACCTCCCTTCATGGGGCCGCGCGCGTTGTCGTGCTGCACGCGGTAGCCCTTGAACGTCCGGATCTCTCCGTTGTCGAGCTCGATGGACACCTGCACACTGACGCTGCGCAAGGGCGTGGCGAGGAGCGTCTCGATTCGCTCACCCACGTCCATGATGCGCGCGGCCTTCTTGAAGTACCAGGTGGCGGCTTCAGCCGAAGTCATGGTGCGCGGACCATAGGGCTGCGCGTAGCATGGCGTCCATGATTCGAGTTTCGCTGTCGCTCGTCGCCCTGGGCTTCCTGTTGAGCTGCGGCCCGACGATGCCTCCCAAGTGCCAGCCATCGAACTGTTCAGGCTGCTGCACCGAGGCCGGAGAATGTCTGGGCGTGATGAAGCAGAACCGCACCACGTGCGGCACGGGCGGCGTCACCTGCCTCGTGTGTGCGAACGGCCAGACCTGTAGCGCCCAGGGGCGGTGCGTCGCAGACACATCGGGCACGGGCGGCGGCTCGGCCACGGGCGGAGGAACGTCGGGAACAGGTGGCGGCGGCGCGGCAGTCTGTGGTGGCGAAGGCGAGGTCTGCTGCACGAATCAGATGTGCAACTCGTCGTTCTCGTGCAGCCGCGGCCTGTGCATTCGCTGCGGGCAGACGAACCAGCCGTGCTGCAGCGGCAACTGTCTGGGCTCGAACATCTGCACCAATGGGACGTGCGTCTTCCCGAGCGCTACCGGCGGAGGGACGGGCACTGGAGGTGGCATCGCCAGCGGCGGCGGAGTGGCGACCGGTGGTGGCAGCGCGACTGGCGGTGGACTGGCGACGGGAGGCGGAACGGTGACGGCGGGCGGCAGCGCGACCGCTGGAGGACTCGCGACGGGCGGCGGCACGACGAGCGCGGGAGGATCGGCCGCTGGAGGGACTGCGCTGCTCAGCATCGGCGACCCGTGCATCCTCTCGACGGAGTGCGCCGACGGCCTGTGCCTCACGGCGCTGTTCGACAACGGCTATTGCTCCAAGAACTGCACCTCGGACACCGACTGCGCCTTCGGCAGCAATTGCAGCCGAAACCCCGCCGGTGGAGGGAACGTGTGTCTCAAGCGCTGCACGACAGCGGGCACGACCACGGGGTGCCGGCCCAGCTACGTCTGCGACAAGGCAGGAACGTCGCTGCTCGGCGTGCCGGTGTGCACTCCCGCCTGCACCTCTTCTTCGTCGTGCGGTGCTGGCGCCTTTGACTGTGACGGGCGTGGCTTCTGCTGCGGCGCCTCTCCCTACGCCTGCTGCAACAACACCCAATGCCAGTCGGGCACCTGCAGCGCCGGCTACTGCACGGGTTCGGGGACTGGCGGTGGCTCATCGGGGACTGGCGGTGGCTCGTCCGGCACCGGCGGCGGTTCATCCGGCACTGGCGGCGGCTCATCCGGCACTGGCGGCGGCACGACCTCAGGAGGATCTGTGGGAGCGGCCTGCACCTCGTCGTCACAATGCAGCGGCAGTGCAGCCACGCGAGTCTGCACACCGAACTGGTCCAGCGGCGTCCCTCCGTTCTCAGGCGGCTACTGCAGCCAGTCATGCCCATCGAGCGGAGCCGACACCTGTCCCTCGGGAAGCACGTGCGCACGTTGGGTCGTCGTGGGCGCCGGTTACTGTCTGCAGAACTGTGACTTCGCGACCCAGTCCGGCTGCCGGCCTGGCTACGTCTGCGAGCTCAACCTCACCGACCAGGGCTTCAGCCAGGGCAGCTGCTTTGCCCGATGCACGGGAGCTTCTGGCCAATGCCCCGGGCGGTGCGACACGACGACGGGCTCGTGCTGCGGCGGGCGCGGCTATCGGTGCTGCACGAGTGGAGCGCCTTGCACCAATGCGGCGGATCGATGCCGCACCGATCTTCAGGGTTATTGCGGTCCGTGAGCGAGTCATCGAGTGAAGAAGCACATGCCCATCTCGCGGCGCTCGGTCGCAGAGTTCGCGCACTGAGGGAGTCACAGCGCCTGACGCAGGAAGCGTTCGCGTTGCGCTGCGGCATCTCGGTCAGCTTCGCCTCGTTGCTCGAGCGTGGAGAACGCAGCCCGTCGTACGAGACGCTCATCGCCATCGCGCGAGCGCTCGAGGTCGCGGTCTCTGAGCTGTTTCGAGACGGCCCGACGTTCGCGGCCGACGATCCCTCCCACGTTCGGCTGCTCGACTTCGCGCGCAAGGCGCAGCTGACCCGGGCGCAGGTCGATCGGGTTATCGCCGTTGGTCACGCGATGTTCGGCATCGAGTCCGATACGCGCAGAGCGGGTCGGGGTGCGACGTGCTCGGAGGACGGGTGTGATCGACCGGTGCTCGCGCGAGGCCTGTGCGGGCCGCACTATCACCGTGCGCGGCGGGCCCGGCTCAACGAGGAATGACGACGATTCGGGAGGCTTGCGCGACGTGCCGAGGACGCGCCCGAAGTGAAGCGGCGCGGGCCACGCCTCGGCCGCGCAGGCTCCAGCAGCAATCGGAGACGTTCGGAGCCCGAGAGACGCCGCCCCACCGTCGATTCGATGAAGCTCCCGTGACGGCACGACACCTGGCGGGCATGAGACTCACGCTCGTCGGCCTGGTCCTCTCGAGCTGTGGCGGCGGAGTTCCCGCGAGCGCAACACGCTCCGACCTCTCGCAGTCCGACTGGGTCTTCAGGTTCATCACGGCCGCACACTGCAACGACTGGAGCCGCACCCTCTCCTTCTCGGACGATGGCGGCGTGACCTCGAGCCTCGAACGCAACGTGCTCACGCCCACGCACGAGTGCTCGAGGCCCGTCGACACCGAACGTGGGACGTGGAGCGCAGATGCTCGTCACGTGTCCGTTCGTGTCGGCACGACCTTCTGGCGCGCGCAGCTCGCCACGACTCCCGCGCCACGGCTCAACCTCTCGGCTGGCAGCATCACAGGAGCACGGCAGGCCCTCACGACCCGCGCCTTCCTTCGCAGCGGAGACGCGTGGGTCGACGAACACGAAGCCACGACGAATGGCCACCGCGTCTGGACGAAGACGACGGTCGTCGTGAATGGCGAACCCACCTGCTCGATGCAGGTGACCGTCGCAGTCGACGTCGATGGAGCAACCGCCACGGAGACGTTCACGCCGCCCTGCACACGCCTCTTCGATGCACAGACGGGCTGGCGGGGGTTCGGGAACCTCGATCGGTTCATCTACCGCCACGACGCGGTGCGGGCGGCGGGCGTGTTCGAGCGGCAGCCCCCCGCCGTCGCCAACGCCATCGTCGACGGGGTGGTGCTCGCGCTGTTCGTGAACGATGCGAGGCCCGAGCTCGCGGTGCATCCCTCGTCGAGTGACGAAGCACTCGGCTGGTACGACGCGCTGCCGTGAGTGAAGCCACCAGATCTCGCCGATGACGCGACCAGGTTTCACGTCGCGGGCTGCGCCGCCAGCGTCGTCGAGTTCGGTGAGTTCATCTCGCTTCCGTGTCGCGACACGCCAACCGCCGCGCAGAAACGCCGCGCCTCGGCGCTGCGGGGGAAACATGGTGACGCCAGGCCGAGGCCGCTGAACGTCGCGGGCTCGAGGCCCAGGCGGTCAGCGTTTGGGCGGAATCGGGCGGTGCGGCGACGAGACTGGCCGTGAGGCGCCGGGCGTGGCCGGCCGCTGCGGCGCGGGCGAGCCGGGAGGGCGGCGATTCGCCGGCGGTTGTGGGTACGACTTGACGTTCGTTCCGTCGGAGTCGCCCTCGCCCCCATCGCCTTCCGACATCAGCTCCTGATCGACCTGAACGTTGCCGTCGCCAGCTGGCTCTTCGTCGCCGGTCTCCGAGCCACTGACCGGTTTCTTCGCGAGCAGCGGGTTGCGCGTCGGTGGCGGCGTCGCGTCGTCACGTGACGCAGGCTTCGGAGCCCCGGCCTGTGACGGGCGCGCAGGTGCGGCAGCAGCAGGCTTCGGCCCGGCAGGAACCTGCACCTGCACCGCGGGCTTCTTCTCGGCGTACTTCTTTCTCGCGTCTTCCTGCAGCTGGTTCTCGAACTCGCGGTACCGCTCGGCCCACGCGTCGGGGTCAGGCAGGTGCTTCTCGCGGTGCTTGAGCGACGGTGCCCAGTGCGTGGTGACGTTCTCTCCGACGCCGTGAATCAGTGGCGGTGGCGGCACGCCGTAGGTCGCCGGGTCGAAGAACTTCTCGTCGAGATCGGTGAAGCCGTACGCGCGGGCCTTCGCGAGGAACGTGGGCAGAATGCCGGTCGGCGCGTGGTACCCGAGCACGTTCCCCTGATCGTCCTTGGTGACGGGGATGTAGAGCCAGAGATCTTGCGTGCGGTAGTCGCCCTTCTCGTTGAGCGGCAGCACCTCTGACACGGCGATCGTCTTGCGCGAGCCGTCCTGCAGGCGTTCGCAGCAGACGACGAAGTTGATGGCGGCGGCGACCTGCGCGCGCACGGCGACCATCGGCAGCTCGACCGAGCTCATCAGACAGAGCGACTCGATGCGGCGCAGCGACTCGGTCGGCGTGTTCGCGTGCGTGGTGGCCATGGAGCCGCCGTGGCCGGTGTTCATCGCCTGCATCAGGTCGAACGCCTCACCGCCACGCACCTCGCCGACGATGATGCGATCGGGCCGCAGACGCAGCGCCGAGTGGAGCAGGTGCCCCATGTTCACCTCGCCCTTGCCGTACTTGTCGGGGGGGCGCGACTCGAACGGCACCAGGTGCTCCTGGTTCAGCTGAAGCTCGGCCGAGTCTTCGATGGTGAGGATGCGTTCGTCGTTGGGAATGAGCGACGAGAGAATGTTGAGCAGCGTCGTCTTGCCCGAGCCGGTGCCTCCCGACACGAGCATGTTCAGCTTCACGCGCACGGCCGCTTCGATGACCCGCACCATCGGCGGCGTGATCGACCCGAACTTGATCAGGTTCTCGGGCGTGAGCTTGTCCTTGAAGAACTTACGAATCGAGATCGTGGTGCCCTTGCGCGCGATGGGCGGGAGCACGACGTGAATACGGCTGCCGTCGGGAAGGCGCGCGTCGAGGCGTGGGCGATCTTCCGAGAGGGGGCGGCCGACGAACTGGGCCATGTTGCGCGCGGCGCCGAGCAGACCTTCTTCGGTGAAGGTGCACTCGGTCTTGTAGAGGCGCCCCTTGCGCTCGATCCACACGTCCTTCTCACCGTTGATCATGATCTCCGAGACGCTCTCGTCATCCAGATACTGGAGGACGGGCTTCAAGAACGCCCGGAGTGACTCCTGGAACATCGACATGCGAGGGACACTAGCCCGGTCGATGAGTCAGTGGCGAAGCGGCGTTCCCGTTCTAACCTGCCCATCATGGCCAGCCGCCGACCTGCCCGTTCTGTGAAGAAGCCCGCGCCGAAGCCGCCGAAAGCGATCGAGCCGCCCGAGCCCGAAGAGGCGGAGACCGACGCAGAGCTCCAAGAGAGCGAGAGCTCCGTCGAAGAGCAGCCGCTGCCGAAGAACACCCTGCCCTTCGAGATCGACCCGAAGAAGGTCGAAGACTCGCTCAAGAAGTTCCGCGACCAGCTGGTGCAGTTCACGAAGAAGGGGCGCTACACGAAGGTGCGCTTCAAGTTCCGCGGCAAGCAGCTGCTGCCCGATCTTCCGCTGGCCGCAGTCGTCGCCGTCGAAGGCGCGACGTTCTATTGGACCGGCCTCTTGCGGCTACTGGTGTTCAACCTCGCGGGCCGGGCCGTCATCGACGTCGAGCTGGTGAACGACAGCGAGAAGCGCATCACCGCGGGCAAAGAGGCGCTGCTGTCGGGTGATCTCGACGTGGCGCTCGCGGCGTTTCGTGAAGCGCTCGAGATGGATCCCGAGAACGCGGTCGTGCACCTGAACCTCGGCGTCGCGTACAAGCTCAAGGGCCAGAAAGAGGTCGCGCGCATGGCGCTGTCGAAGGCGAAGTCGCTCGACACGCATGGGCCGACGGGCATGGAGGCCGACCGCCTCATGCAGGGGTTGGGGCCGGCTGCCTCCTGACGTCGAACGAGCATCGGTGACCGCACAGGTATAAGGGTCGGCCGTGGCTGCTCCGCGAAAAGCCAGTATCGGCTTCATCTTCGTCACGTTGTTTCTCGACATTCTCGGCATCGGCCTGCTGATTCCGATCGTTCCGCGGCTGGTGAAGGAGTTCGCGGCCCGGGTCATCGGCGGCGAGAGCGACTTCCTCATCGAGCTGTTGCCGCACGATGGCGCGAACGCACAGGAGCTGGCCTCGAAGTGGTACGGCTGGTTGATCGCCTCGTACGCGGCGATGCAGTTCATCTTCTCGCCCATCGTCGGCGGGCTCTCGGATCGCTACGGCCGGCGCAAGGTGCTGCTGCTGTCGAACTTCGGGCAGGGGCTCGCGTACGTGATGATGGCGCTGGCGCCGTCGCTCGCGTGGCTGTTCGTGAGCCGGCTGATGGCGGGCGTGACGGGCGCGAGCATCGGCACCGCCACCGCGTACATCGCCGACGTGACGCCGCCCGAGAAGCGCGCGCAGAGCTTCGGTCTCGTCGGCATCGCGTTCGGCCTGGGCTTCATCTTCGGGCCGCTGCTCGGTGGCGTGCTCGGCGGGTGGATTCTGAGACTGCCCTTCTTCGTCGCCGCTGGCCTGACCCTGGCGAACGCGGCCTGGGGCCTCTTCGTGCTGCCCGAGAGCCTCAGTGAAGAGAACCGGCGGCCCTTTCAGTGGTCGCGCGCGAACCCGTTCGGAACGTTGTCGGCGCTGGGGCGCTACCCGCTCGTGTGGGCGATGACCGCGACCGCGTTTCTCTTCAACCTCGGCCAGCGCGCGCTCGAGACGACGTGGGTGCTGGCGACCGAGCACCGCTACGGGTGGGATCTGAAAGACGCAGGCATCTCGCTCGCGGCGGTCGGCGTAGGCGCGGCCATCGTGCAGGGCGGCGTGGTGCGGCGCGTGGTGCCGATGTTCGGAGAGCGCCGCGTGTTCCTCTTCGCCGGCGCCATCGGCATGTTGACCTTCATCGGCTACGGGCTCGCGCCGACCGGCCTCATCACCTACCTGATCATTCCCTTCGGAGCGCTGGCAGGCATGGCGGGCCCCGCAATTCAGTCGTTGCTCTCGCGCGCGGTCCCTCCGAGCGAGCAGGGCATGCTGCAGGGAGGGCTCGTCAGCCTCACCGCGCTCACGCAGGTGATCGGGCCTCCGGTCGCGACGGGGCTGTTCGGCTTCTTCATCAGCACCCAGGCGCCGTTTCAGCTGCCGGGCGTGCCGTTCTTCTTCGGCGCGGTGTGCATGGCGCTGGGCCTGGGGTTTGCCGTGAGGGCGTTCTCGAAGCACCCCGACGTCAAGCCCCTGCCGACCGTCGTGACTGCGGCCTGACGACTACTTCGAGATGGGCGTCTCGGCTTCGCCCGCGCCGCGCTCTTCCTGGTACTGCTTGGGGTTGGTGCCCCACGAGAAGTCGGTGGGCACCTTGCCACCGCCGCGGCTGGACTTGCCGGTGCTCCACTCGGAATCCTGGTGGACGATGTCGGTGGTGGGACGGCCCTTGAACGGCACGGGCAGCTTCTTCGGATCGCTCGGCTTGTTCGATGAACCCATGGGCGCGTTGATAGCGACTGGCAGGGCCGATGGCTACGGCGACTTCGTGGGAGACTGTGGTCCGTGAGCGCCCCTGGCCGCATTCACGCGTTCGACTGGCTGCGCGGCGTGGCCGTCGTCGTGATGATTCAGACGCACTCGCTGGTGCTGCTGCAGAAGGCGCTCGAGAAAGACGCGCTGTACCCCTGGCTGGTGCGCATCGATGGGCTGGTGGCGCCGTCGTTCATCTTCTCGGCGGGCTTCGCGCTGGCGCTGGTGCAGGTGCGGGCAGCGATCGCTCAGGCGTCTCGAAAAGCGCAGGCGCTCAAGACGCTCAAACGCATCGGCGAGGTGTTGCTGGTCGCGTCGATCGTGAACGCGATCTGGTTCCGCGCGTTCCGAGAGCCGAAGTGGTTTCTGCGCATCGACATTCTCCACTGCATCGGGCTGTCGCTGCTGATCGCCCTGCCCTTCCTGGTGTTGCTGTCGAGCCGGCCGCAGGTGCTGCGGTGGATGATGCTGGGCCTCGCGGCGCTGGTGTTCGGAATGTCTCCGCTGCTCGAGAACGTCGACGGCGTCGCGAGCATCTTCGTGAACACGAGAGCGGGCGCGATCGACGAGACCATCGGCACGACGTTTCCGCTGTTCCCGTGGGCGGGCTACGTCTTCCTCGGAGCCTCGTTCGGCGCGACCGTCGGCATGATGAAAGAGGAGCGCCAGCTGTGGAGCTGGCTCGCGCTGCTCTGGGGCCTCGGGGTCGCGTTGTGGGCGACCGATGGCTGGTGGCGCTCCGTCTATCCACCCCACAACTTCTGGGTGACGAACCCGGCGAACGCCGCACAACGGTGGACGCTGGTGCTCTCGGTGGTCGCGCTCTTCAGAGTGGTGGAGGTGCGCTGGCCGTCGTCGCCGAAGTCGAAGCTCGCGGCGCTGGTGGGCACCTTCGGCGCGTCGTCACTGTCGGCGTACTTCTTCCACGAGATGCTGCTCTACGAGTGGCACGTGGGCATCTTCACGAAGCTGTTCCGCGAGAAGTGCGACTGGGTGACCTACTGGCCGGTGCTGGCCGCGATCATTCTCTGCACGTGGCTCTGCGTGAAGCTCTGGGAGCGCGTGGATCCGAAGCTCCGCGCGCTCTTCACCAGAAAGCCCGTCACTTCGTAGGCAACACAGCCTCGACCTGCTTGCGAACCTCGGGGCTCATCGGCTCGGCCTTCGAGGGCAGGTGCGCGACGACCTTGCCGTCAGCCGCGACGAGGAACTTGTTGAAGTTCCAGTTCACCTCGCCGCCGTTCTCCTTCAGCCCCTGCAGGTACTTGTAGAGCGGGTGCGCCTCGCCCTTCACGGCGACCTTCGCGAACAGCGGGAACGTCGTCTTGTATTTGAGCTCGCAGAACTGCTTCACCTCGGCATTGGAGCCGGGCTCCTGGCCGCCGAAGTCATTCGACGGAAACGCGAGCACCTCGAAGCCCTTCGCCTTGTACGCCTGGTACAGCTCCTCGAGGCCCTTGTACTGGGGCGTGTACCCGCACTGCGACGCGGTGTTGACGATGAGCAGCGCCTTGCCCTTGTAGGCCGACAGCGAGACGTCTTTGCCGTCGATGGTCTGCACCTGCAGGTCGTAGAGGCTCATGGGGGCTCCGGCGAGAGTGAGTGACAGCGCGAGGGTGGTCAGCATGGGGCGACGTCGTAACGACCGGCTCCCCGCTTCGCCAGCTCACAGCTCATCGGAGCGGCTCAGCATCGACGGCCGCTTCAGCAGCTTTCGCTCGAGGGCCTCCATCTTTCGCGCCGCGGACTTCTCGTGGTGATCGTGGCCGAGCAGGTGAAGGAGCCCGTGCGCCAGGTAGAGATCGAGCTCGTCATCGAGCGTCGACTCGAAGTCCTTCGCGGCGCGGCGAGCCGTGTCCATCGAGATGACGACGTCACCGAGCGCGCGGCGACCGGGCCCCGGCATGTCACCGCCGGGAAACGAGAGCACGTCGGTGGGCTTGTTCTTCTTGCGCCAGAGCGCGTTGAGCTCACGAATCTCTTCGTCCGAGACGAGGCTCAGCGAGAGCTCGACGTTCGAGAGCTTCAGCGTCTTGAAGAACCGCGAGGCCAGCTTCACCAGCCGATCGCCCTGCGCGTTCGCGCCACGGCCACCACGGGAAGAGTCGAGCCACACCTTGTTCGCTTTGGTCGCCACGGGGGCACTCCTACTTCGTCACGGAGACGGAGACCCGCGCGTTGTTGGGGGCGGGGCTGCTGGGCGTCGGAACGAGCGTGGCGTCGAGCTGGAAGAGGAACCGCAGCTGAGCCCCTCCCCCACTCGTCGCGAGGCGGCCCGTCGTCTCACCCGCGCGGAACGAGAACATGAACGGATCGATCATCTGCCCCTTCGACGCGACGAAGTTGTTGCCCGCGGGAACGTCGTTGATGAGCAGCTCGGCGTACAGCACGTCGTCGACCCACGCGTAGGTCTTGCCGTTCTCGGGCTCGAGCGGAAGCCGCACCGTCAGGTTCACCTCGGGGTTCTTGTCCCGCGTGTTCGCCGTGATGGTGATGGTGGTGGCGTTCGGTGCGCCGCGCGCGAACACGGCCGTCACCTCGCACGGGAACGCGCCCGATGCTGCGCCGATGAGGCTCACCCGACAGGACAGGTTCTGACCGAGTGACCCCGCGTCGGTCGCCATCATCGGCGTCGAGCCAGCGTCAGGAACGGGCACCGACGGCCCGCACGCGACGAGGCAGACGCCCAGCAACGCCAGGCATCTCATGCGCCAGTCTTCCTCGGTTCGGTCGGCTCGTTCGGCACCACGACGAGGCCAGGCCCCTGGGGCCGAACGGCGCCGGGCGGGTACTCGGGGCGCGCGTGGTAGATGCCATCGAGCGTGCGCACCATCGACTCCGCGATCTGCGCGAGGTCTTTCAGGGTGAGGTCGCACTCGTCGAGCTGCCCTTCACTCGAGACGAGGTTGATCATCTTCTGCACCTGCGCGCGCAGCTTCTCGGTCGTCGGCTCGGGAATGCTGCGGCACGAGGCCTCGACGGCGTCGGCGATCATGCACAGCGCGGCTTCGCGGAACTGCGGGCGCGGGCCGGGGTAGCGGTAGATCGACTCGTCGATGGGCGGAGCGTTCTCCTTTCCATCGAGTTCACGCTGCGCCTTGTGGAAGAAGTAGCCGACGAGGCGCGTGCCGTGGTGCTGCGGAATCGCGTCGGCGACGCGGCGGGGCAGCTTGTACTGGCGGGCCATCTCGAGGCCCTCGGTGACGTGGCGCTTGATGATGACGGCGCTCATCTGCGGCGCGAGACCGTCGTGCGCGTTGGTGCCCTTCTGGTTCTCGCCGAAGAAGGCCGGGTTCCGGCCCTTTCCGATGTCGTGGTAGTAGGCGCAGCTTCGCGCGAGCAGCGGGTTGGCGCCGATCGACTCCGCCGCCGCTTCGACCAGCGAGCCCATGATGATGCTGTGGTGGTACGTGCCGGGCGCCTGCAGCACGAGCTCCTTGAGCGCGGGGTGGTTCAGGTTCGCGAGCTCGAGCAGCTTCAGATCGGACGCGTACCCGAACCCGGCTTCGGCGACAGGCGTGAGCGTCAACACGAGCATGGGTGCAGCGATCGCGGCCGAGATCGCCGCCAGCAGCGCCGACCACGCGATCTCCGACCCCACTCCACGCCCCGACGCCAGGCCCATGAAGAGGACCATGCCGATGCCCATGAGCCCGCCGAGCGCACCAGCGCGGAAGAGCCCGGCGCGATCACGTACGCGGGACATGCGATCGGCGGCGACCAGCGAGGTGACGAGTGAGAAGAGAAACGCCGGCAACGAGTTGCCCAGCATGATGCCGACGAGCGCCGCAAAGCAGATCGCGAAGTAGAGCGCGGCTTCCTCAGACAGCACGAAGCGCACCAGCATCGCGCCAGCAGCGACGGGAAACGCGAGGTGCAGCGCCTCGAGCGGCACCGTCGGGTACTTGTCGTGGAGCGCATCGCAGACGAGCAGCCAGAGCTGCAGCAGCCCCATCAACGCGATCGCCGCCAGGCCCATGAAGAGCGCGTCACGGCGCGTGGGTTTGAAGCGACGCAGCGCGGTCTGGAAGAACAGCCATGCTCCCGACAGCACCAGCGCCACCATGCCCGCGCCGCCGACCTGCAGCTGGAGCAGATCGAAGTCGCTCATCTGCTCGCGAAGGCCGCGCAGCTTGAGCAGGTGCGTCTCGGTCACCAGCTCACCATCGGCGATGACGCGCTCGCCCTTCTTCACCTGCAGCAGCACCGGCTTCACGGCGTTCGAGGCCGCGTCACGACGCGCGGAGGTCTCTGCGGCGTTGATCGACAGGTTCGAGCGAACCTGCTTCTTGGCGAGCCGCAGCACCGCGCGACGGACGAGCGGCGGAGACTCGGGCAACAGGTTTCCCGGCACCGACGCGAACCGATCGAGCTCGCTCGACACTTCACGAACGTCGAAGACCTGCGGCTGCGCGGTGCCGAGCTCGCCCTCGCTGCGGCCACCGAGGATGCGCACCGTGATGCCGTTGGAGTCGATGCGCGAGAGCTCGTCGCGAGACGGAACGACCTTGCCGCGCCACGCGAGCTCCAACAACCCGAGCGCCGCCTGCTCCAGCTCGGGTGAGAAGCGAGCCTGCACGAGCACCTCGAAGTCTTCATCGTCAGTCATCGGCGCGTGCTCTTCGAAGCGGCGGCGCGCGTCTCGCAACGCCACCGTCAGCTCGTTCTCCAGCTCGGCCTTCGGGTCCTTGAGGGCGACGACGGGTGCGGCCGGTGCCTTCTTCGGTTGTGCAGCAACTGGCGCAGGAGCCGGGGCCACCGGGTGGGTCGCACGGAACTCCTGCACCAGCTCCTGCATGGCCTCGAACGCGTCACGCAGATCGCGCTTGGCCTTCGTCTCGATGGTCGGGTCGTAGTCGAAGACCGGCCGAACCCGATCGCGGGCCTCGGTCTTCCGCTGAGCGGTGCGTTGATCGTCGGCGACCTCGAAGTCGCGCGAGGCCTTGAAGCCCGCTGGTGACGAGGCGCGAAACGGCTTGCCGAGATCTTCAGGGCCCAGCTCGGGCACCTGCTGCGTCGACAGCCCAGAGGAGAGGAAGAACCCCGACGACAACGACACGAGCAGCAGCACGCCCACGAGCGCGAGAGTGCGGCTGACGCCTCCGACAGCAGCTCCGGGACTCATCTCTTTCAGCTCCGAACCGAGGGTGGCGAGGCGGCGAACAGGAACAACTTGCGGCCCTGCTGCGCGACCGCGAAGTGCTGCTTCATCGGTCGTCTCTCGTTCGACACGTAGGCCTTGAGGCCCGGGTACAACGCCATGAGCGTGTGCAGCACGTCGGCCACGTCACTGGTCGGTGGCACCCCCAGCTCGATCTTCGCCCGCCCTTCACAGGCAGACTGGAGCGCCTTGGGGATGATGACCGTCACGTTCATTCGCTGGGCAGCTTACGTCGAACTGGCGGAATGCCCTGCACCGTCTTCTCGGTGTGCACGTTCGTCGCGAGCAGCGGCGCCAGAAGATCGTTCTGCTCTCCACCCGGCAGCAGCGTCACCTGCGCGCCTGACTCGAGCAGCTTCTGCGTCTCGAGCAGCTCGAACATCGACTCCATGACCTCGGGGTCGGCCGAGATGCGGGTGAGCGCGTTGCCGACGATGAGCGGGCGCTGTGCAGACGCGCGGGCGAACTCGGTGGCTGCCTGGCGATCTGCCGTCGACTTGATGATGTTCACCTGGTTCGCGCCGTCCTGCTCGATGGCGCTGGTGACCTGCCGCAGCCGGTTGACGACCTTCTCTTCGATCTGCCGGATCATCGCGAGATCGCGGAAGTGCACCTTGCGAATGTAGATGCTGCCGAGCTGGTAGCCCCACTCCTCGGCGCGCGGCTGCACTTCTTTGCGCACCGCCTGGCTCATCACGTGTCGGGTCTCGAGCATCGAGTCGAGCTTCATGTTCGAGAGCGCGCGCACGGCCGCGTTCGACACGTTGGCTTCGAGCGAACCGCGCGGGTCGGCGTTCTTGAAGAGGAACGACGCGGGGTTCTTGACGGCCATCTCGTACCAGATGCCGATGCCCATCGGAGCGCCCTCCTCCGAGTTCACGGGCTGGCTGCGAAGGTACTGTTGATCGAGCCTCAGATCGACCGTGTGCACCTTGCCGAAGATGGGAATGAGCGCGGCCTTGATGCCGAGCTTCGCCCACAAGAGGTGCAGCCCGGGCTCGTCGATGGTGCCGATGACTTCGCCGAAGAGCGTGAAGACCTTGGCCTTGCGCTCCTCGACCGCGATGTAGAGCCCGAACGCGCGCGCGAACGCGAACATGATGGGCACGCCGATGAGGCAGCCGAAGAAGGCCAGGATCGCCGAGATGATGAAGTTCACGGGTCCACCTTGATGAACGCGGCGCGAGCGCGGGCAAAGAGGTTGAGCTTCACGTTGCGCACGTAGGCGGCGAGCAGCGCGGGGCCCGACCCGTTGCGCTTGAGCTCACTGAGCTGGTTGGCGAGCTGGAGCAGCGGCTCGACCTCGGCCTGCGCGTTGAGCGTCTCGATCTCCACGGCGCGGCGCGACTGCACGATTTTCTGATCCGCAGCCGCTCTCGCGAGGCTCACCTCTGAGCCGACGTGGTTGTGCGCCGTGTTGATGGCGGCGAGCGCGCTCTCGACCTCGGACGGCGGGTCGATACCGGTGATGAGCGACGCGTCGAGCACGATGCCGTAGCGGGCGGCCGAGGACAGACACTCGCGATCCATCTGCTCGTTGAGATCTCTCAGGTTCTTGCGCAGGTCGTTGATCGAGATGCCTTCGGTCATCTTGAGATCGACGTGGTGGCTGCCATCTCCGGGCGGCAGGGCCTTCGGCTCCAGCGGCGTGGGCGCTTCGAACGAGGCGATGCGCTGCCGGAGAATGGAGATGAAGTACCCGAGCACGTGAACGAGCGGGCGCTTCACGCCGAACAGGTACGCGTACAGGTTCTGCTCCGACACGCGCCATCGCAGCTGACCGACGAGACCGATGTTGAGCTGATCCTTGGTGACGGCTTCGAGCATCGCGCCGCCGCGGTTGGCGTTGGGATCTTCCGGGTCGAAGGCGAGGTTCGCCGTCTCGGTGGCGACCTTCACGCGGTGCACCGTCTCCCACGGCCACTTGAAGTACGGGCCACCAGGCGGAATCACGCGCACCTGCGGGTACTGGTAGCGCTCACGTTCGTCCGGCCGAAGGTGCTCGGCCATCGGGTTGTCGAGCGTCGTGGTGTGCAGCCGCTGCGCCTTGCCGAACGACGTCTTCACGACGCGCTCGTTCTGGTTCACCGTGAAGAACCCGAAGATGACGTAGCGAAGCGTGAACCACCCGAGGGCACCGAACATCAGCCCTGCGAGTGAGAGTCCGAACTCGTCTTCCATGTGTACCTCCCCGGGGCGGAACCATACGCCATGACCTGACGAGCGGTACGAACAGTGGAGCAGGCGCTTTCGTGCCCTGCCCGGTCGGCATTTCAGTCGCGGAAGGTCGCCACGACGGGCGCGTGATCGCTGGGCAGCCTGCCTTCCCGCGCCGCACGATCGACCTCGATGGAGGTGCAGCGCTCGAGCAGCTCGGGCGTGACGAGGAAGTGATCGATGCGCAGGCCCTTGTTCTTGCGGAAGCCGCCCTCGCGATAGTCCCACCAGGTGAAGATCGTCTCGTCCGGGTGCTTCGCGCGCAGCAGATCGACGAAGCCGTGCGCGTCCTGGAGCGCCTTGAACGCTGCACGCTCCTTCGGCGTGAAGAGCGTCTGCCCGGTGAAGAGCGGCACGCTGTACACATCGGCGTCATCGGGAGCGACGTTGAAGTCTCCACACACGAGCGTCGGCGTACCCTTCGCGAACGTGAGCCACCGCGAGAGCGACGCGTACCACTTGAGCTTGTACTGATACGCCTCGGCTGCGATCGACTGGCCGTTGGGCGCGTAGAGCCCGACCACGCGAAGGCCGCGGCACATGGCTGAGATGATGCGCGCCTGCTCGTCGTCGTCGCCCATGTTTCGGCGCACGTCCGTGACGGGCTCTTTCGAGAGAATCGCCACGCCGTTGTACGACTTCTGACCGAAGAGCTGCACGTGGTACCCGGCGGCCCGCACCTCGTCGGTGGGGAACTGATCGTCGGTGCACTTCGTCTCCTGAAGGCACAGCACGTCGGGCTCGCGGGTGCGCAGGAAGTCGATCAACCGGTCGACCCGCGCACGAACGCTGTTGATGTTCCAGGTGACGATTTTCACGGGGAAACAATTACCCCGAAAAAGCCCTTCAAAAGAACGAACTCGAGCCCCCACTCAAGAGGCATCAACCCGTTGTCGCCGAGGTTCCCATGCGCTCCATCGTTCTCGCCGTCGTCCTCTTCTCCACCGCCTGCGCCACCGTTTCGGGTCGCACCGCCAAACCTCTGGCTGCGGAAGGCACCAGGCCCGTGCCATTCAACGCGCTGGGAGCGACGTACTCCGTGCCGCCGCGCCTCGGCATTCTCGATCACGATCGCAAGCCGGGCATGGCGTGGCTCGAGTTCGTCGACAACAACACGGGCTGCAAAGGCGGGCTGGCCTTCATCGCGACGACCGATCGCTCGGTCCTCCAGCGGCCGCACGAGCAGGCCGTCGAGAGCGCGGGCGAGTTCAAGCGGCGAGGCGTCGAGTTCAAGCTGGTCGAGCGCACGCAGCCGATGCTGGGCGACAAGGCCGCGGTCACGGTGACCGAGCTGAAGACCAACAACGATCAGGCGGCCGAGGTGCACTTCGGGTTGTTCGTGCCCGAGCAGCAGCTCTTCGTGGCCGGCAACATGTACTGCGACGATCCCGGCTTCGTGGATCCGCAGCTGCAGGTGCTCGCGCTGGTCGTCGACTCGCAGGCGCGCTGATCAGCCGACCTTGCGCTTGGTCTTGTCGGTGAACGCCGAGCCGACGTGCATGAGCTCGTCTTTCAGCTGGGTGTCGAGCGCGCGGAGCAGGTGCGCGTTGATGTGCAGCGCCGTGCAGCTCTGATTGACCTCGTTGCGAATCGACTCGAAGCGCCACGGGTGCCGGCGGAACTGCACCAGCGCACTGACGAGCCGAACGATGTGCACGTCGACGTACTCACCGTCTTGCGGGAGATCGAGATCGTGGTGTCGCATGGCCACGAGCGTGGGGAAGCGAGGGAGGCTCCAGGCCTGATGCACCTCGCCGCCGATCTCGACGTGCACCTGCTCGATGACGCGATCGATGTGCTGCAGATCGTCTTCATCGAGCTGCTCTCCGCCCATCAAGAGGGCCGCAATGGAGCGCAGCGCCACTGGCCTTCCGAGATCGTGCAGCATGCCCGCGACGAAGACGTGATCGCTTCGACCCTTGCGCAACCGCATCGACAGCCACGCCGAGCCACGCGCCGAGGTGATGGAGTCGGTGAAGAGCTCGCTCCACGTGTGACCGAAGTGCGAGAACTCGTTGCGCACCTGGGGTTGGAAGAGGGAGCGCGCGGCCACCATACCGGCGACGCGGCCGACCTCGGTGAGCCCGAGCCTGGTCACCGCATCACGCAGCGTCTGAATCTCCTGAGCACCGAGATACGCAGGGCTGTTGGCGACCTTGAGAACACCGGCAGCCAGCGCGGGATCCTGCGCGACGAGCCGCGACAGCTCTGACAACGACAGGTTCGGCTCGGCGATCGCGTTGAGCACCTGCAGCGAGACCGCAGGCAGCGAGGACGGCGCGGGCCGGTTCTTGCGGAAGTGCGTGATCACGTGCTCGGCCAGCAGCTCGTCACGTTCGACGTCAGCCTGGGTCAGGATCAACCGATCGGGTGGCGAGACACCCAGCCACGAGATCAGCTGATCGAACGGAGTCTCCTGGTCGAGGCCGCCGGCGAGCACGGTGAGCGGAGGTCGCGCTGGAGTCGGATCAACCGGCTGGCTCGGCTTCGCAGGTGCGACGGGCGCCGACACGCGGGGCGCAGACACGTCCTCCGCGCCAAAAAGCCGACGTATCCACTCCCACCACGCACCCATGCGGGCAGACACTGCACCTTCACTGCCAACGCACGAGCAGCTCGTAGTCAGTCGGTGTCTGCTGCAGCACCTCGATGGAGCCCGGGGTGCCGATTCGCTCGAAGGCAATGTCGATCATTCCCGCGACGAACGAGCCGGGCACCGCCGCCGGGTTGTGCACGACGATGCGCGCGGTCTGCTTGCCGCGCTCGACGATGTCGAAGGTGAGTCCCGAGTCTTCACGGCCCATGCGGAAGTAGCTCGCGAGCCGGTTGAGAAACGACTCCGCCGACATGAAGGGAATCGCTGCGCCGACGAAGCGGCCGACGATGGTCTCGAGAAAGCCGATGGTGAACTCACGCCCGATGTGACGGAAGGCGTCTGCTTCGGAGAGCTCGGCCCAGCGATGTCGGCGCGCGATCGCGAGACACTTCGTCCACACCTCGGTCGGGTACTTCGTCTGCGCGTGGTGCGTGTCGTAGCCCGCGGCCTTCAGCTCTTCGAAGAACACGCCCGTTGGTTTCAGGCGGCGATCGAAGAGCGCCTCGAACATGCTCTGGTTCGTGAGCGAGGCCACGTGAACAGTGTACGGCGGGCGAAGATGGCGCGGGTCGACATTGCGTTGGCGAACGCCAACGTGAAGGCTTGCCGATGGTCATGACGTTGCTCGCGCTGGTGCTCTCGCAGGTCTCGCTCTGTCCGCCAGGCTGGGAGCCACTCTCCACGCCCGGTTGCTTCAAGCGCGGCGCGAACCCAGGCGTCATCGTCTACCTGCACGGCATGATGGCGCCGAACGAGAAGGTGTTCGCGCGTGAGCTCGGGTTCATCGCGCCAGCTGCCACGAAGGCGGGCGTCACGGTGATCGCGCTCCGAGGAACGCCCGGCCTCTGCGACTGGTCCGCCGAGTACAAAGACTGGTGGTGCTGGCCGACGGTGAAGACGCGCGAGGCCGACACGAAGACGATCGTCGGTCGCATCGGCGCGGCGGTGACGGAAGTGGAGACGAAGCTCGACCGAACGCTCCCCTCGCCTCTCGTGGTCGGCTACTCGAACGGCGGCTACTTCACGTCCCTGCTGATGGAGCCCGAGCGGCTGACGGTGACCGGCTTCGTGGTGCTGCACCGCGGGCTGGTGACGGGCGTGACACTCGAGGAGCGGCCGAAGCCCACGCTGTTGGTCGCGGCCGAAGGCGACACGATTCAGCGGCCGGCCATGGAGACGTTTCGCGCGGCGCTCGAGCAGAAGAAGTGGTCGCCCGCGTTCGTGCTGCGAAAGAAGGAGCACCCGCTCGAGCTCGAGGACTTCGAGCACGTGATGGCGTTCGCGCGCCGATTGACGTGGCGGGAGCGGCCGCGCTGACATGGCTGAACATGCTACGCGGCTCACATGCCGACACGCGCTGAGGAGCTGAGAGAAGCAGTCCGCCTCGCGGTCGACGCGACCCTGGGTGTGACGAACACGGTTCAGCAAATGCACCACGCCATCGGCGGCGGGCCTGCAATTCTCGGCAAGCCGCTCGAGGGCATCGTGAAGCTGATCTCCGCTCCGGCGTATGCGGGCGTGAAGCTCGTCACGCACCTCGTGGGCGCGGGACTCGATGTGGTGTTGGCCCAGCTCGCCCCTGTTCTGGGCGAGGGAGGCACCAGTCCTGAACAAGACGCCGTCGTCGCAGCGCTCAATGGCGTCGTCGGTGACGTGCTCGCGGAACGAAACTCGACCCTCGCGATCGCCACCGAGTTCCGTCGTGAGGGAAAGCCGATTCCTCCCCTGCCTGAACGCGTCTCGGGGCGCGTGCTCGTGCTCGTGCATGGATCGTCGGCGAGCGACCTCGGCTGGTCACGCAAGGCCCACCACCACGGCGAAGCGCTCGAGAAGGAGCTCGGCTTCACGTGGGTCGCGCTTCGCTACAACTCGGGCAAACACGTCTCGACCAACGGGCACGAATTCGCCGACGCGTTGCAGAAGCTGATCGACGCCTGGCCGGCGCCGGTGACCGAGCTCGTCATCGTCGCGCACAGCATGGGCGGGCTCGTTTCGCGCGCCGCCTGTCTCTCAGCCGAGGCGCGCTCGCTCTCGTGGCGAACGAAGCTGAAGTCGTTCGTGACGCTGGGAACGCCGCACGAAGGCGCGCCGATGGAGCGCATGGGCAACCTCGTCAACACGCTGCTGGGCATCAGCCGGTACAGCGCTCCGCTCGAGCAGCTCGCGCACATTCGCAGCGCTGGCGTGACCGATCTGCGCTTTGGCCTCACGAAGGACGAAGAATGGAAGGGCGTCGATCGCTTCGCGAACGAGTCCGACCCGCGCACGCACATCGAGCTGCCGGCCAACGTCACCTGCTTCGCAATCGCCGCGACGACCTCGAAAGAGCTGACGCCGTCCTCGGTGGGTGACGGGCTGGTGCCCATCGACTCCGCGCTTGGACGACACGCAAAGCCCGAGCTCACCCTCACCTTCGCCAATCGGCGCGTCTTCACGGGCCTGTCGCACCTCGACCTGCTGAACGACCCTCAGGTGTACGGCCAGCTTCGCGACTGGCTCGCGTAACGATTTCGACGAATCGCCCACCGTTTCCGGGGAACCACATGAACGACGAACTCAGCGATTTGAAGCGACGGGTCGAGCAGCTCGAGGCGCAGGCGGTCCGTCGAAAGGCCGGCGGGGCGGTCGTCATCGCGCTCGTGGCGCTGGCCGGTGCCACTGCGTTGGCGGCGAACGGCTCGTGTCCCAACGGGCTGCCCTTCTGTTTCACCGCCGACACGCCCGCGAACGCCGGCGAGGTGAACCACAACTTCGCGCAGCTCAAGGAGTGGCTCGAGACCAAGGTCGGAGCGGTCGGCACCCCAGCGATCTCGGTGTCCGGTCTGACCGTGACAGGCACCAGCCCCACGAACGTCGGTGGCGCGATCGTGACGCCGGGGCAGGTCGCGGCCGGCTCAGTGACGTCGACCGGCCCGCTCATTCGGCAGATCGCCCGCTGGCAGGGCGCAGGCAACGACCTCACCCAGAACGGAGAGCTGGGCAACAGCAACGGCACCCGCCGCGTCGCGGTGACGAAACAGCTCGCAGCGACCGGCCTGCGCGTGACGTGGTCAGACAACCTTCGGGTATCGACTGCATCAGCGGCGGGCGGCAAGTGCCGCTGGGAGCTGCTCTTCAACGGCCAACCCTGCGCCAACCCCCGCCCCCTCGTTCTCGACAAGTACGTGGGCGCCGGCAACGACCACGACCCCAGCACCTTCGTCGCAACGTGCTTCGGCCTCGCGCAGGCCTCGGTTGTCGTGACGATTCGAGTGACCGCCGACGCGAACGGCAACTGCTACACCGGCTGGGACAACTCGAACTCGAGCCTCGAGGTCGAAGAGGTCTACTGAATCAGCCGCCAGCCGACGTGTAGTGACCGATGGCCTTGAGCCACGTCCACCGGGCGATGGCGGCGAACACGAGCGTTCCCAGGACCGCACCGACGAGCGCTGAGGACTCGAGGCGGCCCAACATCGCCTCGGCCGGAAACGTCGTCATCAACGCGAGCGGCACGATGAAGGTGAAGACGAAGCGCAGCACGTTGGGGAACACGCTCGAGGGCCAGCGGGCCGCGTCGAAGATGCTCGAGAACAGGTACGTCAGGTTGTCGACCTTCACGACGAAGAACGCCGCCGAGACGATGAGAATCCACAACGAGTAGAGCAGCAGCGTCGCCGAGACGAGCAGCACCAGCGACGCGGCGACATCGATCACCGCCGGGGCACGCCCCACCCGCATGAAGGCGATCACGAACACCACCAGCGCGACCAGCACGCTCGTCACCCGCCACAGCTGAAAGCGCGCCGTCGACACGAGGAACTGGGCGTCGGCCGGCTTGAGCAGCACGAAGTCGAGCGTGCCTTTGCGAATGTGATCGATCACCGCCTGCAGGCCGGGGTTCACCGCGCCGTCGAGCACGCCCTGCAGCAGAATGAACCAGCCGGTGACGACGAGCGCTTCACCGAAGCTCCAACCGGGAATGCCTGGGCGAGACGCGTCTCCGTACACGACGAACAGCGGAACGATCGCCGTCGCCATGAAGAACAGCGACACCACGCCATCGACGACGAAGTCCCAGCGGTACTGCGCGGCCAGCAAGGCCGAAGTGCGCAGCTGACGGGACAGCAGGCCGAGGTAGCGCCCCATCGTCAGCCTCCGAACGCCTGAAAGCGCGCGAGCCCGCGGTTCCAGATGGCGAGCGACGCCACGATGAGCCCGGTCGCCCACGCCCACTGCTTCACGAGCAAGGGCAGCGCCGACTCCCACGTGTGCACGCCGGTCATCAACTCCACCGGCAGGCCGATCTGATACCGAAACGGCAACCACTTCGCGGCGGCCGAGAGCCAATCGGGAAAGAGATCGAGCGGGAACAGGTAGCCCGAGAAAACGAAGAACGCGGCGAGCCAGACATCCATCAGCTTCACGCTCGACTCCATGAAGAGGCTCAGCGCGCCGATGGCCACGTTGGCGAAGAAGGTGATCACCCACCCTCCGACGAGCGCGAACGGGAACAGCAACCACACGCGCCAGTCGTGCGAGAGGTGCTCACGCGCGTTGGTCGCGAAGAGAATGACGATCACCGGCAAGGTCACTGCCGCGCGCAACGGGAGCGCCGCGAGGTTTCCGATGCCGTACGAGAGCAGCGGATGAATTGGCCGGAGCAGCCGCATCGCGAGCGTGCCCTGCCGCACCTCGTAGTTCATCTCCCAACACGCCCAGCTCGAGATGAGCTGCCGCACGATGAACACCGAGAGGAAGTACGAGATGAACGCGGTCGTGCCCCACGACTTGCCGCCACCACCGACGACGGGCACCGACTTCGCCACCGCCGTCCACAACGTCATCATCACCAACGGCATCGTGGTGCTGAAGACCCAGATGATCATCTCGGTGCGGTAGGCGAGCGACTCGACGAAGCCCACGCGGATCAACGCCGGGAGCGCCCGAAGGCTTCGCCCGATCACGCCGCCTGCTCCTCACGCGTCGCACGGCTTCGCGCGAACAGCTCGCTCATCACCTCTTCGAGCGGCGGGTTCTCGACGTTCAGGTCCATCACCGGCAGCGTCGCGAGCGCGCGCCCGACGACCGAGTTCACCTGGTCGTGGCTCACCTGCAGCACCGCCTGCGCGCCTTCACACGTGACGATCTGACCGAGGGGCGCGACCTGCTCACGGCTCACCGGCTGCGAGAACCGCAGCGTCACGCGCTTCTCGGGCCGCACCTTCTGCACCAGCTCGTCGAGCTTGCCGTCGAACGACAGCGTGCCCTTGTCGATGACGATCACCCGTGGGCAGAGCGCGGCCACGTCGTCCATGTAGTGGCTGGTGAGGATCAGCGTCGCCCCGTACTGCTCGTTGTAGCGGCGAATGAAGTCACGCATCACCACCTGCATCGAGACGTCGAGGCCGATGGTGGGCTCGTCGAGGAAGAGCACCTTGGGGCCGTGCACCAGCGCCGCGGCGAGCTCGCACTTCATCCGTTCACCGAGCGAGAGCTGACGCGTCGGCTTGTTCACGAGATCGCCGAGCTCGAGCAGATCGCCGAGCTCCTTCATGCGGCGCGTGAAGTCGGCGCGCGGCACGTCGTAGATCGCGCGGTTCATCTCGAACGTCTCGGCGGGCGGCAGGTCCCACAACAGCTGCTGCTTCTGCCCCATCACCAACATGATCTTCTTCAGGTACTCGGCCTCGCGCTTCTGGGGCACGTGGCCGTCGACGCGCACCTGACCGCTGGAGGGATGCAGCAACCCCGCGAGGGTCTTCAGCGTCGTCGTCTTGCCTGCGCCGTTCGGCCCGAGAAAGCCGACGCGCTCACCGGCCTTGATGTCGAAGGTGATGCCGTCGACGGCTTTGACGGCCGTGTACTCGCGCTTGAAGAGTGACTTGAGCGCCGCCGCGAGCCCGGGAGGCCGCTTGTGCACGCGGTAGTGTTTGGTGAGCTGCTGCACCTCGATCATGGGCTCGTGTGTAACCGACCCGAGCGCTCGCGTGCCGTGAATCCGTCAACGGGCAGGCAGATCGAACAGCTCGACGAGCTCGTCTTCGCGGGTGAGCAACGGGCGCTCTCGAAGGCTCGGCGCGGTGAAGTGATAGGTGAGTCGAACGCGACGGGTCGACGGAGGGACTTTCACGCGAACGGGCACGTCGGGAATCAGCCTCGTGTCTTTCGCGATGACGACGCCGGGCCGGCCCTTCGCGTCGAAGCCGCGGTCGAGCTCGAGCCCAAAGCGCATCAGCGGCTCGTCATCGGCCCAGAGCATGAGGTGACGAAAGACGTCTCCGGTGGGCACGCGGTGGCCGACGTTCTGCGCGGTGAGCGAAGCGACTCCTTCCCGCACCTCGAACTTCACCGAGCTGCGAAGGAACTCGAGGTCGCGAGCCCCCCGCACGCGATGCGAGACGTTCGGCATGTGGCAGCTCTGGCAGGTCTTCGTGCCACCCCACTCCCGCCACTCGCTCAGCGTCGTCTGCATGGGGAGATCGTTCAGCACCGTGACGCCGTCGATCACCGCGTGGCCGTCGAACTCGTGACAGGTGCCGCAGAACTCGCTGCTCCGGAGCCTCGGCTCATGACGAACCGGATGCCCGTAGCCCGTCGAATCCTGTCGAGGAGAAAGCACCACGCCGTCGCGCACGTGACAGACCGCGCAGGTGATGCCGTCGTGCACGGGAGAATCAGGCCGCGAGCTCTTCGCCGCTCGAAGCTGGGTCTCGAGCGGGCCATGACAGATGAGGCAGCGTTGGTGAGGCTCGGCCGAGAAGCCGTCGAGGAAGACGCGATTGGTGAGGCTGGTGCGGTGAGCCGACTCGCTCCACTCCTTCGCGCGCTCGGGGTGGCACTCGGCGCAGGCCGCCGCGCTCGGAGCATCGAGCTTCAACGGCCGCGTGAACCCCGCCACGTCGAACGACGGCTGGGCCAGCACGAGTGTGGCGAGCAGCCCGATCACTTCTTCGGGCGAGGCACGAAGGTGGCGTCGATCATTCGAATGCCCTCATCCTCCTGGAGGCCGCCGATGTCCTCGGGCGTGTGGATGACTGAGAAGAGCATGTGCCGGTCGATGCGCTCGATCTTGCCGTCTCTGATCTGGAAGGTGCAGAGCGCCGCTGACTGACCCACTGGCACTCGTTCCTCGGGGGGAATGTCCTTCGGCGCCAGCACGACGTCGATGTCGATGTTGCGAAGGCCACCCGAGACCTCGAACTCCTCACGCCAGAAAGCGATCTTCCGAAGCAGACCGTCGTCGCCCCACTCCAACAGCAGCCAGGTGGTGAGCTCGTAGTCAGATCGCTCGTAGACGATCTCGACGTGTTTGCCGAACGCCCGCCTGGGCGCAGCCGCCGTTCCCTCGAGCAGCTTGAAGGTCGACAGCGCGGCCTCTCGTGGAGCCGAGTAGGTGTTCACGCGTCGCGGCGTGACGAAGAGCTCGGGCTTGCTCGCCTCGAAGAACGTCACATCGGTCGCGCGCACCAGTTGCAACACCTCGGGGAGGAAGAGGTCTTCGAGCCCGTCGGGCATTCGGACGGGAGTCTTCGACGAGAGCGAGAACCAGGCTCCGCCCTTCGAGTCCTTCACGAGCGCCCGCAGCGCCTTGAACGTGGCCGCGTCGAAGCCCTCGGGCAGGGAGCCGCGATCGATCAGCGCGTCGATCTCGAGGAACTTCGGGTTCTTCACGCCCTTCGCGAAGCCGCCCTCCTCGTTCGGCTCTGAGACAGAGGAGTAGCGGCGCGAGACCTCGCGGGACTTCTCGTCCTTCGCGGTCCACGAGGTCGACACGAAGGGGTACGTCACCGGCAGCGAGCCGAAGTACTTCGCCGCGGCCAGGCGCTCCTTCTTCCACGCCAGCATCGCGGTGCGCTTCATGTCTTCGACGCGCTTGTCGTACGGCACGTCGCTGTCGACGAAGAGCTGCAGATCAGAGATGCAGGTGTCGCGGTACTTCGTGCCAGCCTTCACCCAGTTGATGCTGATGGAGACCTCGGCGAGCCCGCCCGTGAGTGGAATGTCGAAGGTCTGCGAGCCCCACTTCGGCGCGAGTTCGAGCGTCTTCGACGCGGTCTGCTTCTCCTGCGCATCACGCACGACGACCGCGAGGGCAGTCGGCGTTCCGTTGGCGGCGAAGAGCGCCTTCGACTTCTGATAGCCGGGGGTGATCACCAGCCGCAACGCACGCGCCTTGTTCAGCGCCGAGACCCGCACCGTGACCGACTGCCCGACGCCATCGCCTTCGGCGCCCTCGACCCATGCGGTCGCCGGGTCGTCATCGAGCACGTACGTCGGGTGGTAGTTCTCCTGGTACTTGTTCCAGTTGCTCTCGAGGAAGCTGGTGGCGGTCGCGCGCTCGGCGTGAAGGCGCTTGAAGTCAGCGCTCGCGAGCGAGGCGGCCAGCGCCACTGCGAAGAAGACGAGTCTCATGTCGATGACTGTAGTGCGCACTCCGGGCATAAGTGGCGCCATGTCGTCCGATGCAGCGCGCGATCTCGAAGCGTGGATTCCCCGGCTCATCTCGGTGTGGCGCGCTCACCGTGCGTCACGATCGAAGGGCGGCCCCCGGCACCAGCAACAGCACCGCGGCCGGCCGCAGTTCGAAGAGAACGAGCCAACGACGAGGCTCACGCCGCAGGAAGTGAAAGAGGTCGGGGCCGGCATCAAACGGCTCTCGCACGGGCTGACGCGTGAACGTGAGCTCGCCGGCGCGAAGTACATGGACGACCCGGCGCTGCTCGGCGCGTACCTGCTCTTCTACTGGCCGGTCTCGTACGCGCAGTCGCGATCGTTGCTGTCCGAACTTCCCGCGCGGCCGCGCTCGTTGCTCGATCTGGGCTCCGGCCCGGGTCCGCTCGCGTTCGCAGGCATCGACGCGGGCGCTTCCGAGACCATCGCCGCCGATCGCAGCAAGCCCGCGCTCGATCTCGCCCGTCAGCTCGCCATCGAAGCCTCGGAAGCGCTGGGCACGCGTGAGTGGAGCCCTGAACGCGCGCTCCCCGAAGGCCGCTTCGACGTCATCACCATGGGCCACGTGCTCAACGAGCTCTTCAACGGCGACATCGAGAAACGCGCGGCGCTCGTCGAGAAGGTGCTCGAGCGCGTGAAGCCCGGCGGCTCACTCGTGGTGATGGAGCCCGCGCTGCGTGACACCTCTCGAGCGCTGCTGCAGGTGCGCGATGTGCTCGTCGCGAAGGGCTACGCGGTGCGAGCGCCGTGTCTGTTCCGTGGCGCCTGCCCTGCCCTCATCAAGCCGTCCGACTGGTGTCACGCCGAGCGCCAGTGGCGCATGCCGCAACTGACCGAAACGCTCGCGAGGACCGCGGGCCTGCACAAGGAGTCGCTCAAGATGAGCTACCTCGTGCTCGCGCCGAAGGGCGAGACGTGGGCCGAGCCTCCTGCAGGCCGCGTGCTGCGCATCGTCTCGGAGCCGCTCGAAGGCAAAGGCCGTCAGCGTCTCATGGGCTGTGGACCCGAAGGCCGCATCGGGCTCGCGCTGCAGGACAAACACCGCAACGACGGCAACGCGAAGTTCTTCTATCTGCAGCGCGGTGAGGTGATTCGCATCGGCGGGGTCGTCGATGAAAAAGGCGACGGCGCGGGCCTGAACGATCAATCGACCGTGGAGATCGTCGCGCGCGCCGGTCAGGCCGTTCCGAAGCCCTGACTTCAGCCGACGACGCGATTGCGGCCGGTCTTCTTCGCCTTGTACAGGTTCTGATCGGCCAGCTTGATGAACTGGAGCGGCTCGGTCATGTCGCCCGTGAGATCGGACACGCCCAGGGAGATCGTCACCTGGATGTCCTTGTTCTCGAAGCTGAAGCGATGGTCCTCGACCATCTTGCGAACCTTCTCGGCGAACTTGCGCGCGTTCTCGGGGCCGGCCTCGGGCATCACCACCGCGAACTCTTCACCGCCGTAGCGCGCGAAGCACTCCTCACGACGAATGCGCGGCCGCAGCGTCTGGGCGAGCTCACGCAGCACGTAGTCACCGGCGAGGTGCCCGTTGCTGTCGTTGATCGTCTTGAAGTGATCGATGTCGAACATGATGAGCGACAGCGATCGGTTGTACCGATGACAGCGGCCCATCTCGCGCTCGAGGTACTCGAGGAAGTAGCGCTTGTTGTTGATCTGGGTGAGGCCGTCCGAGATCGTCAGCTGGTAGATTTCCTCGTGGTACAGCGTCTCGATGTTCCCGCCCTGCAGGAACTTGAAGATCGCTCCGCCGACCTTCACGAGATCGCCCGACCGCAGCGTCTGCTCTTCGTGAATCTCGTCGTCGTTCAGGTACGTGCCGTTCGTCGAGCCGAGGTCCTTCACGAAGAACTTGCCCTCGCGCACCGACACCAGCGCGTGGCGCCGTGAGACGTTGTCGAGGTCGATGACGATGGTGTTCTTCTCGTCACGGCCGATGCTCAGCTCGTCACCTTCGATGACGAACTTCTTGCCGAGCTCGGGCCCGTGGATCTCGACCAGGCAGCTTTCTCCGCTGACCTTGATCTGATCTTTCAGCCTTCGAATGGTGGTGACGCGTGTCTCGTGACCCGCCATGGAGCGTGAGTCGTAGCACAGGGAAACTGGCTTCCCGAGCACTCCGCGATGTCGCATTGCTGGCTACCTTGGGCGCGTTGCGTCGGATCCACCCGGGCCAGAATCGAAAGCACGCTAGCTTCCGCCCGCCATGATCGTTCGCCGTCTCGTCGTTGCCGTGCTGTTCGTCTCGTCGACCGCGTGTGTGAAGCGCGTGGTGACGGTTCCTCCTGAGGCGTACGTGACGTTGGGTGGGCAGCGCGCGAGCTACCGTGACTGGTCACGCGTCGGCGATCTCTGCGCCATCGATCCGAAGCTGGTGCAGCAGGACTTCGAGTCGATGAGCATGCTGCTCGCGAACTTCCTGGGCCAGACGTCAGCTGGACCTGACGGGGTGTGGGCCGAGGAGCACATCGCGTTGCTGGAGGAAGCGCAGCGCACGTTGCCGGTCGCGCTCGATCTGCAGAAGCGTGGCGTGCATCAGGCGAGCAAGGCGGGCTGCCGGTTCGAGGGGCTCATTCGCACCGAGGAGCTGACTGATCAGGGCCGCAAGCGCATCGCCGAAGCGCCCGAGCTGCTCGAGGTGGTGAAGGCGAAGAAGGCACTGGCAGCGTGGAAAGACGGACTGCCCGCGGCGCAGCAGGCGGCGAAGGAGAAGTCGTGCGCTCCGCCCGCGAAGGGGCAGAAGGCTCCGGCGGGTCCCGTGTTGTTCGCGGCGTTCGAAGACGAGAAGGGCCGCGCGGAGTGGCTCTTCTGCGATGGCGCGAAGGTGGCTGCCTCGCCGGGAAACCTGCCTGCGTATGAAGCGGCGCCCGCCGATGCGTCAGCGAAGAAGCCGAAGAAGGCTGCCGATCCGAAGGCCTACCTCGACGCGCAGGCGAAGTTCCCGTCAGCCGACGTGAGCCGTGCGCCGAAGCTGCCGGTGAAGAAGGTTGCGAAGAAGGACGACGCGCCCGAGCCGGAGTGAGGTCGGACTTGCGGGCGTTTGCTCTCCAGGCGAGGACCCTCTACGTTCCTGTAGAGTTCTCATGTCTGACACCCAAATCTCAGCCTTCATCTCGACGGACACCAAGCGACTGGTCGAGCAGTACGCCGAAGCACATGGCGTGAAGAAGGGTCACCTCATCGAGCAAGCGCTGCTGCACCATCTCCAGGCGCTGCGTGAGCTACCCGCAGACCTGGTGATTCCCGCCAAGATCGTCGTCAGCCAGAGTTCGATGGAGACGATCATCAAGGCGCGCAGGAAGCGGCCAACGAAGGCCATGCGAGACCTCCTGAACGGCAAGCCGATCGCAGGTGAACCCGAGCAGTGGTGATGCGCGTTCGTCGGTTGGAGCCTGCCGATGACCGCTCGGGATTCAGCTGCGGCAACGTCGAACTCGATCGCTTCTTTCGGCAATACGCCGGGCAGAATCAGTTCCGGCACCATCTCGGTACGACCTACGTCGCTGTGGATCAGGGTGATCGAATCGCGGGGTTTGCCACCGTCAGCGCGACCGAGGTCCTTTCAGAGCGAATCCCGCTGGCGATGAAGAAACGCCTCCCTCGATTTCCACTGCCCGCGCTGCGACTTGCGCGGCTTGGTGTCGACGCACGGATGAGTGGTCGAGGCGTCGGCCGAATGCTCGTTGCGAGCGTCTTGCAGCTGGCCCGCGAACTCTCCGAGTCGGTCGGTTGCGTCGGCGTGGTGGTGGATGCCAAGGCCGAGGCAGTCGAATTCTACGAGACGCTCGGGTTCATCCGGCTGGAGACACTCAGTGGTGAGCTCGGAGACAGACCGGTCTCCACCGCGCTGTTCCTGCCACTGAGCGCCATTCCTGGTTGATCAGACCGTCTGACCGATGTGCGTCGCGGCCCAGCGCGCGATGCCGAAGATCGTCTCTTGCGGGTTCACGCCCAGTGACGTCGGCAGCACCGAGCCATCGACGACGAACAGGTTGTCGAGCGAGTGGTACTTGAGGTGCTGGTCGACGACCGAGGTCGACGGATCCTTCCCCATTCGGCAGCCGCCCATCTGATGCGCCGTCGCGACCCGCACCTGCATCGGCTCCCACGCCGCGTCGTCGAGCTTGTCGATCTCAGCAGCCGAGTTCAGCGTGACCGGGTTCAGATGGAGCGACCGAACCATCGTCGCGCCAGCAGCGAACTGCAGCTTCGCCATCTCCTTGCACGCCGACCGGAACGCCTCCCAGTGCGCAGGCGTGAACGCGTATTTGATCGAGTACCGGTTGTACGCGCCATCGCGCAGCCGCACCGTGCCGCCTTCTTCATCGGCCTGCAGCCCGTCGACGTGAATCGCCAGCATCACGTTGAGCCGGTTGAACTTCGTCATCAGGTCCATCGTCTCGGGGCCCGAACCCGTCGCTGTCGTCGACGCAAGCATCGGGTGCACCGGCGGAACCTCGAGGAAGTAACCCATCTTCCCCGGGCCGCGATCGACGAAGTGGTGCGAGTACACGCTCTGCGGCGCGCCGCTGAACGCGTTCACCTCGTGCTCGAACAACCCCATCATCAACAGCACCGGGTGGAACCACGTCTTCTCGCCAACGCGCCCTTCCGACATCAACTGGGAGCGCATCAACAGGCCGGGCGAGTTGATCGCTCCGCCGCTCACTACCGTCACCTTCGCCTTCACCACGACCTTCACGCCCGTCGGCTTGCGCGTGGCGTCGTCGAGCACCTCGGCGCGCACCGCTGTCACCTTTCGTCCATCCCAATCGAGCACGCGGGCCGAGGTGTTCGCGTACAGCGTCACGCCGGCTTCGACCGCATCAGGAATGACCGTCACCAACATCGACTGCTTCGCGTCGACCGGGCAGCCCATGCCGCAGTAGCCGAGGTTCAAGCAGTTGTTCACGTTGCGGCGAATGAGCCCACGCTCATAACCGAGCTTGCCGAGCCCATCCCAAAGCACCTTGTTGTTCGCGTTGATCATCTCGAGCGGCCACTCGGCGATGTGCAGCCGCTTCTCGATCTGCTCCCAGTGCGGCGTCAGCGTCTGCGTCGACAACGTCTCGATGCCGTGGCGCTCGCGCCAGATCTTCAAGATGCGCTCGGGCGTGCGGAAGCTCGAGCACCAGTTCACGGTCGTGCCACCGCCGACGCTGCGGCCCTGCAGAATCGTCATCGCGAGGTCGTCGGTCGCCCGGTTGCCGAGCTCCTGGTACAGGTTCTGGAAGGCGCGCGGCTCGGTCATGTCGAACTCGCGGCGCGTGTGGTACCCGCCCTCTTCGAGCATCACGACCGACTTGCCCTGCTTCGCGAGCTCGTGCGCCGTCCACGCGCCACCCGAGCCCGAGCCGACGATGCACACGTCACACTCGAGGTTGAGATCCTGCGTGATCTCCGGCCCCGTCACGATGCGACCCTGCGTCATGGCGTGCCTCCGTCGACTGCGGGCGAAGGAGCGACGAGTGCCTCATGGTACGTGCCGTTGCCGACGGGCCGCTCCGCTCCGCCGCCCTTCCACACCGGTGCGTTCGGGTCGTGAATGCCCGGCAGCGGACCGGGATAACCGACCGCAGCCCACGTCTTGTCGCTCTGAAAGTACGCCGCCAGCACGAGCCCACGCAGCGCCGTGAAGCCCGTGCGCCGCAGCGTGATTCGGCTCGACTGCCACTCCGACAGCACCGCTTCCTGCTCGTCGGTCGACATCGTCGAGAACGTCTTCGCGCGTCGACCGAAGAGAAAGTTGGGCAGCGCGTTCTCGAGCAACATCAGCAGCTGTTTCGTCTCGGTCAGCGCAGTCGCGTCGACGAGCGAGAGAATGCGATCGCACCCGCGCGCGACCTGCAGCTCCTCGACGCCGGGAAAGCCGTCGCGCTTCGCGATCATTCTCCACGAGAGCGCGGTGAGCACCGCGAACTCGCGCGGCGTCAGCACCAGCAGCCCGTCGGCGGGCACCTCGACCTCGACCGATTTGCGCGTGAAGAGAAAGCCGCCTCCACCAAGCGCAAGCAATGCGCCGCCGAGCAGGCCTTTCTTCAAAACCCCGCGTCGTGAGGGCTTCGTACCGGGAGGAGGCAGGTACATCTTCATGGGCGCGGCACGATACACGTTCGCGACCAACGAAGGGTCATGGCCTCGTTCGAGAAACACGAAGCTGCACCTTCGAACCACAGGTGTAGGCTCGCCGCATGCTCGGTCGAACGATGGCGATGATTCTCGCTGGCGGCGCCGGAACCAGACTCGAACCTCTGACGCGAGAGCGCGCCAAGCCGGCGGTGCCGTTCGCCGGGCGCTACCGCATCATCGATTTCTGTCTCTCGAACTTCGTCAACTCCGGCATCTACAAGCTGAAGGTGCTGACGCAGTACAAGAGCGACTCGCTCAACAATCACCTCTCACGGGCCTGGCGAATGACGGCCTTCCTCGGGCACTACTGCGAGACCGTGCCGGCGCAGATGCGAACGGGCGGCGACTGGTACAAGGGCAGCGCCGACGCGATCTACCAGAACCTCAACCTCATCACCGACGAGTCGCCCGACCACGTCTTCGTCTTCGGCGCCGACAACGTCTACGTGATGGACAACCGGCAGATGCTCGACTTCCACATCAAGAAAGATGCGGACTGCACCGTCGGCGTGTTGCCCGTGCCCATCGAGCAGGGCGATCAGTTCGGCATTCTTCACGTCGACGCCGATGGCCGCGTGAAGGACTTCGTCGAGAAGCCGAAGAACCCGCCGCCGATGCCAGGCGACCCGACGCGCTGCCTCGCCTCGATGGGCAACTATCTGTTCCGCACCGACGCGCTGGTGAACGAGGTCGTGAACGACGCGAAGGTCGAAGGCTCGGCGCACGACTTCGGCAAGTCGATTCTCTCGTTCATGCACAACCGCGCGAACGTCTACGCCTACGACTTCCTCTCGAACGTGGTGCCAGGCCAGGGCCAGCGCGAGCGCGGCTATTGGCGCGACGTCGGAACGCTCGACTCGTACTTCCAGTCGAACATGGACCTCGTGGGCGTCGAGCCGATCTTCAACCTCTACAACTCGGAGTGGCCGATTCACACGGCGAACTCCACGCTGCCGCCGGCGAAGTTCGTCTTCAACGATCTCGACAAGCAGCGCATCGGCCGCGCCACCGACTCGCTCGTGAGCGAGGGCTGCATCATCTCGGGCGGCAACGTGCATCGGTCGGTGCTGTCGCCGCGCGTGCGCGTGAACTCGTGGGCCGAGGTGAGCAACTCCATTCTCATGGAGGGTGTCGAGGTCGGTCGGCACTCGATCGTCCGGCGCGCCATCATCGACAAGAACGTCACCATTCCGCCCGGCACGCAGATCGGCGTCGACGTGGAAGAGGACAAGAAGCGCTTCTCGGTCACCGAGTCGGGCATCGTCGTCATCGCGAAGGGCGCGCGCGTCGGCTGAAAGTCCCTCCGCAGCACCGTCACGTGTCAGAGCAGCAGATGTTCTCGCCCCAACCCGACCAACGTGGGAGATGCTGAGCGATCATGCCGTTCGGAGTTCTGGCACTGCTCGCGGTAGGCGCGCTCGACGTGGGCTGGTTGGCTCCCGAGAGCTGCCCCGTGCCCGATCTCGCTGCCATCACCACCGGAGGATCGGGCGCAGCCGTCGTTCGTCTCAGCACCACGCCAGCGGGAAAGTGGCTGGTCGATCTCACCTTCAACAAGCCGTTCACCGCGACGCGCCGGCTCGAGGTCTCGAGCTGTGACGACGCCCGCCGCGCCGCGAGTGCGCTGCTGGTGCTCGGACTCAAAGGCGCTGAGCGCTTCGTGTCCGGCGAAGTGACGACCGAGCCTCCCCCGCCGACACCGCCGCCTCTCGTCGATGATCGACCGGTCGAGTCGCCCGTGCATGGCGCCGTTCGTCTCGGAGCCCTCGCCCACGCCTTCACGCTCCCCGCCGTCGGTCCGCGCTTCACGCTGGGTGGAGCCCTCCGCTTCGGTGTGCTCGAGCTCGAACTCACGATACGCGCGGGAGTGCCTGTGAGCTTCGCAGGTGGACCAACCGACACGGCGCGCGTCACCATCTGGCCCGCGTTCGGTGGCGATCTCGCGGCCTGCTTCGCTCCGTCACTCGGTGCGTTCCGGCCTGGCGTCTGCGCCACGTTCGTCGGCGAGCTCTGGAGTCTCGCTGGCAGCGGCGTCACCAACCCCGACTCTGGCACTGCGCTCTTCATGGCGGCTGGGGCCCGCCTTCGGGCCGCCTTCGTCTTCGGGCCCGGTCTCGAGGCAGGGCTGCAGACCTCGTTTCGAGGGAATGTTCGGCGGCCGTTGGCCGAATTCGAAGGCACTCCTGCCGTGAGTTCAGGGCCTTTCAGCCTCGAGGCCGGTGGCTGGGTAGGCTGGTCCCGCTGAACCCCAACGGAATCGCGATGACCCGGCCACTCAAGCGTGATGTCTGAGATCGCCCGACGCCTGGCGCCTCCTGCCGAGGCCACGCTCGACTTCGAGTCGCTGTACCACTCGAACGTCGATGGCATCTGGCGCTTCCTCGAGCGCCTGGGCGTGCCGCTTCGGTTCGTCGACGACGCCACCCAGGACACGTTCATCATCGCGCACCGGCAGCTGGCTGCGTTCCGTGGAGCCTCGAGCCCAAAGACCTGGCTGCACGGCATCGCCTTGCGCGTCGCGAAGGACTACCGAAGGCGAGAGACGCGAAAGGGCGCGTGGGAGCCGCTGACGTCGTCGCTCCCTGACGGCAACCGCTCACCGCACGACGCGGCCGCCGATCGACAGGCGCTCGAGCTGGTGCTGCGCCTGCTGGAGCAGCTCGACGAGCAGCAGCGCACCGTCTTCGTCGCGGTCGAGTTTCAGGGCCTGACAGCGCCCGAGGTTGCAGAGCTGACCGAGACCAACGTCAACACGGTCTCGACGCGGTTGAGGGCAGCGCGGCTGCGGTTCAACGCGCTGGTCGAAGAAGCTGGAGGCACGAGATGACGGCCGGACTCTCGAATGAAGCAAACGCGCTCCTCGAGCGCGCAAAGCACCAGGGCGGGCCCACCGCCGCGCAGACCGCGAAGATCGGAGCTGCGGTCTTCGCGGCAACGACCGCTTCGGCGGCGACTGCGACGGCGGCTGCAGCAGGGACGGTCGCCACGACCAGCTCGTTCATCACCATCGTCGGCGCAGGGCTCGTCGCGACCGCGCTGGGCATCGGAGGCACGGTCGCGGTGAAGCACGCGCTCGCACCGCGGGAGCAACCTCGGGCGCGAGCCATTTCTCCCTCGCTCACCGTGCCGACGCCGTCGCCCACCGGACAACCCGTCGTGGTCGCACCGAGCGAGCCGGTGCGCGATGAGCCCGCGCACGAACCGAAGCAGGCCGACCTCGCAGCACCTCGGGCCGCACGAGTGGAGCTGAAGCCAGCAGTGGTCCCTTCCGTGGTGAACACTCCAGAGGTCGTTACGGCAGAGCCGACCCCTGACGTGCCTGCGGCACCTCCCCCCAGGGTTCGGAACGAGGCGCCTGTGGTCGACAGCACAGCAGCGCAGGTCGCAGCGCTCACCGCAGCCGTCGAGGCGTTGGAGCACCACCAACCAGAGGTCGCGCGCGCCACCGCCCATGACGCACGGCTCGCCTTTCCACGCGGGGTGCTCTCGCCTGAGCTGATGGTCGTCGAGATCACGGCGCTCTGTGAGCTCGGCCGCCGCGACGACGCGTTGACCCTCTCGCACCAGATGACCTCCGCAGAGCAGACTCCGCTCGTTCGCGGGAAGTTGGGCCGAACCTGCGTGGGGTCTGGTGAATGAGTCGTCTCGTCGCCATCGCGTTCGCCGTCGGCGCCTTTGGCTCGTGCGTTGATCCCGTGAACGTCGGGAAGAATGTCGCCGGTGGGTCGGCTGGCTCCACGGCAGGCGGGGCAGCAGGAACGGGCGCGACTGGCGGCGGAATCGGCACGACCGGAGGCGGCGGAATCGGGGCGACCGGCGGCGGAGGAATCGGCACGACCGGCGGCGGAATCGGCACGACCGGAGGCGGCGGCATCGGCACGACCGGCGGCGGCGGAATCGGCACGACCGGCGGTGGCGGAATCGGGCCGACTGGTGGCGGCGGAATCGGCGGCGGACCAACGGCGGGAGGGATTTTCGGAGGAACAGCCGGTGGGTTTGCCGGCGGCACGAGCATCTCGGGCCGCCCAGACGCTGGCGTCGCGATCACCCGCGGCACCTGGCACCTGCTGGCGAACGGCCTTCGCCTCACGCTCTCGCTCGATGACCTGGGCACGTCGATCGTGGGAACGATCGGCGCTGAGGGTGGCGCGACCACGCCCATCTCCTCCGTGAGCTGGGACTCCTCGACGCAGTGGCTCGAGTTTCAGCGCCTCGGCGCCGGCTTCACCGAGTGGTACCGCGTCAGAATCGAGAGCGGCGTGCTCGCGGGCCGGTTCTCGATCGGCACCACGCCAGACAAGCCCGTTCCCACCGCCTACCGGAACTTCGTGCGCGGCTGGAGCGCCAACGAGCTCGACGCCGAACTCTGGCCTCGCACGTGGGACCTCACGGTGAGCAACACCTTTGGCGAGGTCTACGGCGGCGTGCTCCGAATCGACCGCGAGGCGAACTTTCAGCTCTCGGGCTGGCTCAAGATGGTGACGAAGTTCTCGATGCCTGCCGAAGAAATCGAGACGGCGGTGAGCGCGGTCACCTGGGACGGAACGACGCTGCGCTTCACGCGCAACTTCCCTTCGGGAGCCACGCAGCAGTTCGTCGGTGCGACGCAGCCAGGCCGACCACGCGTCATCACTGGCACCTTCACGTCGGCTGGCGGGAACGGAACGTTCGAGGCGCGGCGCTCGAGCGTCGCCGGCTTCGGCCTGGGCGCACGGGCGAACCCCGGCACGGCGTGGCGTTCAGCGACCCGCGCACGACTGGCGCTCCTGACGCAGGGCTATCGACTGCCGGGGGCTCCGGTTCCTTCAGCGACGCTGGCCGCCGCGCAACCCCGCACGCCGCCCGCCGATCCGCACGAGCGTGACGATCGACCCCTCCCGCCCGCCGCGTACACGGCCACGCCGGTCGAGGCGCTGAGCTACTCGCTGTTCAACGAGTTCGATGCCGCGAGTCCTGCCGTCACACGCACGGTCCGCATTCGGCAGGCAGCGCCGATGGCGTCGGGCACCTTCCCGCTGGTGATCGTGCTCGGCGGCCACGGAACGTTCCTCGAGAACGCGTTCACGCAGCAGAACAACTACGAGTTCATGGCCGACGCGTTCGCGCGGCGTGGCTATCGCGTGCTCGCCCTCGAGACGACGCACCGCTTCACCTCGCCGAACCGGTTCTACCAGGCGTGCTCGGGCGCGACCTGTGGTGGAGGAGCGTGCCAGCCCCGCCAGCCCGCCATCATCTTCCAGGGCTACGAGACCGCCGCCCCGTGCTTCGAGAACCAGGAAGGCAGCGACTTCGAAGAAGACGGAGAGCGGCTGCTCGACCTGCAGGTCGCCCTCACCTGGTACCTCAGACAGTTTGGAGCCGCCGTCGATCAGGATCGCATCGCCCTCGTCGGGTTCGATCTCGGTGGCCACGTCGCGGCGCTCGGAGCCGGCATGATCGACGTGATCGACGTGACGGTGATCTCGGGCTTCTCACCCGAGTACCGGCTCACCCATTCGCGCGCGACGAATCACCGGTGCCACGAGTGGTTCAACGGCGGGTTCGACGTGCAGGGGTTCTTTCCTCCAGCGCTCCAGGGGCAGGTGCCGGCGCTCGATTCGCGGTTGCTCACCGAGTTCTACGACGAGTCCGATTTTCACACGCTCATCGCGCCGCGGCCGCTCGTGCTGCAGACCTCGGCGACCGACACCACCTTCTCGAATGGTCCGGCGCCGGCGTTCACGCCCTTCTCCAACGCGAAGCACGCGGCGCTCAGGGCCCGCAGCGCGTACCGCGGCCCGCTCACCACCAACTTCGTGCACACGATGTTCTCGCCGACGACGAGCGTCTCGCGCCCTCATCGGTTCTCGGCTGGCCTCAGCAACACGGCCGGCACCGACGGCACGCCTTACGGGCTGCCACGGTTGCTCCAGGAGACTCCGCTCACGCCCACCGACATGGACTGGCAAGTCGACGCCGCGACGGTGCCTGCGTCGACCAGCATCTTCTCGTTCATCGACGCGTGCTTCGCGGGCACGGGCTGCGGCCATCGCGACTGCTGCCCGTGATGTCCCATTCATGACTGCTCAGGTGTCGAACCACTCGATGACTCGACCACTCGTCGTACTGTGCCTCGCCCTCGCCAGTTGCCTCCAGCCGCCCATCGAGCAGCCAGAGCCCCCATGCTCCGCGGCCGTTGCGTCGAGCTGCAATGAGCTCGCGACCGGCCCGAATGCGGGTGTCTGCGACAACTCGAGGTGCCAATGCCTCGCGGGCTTCGAGTTGGGCCCGACCGGAAAGTGCCGCCCTGTCGCGATGTGTCCAGCGACGCCGCAACAGCCTGGTCAGAGCTGCACGAACCCGGGGCTCACGTGCCGATATGCAGACGCCAACCCGCTCTGCGGGAGTCGAACGGTTCGGTGTATCGGCGCTGCGTGGATCGAGGTGGAACACTCCGATCCGCAACCAGGCTGCAGACCAGATGCGGGCACTTGCACCGGCTCGATGCCCACCTGCGTGATGGGAACTCCGGGAGGACTGTGTGGTGACGCCGCCCTCCTCGCCTCATGCGTTCAGGGTTCGTGGGTGTGCCCTGCCAGCACCATTCCGTCGACCCAGTGCGCCTGCAGCGGCAATCGCGGGCCGACGTGCACCTGCACGGCGACGGGGTGGACCTGTGTGGACGCGGGCGTCGACGGAGGCGCGTGTCCTCTCGACTGCACCGAAGGTGACGCTGGGGTCGGCGGGGTCTGCTCGTCTGGAACGTGCGTCTGCAACCCCGGCTTCTCGAAGAACCCCGCGACGGGTCGCTGTGTCGCCTCGCAGACCTGCGGCATCCGCCAGGTCACCGCTTCGACACCGCTGACGTGTCCTGCAGCAGTTGGTGAACGTCTCACGCCCGCCGCCGGCCTGTGCCAGCCCGGCTTCTTCCCGATTCGGGACTTCGCGTGCGGGCCGCCGTTTCAGACCGCCGATGGTGGCTACTCGTGCTCCAACTGTCGCCCCTTCACGATCGACCTGCCCGACGCCGGGCCCATCAACGATCAACGCTGCGTCGAAGAGTGCACCTGCACCAACCGCTGCACGACCGGCCGCTGCCTGGCCTTCCCCATCTTCTGGGGAGACGACACGCCAACCTCGACGGTGCGGCTCTGCCTGTAGTCGACCATCGCCGCCTCGCGGAGTAGAGCCGCCGGGCCGTGTTCGCCGCCCTGCCCCGCTGGAGCCGTCTCGCGCTGCTGCTGATCGGCTCGCGGCTCATCGCGCTCGTGGCGATGGTCGCCGGCAGCTATCGCCCGCGGCCCGACGACGATCTGCACTGGGTTGGTAACGAGGGCGACTTCTTCTGGGACCAGGTGCCCATTCGCGTGCTCGACGTCTGGGGCCGGTGGGACACGATGTTCTACTGGCACATCTCGAGAGCGGGTTACCCACCGCTGCCCGATGACGGTGGCTGGGTCTACCACGCGGCGTACTTCCCTCTGTTTCCCTCGATGATGCGCGGGCTCTCTGAGCTGTTGCTCGGCGCGAACCCGTACCTGTGCGGCGTCTTCCTCGCGCAGCTCTTCCTCGTCGGCGCGGTCGTGTACCTGGACAAGCTGGTGCGCCTCGACAACGACGAGCGCTTCGCCGACCTCGTCATCCTCTGCCTCATGGCCTACCCGGGGACGCACTTCCTCTCGTGCGTGTACCCGGAGTCGCTCGCGCTCTTTCTCGCGGTGTTCGGCGTGTACTGCGTGCGCACCGGCAAGTGGTTCGTCGCGGGGCTGGCGTGCATGCTGGCGGCGCTCACGCGCTCGTCGGGCGTCATCATGTGCGTGCCGGTGTTGTACGAGCTCGTCCGCGGTGTGCCGGGCCGGTGGAAGCTCTTCACGCCAAAGCTGCTCATCTTCGCGTTGCCGCTCGCGGCGCTCGGGTTCTGGCTCGCGATGAACCAGGTGATGTTCCACGACCCGCTCTACTTCGTGCACGTGCAGGCGGGCTGGGGCCGGCGGCCGAGCTTCTTTCTGGAGCCGTTGCTCTCGACGACGCTCTCGTTCGACTACCACCTCTTCACGCTCGCCTCGGTCGCAGGCGTCATCTACGCGTTCCGGAAGAAGGAGCGCCCTGGCTACCTCGGCATGGCGACGGTGAACGTGATGCTGCCGCTGAGCACGGGCATGCTGCGCGGCATTCACCGGTACATGGCGTCGAACTTTCCGCTCTTCATCTTTCTTGCGCGCGCCCTCGAGCATCGGCCGCGCTGGAGAGCTGCGTACGTCGTCATCGGCCTCACGGTGATGGCGGGCTTCGCGTACCGGTGGGGCCAGGGGTACCAACCCAATTGAGCGCGCCCGACTCCAGGCTGCCGACGCTGCTCGCGCTCTCGCTCGGCCTCTTCGCCGTGGGCGTGCAGGTGCACGAACTGTTCGCGACGGTGGGCGCGTGGCTGACGACCGTGCTGGCGGTGGTGGTGCTGGTGCGTCAACCAGCGTGGCGAGACGAGCTCAAGGCGTGGTGGCCATTGGGCGCGTATCTCGGGTGGAGTCTGCTGGGGCCGCTCGTGCTCTCGGCCGCTCCTCGGGCAACCGGCATTGCCCGCCTCGCAGATTCGGTGTTCCTGCCTGCGACGGCCTGGGCGGTGGCCTCGGTGTCGGAGCACGCGCTTCGGCGAATCGGGCTCGTCGCCTCCGTCGTGCTGGTGCTCTCGTGTGTCGTCGCCGGAGCGCAATACCTCGGCGCCTGGCCTCCGCTCGAGTCGTTCGACAGCCTGACGTGGACGCACCTGTCCTTCGAGCGCGTGTACGAGACGGTGCCCGGCCGTGAGGACCGGTTCATGGGCGGTGGCCTGCTGCTCCACCGCCTGCGCTTCGCGAACGTGACGGCCGCGTTGACGGTGCTGTCCGCCGTCGGAGCCTTCCGCCTCGAGAGCCGGTGGCGTTGGTGGTTCGCGGCGGCGACGCTCATCGGGCTCGCCTCGGTCTCGCTCTTCCCTCACGCGCGCGCGGCCACGGTCTCGCTCGTCATCGCGCTGATGGTCGTCGCGGCCTTCGGTGCACGGCGTCGCTCGCTGGCGATCGGGAGCATCACCGCCATCGTGGTGCTCTCGGGGCTCATCGTGCTGCTCGTGCCGTCGGTGCGCTCGCGGTTCGCCTCGGCGCTCGAGTCAGATGGCGCGAACGACCGCTCGCAGCTCATGCAGGCCGGGCTCTCGGCGCTCCGTCGCGAACCGGTCGGTGGCACGGGGCTGGGCCGCTTCAAGCCAGGCGATTGGCTCGAGGCCGATGCACCTGAGGCGCTCCGCCAGCATCAGGGCAAGACGCACAACCAGTTCCTCACCATCGCGGTCGAAGGCGGCGTGCCAGCGGCGCTGCTCTTCCTCGCGGTGTTGGCGTTGATGGCGGCGCGCGCGGTGAATCTGCTGCCCTCATCCATCGGCGCGCTCGGCGTGCTGGCCTTCTTCGTCGCCTTGAGCGCCTTGCACGACCCGCTGTTCCACCCCGAGTCGTCGATGGCATTGTTCGGGGCGTTGGGAGCCGGCCTGGGGCTCGCCCGCCGCTCCACGGAGACACCGTGACGCTCACGCTCGCACTGCTGATCATCAGCGCCCAGCCGATGCTGGCGCCGCCGCTTCCCGCGCCGACGACGGGGTTCCGGCTGCTCCCCGACGAGGGTCTGGCCTCGAGAATCCTCGCGATGGATCAGCAGCTGCGCGCACCGGCTCCGACCTGGGCCGCGCCTGCCACGGGAGTCTCGTTCGGCGTCTCCGCGCTCACCATCGGCTTGTCGGTGTTCGCCGTCACGACCCACGTCACCGGCATCGCGGTGCTCTTCGTCGTGCTGGGCGTGATGACCGGCGTCGTCGCCGCCATCGTGGGCATGGTGGCGGGGTTCTTCGGCTGGGGTGATGCCGTGCGGCGCGCCCAGATTCAGGAGCGGCGCGATCGACTGCTCGACGAGCTCGAGAAACGCTCGCCTACTTCCGCTGCTCTGCCTCGAAGCGCTTGAGCGTCGCGTCGATCTCGGCGTTCGCGGCCTTGAGCATGTCCTGCTTCTCGCGGAACGGCAGGAACGCGCTCTTGAAGCCCGAGATGATGATGGTGGTGATGTCTTCGAGGGTGAGATCGAGCTCCTTGTGCGCGATCCAGTACTCGTTGCTCACCGTCGTGTCGGTGATGAGCCGGTTGTCGGTGTTGATCGTCACGCGCAGGCCGTAGTCGAAATAGAACTTCAGCGGGTGCGCCTTCATCTCGGTGACCGCGCGCGTCTGCAGGTTCGACGACGGGCAGCACTCGAGCGGAATGCGGTGATCGTTCACGTAGTTCAGCAGGTCGCCGTCTTCGCGCAGCCGCACGCCATGACCGATGCGGTGCGAGCCGAGATAGTGCAGCGCCTGGCCGATGGACTCCGGGCCGTACGCCTCTCCCGCGTGCGCGGTGCAATTCACGTTGTTCTTCAAGATCAGCTGAAACGCCTCGCGGTGCTCCTTCGCGGGGAAGTTCGCTTCGGCGCCGGCGAGATCGAAGCCCACGACGCCGCGGTTCTTGTACGCGACGCACAGCTCTGCGAGCCGCACGCTCGACTGCGGGTTCATGTGGCGAATGCCGCACAAGATGACGCCGTACTTGATGCGCGTCTCACGCTTGGCCGTGCGCAGGCCCTCGAGCACCGCGTCGACGATGGCCGTGAGCTTGAGCCCACGCTGCTGGTGCAGCACCGGCGCGTAGCGCACTTCGATGTACCGAACGTTCTCGGCGGCCGCGTCGACGCCCAGCTCGTAGGCCGCCCGGAACAGCGCCTCTTCGGTCTGCAGCACCGAGCAGGTGACGTCGAAGGCGACGAGGTAGTCCTCGAGATCCTTGCAGACCTCGCCTTTGTGAATCGCCTTCGCGAGGGCGTCTTCGGTGTCTGCGATGAGCTTGACCTTCTGCCGCTCGGCGAGCTCGAGGATCGTCTTCAGCCGCATCGAGCCGTCGAGGTGACAGTGCAGATCGGTCTTCGGCAGCGCGTGGAGCAGCGCCTGCGTCACCTCGATCTTCGGCACGGCGAGCGTGGGCGGCGGCGGCGGGTGCCAGTGCGTCGACGAGATGCCGCCACCATTCGCTGCAGGTGGCAGGTTGAAGTCTTCGTCCTGAACGGAGGGCATGGAGCGAGATCTAGCTCCGGCCGAACGGCCTCGCGAACTTACGGTGCACGCAGAGCGTCGAGGGCCAGCTGCCGCTCGGCGTCGGTGAGCGCGTTCGAGAAGATCGGCGGCATGTGCAACACGTCGGTCTCGGGAAGACGCAGGCGGTCCATCGCGAGCTGCCGCTCATCGGCCGACATCGCCTCGAGGCGCAACGCGTCGAAGCGCGCGCGGGTCAACGTCTGGTTGCGCTTGCCCTGATGGCACTGGCCACAGGTCTGAACGATCACCTCGCGCCCCGTCGCGCCCATCTTCGGTCGAATGCCCGTCGCCCGCTCCGCCTCTTCCGTGTGCAGGTCGCGCAGCTCGGGCACCTCGGCGCGGCGCCCCTCGATGAGCGCCTTCTGGAACGCCGCTGCCGCCGTCGCCTGCTTCTCCGGGTTCGTCACCCGCAGGCCCCAGTACGGCACGGGGATCATCTCGGCGCTGAGCGCCTTCGCCCACAGCGCGTTCCACGTCGCGCTCTCGCCCGTCGACTCGCGCTCGAGGTTGATGGTGAAGCCCGCGAACTCGTTCGGCTGGTTCATCGAGTCTTCCTGCGCCATCAGCTGGCTCAGCGCGTTCGGATCGCTCGCGTCGAGAATCACGCGGCCCGGCACGCCGCCGTAGCGTTCACTCGGCACGTGCGCAGTGAAGAAGTCGCGGGCCAGCTCGAAGCCCGTGGTGGAGTCGTTCTTCGTCGCGAAGAAGTGCGTCCACGGGAAGCGCAGCTCCTGCATGCGGAGCAGCTTCGCGGTGCCCGGGCCTTCGGGCTGATGACACCGCAGGCAGTCGAGCGAAGTGTTCTCGAGATCGACGTCCTGGAAGAGCGTCACGCGCGTCCACCCGGTCTCGGTGTCTTCGAGCAGCTGATCGGCGAGCGTGCAGGAGGCGTCTGCGTCGCAGGCTCGCTGATACGCAATCACGAAGAACCGCAGCTGCTGCGTCGTCTCGTCACGGGTCGCCAGCTCGACGATCGGCTCACCGCGCGTGAAGCCCGCCGCCACGAAGCGCCGCTTGCTGAGGCGATCTCGAGGCAGACCATCGAACACGATGACGCGCGGGTTGAGTGAGTTCACCGAGCGAGTGCCCAGCGCCGTGGAATGCCCCGTGAGCGCGACCGACGTGCCCGTCATGCCGGGGTCGAGGCCCAGCGCACGGTAGAGATCGGTCAGGCCCTGAATGCTGGGCGCAGGAGACTGGCAGAAGACGCGCGTGATCCGATCGTCGTTGCCACGCGAACACAGGGCGGCCCCGGGCGCTGCCGGCAGGAATCGCGGCATCGCGCTCCAGGCGGGAATTCCGGCCTTCGTGGGGCCTCCGGGAGTGACCGGAGAACAGGCCATCAGGAGAAACAGAACGCTGAACCGCAGCATGACGTCACTTCACGATGCGCAGGTGACCGCGCTTGGGTGGCGTCGGCTCTTTCGGGGGCTCGTCGCCAGTGGGGTTTTCGAGCACGACTTCACGCAGCAGGGCGCGCGCGGGGGGCGGAGGTGGCTCGCCCTCCTTCATGCCTGCAGCGACCTCGGCCAGCATCGAGGCGACCTCGGACCGGCCTCCCGGAGGAGGTACCGTCGTCTGCCGCTCGACCGCGCCCTGAAGCAGCTCTTCGGGCATGTCTTCGGGGAACATGAAGAAGTCGTGCGAGCTGTGGCTGGCGATCGCGTACAGCGCCGACCACGGAACACCCACCGTGAAGCGCTCGCCACCGAACGACAACGTCTCGCGCACGCCCCAATCGTTGACGGTGAGGTCGGGCGGGTCGAACCGGTACGAGATGTTCAGCACCAGGTGGTGATCGGTCGTGAACTTCTTGGGCACCAGCACGCCGGGCCGTCGCGCATCGAGGTGGACTTGCGTCATGCCCTGTTCGAGGGCCTTCAGCAGGCGTGCCTTCTTGTCGTCGTTCCGTCGGTCCATGGGCGGGCTGGCAGTCAGGGAAACGTAAGCGGTTCGGCGGTTTCTCGCACGTCGGAATCCAGCCGGTTCACCTTCGCCGAATGGCCCGGTCCATCTCGCGCTTGCTCTCGCGCTCCTTGATGGTGTCGCGGCGATCGATGTCTTTTTTACCCTTGCCCAGGCCCAGCTTGACCTTGGCCCAGCCGTTCTTGAAGTAGAGCGACATGGGAATGATGGAGTAGCCGCGCTCCCGCACCTTGGCCGACCACTTCTCGAGCTCGTTCTTGTTCACCAGCAACGGACGCGGGCGAATCGGCAGGTGGCCAAAGTTCGACGCGGGTTTGTACTGACCGATGTGGGCGTTGTGCAGCACCAGGCCGGTCTTCTCGGGCATCGCGTATGCGTCGTTGAGGCTGGCCTCGCCGTTACGCATGGCCTTGACCTCGCTGCCGGTGAGCACGAGGCCCGCTTCGAGGGTCTCGTCGAAGGTGAAGTCGAACTTCGCGCGGCGGTGTTCGCAGACGATCTGGATTTGATCGGTGGTGACAGGCGGCTTCGCCATCGTCAGGGACCCGTCAGCGCGACGTTGTCGATGAGGCGCGTGGTGCCGAGGAACGCAGCGACGAGCACGCGGGCGGGACGATCTTTCGAGAGCGATGTGAGCGGCTCCAGCGTCTCGGCGTCACGCACTTCGAGGTAGTCGAGCTTCACCTGGGCGTCGGTGAGTGGCTTCGTACCGAGGGCCAGCAGCTTGCTCACGTCAGACTCGCCGCCCTTCGCTGCCGCCTGCATCGCGAAGAGGCCCTTCGAGAGCGAGAGCGCGCGCTGACGATCTTCGGCCGAGAGGTACGTGTTGCGCGACGACATCGCGAGGCCGTCGGTCTCACGAATGGTGGGCATGCCGACGATCTCGACGCCGAGCTCGAGGTCGCGGTTGAGCGTCTTGATGACCTGCAGCTGCTGGTAGTCCTTCTCTCCGAACAGCGCGAGGTCGGGGCGGAAGAGCGCGAGCAGCTTGGTCACCACGGTCGCCACACCGCGGAAGTGACCGGGACGGCGATCGCCGCAGAGACCCTGGCTCACCTGCTCGACGTTCACGTACGTCTGGTAGCCCGTCGGGTACACGGTCGAGGGCTCGGGTGAGTAGACGACGGTGGCTCCGGCGCTGCCGCACTTGGCGAGATCGCCCGAGAGGTCGCGCGGGTACCGGCTCAGGTCTTCGTTCGGGCCGAACTGCGTCGGGTTCACGAAGATGGTGGTGGCGACGACGTCGCAGCGGGAGCGGCCTTCACGCATGAGCGAGAGGTGCCCGTCGTGCAGAAAGCCCATGGTCGGCACGAGCGCGAACGTCTGGCCTCGACGGCGCAGGTCCTTCACGAACCAGCGCACCTCGTCGGGCGTCTTCAGCAGCCGGGGAGTCGTCACGCGGGCTCCATCGCACCCGTGGGCGTGCGGTCGCAAGGGATCCTGACGGGCGCAGGTGCCTGAAAGCGCTGGGACGACGTCAATCGGCCTGACAGTTCGGAGGGAATTCCAGCGGCCTTTTCTGGCGACACCCTTTCATGGTCGCTCCAATCTCGAACCGCGTTCCCCGCAGCACGACGACTCCCTCCTCTGATCTCGGCCCCGGCCTCACAGCGGCGGCGAATGGAGAGTTCATCAAGCGTGGCGCCAGTGGTGAAGGTGTCGCCGAGCTGCAGCGGGCGCTCAACGCGCGTGGCTGGAGCCTGGAGGAAGACGGCAAGTTCGGTCCGGCGACGGAGCGGGCGGTGCGCGAGTTCCAGGGAGCCACGGGCGCGGAAGCCGATGGCGTCGTCGGGCCTGAGACGGTGGGCAAGCTGCGCTCGTCGGCGGGTCAGCAGATCAACCGTCGTGACCCCGAGCCGACGCGGCCGGGGAATGGATCGGACTTCGAGCCGAATCGTCCGGCGCCGGTCGACATCGGCAGGCCGTCGGGCGACGAGCGGCAGCGCTACGACTACTACGCGTCGATGGTTCGTCGGGCCGGCGGCGAGGTGTGCCCGAATGGACAGCCGACGGTGCTCGGACTTCGCGCGGGTGAAGGTGGAGCCGCGCGGGAGTATCGCGATCGTTTCATCGTGCTGACGCCCAACGGCCGCGTGCACGAGTTCACGGGAGCAACGTACCCCGGACAGTCGCGCTCCTCCGCGTCTCCTGATGTCACGGGCGATGGAGTCGGCGACGTCGGAATGATTCGCCCTGGCAACTATCAAGTGGTGCCGAACGGTGAGCACGCCGGCGCCGCGTCGTTCCACGTGCGCACGCTGGGCGGTTCCGGCTCGATTCCGGGCTGGCGCGACTCGAACCACGATGGCGCGTACAGCTCCACCGAGCGGAGTGCCTCTGAGCGTCGCGGTGATCGGCTCACGGGCGTGCTCTTTCACCAGGGCAACTCGTCAGCGCCGTCGTCCATTGGTTGCCAGACGATGTCACCGGCCGAGTACCGCCGCTTCCTCGATGCTGTCGGTGGTCCGCGCGGCTCGTTCACCTACACGCTGGTGGCCTCGCGATAGTCTTGTCGGATGAACGACGATCGCCTCACGACCATCAGGCTCAAGCTGAGGCGTCCAGCCGTTCTCCGGGACTGGCGAGGAGTCGCCCGTGCGACGAAGAACCAGGTCGTAGGCGTGTTGGACGAAGAGGCGCGGGCGCTCCACGACTCCGATCCTGCGTTGGCCGCAGCGTTGAGAGCGGCCGCTGACGTGCTCGAAGTCCTCGCGACCGACGAGACTGCTCTTCACTCGACGACTGACGACGACGCTGAGTGGCTGCTGAACGAGTTGTCGCGCCGGTAGTTTCGTCGGTGGTTGCGTCGCCTGCAAACCCGCTCGCCTGCGCGCCCGTTCGCCTGCGTGCCCGTTCGCCTGCGTGCCCGTTCGCCTGCGTGCCCGTTCGCCTCCGTGCCCGTTCGCCAGCGTGCCCGTTCGCCAGCGTGCCCGTTCGCCTGCGTGCCCGTTCGCCTGCGTGCCCGTTCGCCTGCGTGCCCGTTCGCCTGCGTGCCCGTTCGCCTGTGTGCTGGTTCGTCGCTCGTTGCAGCCTGAATCTCGCAGCGGACTCAGCCATCCATCGCGGCGAGTCGATGGGTCATCAGCTCGCGCAACTGCCGCGCACGCTTCGGCTCGAGGTCGAGTTCATCGAGCTGCGAGGTCGCCTTCCGCACAGCAGTCACGATCGCGTCGAGCTTCAGCTCGACTGCCTTCGGCGTGACGCGAAACCGTGCGCCGAACTCGACGAAGTGCTTCCGGATCACTTTGTCGTTGCGACCGTCGATCTTCAGCGCGAGCTGCAGGTCGCCATATGGCCGCGTCGAGAGCAGGTCGTACGCAGGGCTCAGCTGCAGCGCCCCATCACCGAGCAGGCTGATGTTCTTCCCGTGCAGATCGCCGTTGCCGATCACGAAGCTGAAGGCGACCAGCTCAATCAACCGCAGCACCTCCACCGTCGGAGCCGCCGCGAACCGCTCGAACGCCTTCGCCACGTCATTGATGCTCACGCGATACTTGTCGGCCGGATACCGATCGAGCAGCTGACACGCATCTTCCTGATGCACGCCGACCCACCGGCGGTTCTCACGGCGTCGATCGAAGCGCTCCACCAGCAGGCCGGGCGCTCCATCTCGATCCGTCACCGAATGCACGCGCGCGACGTCGAGCCCACACGTTGACGCCAACTGCATGAAGAACGCTTCGTTGCGAACGAGCCCGGGCTTGTCAGGCGGATCGAGCTTGAGAATCCACCGTCGCCCACGCGTCGCGAACGGAAACGAGATCACACTCGGAGACAGCTTCTGCTGCACGCCCGCCACCACCGGCTCGGTCGAGAGGGCCAAGCTCTGCTCGAACAACTCCGCGAATGAGATCTTCGCCAGCTCGAGCTCAGCGCCTCCGTCCTCCAGCTGCGGGGTCGAGCCCGGCAACACCGGAAACAGATCGCCGACCGTGTCCGAACCCGCAGCGACGAGCAGCGAGAACAGATCGTCCTCCGAGGTCTTCACCCGCGAGACCAACGCCTTGAGCCGCAGCCCTTCCGGCAACAGGCCCGCGAAGTACGTCGGCAGGTTCACGCCATTCGATTCGATCGATCGCTTCGCGTAGGGCAGTGACGTGGCTACGCCGCCAGGCAGATGCCGGTGCGCCTCGAAGAACGCGGCGTCGTACTCGAACACCGAACCATGCGACGTGCGCCGGAGCACGCCCACCCGCTCCTCATTGCGGAACACGTCGAGCGCCTCGACGCTCGTAGGCTCACTCGTTCGTCGCTGGGCCACGTGGACCAACCTTCAGCTCGAGACCGAGCACATCGAGCACCGGAACGAGCTTGTCGAGACGAACGGTCGGCTTCCCCCGCTCGAGGTCGTAGAGAAAGTCGGGCCCGCACCCGGCGAGCACCGCGAGCTCCTCCTGCGTCAGCCGGAGCAGCTTCCGCCGCGCCCGCAGCTCAGACCCCAACCGCGTCGCCCACGCGACCTCAGAGGATCCTGCCGATCGGCTGGATTTTCGAGCCATGACGAGGTCATAGCCCGCTTCTGCGCCTCATTTCCATGCGATCGGCCGGATTTCAGCCCAAAAGCGACCGTTCACGCCGCTTCGAGCCATTTTTCCAGCCGATCGCCGGGATTCTTCAGACCGGCACGCCGTAGACGCCGCTCTTCTCTTCGCGGGTCTCCGGCTGCTGCTGCACGTCGGGGTTCGACGCCACCAGCCGCATCGTCGTCGAGCGGAACGAGTGATCTTCATCGGGGAACGCACCGGCGCGCACCTCGGTGAAGAAGCCCTGCGCCGCCTCGCTCACCGTCTTGTAGCCCTCGGCGTAGCGCTTCACGAACTTCGGCTTGAAGTTCGGGTTGAGGCCCAGCAGGTCGTAACAGACGAGCACCTGGCCATCGCAGTACTTGCCGGCGCCAATGCCGATGGTGGGAATCGAGAGCCGGCTCGTGATCGTCTTCGCCAGCTCGAGCGGCACGCCTTCGAGCACGATCGCGTAGCAACCCGCCTGCTCCAGCGCGACCGCGTCTTCGACCAGCTTGCGCGCGGTGTCTTCGTCGCGGCCCTGCACCACGTAGCCGCCCATCTTGTGCACCGACTGCGGCGTCAGGCCGATGTGGCCCATCACCGGAATCGACGCGCGCACGATGCGCGAGATGACGTCGGCGAACTCCGAACCGCCTTCCAGCTTCACCGAGCCGACGTTGCCCTCGGAGATGAGCCGGCCGGCGTTGCGCACCGCCTCGTCCACCGAGTTCTGGTAGCTCATGAAGGGAAGATCGCCGACCACGTGCGCACGCTGCGCTCCGCGGGTGACGGCCTTCGAGTGGTAGACCATCTGGTCCATGGTGACCGGCAACGTCGAATCGTTGCCCTGCACCACCATGCCCAGCGAATCGCCTACCAGCAGCACATCGGCGCCAGCCTCATCGAGGATGCGCGCGAACGTCGCGTCGTAAGCGGTGACCATGCAGATCTTCTGACCTGCCGTTTTCTGCTTCTTCAGTGTGTGGATGGTGACCTTGTTCACGGTTCACCTCCATGTGCGCTTCTGGTTGGGCGCTGTCGGTGCGGCGAACTTCGACTCGGGGCGCCGCGCTGCCCCGTCTTCCACGAGATCCCGTTGTCTTGAAATCTCTTCCCGGTGGTGGTGCGCCGCCTGTCGCCAGGTCGCCGTCACTCCGTTGAATGACCCACTCTCTATCGCCTACTTCCTGCTTGGCAACGGCTGGTAGTGCACCGTTCCCTTACGGGTTTGCCGAATGACCGAGAGGAGATCCTCCAGGTCAGCGGGATTGTTCACGAAGTCGATGTCCGACGTGTTCACCACCAACAGGGGAGTGTCGGTGTAGTGGAAGAAGAAGTCGTTGTAGGCCTTGCAGAGGCCATCGAGGTAGTCGGGGTCGAACTTGCGCTCGAACTCACGGCCACGCTTCTTGATGCGGGCGAGCAGCACGTCGATGCGCGCCTGCAGGTAGATGACGAGGTCGGGCTTGGTGACGCGCGGCTGCAGCGCCTCGAACACGCGCTCGTACAGCGACAGCTCGTCGGCCTGCAGCGTGAGGTTCGCGAAGATGCGGTCCTTCGCGAAGAGGTAATCGCTCACGGTGACGGCGCTGAAGAGATCCTGCTGGAAGAGCTCCTGCTGCTGCTTGAAGCGCGAGAGCAGGAAGAACATCTGCGTCTGAAACGCGTACTTCGCGCGGTCGCCGTAGAAGCTCGCGAGGAACGGGTTCTCTTCGACGACCTCCATGACCCGGCGGGCCTGGAAGCGCTCGGCCACGATGTTCGTCAGCGACGACTTGCCGACGCCAATGGGCCCCTCGACCACGATGTAACGGTGCTCCAACTTCATGGGTCGAATCGGGCTCCGAAGACTGCGGCGAGGCCGGTTTCCCGCCTCGAAATGTGACGCGGCACACAACCACAAGCGGTCTGGCGTCGCAACGAATCGCGTGATGCGCGAAGGTGCGACGACGATGACGGATGAACGCAAGCTGATCCGCGCCCTGCCCGCCCGCAGCGTCGAAGACATCATCGCCGAGCTCGCCGCCGCCCAGGTTCGCGCCGCCCGCGGTGAGCCGTTGAGCCCGCCGGTCGTCTCGGTGCACCTCGCGAGCGGCTTTCACGCGACGGGAGAGATCATCGACATTCTGTTCGATCAGCGCCGCGGCACGACGCTGCTCCTTCACCTCGTGGGAACCAGCCCGCACGATCGCTCGAGCGACGTCATCTACGTGCGCGCTGATGCGGTCGCGGCGTTGACCGTTCACGCGGCGGGTGGGCACGTCACGCTGCTTTCGGCCGGACAGGTCTCGGCGCCGGCCGGTCCTCCGCCCACGAAGCTCGAGGCGAGACGATTGCTCGAGCGGCTTCGCTCCCAGCTGCAGGAGCGGCTCGGCATCGACATCGGCCTGCAGTCGACCATCGATGAGGTTCCGGCCGAGCACCTCGGCGGCCTGGTGGAGTTGGGCAACGTCGTCTTCGGCGCGCTCCAATCGGTGCTGCGTGACGACCTCGGTCTCGAGGCTGTGAAGACGCAGATCAAGACGGTCTCCATCGCGAACGGAGCCGCCTTCACGCTCTCGCTCTCGGCTGGAACGTTGAGCGGAGTCGCGCCGCTGGCCGAGCATCCGCGACGGTGGGTCGAGCAGACCGAGGCCGTGTCCCGCCTCGAAGCACTGCTCTGATTTCCCAGGAGTGATGAACACCTACACGATCTCGCAGGCCTGAAAATCGGCCTCGCGATCGCTGTGCGCTTTTGACCCACCCTCGTTTTCGTGAGTGATCTTCAGCATTTAGTTGACGGTACAGCACCCTACACGTATGGTCACGACCATGCCCAAGGGGACGGGACGTTCCGCGAAGGTCGTCACGCTGGAGCAACAGGCATCAGTTCCGCAGGAGCTCGAGGCGAGCCCGCTCTTTGGCGTGGCGATGCTGAAGATCGCCATGGAGCTGAAGAAGGCCGACCCGCGCCCGCTCGACGAGCTGGTCACGGGCGTGCTGTCGCGCATGAAGCTGCCCGAGTCGGAGTTCCGCGCGTTCCTCGAGTCGAACGGTGGCCTGCTGCGCACCATCGCCGCGAAGCGGGGCTACTGACGATGGGCGCGAAGACGAAGGTTCCGGTTCAGGTGTTGGCGCGCGCGAAGGCGATGACGTCTGCGACCGCGAAGAAGCCGACACCGCCCGAGCCGGTGAAGGCGAAGAAGCTGCTGCCGCGTGAGAAGGTGATTCGCGCGTTGCAGAAGCTGCATCCGATGGACTGACGGCGTGTCATCGTGCGGGCGTGAGCCTGCCGAGACTTCAGCTGTTCGAGTTCAACGACGCCGCCTTCGTTCCGAAGTCGCTTCAGAAGACGATCATCTCGTCGCTGAGCCGAACCTTGCGCTGGGGCCACATGCTCGATGGCCTCGTGCAGCCGTTCGTCGACTTCCTTCACGCGAGCAAGGCGCACGAGGTGCTCGAGATCGCCGCGGGCGCCGGAGAGCCTGCTGCGGTGCTCGTCGAAGCGTTGCTCGCGCGTGGGCATCAGCCGCCGACGTTCACGTTGACCGATCTGCTGCCCCACCCCGAGTCGTGGAGCGCGTTGTCGGCGAAGTACCCCGAGCGCATCTCGTTCATCCCCGAGCCGGTGGATGCGACGAACATCGAGCCCTCTCTCGGTGCGGGCCGCGCGCGGGTCATCGTGAACGCGTTCCATCATTTCCCGCCGGCGCTCGCGCAGCAGGTGCTCATCGGCATGGCGAAGGACGCGCCGGGAGTCTTCATCAGCGAAGGCCTCGTCCGGAATCCGCTCTCGTTCCTCGCGATGGTGCCGTGGGGCATTCCGTCGTTGATGGCCGAACCCGCGCTGGGCAGCTCGCGCCTCTCGAGCGCTGCGTGGACGTGGCTGTCTCCGATCGCCCTGCTCGCGTCGGGCTGGGACGGAACGGTGAGCACCTTCCGCTGCTACTCGCGGGAAGAGATGCTCGAGTTCACGAAGCCACTCGGTGACTCGTGGCGCTGGGAGTTCGGCACCTACCCCGTCGGCTCGTTTGGGCAGGGCAGCTGGTTCTGGGGTGTGCCGGTCAAATCCTGAGCGAGGCGAAGGTGGCGTTGAATCCGGGCCCGACGCTCATTGCGGCGTCGAGCCGAACAGCGTCGCCGCTCCGAATGAACGGCCGCGGCCGCCGACGCTGGCCTCGCTCGCATTTCGCCACGTCGTCGTATCGACCGCGTCGAAGAGACGCTCACGCAGCGAGGCCGCGCCCGGTCAAATCCTGAGCGAGTCGAGCAGGTCGGCACCGTCGAGCAGCATGAACCACGACTCCCGCTTCGGAGCCGGGTGCAGTGCGAGCCACAGATCGTCGGGCAGGTAGTTGCGGGCGGTGCAGTACGAGCACTCGACGAGTCGCTTCGTGCCGTCGACCGGCAACGTCGCCTGGCACTTCATGCACTGCATCACCACGGGCCCGCTCGAGGCCGGAGCTGCCGCGGCTGTTTCCTCGAACACCTCGGCGTCGACGAAGCCACGCAGGTATGGATGCACCGCGAGCAACGCCGCCGGCACCGGCTGCAGCTCGAGCGAGACGCCGCACTTGCACGTCAGCGCCCTGCCCTTCGTGAGCGCCAGCTTCGTGCGTCGCGGTTCGTGCGGCTCGCCACAGCCCGGACAGCTCGGGAATCGATGCGTGAGCGTCACCTTCGCCTGATTCGCCTCCACGCGCGTCGTCTCGCCGGGCTTCCCCTGCGTGACTGCGTTGACGAACAGGCTCTTCGGCATCAACCGATCCCACCCGTACTCGCCGGTGAGCTGCGTCACCTCCATGCAGCGCGCGCACTTCACCATCGGCACGGGGCCGTTCACCGGCACGCCGGAGTCACAGCTCTCGCACGAGAACGACAGCCGCACCTCAATCGAGACGATCACGTCACCGGCCCCAGCGCACGCTCGATGGCCGCGAACTCTTCGACCGACAACGTCTCGGCTCGACGCTTCCCGTCGATGCCCGCCGTCACCAGCGCAGCGTCGAGGTCGTACTTCTCGACCAGCTTCGGATCGCTCGCGATGGAGTTCGACAAGGTCTTGCGCCGCTGCGCGAAGCTCGCCTTCACCACCTGGCGGAACCGCGCCTCGCTGACGACCTCGGCCCGCGGCTTCTCGCGCCGCGACAACCGCACCACCGCGCTGTCGACCTTCGGCGGCGGGTGGAAGAAGTGTGACGGAATCGAGAGCACCGACTCGACGTGGAAGCGCAGGTTCAGCAGCACCGACAACAGGCCGTAGTCGCGACCGCCGGGCTTCGCCGAGAGCCGCTCCACCACCTCGGCCTGCAGCGTGAACAGCGCGCGCCGCACGTGATCGACCTGGTCGAGCACCTCGAAGAGGATCGTGCTCGTCAGGTGGTACGGCAGGTTTCCCACGACGATCACCTGGTCGGTCTTCGCCGTCTTCGCGAAGTCGAGGTCGGCCGCGTTGCCTTCGACCAGGGTGAGCCCTTTGAGGTTCTCGCCCTGCAGCACCTTCACCATGTCGCGATCGCGCTCGACGGCGATGAGCGTGCAGCCCGTCTCGAGCAGCGCGCGCGTGAAGTGACCGAGGCCGGGCCCCAGCTCGATGACGACGTCGCTCTCGACCAGCATCGCCTCGTCGACGATGCGCGAGAGGATCACCTCGTCAGAGAGGAAGTTCTGCCCCCAGCTCTCCTTCGCGCGCAGACCGTGCCGCTTGAGCATCTCCTTCGGGCTGTCAGCCATTCGCCACCGCTCCTCCGAGCCGCCACGTCGCGTCTGCCGTCAGGAACGAGCCCGGCGCCACGCCTCGCCGAAAGGTCTCGTAGCCCGCGACCGCGATCATCGCTCCGTTGTCCGTGCACAGCCGCTTCGGCGGCAGATAGACGCTGAGACCCGCTTCGGCGCCGCGCTCCTCCGCGAGAGAACGCAGCCGCGAGTTCGCCGCCACGCCACCACACAGCACCAACGTCTTCGCGCCGACCTTCTTCGCGCCGAGGATCATCTTCTTCGTCAGCGAATCGGCGACCGCTTCCTGAAACGACGCGCAGAGATCGTTGAGCGCCTGGCCGGTCGGCACGCCGTGCGTCTGCACGTGGGTGAGCACCGAGGTCTTGAGGCCCGAGAAGCTCCAGTCGAGCACGTCGTCGCCGCGCAGCGCCCGGGGGAACTTGATGGCCGCGCGATCGCCCGTCTGCGCGTGCGTGTCGATGGGCAGGCCGCCGGGGTACGGCAGGCCGAGCAGGCGCGCGACCTTGTCGAACGCCTCTCCAGCGGCGTCGTCACGTGTCGTGCCGATGCGCGAGTACGAGCCGAACGCTTTGACGTCGTAGAGCGTGGTGTGCCCGCCCGAGACGCAGAGGCCGAGAAAGGGCGGCTCGGGCGCATCAGGAGCGAGCCGAATCGCGAGCAGGTGGCCTTCGAGGTGATTCACGCCCACGAGCGGAATTCCCGTCGCCATCGAGAGCGCCTTCGCCACCTGAAGCCCGACGAGCAACGCGCCCTGCAGCCCGGGACCGCTCGTGACGGCGAGGCCATCGAGCTGCGAGAGCGTCACGTTCGCGCGGCTCAGCGCTTCGTCGATGACGGGCATCACCTGCAGCACGTGATTGCGGCTGGCAAGCTCGGGCACCACGCCGCCCCAGCGACGGTGAATGTCCATCTGCGTCGAGACGACGTCGCTGAGCGCGACTCGGCCGTCTTTCACGACCGCAGCCGCCGTCTCGTCGCACGAGGTCTCGATGCCCAGCACCAGCACGCGGTGGCTCTACCTTCGCGTCACCGGGAGCGCCAGCACAGCGCCACCCGAAAAGCCCGGCAGACGTCGGCTCGAGCTACGGAATCATCTGCAGCGCCAGCCGCACCTGATCGGCCTGCTCGCCCTTCGGGTTCAGCTCGAGGAACTTGCGGTAGGGCGCCTTCGCCTCGGAGTCGCGGCCGACGTTCTGCAGCGCGAGACCGAGCGCCAGCCAGGCCCGTGCATTGGCGGGGTCGGCCTTCGTGGCTTCCTTGAGGTGGGGAATCGCCTCTTTGAAGCCCGTCTCTGAGAACACGAGGCTCAGGCCAAGTCCCGTGCGCGCGGTGACCTCGGTCGGGCGATCCTTCACGGCCTTGCGGTAGATGCCAACCGCCCTGCCCCACTTCTCGCCAACCATCGCGGCCTTGCCGTCTTCGATGAGCTTGTCGAACTCGTCATCCGAAAGGGAAACGTCGGACACGGCCACCGCCGCGCCACCGTCCTTCGGCGCGGCAACGAGGGCGGGAGCACCGGCGTCGACGGGAGTCACGCCCGCATCCCTCGGGGCAACGCCTGCGTCCTTCACGGGACTGCCTGCGTCGACCCCAGCGGCCTTCAGGGGAACGCCTGCATCGACCCCAGCGTCCTTCGCTGAAGCACCTGCATCGACGCCCGCGTCCTTCGCCGGAGCCCCTGCATCGTTCGCTGGAGCACCTGCATCGACGCCCGCGTCCTTCGCGAGGCCGGCATCGATGACGCCTGCGTCGACGAGGAGACCAGCGGCCGCGATCGCGCCGCCGTCGGATCCCGCGACGAGCGTCGGCTCGACCGGAATCACCTCGACCAGCACGCCGGCGTCGATCTCGGGAACACCTGCGTCGATCGGCTCGGCTTGCACGACCGGAGGCACGACGGCCTCGGAGCCCGCGTCGACCGCCGCCTGACCCGTGTCGTCACTGTTCATCACCATCACGGTGCCCACGATGCCGACCACGAGCCCGAGGGCGATCACGATGGGCAGCGCGCGAGACCGCTGAGGAATCGGGTTCTCGCCCGTGTACGGCTGCGAGTTCGTACCGATCGTGTCTTCGAAGAACGCCTCTTCGAGCTCGGGCGCTGGCGCTTTGGCGGCGGGCCCGACCGTGGGCACCACCATCGGGGCCACCGGCTTCGGCGGCAGGGGCGGTGGCGCGACGGCAGGAGCAGGCCGAGGGGTCGGCGGCGTCGTCGCAGGCGAGGGCAAGGCGACCGGCGTGGGCGTCGCAGTCGGCGGCGTCTCGGGATCTGTCTCTGCCTCGAGAATGGGCTCCACCGGAATCTCGGTGGTGATCGGCGGCTGCGTCGGAGGCTGCTTCTGAACCGGCGGCAGCGCGAAGCGCTCCTTCGCAGCGCCTCCAAAGACGGGCTCTCGCGGGGGCTCGACCGGAACGGGCGTTGGCGCAGACACCGCAACCGGAGCGGGCTGGGCCATCTGCGGCGCAGGCTTGCTCCAACCGCTCATCGGCGCCCACGTCGACGAACCTTCGATGCCCTCCGTGTCCACCGTCGACCAGGCGTCGACGAGAGACGCGCGCGCTCGCTCGAGCTCACTGGGCGGCTTCTCGACGAGGAACTGCGACGGCGCGGGGGCGACAACGGGAGCAGCTGCTACCGGCTCGGGCGGAGCGACGGCCGGCATCGTCGGCGGCTGACCCGGAACACGGGCCCTGGGCTCGAAGTGAACGACTGGCACCTGAGGCTTCGGCGTCGCGGGCGTCACGCTGGGCGCGGGGCCCGCCATCACGCCCGAAGGAGAAGAGGTGACCGGCGCGATCGGTGGCGGCGTCGGGCTGCTCGCGGTCGGCGGAATGGCCGGCGGCGGCGGGAGCGGATCGAGCTCGAGGGGCAGCTCTACCGGCTCTTCCACACCGAGTGGCGGCAAGTCGGGCTCAGCGAGCGCGAGCTGCTCGGCGACGCCATGATCGTGGCTCGGCGGGGAGGCGGCAGGCGGGAGGGTGTCGGCCGGGGTGACGCTCGGCTGCTTCGGCGCGGGCTCGCCGCCCACGGGGTTCGGGCCGGTGTTGAGCCACTCCTCGATGCCCGGCTTGCGCGGCCCGGTGTTCGACGACGGCGCGCCGACCTCTTTGATCAGCCCTTCGAAGTACAGCTTCGAGATGATGCCGAGCGCGGCGAGATCTTCGAAGTCGGAGTCTTCGACGACGCGCTGGAGCGTGCGCCGGCCATCGAACAGGCGCAGCAGCCCGTTCACCTCGTCGGGGATCTCGGCGAGCCGATCAGCCAGCGAGCTGTAGTCGAGCTCGAACACCGTCTCGAGCGGAGGCAGCTGCTCGAGCATGCGGCCCCACTCGTCGAGGCGGCGCATGCCCTCCATGAGCAGGCCCTGCGTCGACACCTCGATGCGCTCACCACGCTCGACCGGCGCGAACGAGACCTCGAACTGGCCCTCGAAGGTGTTGAGCATTCGGTAGAACGCGTTCTCGCCGCGCAGCCGCCCGAGCTCTGCGTCGATGACGCGGCCCTCTTTGAAGAAGACCGTGCCCTGGCGCTCTCCGAGGATCTGAATGGTGCCGGTCTTCCGGCCGATCTCGAACGTCTGCACGAGATCGACGACGCCCATGTCCGACAGGTTTCCCGAGAAGCCCGCGCGCTGCTCCTTCTTCTCGTAGCGCTCCTTCTCGACCTTCGTGAGAATCATCCTCACGCGGGTGACGACCTCTTTGATGTAGATCGGCTTGGTGAGGTAGTCCTCGGCGCCGGTCTCGAGGCCCTTCACCTTCGACTCGACGGCCTTCTGACTCGTCAGGAAGACGTACGGAATGTGACGGAAGCGGTCGTCGCTCTTGAGCACCTTGCAGAGCTCGAACCCGTCCATCTCGGGCATGCGCGTCTCGGCGAGCACGAGATCAGGCAAGCTGATCTGCACCTTCTCGAGGGCGTCTTTCCCGTGAATCGCGGTGGTGACCTGGAAGCCCGCCTTCTTCAGGCTCACCTCCATCACGCGAAGGCTCTTCGCGTCACCATCGACCAGGAGCAGGTGCTGCTTCGCCACGGGATCCATCCCTTTCGGCCGCCACGAGAAAAAGTCGCGGAATGTTTGGCCTTGCACGGGGGAGTGTCAACGTTTCCAATGCTGATCATGAGCGCGGATCAGCGACGCTTCGAGCGGAAGAGCCTGAGCGTGCAGTTTCATGCCCGTGACGCGCAGGGCGTCGGGCAGCTGTTCTTCGAGAGCGCCGACCTGTCGACGGGCGGCACGTTCTTGAAGAGCGACCTGTTGCTCGAGTCGGGAGAGTCGCTCTCGGTCGAGTTCCAGGTGCTCCAGGGCCGGGTGATTCGGGCCCAGGCGCGGGTCGCGTGGGTGCGGCGCTTCCCCTCACCGACCGAATCGGCGGGCATGGGCGTCGAGTTCACCTCGATGCCCGAGAGCGATCAGGAAGCGCTCGAGACCTTTCTCACGGCGTGATCAACCGAAGATGCCGCCGCCCTTCTTGCCGGCATCCTTCTCTTTCTTCCGGCGCATCTCGATGAGGCGCAGCTCCTGGCTGGCCTCGAGGTGGCGCGGGTTGACGCGTACGGCCTCACGGAAGTGCTTCTCGGCGCGCTCCATGTCGCCCTCGACGCGGGCGATGACCCCGAGCTGGTAGTGCGCGCGATCGCACGCAGGGTCGATGGTGAGCGCCTTCTGCATCAGGCCGCGAGCGTTGGCGGATTCGGCCTTGCGCGTCGGGTCCATGTAGATGGCCCAGGCCTGCGCGGCGAGCGAGGCGGCCCCCTTGTCGAGGAGATGCGCGCGGGCGAAGTGCTCGTCTGCCTGCTTGTAGTCGCGCTTCTTGAAATAGACCTCGCCCATCTTGAACAGGTCGGAGGCCTGGCTCTGACCAGCGGTGCTGGGCGACGACCCGGTGTGGGTGCGCGCAGCCGCGGCCTGGTTGGCGACGTAGGCCATGCGGCGTGACTCGTCGTAGAGCACCTCGTACGCCTCGCGAATCGACTCGAACACCGCGCTCATCTTCTGGGCGAGGTGCGGGAGCGAAGGCGGCAGGCGATCGGGGTGGAACGTCTTGGCCAGCCCGAGGAACGCGGCCTTCACCTGGTCTCGGTTGGCCTGCTGCGTGACGCCGAGGGTGGCGAAGTGGTCCTTCTTCTTCAGCTGGTCGGCGCGCTGTTCGATCAACGTGGCGAGCTGCTGCTCGGCGGGCGTCGGCGCTGGCGCGTTGGAGACCCCAGAAGGCCGGGAAGGCGCGGGCGCGGGCGGCGACGAGGGCCGCGCGGACGACGGAGACGAGGGGCGCGCGGTGACGCCCGAGGGCGACGAGCTGGGGGGAATGGACGTCACGCCCGACGGGGACGAAGGCGATGGCGTGGGGACGGTGCCCAGGCTCTCCATGGCGCGACGGAGCAGGCGTTGGCGACGAAGTCGTGCTGCCTCGGCGGGGTCGGCTGGGTCACCCAGATCGGCGTCCTCTCGTGAAGGAACGGGGGTCGTCGTGCTGATCTCGGCTTCGATGATCGGCTCGACGGGCGCGGCCTGACGGTTGGGAGCCGTCTGACCGACGAGGGCTTCGAGGCTGGAGTCGACGCGACGAAGGGCCTCTTCGAACGACGCGGAGTTTCCGGGCGCCGGGCCGGAGCCGCTGGCTGGCTCCACCATGTTCCAGAGATCGGCCTCTTCGTTCTTCTGATCGCGCCCGAGGACGAGGGGGCGCGGCGCAGAGGGGCGAGACGGCGGCGGAGGCGCGACGGGGGGCCGGTAGTTGGGGTCGGTCTTCTCTTCGCCGCGACGGGTCGGTGCCTCGGGGGGCGTGGGAGCAGTGTCAGGCGAAGTCGAGACCGAGCGCTTGAGCGCCTCATTCATCTCACGCAGCAGATCCTGCTGTTGGCGATGACGGGCGTGGAACTCCTTGTCCTCGGGGCGTGAACCACCGACGGCCTCCTGCATGGGCCGTGGCGCGATTGGAGAAGGACCGACGAAGGTCTGGCCCGTGGGCTGCCGGCGACGCTCCTCGGCTTCGCGGGCCAGCGCATCGGCTTCGGCCTTGAGGCGCGCGAGGCGAGTCTGCTCTTCACGGGCCGTAGCAGCTCGAGCGAGCAGCTCGGCCTCTTCGCGTTCCTCGGCGAGGCGTTGCTCCTCGGCCAGCCGCGCTTCTTCGGCTTCGCGGGCCTCCTCCTCGGCAAGCAGGCGGCGCGCCTCTGCGACGCGGGCGGCTTCCTGCTGCAGGCGTTGCTCCTCTGCGAGGCGGGCTTCTTCTGCCTCTCGAGCCTCTTCTTCCGCGAGCAGGCGGCGAGCCTCGGCGACGCGAGCGGCCTCCTCTTGACGGCGCTGCTCGTCGGCGATTCGCGCGGCCTCTTCGGCACGACGCTGCGCTTCGCTGGGGAAACGAGCGGTGTCTTCTGCGGCCTGGCGTTGAGCGTCTTCTTCGCGGCGGCGCTCTTCTTCGGCTTCGAGCTGGGCGCGGCGTTGAGCGAGTTCGATGCGCTCGGCTTCGGCGGCCTGGAGGCGGGCCTCTTCTTCCGCGCGGTGCTGCTGGGCGAGAAGGCGGGCTTCTTCTTCTTCCCGTTCGCGTTCTTCTTCGAGTCGCGCGAGTCGCTGCGATTCTGCCAGTCGCGCTTGCTCGGCGAGGCGAGCCTCTTCAGCCAGCCGCGCTTGCTCGGCGAGTCGGGCCTCTTCAGCCAGCCGCGCTTGCTCTGCGAGCCGGGCCTCTTCCGCCAGCCGCGCTTCGTCGGCGAGCCGGGCCTCTTCCGCCAGCCGCGCGTCCTCGAGTTGCTTCTCCTCTGCCAGCCGCGCTTCCACGGCGAGTCGCTTCTCTTCCGCCAGCCGCGCTTCCTCGGCGAGTCGCTTCTCCTCCGCGAGCCGCTCCTGCTCGCGTCGCGCGTCTTCCTGACGTCGCTCCTCTTCGACTCGTTCCTGCTCTTCCTTCCGCCGCCATTCCTCGGCCGGAACCGAGTCGAGCGCGCCTGAACGCAACAGCACTTCGAGCAACGGGCGCTGCGTTGCGGGCAACTTCGCGCCGGGAACGAAGTCGGTCCACCCTGCGACGACGGCGCGCTCGTCCTCCGACAGAAACGCCTGTGCGCGAGACAGGTCCTTCACGCGAACGTACGGGGCTTCCGCGCCGCTCGGAGGGAGTGACTCGAACGCCAGCCGCGCAACGGTCGCACCGGGGATGACGGAGGCTCCGTCGACAGGCATCTCTTCGAACCGCGCGCCCTCGGCGGCCACCACGACCTGCCGCACCGACGCCAGCAACCGCGCAGACTGTTCTTCACGCTCGGTCAGCCCCAACTCCTCGAAGGTCTCAGCGTCGGTCTGGCCCACCTCGCCGCGAGCCCAGAGCGCGTCCAGCTGCGACAGCTCGAGCCGCTTCGACTGCAAGAGGCCCTGCAGCGGCGCGGCGATGCCGAACTGCCCGTCGACATCGACCAGATCACCGCCAGCGAACAACAACCGGGTCAACCGGCCCTTGTGGCTGCACGTGACGGCGCCAGTCGCCTTCTGCACGTGAGCATCGAAGAGCGCTTCAGCTACCTGCGAATTCGGCATCGCGGCGCAGTGTAGTCCCCCGCGCTCCCCTGTCGACTTGGTCTCGGCCAACCGCGTTGATCAGGGCGCTGAGCTGAGTTGACGAAGGGCCTCGTAGGCCGCAATGCCAACGGAGGTCGACAGGTTGAGCCCGCGGCGATCGTCGAGCATCGGAATCGTGATGGGCGTGCCATCGGAGCCCGCGAGCACCTCGTCAGGCAGCCCCGTGGGCTCGGCGCCGAAGACGAGGTGGTCGCCCGGCTGGAACTTGACCTGCCACAGGCCGTTGCCGGTGAGGGCGGTGAAGAGGTACCGCTTCGCCCCCTTCGTGTCGTCGACGTACGCGCTCCACGACGGGTACAGCTTGAGAAACACCTTGTCCCAATAGTCGAGGCCGGCGCGGCGCAGCTGCTTGTCGTCGATGGAGAAGCCGAGCGGCTCGATCAACACCAGCTTGCAACCGGTGCAGGCGCAGAGCCGGGCGACGTTGCCGGTGTTGGGCGGAATCTGCGGAGAAACGAGCACCAGGGTGATCGGTTGCTCGAGTGGGCTCAAGGAGGGGATAGAGTGCACGCGTGCCGCGCTTTCAGGTGAGAAACGCCACCCGCAACACGTTGCTCGCCGACGACGCCGAAGCGGCCGACTCGTTCATGCAGCGCTTCAAGGGGCTGATGGGCGTGAGCGACTTCCCGATGGGCCGGGGGCTGCACATCGTCCCCTGCACGTCGATCCACACGTTCTTCATGAAGATCGCCATCGACGCCCTCTTCCTCGACCCTGACGGAGTGGTAGTGGACGTCTACCATGCGCTGAAGCCCTGGCGCATGAGCCGGTTTCACCCTTCTGCCCGAAGTGTTCTCGAACTTCCGGCAGGAACCGCACTTTCCAGTGGAACCGCGGCTGGGGATCGGGTGGTGTTCGTTCCTCGCGCTGCCTGACAGAGCGCGCTTGTCGCCTGGGTGACGATTTGCTTTCTTCTCAAACTCTTCAGCTTCCGCCCACGGCAACTCTCCACATGCGCATCGAGGTCAGCGGCCAGAGCCACGTTGGGATGAAGCGCAACCACAACGAGGACAACTACCTCCTGTTGCCTGAGGAGCGTCTCTTCGTGGTGGCTGACGGCATGGGCGGCCACTCGTCCGGCGAAGTCGCGTCGAAGATCGCCGTCGACGAGATGCAGGAGTTCTTCCGCATGACGGGCCAGGACCAGGACATCACCTGGCCCTACAAGATGGATAAAGCGCGCAACTACGACGAGAACCGCCTGGCGACCGGCGTGAAGCTCGCGAACATGCGCATCTTCGAGAAGGCCACGGCCGAGACGAAGTACAAGGGCATGGGCACCACGATCGTCGGCGTGTACTTCGCGCGCGATAACGAGGTCTGCGTCGCCCACGTCGGTGACAGCCGCGTCTACTTCTTCCGCGAAGGCGTGCTGAAGCAGGTGACCGAAGATCACTCCCTGCTCAACGACTACCTCAAGGCGAAGAAGCTCACGCCCGAAGAGATCGAAGCCTTCCCGCACAAGAACGTCATCGTTCGCGCGCTCGGCATGAAAGACAACGTCATCGTCGACGTCTCGCGCGTCGAGCCGAAAGACGGAGACATCTTCCTCCTCTGCTCCGACGGCCTGTCGGGCATGGTTTCGGACCCGCAGATTCAGCAGGTGCTGCAGAACCAGACCGACCTCGAGAAGGCCTGCGCGCAGCTCATCGATCTCGCGAACGCGAACGGTGGCAACGACAACGTCACCTGCGTGCTCGCCCGCTTCCGTCACTGATCGTCGGGACAGTCTGTTCGACGCACTTTTCAGAAACCGACGCCGGGGTGTGCGCATTGTCGCGTCACCATGAGCGAACTCCTCTTCTCGAAGTTTCAGCTGGGCCGCATCACGTTGACGAACCGCGTGGTGATGGCGCCGATGACGCGCAGCCGTGCGATCGGCAACATCCCCTCCGAGCTGGCCGTCACCTATTACGGGCAGCGTGCTGACGCGGGCCTGCTCGTCACCGAAGGCACCTCGCCCTCGCCCGATGGCCTCGGCTACGCGCGCATTCCCGGCATCTTCAGCGACGAGCAGCAGGCCGGGTGGAAGCGCGTCACTGACGAAGTGCACGCGAAGGGCGGCCGCATCTTCGTGCAGCTGATGCACACCGGCCGCGTGGGCCACGAGAACAACCTGCCGAAGGGCGCTCGCGTGGTCGCGCCGTCGGCCATCGCCGCGCCCGGCACGATGTACACCGACCAGGCTGGCATGCAGCCGCACCCGGTTCCGCACGCGATGACCGAGGCTGACATCGAGAAGGCGCTCGGTGAGCACACCGCCGCTGCGCAGCGAGCGATCGCGGCAGGCTTCGATGGCGTCGAGCTGCATGGCGCGAACGGCTACCTCATCGAGCAGTTCCTGAACGCGGCTGCCAACCAGCGCACCGATGGCTGGGGTGGCTCGGTGGAGAACCGCATTCGTTTCGCGGTCGAGGCTGCGAAGCGGGCCGCTGCGGCGATTGGTGGAGATCGTGTCGCGATTCGCCTGAGCCCGGCCGCCGGAACGCAGGGCCTGGTGATGGATGCGCAGACGACACCGCTGTACCTCGAGCTCATGAAGGCGCTGAAGCCGCTCGGGCTGGCGTACGTGCACGTGGTCGATCACTCCGCGATGGGAGCGCCGAAGCCGCCCGCCGAGCTGCTCGCCGGCATGCGTGAAGCGTTCGGTGGCCCCTTCATTCTCGCCGGCAACTTCGACGCAAACCGCGCCGAGGCTGCGCTGAACGAGAAGCGGGGCGAGCTGATCGCCTTCGGCCGCCCGTTCATCTCGAACCCGTCGCTGGTGAAGAAGCTCCAGAGCGGAGCCCAGCTGCGCGCTCCCGACTTCGCGAGCTTCTACACGCCGGGCGCGGCTGGCTACACCGACTACCCGGTCGACTGAGGGCTCGGGCGACGAGAACCGCCGCCTGAAGCCCGGGTGGCGGAACACGCTGGGGAGCTGCCGCGCTCGCATGCTGGCTCAGGAAGGAGCCTTGATGCTGAACCAGAAGAGTTCCCAGCAGCCGCAAAGCTCACTCGAAGAAGTGCGCGGACAAATGATGCAATCCCGGGCTGCTCGCGGCGGTCTCGATTGCGCGAGTGATCTCGTCATTTGTCGCACTGCGGGCGGCAAAGGCCCTTCGCAGGACGCGAACCACACGTTGGAGTTTCAGGCGTCTCATGCCCGCTGAGAGAAGAATCACTGACGCCGTCGAGACCGCGAACACGCTCACCCACGTCGCGGTGCCCACCGTCCACACGCCCTCGGTCCACTCGGGGCTGAAGACGAAGGCGGGCACAGCTGCTGTCAACATCACAAGAACCAACACGGCCCTGAGAGATAGCCAGTGGCTCCTCAGGTCATCGAGTTGGGCCGCATAGGTCATCGCGGAAACTGCATTCGCGAGTTCCGCCCGAACATCGGCTGCTGAGGCGCGATGAGGTTGTTCGGACTCAGCGGTGGACGGATTGAAGCTCAGGTCTCTCGGAGTCAGCGCGCCGCATTCAAGGCAAAGAACCTCGTGGTGAGAAGGGATCCCGCCGAAGGCGATGAAGTAGAAGTGCTCAGCAAGCCGAACTGTCCGGAGCTGCTGCGTTCCGTGAACTCCGCAAACCAAACAGCTCGCCCGAAACTGAGAGCGGGGCCCGCGCACCCACTTCTTCCCCCAGACGAAGACCATCAGCCAAGTCTAGCTCATGGGCACGCGCACACCGCGGGGCGCGAGGATGACGTCTTCGTACAGGCGGCCACCTTCGACCTCGGTGCCGTCGAGCACGGCGACGCGATTCAGGTGCGCGCCATCGCCGATCTTCACGTCGTTGCCGAGCGAAACACCGGCGCCGATGCGCACGTTCTTCCCCAGCGACACGTTCTCACCGAACCAGGCCGGGCCTGAGATGCGGGCATCTCCGAGGCGCGCGGTCGGGTGTGCCCACGCCGAGAGTCCGTGCCGCAGCATGCCCGCGAACGGCGATGCGTCTCCGAAGCGCACCAGCGGCACCTGACCGAAGAGCACGTCACGATGGGTCGCGGCGTAGCGCTGCGGCGTGCCCATGTCGGACCAGTACACGTCACTGTCCGTCAGCACGTGGCCGCGCACGGTCCCGCCTGCTTCGATCAGCTTCACGTACACGTCGCGGTTGATGTCGATGGGCCCGCTCAGCGCCATGAACTCGAACACCCTCGGCGACAACACGTGCACACCCGTGAAGTGCCAGCCCGTCAGCCTGTCTCCCCCCGGCCCGACGCCCGCGATACGGCGCACGCGACGTTCGGCATCGAGCTCGACGGCGTTGTACTTCTCCCCTTCCGGCATCGGGAGCAGCACCATCGTCGCGTCAGCCCCGCTCGCCTCGTGCGCTTCGACGACCGGCGCAAGATCGACCGCGAACAAGACGTCGCCGTTCACGATGACGGAGGTGCCGGTCGAGAGAAAGTCCTTCAGCCCGCGAATGCCGCCACCCGTGCCCTGAATCTCTCCCGCCTCGTGTGAGACCGTGAGCGACAGGCCGAGCCGTTTGCACTCGCTCTGGGCCACCGCCTCCATCACCTCGGGCAGGTGGTGCGTGTTGATGCCGACCTCGGTCACGCCGAGCTGCTTCAGCGTCGAGAGCGAATAGCGGAGCAACGGCCGGCCAAAGAACGGCATCGCCGGCTTGGGCCACAGGTTCGTCAACGGGCGCAGGCGTGTTCCCAGCCCTGCACACAGCACCATCGCGCGCATGAGATCAGCCCAGCTCGGGAACGTACTTCGCGACGATGCGCCGCAGATCGGTCAGCTCGGGCTGCACGTCGAGCGCCGCCTTCACGTACCGCAGCGACGCGGGGATGCTGACGAGGAACCCGGGGTTGCCCTTCACCCGGTTGATGAACTCGAAGCGGCCCGCGTCCTTCAGCTTTCGCTGCACGGTGAGCAGATCGAAGAACTGCTTGAAGGCCTTCGCCTCGATGCGCTCCTTCGTCTCCTTCTCGAAGGCCACGATGTACGCGTCGAGCATGCCGTCGACGAACACGCGATCGAGCTCGACGTAGCTGTCACGGAGCAGTGCGACCAGGTCGTACTGCCGCGGCCCCTGCAGCGCGTCCTGGAAGTCGATGACGACGATCTCGCCGTCCTTCACCATCAGGTTTCGGGACTGGTAGTCGCGGTGCGTGAAGCCTCGCGGCGCGGCGGCGAGCTGCTTCGCGATGCGCTGGAAGATCGCGTCGAGCTGCGCGCGCTCCTCGGCCGTCGGCTTCTGGTTGCTCCACGCCTCGAGGCCCCACTCGCGAAAGTGGTGCAGCTCCCAGTCGTAGAGATCGACGTCGAAGGCGCGCGTGAAGGCGAGGCAGGTCGAGTCGACGTGCTTCTCGGCGCGGGCGCGAAGTTGAGCCAGCAGCTCGACCGCGCGCGTGTACCACTTCGCCTTCTCACCCTTGAGGATCGCCTGCTCGAAGGTCTCGTCGGTGAGATCCTCGATCACCATCATGCCGGCGGGCTCGTCGTAGCGAAGAATGCGCGGCACGCGGATGCCGAGCTTCGTGAGGTAGCGGTGAACGTTCACGAAGGGCAGCTCGGTGGGCGCGTCTCCCTTCGAGGCCTCTTCGCTCTTCTTGGCGGCGTCGGGGGGCATCACCATGACCACCCAGGAATCAGGCGGCGTGCCCACGCGGTAGTAGCTGCGGCTCGACGCCTCGCCCTTGAGCTTGAGCACCGGCGCCGGCCCGATGGAGCGA
>CALRPN020000018.1:0-171544 GCA_943370055.1 Archangium gephyra
CAGCTGCTGGCTTCAGCGGCACCATCGAAGGAGCCCGGTTCGAGAGCATGGGCCCTGCCTTCGCCGCTGTATCGGGCTCGTTCGGAGATCCGCCGCGTTCGCCCATCGAGAGCCAGGCCTCGGTCGGTGACCGCCAGTACGTCATCACCGTCAACGGCGTGCGGGACGAGGGTGGCCAGGGGCTCGGCTGTCGCGTCGACGTGCGTGACGTCACTGACGCGCAGAAGGCCGATCGGCTCGCGAACACCATCGGCGCGGTCGAGTCGTCGGCGCGCCGCATCGGAGACGCCGCTTCGAACCTGAGCCACATCGCCAACCAGCTCGCCGCCGGTGCCACCGAGACGAGCGCGCAGTCGATGATGGTGAACAGCGCCGCCGAAGAGATCAAAGGCAGCGTGGCCTCGGTCGCCAGCGCGGCGGAGGAGATGAGCGCGACGGTGAAGGAGATCGCCTCGAACGCCACCGAGTCGGCGAAGACGGCCCGCAGCGCGCGTGAGACGGCCGAGTCGGCCTCGGCGATGGTGCAGGGCCTCTCGTCGGCCAGCGCCAACATCGGGAAGATCACCAAGGTCATCAGCACCATCGCGCAGCAGACGAACCTGCTCGCGCTGAACGCCACCATCGAGGCCGCGCGCGCCGGTGAAGCAGGCAAGGGCTTCGCTGTCGTCGCCAACGAAGTGAAGGAGCTGGCCAAGGAGACCTCGAAGGCGACCGAGGAGATCACCCAGCAGATCGACTCCATTCGAGAGGTGGCGCAGAAGAGCATCGACTTCGTCAGCGAGATCAGCCGCGTGATGACGCAGATCGACACCTTCGCGTCGTCGATCGCCGCCAGCGTCGAGGAGCAGGCGTCGACCACCCGGGAGATCGCCCGCAACGCGACCGAGGTCTCGAGCGCCGTCTCGAGCGTCGTCTCGAACATCGCCGGCGTCACTGAAGCCGCGAAAGAGGCCGAGAAGAACGCCACCGCCACGCAGACCAGCGCCCAGGCGTTGTCCGACATGTCCACCGAGCTGCAGTCGTTGCTCAAGCGCTGAAACGCCATGCCCTTCGCTGCCGCCACCCGACCGTCGACCCACCCGCAGTCGCTGCGGGTCGTGGTGCTCGACGACGACCCCGTGTTCCGCACCTTCCTCACGCAGATGCTCACGCGCATCGGGCTCGACGTGGTGGGGCAGTGCGCGAACATCGAGGCCGCGCGAAAGCGCCTGGCGCAGGGAGACGTCGACGCCGTGACGGTCGACGTGGTGCTCAAGGGCGAGTCGGGGCTCGACTTTCTCAAGTGGTGCCACCAGTCGCACCGGGCCATCATCACCGTGCTGGTGACGGCAGGCACGGAGCGTGGCGCGCGAACCGGCGTCGACGCCGTGTTCCTCGGCGCAGCGGCGCTGCTCACCAAACCCGACTCGCGCACCATCACCGGCTTCGAGTCGGAGCTGCGACGCATCTTCGCCGATGGCCGCCGCAGCAGCCGGCCGCAGGTCGGCATCAGCGTGTCGAGACCCGTCGCCGCCGCGGGAGTGACGAGCCGCGCCTCGAGGGGCCTGGGGCCTGCGCGCCGGAGCGACCTGCTCGCCATCGGCGCCTCGACGGGCGGGCCACCGGTGCTGCTCAAGCTGCTCAAGGGGCTGCCCGCCACCTTCGACGTGCCCATCGTCATCACCCAGCACATGCCCGCGCTGCACATTCCGTACATGACCGAGCTGCTCGCGAGTCAGTCGGGGCGTCGCGTGGTGGTGGCGGTCGAGGGCCAGACGCTCATGCGCGGCGTGGCCTACGTCGCGATGGCGAAGCACCTCACCGTCGTGCGTTCGAGCGACAAGCTGCAGCTCAAGTACGTCGACGGCGCGCCCGAGCACTTCTGCAAGCCGGCGGTCGACCCGATGTTCCGCTCGGTGGCGCAAGCCTGCAAAGGCTCGGCGCTGGGCGTGGTGCTGACGGGAATGGGCTCTGACGGTGCTCGCGGCGCGGCGACGCTGCGCGAGTCGGGGAACCCCGTGCTGATTCAAGACGCCGAGTCGAGCGTCGTGTGGGGCATGCCTGGCGCGACTCACGCGCTGGGTGCAGCCGATGCGGTGCTGCACGCCGACCGTATTCCGGCGGCCATTCAGGAGTGGATGGGCGCCACGCCCAGGGGAGCCAGGCTGTGAGCAACCTGTCGGACGACGACGAAATCAGACAGCTGTTCATCGACGAGTCGCTCGAGGGCTTGCAGCGCTCCGAGCGGCTGCTGCTCGACGCAGAAGAAGGCCGCACCCGCCCCGACCTGGTCGACGTGCTCTTCCGCGACTTTCACACCATCAAGGGCACCTCGGCCCTGCTCGGGTACGATCGCATCGCCTCGCTCGGCCACGCCGCCGAAGATCTGATGTCGAGGTTGCGCGACAAGAGCATCGACGCCAGGCCGCATCACTTCGCGCGCATGGTCGAGGTGATCGACACGCTGCGCATGATGATCGAGAGCATTCGCGACACCAACAGCGAAGGCACCGCCGAGGTCGAGCCGCTGGTGAAGCTGCTGCGGGAAGATCTCGAGCGCGGAAACGACGCGCCTGCCGAGGCTGCGCCACCAGCGCCTTCGATTCCGACGCCCGCGCCCACCGCGCCCGCGCCGGCGCCGACCGTGCCTACCGCGCCACCCGTCGCGGCTGCGCCTCCGCCCCCACCGAAGTCACCGTTCGATCCCCTGCCCGTCGACACTTCGCCTGCCCCTGGTGAGACCCACGCGCCAGAGACGCACGACCACGTCGAAGAGAAGCAGAAGCACGAGTCGGCCGACGGCACCGTGCGCGTGAACGTCGGGGTGCTCGACAAGCTGATGAACCTGATGGGCGAGCTCGTGCTGGCCCGCAACCAGATGATCCAGACCGTGCGCGGCTTGCGTGATCAATCGGCCCAGGGCGCAGCGCAGCGGCTCTCGATCGTCACCAGCGATCTGCAGGAGCAGATCATGAAGACGCGCATGCAGCCCGTAGCGCGCGTGTTCGAGAAGATCCCCCGGCAGGTACGCGACCTCTGCCAGCAGACCGGCAAACGCGTGAACGCCGAGATCGACGGCACCACCACCGAGATCGACAAGGCGCTGGTCGAGGCCATTCGCGACCCCGTCATGCACATCATTCGCAACGCCATCGATCACGGCATGGAGCCGCCCGACGAGCGCGTGCTCAAGGGCAAGTCGCCCATCGGCAAGGTGTCGGTGCGGGCGGTTCACGAGGGCAGCACCGTCAGCATCGAGATCAAGGACGACGGCCGCGGCATCGACCCCGTGAGGGTGAAGGGCATCGCCGTGAAGAAGGGCGTCATCACCCAGGCCGAAGCCGATGGCATGGGCGATCGCGAGGCCATCAACCTCATCTTCCGCCCCGGCTTCTCGACGGCAGAGAAGGTGACCAGCATCTCGGGCCGCGGCGTGGGCATGGATGTCGTTCGCACGCACGTCGAGCGCAGCGGCGGTCAGGTCGAGCTCGAGTCGACGCTCGGCAAGGGCACCACCATTCGCCTCAAGATGCCGCTCACGCTCGCGATCATTCCTGCGCTGCTCGTGAAAGAGGCCGGTCAGCGCTTCGCGATTCCGCAGTCGAACCTGCTCGAGCTCGTGTACCTCGACGACGACGACTCGAAGAAGACCATCGAGTACGTGCGCGGCGCGCCGATCTACCGCCTGCGCGGAGAGATCCTGCCGCTCGTGCGCCTCGCGCCGCTGCTCCGCAAACCGCAGGCGCCCACGACCGACGGCGTGAACATCGTCGTCGTCGCCATCGGCCAGCGCCGCTACGGCCTCGTCGTCGAGTCGATTCAGGACACCGAGGAGATCGTCATCAAGCCGCTGTCGAGCCAGCTCAAACGCCTCGGCTGCTACGCGGGCGCGACGGTGCTGGGCGATGGCAACGTGGCCCTCATCCTCGACGTCTCGGGCATCGCCAGCATGGCCGGCATCGACGTGAGCGCGAACGCCGCGACGCGAGACGCGAAGGCCGCCACCAGCCTCGTCGACGGGCAGCAGTCGATGCTGGTCTTCAAGGCAGGTGACGACGCGGCCTGCGCCGTGCCGGTGTCGATGGTGGCGCGGCTCGAGACCATCGACCGCACGAAGATCGAGATCGTCGGTGGCTGCGAGGTGCTCCAGTACCGCGGCCACATCATGCCGGTGCTGCGGCCAGAGAACGTGCTGCCCATCGGCCAGGGCGTTCCGTCGGACGACGGCCTGCAGCGCATGATCGTGTTCGACTTCGGCACGCCGGTCGGCCTCGCGGTGAACACCATCGTCGACGTCACCGATGTCGAGACGAGCAAGGCCGCCAGGAGCGAGCTGCCGCACGTGATGGGCTCGTCGGTCTGCTTCGGCCGCACCACCCTGCTCGTCGACGTGTTCGGGCTGGTCCGGCAATTGGCGCCGAACGCGCTCGAAGCCTCGAAGGAGAAGGCGCTTCGCCGCCCACGCGTGCTGCTCGCCGACGAGGTCGATGCCATCAGGGCGTCGCTCGCGGGCTGGCTACGTTCCTCGGGCGTCGACGTCATCGAGCTGTCGAGCGACGCCGCGGTGAAGGAGCTGCGCTCGGAGAACGGCCGACGGGTCGACGCGCTCATCGCCAGCCTCGACGGCAGTGCACGGGGCCTCGAGCTGGTGCGCACGGCCCGCCTCGAGCAGCCCTCGCTGCCCATCGTCTGCACCGCGCGTGAAGCCGACCGTCACGCCGAGTCAGCCCGCGCCGCGGGAGCCATCACCGTCGTGAAGCGGCTCGAGCGTGAAGCGGTGCTCGAAGCCCTCACCAACGCCGGCATCTTCAGCCACGCAGGAGCTGCTCCATGAGCCTCAGCCACAACGACGTGCAGACCGGCCAGTGGGCCACGTTTCACATCGGCGGAGAGCAGTTCGCGTTGCCGGTGGAGGAGGTGCAGGAGGTGCTGTTGAAGCAGCCGCTCACGCCCGTTCCCCTCGCGCCCGCCGAGATCCTCGGGTTGCTCAACCTGCGCGGCGCCATCATGCCCGCCATCGATCTGCGCCGCCGCCTCGGCTTCCCCGATGGCGACGAGAAGGAGCAGAAGCTGCTCGTGCTCCGTGGCGCCGAAGGGCCAGTCTCCGTGGTGGTCGACGACATCGGCGACGTGTTCGAGCTCGAAGGCAAAGGCTGGCGCCCGGTGCCCGACACGCTCGAGTCGAACCACCGAAGCTTCGTGTTCGGCGTCTTCCCCATGGAGGGCCAGGTGTTGCTGGGCCTCAAGGTCGACGTCATCTGCGCTGATCAGTGAAGGAGCTGCCATGAAAGCCCTCGTCGTCGACGACTCCAAGATGGTCAGGCTGGTGCAGCAGCGCGCCCTCGAGTCACTGGGGTGGGAAGTGAAGCAGGCGGCCAACGGCGAAGAGGGCCTGCTGACGCTGCAGCAGATGGGCGAGGTGCAGCTCGTGCTCGCCGATTGGCAGATGCCGGTGATGGATGGGCTGGCGATGGTGAAGCGCATCAGGGCCGACGCGCGGTTCGCGAACACCGTCATCATCATGGTGTCGTCGAACGCCGTGCTCGAGTCGATTCAAGAGGCGCTCGACGCGGGCGCGAACGACTTCGTGATGAAGCCCTTCAGCGTCGACGCGCTCAAGGAGCGGGTGGCCGGGGCGGTTCCCCATGCCTGAGCCCACCCAGAGCTGGACCGCCCTGCGCACGTTCATGGCCTCGAGCTGTGGCGTGTCGCTGGCCGACGACCAGCACTATTTGATGGAGGCGCGGCTCTCGCCGGTGGCGAAGACGCTCAACTTCAAGACCGTCGACGAGCTGGTGCTCGAGGCCGTACGCCCGGGCGCTCCGAACCGGGTGACCGCGCCGCTCATCGACGCGATGACGACGCACGAGACCTACTGGTTTCGCGACACCCAGTTCTGGAAGGCGCTGCAGGACCTGGTGATTCCGAAGCTCGGCGTCAGCGCGCCGGGCTCGACGAAGTCGTTCAGCGTGTGGCTCGCGGCCTGCTCGACGGGCCAGGAGGTGTACTCGCTCACGATGTTCCTCGAAGAGAACTTCCCCAGCCTGCACGAGCGCACCACCATCATCGCGACCGACGTGAGCGAAGGCGCGGTGAACCAGGCGAAAGAGGGCGTCTACACCGTCTACGAGGCCAACCGCGGGCTCGCCGCGCCACGACTCGTGAAGCACTTCGAGCGACACCACGCGAACTTCAAGGTGAAGGAGAAGCTGCGGCGAAAGGTGACGTTCCTCACGCACAACCTGGTGACGCAGGCGCCTCCGGGCATCGGCTTCGATCTCGTGCTCATGCGCAACGTGCTCATCTACTTCCCCGACGCCACGCGGCGCGCGGTGGTGCAGAAGGCGATGAACGTGCTCAAGCCGAATGGCCTGCTCGGCATCGGCGCCACCGAGCTGCTGCCCCAGTCCGCCATCTCTCCGGGCTGGTACCCGAAGTCGCCCTGACGACGAATCACCCGAAATAGCCCTTGCGGGCGGTGCGACCGTCCGTACCATGCCGTCCTTCGTTTCCCTGAAAGGACGACGCATGGGCTTCCAGACCGTTCCTGAAGTGTTGCTGCACCGGGTGGGCGCCACCCCGAACAACACCGCGTACTCGTACCCTGCCGGCAGCGGCTGGAAGACGGTGTCGTGGAAGGAGTTCGGCGATCAGGTGAAGCAGATCGCCATGGGCCTCAAGGCCCTCGGCCTCACGCCCGAGCAGCGCGTCGCCATTCTCTCGGGCACCCGCTACGAGTGGATCGCCTGCGACATGGGCATTCTCTGCGCTGCCGGCGCGACCACCACCATCTACCCCTCGAGCCTTCCGGAAGACTGCTCGTACATCGTCAGCGACTCCGACTCGGTGTTCGCGTTCGCCGAGAACGACGAGCAGGTGAAGAAGCTGATGTCGGTGAAGGCCGCCATGCCGGGCCTCAAGAAGATCATCGTCATCGACGGCAAGGCGAGCGGTGACGGCTTCTGCATCACGCTGCAGGACCTTCAGGAGCTCGGCAAGCCGTCCAGCCAGGCCGACTACGAGGCCACCGCGAAGCAGGCGAAGAACGACGGCATCGCGACGCTCATCTACACGTCGGGAACGACCGGAAAGCCCAAGGGCGTCATCCTCACCCACGACTGCTGGGTCTACGAGGGCGAGGGCATCAACGAGATGAAGCTGCTCGTGCCCGAAGACGTGCAGTTCCTCTGGCTGCCGCTGGCGCACTCGTTCGGCAAGGTGCTCGAGGTCGCGCAGATCGTGATCGGCTTCCACACCGCCGTCGATGGCCGCGTCGACAAGCTCGTCGAGAACCTCGGGCAGGTGAAGCCGACGTTCGTCGCCGCCGTGCCCCGCATCTTCGAGAAGGTCTACAACAAGGTCGTCGAGGGCGCGAAGAAGGGCGGCGGCCTGAAGTGGTCGATCTTCAAGTGGTCGATCGACATCGGAAAGCAGGTCTCGAAGCTGCGCCAGGCGGGCCAGGAGCCCTCGGGCCTGCTCGCCATGCAGAACGGCATCGCGCAGAAGCTGGTGTTCTCGAAGCTGCAGGCCCGCTTCGGTGGCCGGCTGCGCTACTTCGTCTCGGGCTCGGCGCCGCTCTCACGCGAGATGGCCGAGTTCTTCCACGCCTGCAACATCCTCATCCTCGAGGGCTACGGCCTCACGGAGTCGAGCGCTGCCTCGTTCGTGAACCGGCCCTCGGGCTTCAAGTTCGGCACGGTCGGCCCGCCGCTGCCGGGCACGACGCTCAAGATCGAGTCCGACGGCGAGATCCTCATCAAGGGCCGCGGCATCATGCGCGGGTACCACAACAAGCCCGAAGAGACGGCCGCGACGCTGAAAGACGGCTGGCTCTACACCGGTGACATCGGCGAGCTCGACGAGGGTGGGCGGCTGAAGATCACCGACCGCAAGAAGGACCTCATCAAGACCTCGGGCGGCAAGTACGTCGCGCCGCAGAACATCGAGGGCAAGTTCAAGATGTCGTGCCCCTACGCGTCGAACGCGCTCGTGCACGGCAACAACCGGAACTTCTGCGTCATGCTCATCGCGCTCGACCCCGAGGCGATCATGGAGTGGGCGAAGGGCAACGGCGTCAACGGTGGCTACGACGAGGTGGTGAAGGACCCCCGCACCCACGCGCTCATCAAGCCCTTCATCCAGGACCTCAACAAGGGCCTCGCCAGCTACGAGTCGATCAAGAACTTCGCGATTCTGCCGAAGGACCTGACGCTCGACGCAGGCGATCTCACGCCGAGCCTCAAGGTGAAGCGCAAGGCGGTCGAGACCAAGTACAAGGACATGATCGAGTCCTTCTACGCGGGCAACGTCGCCGAGGTCTGATGCGCAGGGCCCTCGTCTCGCTCCTGGTGCTCTCGGCGTGTTCGGGCGGCGGCAACAAGTCGCTCGAGCTCACCCTCACCATGCCCAACGGCACGGCGCAGACGAAGACGTTCAACGACGACACCGGCTTCCTCTTCGAAGGAGAAGGCCGCGCCACCGCCTCGTTCCCCGACATCGCCAGCTGGGACAAGACGGTGCCGGTCGGCGTCTCGGTGTTGATCGCGCCACTGCAGCCCGGGCGCTATGGCTCGAGCGGCAAGCTGCACCTGGGCGCTGACACGGTTGGTTCGGTGAAGTCGCTCACGCTCTCGATCGTGGTCGATCGCGTGCGCTGGCAGAACGAGGGCGCGTACCCCTTTCGCATGGAGGGCACGCTCTCGGGCACCAGCACCGAGAACCACAAGGTCGAAGGGCGCTTCAGCACCACCACCCACGACTGCTCCGACAAGGTCGGCGCAAACTCAGGCTCGTTCCTGTGCGGTACCTCGTTCCCCGGTGGCGAGCAGGTGTGGAGCATCGACCGCTGGGTGACCGAAGGCGACTGCCCCGACGCCATCTTCAAGCGCTACGCGGGCGCGCCACGCTTCACGCTCGACGCGCGCTTCGCCTCGGCTGGCGGCAAACAACTGCAGTGCGTGACGACGTATGCAGGTGGCCCGAAGCTCGTCTGCGGCACGAGCGAAGAGGGCTTTCAGGCCGATGGCTGCACCTGGGCCATCACCACCTACGCCACACCCGGCGGCGCCTCGGGCCCGACTCCACGCCTCGCCATCTTCGCAGGCACGCTGGGTGACGCCTGCGCGCCGAAGCTGTGCACGATGTACCCGGCTGCGCTCACCCACGTCTCGGGCGGCTGATCAGGCGAAGGTCTTCACGAAGAAGGCGATGGTGATGCTCCAGCCCAGCACCACCACCGCGCGCTTCACGACCCGAACGTCGAACTTCAACGCGAACCGCGCCGTCACGTAACCGCCGATCGACGCAGCGACCGCCATCGCCAGCGCGTGCGGCCAATCCACCAGACCCGAGACGATGAAGGTGAGCGTCGCCGTGAGGTTGATGGCGAGACCCAGCACCGACTTGAGCCCGTTGAGCCGATGCAGATCGCGCCCCCCTCCGAGCAGCGTGAGCGCCGCCAGCATCAGCAGACCGATGCCACCGCCGAGGTAGCCGCCGTAGAGGCTGATCGGAATCTGCGTCAGCACGACGACCCAGAGCGGCGGCTTCCCGAAGCGCTCGAGCCAGCGGCGCAGGCGATCGCCGAAGGTGAAGAGCAGCGCGCCGAAGAGCACGAGAAACGGCACCACCTTCGCGAACGTGTCACCCGGCGTCGCGAGGGCAGCCAGCGCACCAACCAGTCCACCCACGAGGCTGACGATGATGAGCGGGACGAGGGAGCGACGCTCCTCGTTCATGACCGAGCGGTAGCCCCACGCGCTGGCGACCGAGCCTGGCCAGAGCGCCACCGTGCTCGTCGCGTTCGCCGCGAGCGGCGCCGTGCCCGTGAAGACCAGCGCGGGAAACGTGAGGAACGTGCCGCCGCCGGCGATGGCGTTGAGGCCTCCCGCGAGAAAGGCGGCTCCCGTCAGCAGCACCCACGTGAACACGACGGGAGAGTTAACACGGCCACGCCGTTCCGCCGGGAATGCAGCAGAATCAGCTCATGCGTCACGTCGCCATCGGAGACCCGCAGGCCCCCTTCGAGATCTTCCTGCGAATTCTCGACGGGCACCGGCTGCTCGGAGACGACGGCAGGCTGCGCTCCGACGTGCACCTCGTCTCGATGGGCGATCACTTCGACTACGGAAAGCCCGAGCTGCGGGAGCGCGCGGCGGCGGAAGGTGAAGCGATTCTCTCGTGGCTCGCGTCACACTCGCCCGAGCAGGTGACGATTCTGCTCGGCAACCACGACCTCTCTCGCGTGTGCGAGCTGTTTCCCTTCACCGACGAGTCGTTCCTCGAGGCGCATCGTGAGGCGCGTGCGATCTACACGGCGAATGCGCCGGGCGAGGCTTTCCTCGCGAAGTACCCGTTCGTGCCTGACGCCGAGTGTCTCGCGCGTGACTACTCGTGCTTCGCCGCTTCTCAGCGCGTGCTCGTGACCGAGCTGCTCCGCACGAAGCGGCTGCGCCTCGCCGCACATCATCGGGGGCTGTTGCTGGTGCACGCCGGCGTGACGACTCAGGATCTCGAGCTCGCCGGGATCGCTGCGACCGACGCCGCCGTGGTGAGTGATGGACTCAACGCGTTCCTCGACGAGCGGCTCACCCGCTGGAGCGACGGCCCGCTCGACCTCACCCCACTCCATCGACCGGGAACGGCAGCGACCGGAGAAGGCCGCGGCGTGCTGTACCACCGCCCCTGCGACCCCTCGACGCAGCCGCCCGCGAGAATGGACGGGCCTCCGCGAAGACGGTTCGACCCACGCGATCTGCCTGCCGCATTTCCCCAGGCCATCGGCCACATTCGTGACGGCAAGTGCCGCGAGCTGATGCCGTCGTGGAGCCCCGAGGGGAAGAGCATCGACGGCCCGCTGCGCACGCTGAAGGTCGAAGGAACGAACGTCACCTACGCGATGGGCTGCCTGCCGGGAGCGCGGCTCTTCTTCACCGACGGCGGCATGAATCACACGTCGCCCGAGAACTACGAGCTGTTCGATCTCGACGCGCGCGCGCCGCTCAGCCGGGCTCGAAGCTCGTGATGAGCGGCACGTGATCAGACAGGCCGTGAAATGGGCTCTGCTCGTCGCCGAACGCGCGCGTGTCGTTCAGATCGCCAAACTCGATGCCTCTGCCGAAGATGTGATCGAGGTGCATGCGCAGCCGCATGAAGCCCGCCGTCGAGAACGAGTCGGGGCGGCTCGCGTCGATCTGCTTCAGTGACTCCTGCGCGCCGAGCAGGTGCGCGTCACCGGTGAACAGCTTGTACACGGGTGTCGAGGGCGCCGAGTTGAAGTCACCGACGATGAGGTACGGCTCGCTGCGCGCGAGGTGCTGCGCGTAGTCCGTCACGGCCTTCGCCTCGGTGAGCTGGTTCTTCCCGTGGCCCATCTTCACCTTCTGGCTCCAGAACTCTTTCGCCCACGGCGTCGGCAGCGAGAGGTGCGTGTTGAAGAGGTGAAAGGGTTTGCCGCTCACGTCTTCGAGGTGCAGGTGCGCGGCGATGCGGGTCTGCTTGATGCGCTTGATGGTCGAGGGCGTGCGGTGCGTGATGTCGAAGGGCTGATCGGAGTTGCCCTTGAGCACGTTGATCGTCTGCTGGTTCACCAGAATCGCGAGACCGGTCGTGTAGACCTTGAGCGGGCCGACGCCGTAGACGTGCGCGGGGAAGTAGAAGGCGCGGTACGGCATCGCGACACCACGCCGCTGCATCGAGGTGCCGAGGTGCCGCATGAACGCCTCGAGCTGCGTCTCTGAAGGAACGACCCCGCGGTGGGCGGCCGACGAACGAATCGACTTCGTCTCGACCTCCTGCAGGGCGATGACGTCGGCCATCGGCGTGAGGTTCGAGATCGCGTCGGCGATGTCCTGCTTCGAGGTCGCGGTGCTGGCGAGCCCCTTGAGCGCATGACCGAAGTAGCGAACGTTGTAGCTGACGAGTCGCATGGTCTGTTCCGAAGTCTAACGCCCACGCCAGCGGCCGCTGAGTTTCGCTTCGAGGGCGAGCCCTTCCAGCCAGGTGGGGCCATCGGGCACGAAGCGCTCGGGAGCCGAGAGCACGAGCGCCTCGAGCGCCTCGACCTCTGCGTCGCTCAGCGCCTCGTCGACGGCGCCGTGCCGATTCGCCGTGACGGAGACTGACAGCCCAGCCTGCTTCGCGAACGACGCGAGGAGCAACCGGCGAAGCCCCTGCTTGGCGAGGGCATCGGCCTCGGGCAGCGCCTCGAGCCGCTCCAGCTCGGCCCCGTGCGCGTCGATGAGGCGACGGCGGCGAACGAAGGAACTCAAGATGAGCGGGGTCGATGGCCGTGCTGGCTTTTGGAGGAGCTGCTGGGCGACCTTCAGCGCCTGCACTGCATCGAGCGCCTTCTGGTCGACGGTGTGGGCTCGCAGCCAGGACAACGTCTGGGAGCGACACTCTTCCGGCAACGCGCCCACGATCGCTCGCCAGGTTCGGCGCTTGAAGAAGAGCTGCCGCGCTGCCGTGGTGAGCTGACGCGCTTCACGACTCGACACCGTGCGCTGGCGCTTCGCCTCGGCCACCGTCGCCTCGACGTTCACGAGTGGAATCGTCAGCGCCTGGTACCCCGAGTCGGCATCACCGTGGAGCAACACGACGTCGGCGTCGTCGACTCGCGCGCCCGAGACGTACTCGCCGGCGATGCGCCCGACCGGGAGCATGCCTTCTTCGTGCAGCTCAGCTGCCCGCAACGCGCCCATGCTCGACGCCCCGATGACGTGCACGCCGCTCGCGAGCGCCGCGCGCAGCTCGTGATGCCACACCGAAGGAACGGCCTCGAACACGCCGTCGATGAGCACGATGACGCGCGGGCGATCGGGCAAGACGCGAAAGACATCGCCCTGCCTGGCTGGCGGCAGGTACTTCGCCTTCAACGTTCGTTTCGCCGTCGCGACCGGCAGCGTGGGCCCCAGAAACACCACCACGTCACGCGCGCTCATCGCAGCAACTCCGACTCTTCGAGCCCGATGCCGATCGCCTTCACGACGTGAAGTGGAGCCTCACGGACGTTCACGATCACCACGTTGCCGGCGATCGCCTTCGGCCAGCCCTTCACCGCGCCTCGCGGGCGAAGCGCCTTCGGGTGGAGCGTCGAGAAGAAGCCCTGCAGCGAAGCACCGGTCTCACGCTGGCCAGTCGCCACGTCGTCACGGGCACCATGAATCTCGGTGAGGCGAGACTGCGCGGCCTCGAGCAGCGCGGCTTCGATGGCCTCGGGCATCGTTCGTCGGCACGCATAGCCGGCGGTCAGGGGAACAGAGGGATCATCGAGATCGAACAGCAACGCGCCTGCAAGCGGAAGCGGCGCGTCCTGGAGCGAACAGCACGCGACCTGAAACCCGTTGCTGCGCAGCGATGCGACGAGCGGCGAGCGCCAGTCGACGAGCGAACGCGCGAGCACCGGCTCGGTCCACCCATTGGGCAGCGCGAGCGTCAACGCGTGCCGCTCCCAGAGCTCGAGGACCGCGTGCTCCACCGCCCTTGCCTTCAGCGAGTGCGCACCGAAGCCGTTGCTCGACCACGACGTCGTGGAAGGGCCCAGCCACGTCGTCCCTGTCGGGGCGCAGAACACCCGCTCGGCCGCCAACCACACGGGCACCCCATCGGAGAGGCGGTGGCCCTGCACCCACGCGCGTCGCAGCCCATCGTCGTCGAGCACGGCGCCATCGACTTCACCCGCCTCGCAGAACCGGAGCATCGAACTCTGCGGTTGCTCCGCGGCGTGCAGCTCCGCTGCTTCTCCAACGGCGCTCCACGCGGCCTGCTCGAAGGTCGTGCCCTTCCCCTGCGTCACCTGAAGGACGTGCCCCGTCGGCCGAATCGCCGCGGCCACCTCGACGCCTGCGCGGTCCATGTCCGTCACTCGCGCCAGGCGGGAGATGCGCAACTCGGCGAGAAGCGAACGAGGAGGAAGCACCGACGCATCCCACCACTCGGGGAACGTGGGCACACGCACATTGCGATCCTCGCGCAGGCTCTCGACGAATGGAGGCACCCGCACTTTGCTGAGCCCGTGCGTCGCTTGAACATCGTGCTGGCGGGCCTGCTCGGCTGTGGGCGCACGGAGCCGTTGAGCGAGACGATCGCCTTCGACGCAGGGACCTCGCGAGATGCGGGCTTCGACGCAGGCCGCATCGATGCCGGAGTTCGTGACGCAGGCGTGATGCGTCGCGACGCCGGGGTACCCACCTCGTGCACCAACGTGCCGGGCCCACAGAGCGGGCGGCGATGTCAGCGGAAGCTGCGCCTCGACTCGCTCTCGAGGTCGATGTTCTCCTGCTTCGTCGACGTACGCATCGAGTTCGCCGAAGAGGGCGTTCTCGAGTGGGAGTGCGATCAACCGGTGGGACGCGCCGAGGTCCGATTCGCCCGCGCACGCTTCACCGGCGTCGTGAATGGCAACGAGGTCGACGTCTGCTTCGGCTCTGAGTTCGACTGGTCAGACGGCTGCAGGTGGACATCGGCACAGGCGCTCCGCGGCTCGCTCGCTGACCCGACCCTGCAGCTCACCTACGGCGAGGCACCGCTGACGCGAACGGGTTGTCAGACGCCCTGCTCTGCCTCGGGAGTCGTCACGGTTCTCGCTCCGTGATGGGCCCGCGTTCGACCGAGAGCGCCGTTGAGGAACACGAGCAGCCCTCCGTCGGGAGTCGTTCGAACTGAGGCATTCGTGATGCGAAGCCGTCGCGAACCTCATGGGGCCTCGGCGGCGGCTGGCTCGCGGTGATGGACGGCGACCGCGCGCTTTCCACCTCGACGGTTCTCGCTCCGTGATCGTCCCGCGCCTGAGGTACAGCGCCGCGCAGTGAACTCGTCACGCGCCGTGGGCATCTCGGTCGTCGCGCTCGCGGCCTCGTGCTGGGGAACGTGGCCGCTCTACGTGCGCGCGGGCGGGCAGAGCGGGCTCGTCGTGGGCTTCCTCACCATGGCGGTGATGGCGGTGCCGTCGCTGTTCCTCATTCGCCGCTTCCGCACCGACGATCGTGGCGCCCTCGTGGCGCTCGCCATCATCGGTGTCGCCGACGCAGGGAATGTCGCGCTCTACTTCTCCGCGCTCGAGACCGGCCCTGTCGTCGTCGGCGTCATGACGCACTACCTCGCCCCGCTGCTGGTCGCGCTCGTCGCACCGGTGCTGCTGAAGGAGCGTCGCTCCCGTCGCGCCCTCGTCTCGCTGCCCGTCATTCTCATCGGGCTATTCCTGGTGCTGCCGTCGATCGGCGCCGCTGGTTCTGCATGGCAGGCGGGTCTGCTCGGCGCAGGTTCAGCCATCTTCTACGCGGCCCTCGTGCTCGCGACCCGGCGCGCGTCCGTCTCCTTCTCTCCGCTCGCCGTCACGTCGTTTCATGCCGTGGTGTCGACGCTGCTGCTGCTCATCGTCTTTCGCGAGCGCGCGCTCCCAACCCGCGTCGACTCCGGCTTCGCCATTCTCCTCGCGGGCGCAGCCATCAACGGGTTGCTCGGCGCGTTCCTCTTCAACTTCGGGTTGCCGCGAATCGGCGCCCAATTGACGGGCGTGCTCACGTACCTCGAGCCCCTCGTCGCTGCGTTGCTGGGTGTGCTGATTCTGCACGAGGTGGCGACCCTCTCGACGCTGGCCGGACTCGCCTTGATGCTCGCCGCAGGCGCGTGGACAGCTGCCGAGCCGACCGAGACACAACCCGTGTGAGACGTTCAGCTGGCTTCGTCGACACTCGCCCTGGCGGAACCGACCACGACTCAAAGCCCACGCTCAGCCAGTACTCTCAATCGAGTTGCGCACGCCGAGCCTCGAGTTTCGAGGGGGCCTGGCCGTGGTGAACGCGTTCGCGGTTCAGGGCGTCGTTGGTTGCGGCTGCGCGTTCGGGTCTGCGGGAGTGGGCTGTGACGCCGGATCCGTCGCAGGGGTCGACTCGCTCGTCGCTGGCGCCTCGACTGGCTGGGTCGCCACCGTCTCGCTCTTCTTGCCCTTGAACTCGTACCCAATCTCCACATCGACCACGAAGCCAAGCTGGCTGTCGTAGCGCCGCACCTCGGGGTTCAGCCGGAACGTCTGGTACGCGCGCCCGTTCACGAAGAGGAACGGCAGAATGCGCAGTCGCGCCCCCGCATAGAAGACCGTGTCAGGCGTCTGCGGGTCGATGCGGAAGATGGCCGCCGCCGAGGTGATGCCACGCTTGTAGTAGCTGCCGAACACCTGCACGAAGTCGAGCACCGGCACCTCGAGGTGCGCGATGAGGTTGGTGTTCGGAGCGTTCGACACGCCCTCCGCCGCAAGCGTCAGACCAACCTTGCCGGGAATGCCCCAGCTCGCCTCGAGGTAGTAGCCCACTCGTTGGCCGAGGCCGCGCTCCATGACGAACTGCTGGCGCGTCAGCGCGTTTCTCGCTGCCTGGCCTGGCACCTCTTCGCTCGCGAAGATGAAGCGTTCGATCTCGTAGAACGTGTCGAAGTAGCTCGGCATGTACCGATTCCCCAGCACGCGGAACTCTCCGACGAGCCTGAACGCGTTCACGATGTCGGTGCCGACGTTGAGGCGCGCGAGCAGGCCCGCCGTGAGGCCGCCATCTCCCCCGAGCAGCATCGAGTAGTCGACGTAGGGCTTCAGGTCGACGTTGCGCGTCTTGAGCACCTTCACCTCGGCGTCGATGCCCACCAGCCCGACCGGCCGCGTCTGCGACAGGAGCCGGCCCTGCCCATCGATCTGCCGCAGCCCCGAGGCGTCGGTGTTCAACTGATACGGCGCGCGCCAGTCGGTCGCTCCGCTCACGCCGACCGACAGTGACTTCGCCAGCAGGTTCTCACTCTTGAGGAACGAGAGCGGCTTGATGAAGGCGATGCCCGCGAGCGTGTTCCACTCGAGCAGGTCGTTGGTGAACAGCTCGAAGCCGCCGAAGTCGTTGTACGCGTCGACCTGCGCCGAGGCTCTCGGGTAGTCGATGTCGATGTTGGGGGCGTATCTTCGAACGAGCGAGCCGTGGCCAATCGACGACGCGTAGCGCTGGCCGGCCGAGATGTAGAGCTGGTCTTCTTTTCGGCCCCACGTCACGTATTTCAGCAGGCGACCGAAGTCGTGAACGCTGTCGTAGTCCTCCGTGCGCAATCGCCCGAGGCGCTTGGTGAGCAGCGGTGAGCCCGTCGCCGGGTCCGTGGCGAAGTTCACCAACTCGAGCCGCAGCGGCACGCCGAAGCCGAGGCCCAGCTTCCCCTCGAAGAAGCGCAGATCGACCATCGGTTCGACGAGCAGGTAGAACGCCGTCTCGAAGCGATCGAGACCCGCCGACACGCCGATGCGGTTGTTCTTCACCACCAGCCGATCGCTGCCCAGATACACGGACAGCTCGCCCTTCACGAAGCCGCCCGTTGGAGCCTTCGTCTCGCCGCTGGCCTCGGTCGGCACCGCGATCGGCTCGGCGACCGGTGCGTCAGCCGGAACCGTCGTCACCCCAGCCTCCGGCGGAGGCGAGACGAACTCGGCTCCACCGTCGAGCTGTGCGACGGTCGACAACATCACCAGCGTCCACACCATGAGGCCCCCGAGGTTCGTTGCTGCTGACGAGAGCGACCGCTTCAGCGGCCGCAGGGATTGATTGGCTTCAGGAACTTCGCCAGCTCGGCTTCGTCAGCCACCGTTCCCGTCAACTCGAGCTCTGATGCAGGCTTCTCGGGCGCTGGATCACGCATCGACCACACGCCGACGTGCAGCTGGTCGCCCTGGCAGTCGAACAGCACCGACGCGTTGAGGCCGTCCTCCGTGCCGTTGTTGTTGGCCATGCCGAACGAGCCGCGCGCGACGACGTAGTACAGGCGCCGCCCGTCGACCGTGAGGTTGCCGCGCTTGATGACATCGCGCGAGTCGATGTTGATGCCGTTGCTTCGCAGGTGGCTCACGTCACCTTCGCCGGTGGTGAAGAACGTCTTCGTCTTCTTGTTCTCTTCGTTCGCCATCACGCGCAGATAGGTGAACATGCGCTGACCGAGCTCGAAGCCCCCGTCAGGCAAGATGGGCGTGTCGGTCAGAATCGCCGTGTCGACCAACCCGAACACGCTCATCGACATCGCGGGGTAGTAGCCAGGCGGAATCTCTCCCAGCATCTTCTTCGCGTTCTCTTCGCGCGTCTTCGGGTCCGTCACGCCCGCGACCATGTCGCTGGTCTTCTTGGCCACCACGCCGAAGAAGATCGCGAACCCCAGACAGGTGAGGGCCGCGAAGCCGCCACACCCGAGAAGGACGTACACCCACGGCGAACGCTGCTTCGGAGCGGCTTGTTCCATGGCCTCGGCTTAGCCGAACCCGCTCACGGTGCAACAGCGCTTCAGACCGCTCCCATCGCCAGCACCGTGTAGACGCTGCGAAGGTAGGTATCGAGCGCATCGAACAGCTTGAGGTACTGCGAGATGCCCATCACGGCACCGCTTCCGAGCAACAGGAGCGCGTGGCTGACGATGCTGTACTCCACCATCGACTGCCCTCGGCGCAGCCGCTGCTTCAGCGTCGTTCGGCGAAGCGCCGCTGACTGCTTCTCGAGTGTCGTCGTCATGACTGGCCTCTCCCGCTCAGAAGGTGTTGGTGTTGGTGGGCTTCTTTGGCTTCTGACCCGAAGCGCACGCCTGGGCACACTGTTGCTCGAGCTTCTTCAGCACCATGTCGCAGCCCGTCTTCGAGTCTGCATCTGCCCCTGCAGTCTCCTTGCACTGCTTCTCGAAGTTCTTCGCCGTCGTCTGGCAGTTCCGCGCACAGTCTGCCCGGCCGTTGGCCAGGGCAAGGCTCGCGATCAGGAACATCGAGCCAAAGAAGAGCCGCTTCATGGAGACTTCCTTTCAGATTCGAGACTGTACATGAGGCTGACTTCGCCCGACCCCATCGTCGCCGACACCGACTGCGAAATGCCCGGCTTGCGTCCGATGATCGACCGGCTGTTCTCGCCGCCCATCACGTCCTCCACCACCCAGCCGTCTTTGCGCATCAAGCTGACGATCTCTTCGACGGTGCCATTCAACTCACCCCGACGCCGCGTGGTGACGATGCTTCGCGTGCGGCCCTCGAGTGCCATCTGAACCACCTGCGGCGGCGACGCGCTCTCTGGCAACACCAGGCCGCGCGGCAGATCGCGCGGCGCATCGAGCAAGCGCTGCGGACGTGACGCCGAAACGAAGACCATCGTCTCGGTCGATTGCGGAGTGTTCTTCACCACCGAAACCATGTGCACGATGCCCTCGGCAATCCCTCCGTCGACCTTCTCTTCTTCGAGCCAGGCCACGTAGCCCATGTCTTGACTGAACATGTGGCTCACGATCGGGATGCCAGCGTCGAGGTAGGTGTACTCGTAGTGTTCGATCACCTGCTCGGGCTGATCACGCGTGGCGAACCACGAGGCCACGAGGGGCATCCCCAACACCTGACTCACGTCTGAAAGACGTCGAGGCTGGGCGCCAGGGTAGGGCGGAATTCCGCGGAGCGAACGAGGGTCAGCTGCCATCGGGTCCGTCCGGGTGCCAGGCCCCACCGCAGCCCCCATCGGGATCAGTCGATCTGCCGTCTCATCGGCCTGCGCGAACATGGCCTCGGCCTCGTCTTCTCCTGGTGCCGGCTTGCTGCCCAACACTGCGCCAAGCGCGATTCCCAGCCCTGCCGTTCCCAGCAGCAGCACCACGATGTTGATGGGGCGGCCCTTCGCCATACTGCTACTTCTGCAGCCCGAAATAGCCGCCTTGACGATTGGAGTACGTCGACTGCACTCGCGAATCGCCCCACTGAGCGGACCAGTGATCTCCGAACTCCTGCTTTTCGCTGTGCTGCTCGAAGGACGCAGCGGCGGTCGACAAGTTGTCTCCTTGACCGTCCTGACGGGAGTTCCCGCTGATCATGCCTGCACTCTGAATCTGCTGGTTCCAGTCTTCAGCCTTCTGCGTCGCGCCACTCGCTGTCTTGTACGCCGCCGAGATGCGTGCGTAGAGCGGATTGTTGTTGTTGAAGGCAGACGGCACGTTCGGGTTGATTGACGCAATGTCGTTCTTTCCCCCCTCGAGTCCCAGCGCCCACGAATCAACCAGCATCGCATGCTCGGTCTTGGCGAGGCGCCAGTAGTTCGAGCCCAGCGAGGTCTCGCCCTTCTCCTTCGCGTTCATGCGATCGTCGTGCGCCTGATCCTGACTGGGGGCCTGCCCACCCGTGAGGTCGACCGCTCCGCCAGTGCCTGCCCAGCGTGACTTCTGGCGATCCTTCTTCGTGCCACTCGCGTCCTCATTGATGGTGAAGCCTTTGCCTCCACGGAAGTTGTTGAGGAAGCTGTTCGGCAGGTAGTAGTTCATGATTCCGAGTCGCGAACTGCACGTCACCACGCCGCCCTGGCCAAAACCTGCCACAGCGCTCGCAGCAGCACCTGACGGGCTGAGCTGCTCGGACTTGGCGCACCGAACCTGACCTCCGTACGCCGCGGCGTCCTTGCCAATCCAGCACTCGTGGGCCGTCATCGACTTGTGGTGGACCACGTCCTGGCAGTCGTAGTCGCGATCGTAGGAGTCGTAGGCAGCGGTGTGATCGCAATACGTGAGGCGACTGAACCGCGCGATGCCATCAGCTTCGACCTTGCTGCCGTAGTCGAGCACCGTGAAGTCCCACGATGCCTGCACGGCCGCCTCCTGGCCGTTCAGTTTCATGATGAGCATTTCCTGGAGGAAGATCATGTACATGATCAACGGGACCAGAAAGATCATCGAGACGGCCAACTCGACCGCAGCAGCACCATGACGACGGCGACTGAGAGTAGTCATGTTACTCCTCCTTTCCTTCGACGGGCCCCTGAACGTTGGCGTTCGAGTCGCCTGCCATGTTCAACACTTGCCTCAACTCATCACGCTTGAATGGGTGCAGCTTTGCCCGCCAGAAGGGGTCGAAACCATTCGGAGGCAGCTTCCAGCCTGTGTCCCCTGAGCCGCCAAGCTGGTGGAAGTAGGCCTTCGCCTTGCCCACTGCCACACCCTGTGTCTTCGGAACGAGGGTGATCTTCCGCTGCTCGTCGCCGATGCGAATGTTGATGGTGCCTGACTGATTCACCTCGAACGCGCCCTTGCCGCCCTTCTGGAGCAGCCGAAGATCTTGAGTGACCGCTCCGTAGGCGTTGGGCTGGCCCCAATCGTTGTCGACCGACGCGCTGGGATGGGCGTTGAAGCTGATGAACGTCGCCTCACCGGGAACAAGCGCGATCGTCTTGAACTCGGAGTGATTGTCACCAACCGCACCTGTGTGCTCGCCACCGTTCTGCGAGGAAAACACGCTCGACCCCAGAAACCAGCCGCCGCGACCGTGCCGCCACTGCACGTTCACGAAACCGAAGCCCGTTGCAGAGCCGACGTTCGCAGCCGTCTCACCATTGTCCGAGCCCTTGCTGAACTCGCTCGAGCCCACCCGCGAGGCGAACGCTCCAGGCATGTACGTCGCCTGGTAGGTACCCGAGCTCTGAATGTCCATCATCTTGGGTGGGTTGCGCACGCTGAACGGAGACTGCGCACGGAAGTCATTGTGATCGAGCTTGGCGCCGCCCGTTGGATTGAGCGCGCGGTTGAAGAGGCTGCGTGCAGCGTTGGCCGAGTTCTCCATCGCCTTCGATCGCTCCGACGGAGGCTGGCGCGAGCGCTGAAAGACGAGCGGAGCCGAGCCATTGCAGGCATCGAGGTCGCCGTCAGGACCATCGAGCGTGCACATGAAGTTCTGAACGTTGATCGAGTCGAGGGCGCTGGCGTACTTCGCCTGAGGCGCCGTCTTCTTGAGCATGTCCTTCAGAATGTTCCCACCGTTGATCTCGCCCTTGATCTTGTTCACCAGGTTGAGCTCCTGATCGTAGAGCGATTTCTTGGCCTCGTAGAGTTCCTTGACTGCCTGGTTGAACTGTTGCTCCTTGCCCTGCAGCTTGTCCTCGTAGTCGCCCTTTTCGCCCAGGTAGTCGAACGCGATCATGGTGGCCTCGATCGCGTCCCAGCAATGCCACGGCGTCCACTTGGAGCACTTCGCCTTGCTCGCCTCCCAGGCGGCGACACCAAGGAAGCTCCAGAACCCGGCGTTGAGCATGTCGACTTCGTGCGTTGCGATCGTGTTCCACGCATGAAGCGACATCTGAGCCACCGTCAGCGCCGCGATGGTTCGATTGAGGACCGCGTTGACGTTCATCGCTCGCGCCTGCAGCACTGCCACGCTGTAGGCCTGAGCATCCGCCGCCTGCTGAATACGAATCTTCTCGTGGGCGGTGTGAGCGACGTTGAAACCAATCGCCATCATCAGCGCAAGAATGAGCATCGTGACCACGGAGAGCACCATGGTCTGTCCGCGACGTCGGGAATGAAGGGTCAGGGCGTTCATGAAGGTCTCCCGGTGCTACTTGGTCTTCCAGGGAATCCGGCACTGACTGTCGGACTTGCCAGTATTGGTTCCGTTGCCACCACCGTTCGGGAGATCCGAACGGCCGGTCTCACTGAAGTTCGACTGCATTCGCATCGCGTAGCTCGTGCGAATGGGCATGATGTACTTGCGATTGTTGGCAAGGCTGACGAGGCGACTCTTCAGCGTCTGTGACTCGGGGTTGTTCGGGTCTTTCTTCCACCCCAGCCATCGCATCTTCTTTGGGCTGCCCGTCTCTTCGCCCACCGCGAGACGGAACACCATCCAGTTGGCGAAGGGAATGTACATTCTGTAGAAGACGGTGAGCTGAATTTGCATCTTGGTCCCATTGAAGCTCTGCCAACCGAAATTCTGGGCAGAGCCAACTCCGGGAGTGGGCAGACTGAGGCCACCACCGCCGCTCGAATCAGCGGCAGTCGGGTCGTTTCCTCCCGAAGACTCATTGCTGCCACTTCCCTGGCCCTGAGAGTCGCGCGGGTCGTCGAAGTTCCCGTCCTGCTTCACCTGGCTGCGTTTGGGGTTGCAGACCACCACCTCGACGAACTTCACGCTGTCTTGTTGGTTGTTCTTCAGGTTGTTCCAACCTGTGTTGTACGCCCCCGCGCTGTCAGTCTTGTTGGGAGCGCCCGCCGTGCTGTTACGACCCAGCACAGGCACGAGAACGGCCAACGCGGCCTTCTCCATGACCTCTTTCTCGCCGCGGTTGAGGGAACCGGCGCGAACAGCCTTGTAGGCCGCGTACTTCGCCATCACCCGGGCGTGGTGCATGAGGCCGAGCTGGAGCAGCCCGAGGATCAGGAACACGAAGACCGGCATGATGATCGCCGTCTCGACAACCACCTGGCCTCGCGCTGCACTTGGACGCCGCATGTTGCGATTGTCTCGCGTCGAACGCCTGCTGGGGAGGGGTTCGGCCAGCTGACCGATGCGAGTGGGTCGTTCCATCATGGGCAGATTGTCGGCCCCACGACCCATCTCGACCATCCGTCAGGTGGACCGTTGGAAACCCGAGTGATTCCAGCCGCTTCGACTACTCGACGGCCTCTGGACCTGCGGCCTCAAAGTCGTCGAATCCGTCCATCGTCCGCAGCAGGGCTCGCGAGTAGTTGAAGCAGGGGTGTTCCCGTGTAGGGAAATGCTCGGGAATGTTCTCGAGCACCTGTCGACCCTCGGCATACGCGCCCGGTCGCGTGTTCACGATGCCCTTGAACTTGATGATCATCGCGTTGCACTTGCGATCGAGCTCAGGGCGGATCTCCTTCATCCGTGTTCTCGAGAGCGTGAGGAGCTCAGCGGGTGCGTCTGGTGTCGCCTCGAGCAGCAGCCACGCCTCGCGATAGATCTTCCACGCACGAAAGAGGTTTGCCGCACCGACCTCGCGAAGCTCCCAGGCCTTCGTCGCTTTCTCGATCTCGTCTTGCGCACGACGGCGCGCCTCCTCAGCCGACATCTCGGGCACCGGAATGATCTCGACCCAGAGATTCCAGATCTTCCACTCTTCGTCGCCAGGCGGGTTCTTCGTATTGTCGAAGACGATGAGGTTCTCGTCGCGAGGCTTGAGCGTCGACGCGGGAAGAATCATCTCCACCTCACGCGACTCGACGTCGATGTTGTCGGGCGGAACCATGCCGAGGTCTTGTCCATTCAGGTTCAGCGAGACCTCGTCGGTCGAGATGTTCGCTGCCTGATAGTGAAGGACACCCACGATCCGGGTCGGAGACGTGGCCGTGAACGTGAAGGTCTTCTGGTCAGACGTTCGGAAGGTGACGTTCCCCTCGCCGAAGCTGTCTTCGATGAGTGTGCCGTCAGCAGGGAAGCTCTTGGGCTCGGGCCGATTGACCTTCGTGCGAGGCCACGCCACGTAGCCCGCGAGGCCCACCGTGCCCACGAGCAGCAACGTGCCGAACACTGCCAGCAGCGCACGCGCCGGCTTGGGAAGATCCTGCCAGAGCAACTGAAAGCGCCCGCCTGTCGACTGCTGCAGCTGGCGGCGCATTCGCGCCTTCTCGGCAGCCGTCAGCTCGACGACCTCGGAGTCTTCTCCTTCTGATTGGGCCAGCGCACGCGAGGGGCGCCGCTCGATTCCTGAACGCGACGCTCGCTCGGGGCCGGAGGCGCGGGGAGTCACGCCACCGCGAGATGGGCGTTGCGCGAGGGCCTTCGGCTTCGGCACGTCGACGAACATCGTGGAGTCGCCCTGCTCTTCTTCTCCTCCAACTTCTCCAGTCGAGTCGGGCTCGCCCTCGCCAGTGTCGCTCGGCCCCTCGTCGGTTTCCGCGTTGGTGGCGTCGGGTCGCCCAACCGCAGCGAGCTTCCGCGACGGAATCGGCCTGGCGCCGCTCGGCCGCGAGGGCAGCCGGGTCATGTCGGGGTCGTCTGCAGCCGGCTCGTCTGCCGAGTCGTCCATCGTTCCCGAGGGCGCCGGTGCCATCGTCTCGTCGAGCACCAACTCGAACTTGAAGACGGTGTCGCCGATGATGATCGCGTCGCCGTTTTTCAGCTCCTTCGCCTGCTTGACCGCGGCGTTGTTGAGCCGAGTCCCGTTCGCGCTCCCGAGGTCTTCGACGAAGTACTTGCCGCCCTTCTCGAAGACACGGGCGTGACTGCGTGACGCGGCGCCGTCTTTGACGACGACGTCGTTGTCCGCAGTGCGGCCGAATCGAGCCTCGTCCGTGAACGAGAACTCCTCGCCGGCGCCAGCGCCTTTCGAGACCTTGAGATGGAAGGCCACGATCCAAGCGAAGTCGGCCGCGGCTGGCAGGTCAAGCACGGGCTTTCACCTCGCGCCCTTTCGACCCACTTGTTCGCGGGGTCGGTTCGTGGCTTGCCCTCTTCATGCGCTCGGTGATCGCGGGTCTCGACGTCGTCACGCTCCAACAGCGAACGCAGGTGCCGCCCGATGGTGTGGTCGTGCTCTGCCACGGCTTCGGTGCCCCCGGTACCGACCTCGTGGGTCTGGCCGAGGCACTGGTCGAACTCGAGCCAGCCCTGGCAGCGGTGCGCTTCGTCTTTCCGGGCGCGCCACTCCACCTTTCCGACTTTGGTGCCGATTCGCGCGCGTGGTGGATGATCGACTTCGACGTCATCGCGAAGCTCAGGACGGCCAGCCCCGATGCCCTCCGCGACTTCAGACGGGTTGAGCCCGAAGGAATGGCTTCCGCTCGAAAGAACCTTCACGCGCTCGTTGGCGAGGTCATGAACACGTCGGGGCTCTCCTACTCGAAGCTCGTGCTCGGCGGCTTCTCACAGGGAGCGATGCTCACGACCGACGTCGCCCTGCGCCTCGAAGAAGCGCCGGCAGGTCTGGTCGTGCTCTCGGGCACGCTGCTCACGGAAGACGTCTGGCGGAAGAAGGCGACGACGCGGTCGGGTCTTCCCGTCTTTCAGTCGCACGGACGTTTCGACGAGGTGTTGCCGTTCGCAGCATCGCGCTGGCTCGAGCAGCTTCTGGTGGAAGCGGGACTCAAAGTGGAGTTCTCCGAGTTCAACGGCGGTCACCAGATTCCACTCGAGGTCCTGCGCGGACTGTCGGGGTTTCTGAAGCGAACACTCGAGCTTCGTTGATGACCATCAAACCATCGAAAACGCTGGGGTTGCTTGCGTTGCCGCCGCTCGGCTATGTGGCGCGCCCATGAACACCTCGGACCCGATGCGCGACTACGTTCGGCACACGCAGGGACGGATGTACCAGAGCAACTTCTTCGAGTTCTTTTCGAAGGTCCACCCGTCGATGCCGTTTCTCTTCTGGATCCCCATGGTGGCGTACGTGCTGGGGTCATCGCTCGTGAGCGGAACGACCACCTGGCAGATCGCCCTCGGAGCCATTCCCCTCGGCTTCCTTACCTGGCAGTTCCTCGAGTACTTCGTTCACAAGAACGTGTTCCACCTCTGGCCTGGCTGGACGGGCCACGGGTTTCACCACAAGTACCCTGACGACCCAGCGCGGCTGGTGATGCCGCTTCCCGTGAGCATCGGGTTGGCGAGCATCATCGCGGGTCTGCTGTGGCTGGTCGGACGCCCTGACCTGACCGTGCCCTTCTGGTGCGGCATCGTCGTGGGCTACCTCTGGTACGACTTCATGCACTGGTCGACCCACTACCGTCCGCCCAGCACTGAACGCGGCAAGGCCCTGCGTGCACACCACATGGCGCATCACTTCGCTGACCCCGACAAGAACTTCGGCATCAGCCATATGTGGATGGATGCCCTGCTCGGCACCTCGCTCAAGCGCAGCGGCGAAGAGGAGAAGGCGAAGGGCTGAACATTCTGCTGGTGTGAGAGTCAGGGCTCGTCGGAAACGGCGGGCCTTTTCTTTGGCCGCTGGCGTCCAACGTGATCGATCCTGTTCGGTCTTCGCGCAACGTGACAGCCGAGGCAGGTCCGCGACCCACCCCTGGGGTTGTCAGAGGAACCCCTCTGGAACGAAGACGATGTCACCAGGCTGAAGTGCGAAGTTCTTCTCACTCCCGTTGATGATGTCCTCGACCTTCACGGGCACACGGGTTTCTCGACCTTCGATCACCCGGGTGACGTTCACCCCGTTGCGGGCAGCGGTGCGATTGAAGCCACCGGCCGAGCTCACGGCAGCGACGATCGTCATTCCCTCCTCGTAGGGGAAGGAGCCCGGCTTCGACACGTCACCGAAGACGAAGATCCGCTTCGAGTTGAACTCCTTCACCATCACCGTCACTTGCGGTCGCCGCACGTAGCCCTGCTTCAGGCAGCCCGTGATCGCGTCTGCAGCGAGGCTCGGCGTGAGCTCAGAGACGCGAACCTTCCCGCAGAGCGGGTAGTCGATCACGCCTTCTGGAGAGACCCGGTAGATGCCCGACAAATCGGGCTCCTGGTAGACTCGCACCTCCAGAAAATCGCCCGTTCCCAGTGTGTTCGCGCGAACACCACCATCAGGAATCGGAAGATCTTCCGGGCGGAGCTGTCCCCCGAGAGGTCGTGGAGTGCGGCAGGCAGTCGCCGCGAAGAAAAGCAGGCCAAGAACGAAGAGGAGCTGACGCATCGGGCCTTCAGTACCGGAAGGTCAGCCGAAGGTTCGCCTCGTGGCGCACGAAGTTGATGCCAGTCTGGGTGGTCTGAGTCGACGAACGGTAGCCGAGCCCGTAGCTCGCACCGATCACGAACCAGGACGTCACAGTGAACGATGGACCCACGTTGAGGCCGACCAGCAGGTCATTGCGGTTGGCCACAGCACCCATGGGGGCGAAGAAGGTGAAGTAGTCGACGGACGCGGTTCCGTTCAGCGTCAACCGATCTCCGAAGAATCCGAGGCGAGCGTTGAGGTAGCCGCGATCGTTCGCAAACGTGCCGAACGCAGGCACAGGCATCATGTCTCGCAGATAGCCAACTGAGACAGAGGTCGAGTCACCGACCAGATACGTGAGCTCAGCCTGGCCGATCGGTGCTGCGCGCTGAGTCGCTCCGAAGTCGTAAGCGGCGCCCGCAAGGAGCGTCAGCGAGAACCGTGGCGTGATGAGACCAGCGAGACCAGCTCGCCCGCGAAGAATGTTGGCGGGCTGATTCGTCGACGCCGCGTTGAAATAGGTGCGGTAGTCGAAGTTGACGTCCAGGACCGCAGCGGTCTTGGGCAGAAACCTGAAGCGAGACCCGAGGGCAAAGTTCAGGTTGCTGTAGTTCATGTTCGCCACGAGCGTCGGGTCGCAGGTGATGTCGCCCGCGGGACATGAGGTGAGCCCGGTCAACAACGGCTCAAAGAACTCGACCGACCACGTCACGCGAGGCGTGAACTCGAGCGCCCGACCGCCAGGACGAATCGGAACGCCGAGGTACAACGAGTTGAAGAGTGAAACGACGCCAATACCTGCAGAGGGGTTCTGCGTGCGGTCTGACCGCGTGAAGGCATCACCGATGTCCACCGACACCGAACCATCTCGATTGAAAGAAGTGTCGAGACCGACCAGCGCCTGGAGTCGTGAGAGATTTCGAGAGGAAGGCGAGAGGATGCCGGAGAAGATCAGATACTCGGCATTTCCACCGAACTTCACCAAGGTCGAAGGCGTCTCGAGGGTGTACGAGAGCCCCAAACGCGGCACGAACATGATCTCAGGGCTGGGAACACCTTGACCCGAGAAGTAGCCAACGAGCGAATCGAAGCGGCTGTCGATCTCACCCAGCAGGTGAAGTCGCCCGTCGCCAACCTTGAACCCAACCGGGGCGCCAGCTTGCGCAAAAGCAGACGTCGCCACGCACAGTGCCAGCAGCACCGAGATCCCCCCCGGCCTCACGAGTCCCCTCCGATTCATCGGTCAGCCGTCCGTAGCACACCCGGCCGGGTGTCCAAGTAGTTTCGAGGTCACGAGAGTCAGCAGGTCACATGGTCGGACTGGCGGGCGGCGGCCGCGAGTCAACCGTACGGGAGAAACCGGTCACAGCTGAGGGATCGCCTTTCGGCAGATAGTCGGGCGTCTCGACTTCGATGGTGGCGTTCTCGTCGGCTCGAAACGCGAGCTGGCCCATGCACTGCTCGGCCTCTGCGCGAAGTTGATCGACCTTCGAGCGCGCGATCGTCACCTTCGTGAACTCGTGATCAGCCGATTGTGACTCGCGCCGAGCGACCGCTTCCTGCAGCGCGACGTCCGATTGCTCAGAGATTCGGAGCAGACCTTTGATCTGGGTGAGCTTCTCGTTCACGCAGGTGAGCTTGACGACGTCCTTCGTGTTGCGGGCCTCCTCGAGCTTCTGAAGAACGTCCTTCAGAGCGGCACGCATGACCGAGAGAGAATCGGAGCTGACCTTGAGCTTCTCGTTGTCCGGAACCTTCGACGCCTCGACGGCCTGGCCTGCGGGCGCCGCAGGAGGAGCGTTCTGAGCGATCGCAAAGGTCGCCAGAGCAATCACCGTTGCTGCAATGAACCAGCGAGACGACACAGGTACCCCCACCCGGGAGAGACGAAAGAGACTGGAAACCTTAAGGTTCGGAGTCATGTAAGTCAATGGAGGTTGTGCTCCATCACGTTGGTGCCCCCAGAGGCGCGATCAATTCACGCGAACGTTGGTCAGGAGCCGGCCAGCTTGTTGTTCGCCTCGCGAAGGCGTGCAGACAACATTCTGGCGATGTTGATCACGATGAAGGTGAAGCCGTCTCTGTGGAGGCGCCGAAAGGCCGTGAGCTTCTCGCTCGAGAGATGAAGAAGTTCGCAAGGCGTGCGGGTCTTGACGGTGGCCGAGCGGTACTCTTTGTCGATCAGGCTCATCTCGCCAAAAAACTGCTGGGGCCCGAGGGTGGCGATGCACCTCGGCGTTCCCGTCGAGTCGCGCCGCATGATTTCGACCTCGCCTTGCGCCAGCACGAACACACTGTCGCCGAGCTGTCCCTCTTCGAAGAGAATCTGGCCGGCCTCGACACGAACCTCGGTCGCGAGCTGGGCGACGGCAGTGAGCTCTTCATTCGAGAGCATGTCGAAGAGTGACGATCCCGAGAGGACGGCGACGCGGTCCATTCGGGCGGCAGTCTGCCAGCATTCGCCGCGAGCGGCGAACGATCAGGAAGCGGGCGAGAAGACGAACGGGTATGCGACCGAGACGTCGCTGTCCGGTTTGAAGGGGAAGACCCACCCACGAATGACCGTCTTGATGCAGCTCCCGACGGCATCATTGCCCAGGGTGTCCTGCTCGATTTCGATGTCAGAGGCACGACCCCCTGTGGTGATCGCGAACCGAACCACGACCTTCCCCTTCAGGTTCGGGTTTCGCTTGAGCTCCTTCTCGTAGCAGCCCTGGATGGCGCGAATGCGCCCACGGAGGAAGGCGTTGAGCTTGTTCCGATCGATGTCCGCACTCTCGACCTCAGGTGCAGCATCCGCGACCTTGCCACGAATGGCAGCCGGCCCCTTCTCGGCCAGGTCGACCTTGCCCGTCCCGGAGGTACCGAGCGATCCGATGTCTGCCGCAGACCCAGTTCCACTGCCCTTGGGGCCACCAGCTGCCAACGCCTCGGCGGTCGCCATGTTGACGCCGCTTGCGCCGTTGAGTGCGCTGGCAACGTCACCGACGCTATTCGAGCTGCCGAGCACGTCTGCGAAGGCACCATCGCCCGAGCCGGCGGCGCCGATGATCTTCAACAGACCGGCGCGAGCGACCTTGGCCTGAAGTTCAGCCTTCTTCTCGTTGCTGGTGGCGGCCTTCTCCTTCTTCTCCCCTTCCGCCACCTTCTCTTCCTTCTTCTCTTCCTTCTTCGGCTCGTCGCCCTTCGCGACTTCCTTCTTGGGCTCGGGCTTCTTGATTTCGACTGGCATCATCGCCTTCACGAAGCGGTCAGGCAGCTCTTCGAGCGAGAGCTCCTTCTCTTCGGGAACAGGCTGACACGCGATGTACGAGGCACCGGAGAAGTGGAGGAAGACGGACGCAGCGAGGATCGTGAAGAAGAACTGATCGATCTGGCTGAAGAAGTTGCCCTTGACGCTGAGGGGAAGCTCTTCGCGTTTCGGTTCAGGCGGCGGCGTGACGAACTGAAAGAGCACCGAGACTTCGCCGAGCGCAACGCGACCCTTTGAGGCGTCGGTGAGCGGCAGCACCAGCACGTCACCGCGCGACTTCGCCAAGCCCTTCTCGCGGGCCTGCTGCAGCGTGAGCTCACTGCCGTTGACGTTGACCTTCCCGTCCATGCCCGCCTTGAAGACGAGCGCGTACTGGTTGTTCACCAGCTCGAAGAGCGTGAAGGACGAAGGCAGGTTCGACACAGGAACGACGAGCGTGTTCTTCGCGTCCTGGCCGACGGTGACGGGCACGCGCCTCTTGAAGGTGCGGTCCTCGGTGATCTTGGAGCCCTGAATGAGGGCAATGCGGAGATTCTTGCCAGGAGCAGGCGCGGTCGCCATGGTGCCTCTTCGACAACTCATCGCGGCAGAAGTTCCGCCGCTGAAAACCGTTGATTTCGTGGAAAACGAACGTCGATTCCTAGCCCCGAAAAGCGGGCTTCACAAGGATCAGAACGCCTCTTTCTCGACGCTCTTCTCGACCTTGGGAATGAATGTCTCGGCGCGGTTCAGCTCGTCGAAGTTCAGGGTCGAGCGCTGCAGAATGTAGAATGCCTGGGGCTTCTGAATGCGACCCTCGACCGTGATGGCGTCGAGGCGAATGACCTTCTTCTTCTTGGCGCCACCGGCTGGAGCCTGAGCGAGCGCCACGGAGCTGAGCAGCACCACCATCGCCATCACCACACGCATTCCGTGCCTCATTTCTCGTCGTCTCCGAGCTTACCGCCACCTGCAGGCGGTTTGGGAGTGGGTGCGGGCGCGGGATCCTCGTCGGTCAGCTTGGCCGCAGGCTTCTTCTTGGCGTCTTCAGCGGCCTTCTTCTTCGCTTCGGCCTCGGCGGCCTTCGCATCAGCTGCAGCCTTCTTCTTTGCTTCGGCTTCCGCCTTTGCGGCGGCCTTCGCGTCTTCTGCAGCCTTCTTCTTGGCTTCGGCTTCTGCCTTGGCGGCAGCCTTCGCGTCTTCGGCAGCCTTCTTCTTCGCCTCAGCTTCGGACTTCACGGCCGCCTTGGCGTCTTCAGCCGCCTTCTTCTTCGCGTCGGCCTCGGCCTTTTTGGCGTCTTCGTCTGCCTTCTTCTTCGCGTCCGCTTCGGCCTTCGCCTTGGAGTCGGCTTCCGCTTTGGCCGCAGCTTCAGCATCGGCCTTCGCCTTGGCTTCCGCTTCGGCCTTCGCCTTCGCCTCGTCTTCGACCTTCTTCTTCTCTTGCTCGATCTTGCGGAGCGCATCCTTCTTGTCGCGCTCGCGCTTGCGCTCTTCCTTCTCGATGCCCTTGTTCGCGTCCTTCAGGTACTGCTCGATGCGATCGTCTTTGCCGCCCTTCGCCCGATACTGGTTGAAGTAGTCGATGGCGGTGCGGAAGCGCTGAACGGCGTCAGTCGCAGGGATCTCGGAGTCGAGATAGGTGATGCCGAGGTTGAAGTAGATGTCGACGTAGTCGGGGCGCGCCTTGAGCACCTTCTGGTACGTCTCGATGGCCTTCGGCAGCTGCTGCTGGCCACGGTAGGCAGAGGCGAGGTTGAGGTACGCAAGGGTGAACTCAGGAGCGGCAGCCACCGCAGCCTCGAGCTCTCGCGTGGCGCCTTCGTAGTCCTGGTTCTCGATGAGCACGGCACCGAACGCGTTGCGGGCTTCGGCAAAGTCAGGCTGAAGCTGCGCGGCGAGACGGAACGACTCCACGGCCTGCGGCCGTTGCTTGAGCTTCAGATATGCGAGCCCGAGGTAGTACTGGGTCGTGGCCTCTTCGCGATCGATGTCACGGGCGTTCTCGAGGACGAGGCGTGCGAGCTCGACCTTGCCCTCTTTCAGGTAGACCTGCGCGAGCAACTGCATCGCGCGAACGTTGCGCTCATCCGCCTTGAGCACCTTCTTCGCCTCGGCAGCGGCAGGCTCGAACTTGCTCTGTTGGAGCTGCGCATAGACGAGGGCGATTCGGGGCCCGAGCGCTGCCGGGTTCTGAGCAATCGCAGAACGAAGTTCGGCATCGATGTTCGGGCAGCGACGAGTCCGGCAGGCGAGGCGCGCGAGCCGATCCCACGCCGCGTCCTGCACGACGTTGATGCCGAGCGCGCGACGGTACGCCTTCTCTGCGCCGTCGAGATCGCCCTTGCGCTCGGCAATCAGGCCAAGGTTCGTCCACGCGTGATCAGTCTGCGCGTTCCGCTCCAGCACATCGCGGAAGCCACGCTCGGCCGCGTCGAGGTTTCCTTGCTTCAGCGCATCGGCAGCCTCTTTGAAGCGGGCGCTCGAAGCGGCATCGAACTTCGGCTTCGGGGGCGGTGCAGGTTCGGCCGGTGCCGGCTCGGCAGCGGGAGGTTGACCGCCAGCAGCGGGTTGCTCAGCTTTGGGCTGAGCCGGAGCGGGCACAGGCTCAGCGGGCGTGGACTTCTTCGGCTCGTACGGAACCTCGGGCGTCTCGGCAGCGGGCGCGGTCGGATCACCCTCGGGCTTCTTCTCAGGCGTGGTCGCGCACGCACTGACGAGCGCGAGGGCAGCAGCGAAGACGACGGGTCTGGCGCGGAGCCGGCTCACTTCTCGTCCTCCGACTTGAGCTTCTGCGCAGCGGCGCGCTCTTTCTCACCGTCGATGGTGCCAACCGTACCGTCAGAGAAGGTTCCATCACCCTCGATGAGCACCTTCGGCTCCTTGAGCACCGGGTAGTCCTTCGGGCGGAAGCGATTGAGGGCCTCGAGGGTCTTCTTCGTCCACTCGTTCGAGATGCGCGCCTTGCGGGCCTCGGCGATGGTGGCCGCGTAGTTCTCGACGGCCTTGTCTTCGAGGGCGACGGTCTGCGTCGCGAGCATGTCCTGGTAGGTCACGACCGCTTCTTCTCCGAGCCGCTTCACCTCGGGGGGAACTGGCGTCTCGAGCACGGCCTGCGCGAAGCGCTCGAGCGCGTAGCCCTTGCGGTAGAAGGCCGCGAGGATCCACTCGATGCGCTTGTACTTGACGATCAAGTCGTAGGCGGCGTTGACCTTCTTCACCGACTCCTTCTTGTTCTTGAGCGAGTTCTCGAGGGCCTTTCCTGAGCCCGCGATCTTCATCCTGTCGAAGTCGCGGAAGACGACCTCGGCGAGCTGGAAGCGGCTGTACGCGGCAGCTTCAGCCGCGATGGGGCTGGTCTCGGGCTTGAGCGCGCGGCGATCGAACTCGTCGGCCGCCGACTCCCAGGCCTTGATGGCGTCCTTGTCCTTGTTGAGCTTCTCGTAGGCATCGCCGATGCGCTTCTTCGCTTCGACGACGAGCTCGGTCTGCTTGGTGTCCTTCGAGAACTTCTGGACGAACTCGTTGAGGGCGCCGATCTGCTTGTTCCAGTCCTGCGTCTTCTCGTAGACGACCGCGGCGACGAACTGGGCCTTCGGAGCTTCTTCGCTCTTCGGGTACGCGTCGGCGAAGCGCAGGAAGGCAGCGGCGGCTTCGTTGTAGCGCTGGAGCGCCTCGAGCAGACGGGCCGTGTTGTAGAGCGCGTTCTCGCGATCCTTCGCCTGGGGGTAGTCCTTCACGAGCTTCTGGTACTTCTCGATGGCCTTGTCGTAGTCGTACGACTTCTCGGCGTTGACCGCGACGCGGAACAAGGCGGAGTCGGCGAGCTTCGACGTCGGGTACTCGCTGAAGATGCGCTCGTAGATGCGGAGCGCAGAATCGAAGCGCTGCACGTTCTCGTAACAGACGGCTGCGTTGTTGAGCGCCTTGTCGGCGAACTCGTGTTTCGGGTCGGCCTGGACGAGCTCGATGTATTTCTTCGCGGCCGCGTCGTACTCGCCCTTGGCCATCAGCTCTTCGGCGCGCTTGAACTTCGCACCGAGGTTGAACTTGACGAGCTCGCCGCCCAGCTTCGACTTCGGGTCGATGACGTCCTTGTTCTTGAGGAACTTCTCGGAGGCTTCTTCGACCGCCGTGTAGTTCTTCTCGATGAGGAACGACTCGATGGTGAGGTTGAGCGCGTACTGGGCGATCTCGCTCTTGGGGTAACCACCGATGATCGCCTCGAACCGCTTGCGGGCCTCGTCGAACTGGTTGTGCGTGTAGAAAATCTCAGCGGCGCGATACGCGATGCCCGGCGCTTTCTCGTCGCCCGCCTTCACGCGGGCCAGGAACTTGTCGGAGTTCTCGACGTAGCCGAGCTCGGTGGCGCTGAGCGCGACCGGCTTGGGGAGCGGCTGGCCTTCGGCGTAGTCCTTCGAGGTGAGCACCTTCGCCGCCGGCGTCTGGCCCGTCTTGATCTCGAGATCGAGCTGCTTCTGCCACGCGAGCACGGCCGAGTAGGCGGCGTCGTTGAGGTACTTCACGTCCTGACTCGAGTCGCGAACCGCGGCGTAGTGCTTGGCGGCCTCGGCGAACTGAAACGAGTTGTAGAGACACTCGGCCCAGTAGAACTCCATCTCGTACGCGTTCTTCGAGCGAGGGAAGCGGCCCAGGTACGACTGGTACGCCTTCGCAGCGGTCTCGAACGCAGACTTGGCCTGTTCGAACTTCTGCTCCTGCTTGTAAACGAGCGCCTGCTGGTGGTGGTAAATCGCGGTCGAGTAGAGGCTCTTCTCGGCGAGGTCGCCGGCGGCCAAGACCACGTCGGGGTCGCGTTTCCACTTCTCGTGCCACGGCGTGCCCGGCACGAACATGTTGGCGAGCTTCGACGACTCGGCGAACGCCTCCTCGAGCTTGCGGTCGCGCTCGTAGGCCTGAACGATGCGCTGCTGAATCTGGGGCGCGTCCTTGTTGAGCGGGTCCTTCTGCAGCACGAGCCGGTACGCCTCGATCGCCTCCGGGTGCTTCGTCTGATCGAAGTAGACGTCGGCCATGCGGCGGTAGATCTCGGCCTCGTAGGGGCGGCCGCCGATCTTCGCGAACATCTCCTGCGCCTTGGCGAGCGAGCCCCACTTCTCGTCGACGAAGCTGATGGCGGTGTACTGCAGCGCCTCGGCCCGCAGATCGCCGCCGACCTCGTCGTCACCCTTCTTCTTCGCCTCGGCCTGATAGAAATCGGCGAGCAGGAAGAACCGGCTGACGGAGTCGTCGAAGCGGTCCATGCGGTAATAGACCCAGCCGAGCTTGTAGAGCGCCTTGTCGTAGAGCGGGTGCGTGATGTCGGCGATGGCGTGCTCGTAGGCGTCAGCCGCCTTGGGGAGCGCGTCGGGAATGTCGTAGGCGTCGAAGTAGTACTCGCCGAGGCGAACCCAGGCCTCGATGGTGAACTTCGACTTCGGGTACGCGGCGATCAACTTCTCGTAGGCGACCTTCGCGTTCTCGAACTTCTCCTGCTTCTCTTCGCAATAGCCGAGCAGGTAGTACGACGCGTCGTTGAGCTTGTACGAGGGGAAGTCGGTGATGAGCCGCTGGTAGAGCGCGATCGACTTGGTGAAGTCGATGTGCGGTTCCGGCGGGGGCGTCGGGTTCTTCTCGGGGTCGAGCTTCTTGAGGCTCTCTTCGTAGTCGCGCATCGCGACCGTGTGATCGTCCGACGAGCGCTCGTAATAGAGCTCGGCCAGACGGAACATCACGTCGGGCGTGTAGCGGGCATCGTTCGGGTAACGCGTGAGGAACTCTTCGAACGCCGAGATCGCGTCGAGACGCTCCTTGCGCTCGAGCACTTCGAGGTCACGAATGGCCTTCTCGTACGAGTTGCCGAGGGTGTTCCGCTTCTCTTCGTATTTTTTCTCGATGAGGAGCTGGACCTCGCGCTTGAACTCGCGCGATTCCTCTTCGTAGGTCGCGAGCGCCTGGCTCACCTCTTCGAGCAGCCGCTTCTCCTGCTCGGTGCGCCCCATGCCCTCGTAGTAGCGGGTCTTGGGCTTGGCCTCGGCGGTAGGCGTCTCGTTCTTCGCCTCGGAGGAGCCACCAGAAGGCGAGACGGCGGGCATCGAAGGGCCGAGCACTCCAGCGTCGACGACGACACCGGCATCGACCTTCTTGTCGGCCTTCTTCGCCTGCGCCTGAGCGAGCCCCGCGAAGAGCACGACGGCAGCCGACCACGTGAGGAGGGAAGACGTCTTCACGGTCAATCCACGTCCTTCAGGACTTCCTTGAACTCTTCGTCGAGTTGCTTGAGCTCGCGATCTTTCGCGGCCGACTTCTTCTGAATGTCTGACGTCTTGTCCTGCTTGCGCTGGAAGGAGACATCGACGACGCCGACGTCGGCCTTGAGCACGAGATCGTAGAAGCTCTTCTGCACGCGGCGGAAGCTGTCGAAGGCGATGCGGCCAACGAGGTTGCGGGTCTCGCCAGTGATGGCGTCGGTGTCGCGCGTGAAGCCCTCGAGCAGGGTCGCTTCGGCCAGCACCTGCTCACGGAGTTTCTGCGCGCGCCGCTGAACACGCTCACGAATCGTCGTCTTGGCCCGGGCGACGCGATCCTTCAGGGCGTCGGCGTCGGCGCGAACCACGTCGATGCGGCCGAGCAGGCGGCGGCTCTCGTCGGGAAGTCCCGCTCGGAGCTGGTTGTAGATGACACGCTCCTGGTCGAGCACCGCGGCGTACTTGCGGCGCAGAGCGTCTTCACCGCTGACGGCCTTGTCGGCGTTGTTCCGTTCGGCCGCGAGCGTCTTCCGAAGGTCGTCGATCTCGGCGAGCGTCGCGTCGATGCCGTTCTGCTCGTTGGTCACGCGCTCCAAGAACGCCTTCTCGTCATCGGCAGCCGCCTTGTTGCCTTTGCGCTGCGCCCGCGTGTCGTCGACGAACTTGCGAATCGCGACCAGCTGCGCGGCCTGCGACTGGAGCTCGATGCTGAGCTGGAACGCCTGCTTCTCGAGGGCGTCGATGGTCTTCTGGATTCGAACCTTCCGCTCCGAGATCTGCTCGGTCGTCGTGGGGAGCGTGTCGATGCGGGCCTTGAGCGACTTCTCTTCTGCGCGGGCGGCATCGAGCTGCTGCTGCTGCTCGGCCGACAGCTTGCTGCCGACGAGTTCACCTTCGATGGCGGTGAGCTGCTCCTCGGCGCGGGTGACCGCGGTCTCGACGGCGGCCGCGCGGCTGTAGCCTTCCTGCAGCAGTGGGAAGGAGTCGACCCCGCGCTCATCGAGCGACTTCAGAATGCGGTCGGCGATGCCCTTGGACTCGGCGAGGCCGCGGCGGCTCTCGTCGAGCGCGTTGGTGATGGCGACGGCATCGGCCACGTCTTCACGGGTGCTCGCCCACTTGAGCGCGGCCGGCGGGAGGAGCTTGGTGACGTCGAGGCTCTTCTCGTTTCGAGCGAGCAGCTCGTCGAAGTACGCGACCGGGTCTTTGTTCACCGTGAGGAGCGCGTCGATTTCATCGCGCACCGGCGCGTACTCGTTGATGACGCCGTTGTAGGTGTCGATCGCGTCTTCGTACTTCTGCAGCTTCTGCAGCAGGGTGCCCTGAAGAATCTTGGCTTCGGGGGCCAGCACCGAGTTCTCGGCGACGAGCAGCAGCACTTCAGTCGCGTCCTTCGCCTTTCGCAGCTCGCCCTTGCGCACGTAGCACCAGGCGATCTCGTAGAGCGAGTCGGGGAAGTTGTCTGACTGCTGGGGCACCCGCGAGTAGTGCTCGACGGCCTCTTCGTACTTTCCAACCTCGAAGTAGACGCGCCCAAGCGAGACCTCGGCGAGTTCCTGCACCTGGCGATCGCGGGCGTCGCGGGCCGTCATTCTGGTGAGCTGCGTGAACGACTCGATGGCCTTGTCCCAGGCCTTGAGGCGCACGTGGCCGACGCCGATGAAATAGATGCTCTGCAGTCGCAGCGGCCCGCCCGCTTCCTTCGCGAGCCCATCGAAGACGGCCTGTGCTTTGGGAATACGATCGTCGACGGCGAGATCGTCACGACGGAAGAGCCACTTGCCGTAGACGTACGAGAGCTCGGCGGGCAGCGCGCCACCCGAAAGTCCACGCGCCTGGGTGATGTAGTCATCGACGCCAACGAAGAAGTTCAGCCGGCCGGCGATTTCGAGGTAGCGGGCGAGCGCCTCTTTGTAGTGCTTGCCTCGCAGGTCGAGCAGCTGACGCAAGTAGAGGCGCGCACCGAGGTAGTTCTTCATCTCGTACAGCGAGTCGGCCAGGTAGTAGAGCGCGTCGACGTAGCGAGGCGTCTTCTGGAAGTCCTTGTTGGCGACGAGATCGTAGAAGAGGACCGAAGCGGTCGCGTTGTCGCCGAGCAGCTTGCGGATCTCGGCGTCAGAGTAGCGCTGAAGCAGCGCCGCTTCGTCACTCGGCTCTTCGACCAGGGTGTACTGGCGCTCGACGAGCTCGACGTCGTTCGACGCCGACTTCACCAGACCCGCAGCCGTCTCGGTGCGACCGGTCAGCTCGGTGATCGAGGGCGGCTGCGCCTGCGCCATCGCCGCGGCAGGGACCAGCGCGCACACGACGAGCGCCCGCCACACGGGAACAGTGACGATGGCCGAGGCCCGACGCACCAAGGAGAAGCCCTCGACCATCACTGCGGGTTGGTTGCCGCGCCAGGCTGCGACTGATCACCAGCGGGAGCGTTGCCCTGCTCCTTGGTGGTGCTGATGTCGTAGCGAATCGCGGGCTTGTCCTTCATCTCGGCGGTGATTCCGCCCTTCTCGTAGCCGACCACCTTCACGGTCGTGATCTTCCCGCCTTCGGCCGTGAACGTCTGGTTCGACTGGAGCTTGAACTTGTAGCCCTCGGCGTAGCTGAAGACGCCACCTGCGCCGCGGTACACCATGCGGACGGCGATCTGGTGATTGCCGGGCACGATGCGGCCGTTGAAGATCTCGAACTCTTCACGCTTGTTGAGATCGTCGTTGGTGTCGACCTTGGTGAAGATCGGAGCGCCGTCGAGGGCGTAGGCCACCGACTCGAGCACGAACTGCGCGCTCATCTCCTTGCGGTGATAGATGATCGCGCGCGCGCCCTGGCTGATGTCGCCGCCAAGCACCGTCTCCTGAAGCAGCAGCAGACGAGCCTTGGTGCGGAAGATCTTCTCTTTCAGATCGACGACCTGCTCCTCGAGCTGCTTGACGCGCGTCTGAAACGCCTCGTCAGCGGTCTGTGGAGACGCGGGAGCAGCGGTCGTGCTGGTAGCCGGAGCGGGTGAAGGTGTTGCAGCTCCCCCCGGAGCCGGCGTCTGTGCGAAGGCGGGCGCGATCGAGACGAGCATCGCGACGAGCCCGACAAGACGACGTGAGTTCATCCCTGTCCACCCTTCTTCAGCTCGGTGAGGACCAGCTTGGCGACACCCTTGAGCGTGTCGAAGACGCCGACGCCGGTCGGTGCCACGGCCTGGTGATCTTGAACGTTGCGCGGGTTGAGCACCTTGCGAAGCTCGTCGACTCCGACGGCGTTGGGCAGGTCGCGCTTGTTGTACTGAATGACGAAGGGAATCTTGTTGAGGTCGTAGCCCTGCTCCGCGAGGTTCACGCGGAGGTTCTCCATCGACTCGATGTTGGCCTCCATGCGCTCGACCTGCGAGTCGGCGACGAAGACGACGCCATCGACGCCCTTCAAGATGAGCTTGCGGCTGGCGTCGTAGAAGACCTGACCGGGCACCGTGTAGAGGTGGAAGCGGGTCTTGAAGCCGCGAATCTCACCGAGCGACAGCGGAAGGAAGTCGAAGAACAGGGTGCGATCGGTCTCGGTCGAGAGCGAGATCAGCTTGCCCTTCGTCTCGGGGTTGGTCTTGTTGTAGATGTACTGCAGGTTCGTCGTCTTCCCGCACAAGCCGGGGCCGTAGTAGACGATCTTGCAGTTAATCTCGCGGCTTGAGTAGTTGATGAAGGACATGGGCGGCCCGGTTATTCGCTGAACAGGTTGTCGATGTCGGCATCGGAGATCTCCGCGAACGGAGACCCCGCGCCGGGCGCAGCCGAGCGTGCTGCCAGCGCCGCGAAGATCTTCTCGAGCTCGTCTGAGGCCTTCTTGATGCGCAAGCGCACGAGGCCCAACGAGGTGCGGTTGTCGAAGATGACGACGAGCACCACACGCCCACCAACGAGGGTCATGTAGAGCGAGTCTTTCGCCCCTTCATGAAACTGGTTGGGGAACTCGTTCTCGCCAATCAACTTGGCAAGACCACCCATCGCGGCGACGTTGCCCGCGGTGAGCGACGCGAGCGACGTCGTGTCGATGTTGTTCGTCTGCCCGGCCGCCGAGATGAGCTGGCCGTTCTTGTCGACGAGGAACACCACCTTCGCGTTTGCGTCCTTGGTCAAGCGATCGCACACCGCGTTGATTCGGTGGAACTCCTCTTCGTACATCACGAGCTGCGAAGCCATGAGGTCGAAGCTCTCCTGAAGGAGAAAAAGACGTGGAAGGTGTAGCAGACGGCGAACGGCGTTTCACGCTTTATCCCCGCGAAAGGGCTCGGGGTCCACTCCTCTTTCCGAGTCGTGGGTGTGGCGTGTCAGTCACAGCTCGCGACGTGCGGTCAGCGCGCGCGCCAGCGTGGCCTGATCGGCGTACTCGAGATCGCCCCCCATGGGGATTCCCTGGGCGAGCCGCGAGACCCGAAGGCCCATCGGCTTGAGCAGGCGGGTCAGGTAGAGCGCGGTGGCTTCACCTTCGACGTCGGGGTTGGTGGCGACGATGATCTCTTCGACGGCCGAGTCCTGCAGGCGGGTGAGCAGCTCCTTGATGCGCAGCTGATCGGGGCCGACGCCTTCGAGTGGCGACAGCACGCCGTGGAGCACGTGGTAGCGCCCGCGGAACTCCCTGGTGCGCTCGATGGCGAGCTGATCGGAGATGCCCTCGACGACGCAGAGCAGACGCTCTTCGCGGCGCGAGTCGGTGCAGTAGCCGCAGCGGGAATCTTCGGGCCCGTCGTGCAGGCTGAAGCAGCGTGGGCACAGCTTGACGCGATCGACGACCTCGACGAGGGCGTTCGACAGCCCGCGCGCGAGATCGGGCGTGCGGAGCAGGTGAAACGACAGCCGCTGGGCCGTCTTCTCACCGATGCCGGGCAGGCGGGCGAGCTGCGCCACCAGCCGGTTGATCGCGTCGGGGGTCATCGCGTCGGCTCAGGTGATGCCGGGAATCTTGATGCCGCCCGAGACCTTCGCGAGCTCCTTCTGCTGGTGCTCTTTGCTCTGCACGAGGGCGGCGTTGACGGCGGCGGTGACGAGGTCTTCGAGCATGGCGAGATCGTCGACGGCCTTCTTGTCGATCTTGATGCTCTTGATCTCCTGCGTCGCGGTAGCGACGACGACGACGAGGCCATCGCCGGCCTTGCCCTCGACCGTCTCGGCAGAGAGCTCCTGCTTCCGCTTCTCGATCTTCTCGGTCAGCTTGTTGGCCTGACGGATGAAGTAGTTGAGATCGACTCCAGGCATGAACGACTCCGGGTGATGTGAAGGCGTGGGGGCGTAGCGGATTCGAGAGGTCCTGAACAGGCGTCACTCGTCGTCGGGAACACTCGCGACCGGCACGAGCGAGGGCGCTTCGCGAACGGGCTCGAGGTACTGCACGTGCTCGACGGTGCCACCGAGAATGCGGAGCACGTTGCGGATCGCGGGGTGCTGCGCGACGTGCGCGTCGATGGCGGTGTGGCGCGCGGCCGTTTCCTTCGCTTCGTCCTCAGCAATGCTGGGCGCAGCGGCGGCGAGGGCCTGCGAGGTGTTGTCTTCGGCGACCTTCGTGGGCCGGCCGAAGTGCTTGGTGAGCACCTCCTCGATCAGCTGGCGCGACATGCCGAAGACGGTGGAGCGGTGAAACGCAGCGTCGTTGGGGAACGCGATGCGAACGGTGCCGGGCTCCATGCTGACGAAGCGGCCGTGGCTCAACGACTTGCCGTGCCGGGGAGAGGCGACGCGCACAGCCTCGACAGCGACCTTCCACTGTTCGATCAGACTCGAAGGCGCCGCTGGCCGCGCGTCGACAGTTCTTGGAGCGACTGCGGGTTTCGGCTGCTCGACCGCTTTCGGAGCCTCGACGACGCTCGGCGTCGCGGGCTTCGGCGCTTCGACAGGTTTCGGAGCGGCGACGACTCTCGGCGCCTCCGCGGCCCTGGGAGCTTCGACTGGTACGACCTTCGGCGCCTCGACGGGCTTTGCAGCGATGGGCGTTCCATCGGGAAGACACTCACCCGACGCGCAGCCTTCAGCGCTGCCTTCGGGAGCAAACAGCTTCTCCTCGGGCTCGTCGGGAACATCGTCCACTTCAGTCGCAGCCGACGCAGGCAGCGTGCGGTTGACGAGCTTGACCTCAGGCTGCGGCGGACGTGCGGAGGCCGCGACCTTCGCAGGCTCAGCCGGTCGTGGTGCTTCAGGCGCGAAAGGGCGTGGAGGTGGAGCGACCTCCGGGCGCTCCGGCCGTCGCGGGCTGACCCGAGGCGAGGCGCTCGACGCGGCTGATCAGCTCGGGAATCGAAGCAGCGGGCGACAGGTGCAGCGCCTTCAGCAGCGTCATCTCGAACGCGAGCCGCGGCTGCGGAGCGCGCGCGATCTCCCACACGCCCGAGTGCACGACGTCGAACAGGCGCGCCAGCTGCGCGGCCTCTGCGTCACGCGCGAGTGAGACGACCGCTTCCCGATCGGTGTCGGCGAGCTCTTCGGGAGCAGCGCCAGTCGCGCGCGCCACGAACAGGTGCCGCAGCCACCACGCGAGCTCTTCGGCGAGCCGGCGCAGATCGACGCCGCGGTTCCACAGCTCTTCGGTGACCTTCAGCACGGTGCCTGCATCACGGGTGACGAGGGCCTTCGCGAGCGCGTGCACGACGGTGCGATCGATGGTGCCCAGCGCTTCGGCGACGTCGGCGTCTTTCGGTTCGTTGCCGCACGCGCTCAACACCTGATCGAGCAGCGACAACGAGTCACGCATGCCGCCTTCGGACTGGCGAACGATCAGCGAGAGCGCGGAGTCGGAGATCTTCACCTTCTCGAGCTCGGCGATCTCCTTCAGGCGCTTGAGCATCGCGGCCTGCGAGATGCGGCGGAAGTTGTGACGCTGGCAGCGCGAGAGAATGGTGTCGGGCAGCTTGTGCGCCTCGGTGGTCGCGAAGATGAACTTCACGTGACCAGGCGGCTCTTCGAGGGTCTTGAGCAGCGCGTTGAACGCGGCGCCCGAGAGCATGTGCACCTCGTCGATGATGTAGATCTTGAAGCGGTCGCGCTGCGGTTGGTACTTCGCGTTCTCGCGAATCTCGCGAACGTTCTCGACGCCGTTGTTCGAGGCGCCGTCGATCTCCTGCACGTCGGTGCTGATGCCGTCGCGAATCTCGATGCAGGCGCGGCACGTTCCGCACGGCGTCGAGGTCGGGCCCTTCTCGCAGTTCAGCGCGCGGGCGAGCAGGCGGGCGGCGGTCGTCTTGCCGACGCCACGAGGGCCGGCGAACAGGTACGCGTGCGCGACGCGATCGAGCTTGATGGCGTTCTCGACGGTGCGAACCACGTGCTCCTGGCCCGTCATCTCTTCGAAGGCCTGGGGCCGGTACTTCCGTGCGAGGACCGTGTAGCTCATGGCGCGCGGGTCTACTCCGAACTCGCGCGCGAGTGCATCCTCACAGCGTGGCGTAGATGTACGCGAAGCACATCTCGTCCTGCGTGCTCTCGCCCCAGCGGATCATTCGCGAGGTCGGGTTGTCCCACGTGCAGGTCATCGTCACCGAGCCATTGGCCGGCACGGTGAACGGCTGCGGGCGGAAGTACTGCGACTGCCAGTGGAAGTCCCACTTCGGAATGTCGACGAGACACGCGTCGCTCGGCCCCTTGATGGTGATGCGCTTCCCCAGCGTGTGCATGTGCGGCATCAGGCCGTAGACCTTGATGGCGAGCGCGCGCGTGGGGTTGGGGAACTCCTTGCTGTACGAATAGTTGGTCGCGTTGGGCGGAATCATGAAGCCGTCGCCCACGAGGGGAATCAGGTACGCCGACGTGAGGCTGGTGCCCTGCGGCGAGTACATGAGCTTCACGGCCGACTGGTCAGGCGTGCGCGTGCCCGAGATGGTGTTGTAGTGAATCTGCATCGCCAGGGCCTGGTTCGGCTGCAGCTGAATGCCGGTGCCTGCGGGGTAGATGACGGCGCCGGTACCGGGAGCCCACGCGCCGATGGGGCCGGGGCTCGTGAGGCCGGAGTCTCCGAAGCACGTCCAGCCCGGGCCTGCTTCGTTCATGTCCTTCGTGCGGGCCGCAGCGCGATCGACGATGTAGACGATGACGTGGTGCACCTCGGCGGTGACGCCGGGCTGAATGTCGTAGCCCGTGACGAAGCGCGCAGCGGGGAGCGCCGGGTCGACGAGGAAGCAGCGGTAGTCATCGGTTTGCGTCGATGACGGCGTGTACGGCTCGGTCATCGTCAGCGTGGAGTCGATGCGCGGGAGCTGGCCGACAGGGCCGGGAGCCGCGGGCGCATCGGCAGGGTTTCCTTCGGCGGCGCCTTCGTCGACCCACTTCGAGATGGTGTCGATCTGCGCCTGCGTGAGGCTGCGATCGTCGACGAAGGGACCGCCGCACGAGGTGTCCGGCATCCACGGTGGCATTCGTTTCGCGACGACCGCGACCTTCATCGCCGCAGCCATCGGCTTCGCCTGCGCGTACGTCTGCAACGGGAACGGGCCGATGCCGCCGGCCTGATGACAGTTCGCGCAGCGAACCTGGGTGATGGGCAACACGTCTTTGTACCAGAAGGTCGTGGGCATCACGGCAGTGCCTCCGCCGGTGCCGTTCGCCGCGCAGCCACCGCTCAGGCACATCTGCCCTGCCCCGCACGTCGTGCAGGAAGCGCCGTTGGCGCCGCACTGATCAGCAGTGGAGCCCAGCTCGCAGCGCCCTGACGATGGGTTGCAGCAGCCAGTGGGACACGACTTCGCGTCACAGGGGAACTTCGTTCCACATGACGACGCGAGCGCGAGGGCTGCGACGAGGGAGAGCGAGCGGGGGAAGGACATGTCGACTCCAGTGCAGCCGGCCTTGCGGGAGCCGCACCAAAGCGGAGTTCGCGCCCCCGGCGCAACTCGCTCCGTGTCACGGGCGGAAAGCGCCCCTCAAGCGACACTCGTTTGCGGCTGCGGCGAGCGGCGACCGACCAGCTCACGGTGAATGAGGTACGCGAGCACCGCGATGCTTCCGAACGCGAGGGTGCCGATGAAGTACGGCACTGCGGGAATGCCTCGGGCCTTCGCGTCGTGACGCAGCCACGACCACGCGACGAAGAGCGCGATGAACAAGTCGACGAACATCTGCGCGGCCCAGGGCTCTCGACCCAGGAGTGGAATGAAGCCGATCGGCCCGCTCGAGGCGACGACCGAGAGCGTCCACCCGGTGAAGGCGAGGAAGAGGACGACGAGGACGGTGAGGCGCATGTGGTGCTCCGTTGGGACTGCGAGGGTGCACGCAAGGTGCTGCCGAGAGGTCACGAACACCATGACGTGCGAGGTCATGGGCGGGCGGCGCGAGGTCGCTACAGTGCCCGCATGGATGGCTTCGCAGGGTTGCTCAAGCGCTGGCGAACGACGCGACGGTTGTCTCAGGAGCAGCTGGCGTTCGAGGCAGAGATCTCGACGCGGCACCTGAGCTTCCTCGAGAACGGCAAGTCGAAGCCGAGCCGCGAGATGGTGTTGTTGCTGGCCAGCGCGCTCGAGCTCGAGCTGCGAGAACGGAACACCATGCTGTCGAGTGCGGGCTTCGCGGCGGTGTACACATCGAGCGCGCTCGAGAGTCTCGAGATGGCGCCGGTGCGGCGGGCGATCGATCTGCTGCTCGCGAAGCAGGAGCCGTATGGCGCGGTCGTCTTCGATCGCGCGTGGAACCTGGTGCGCATGAACGAGGGCGCGATGCGAATGCTCAATCGCTTCCTCCCCTCCCCGCCCGACGACCCGACGATTCTCACGAACCTGGCGAAGTCGATCCTTCACCCGCAGGGGCTGCGGCCGAGCATGGTGAACTGGGTCGAGGTGGCGACGTTCGCGCTCGAGCGGCTGGAGCGCGAGTGCACGATGTACCCGCACGACGAGGAGCGCCGCGCGTTGTTGCAGCACGTGCGCACGTACCCGGGCGTCGAGGTGTTGAGGCCGTTCGAGATCACGGCGAGCGCTCCGGTGTCGCTGGTGCACATGAAGCGCGGCGACGACGAAGCGCGGTTGTTCACGATGCTCACGACGCTGGGCACTCCGCTCGACGTGACGGCGCAGGAGCTGACGGTGGAGTCGTATTTCCCTGCGGACGAGGCGACCGAACGCTGGGCGATGTCGCTGTCGGACTGATCAGCGGCCGGCCGAAAAGTTGTGCGACAGGCCTGTCGTGCGACCGTTCGGTTCATGACGACGACCAACCGCCGTGACGATCGCAAAGCCGTTCGCCTGCCCGTGTCGATTGGTGGCAAGCAGGCAGCGCTGAGCGCCGACGTGAGCCCGGGAGGGTTTCAGCTCGAGACGACGGCGTTGTTGCCGCAGGGCATGCCGGTCGAGGGGTACGTGCTCCATGGGAACAAGGAGCTGAGGTGGAAGGGCGTGGTCGCGTGGGCGCGGCCGGGCAACCCGATGACGAGCACGTGGCATGCGTTGGGCGTGCAGTTCACCGAGGTGTCGCCCGGGCTACGGGCGTTGATCTCGATGCGTTCGCGCGGATGAGACGTGCTCGACAGCTACGGCAATCTGCTCGTCGGTATCGGGCTCGGCATCGCGATCATCTGGGCCCTGATCGTTGCGATGCCGCAGGACAAGCCCCCGGCCCTGACGGATCTCCAGATCGGGTACCGCAAGGGTGATGCAAGTTCGGTCGAGCGCCTGCTCCCGAACTCGGACCGGAACTCGCGAATCGCGCTGAACGTTGCGCTCGGTCGCTACGCGCTCGCGCTCGAGGTTGCCCGGGAGAACGCGTTGATGTGGACGGCCGGGCTGACCGATCCGCTCACATGGCTCGAGCGCATCAACGCGTGCGAAGCGCTGGTCGAGGTCGGCCGAATGACGGAAGCGGTCGAGTTCCTCGCGCCCGAGCCACCTGAGTTTGCGCTGCTGGCCGCTGGCCGCGGGTGTGGCCTCGCCTGGACGCTGACGTGTCTCGGTGAACACGACCGGGCGTTGAAGACGCTCGAAGCGGTGACTCCACAGGACCTGGGAGCCGACTACTGCGCCGAGGCCTTCCTCACGCGGGCGCTGATTTTGATGAACCTTCGCCGACTGGACGAGGCGCGGAAAACGCTCGACGAATGCAGACGGCTCACAGCGCGGGCGTCGACCGAACGGAACGTGCTGCTGCTCGAAGCGAGGTGGCAGGTGATGAGCGGGCGCATCGACGAAGGGGTGAAGACGTTCGCAGCGGCGAGAGATCACCGCTGGAAGTGTCAGGGTGGTTCGAGCCTGCTCGCGTTGGGAGATGCGCTCCGTGACGCGGGAAGAATCGAGGAAGCCCGCACGTGCTGGAGCCTCGCGATCGAACGTGACGCGGAGTCGCACTGGGCGGCGCAGGCGAAGGAGCGCCTCCAGCCCGCATGAGCACTGCGCTGGAGCTCTATCGCGCGGGTGACGCCGAGGCGCTGCGCGACGCGATCGAAGAGTCGTGGCCGATCGATCGCCTGTTGATGCTGGTCGCGCTCGGGAGGTATCGCGAGGCGGTGGCAGAAGGCGCTGCGATTGGCGTCGGTGACGAGACCGATCCCGGCGACTTCGAGTGGCTCAATCGGATCAACCTGTCGGAGGCGTTCGTCGAGCTGGGCGAGTTCGAGCGTGCGCGCGCGTTGCTCGATCCGGGACCGACTGACGACGCAGGCGCCCTCGTGCATGCGGGGGCGCAGACTGCCCTTGCGTGGCTACACACGACGACGGGCGATCACGAGAGCGCGCTGAAGCTCGTGCAGTCGGTCGTCGCGCCCGATCTCGGGCTCGATTTTCAGGCCGAGGTCTTCCTCACGCGAACGTTGGTGCTGCTGAACCTCGGCCGGCTCGACGACGCGCGAGTGGCGATCGACGAGTGCCGACGCGTGACCGTGCGGGCGTCGACGGAGCGGAACCTGTTGCTCCTCGAGGCGCGCTGGTTCGTGCAGCGCGGTCGGCTCGACGAAGCGCTGAAGACGCTCGTGCGGGCTCGCGAACATCGATGGAAGTGTCAGGGCGGCGCGAGCTGGCTCTCGTTGGGAGATGCGCTCCGTGACGCCGCCCGCATGGTCGAGGCACGGGAGTGTTGGGCCCTCGCGATCGAACGAGACGCCGAGTCGATCTCGGCGAAGCACGCCCAGACCCGCCGCTGAGGTCTGGCAGATTACCCACGGGACAGCTGGCAGATTACCCACCTGAACGTTGGCAGATTACCCACGCCCTACCCGAGCATGAGCAGCAGTTTCGCCTCGAACGACGAGAGGAGCGGCTCCAGATGTTCTCGAACCTTCTCGTTCTTCCAGACGAAGCCAAAGAACGCCTCGCCGAAGTTGTCTGGTTCCCACGCGGCGCAATAGACGAACGCCCGCTCTTTCTTCGTCGTAGCGGTTGGGTGCGCCTTCGTCAGGAACTCGTCGATGGCAGTCATTGCGCTGGCGTTCAGGCCTCGCAGGGCCTGCTCGATGATGGACTCCAGCTGCGGCGCCCAGACGATGACCTCGAGCGGGCCCGAGTAGCCCTTGCCACGAAGGCTGTCGGTCACCGCTTTCTCGCGATCCTCCGGAGCTTGTCCATCTGCGTCGACAACGAGGCAGGCACGATCGAGCAACGCCGAGTTCGCCTTCAGCAAGTCCGCGGCGTGGGTCGTCACTTGCTCGTAGCTCCCTGCCGGAGCGATGCAGAGCTGACGATCGCCGCAGGCCTTCACATGCGCACCTTTTGCTCGAACCCGCTGCTCTTTCTCCTCCATCACCGACCGAACGGGCGCCTTGTTCTTCTTGCGCAGCCAGTTGACCCAGGCGCCGACGAAGGCGCGGTCCTGGTAGCCCTCGCAGACAATCAGCGAGTTCATCAGCGCAGCTCCGTGCCGATCACATTGCGAATGCGATCGGATTCTGGTCCTTCGAAGCGGGTCGAAGCGAGCACGCCACCAACGAGGCGAAGATTCTGAACGGTGAGCTTGTCGAGCATCTCGGCCTTCTTGGCCGCGAGAAGGAGTTCATCGATGAGTTCGAGACTGTGCGTTGCAACGACGACCTGAAGGCCACGCTTCACGCTTCCAACGATGGTCGCGGCCGACTGCTTCAGTGCTCCGGGGTGCTGGTGCACTTCTGGCTCCTCGAGGAGAGCCAGCCCGCTCGGAAGCGCTGAGAGTTCGAGAGCAAGCCGAGCAACTGCTCGAATCCCGTCGCCGGCCACTGAGAGCGGAACAGCTCGATCCTCGAAGACGAGCCAAACCTCGAAGCCGCTGCCGACACGGAGCACCTCGAGGTTCTTGAGCCCCGGAACCACTGCGGTGAGGAGCTCGACGGTTACAGGCCGAAAACCCGCGGCGACTGCATCGCTGAGAACGTCTGTGAGATCCCGTTGATCACTGGCGAGACCTCTCATGTCCACGAGTTCCGCATTCGCGGCGAACTCGCCGCGCACCAACTCGTCGCCGTAGTCACGGGTTGCGAAATAGGAGCCGTCTTCTCTAAAGAACGTGAGACTCGTCCCTTTCGTGCCACCCATTTCGACAACGCTCTTCACGGCACCAAGGAGTTCCCGTTCGTCTTGACCGGAAGCGAGCGTGGTTGCCTGCATCTCATCCACCCAGTGAAGTGGGACATGTCGAACGGCCCCACTGGTCACCTGAGTTCGAATCGACGCCTCGTGCCCGCGATTGCGAATGAGCCACTGACCAGTGAACTGGCGAGAGACCCTTCTCTTGATGGCCTGACCAATAGCCATCCCCGGGTAGGTACTTGCCGCAATCAGCAATGCATCGAGGATCGTGCTCTTCCCCGAGCCGTTCACTCCAGTGAGGATCGTCAGCGGTGTGAGCCCACTGACCGTACCTTCAGCGATGCCTCGAAGATCCTTGATGGAGACCTGTGTGATCACGACTCGGTTCTACTCCCGGTGACGCGGCTTTCCGAGTTCGCGACGTGGTGATTCATGCGGCCCTGACCTGCGCTATGTCGCGCGCCCGTGATCATCATGACGACCATTCTCGCTGCGACCTCTGCCGATCCGCAGTTCCTTCGTGAGTACGCCGAGACGCGCCGATACCTCGCGGGCCGGCCCGAGAAGCCGAAGTTCTCGCCCGACGGAAAGAGCGTGTTCTTCCTCCGCTCCGCGCCGAAAGACTCGCGCCAGCTGCTCTACGAGTTCGACGTCGCCACGGGTGAAACCAAAGAGCTGCTCACGCCCGACACGCTGCTCCAGGGAGCCAGCGAGACGCTCACCGCCGCCGAGAAGGCCCGCCTCGAACGTCAGCGCGTCTCGGCCCGCGGCTTCACCAGCTACCAGCTCTCTCCCGACGGCTCGAAGCTGCTCGTCGTGCTCTCCGGCAAGCTTTACCTCGTCGAGCGCGCCTCCAAAAAGGTCACCCAGCTCAAGACCGGTGACGGCGCCTGCATCGATCCCAAGTTCTCTCCCGCTGGCACGCATGTCGGCTACGTCCGCTCCAACGACGTGCACGTCGTCGACCTCGCCTCCAACAAAGAGTCGCGCGTCACCACAGGCGGCACCGACGACAAGCCCAACGGCCTCGCCGAGTTCGTCGCCCAGGAAGAGATGAGCCGCTTCTCGGGCTTCTGGTTCTCTCCCGACGGAAAACACGTCGTCTTCCAGAAGACCGATCACACCGGCCTCGAGCGCTTCGGCATCGCCGACCCGATGCACCCCGAAGCCGAGACCGAGCGCTTCTTCTACCCGCGCCCTGGAAAGAAGAACGTCACCGTCGGCCTCGCCATCATCGCCATCACCGGCGGAAAAGCCGTCGACGTCTCGTGGGACCACGCCGCGTCCCCGTACCTCAACACCGTGAAGTGGCCGAAGGCCGGAAGCCTCTCCGTGCTCGTGCAGAACCGCGAGCAGACCAAAGCGCAGCTGCTCGCGATCGATCCGAAGACCGGCAAGTCGACGCTCCTCGTCGCCGAAGAAGACGCCGCGTGGCTCAACATCAACCAGGACATGCCGCACTGGCTCCCCGACGGCTCCGGCTTCTTCTGGGACACCGAGCGCAACGGCGGTCATGAGATCGAGCTGCGCAAGGCCGACGGCTCCTCGCCCGTCACCTGGGTGAAGCCCGACGCCCGCCCCAAAGGCGAGCTCGGCCTCGTCGGCTTCGAACCCAAGTCGCGCACGCTCTACTTCCTCGGCGGCGACGACCCGACGCAGACGCTCCTCTTCAAGACCGTCAACGGCGGCCCCGTCGAGCGCGTGAAGACCCTCTCTGAAGGCCGGGCCAGCGAAGGCGCAGTGATGAGCGACGACGGCTCCGCGTTCGTCATCACCACCACCTCGACCCGCTCGATGCCGAAGCTCTTCGTCATGAAAGACGGCGCGAAGGCCGGCGAGCTGCCCAGCGTCGCCATCGAGCCCTCACTCGCGCTCAACCTCGAGATGCTCACGCTCGCCGCGCCGCTCTCGATGCGCGCCGCCGTCATTCGCCCGAAGGACTTCAAGAAGGGCACGAAGTACCCCGTGGTGCTCAACGTCTACGGAGGCCCCGGCCACCTCGAAGTCCTCGAGGTCATGCGCGAGAACCTCGTGCTCCAGTGGCTCGCGAACCAGGGCTTCATCGTCGTGAAGATCGACGGCCGTGGAACGCCCCGCCGCGGCCGCGACTATGAGCGCGTTATCAAGTTCGACTTCGCCACCACCACCGCGAATGATCAGATCGACGGCCTCAAGCAACTCGCCGCGAAGGTGCCCGAGATGGATCTCGGCCGCGTCGGCGTCTACGGCTGGAGCTTCGGTGGCTACATGGCCGCGCTCCTCGCGATGGCCAAAGGCGACGTGATCAAGAGCGCCGTCTCGGGAGCGCCCGTCGTCGACTGGCGCGACTACGACACGCACTACACCGAGCGCTTCCTCGGCCTGCCCGACGCGCAGCCGAAGGCCTACGAGGTCAGCTCGCTGCTCTCGTACGTGAAGGACGCGAAGCGCCCCATCCTCCTCATCCACGGCACCGCCGACGACAACGTGTACTTCCTGCACTCGCTGAAGTTGTCAGACGCGCTCTTCAAGGCCGGCAAGCCGCACGCCGTGCTGCCGCTCTCGAACTTCACGCACATGGTTCCCGACCCGCTCGTCACCGAGCGCCTCTGGGAGCGCATCGCCACCACCTTCAAAGAGACCCTCTGACATGGCCCTCGAACAAGCGTTCGTCGACGACTGCCCGTACTTCCCCGAAGGCCTGCTGATCGACGACATCCTCTCGGTCGACAAAGAGAAGGGCGAGGTCGTCTGCCAGATGCCGGTGCACGACGATCTCCCGCTCACGCGCGCGCAACGCGTTCACCCCGTTCGTCACCCGCGTCACCTGAGCGGCGGCCTCATGGTGCACATGACCGGCATGATCGGCTTCGTGCACGCGTACTACGTGCTCGGCCTGCGCCACGCCGAGGGATGGATCGGCTACGGCGCGAAGATTCACGAGGCGCGTTTTCTCGCGCTCGCGAAGCCCGGCACGCCCGTCGTGCTCAAGGGCTGGGCGACGCGCAGCCGCCGCATGAACGACAACATCATGGTGCGCTACCAGTTCGAGTTCCGGCAGGGTGAAACCGTCATCTACACGGGCGATCAGACGGCCATGTGGGCGAAGGTGAAGGAAGGCGAAGAGCTGCCCGGCGAGCTGTGACGCGTCAGCGTGTCGTCACCCATTCTTGCTTGATCCAGTTGTACCGAGCCGAGACCACCTCCCCCGGCCCAACGAGGAGCGGGAGCGGCACGGACTCCAAATCGACGTCGAGCACGTACCTGCCCGGCGGTAGACGCACCCGTGCCGGCAAGGCGAGGGTGGTTGGGTTCGGGCCGACGACCTGCACTGTGGCTCCGTCGCGGCAGCCGATGCACTCGATCGTCAACAAGCCACGATGATCGGGGCTCTCGATGGCCCGTCCTGGCATCAGCAGGTAGCCCCCGACCACCGCCACCGCTGCGAGCATCGAGACGAGCACCCAGACCCACGGGCTTCGGCGCGAGGCAGTCGTCGGCGCCCGCGCGAGGTTCGGCGGCTGCTGCACCTCACCAAACACCTCATCGGGCACACGGGTCTCGACGCGCGGGAGATCGACGCGTTGATTCGCGAACTCGACTGGCTTCTCGATCGGCCGCGGCTCGGCGCGCTTCCCTTCGATGACGAAGATCGCCTCGGCTGCAGTCGCGGGCCGTGACGAGGGGCTGCTGGCCAGCAACTGCGCGACCAGCTCGTCGAGCCACGCCGGCACCTCGGGGCGCAGCCGAGAGACGCGAGAGACACCGCCACGCAGCACGTTCACCAGACGATCGGCCGCGCTCGCGCCCGGAACCGCTGGCCGCCCCGTCAACAGCTCGAAGGCGATGCAGCCGACGGCGAACAGATCGGTGCGCGCGTCGACGGCCAGGCCTTCCACCTGCTCTGGAGCCACGAAGCCCGGCACACCAATGTTCGCGCTGCCCGTCAGCGTCAGGTGCAGCTCGGGCGTGAGCGCGTTCGCCATCCACAGCTCTCGAATACGAAGCTTCTTCGGCCCCCGCTCCGGCAGCTCGAGGCACGCGAGCGACAACATGCGATGCACGAGGCCCTGCTGATGTGCCGCCGACAACGCGCTGAGCAGCTGATGAATCAACGCGACGGCGTCATCGAACTGCATGGCGCGATGGCGAACGAGGCGATCGAGTGATGGTCCTTCGGCCGGATCCATCGTGAGCCACAACCGGCCATCGGCTGTTTGCGCGACCTCGGTGACGGGAACGAAGGCGTCGTGATCGACGGCAGCCGCGCGGGAAGCGCCACGACGAAGGCGCTCGAACAGGAGTTCACCGGAAGCGGCCTCGGGCAACATCAGCAACCGCGCCCGCCGTCCCGTCGCGTCGACCGCCGACCAGGTGACACCGTACGGACCTTCGTCGAGACGATCGACGAGTTCCCAGGCGCCGAGGTGCTGACCCTTCATCGGAAGCGCAGCCTACGCGACCAGCAGACTTGAACGCGCAACAGGATCGCCGCAGGCTCAGCTTCGCGTCCCGCGGCCGGCGGTGCTCAGGAGGCCAGCGTGAAGTCCGCTCTCATCGTCATTCTCTGCCTGGCGGCCGGTTGTTCGCCGCCCGTCGAGCCTCGAGGCCCCGTTCCTGCGCCCGTGTCTCCGCTGAACCCCGATGGCCCGGGCCCTGTCGACGTCGCGGTGCTCCCGGAGCAGTTCGTGCGCATCGGGATGCAGGAGCAGATCTTTCTTCGTCCCGGGCTGGGCGGCGTTCGTGCCCTGGCGTTCTCGAGCACGAACGACGAGCAACCCGTCGACGGCGTCGAGGCGAGCGCCGACTCGGTCACCGTCTTGTTCACCGCGAAGGTTCGGGGCCGCATTCAGCTGCGCGTCGTGAACGCGGCCTCGCAGCTCGTCGTCGTCGTGCCGCTCTACGCCGTGAAGGCCATCGACGAGACCAACGACTTCACCCGCACCTACGTCGACCGCATGGACACGTGCTCGGAGGGGCCGTTCCGCGCGAAGCCCGGTCGCGTCTTCTGTCGCCGCAACGAAGACATCTGGGTGTATCGCGATGACGGCTCCATCGATGGTCACTTCAAGGGCGATCAGCTCGCCGTCGTTGGAGACGAGATCTGGACCGCAGACGGCCTGGGCTACGAACACCGCACCGACCTCGGCGCGGGAGGCCTGCGACTCGATGGCCGGGTCGACGCCCAGATCGCCCTGCCGTGGGGTGAGACGCAACCGGGCGTGGCGTTGCGTGGCGTGAAGAGCGGCCTCGTCGAGCTGCGCTGGGACGGCCGCGTGTTGACCGCCCGCAGTCTGTCCGGCTTTCCCGACCTCGAGCGGTACGCGCTCGCGCTGCGCCTGACGGACGACCGACCCGTGCTCGCATCGGAGCAGGCCGTCTGTACCGTCACACGCGGCTGCCAGCAGACCACGTGTCCTTCCTTCTTTTCCTGTGCGAGCACCGTGGGCTTCGGAGTGCTGCTGGGCGTCACCCGCACCGACATCTGGCAGACCGCTTTCGACCCCACGAACTTCGACGGTTTCGGCAACGCCAGGGACTCGATCGGCGTGCTGCAGCGAACCACTCGAGACCGGGCGAGAACCGAGCGCTTCACCGGGCCAGACGGCATGAACGCTGGGCTCTGGCGAACGATCGTTCTGGATACGGGCCGTGGACCGGAGCTCAGGGCGGTCATGTCGTCCGCGCCAGTCCTGACCTCGACCCAGGGGCGTGGCTCCGTCTTCCCAGACTCGGACGCGAGTGGCGGCTTTCTCTGGTGGTGGAGCCACCGAGGCACCCTGCTTGGCGCGAACGACGACTTCTTCATTGTCGGCCGAACGCCCTTCGAGCTGGTGTTTCACCCGCGGTGAGCCGTCACCACTTCGGCGGGCCACAGCGCTTCTTCACGCAGTGCCCAGCCGTCCCCGCCCAGTTTCCTTCGGGGCCTCGACCGCAAGCCGCCTTCACGGGGCACGGCAGGCGGCCCGAGTCGTTGAGCTTCTTCTGCGCCTGGTCGGCATGCGTGCGATTGACGGGCGTGGTGTCGCAACAGCCGAGGCTCACGTAGGTGCACTCCGCGTCCTTCGAGCAGCGGCTCCACTCGTCGGGCATCGGAATGGGCGGGCGATCGTCCGCGAGCGCGGGCAGCACGAACAACACCGAGAGCGCGAGTGCCTTCATGAACAGACGATCAACCAAACAGCCCCAGCCGTGAAGGGGTGAAGTCGGGAAAGACGTCGCGGCGGCGAATCCCGGTCGCGTCGAGACACTCCGACATCACCGAGCGCAGATCGGTCGTGCTGCGCAGGTCGCGTCCTTCGAAGAGCTGCGTCAGGCCGGGCCAGTCGGCGATGACGCGGCCTCCAGCCACACCGCCGCCGAGCACGAGCGAGACCGACGCCGTGCCGTGATCGGTTCCCCTCGTGCCGTTCTCTTTCGCGGTGCGCCCGAACTCCGTCATCGTCAGCAGTGTCACGTCGGCGAGCTTCGGCCCGAGGTCTTTCGCGAACGCCGAGAGCGCCTCGGCCACTTCCTCAAGCTTGTTCGCGAGCTGGCCCTCTTGCGCGAGGTGCGTGTCGAAGCCGCCCATTTCGGTCGCGGCGATCGAGAGCCCGACATCGGCATGAATGAGGCGCGTGAGGTCCTGCAGCCGACGCGCGAGTGGAGACTTCGGCCAGACCGCACCGTTCTGCGGAGCGCGTTCGGCGAGCCCGTCGTGTTTCACCTTCGCGACCGAGTCGAACGCCTCGTGACCAGATGTTCGGAGCGCCTCGTCGACGGCCTGATCGTAGAGCGCCTCGAAGGTCGCGGCGGCCACGTCACCACCAGCGACGCGAAAGTCCTTCAGCGAAGGAAACGCGAGCGCGCGCGAGTCACCGCCCATCGAGAGTGGCAGTGCGTTCTGCATCGCCACCATCGAGAAGGGCGAGGCAGGCAGTTCTCGGCCCGCACGGTTGAGCCAGCCCTCTGGAGCACGCCGCCCCGGCGTTCCCGACTCGAGAAAGTCCTGGGCTTCGAAGTGGCTTCGCGGCGCGTTCGGCAGCCCCGTCGCGTGCACGATGGCCAGCTGCTTTGCGCGAAAGAGCGACTCGAGCGGCGCCATCGACGGATGAAGCCCGAACATCGAATCGAGCGGCAGCCCCTTCACCTTCAGCGAGGGTCGCAGCGGCGCGTACTGCGGATCTCCGAGCGGAGGCACCATCGACAAGCCATCGACGCCTCCGCGCAGGAAGACGATCACCAGCGTCTTCTTCGAGGGTGTCTGCCCGAAGACGGGCGCAGCTCCGAACAGCGCGAGCGACTGAATCAAGCGGCGACGAGAGATCATTGTTTCTGGAACTCCGGAGAGCCGAGCAGCAACCCCACCACCTTCGAGACCTCGAGCCGCCGTTCGTCGAGCGAGTCGTCACTGCCAAGCGCGCGCGTCACCGTGGCGAGCGTCGCGGGCGAAGCAGGACGGCCCAGCACCTGCTCTGCGATTCGTTCGACGCTGGTGTCCTTCGATGGCAACTGCACCACCACACCTGGAACGCGGCCGGTCGCGAGCCTCAGCCCGAAGTTGATTCGCGAGACGAGCGCACCAGCAGAGATCCACGCGGCGGCGTCCTCTCGGTACCCGGTCGGCGGAGCGCAGCGGTACAGCGGCTGGCCCAGCACCTCGAGCGCTGCAGCCAGGGGGAGCTTCGCTTCGTCCAGCGTGCCCACGGCTCGAACCGAGGCGACGACGAACTCGAACGGTGTGCGCGTCTTGGTGGCGGCGGAGTTCCAGAACTCGGGGCTCTCGACGATGGCGCGATAGGTCGATGGCAGATCGCCGTCCGTCGAGAGGAACACTGCCGCGACACGATCGACCAGCTCGGGTGACGGCGAATCACTCACCAGCCGCTGACACAGCTTCGTCGCCAGGTGCTTCGCGGTCGCAGGGTGACGCGCGAGGAAATCGAGCAGCCGCTCTCCGTCGTCACGACCGAGGCCTGCAGGGAGCGTCAGCCCGAACACCGCTTTCGCGCCGTCATCGTGCGCTTGCGGGTGGAACTCGAACTGGCCGAAGTCCTTCTGGCGTTGCCGAATCTCGACGCCCCACCCCGTCAACGCGCGCGCCGCTTCACGAACGTCTTGCTGGGTGTAGCCCGCGTTCACGCCGACGGTGTGCAGCTCGAGCAGCTCTCGCGCGTAGTTCTCGTTGAGCCCCATCACCCGCGGCTCGTCGTCGTCGTCCTTCTTGCGCGCAGGCAGCGTGAAGCCGTCACGCACCGACATCCAGTTGTCGAGGTACCAGAGCATCGCGGGGTGTTTCGCCGTCGCGCCGAGCAGCTCACGAAACCGGCCGAACACGTGCGGACGAATCGCCTCGCGCTCGTAGGCATTCACCATCCACCGCACGCGGTTCTTCTCGGCCGAGACGTTGAAGTGGTTGAACCAGAAGTCGACCATCACCTCTTCGAACTGCCGCTTCGAGTTCGCGGCGCGCAGCAGCTTCGCCTGCGTGAGCTCGACGATGAGCTGGCGCGGGAGTTCGTCGGGGTTCTCCTTCGCCATCGCCTTCGCCTGCGCTTTGCCTTCTTCGGTCTTCACGTCGACGCCGAGCGCTTTGAGCTTCTGCTGCGGCCGCGGGTAGTCGCGAAAGGACTCCGCGACCGAAAGGTTCAGCGTCTTGAAGCCCGAGAGCCGCGCGGCCATCTCGGGGTCGTCACCGGGCGCGAGCTGTTCCGCCACCCACCGCTCGAGCCCCATGGCGTCGAGGCGCTGGCGATCGCTCGACGACGGACCGAAGGCGAGGCGGTTGAGGGCGTGGGTCGTGCGCTCACTCGCAGTCAGGACCGTCGGCGGGAGTGAGATCGACTTCGAGCGCGGCGGAGCGGCCGGCGTCGAGGCACAACCCATCAGCGCCAGCAGCACCACGAAGCGAGTCATGCGGTGTCGAACACCCCAACCCCGATTCGGTTGGGTCACTTGCGTTCTGACTCTCATTAGAGTCATATTGACTTCATGTCTCGACTGCTCCCCCGAATCGATGAGCCGCTCACCTGGAGGAACCCGCTCGTGCTGACCGTCGGGTCGGTGCTCTCGGCCGACGAGTGCGCTGGGCTGATCGACCGAATCGAAATGATGGAGCCCGAACCCGCGCCTGTCTCGACCCACCGGGGCGCAGTGATGATGCCGCGCCTGCGGAACAACGACCGGGTGATGTTCGATGACCCGCTGTTGGCGGCGCTCCTCCTTCACCGCCTGCGCGCCCAACTTCCGCCACGGCTCGAGACTGACTGGGTGCTCAGCGGGGCCAACGAGCGTCTGCGGTGCTACCGCTATCGCCCCGGCCAGCACTTCGGTCCTCACTTCGATGGCTGCTTCGAGCGCAGCCCCACCGAACGAAGCTTCCTGACTTTCCTCGTCTATCTGAACACTTGCGAAGTCGGCGGAGCCACCCGCTTCAACGACCTCGAGCTCGAGGTCCAGCCGTCGACCGGGGCAGGACTCCTCTTCAACCACCACCTGCTCCACGAGGGCGCGCCGGTTCTGAAGGGCGTGAAGTACGTGGTCAGAACCGACCTGCTCTACCGCCACGACCAGAATTCCTCAGTGAATTCATGAACAAGACGCACTGCGTTGCGTGGGGCTAGTCCCGATGTGGCGTTGGGCTATGGCCGCTCGCCATGAGTGACGTTCCGCAAGCTTCCACGCCGTCGACGCCTCCTGCGGCGGCTCCCGAGGCAGCGCCTGCTCCCAAAGAGCCCCCCTCACCCGCCCCGGCAAACGGTCACACGGGTCACGGCCACCCGAAGAAGCTGCTCCCGCTGGCCATCGGAGCGCTCGGCATCGTCTACGGCGACATCGGAACGAGCCCGCTCTACGCGATGCAGGAGTGCTTCGCGAAGAAGGAGGTCAACGGCCAGTTCGTCACGGCAGCGCACGCGATGGACGTGACCCACGACGCGGTGCTGGGTGTGCTGTCGCTCTTCTTCTGGGCGCTGACGATGGTCGTCACCTTCAAGTACCTGCTGTTCATCACCCGCGCGGACAACAAGGGCGAGGGCGGCATGTTCGCGTTGCTCGCGCTCGTGCCAGGCCGTGACTCGGCGAAGAAGATGACGGTCGCGGTCGTGCTGGCGGGCCTGCTCGGCGCTTCGATGCTCTTCGGTGAAGGCGTCATCACCCCGGCCATCTCGGTGCTCTCGGCGGTGGAAGGTCTTGGCGTGGCCACCCATGCGCTCGACGCGGCGGTCGTGCCCATCACCCTCGTCATCCTCGCGGGGCTGTTCCTGGTGCAGAAGCGCGGCACCGGCGGCATCGGTCGGGTCTTCGGGCCCATCATGGTCGCCTGGTTCGTGACGCTCACGGTCCTCGGAGTGCGGGCCATTCTGCAGAACCCCGCAGTGCTCGAAGCCGCAAACCCCATCTGGGCGTTTCGCCTCTTCCAGCACGACCCGTGGCATGGCTTCGTGATTCTGGGAGCCGTCGTTCTCTGCATCACGGGCGGCGAGGCGCTCTACGCCGACCTCGGCCACTTCGGCGCCAAGCCCATTCGTCTGGCGTGGCTGGTGATGGTGTTCCCCGCCCTGCTCATCAACTACTTCGGCCAGGGCGCGTACCTGCTGGTGAACGGCTGGGTCGAGAAGCCGTTCTGGGCATTGGTGCCCACGCAGCTCGTCTACCCGATGGTGGCCCTGGCGACCGCGGCAGCCGTCATCGCCTCCCAGGCGCTCATCTCGGGGTCGTTCTCCCTGGCGCGCCAGGCCGTGCAGCTCGGCTACCTGCCGCGCGTCACCATCGTGCACACGTCGGAGAACAACGAAGGGCAGATCTTCGTGCCCGAGGTGAACCAGGCGCTGATGGTGGCGTGCCTCACGCTCGTGGTGGCGTTCCGAAGCTCGACCGCGCTCGCCGCCGCCTATGGAATCGCCGTCACGGGGACGATGACCATCACGTCGATCGTCTTCAGCTACATGGCCCGGCTGAACTGGAAGTGGCCGCTGTGGCGCGTGCTGCTGCTGGGCGCGGTGTTCCTCTCGTTCGACCTGCCGTTCTTCCTGGCGAACGTGCTCAAGTTCTTCGACGGCGGCTGGTTCCCCGTGGCGCTCGGCCTGACGATGTTCTCGCTGATGACGACCTGGAAGCGAGGCAGGGCCGAGCTGGCGCAGCGCTTCAACCAGTCGGTCATGCCCATCGGCGCGCTGCTGGAAGACATCGAGGGCACCAAGCCCTACCGCGTCCGAGGAACGGCCGTGTTCATGAGCGGCAACCCCGACGGTACGCCGCCCGTGTTGCTGCATCACCTCAAGCACAACCAGGTGCTCCACCGTCAGGTCGTGCTGCTCTCGATTCTGCCCATGGAGATTCCGTTCGTGCCGAAAGACGAACAAGTCGACGTGAAGGAGATGGGCAACGGCTTCTTCCGGGTCGTCTGGCGCACCGGCTTCATGGAGACACCGAACGTGCCCGCGATTCTGCTGCGCGCCCGCGAGCAGGGCCTGGTCGCCGAGCCGTCCACGACGAGCTACTTCCTCGGTCGCGAGACGCTGCTCACCCATGGGAAGTCGAAGATGATGCGGTGGCGCAAGACCGTGTTCGCCTTCGTCTCGCGCAACGCCCTCTCGGCCACGAGCTACTTCGGCATTCCGCCCGGCCGGGTCGTCGAGCTGGGCATGCAAGTCGACCTCTGACCCTGTCGGATCAGGCGGTTGGGCGCGCCTTGAAACTCCGACGGGGGTCCGCTCATCTGTCTGTCGCACCGTGCTCCGACTGCTCCGCCGCGAAGAGGTCATCACCCCCGAGACGCCCGACGAGGCGCTGGTTCGGCGTGCCCAGAAGGGTGAGTCGCAGGCCTTCAAGGCACTCTTCGAGCGACACGTGCTGTCGGTGCGCCGCTTCCTGCGCGATCTGATTCGCGACGGCGACGCTGCCGACGACGCCACTCAGGAGACGTTCACGCGCGCCCATGTGCAGCTGCCGAAGCTGGGCGACCACGATCGTTTCAAGCCGTGGGTCTTCGGCATCGCCCGCAACGTCGCCTTCGAGGTGAAGCGCGTTCGTCAACACCTGCCCCTCGAGAGCGGTGACGATGACGACGTGCCGGCGGCCGTGCTTCCCGCTCCCGACCCCGAGCGCACCCTGCTCGACCGCGAGCTCGAAGGACACCTCACCGACGCCCTCGCCTCGCTCTCGGAGCACCGGCGCGCCGCGCTGTTGCTCCGGCTCGATCACGGGCTGTCGTACGACGACATCGCCGAAGCCATGGGCTGGACATTGCCGATGGTGAAGAATGAGATTCACCGAGCACGCCTGTCGTTGAGGGCGTCTCTGCTCCCGCACCTGGGAGGGCCGACCACATGAGCCGCTGCGGAAAAAGCCACCTGCTCGACGCTGCCGTTCAGGGAGAGATCCCCGACGAAGCGCTGCGAGACCACGCACAGACCTGCCCACGCTGCCGCCATGAGCTGAACTGGCTCGAGGCCGAGCGCCGTCTCTTCCGCGAACGCGCCGCGAGAGATGAAGTGCAGTCGCTGTGGAAGGGCGTCGCGCAACGCACCGCCACCGAGCCCCGCCGTCGGGCGTTCAACCGTGCGCTCGTCGCCGTCGCGGCCACGCTCTTCGTGGTGTTGGGCGTCGGCCGGGTGCTCCTCGGCGCGCCGGCCTCATCGTCGGGACTCGATGCCAGCATCATCAGCGCTGAAGACTTCGACGACGCGTTGGTGACTGAGAACGCGTTCTCGCCCGAGCGCGCCGAGCTCTGTTCCAGGGCCCAGGGCATCGGCTTCTATTGCGGCTACGTGCCGGCGAGCGTGATCGCGTCCCGCTGAAATTCTGGTCCAGCATGGACCATCGACGCACCACTGGAGCGCGCCAGCGCAGGCGAACTCGGCGCCTCCCGACTCCAAGCGGCTGGAAGCAGACCGGTCTTCCCGTGGCACGGATGATGATCATCCCCCGGGTATGAAGCGCTCCATCATCGTCCTGTTCCTCGCCTCGATTCTGTCCACCGTCGCGTTCGCCTCGAACCCGCGGAAGCAGGTGTCGCTGCCGGTGGGGCACTCGATGACGATGGCGATGCCCGCGAATGTCACCTCGGTTCGTGTCGACGACCCCTCGCTGGTCGAGGTGAAGCGACAGGGCCGCAAGGTGACGCTGGTGGCGTTGTCGAAGGGCAGCACCGAGGCCACCGTGATGACGGCCGAGGGCGAGCACCACTTTCGCGTCTACGTCGCCGCCGACAAGTACGCGCTGCCGCAGTGACCTCTGATCTCGAACGCTCGAGCTGAATGAAGCAGACTCCCTCGAGCCGACGAGCCCGGGAGTCGCGATGAGCCGGTACCTTCACCTCTTCACCGTCCTTGCTGGAGTCGGAGTCGCGTCGTCCTGCGGGAGCGCCCGAATCGAGACGGGCGGCAACGTCGCAGGCGGGCGCGCTGGCGGAACGTCAGCATCAGCGGGTGGCACTGCATCGGCTGGCGGCTTCGTGTCGGCTGGCGGCTTCGCATCGGCTGGCGGCTCCGCATCGGCTGGCGGCTTCGCGTCGGCTGGCGGCTTCGCACGCGCGGGCGGTTCAGCAACGGCTGGCGGCTTCGCATCGGCTGGCGGCTTCGCGTCGGCTGGCGGCTCCCCATCGGCTGGCGGCTTCGCATCGGCTGGCGGCTTCGCATCGGCTGGCGGCACCGCATCGGCTGGCGGCACCGCATCGGCTGGCGGCTCGTCGGGTTTCGACGGAGGCGCGTTCATCGATCGCGGCCCCATCAACCCCGGAGCCAGCGTCTTCTCGCTGGGCCTGCGCGGGAACAACAACGTCATCTACCGCTTCGAGTGCCCGGCCCTCGGCACGGCCGTGCAGGAGTCCATCTGGGGCACGCCTCTGTACACGGACGACTCGCCGATCTGCTGGGCGGGCATGCACTCGGGAAAGGTCTCTCGCACGATGGGCGGTGAGGTCTTCATCGAAGTGCTGCCGGGCGTCTCGTCGTACGTCGGCTCGTTTCGCAGCGGCGCCGTCAGCCTCGACTTCGGGCTCTTCGATGGCAGCTACCTGGTGGTGGGAGCGCCGACGACGCCACCCGTTCCCTACGACGGCGGGTCGCTCTGGCAGGGCACCGCGGTGATGCCGCAAGGCCTCATCGACTGGGAAGAGAACCCTCAAGCGCTCCGCGGCGCGTGGGGCGTGCGCTTCCAATACGCCTGCCCGTCGAACCCGACCGCGGCGCTCGGCACCATCTGGGGCTCGACCATCTACACCGACGACTCGCGAATCTGCGTCGCGGGCGCGCACTCGGGCGTCATCACCCGCACGGGCGGATCGGTCACCATCGAGATCGTCCCCGGCGTCTCGGCGTACCCATCGACCACACGCAACGGCATCATCAGCAACGGCTTCGGCGCCTACACGGGCAGCTTCCTGGTGGTGCCGTGAACCGGCTCGCGCTCGTCGCGGTGCTCTCGCTCGCAGGCTGCAACGAGAAGTCGCGCTCGACCGACACGCGCAGCACCACGCTCAAGACCGCCAAGGAGCGCACTGGCTTCCTCTGCGCCTACGCCCTCTGTGCCTCGCCCGTGAAAGACGCTGCGTTTCACGTCGTCTTCCACGACAACTCGGGCGGACTGCTCGCAGGCCCTGACGACAGCGACATTCGCGCGATCGTCTCGGTCGACAAGGACGACCTCGAGAAGTGGACGCGCAGCTGCGTGCCCGCGCGCGTGGAGGCGAGACCGGAGTGGCTGAACGAGATTGCCAAAGGCACCACGCTGGTGCCCACGAGCGCGCCCGATGGCTTTCGCTGCGGCAACGAGCTGCGCGCGATTCACGTCAAAGACGGCCTCGTGGTGCGACGCATCTCGACCGAGTGATCAGCGACAGATGCCCGACGACGTGCACAGCTCTCCGGGCTGGCATGTCGTGCACGTCGCCCCGCCGATGCCGCACGAAGTGAGGCTCGACGCCAGACAGACGCCGGCGCGGCAACAGCCCATCGGGCAGGTGAGGTTCGTACAGGCCTGGACCGCGCACCTTCCGGATCGACAGGTGTTGCCCGGGCTGCACGCCTGACAGAACCCACCATCACCGCCGCAGGCCAGCGAGTCGCTGGTGCCCGGGCGGCACGACCCCAGCGCGTCGAAGCAGCCGAGGCAGGCCGTCATCACGCATCGCCCAGCCTCACAGCGCGTGCTCGGATCACAGACCGAGCAGACGCCTCCATCGGCGCCGCACGCTTCGGGCAGATTGCCCGGTTGGCAGTCGTTCTCGACTCGGCATCCCGCAGCGCAGTTCAACACGATGGGTCCAGCGTCGGGCGGTCCGGCATCCACCGGATCGACGCACATGCTCGCCTGACAACGCTGCGGTGACGCACAGACCCCGCACACCACCCCACCCTTGCCGCAGTAGTTGCGGCTGGTCCCAGGCAGGCACTCTCCTCCAGGTTCGCAGCAGCCCGTGCAGTTGGAGCGATCGCACGGAGGCGGACAAGCAGCGACGAAGAAGAGCATTCCAACCAACAGCACCAGCCGCATGGACGGACTCAATCGCACCTCGACTGGCAGAGCCAGCGTCAGCGACCGACTCGGCTATGCTTCACCCCCTATGCGTCATTGGTTGCCGACGATCGTCGTGCTTGGGCTGGCCGCAGGCGGCTGTGGCTGCGATCGCCGTGGTGCGCTCACCGGCCGCTTCGGAGAGCTGGTGGTCGTCTCTGGAGCAGCACCGTCTGAGGTGCTCACCCGTGAGGCGAGCCTCATCGGACCTCCAGCGGCGATGGGCGATTCGTCGACCACCACCTTCGTGGTCCGCAACATCGGAGACTTCGACCTCACCCTGACGAGAATCGCCCTCGTCTCGGGAAGCCCTGCGTTCTCGGCCGAACTCCCCGAGCGCACGACCCTGCCCGCGGGCGAAGAGGTGACGTTCACCCTCACCTTCAAACCTGAACAGGCCACCGACCCGACCATCGCCACCGTGCCACACCGTGCTGTCTTTCAGCTCGACTCGAGCGGCGGGCGGGAGGGTGAGACGCAGGCGACGATCGAGGTGACGGCCATCGCCGAGGCGCGCGACTGTTACGTGCCAGCGCTGCTCGACTTCGGTGAGGCGCCCATCGGCCAGGCGGTGCAGATTCCAATCGACCTCTCGAATCGGGCAAGCACGGCGGCGCAGGCGACCTTGAGCGCCATCACCGGCCCCAACCCCGGCTTCTTCACGCTCGACCCGCCGCTCACCTCGGTGGACCTCACGCCCGGCCTGGCGCTGAGTGCGATGGTTCGCTTCGCGCCGCAGACGGAGGCCGAGGTGAAGGCCCAGTTGACCGTGCGCCGCAGTGCCTCGTGTCCGGAAGGAACGGTGCAACTGGTCGGGCGCGGCTCGATGCAGTCGCTGTCGTGGGCGCCGGCCGAGCTCAACTTCGGGCGGGTGCCGCTGGGCCAGCCCGCGACGCGCTCGGTGACGTTCAGCAACCGCAGCGGCGCCGAGCTTCCGCTCACCATCTCGACCGAGGGCGTGGGCTTCTCGACCCTGACGGCGCTCGGGGTGCTTGGGCCTCGCACGACCACAGCCGTGCAGGCGGCGTGTCATCCCGAATCGCTGAACGCGCTGACCGGAACGCTGCGGGTCGACGTGGGAACGTCTCCGTTGCTGCCCGTTCGCATTCCCATGCGGTGTTCGGGCGGCGGGCCCCGTCTGCGCCCCACGCCTTCGCCGCTCGCCTTCGGGCCCATTCCACTGCTCGTCGATCGTCAGACGAGCATGCCGCTCCCCGCGAGCCAGCAGACCGTCGTCACGCGCAGGCTGCGCCTCGAGAACGTCGGCACGCCGCCGCCGGCACCGAACGACCCGACGTACAACCTCACGCTCGGTCGCGAAGGCGCTCCGCCGGTGATGTCGCTGACCCCGATCGGCCAGACGAAGCCCGGAGAGTTCAAGGTGGCCCTCGGCACCTACTCGCCTGAAGGCGTGCCTGCCGTCGCGGGTCGCAACGTCATCGACGTCGAGGTGATGGTGCAGCCTGCAGGCACCGGCTTTCGCGAGGCGCTGCTCACCGTGTACTCGAACGACGCCGTTCAGCCCGTTCAGGAGGTGCGCCTGACCGCCAACGCGGTTCAGGCTGAGCGCTGCACCCTCGCCTACTCGCCGACGTCGATCCTCTTCGGCGACGTGCCGCCGAACTCCACCGAGACCCAGACCCTCACCCTGCAGAACACCGGAACCCAGACGTGCATGGTGGCCGGCCTGGAAATCGCCTCGGGGAGCCACCCCGGCTTCTCGCTCCTCGCCAACGTCAACCAGATCGGCCCGATGCAATCCGTCCCCGTTCAGGTGCGCTTCGACAGCACCGGCCTCGAGACAGGCACGACCGCTGCCGGGTTCGTGCGGTTCACCTCGGCAGGGTCGCAGCCTCGGCTGGTGCCGTTGTCTGCGCGCGTCTCGCAGTGCCTGGTCGCCGTTCCCGAAGAGCTCGACTTCGGCAACATCAAGCTGGGCTGCCGCTCGGCACCTCGAACGGTTCAGCTCTTCAACACCTGTGGTTCACCGGTGCGCATCTTCTCGGCTTCGGTGTCGGGCACGGGCTTCGGCATCTCGGCGCTCCCCTCGATTCCCAGCGGAGGGCTCGTGGTGTCGCCGGCCTCGACGGGGGTGGCGATCTCCATCGTCTTCGGACCGCCCCCTGCTGTGGGGACCTACAACGGCGCGCTCGCGATCGTCAGCGGAGAGGGCGCGACGATGCGCACGTTCAACGTTCCCCTTCGCGCAATGGGCGACATGACGGGCATCACCACCGAGACGTTCCAGCAACCGGCGCAGCCGATGACCGACATTCTGTTCACCATCGACAACTCGTGCTCGATGTCCGAGGAGCAGACGGCGCTGTCGCAGAACTTCGCGTCGTTCATCAGCTACGCGAACACGGCCAACGTCGACTACCGCATCGCCGTCACCACCACCGACGACTTCGCACCCAACGGCCAGGGCCGGTTCGTCACGGGCATGCCCCTCATCATCGACCGCAGCCTCGCGAACGCCGCGGCCGTGTTCCAGTCGAGGGTGAGCGTGGGCATCTCAGGCAGCGGCTACGAGCGGCCACTCTCGACGACCCTGAAGGCGTTGACGGCGCCGCTGATCGGCTCCAGCAACTCGGGGCTGCTGCGTGATGACGCCAACCTGGCCATCATCATCGTCACCGACGCCCCTGATCAGTCCACCGAGGCCATCGGCTACTTCGAGACTCGACTTCCCCTCGTGAAGGGCCCCAGGCGGATTCACCAGGTGAGCGTCAGCGTCATCGGCCCCTTCACGCAGCCGTCCAACACCTGCTCGGTCGAAGGGGTCGACCCTGGCCGCTACCAGGCGCTCATCACCCGCACCGGAGGCGTGAAGGCCAACATCTGCACGACGAACTGGGCGCGTGATCTCGAAGCCCTCGGCCGCAGCGCGCTCGGGCCGCGCAGCACCTTCTTCGTGCGCAACCCACCAGACACGCAGCAGCCCATCGACGTGCAGGTGAACGGGCAAGCCGTCTCGAACGCCTGGAACTATGACGGCGCCAACAACGCGATCGTCTTCACCCAGGGGCAGGCGCCAGCGAGCGGAACCGCGCTGACCATCACCTATCAGTCGCAGTGCCTGTGACTCAGGTCGTGTACTCGGCGTTCACCTGTACGTAGCGATAGCCGAGGTCGCTCGTCATCAGCAGCGCGTGACCTCGCCCTTCGTCGAGCAGCAGCTCGAGCGACACGTCTTCGCGAGCCATGGCCTTCGACGCGGCGGTGCGATCGAAGGGCGTCGGCTCTCCAGCGCGGAACACCTCGATGCCCTGCAGGCGGCAGACGAGCTTCTGCGGCGAGCGCACCTCGTGCACGTTGCCCACCTGACTGACGAAGCGGCCCCAGTTCGGGTCGTTGCCGAAGAGCGCGGTGCGGACGAGCGCCGAGGTGGCGACGTGCCGGGCCACGGCCTTCGCGGCCTCGTCCGACGCGGCGCCCGTCACGCGAATGGTGGTCACCTTCGTGGCACCTTCACCGTCTCGGGCGATGAGCCAGGCCAGGCGGCGCGCGACCGGCTCGAGCTGCTGCTCCCAATCGGCGGGCGCGGGCACGCGGCGCGTGCTCAACAGCAGGAAGGTGTCGTTGGTCGAGGTGTGCGTGTCGACGTGCACGGCGTTGAAGCTGGTGCTCGCGATTCGGCCCATGGCCGCGCCCATCGCCTCGGCGCTGACGTCGACGTCGGTCGCCACGAAGGCCAGCATCGTCGCCATGTCGGGCTGAATCATGCCCGCGCCCTTGCAGACGCCCGCCATCGTCGCGTCGCCCAGCCGCACGCCGTGCTCCTTCGGGAACGCGTCGGTCGTCATGATGGCCGAGAGGAAGCGCCGGCCCGCCTCGACGTCGTCTGCCAGCTCTTTCACCGCGGCGTCGATGCCGGCGCGCACCTTGTCCATCGGCAGCTTCACGCCGATGACGCCGGTGCTGCACACCAGCACCTGCTCGAGCGGACAGCCGATGGCGCTGGCGACGCGCTGACACATCTCGAGCGCGTCGGCCTCACCCTGCGTGCCCGTGCAGGCGTTCGCGTTGCCCGAGTTGATGACGACGGCCCGCACGAGGCCGTTCGACGCCTTCAGGTGTTTGCGTGAGAGCAGCACAGGCGCCGCGGCGAAGTGGTTCTTCGTGAACAGGCCCGCGCACGTCATCGGCGCGTCGCTCACCAGCAGCGCGACGTCGGGGTTGCCCGAGGCCTTGATGCCGGCACGCACGCCAGCGGCGCGCAGCCCCTTCACGCTGGTGAGGGTGTACGGCGCTGCAGGAAACGAAGGGACGGGAGGAACGGGAATCGACATGGCCCGGCCCTCTACCACCGAGCCGCCAGCTATTTCCGCCCTGTGATGCGCGCTGAGATGCCGAGCAGCAGCTCACGGCGGGTGTCGGTGATGTTGGCGCCTGCCTGGGCGATGGCCGAGGTGGTGTGCACGGGCTGCTGGTCGAGGAACGCCCTGGCGGTGGAGTTGCCCGCCCACCACTCGCGGGCACGCGCGACGTTCTCCATCATCACGCGCTCACCGAGCGTCATGTGAAGGAAGCTGGCCAGCGGTGACGGCGACATGTCGAAGCCAGACGCGTTGAGGCGCCCGGCGTCGAGCAACGACTGGAGCACCGTGTCGATGGGCTCTGGAGGCGTGCCGAGCTCGGGCAGGAACTGCTCGATGCGGCGCATGCGCGCACCGTTCGGTTCGCCGACGCCGCCCATGAAGAGATCGAGCGGAGCGTCGCCACCGCTCTCGACGGCGAGGGCCTCGACGACGGCCGTGCTGTAGAGCTTGCAGCGCATGTAGCGAACGGCGAGCGCGATGTTCCGCGCCGCAGCGTCGACGCGCCGCTTGTGCTCTTCGGGTGAGGGCTCTCCGGCCTGCATGCGGAACACACGGCTGGCCGCGAGGGACGAGAGGAAGCCCTCCATCTTCAGCAGGGCCACGCGGTACTCGTGCACCGTGTACGTGTTCGGCGTGTGCAGCGTCGGGTTCGTCTCGGGCAGCAGCTTCCACGTGTTGTCGAGGAAGGCCGCGGGGTCTTTCTCGGCGAAGTTGCCGACGTCGTTGTTCGCCAGGCGGGTCGCGCGACGAATCATCACCGTGCGCTCGGTGGCGTCGACGCCCAGCGCTGAGAGCCGCGCATCGAGCACCAGCTTCTCGGGCGGGCGGAAGGGAATGGTGGCCTCGATGCAAGCGGCCAGCGCGAGCTGCTGCTCGTGCGAGAAGACGCCCTCCATCTCCTTCGCCGCGACGAGGCCGCTCGCGAGCTCGTTGAGCCCGTTGTACGGCGTGAGCACCTGGCCCGCCTGGTGACCGAAGACCTCGAGCACCAGCTTCGCGGTGGGATCGATCGCGGCGTGAGGCAGAATTCGCCAGCCGTCCTTCTCGCGGCTGATCAGCGGCTCGAGAATCTCGTTGTAGTGAGGCGGCACCCCGAGGTCGACCTGGACGTAGACGATGTCGTGGTACAGCGCCGCGACGGTCTCGATGGGGTCGGCGTCGACGGTGAGATCGAGCACGTGCTGGTGCGTGTGAAACTCGCGCGCGCGTGACGAGAGCGCCTGGTGAATGGCGACGCCCCACTTCTCGACGAAGAGCGACGGCACGCCGAGCCCGAGGCCCTGCACCGCGCCGAAGAGGGCGTCGATGATGCGATGAACGGGCGAGCGGGCAGTTCCTGGCGACATGAGCGGGCTTGCATCGGGCATGTAACCACGAGCGCGCGTCTGCCTGAACAAAACGCACCCGGTGCTACAGGTCTGCACCGCCTCGAACATCGGTCGACGTCAGGAAGCTGACGGGGTTGCGAGGGCGAAAGCCGGGCGGCGTGGCCGTGGCTCCTTACTGTTGAAGCGTGTACCCGCCGCCGTTCGACAGGGGGCAGTCGCTGCCAGTGGGGCTCGAGCAGGCCTTCGCCGAGAAGGTGAAGCGGCTCGAGCTCGAGCTGCCCGTGCTGCCCGAGGCCGCCGCGACGATTCTGCAGGAGACACAGAAAGAGAGCTGGAGCGTGCAGCGCGTGGTCTCGGTGCTCGCGCGCGACACGGCCACGGCGACTCATCTTCTGCGCATCGCGAACTCGCCGGCCTTCGCGGGAGGCACGCCCGTGGTGTCGATTCAGCAGGCCATCACCCGCCTGGGCGCCTCACAGCTTCGGCAGCTCGCGGTGGTGATCGCGTGCGAGACGGGCACCTTCGTCGCGAAGGGCTTCGAGCCAGAGGTGCGCGCGGCGCTGAAGCACTCGCTCGCCGTGGGGCTGTGCGCGAAGGAGATCGCCCGGCAGCGGCGCACGAACGTCGAAGAGGCGTTCCTCGCGGGGCTGCTGCACGATCTCGGCTGGCCGGTCGCCGTGCACGCCCTAGTGAAGCTGGGCGCGGGGCTGCACGTGAAGCACGCGACGCTCGAGCTCGCAGAGCGGGTGCACGCGACGCTTGGAGCCGCCGTCGCTCGCGCGTGGCGCCTGCCGGAGTCCATCGCGAAGGCCATCGCTTCGCACCACGACGCCGCGCTCGACGACGTCCTCACCGCCACCATCGCGCTCGCCGACGTCATCGTGCGCCGCACCGAGGGCGAGCCCTTCGACGAGGCGCAGCTGCTCGAGCTGCCCGCGACGCAGGTGCTGAACCTGTACCCCGACGTGGTGCAGCGGCTCGCGAAGCAGGGCGCCGAGGTCTGTCAGGAGGCCGCCAGATGGTGACGGAGCAGCTCGACGCGGTGATCATCGGCGGAGGCCCTGCGGGACAATTGGCGGCGACCACGGCGAGTGAAGCGGGCCTGCGCACGGTGCTCATCGAGCAGGAGCGCCACGTGGGCGGAGAGTGCGTTCGCCGCGGCACCATTCCCTCGAAGACGCTGCGCGAGACCGCGCTGGCCCTGTCGGTCTTCAAGTCACGCACGGGCGGGGTCGTCGACGTCACGCTCGGCACGCACGTTCAGCTCGAGAGCCTGATGACCCGGAAGGAGCAGGTCATCGACGCGCACCACAGCTTCATCAAGGACGAGCTCGAGACCAGCCGCGTCGAGGTGTGGCACGGGCGCGCGCGCTTCGTGGGGCCGAAAGAGCTCGAGGTGACGGCGCCGCGCGGCGGGCTGCGACGGGTGAAGGCAAAGCTGATCATCATCGCCACGGGCTCACGCCCACGCACGCCGCCGGACGTCCCGGTCGACCATGAGCACGTGCTCGACAGCGACTCGATGCTCTCCATCACCTGGCTGCCACGCTCGCTCACGGTGCTGGGCAGCGGCGTCATCGCGAGCGAGTACGCCTCGGTCTTCGCGGCGCTCGGGGTCTCGGTGACGATGATCGATCGCGCCCCACGCCCGCTCGGGTTCCTCGACGACGAGCTGACGACGGCGTTCGTCGCTGCGTTCACTGCGGCGGGCGCGGAGTTCATCGGCGGGCGCAAGGTGTCGGGCGTGCTGTGGAACGGCGTCGACGCGGTGGAGACGACGCTGGACGACGGCCGCATCATCCGCTCCGAGAAGCTGCTCTGTGCGCTCGGTCGCGTCGCGAACGTCGACGGGCTCGAGCTGTCTGCCGCCGGGCTGGCGACGAACGCGCGCGGCCTCATCGAGGTCGACAAGCACCTGCAGACGAAGGTCGAGGGCGTCTTCGCGGTGGGAGACGTCATCGGGCCGCCCTCGCTCGCGTCGACCTCGATGGAGCAGGGGCGGCGCGCGGTGCGGCACTGGCTCGGTCAGAGCGTCGGGCCCAACCCCGAGCTGCTGCCCGCGGGCGTGTACACGATTCCCGAGATGAGCTGCGTGGGGCGCACCGAGGCGCAGGCACGGCAGGTCGACGCGAACGTCATCGTGGGTCGAGCGCCCTACTCCAGGCTCGCGCGTGGGCAGATCAGCGCGGCGCCGAACGGGTTGCTCAAGCTCGTCTGCGACGCCGCGGGCACGAAGCTGCTGGGCGTGCACGTCATCGGAGAAGGCGCCGCCGAGCTCGTGCACCTGGGCCAGCTGGCGATGCTCGGCAACTTGAGCGTCGACACCTTCGTCGATGGCATCTTCAACTTCCCCACGCTGGCCGAGGCGTACCGCGTGGCAGCCCTCGACGTCGTGCGCAGACGGCGCCGTCAGCCACTCACCTCGGCAGCCTGATCGACGGAGCCGTTCGACAAGCACCCAACCGCGCGCATTATCTGCGCTTCTTCGGGTGGGGCGGCCTCTTGGGTTCGGCTGGCGGCTTGTGCTAGCCGCACGGCCAACATGACGACCGCCACTGTGATGGAACCTGCTCCTCCTGCCGCCGCCGCCAACGGCCGCCGGGCCGAGAAAGAGATTCTGCTGCACTCGCGTGAGTACACGGCTGAGAACGTCGGCCGCTCCTGGGCGTACACGCTGTCGACGTTCGCGATTCTGGCCGGGCTGGTGACGGCGGCGGTGATGCTCCCCGAGTGGTGGATGCGGCTGCCCTTCTCGCTGCTCGCTGGCCTCACTGCGGTGCGCGCGTTCTGCCTGTTCCACGACTTCCACCACGGCGCGATCCTTCGTCAGTCGAAGCCGGCCGAGTTCCTCTTCTTCGTGTTCGGCGAGTTCATTCTCACGCCGCCGTCGGTGTGGCGCGAGACGCACAACTACCACCACCAGCACACGGCGAAGCTCGTCGGCTCGCACATCGGCAGCTACCCGATGCTGACGCCCGCGATGTACGCCGCCGCGACGCCGCTGCAGCGCTTCATGTACCGCGTCGTGCGCTCCCCGCTGAACATGGTGCTCGCGATCTTCACGGTGTTCGGCATCGGCATGTGCCTCAAGCCCTTCTTCCGCGCGCCGACGAAGCACTGGGGCGGCCTGCTCTCTCCGATTCTCGTCATCAGCCTCGGCGTGTGGTGCGGCTTGAACGGCCACCTCGACGCGTACGTCTTCGGCTGGTTCATTCCGATGGCGGTCGCGGCGGCGTCGGGCGCGTACCTGTTCTACGCGCAGCACAACTACCCCGGCGTGCAGGTCGCCGATCGCTCCACGTGGACGTTCTCGGGAGCGGCCATCGACTCGTCGAGCCACATGAAGATGGGCTTCTTCATGAATTGGATGACCGCGAACATCGGCTTCCACCACGTGCACCACCTGAACGCGACGATTCCGTTCTACCGGCTGCCCGAGGCGATGGCCGGCATCCCCGAGCTGCAGCACCCGGGCATCACCACCTGGTCGCCGCGAGACATCGTCGCCGCGCTGAAGCTCAAGCTGTGGGATCCCGAGAAGCACGAGATGGTCGGGTACCCGAACTGAAGCTCGTGACGTCAGCTCCACGCCCCCGCGTCGTCCTGCCCGCATGACGGACGCCGACTGGAAGAGGAACCTCGGTTGGGGCCCCGACTTCGAAGCCGCGCTCGCGCCGCACGCCGCCAAGCGCCTCGAGCCCGCTCGAGTCATTCTCGTCTACCGCAAGCAGCTGCGCGTCATCTCGAAGCGCGGAGAGCATTGGGCCCGCACCGGCGGCCGCATTCTGCACAAGGCCCAGAGCGCCGAAGATCACCCCGCCGTCGGTGACTGGGTCGCCGCGCGCATTCCCGAAGAGGGTGAAGCGCTCGTGTACGCGCTGCTCCCTCGCCGCTCGTCCATCGTGCGCAAGGTGGCGGGCAACCAGAACCAGCCGCAGGTCATCGCCGCGAACATCGACTTCCTGATGCTGGTGATGGGCCTCGACATGGACTTCAACCCGCGCCGGCTCGAGCGCTACCTGACGCTGAGCTGGGAGAGCAACGCGAAGCCCGTCGTCATCTTGAACAAGGCCGACCTCTGCGATGATCTGCCGTTCTTCCTCGACGAGACGAAGGCCGTCGCGCCCGACGTGCCGATTCACGTGGTGAGCGCGCTCGATGGACAGGGTCTCGAAGACCTTCGCCAGTACGTCGGCCCCGGCAAGACGACCGCGTTCCTCGGCAGCTCGGGCGTGGGCAAGTCGACCCTCGTCAACCGCATCATCGGCGGCGGCCACCAGCGCACCGGCGAGCTCAAAGACGACGGCAAAGGCAAACACACCACCACGAGCCGAGAGCTCATCGTGCTCCCGACCGGCGGCGCGCTCATCGACAACCCGGGCCTGCGTGAAGTGCAGCTGTGGGACGCCGATGAAGGGCTCACGAAGGCCTTCGACGACATCACCGCGCTGGCCGAGGGCTGCCGCTTCTCGGACTGTCGTCATCAGCAGGAGCCCGGGTGCGCGGTGCAGCAGGCGGTGAAGGACGAGACGCTCGCCGAGGATCGCTACGAGGCGTGGCGGCAGCTGCAGCGAGAACTCGAGTCACGCGCGAAGCCGCAGCGGCAGATCCCCGAGACCAAGCGGCGTGAGCGCGTCGGTCACGGCAAACGCCGCTGACGTTCACGGCACCGGGCACGCGCCTTCACGACAAGGGACTACGCTTGGCGTGGTGAGGCTCGCGAGCGCCATTCTCGTCACTGTGCTCATTCACGGGTGCTCGTCGTGTCTGCCCGAGCCGCTCGAGTGTGTGGAGCCGCAGCTCGCGTGCGACGAGCGCTGCATCGACCCGCGCTCAGACCGACGGCACTGTGGTGGGTGCGGGCAGGCTTGCGCCGAGCAGGAAGCGTGCGTGCAGGGCGAGTGCGCTGCGTGTGCTGCGACAGAGACGCTCTGCTTCAATCGCTGCGCGACGCTCGCCGACGACGAGCTGAACTGCGGAGGCTGCGGTCTTCGGTGTGAGAACGGTACGTGCGTGAACGGCGGGTGTCAGTGCTCACCTTCCCTCGCGGCCTGCACCGGTGGTTGTTTCGATCTGACCAGCGCGAAGAAGCACTGCGGCACCTGCGAGACGCGATGCCTCGGCAGCGAGAGCTGTGATGGGGGCGTGTGCCAGATCGTCTGCCCCGCGGGCTTCGCGGCGTGCAACGGCGCATGCGTCGAAACCATGGCCGACCGCCTCAACTGTGGCCAGTGCGGGCGCGCCTGTTCGCGAACACAGCTCTGTGATGCCGGTACCTGCGCCACCCCGACGGACCCCGATGGAGACGGGTTCACGGTTCTCACCGGAGACTGCTGTGAGACGACTGCGACGTGTCCCGCGCCCGCGACGGTGAACCCGGCTGCTCCCGACATTCCGAACAACCGAATCGACGACAACTGCGACGGGCTGGTCGACGCCGTGCGGCCGGACAGCGGCTGTGACGACGGGCTGCTCACCGGCAGCGCGCTCGACGCGGGTGACTACGCGCGCGCGATGGACGTGTGCGAGGGGCTGATCTCAGCCGACGTGCGCTACGCCGATGGCTCGCCGGCCCCTGTCGACCTGATCGGAATCGGAGTTCACGAAGCGGTCGGTGCGGTGCGGCCCGAGACGGGGAGGACGCTGCTCGTGCTTGGCTCAGGGCGCGCCAATCTTCCCGCTGGGCTCACCTCAGCCATCCAGGGTTCGACCGCCGCGCTCGCATCTTGTGCTGGTGACGGGTGCCTGTCTGACTGGTTCAGCGCTCGCAACGGCACCCTCAAGGCGCCATTCAAGTTGCCTTCTGCGCCAGGTTGTCCGGGCTCCAGCGGGGCCCAGGCCAATGACTCCGTCGTCCTCCGCCTCAAGCTCAAGGCGCCCACACAGGCGCGAGGCTTCAGTCTCTCGACCCGTTTCTACAGCCAGGAGTTCCCGACGTTCGTCTGCAGTCCCTACAACGATCAGGTTGTGTTGCTGACGAACTCGACGGCAACGAACCCGACGGACCACAACCTGATGACGTACACCTCGCAGGGTGTGTCGTGGCCCATCGGCATCAACGTCGCCGCGGGCACGCCGCTCTTTCAGGCCTGTGAGAGCGTGCAGGTCAACCCCAACTGCTGGGACCCGTCCGTGAGCCTCGACTCATGCGCCGAAGGCCGTGCGGCGCTCGTCGGCACGTACTTCGACAGGCCTTATCCCGGAGCCTGTCTACGTGGCGGCGCAACGGCTCAGCTGCTCACCCGCGGGAACGTCAACGGTGGAGAGACGTTCGACCTGCGCATCGGAATCTGGGACGTGGGCGATTCGAGGTTCGACAGCTTCATCGTGGTCGACTCGTTCACGTGGCTGACGACGACGGGAACACCGGGCACCACGGGCGTGAGGCGAGATGGCGGCTCCATCGACTGAATGACAGGCGTGGCGGTCGGGGCTACAGGGCCCGGCCCATGGCACGCATCCAGAAGGTGCTGGTGGCGAACCGCGGCGAGATTGCCGTTCGCGTCATGCGCACCTGCAAAGAGCTCGGCATCAAGACGGTGGCTGTCTACTCCGAGGCCGACCGCACCGCCCTGCACGCCCGCTTCGCCGACGAGGCCTACTGCATCGGCCCTGCACCTTCGCGCCAGAGCTACCTCGTGGCCGAGAACATTCTCGCCGCCGCGAAGCAGTCGGGGGCCGATGCGATTCACCCGGGCTACGGCTTCCTCTCGGAGAACGCGTCGTTCGTGCGTGCGTGCGAGAAGGCCGGCGTCACCTTCGTCGGGCCTCCCGCGTCGGCGATGGACTCGATGGGCGAGAAGACGCGCGCCCGCGTCAACATGATGAAGGCCGGCGTGCCGGTCGTGCCGGGAACGACGGCGCCCTTCTCGAACGCCGACGAGGCGAAGGCCTACGCGAAGACGATTGGCTACCCGGTGATGCTGAAGGCAGCCGGTGGTGGTGGCGGCAAGGGCATGCGCCGCGTCGACCGCGAAGAAGATCTCGACTCTGCCTGGCGCACGGCGCGCAGCGAGGCGATGAGCGCGTTCGGCAACGACTCCGTCTACATGGAGAAGTTCCTCGACCAGCCACACCACGTCGAGATTCAGGTGTTCGCCGACACGCACGGCAACTGCATTCACCTCAACGAGCGTGAGTGCAGCGCCCAGCGCCGCAACCAGAAGGTCGTCGAAGAGACGCCGTCGCCGATTCTCACGCCGCAGATGCGCGCGGCGATGGGAGAGGTCGCGGTGAAGGCGGCCAAGGCCGTCGGCTACGTCGGCGCCGGCACGGTGGAGTTCCTCGTCGACGCCTCGCGCAACTTCTACTTCCTCGAGATGAACACGCGCCTGCAGGTCGAGCACCCGGTGACCGAGTGGGTGACGGGCATCGACCTGGTCGCGTGGCAGCTGCACGTCGCGCAGGGTGGCGTGCTGCCGTTGCTCGAGCCGGTGCCGCCACGTGGGCACTCCATCGAGGTGCGCGTGTACGCGGAAGATCCCGCGACGAACTTCATGCCGTCGCCGGGGAAGATCGAAGCGCTGCGCACGCCGAGCGGCCCGTTCATGCGCGACGACTCGGGCGTCTACGCCGGGTACACGGTGCCGAACACCTACGACCCGATGATCAGCAAGCTGTCGGTCTGGGGCCCCACGCGCGCCGAGGCGATTCGCCGCATGCAACGCGCGCTCGACGAGTACATCGTCAAGGGCATCACCACGAACATCTCGTACCTCAAGGGCATTCTCGCGCACCCCGAGTTCCAGCGCGGCGACTACGACACGGGCTTCCTCGGCCGTGCGCACGCGACGCTGCTCGGAGAAGCGAAGCCCGAGCTGACGCGAGTCGCGATGATCGCCGCCGCGCTGCGCGCCCATCAACGCGCCGAAGCGAAGGCGAAGCTGCACGCCACCACCGGCCCCGTCGCTGCGACGTCGGGCTGGCGCACCGCTGGCCGCCGCGCCGCGAGCTGGAAGAGGAGCTGACGAGCCATGTCACGCGCGACCCGCTACATCGCGAAGGATCTCTCGAAGCCGAAGGACAAGGCCGTCACGCTCGACATCGAGTCGCTCGGTGACGATCGCTACTCCGTGCTGATCGACGGGCAGCGCATCGAGGTGGAGTCACAGCCGCTGCCCGGCCTCGGCATGACGCTGCGTCAGGGCTCGTCGACCTTCGTGGCCGAGTTCGAAGAGAAGGGCGACGACATCGGCGTGCTGCTCCGCGGGCAGGTGAACCGCTTCGACGTGGTGGACGAGCGGCAGAGCATTCTGCGCGCCGCCAACGCGGTGTTCGAAGTGGAAGGCCGCCAGACGATCAACTCGCCGATGCCCGGCAAGGTCGTGAAGGTCTTCGTGAAGGTCGGCGACGTGGTGACCGAAGGCCAGGGGCTCGTCGTCGTCGAGGCGATGAAGATGGAGAACGAGCTCAAGTCGCCGAAGGCCGGCACGGTGCTCGAGGTCGTCGCGAAAGAGGGCCAGGCCGTCGAGAACGGCGCGAAGCTGGTCGTCGTCGAGTAGCTCGCGGTCCTGGGCTGAGGAGCGTTAGCCTCGGACGGGCATGAAGGCAGCTGTCCGGCGCCCTCAGCTGTGGCTCTCGCCTGTCGTTGGGCTCGTTGGCGCCTGGCTGGGTCTCGCGCTGTTGCCGATGCGCTGGTGGCGACACGGCGACATTTCCCTGTTCGTCCCGGCGACCATGCTCGTGGCCATCGCCATGACTGTCGTCGCGAACCGTTCCTCGCTCCGTCTGCTGGCTTCGATGTGTTGGCTCCTCTGGGCGCTCATGCTCGTCCAGGTGTTGCTGTGGATCAGCGCCTGGAATCCCCACCTCACGGGTTCGGCCGTATGGGGCGCGACTGTCGTTCTGGAGCTGATTCTGGTCTGGAACCCGCGCCCCACTCGTTGAAGGGCCCCGCCTGCTCAGTCGGTATCCGTGGCTGCGTGCGCGACGAGCGTGATGCCGTCAGGCCGCAGGCACGCGCCGCCGAAGTCCCACGCGACGTTGCCAAACCAGCCCGTACCTTCCCACAGCCACCAGCGGCATTGCTCCGCCGTCGCGGCCACCTTCGGCACGTCGACCAGTGGAGCTCCGTCACAGAACGCCGCGAGGCTGGTGAACGCCGCGAGCCGGGCCTCTGCGTTGCCGCGCGCGCCTCCGTACGCCCCACCCTCAGCCGCGGCCATGAAGAGGCGGGTGAAGATCTCGCTCGCGGTCGTCTCGGCCTGACGAAGGCCCTGGCCCCGAAGCGACGCCAGGGGAAGCGAGCGAAGATCGAGCGCTCCAGCAAAGCGCGCGTCGAGCGTCACCTGCAGCACCTCGGAACCGTGCCAGGCACGCGTCGCCTCCCCGAGGTGATCGGGCGCAGGATCCACACGAGCGATCGACGGTGACACGGCCTGTGCAGGCACCGAGCGGGGGAACTCGAAGCCAGCGCTGCTCGAGCCGCTCACCGAGAGCCGCTGAAGCCGCAACGTCTGCTCGACCGCCATTCGCCGCAGCGGAAGCACTGCGTATGGGTGTTGCCGCTCGAGCAGCTCGTCACGAAACACCTGCACCTCGGCCGCGGCCTCGAAGTCCACGTCGTGACAAACGAGGCTCTGCAGCAGGCTCGCGAAGAACTCCACCGACCGTTCACGCTGCGGCAACGCCTTCACGAACGCAGCCGAATCGGCGCGCTGGGCGACGCAGTCAGCGAGCTCGTACACCGGCGTCCACGGCGTTCGGTTCGCGGCGATGAGCTCGAGCAGCAGGTCGAAGTGGCTGGCCGAGAGCGCGAGGTGCGTCATCAACCGCTTCGAGGTCGAGCGCACCAGCCAGGCCGGCTCAGCGCGGGTGGTGAGCGCTTCAGCCAACTTCGACACCTCGTCATTCGGCCCCACCGCGAGGAGTCGATCGAGCCGGTCCCAGGCCTCCTTCGCGTCTCGAGCGTGAGTGCCGAGTGCGGCCAGCACCTGCGCTGCCTTCACCTCCGCCTCGTCGCCGTGACTGCGACGACCTTCGAGAATCGCCCTTCGACGAGCCCGTCACGCGCGGTGGCCTCGAAGCCGTGGCGCTCGAGCGCGGGCTTCACCTCGGGCCAGGTGAACGTCAGGTAGAACATGATGAACGGCGGCGACATGAGGGCGTTGCGCAGGTGCATCGCGGCGTTGAAGCCGTGCGCGGCCCAGCGGCTCGGCGAGGTCACCGGCGGCATCGGCGTGGTGAGAAAGACGAAGCGCCCACCCGGCACCAGCGCGCGCGAGATGCCGTCGAGCAGCGCGGCTTCATCGGCGCCGACGAAGTGACCGAAGGCGCCAGCGCTGGTGACCAGCTCGAACTCCTTCTCGAAGGGCAACGCACGCGCGTCGAGGCGGCGCAATTCGAGCTGCTTCACGCCAGCCAACTGCCGCGCAGCCTCGTCGAGCATGCCTTGCGAGAAGTCGACGCCAGTGAGCCGCCGGGTGACGTGCGGAGCCAGGTACTTCAGCTGCGCGCCGGTGCCGCACGCGACGTCGAGGGCCGAGCCGACGGGGCCGTTCGAGAACACGTGCGCGAAGAACGGCGCCAGCAGCACATCGGGCGTTCGGAACGGAGTGACCTCGAACTTCTGCGCGAGCAGATCGTACCCGCGCTCGGTCGACGTGAGCGCCTGCTGCGCCAGCTCGAACAACGAAGGACCGCGTGGGTGGAACATTCAGAGCACTCCCGCGAAGACGAGCTTGAACGAGACCTGGCCTGCGCCCCAGCCGGGGAACTCCAGGTCTTTCAGCGAAGACTCCACGCACCGCTCGAGCTCGGCGTTGAGGAGCTTCGTGTTGGAGGGCGGCGTCGAGACCCGTGACACGTGGCCGTCTCGCTCGACGAAGAGCCGCGCTGACAACACGCCACGGTAGCCCCGCGAGGTCTCGAGGGTGCTGCGGTAACAGCCGCGCACCGGGTCGAGCTGGCTCTCGAGGGAATCGACGACCTGGTTCGTCTGCACGATGAGCTTGTTCCAGCTGTGGTTCACCTCGCTGAGGTGCACGTCGACGCGCAGCACGTCGGAGACAGGCTGCTCCACCGCGGGTGGCGTCACCGAAGCCTCGGGCGTCACCTCGTGGACGACTGGCTGCACGACTGGCGGCTGCTCCACCTGAACGATGATGGGCTGCGCAGGCTCAGGCTCGTCATGTTGCTCGAGAACGAAATGCCGCGGCGGAGGCGAACGAAAGACGGCGCGCGCTCCAAACGCGAGCGTCAACAGCGCGATGAAGGCGAGCGTCAGCTTCGACGTGCCCGACAGCGGCCGCCTCGCACGCACCGTGCCGTGGCCGCAGTCGACGGACATCACGCGCCCATCGAGGCGTCGAACGAGGGTGGTCAGCACCCGGCCTTCGGTCTCGAGTACGAGCCGGCGCAGCTCTTCTTCCGAGAGATCGTGCGCGTCGTAGGTGAAAGCCGAGCACGTCGCGCAGCGGCCGACCCGCCCGACGGCCGCCAACGCAGGTTGTGAGCTTCTGGTCTTCTCCACCCGCCCTGCATCAGAGCGCGAGAGAGGCGGTGCTGGCTAGACCGGCTTGAGGCGGCGGCGCAGGTGGTTCAGCACGTCCATTCGGGTGATGAGCCCGCAGAACGTGTCGCCGTCCATCACGATGGGGACGAAGCCCGAGTCGAGCATGGGCGTGAGCTCGCGCAGCGGCGTGCTCACCTGCACCGTCTTGAGGCGCAGGCGCGTCACCATCACCTCGCGCACCGACAGCTTGAGCTTCTTCTCGTCGTCCACCGTGGCGAACAGCAGGTCGGACTCGTCGACGATGCCGGCCAGCCTGCCTTGATCGAGCACTGGCAGCTGCGAGACGTCGTACAGCTTCATGCGCGCGAGCGCGGTCAGCAGCGTGTCGTCGGGAGCCACCGTCACCACCGCGTTGTTGTCGAAGTGCCGCGAGATGACGTCTCGCAGATCGCCCTTCGTCTCACGCTTGATGAAACCCTGATCGATCATCCAATAGTCGTTGAACATCTTCGACAGGTACTTGTTGCCCGAGTCGCAGACGAACGTGCACACGCGCTTCTTCGTCGTCTGCTCGCGGCAGTACTTGAGCGCGGCGGCGATGAGCGTTCCCGACGACGAGCCGGCGAGCACGCCCTCTTTGCGGAGCAGCTCGCGCGCGGTCTCGAGGCTCTCGGTGTCGGTGATGGTGTACGCCTTCTTCACGCTCGAGAGGTCGCAGATGGTTGGGATGAAGTCTTCGCCGATGCCCTCGACGACCCAGCTGCCGGCCTGACCGATTTTGCCCGTCGCGATGTAGTCCGCGAGGATCGAGCCCTTCGGGTCGGCGAGCACCATCTCGCACTTGGGCATCAGCTTCTTGAACGCGTTGGCGAGGCCGGTGAGCGTGCCGCCCGAGCCGACGCCGACGATCATCGCGTCGAGATCGTTGTTCATCTGCTTCGCGATCTCGGGGCCGGTGCTCTCTTCGTGGGCCTTCGGGTTGGCCGCGTTCTCGAACTGGTTCACGTAGAACGCGCCGGTCTCCTTCGCGATGCGCTGGGCGACGTCCTGGTAGTACTGCGGGTGGCCCTTGCCGACGTCGGAGCGGGTCATCACCACGTTCGCGCCCATGGCACGCAGGTGGGCGATCTTCTCCTGGCTCATCTTGTCGGGGATGACGAGGGTGAGCTCGTAGCCCTTCACCGCGGCGACGAGCGCGAGCCCGAGGCCCGTGTTGCCGGCGGTCGCTTCGACGAGCTTCTTCTGGTTCGGGCCGACGAGGCCGGCCTCTTCGGCGGCGCGAATCATCGACAGACCGATGCGATCTTTGATGCTGCCGCCGGGGTTGTGCGACTCGAGCTTCAAGAAGAGCTCGCACGGGCCGGTGTCGAGGCGGGTGACTTTGAGCATCGGCGTGTTGCCGATGAGTTCGATGGGCGTCGACGGCTGGCTGAGGGTGGTGGGCATGGCGCGCGCACCCTACCGCCGCGACGAAAAGGTGGGGGCCTCGTCGTTCACACGCGAGGCGAAGCCTCCACCTTGTTGGATGCCCTCCGTCGAACCCCTCAGGCAGCGCTGCGACCGGCAGGTGTCGGCCGCGCGAGCACGGCCTCCATCAGCGATCGATCGGGCGCCACCGAGAGGGCTTCTTCGCGCTCGAGCAGCCCCGCCGAGACCAGCTCGGAAAGACCCAGCTCCAGCGTGCGTGTCCGTAACGACGGAAACGCCGATACCTGTCCGTCCGCAACGGCAGAGCGGACGGAAGCGACGCCTGGCAGCAGCTCCCAGGCGAGTGACTTGCCACCTTCGGTGTTGCGCGCGAGCACCTGCGCGAACACGCCCCGCAGCGTCTGCCCGAGCTGCCACCGCGCGGCCGGGTTTCCCTGCGTGAGGTGAACCAGTTTCTCTGCGGCCTGTGAGGCGCCGCGTGCGTGCATCGACCCGACGACGAGCTTGCCGCGCTCCGCCAGCGTGAGGGCTTCACGCAGCACCTCGGCCGAGTCGAGCTCGCTCACCATCACCACGTCGACGTCGTCGTGAATCGCGTCGCGCAGGCCTTGAGCGAACGAGCCGACGTGCGCGCCGACCTCGAGCTGGCTGAGCGGTCCCGGGCCGGGCGTGAGCACGTACTCGATGGGCGACTCGAGCGACCACACCGAGACGGGCCGCTGCGAGACGACGGTCTGAATCACGCTGGCGAGCGAGGTGGTGACGCCGTTGCCAGGCGGGCCCGCGAGCACCCACAAGCCGCTGCCGGCCATGGCCTGCACGAGCTCGACGGGCAGGCCGAGCGAGGAGACGGAAGGAACGGCGCGGGGCAGATGACGCACCACGATGGAGAGGCCCGAGCGCGACTGCTGCGCGGCCACGTGGAAGACCGAGGTGTCTGTGACGTGAGAGAAGTCGACGCGCGTCGTCTCGCGGAAGGCCTCGCGCAACGCAACGGGCGCGATGGAGTCGAGCTCTTCCTGCAGCTGCTGATCAGAGAAGGCGATGGACTGCACCGGCACGAGGTGGCCGTCGACCCGAAGCAGCGCGGCGCCGCCAGAGGACAGATGCAGGTGCGTCGCGCGGCGGACCTCCATCTCGGCCATGAGCGCACGCAGCGCGAACCGGGTGGTCGACGCGGTCACGGCGAGGTCGGGAGCCGGCGGGCCGAGCTGGCCACCGTTGATGGGCACCAGCGTGGGCGGGCCCTTCTTCACGGCGCGCGCGGTCACGCGAAGATCGTCACCGCTCAGCGTCATGTGCACGTGAACGACGCCGAAAGCGGTCTCGTGCTGGAACTCGACGGGCACGCCCGAGAGCAGCTGCGTCGAGAGCGTCTTCGGAACGACGTCGGCGAAGAGCAGCAGAATCTGCCCGCTCGAGAGCGGAGAGCGGAAGACGGGGAACGGCGCGGAGCCTTCCTGCTCGAAGACACCCGTCGTGCCCGAGTCGAGCGCGAGCACGCTCCCTGCGTTCACGAAGAGGTACTCGAAGAGCTGGTTCAGCCGAGCCATGGCGCGTGGCTGTGCACGTGCGGTGCCCGGGAGGATCAGGTGGAGGTGCGCCTGTTTACCCACCAGCGGGTCAGGTCGCTTCCGACACAGGGGTCAGGCGAGACCGTCAACGCACCGGCATCGCGCCCATCGGAACCGCGCCCGGTTGAACCGGCGGAGACGGCATTCCAGGCACGGCGCCGATCATGTCGCGCACGCGGCGCTGGCGAATCTCGAGAATGTCGAGCCGCTCGACGAGGGTTCGGCGTTCCTTCGTGGTCGCTTTGCTCTCGCGAAACGACAGCTCGGCGAGGCGCTCTTTCACGGCCGCGATCTCGTCATCGAGCACCACGGGCTGCACGTTGCGGTGCTCACGACCGGTCCGGTTCTCGGTTCCGATGCCCACCGGCGTCACCTTCGTCACGATGACGGGCCCGCCCGGCTTGGTGCGCGTCACCTCGAGGCCCAGCAGCAGCCCATCGCGCTTCGTGCCATCGGCGACGTTGAAGTCCTGATTCGAGACGAGGTTCCCGAGCGAGTACGCGACGACGCCCACGCGGCCGTCTCGCAGGCGCTGCGGCTGCACTGGCTGAAGCACGTGCGGGTGAGAACCGATCACCACCAGCGCCCCGGCGTCGAGCATGCCGCGCGTGAGTTCGCGGTCGTAGCTCATCGGTTCGTGCACGTACTCCGCGCCCCAGTGAATGGTGACGATGACTGCGTCGACCGTCTTCGCCGTCTCGCGAATGTGCGCGAAGAACTCGTCGAAGGTACGGCCTCCACCGATCGGCTCCTCGAGGTACGGCACCACCGGCACGTGGGGATCGCCCGGCCCGCCCTTGTTGTGGAACTTGTTCAGCCACCGGCTCACGGCGATCAGCGCGATGCGCACGCCGTTCTTCTCGAGGATGAGCGGCTTCCACGCTTCGGCTTCGGTTCTTCCCGCGCCGGCGGTGAGCAGGCCGATCGCGTCGAGCTCGTCGCGCGTCGAGGTGATGCCCGACGGGTGCATGTCGAGGCAGTGGTTGTTCGCGAACGTCGCGACGTCGACGCCAGCTGACTTGAGCCCCGCGAGCAGCGCAGGCGGCGCGTTGAACAACATCTCCTTCACTTCCTTCTGCTCCTCGCGTGTCACCGGCGTCTCGAGGTTCACGATCGCGAAGTCGTAGGCGCGAAAGACCGGCGAGAGCGGCCCGAACACGTGCCCCCAGCCGTAGTCGTTGAGCGGCGTGCCCTCTTTCGAGAAGCGCGCGTGCTTCTCGGCGACCTTCTTCACGGGCTCGTGCGGAATGACGTCACCGCCGAAGATCAACGTGACCTTCTGCGGAGCGGGCGCCGCGGTCAGGGTGATCAGCAACAGGCTTGTGGCGGCGAGCGACATCGACCGAACGAGTATGGATCAGCGGCAGCGTTCGATCGAACGAACGGCCAGGTCAGAAAGGCGCTTTCGCTTCGACCACGACGCGCGCCCCCGTGAGTGGGTGGGTGAACTCGAGCCGCTCGGCGTGAAGAAGCAGTCGTCGATCGGGCCGGCCGTAGAGACGATCTCCGACGATCGGCAGCCCGAGGCCCTGTGCGTGCGCCGAGTGAACGCGCAGCTGATGCGTTCGCCCCGTCTTCGGGAAGAAGTGCACACGCGTTCGTCCATTGGCGCGCTCGAGCACTTCGAAGCGCGTCTCGGCCGGCTTGCCGTGCTCGAAGTCGACGAGCTGACGAGGCCGCTGCTCGAGATCGACCCGCAGCGGTAGCGCGATGTCGCCCAGGTCGCGCGCCACCACGCCGTCGAGCACCGCGACGTAGCGTTTGTGAACCGTGCGCTCGATGAACTGCGCCTGCAGCGCGACGTAGGTGGGCTCGTCGAGCGCGACGAGCAACAGACCGGACGTCTCGACGTCGAGCCGGTGCACGAGCATCGCGTTGGGGAAACGCTCCTGCATGCGGGCGAGCACCGAATCGGTGACGCTCGCGTCGGTGCCGGGAACCGAGAGCAGTCCTTCGGGTTTGTTCACGACCACGAAGTGTGGATCTTCGAGGACGAGCTCGAGCTCGTGCGAACGAAGCGCGCCTGGTTGAAACCGGCGTGACGGCGCGACGTCGAGCCCCTCGAGCAGAAACGGAAGCAGCGGACCGCATTTGTCCTTGCACGCGGGGAACAGGCTTCCTTCGACGCGACCACCGCCGGGCGGAGGCGCTCCCCACCAGAACTCGGCGAGCCCCAGCGGCGTGAAGTCGTTTCGCAGGGCCCAGGTGATCAGCTTCGGCGCCGCGCAGTCTCCCGTGCCCGAAGACGGAATCGTCGGCTCGAACAACGCGCGCAACGAGCGCTGCTGCCCTCGCCCATTCACGAAGAGATACGTGTCGTAGATCTGCCACGAGACGACCTGCGAGACGATGCGGCGCAGGCGCTCGAGCGCGTGCAGTCGGCGCGCATCACGACGGAGCAGTTCGTCGATCGCCTCCCGCTCGGCTTTGAACGAGCGCTTCGTCTGCTGCAGCTCGGTGTCGTCGGCCTGACTCCGGCGGTCGAATGCACGCAGCGCTTCTGGCGTGTCTCGTCCTTCCCGCTTCAGTTCGTCACGTTCACGATGACGTTCGACCCGTCGCGCTTCGTGCAGCTGCTTCAGCTCAGCGCGTTTCGCGGCGTGTGCCTCGTCGAGCGTTCGTTTCGCGGCGTGCAGTTCAGCGCGTTCAGCCGAATTGCGAAACGACTCGTAGCGAGCGGTCAGCTTTTTCACGACGCGCTCACCACGCGGCTCGAGCTCGGCACGCGCGGCGCGATCGAACACCGGAGGCGCCCAGCCCTCGACATCCCATCGCTGCTTGAGCTGTCCTGAGAAGGCCTTCACGAAGCCGACGCGCCCCTCGGGCGAGCGCACCACGAGTACGCCAAACATCTTTCCGCCGTCTGCGCCGTGCAGAATTGACACCGGAAGGTCCGGGCCAATCGTGCCGTCGCGCAGCTGTTGCATGACGTGATCGATCGCACGGCGAACGAGTGGATTTGGTTCACCAACGTCGAACGGACTGTTCAGCCGCGCAGGAAGTTCGTCGCTCGATGGCTGCGGCTCGAACCAGGTGATCACCCCTGCCCTATAGCGCGGGTGGTGCTCGCGAATATCGGCGCTACGCTGTGCGCGGGGAGGCAGCCATGAGTTCTCGATTGGTCGGCGCGGCGTTGGTCTTCGCGGTGATCGTCTCGTGCGGTGGCAGCGAAGGCACGGATGGCGGAACTGGTGGGGGCACGGGGGGTGGCTCGGCCGCTGGCGGAACAGCCGGTGCCTCCGTTGCTGGCGGAGCTGCAGGCGGCTCCATCGCGGGCGGCACCGCAGGCGGCTCCATTGCTGGCGGGACTGCGGGCGGCGTCACTGCGGGTGGCACTGCAGGTGGGGCCATCGCGGGTGGTGTCGCTGGCGGCACCGCAGGCGGCGCAATCGCTGGCGGCACTGCAGGCGGCGCAATCGCGGGCGGAGCTGCAGGCGGCGTCACCGCGGGTGGAACTGCAGGCGGCGCAATCGCGGGCGGAGCTGCAGGCGGCGCAATCGCGGGCGGAGCTGCAGGCGGCGTGACCGCTGGTGGAACTGCAGGCGGCGCGATTGCTGGTGGAACGGCAGGCGCGAGCGCTGGTGGAAGCGCCGGCGGAACCATCGACGCGGGAACGCCCGACGCTGGCTGCGGCTGCGGTGCTCGTCAGTGTCTCACCGACGGAGGCTGCGCTGACTGCCTCACCAACCAACACTGCACTTCTTCCGGAACACCGTTCTGCGACACCTCTCGAAACCTCTGCGTGCAATGCCAGCCATCGAATGACACCTGCGACGCGGGCACGTATTGCTCCACGCAAGGCGCGTGCGTGCGCGGCTGCCGCAACGGCTCCGACTGTCGCAGTGGCCTCTGTCTTCCGAGCCACGACTGCGTCACCTGCACCAGCGACTCCGAGTGCGACACCTCGCGCAACTGCGGCTCGGGAAGCTGCAGCCCACCGTGCACGACGCCGGCGAGCTGCACGACGGCGGGCTTCACCTGCTGCAACGCGCACTGCGTCGATCCTTCCCGCGACCCCGCTCACTGCGGCATGTGCAACCAGGCCTGCGCGACCGAGTCGTTCTGCGGAAACGCGTCATGCCGAACGGCCGTGCTCTCGAACGTCTGCCAGGTGAGCCGTTCGCTCGCGCTGCTCGACGGCCTGCGTGAAGACGACGACGCGGGCCTCTCGATGGCGAGCGCGCTGGCGGCGTCGTGTCCTCCGACCGTCGTGGCGTCGGCGACCCGTCAGCTCGACGCGGGTGTGCTCGACGCCATCACGGGAGAGCCGATTCTCACCGGCCCGATGCTCTGTGTCGGTGGCGGTTCCTTCTTCCAGCGCTCCATCGGCTGGCTCGAGAACGCGAACCTGGCGCCCGTTCGCGACACGAGCACGTCGACCCAATACCGGCTGAGCCTGCGTGACGGCGGCGTGGTGGCGACGGGGCCCGCAGCGGCGCTCGGGCCCACTCACGACATCTTCGTGATTCAGCTGGTGCGGACCCCCATCGGCTCCGTCGTGCTCAACACCGGCGGCTTCTTCGGAGAAGGCACCACCGCCGGCGCCTGGTACTTCCAGAACGTGCTCTTGCCGATGCGCCCTGCCCTGACCTCTGGCTGGTACGTCGTCGAATGGACCGACGGAAATGCCAACGGCCCGGACCTGAGCGACACGTTCACCCAGCTGGCCCCGTAACCCCGCGAGACGGCGCGGCTTCCCTGGGAAATGGTCGACCCGTTCGAACCTTTTCCCGCGGGCGGTTCCTTCGTTTCGTCACCAACCACACGGGAGCTGCACATGGGAACGTTCTTCGAAGAAGGCGGCGCGGTCATGATTCCGACGATGCTGTTCGGGTTCGCGCTCGTCGCGTCGGCCGTCATGTCCATCACCCAGGCCGAGCGTCGCTGGCTCACCTTCGTGTTCGGCGCGCTCACGTTCTCGAGCGGCCTGCTCGGCACGGCGATGGGCCTCATCAACACCATGCGCTACGTCGCGAAGACGACCGTCGCCGAGCAGATCCCCATCGGCGCCACCGGCATCGCCGAGTCGCTCAACAACCTCGTGCTCTCGAACGTCCTCATCATCATCGCGTGTCTCATCTCGGCGGTGGCAGCGTTCAAGCACTCCAAGCCCGCGCCGCGCGCCGCCTGAGCCAAGACCGTGTTCGAGCGCTCCGACGAGTCGTTGTACCGCGCGCTGGTCGACGGCGACCTGCGCGCGTTCGACGTGCTGTACGAGCGGTACGAAGCGCCGCTCTTCGGGTTCCTGCGACGGCAGCTGAACGACGCGACCGAAGCCGAAGACGTGCTGCACGAAGCGTTCATGGCCGTGCTGCGTGAACGTGAAGCCGGCAAGAGCGCGCGAAGCTTCAAGGCGTGGCTGTTTCAGGTGGCGCGGCACCTGTGTCTCAACCGGGTGCGCACGAGACAGCGGTCGGCGAAGGCGAGCGACGGCGTCGCGGTGTTGATGGAGGTCGCCGAGCTGACCGCGCACCCCGAGCAGGTGCTGCAGCATCGTCAGACGGCAGAGGCGCTGAAGGCGGCGGTATCGAAGCTGCCACCGCCGATGAGTGAGCTGTACCACCTGCGCGCGGGTGGTCTGTCGTACGAAGAGCTGTCCGACGTGCTCGGAGTTCCGCTCGGCACGGTGAAGTCACGAATGCACGAGCTGGTGAAGCGCTTGAAGGAAGAGGTGGCCACGTGAGCTGCGAGACGATTCGGAACGAGCTGGTGGGCTTTCACTTCGGCATCATCGACGAAGCGCAGCGGAGCGCGGTGGAGCAGCACCTCGTCACCTGTTCTGCGTGTCTGGGCGAGTACCTGTCGGTGAAGCGTGACGTCGAGCTGTCGGCCGCGGTCGAAGAGCGTCCGCGGGCGCGGGTGAAGTCGAAGCTGCGTGCCGCGATGGCGCAGGAGCTGGGCCTCGTCGCCGGTCCACCCGCGTGGTGGCAGCGGCCGCTGGCCTATGGACTCGCCGCCGCCGCGGTCGTCGTCGCGATGGTGACGATGCAGACCGTCGCGAAGGCCGAGCCCACCGCGCCGGTGGGGGTCATGCGCACGAAATAGCGCTCAGAGCAGCTCGAGCTCGAAGCGCTCTCCGTTGAGCTCCTCGTTCGCCTGCTGCAGGGCCAGCCCCGCGAGGCCCTTCTCGTCGGCGTTCTCGAACTCCGCGTGCGCCGCCGTCGCCGAGAGCGAGGCGCCACCGTTCGAGTCGAACGTCGCCGCCAGCCCGCCCTGGAACGAGAAGTCGCTGATGCCGCTGTCGACCTTCATGCTGGTGCGAACGCCGAGATAGAAGCCGCGATCGGAGCGGAACCCGGCGTCGAGCTGCAGACTGCCGGTGTCGTAGCGGGCTCCAAAGCTTGCCGCGCCGTGGGTCGAGTACTTCGCCTGAACGCTGACCGAGCCGGCGCCGACGCCGAAGCCCGCGTAGCCGCCCTCCTTCGACGAGTAGCCGACCGACACCGCCATGCTCTTGATGCCGAGTGTGATGCCTGCGTCGAAGCCGCCCTTCTGGCTCCACCCGACCGACGCCTTGAGCCCCCACGCTTCACCCCCGGGTATCGGCGCCGTGAAGGCGATGCCCCACCCGCTCTGTGGTGTCCAGCTCAGCCCCACGGGTAACCCGAAGCCTGCCGTGATGCCCGAGGCCAGCGCGCCCACCACCATCTCTGGCGAGCCGGCCTGAATGCCCTCAGCCACCCCGATGGCGGTCGCGACGCCGATGTAGAGGAACATGCTCGCGCCTCCGGTGAACGGCGCCAGCACCGCCGAGACGATGGCCGCGCCGAGCAGAATCCACCCCTTCGCGCCGAGGCCCGAGGCGTAGTCGCCCAGCTTCTTCCACGCGTTCGAGAACCAGCTGTGGCCCGACGGGTCCGAGTAGCGGAGCGGGTTGTCTTTCGAGAACGCGTAGCGGTTGAAGCCGAGCACCGAGCTCGAGTCGGGCACCAGCGTGTCGGCCTGGAGGAAGCGGCCGATCGTCGGGTCGTACGTACGCGCGTTGAAGTCGTAGAGCCGCGTCTCGGCGTCGTAGCGCTGGCCCGTGAAGCGGCGCGTGGTGTCGGCGTCTTGCGTCGAGGTCGGGTCGAGGTCGCCGTACGGCAGGTAGCGCAGGCGCGCCGTCACCGCGCCTTCGACGTCGGTCACCATCGCGACCGAGCCGAGGTGATCGGCATGGAAGAAGTGCGTGCCGGGCGGGAGCTGCGAGGTCAGCCCGTCAGGAGGAAGCTCGGGGCCGGGCGTCGTCTTCGGCGGACAGCCCGAGAGCACGGCCACCAAAGGAACGATGACGAATGACGCCCAGCGGCGTCGGTGGCGTTCGGTGCGCAGCCAGCCAGCGACGACGACCAGCGTCACGAGCAGGAACAGCGCCAGTGAGAGCCAGCGCTCGACCGAGCCCGACAACAGCGCGAGCGAGAGCGTCGCCGAGCCAGCCTGGAACAGCCCTGCCAGCGTCTGCCGATTGGCCGAGTCGAGCTGGAACTGCTGCAGCGAGCCGAAGGTCGGCGCCCGCAGTGACACCACGTCTTTCGTCACCGACGCCACCACCGCGCCATCGGCGCCGAGGATGAAGCGCGTCAGCTGCGCGCTGCGAAGCAGCTGCCCGGCCCTCCGCTCGGTCAGCTCCGAGGTGCGCCCGAGGAAGAACGTGCGCGTCGTCGTGAGGCCGTCGAAGCGCTCCTTCACGAGGCGGCGGCCGTCCTGGTCGTGGTGGTTCTTCTGCACCAGCACCTGATTGTCGGTGACGGTGTGCAGCATGTTCCGCCGGTCGTAGCGGTACGTCGTCGAGCCGCGCGCGAGCAGATTGCCGCCGCCAGACCACGTGTACGTCTCGGTGCCGTTCGTCGTTGGCCGCTGGGAGCCGGGCTCGAGGGTGAAGGTGACGCCCTCCTTCTCGGTCAGCGAGCCCGCGCTGTTGTACGCGTACGAGAGCGTTCGACACGGCGCGCCCGGCACCAGACAGGCGCCTTCACGCATCGTGGTGAGCCGCTGGAACGAGTCGTACGAGAAGCGCCGGCTCTTCGTGCCGTCGAGGCGGTCGAGGTGCTCGGCGACGTTGCCGGCGGCGTCGAAGCGATAGTCGCTGTCGATGAGCGCCGTGTTCGTCTCGCTGTCGGTGACCCGCGCGCGATCCAGCATGCCGCTCTCGGCCACGTAGTCGTACGTCGTGGTGACGCCGTTGCCGAACTGCACCTCGGTGGGCTGCGCGCGCGTCGTGTAGTTCGGCCAGCGCGCGATGACGGCGCCGTCGAGCTCGACCTCGCGCAGCTGCCGCGAGACGCCGTGGTACCGGTACGTCGCGACCGAGCCGTCGGCGTAGGTCAACTTCCACAAACGCCCGAAGACGTCGAACTGCTGCCCCTCGGTGCCCGAGAACGAGAAGCCCGGACCGCTGGCGCTGCGGAAGACGCGCGTGCGATTGCCCAGGCCGTCGTACGCGAACGACGAGGTGAGCGTGACGCCGCTGCGCACCTGCTCGATGCGCGTCACCTTGCCGCGACTGTTGAGCACCGCCGGGTCGTCGTAGGTGTAGGCGACCTGTGTGCCGTCGCTCGAGGTCTCGCGAGCGACCCGCCCATCACCGTCGTACTCGTAGGAGGTGGAGACGCGGGTGGCGCCGCCGTTCGGATCGGGCCTCGTCAGCGTGCGCAGCCGGCCCCAGGCGACGCGTCCCAGCGTGCCGGTGTCGTAGGTGTACTCGGTGAGTCCGGTGTCGGGGTCGCTGATGGAGCTCTTCCGCCCGTACTCGTCCCACGTCAGCACTGTCGCCTTCCCGGGGCTGTCGATGCGCGTGAGGCGGCCGCGCTCGTCGTAGGTGGAGCGCGTGAAGAGCGCGACCGACAGGCCCGTCGAGGCAGTGCCCTCGGACACGCGAAGCACGTGCCCGTCGATGTCCTTCCACTTCAGCGTGCTGACGCCGGTCGGGCCGACGACGCGCTCGCTGGTGAGCTCGGCGCCTTCGAGCGTGGCCTGGTTGTACGTGTGGGTGGTGCTCGTGCCGTCGGGGTGCACCACGCGCGCAGTGCGGCCAGCGGCGTCGTACTCGGTGATGGTCCACGCGAGCTCGGGGTCGTTGGGAACATGAGGCTCGCTCGTCTTCCAGACGCGGCCGGCGGCGTCGTAGGTGGTGGTGACCTCGACGAGCCCATGCGCGCCCCAGATGACGGAGCGGCGCGCGCGGCCGAGCGAGTCGACCCAGGTGGTGCGGCAGTCGTCGAGCGGCTCTCCAGGCGGGCCCACTTCACACACGCGTGAGAAGCCCAGCGCCATGGCGGTCGCAGGCTGCTGTGACAACACCCGCTCGCGCAGAACGCGCCCATCGCTGCCGACCCAGCGTTTGCGCGTCGGCCGGCCGAAGACATCGAGCGTCGTGGTGGCGGCGGTGCCGTTCTCGTCCTGCTCGACGACGGGCAGGTTGAAGCGATGGTCGACCGTGAAGGTGCGCGCCGGGCTGCCGGGCTCTTCGAGGAAGACGCGGTCTCGCTGGAAGAGCTCGTCGTAGCGAAGCGTGGTGCGCAGCCCGTCGGGGCCCGTCTCGGTGACGACGTTGCCAGCGGAGTCATAGGTGCGCGTGGTGGGCACCCAGGTGCTGCCGACGTGCTGCTCCACCCTCGTGGCGAGCAGGCGCGTACCCGTCTGGCCGGGCGAAGCGTCGTCGTAGGTCGTGCGCACATCGGTGATGACGGTCGTGCATTGCGGGTCGGTGCAGACGCGGCCACGCCAGGGCAGGCCGATGGCGCGGACCGGGCTCGTCTGGTTGACGTAGTCGTTGAACTCGTAGCGGGTGCGAACGGCCTCGCCTTGTGGCCGCTCGACGCGGTCCACGATGTCCCTCGGGTTGCCGTACGTGTCGTAGGTGAACTCGCGCCGCCGGATGTACCGCGGCGTTCCGGCTTCGAACGTCACCGTCTTCAACTCGGTGGGCCGCCACATGGCGAGACCGTCGGGGTGCTCACCGTTCGCGTCACAGATGGTGAGGGGAATGCACGCGCGGTTTCGGACGTCGACCGTCGTCTCGATGAGCGTCGTCTCGCCGTTGGCGTCGAGGTGCTCGACCTCACGAATGAGCCCCTGCCCCGGCGCGCGCAGGTCGAGCGTTCGGGTGACGCGTTGCTGCGTCTGCACGTCGGTCTCTTCGATGTGCTCGAAGCCGAGCCCCACCACCGCCGAGCGGTATCGCCCAGGGCTCGCTCGACGAAGCAGGCGGCTGTCGAAGTACTGCCACTGCGTCGAATACGCGGCCCGCGTGCCATCTCGTGACGTCACCCGCGTGACGAGCGGCGTGGGGGCGACGGACGGCCTGCCAGGGAACGTGCTCTGCGGCCTGAAGGCAGACGGGTGCTGCGTGGCGAACGACCACGACACCTGGAGCCTGCCTCCGCTTCCGTTCGTCACCTCATCCATCACCAACGCGGGTCGACCCGAGCCCTGCCAGAGCGAGGCCCCGTTGCCCGCGACGAGCAGCAGGTCGCCTCGACCGTCACCGTCGAAGTCTCCGCTCGACACGTCGGTCAGCGTGGGCCCGTTGTTTCCCATCGTCACCGGCTCCAGCGTCTCGCCCAGCGAGCTCCACGCCTTCACCGTCACGCCCGTCGAGGGGTCGATGAAGAGCAGGTCGGTGCGCCCGTCGGCGTCGTAGTCGGCCGGGAAGGCCCTCAGCGGGTCTTCGAGACCCGAGTACTGCTCTGGTTGCAGCGCGAAGCCGTCTCCGTTCGACAGCGCGAGGAGCCCTGCGGTGCCAGCGGAGATCGGCTTCAAGAAGACGTCGGTGAGGCCGTCACCGTTCGCGTCCAGCGTGACGGCGCGGCGAAAGCGCGAGGCAAAATCGCGGGAGAGACTGACGAAATGGTCATGCGCACCGGTGCGGTCGAAGAAGATGATTCGTTGTGGCATCGACGGGTCGAGGCCCTGCATCAACAGGTCGGTGACCCCGTCGCCGTTGAAGTCTCCGGGCGTGGGCAGGTAGCGCGTCGAGGCCCACAGATCGGTGATCGTCGGATGCCTCAGCACCTCGACCCGGCCCGTGCCGAACCACAACCTGGTTGGCTCGTCGGGATCGTTCACCTGCATCAGCACGTCGAGCAGCCCGTCACCGTCGAAGTCGCCGGGAATCGGCGTGCGGCGGAAGAGGCGGAAGGCCACTGAGTAGGTGAGCGCCCAGTGCTCCCTCGACATCGCTGGCGTCGCGAGCGAGCGCATCGAGAAGGTGCCCGTCCCAGAGCTGCGCATGAGGGCCGCGACCGCCGAGCCATCGGTCGAGAGCACCAGCACGTCGGCCTTTCCGTCGTCGTCGAAGTCAGCGGCGATGGCCGCGACGTGGTCGAAGCTCCAGTCACGCTGCGCGCCCGCGCTCCCCTGCGTGACGTTCACCCAGGCCGAGGTGGTCGAGAGCCACACCAACGTGTCGGTGCTCAACGTGAGCGCCGCGTGCCCCTGGAGCAGGATGTCGGTCTTCCCATCACCGTCGAAGTCGGCGGTGTGGACCCGATGGTGGGAGGCTCGCCAGTCGACGGCGCCTCCACGGGCCGAGATGTCGACCAGGTCAGGGAGTGGATCGCCCACTGGCGACGGGCCTGGCTGCACGGGGGTGTAGTGCCAGGCCAGCGGCGTCAAGGCGGTCGTGCCGTCGGCGCCGAACTCCTGCACCTGGGTGAGCAGGGAGCGCCGCCGCTCGTTGGCGTCGTAGGTGAGGTGGTAGCGGCGCACGAGCTGATCGGCCGAGAAGACGGCGATGCGCGAGAGCCGACGGTCGAGGACCTGCTTGTTGCCCGTTTGATACGACGTCACCCGATCTGGCGCAGGCCGGTCCTCGTACGAGAACTCGACCCGGCGGCGCTCGGTGCCAGCGCCCAGCGTCCACTCCACGACCTCGGGCAGCAGGTGGGCGTTGACCTTGAGGTACGACACCGACCACGAGAGCCCGCTCGGGTTGACGACCCTCGACAGGCCCCACACCGCAATCGGGCTGGTCGTCGAGAGCCGCATGCGGGCGTTCTCGGTCTCGCCGAAGTACCAGCGCCAGCCGTCGCGATCTTCGAGCCGCACCGTGCACGGCCCATCGCCGCACGTGCCTTCGAGGAACCACGCGCTCTGGTTGTCCTGCTGGGCGCGGTAGGAGGCCCCGTTGCGCACCAACACGCCTTCGTGCGTGAGCAAGGAGTCGGTGCCGCTGAACCGGGGCCCGCCGTTCACTCGCGCGCGCGTCACCTGCGGCAGACCTTCGAGCCGCCAGCCCTTGCCGGCGAGACCGTCAGGGCCGTTGGAGTCGTACGAGAGCGCCAGTGAGGGATGAACGCCTGCAGCGCCCGCGGGAATCGCGATGGCGATGCGCTGCGTGAAGGCGCCGTCGTTCGACACGCCGGCCAACGACAGCGACGCGAAGACGAAGAGCAGACCTGTGACCAGCCGGTTCATCGGATCACCTCGACAGGAATGACTGCCGCGTTGGGCATGCCCGGCGGACGGCCGAGCGCGCCGTTGATGTTCGTGCCCCAGCACCAGACCCGGAGCGCGTCGTCGAGCGCACAGGTGAAGGCGTTGCCAGAGGTGATCGCCGTGAACTTCCGCGCGGTGGAGACGAACTGCGGGTACGAGTAGTTCGCCGCGGTCGAGGTGCCGAGACCGAGCTGCCCGGTGTTGTTGACGCCCCAGCAATATGCGCTCCCGCCGTCGGTGACGCCGCAGGTGAAGCCACCTCCAGCACTGAGCCCGACGAAGGTGCGGCCGCCATCGACATAGGCAGGCGTGGTCAGGCTGGCCGTGACGGGGGGAACGCCGAGCTGACTGCTCGAGTTGCTGCCCCAGCACATCGCTCGCGACGTCGACGCCTCGATGCCGCAGGTGTGCTGAGCACCGGCCGTGAGCAGCGCGAACGTTCGCCCTCCGTCGACGGCGACGGCCGACTGAGACGTCGTTGGGGTCTGCTGGCCCCAGCACCAGGCCTTGCGCTGCTGATCGAGACCGCAGGTATGGGTCGAGCCCGGCGCGACGAAGGTCCACGCGCTGCCACCGTCAGGTCTGTCAGGCGCGCGCTCCTCGGTCGAGGTGAAGCCGCGGCCGAGCGCTGCCGTCGTGTTGCCGCCCCAGCAGAACAGCCCACCGTCGCGGTTCAGGCCGCACATGATGCTGCCGCTCCCCGTCAGGTCTTCGAAACGCATTCCCGAGTCGACCGTGCGAACGCCATAGCTGCCGCCATCGGGCAGGGTGTTGAGGTTCAGCGCCGAGTCGTTGCCGCCGAAGCAGAGCACCTCGCCGTCGAGCGTGAGCGCGCAGGTGGCGAACGCGGTGGAGGCGATGTCGACGACGGGAGGCAGGCCTTCGACCTGCGTCGGCCTCGAGAGGTTGAACGGCGCGGGTGTGAGCCGCGGGTTCTGACCCCAGCACCACACCGAGCCACCGTCGGTGCGCGCGCAGATGTGCGTCCACGAGGCCGAGAGCTGCACCACGTCCCACGGCGGCAGTCCGGCGTCGACCCCGGCATCGAAGCCCGCGTCGACGGTGAAGAACGACGTGCCTGGTGGGCAGATGGGCGCGGCCTCCTGGCACGACAGCGTCACCGCCGAACTCTCGGCGCACACCTCGTTGCAGCGACCCGAGGGGAACCCCGGCGCGAAGACGCATTCGCCAATCGACTGGCACGAGCCAATCAGCCGGCCATCGGTGCAGCGGCAGCTGAACGCGTTGCCCAGCGAAGGAGCGCCACTCCCGCCACACTGCAGCGCATCAGAGGTACAGCTCGCTGGCGGAACCGGCGAGAAGCCGAACTCGGTACGGCAGCGAAAGGTCAGGTCGGTGAAGGCCGAGAAGCCGCGGCACGGCAGATTGGTGCACATCGGCCGAAGGCCGCCGTCGGGCAGCCCGCACTCGACCAACGACGTGCCTTCGAAGCCTGCGTCGAAGACCACCAGGCCACCGTCGCCGACGCTGCCGAAGCAGACCGGCGAGGCGGTGGTGCACACGGGCAAAGAGGCCAGCGTGCTGCCGCCGCAGACGTCGGTGCAATACGTGTAGAGCTGACCGGTGCCTGCACAGTTCTCGTTGGCGCAGACCGTTCTCGGACTGCCGAGCAGGCAGTCGCACGTGAGCAGGTTGGCGCCACCGCCGGGCGGAGGACCAGCGTCTACCGGACCTGCATCGACGACGGGCGCGACGCACAGCGGGGCGTTGGTCTCGCAGCTGGGCAGGGAGAGCACTCCCGCATCGCCACAGACGTCGTCGCAGAACAGCTCGAGGTCGACCGAGCCGAGGCAGCTCTGCGCCGAGCAGACGAGGCGAGTGCCCAGCCCACCCAGGCACTCACAGGCGATGCGATTGGGCCCTGCGGGTGGTGGGCCTGCATCAGGAACTCCTGCATCGGGAGTTCCTGCGTCGGGCGACCCGCCGTCGAAACCGGCGTCACCGAGACCGGCGTCAGCGCTGCCTGCGTCGTCGGCACCGCCGTCTTCTTCGCCACCGTCGAACACCTCTTCAGGGCCAGCGTCGCGGGGTGGGCCGGGAATCGTGAGCTGAAACCGGTACTCGGCGACGACGGCGCCGCTGCTGACGATGGCCGAGGGCCGCGTGATGGTGACCGCAGCGGTCTTGGCCGCCGTGAGCGTCATCGTCGACGTCACCGTGGCGATGCCCACGGGCACCGACGCGGGATCGAAGGAGGCCGTCACGCCGTCGGGCAGCCCAGCGACCGAGAAGTCGAGCGCTCCGCTGAAGCCATTGCGCCGCTGCGCCGTGACGGTCATCGAGACGGTGCCGCCCTGACGCAGCAGCACCGAGGTCGGCGTCGTCACGACGGTGAGGGCCTGCGGCGTCGTAACCTGGTTGCGCGTGATGGCGACCGAGGTGGTGCGGCGCGTGTTGCCCCCGTTCGCCACGAAGCGGGCGACGTATTCGTCCGCTTGTTCGCCCACGTCACGCACCAGGAAGCGCGCCACGTCGACGGGAGCTCCGTCGAGCGGCTCGACCACTACGGCGTTGCGCGGAACTCCGGCCAGCACGGGCACCACTTCGACCAGCTCCACCTGCACCGCCTCAGTGAAGTTGGGCTCGCGCACCACTTCGATGGCGATGATCCCGAGGCGATTGGTGAGCTCGATCGCAGCAGGCCGCGGCTCGAGGGAAAACCCACCGCCCGTCACGGTGATGTCGACGTTCGCGTACGTCGACGAGAGGTTCTGGCCGCCCGCGATGGGCTGACGGCGCTTGAGTCGAACGACGTGCTGCGGCTGGTCGCCACGAGGCGCGTCGACGTTCCCCAGCACCCGCAGCTGGGCCTCCCAGTCGGCATACGCAGGCTCGAAGCGCGCGCCCTGCCCCGGGGTTCCATCGGAGGGGCCGACCAGGACGAAGTCCCACGGCGACCAGTCGATGTCGCACCGGGGGCAGACCATTCGCACCCGAACAGGAGCGCTCTCTTCGCCCGGCGCCACCGTCACCGGCCCGTCGATCGTCATCTTGAGCACGTCGGGCAACCCGTCAGCGCCGAGGCCCTCGGGCACACACGACGGTTGCTGACAGGCCGCCACCGCAACGAAACAAAGGCCCCACAGCTTTCGCATCGGGACAAACTACCCCGCGACGATCCGTTGCCCATCCCATTCGCGCGCGGCGATTGTTCGAGATCAACGGCGCTGAAGCTTCGAGGTCCAGGGCGTCGCGGTTCGCGTGGCGAGCACGATGGCGTCACCGACGAGCGGCGCGAGCAGATAGCGACGATGGCCCAGCCCGATGGTGGTGCCGACAGCCTCTGCGGGAATTAGCAGCGCCTTCAGCCGCTCCGTGTTCGAGAAGTGCGCGGCGCCTGCGAGCGCAAAGCCCGTCGCAGCGGGCGAGAGACCGAAGACCAGCGGGCCCGAGTCGACGTCTCCACCGCGATCGACGCCGCGTGGCCACTCACGAATCGCGAAGCCGCCGAACGGAAGCTCGACGCCGAACTGCCGGAAGAGCGCAGACGTTTGAGCTCGCGCGAAGTCTTCGTCGATGAAGGTCAGGAAGTACGCCATCCACGCGGCGCCGCTGCCCCGGCCCATCTGCCCGGGCGCGAAGACCAGCACGCCCGTCTTCGGGTCGAGCCGCTCCCGTCTCATCACCTCGAGGAAGCGCGCGATGGTGTCTCGGAAGTTCGACTCGCCACGGCAGCGATCGAGCAGGGACAAGCCCGCGATGGCGACGAAGTTGTCGGGCACGTACGTCTCGGCGGGGTACGTCTCGATGAGCGCCGTGGGGCTCGCGTCGAAGCGACGGCGCAGTGCCTGTGCGACGGGCTGCGCGAGCGGGTGCTCTTCGTTGCCGATGAGACACGAGGCTCCGAGCGACCAGGAGAGATGACCGAGGTAGCCGACGTGGCCGTTGCCACCCTCGAGCGAGGACAACGCGTCTTCGTGCCACTGCGCGTGATCGAACGCGCGCACGTCGTCTTTCAGCATCGACTCGACCCAGCGCTTCACCTCGGCCCGACGCCCGTCCGCCTGCTCGGGGTGTCGAAAGGCCAGGTTCGTCGCAGCGGCGATGGAGAAGGAGTGTTCGACCAGCAGCCACTCGCCATCGAAGGGTGGACCGGGCGCGAGGCCAGGCAAGGAGCGTTCGTCGAGCCGCGAGGCCAGGTACGCAAGGCGCTCCTTTTCGTCCGATGCGCGCTGGCTCAGCGTGCACGCCAGCACCTTCACGGCGACGAGGCCCAGCAGCACCTTCAGGAACCGACGGCGACGCATGCAGAGAACCTACGCTGCACTGGCCGCGGCTCCACGGGCATGCGGTCGAGCGGTCGGTCGAGGCGGGTGAATGGTCGCTGCGGGTGGAAGCTGACGGCGTGGTCTGGTACGCGCGCCTTCGTGACGAAAGCACTTCCCCGCGGAGTTCTCGTCGCGTTCGAAGGCATCGACGGCTCCGGCAAGTCGACGCAGGCGACGCTGCTGTCCGACTGGGCCACCCAGCATGGCCTCGACGCCGTGCGCACCCGCGAGCCGACGAACGGGCCGTGGGGCATGAAGGTGCGCGAGTCGAAGGTGAGCGGCCGGCTGTCGCCCGAAGAAGAGCTGCAGTGCTTCCTCGAAGATCGCCGGGAGCACGTGACGACGCTCATCGCGCCAGCGCTCGCCCGCGGCGCCATCGTCATCATCGATCGCTACTACTACTCGACCGCCGCGTATCAGGGTGCGCGCGGCCACGACCCCATCGCGCTGATCGCGAAGAACCGCGAGTTCGCGCCCAAGCCCGACGTGGTGTTCCTGATGGACTTCGACCCGAAGCTCGGCGTCGACCGCATCAACGCTCGAGGAGCCCAGGACACCTTCGAGTCGCTGCCGCAGCTGACGAAGTCACGGGAGATCTTCCTGTCGCTGAACGAGCCGCACATCGTGAAGCTCGACGCGAAGAAGCCGCCGGCCGAGCTGCACGAGTCCGTGCTGTTTCATCTGCTGCACGGCCCGCTGAAGGACTCGGCGAAGGCGCTGCACCTCGACGAGCCACCTGAAGATCCCAAGCTGAGAGCCCGATGACCCGCGCCTTTCCCCTGCTTTCCTGCGCGTTCCTCGCCTCGTGCCAGAGCGTTCCTGATGGTGCGAAGGCCGAGATGGCCACCCGATGGTCGTGCCCTCCGGAGCGGATCACCACCATCACGCGTGAAGATCTGTCGGCGGGAGAGCTCATGGCCGCGTACACGACCCCAGAGCCCACGCCTGAGGTGGCGGCGGACCCTGCGCGGCTCGCGTTCTTTCAAGCGGAGCAGAAGAAGCACGCCGAGAAGGTCATCGACGGCTACTCCTCGCACGTCGTCATCGAGGTGAAGGGGTGCGATCAGCAGCAGCTCCTTGCCTGCGCGAGGAGGCAGAAGATCAGGGCTGGAAGCTCGAGCGTGACCTGCTCGGACCTGCCGATGCCAAAAGCGAAGTGACGTCAGCCCGCCGTCGCGGCGTCCTCAGGGGTCTGCGCTGCCTGCAGAGAAGTGCACCAGCAGCGCCACCACGACGACGGCCAACACCGCCAGCACCACCGGAATGAGAATCTGGTTGCGGGCCTTTCGCTTCTCATCAGCCAGCGCTTCGGCCGCGCGGCGCTGCGCATCGGCGTGTTCGAGCACGCGCTCCTTTGCCCACTTCGCAATCTCAGGGGCCGTGCTGTCGACCAACCCTCTGGCCGTCTCGACGTCGGGCCCGCGGTCATGGTGTGTCGTGAGCTCCTCGAAGAGCCCGAGGTGGTGTTTGTGCTTCACCAGCAGGTGCGCGACCTGCGCTCTGGGGAGCGTTCTTCCCCGCCACGCCTGCAGCGCGTTGAGCGCATCGGTCGCGCTGTCTTCGAACACCCAGTCGTGTGGGTATTCCGTCACGTCGGTGAACAACCCGACGAAGACCAACTCGATGGGCCGATTGGCGCGCGCGGTGACGGGCACGACGTTGGCGGCGTGACAGAACTGGCAGGTCACCGTCTTGTGCGTGCCGTCGGTCGTCAGCGGAGCACCACATTGCGCGCACGTGATGCTGAAGGTCGTCGCCGCCACGCGGGGACCGCGCGGAGGAACGGTGGTCATCACCACCTGCCCCGTCGAAGGCTGACCATCGAGCGTGGTGAACGTGAAGGGCTGCGCGCACGAGCCGCACCTCGCGCCAGTGCCGAACCATTCACCATTCGGCGTCATCAGCGTGCCGCAGTGGGGGCAGTTCAATTCGGCAGCGCCCTCGAGCGACATCGACACGCGCACCGGAGCGAGCCGCATCACCTGCCCGTCTCCGCCGGTCATTCGAGCCGCGAGCTCGAGGTCGTTGAGCATCGACTGCCACGTCTGCTTCGCCGCCCAGCCGCACTCACCACACACGATCACGCCAGGGTCACCTTGAAACGCAATCGCCTCGCCGCAAGCTGAACAGGTCGCGGTGGCGAGCAGCTGCTTCATCCTCCAGGTTCGGGTGCGGACCGGAGGTCGGCCGAGATCGCTCATGCGACCGATTTACTCTTCCCAGGGACGCTCAGGGTCCGCCGTCGCGGGCTTTCCATTCGAGGTCGGTCGACGTCTCCTCGATGAGCGCGGGAATGACGGCCTCGAGCAGATCAGCCGCAGCCGGACCGCTCGCGTGCACGAACCAACTTCCACGCAACCCACCGCCCGGCAGCTTCGTCACCAGCAACGTGCCGCGCATCTGTTCCCGCGCCGCTTCCACCGACAGCTGCACGGTCACGCCCTGAACCTTCACGCCGCCGTCGGCCCCTTCCTCAGCGAGCTCGAGGTCGAACTTCGACAGCTCAGAGCGCAGCAGCTCGATGGCTCGCGGCTCGAGCTCGCTGTACTCGTCTGACAAGCGCACCGGCGCGACCGCGACGAACGGGGTGACGGGAGCTGCAGCCACCGGCTCGGGCTTCACCACCTTCTTCTTCGGACCAGCCAGCCCAGACACCGAACACAGCACCATCAGCACGAGGACCTGACGCATTGGCGAAAGTCTCAACGAAGCACGAGCACGCGCCCAATGTGGGAATCGTCGCCCTCGTCACAATCCGTCGCCACTGAACGAGCCGGGCGTCACTCAGGCAATGCGTTGCGAATGCCCCCGAGCAGCGCGTGGATGAACGCGAGCCCCCGCTCGTCGGGCCGAGACATCTGATGCCGCAACACGCGTTGCACGAAGAAGAGGCAGCCGCGCAGCTCGTCGAGGGTCGAGGGAACGGTGCCGTTTCGGCGGTGTTCGCTCGTCAGCTCGTCCAGTCGATTCCCGAAGCGGGCGTAGCCGTTGAACGTCAGCGCGAACGGCTCGATCTCGGCCCAGGTCGCGTTCGGTCCCGGCACCTGCGCGCGCTTCAGCTCGGCGTTCTCGATCAGTTGCACGTCAGCCGGCTCGAATAGCTGCCCACTGGCGTGCCGCCCGAGCCCGAGTAGTAGAGCCGCGAGAACGGCGCCCAGGCCGCGAGCCCGAACTTGTTGCCGGGCCGGCAATCGACGTCCACGCCGCAAGCACCGCTGGTGACGGGCACTTCGACCGTGCTGCTGAAGGGAAACCGCGAGCCGGTGAGATCGGTGAAGCGCGTCATCACCTGGCGCTTGAGCCCAGAGGCATCGACGACGTACCGGTGGGCGACGAAGAACAGCTGGGTCGAGGAAGCCGTCACGCGTGGGCGGGAGATGGAGTCGACGCCATTCTCGGACGCGTACGCGAGCCACGCGTAGCCCCACGACCAGTAGGGAGCGCCCGACGCAGGCACGACCCGTGTGCCAAAGGTGAGGTCCGCATCAGGAGGCAGGTCGCCTGGATCCTTCGTGACGTACGCGACGACCCACGGGCTCTTGCCGCTGGGCGCCGGGTAGAACGCGACGTCGGGCTCGGTCATCAGGCGCGGCGACGAGACGGTGTACACGACTTCTTCCGCGGCCCACTTGCCGGTGCCGTCTTCGTTCACCTCGAAGAAGTTCAGGCTCTGCCCGGTCGTGAGGTAGCTGATGCCGACCTTCCGCAACGTGCTCGAGCAGGTCTGCGAGGGACTCCAGTCGTTCACGTCGGAGTCGGCGCCCACGCCCGAAGGCAGCGTCGTGCTGGGAGAGATGGTGCACGCGCCGGCACAGATGTTCGTGTTCACGATGCTGTACGGCACGGCGCTGCCATCGCCATCGATGCGGTAGCGGGCCATGCGCACGCCGTTGTTCGCCGCGCCGCCAGTCTGCCGCCACACCACCACGACCTGCCGGCCACTCGCGCGCACGACCTTCAACGAGTCGATGGCGCCGCCCGACCCTGCGTTGAACTGGCTGTAGAGGAACTTCCGCGTCGCACCGGTCGCCGCTGAAACGTAGAACAGGTCGATCTCGGGGCTGGTCCCCCACACGCCCGCGACGATGAAGCCGTCTCCTGCCTGGGCGAGCGCGATCTCGTTGTACGTGAGCGAGGTGAAGGTGGTGACCGTGCCGGTGGGAACGCCCTGCGTGTCGAGAGCTTGAAAGCCGATGCCGCCGGTGCCGCTCGCCATCACCATCGCGCCGCCCGCGAGCACGTCGGTGCCGGTGCCTTCGCCGCCGCGACAGCCGCCCGCCGAGTAGAAGTACGGCGCCACCTCGATGTCCTGCCACGCCGTCGTGCTCACGTTCACCGTGTTCACCAGGAACGGCTCGTCGGTCACGCCGTCGCAGTCGTTGTCCTGGCCGTCACACGCTGATGCCGTCGGAGCGCCCGCGTCGGCGCTGCACGTGGTGCCCGTCTGAGCCGCGTTGCAGATGATGCTGCCGGTGCGCTGACACGCTCCGATACCGGCAGAGCAGCTCGTGCCCAGCGTGGGGAACGGATCGTCGACGCCACCCACGCAGTCGTCATCGAGGCCGTTGCAGCGCTCTGGCGACGGCGCCGTGTTGCGAACGCACGTCACGGTTCCCGAGACACACGTCTGCGTGCCTGCGTTGCAGACGCCGGGTTGACCCGTGAGGCACGCCGCTCCGCCGCCGGGGTTTCCTTCGTCCGTCTGGCCGTTGCAGTTGTCGTCAGTGGTGTTGCAGGTCTCGACCGCGCCAGGACGCACCGCAGCGCTGCCGTCGTTGCAGTCGAGGTTGTTGGTGACGCGGCCTGACACCGTTCCACACGAGGCCTGCGCCTGCCCCGTCGCCTGGCCATACCCATCGGAGTCAGCGTCAGCCCACCAGTTCTGCGTCGGCAGTAGCTCGTCCGTCAGCCCATCGCAGTCGTCGTCGGTGAGGTTGCAGACCTCGGTCGCGCCTGGCCGAATCGCGGGCGCTGCGTCGTTGCAGTCCGTGTCGTTGGTGACGTGGCTCGCGAGCGGAGCGCACCTCGACTGTCCCGGCGACATGCGCGCGCCAAAGCCATCGCTGTCCTGGTCGGGGTAGTAGGTGAGGAAGGTGAGGCCCTCGTCGGCGGTGGCGTTGCAGTTGTCGTCGACGCCGTTGCAGACCTCGGTGGCCATCGGCTTGATGGCGGCGTTCGCGTCGTTGCAGTCACCCGAGTTCGTCACCCAGCCGCTGATGGGCGAGCACGAGTTCTGCGGGGTCGAGCCGGACTGACCAAAGCCGTCGGAATCTCCGTCGACCCAGTAGTTCTGCGCCATCGCGCCGTTGTCGACGAGCATGTCGCAGTTGTCGTCGAGCCCGTTGCAGACCTCGACCGCCCCAGGACGAATGGAGGCGTTGAGGTCGTTGCAGTCGTCGTTCGAGGCGACGTGGCTTGTCGGAGCGTTGCAACGAAGAACGGCCTGCGCGCCCAGCCGGCCACGACCGTCACTGTCTCCATCGGGGTACCAGGACTGGGTGGTGAGCCCTTCGTCGATACCGCCCACGCAGTTGTCGTCGAGCTGATTGCACGTCTCGGCGATGCCGGGACGAATGGCCGAGTTGCCGTCGTTGCAGTCGGTCGCGTTCGTCACGCGCCCTGCCACCGGAAGACACGCCCGCTGCACGTTGCCAGCCTGGCCGAAGCCGTCGCCGTCGCCGTCGACGTAGTAGTCGAAGAAGGCGAGGCCATCGTCGGGCGTGCCGTCGCAGTCGTCGTCGGCGCCGTTGCAGCGCTCAGGCGCACCCGGCTTCACCGTCGAGTCGCCGTCGTTGCAGTCGTTCGCATTGGTGACGCGGCCCGCGATGCTCTGACACGCGCTGGCCGCCGCGCCGGTGCCGAAGCCATCCCCATCCATGTCGGCGTAGTACGAGGTGAAGGTGAGCCCGTCGTCGGGCATGCCGTCGCAGTCGTCGTCGTTGCCGTTGCACCGCTCGGGAGCCCCCGGCTTCACGGTCGGGTCGGCGTCGTTGCAGTCACTGCCGTTGGTGACCCGCCCCGCCTGCACGGTGCACGAGCTGACGCCAGTGCCCATCGCGCCAAAGCCGTCTCCGTCACCGTCGACGAAGTACGTGGTGAAGCTGAGGTTCTCGTCGAGCTGGCCGTCACAGTTGTCGTCGGTACCGTTGCACGTCTCTGGAGCGCCAGGCTTCACCGACGCGTTGCCATCGTTGCAGTCGGCGTCGTTCGTGACCTTGCCGGCGACCGGAGCGCAGCTCGACTCGGGCCCACTGCCGGCGGCGCCGAAGCCGTCTCCATCGACGTCGACGTAGTAGCTCTGAAAGGTGATGCCGTTGTCGATCTGCCCGTCGCAGTTGTCGTCGACGCGGTTGCACAGCTCGCTCGCGCCGGGCTTCACGGTGGGGTTCGAGTCGTTGCAGTCGCTGCGGTTCGGCACACGGCCCATCACCATCGACTCACACGCGCTGACCGCCGTGGCCGTCGCGTTGCCGAAGCCGTCTCCATCGCCGTCTGGGTAGAAGTCCTGGAACGGGATTCCGTTGTCGATGGCGCCGTCGCAGTCGTCGTCCGTGGCGTTGCAGCTCTCGGCCGCGCCGGGGCGGATGTTCGGGTTCGCGTCGTTGCAGTCGCCCATCGACGTGACGGTGCCTTCGGGTGGTGCCTTGCAGCCTTCGCCGATGCGCATCGAACCGACGCCGTCGTGATCGTCGTCTTTGAAGTAGCTCGTGCGCGGCAGGCCTTCGTCGATCTCGCCGTCGCAGTCTTCGTCGAGCTCGTTGCAGAGCTCGGAGGCGCCCGGATACGACAGCGGATCGTTGTCGTGACAGTCGATGATGGGCTCGCTGCCGCAGCTGCCGGTTCCGGGAATGCCGTCACCGTCGGCGTCGAGACACGACACGATGGGCAGCGGCGGGCCTGCGTCGACCGCGTTCATGATGCGGGGCTCGCGGCCACAGGCGCTGGCGATCAGCGCGACGACGACGAGGAATGAACGACGCTGCTGCATGGTGCTCCGACGGCCGGCCCCTTGTGCTGCTGCGGCCCTTAACGCACCCCCGCGAAGCGGCGCAAATGCGCGTCCTGCCGCACTGAAACCCGCGGGCGATACCTTCTGGACCGAATGGGAAAGCCCAACCTCACAGGCCTTTTCGGGCTTCCCGAATCGAGAGCTGGCTCAGGCGCCCTTCCCACTTCGCGAGCCATCGACGCACCACGGCGGGCCGCTGCTTCGCGACCGAGCGCATCGCCCAGCCAATGCCCTTGCGCAGGAAGAAGTCCTTCCCGTCGACCGAGTGCTCGATGGCGTGCTCGAGCACCTTGAGGTCGGTGGCTTCGCCGCGCACCACCTGGCACACGAGCGTCGACCGCTTGAGCCACAGCTCGTCGGACTCAGCCCAGCGACGCAGCACCCTCGTCATCGCCTTCGGGTCGTTCTCGAGCATCACGCCCACGACGTGCGCCGAGAGTTCGTCGACCAGGTCCCACCAGGCGCCCGAGCGAATGAGCGTCTCGAGCAGCGGAGCGGCCTTCGCGGTGAGCAGCGCGCGGTGTGGCCTCAGCCGGAGGACGTTGATGGCGACGAAGCGCTCCTCGCGAAACTCAGCGGCGAACCAGAGTTGCTCGACGAGCTTCGACAGGCTCCCGAGGTCGTCACACGGCGAGTCGCCAAAAAGCTGTTTCGCCAGCGAGCGTGCGACGGGCACCTGCACGCCGAGGCAGGGCATCGCTGACTTGAGGTACGCGCGCATGCCTTCGGCTTTGTCGGGCCTCGCATGCGCCCGGAGCGCCGCGCGAACCGCCTTCGGCCCCGGCCTCTTCGTCGCGGGCTTCACCATCGTCCCCTGCCCTTCATGCGCTGGCCTGCGAGCGCTTCGTCTTGTTCTGCTGCTCCCGGAGATCCACGCGAACCACAGTTCCTGAATTCGTCGCGGGCTTCACCATCGTCCCCTGCGCTTCATGCGTTCTGCTCCGCGAGCGCTTCGTCTTGTTCTCCTGCTCCCGGAGATCCACGCGAACCACACTTGGTTCCTGAATTCGCCGCGGGCTTCACCATCGTCCCCTGCGCTTCATGCGTTCTGCTCCGCGCGTTCATCGTGGCAGCGCTGCACATCGGAACGGGAGCGACGAGCCTGTTCGCCGAGTTCGCGGCGGGTGTTGGAGCGACGGCGCGAACCGCGCTCGGCCTCGGCCACCGTCCCTGCCCTTCATGCGCCCGCGATCGCTTCGTCTTGTTCTTCTGCTGCCGGAGCACGGCGCGAACCGGACCCGGTCTCTTCGTCGCCGACTTGTCGTCGCGCTGCCCTTCGCGCGCGGCCAGCAGGGAACACGGGAGAGTTGGAGTTCTTCGCGGCGCCCGGCCGCAGCGTCAGAGCTCGAGCAGCTTCATCTTGTTCTTCGCGGCCTTCGCCATCTTCCCTTTGCCCTTGGTCGACAGCTGCTCGAGCACCTCGGCGCCGACGTTCTTCAGCTCGAACTGCAGCTTCTCGGCGAAGTGCACGCCCACGTAGTACCGGGCCTCGTCCGAGAGCGCCTTCGCCTTCATCACGGCGTCGGCGACGGCGAACCCTTCGGCGTGCAGCTTCTCGAGCTCGGCGAGTGACGGGTCGCGCTGACGCGCCCGCGGGTGTGGATCGAGCGAGTGATGGAGGAGCTGCTGCACGACGACTCCGAACCGATCGTCCGCCGTGGCCACCGTCGACCGCCCCAGCATGTGCCCGATGGCCTCGGCGCGCGCAGGGTCCTTCTTGCCGAGCGACTTCACCTTCTCTCGGAGCAGGTCGGCCCAGCCTTCGGGGTCGACGGCGCGCACGGGCTCGAGCTGTTTACGCGCGACCGCCAGGGCATCGGCCAGGTTCTTTCCACCGGCGTCGAGCAGCCGCTTCACGTCCTTCTTCGAGAGCTTCTGTGCGAGCGGCGAGAGAATGTCGGCGAGCACCTGCGCGCCGGCTTCTTCGTCGGCGTCGGCGAGCGCCTCGGCGAGCAGCGACTCTCCGCCTTCGAGCGCGACGACGATCTTCGCGGCGGCTTCGGCGCGGGCTCGGTCCTTCGAGCGGGCGACGGGCAGCAACGTCTTCGCGGCGAGCTTCCCGGCGGCGCCCTTCTGCGAGATGGCGAGCTCTCCGAGGTGACCGATGGCCCACAGCGAGACGGCGGCGTCTTTCGAGGCGCAGAGTTCGGCCAGCTCGTCGGCGAACTCGACCCCAATCTTCAGCACCGTGAGCGAATCGCGCGCGCCACGCGCCACGTGCACGTTCTGGTCTTCGAGCAGGTCCATCAGCTTGCGCAGTGACTTCTTCGACGGGCCCTTCGCGCAGGCGAAGCGCATCGCAGTCGCGGCCTCCATGCGCACGAGCGGAAGGTGCTTGCTGGAGAGGAAGGCGATGAGGTCGTCCTGGGTCTCGGGCAGCTCGAGGAAGCCGAGGATCTTCAGCGCGCCGCGGGTGGCGTCTTCGTCGTCGAGCGTCTTCTTCTTCTCCAGGAACTTGAGCACCTGCGTCTTCATCACGCGCTTCTGCGCCTCGGACATCTCGCGCGACTCCTGGCGCACCGAGAGGGTGACCTTGTTGATGGCCTCGAAGGGCTGACCGCGCAGGCCCTCGAGCGCGAGCTCGAACGACTGTTTGCCGCCGACCGCCGGGAGCAGCTGCGACAACACCGCGCGCGCTTCGGGCGTCGCGTCGGCAAGCCGGGCCTTGAGCTCGGGCAGCGCGGCTTCTCCGAGGTTGGCGATGGCGACGCGAGCGACGGCCTGCACGTCGCGGGAGCGATTGAGGCTGTCGAGCAACACTGGCAGCGCCTTGAGGGCCTGCAGATGACCGAGCGCTTCGATGGCGGCCTCGGCGTAGGTGTCGAGCTCGTCCTTCGCCATCTCGATGAGCCGCGAGACGACTGCGGCGTCTTTCACGCCCAGCTCACCGATGACGACGGCGGCGGCGATGCGCTTGCGGGGCGTGCGGTCGTCGAGCAGCTCGACGATGCGTTTGATGGGGTCCATGCGTTCCCTCCTGACGCGGGCCGGTGTCGGCCGAGCGGGAAGGTACCCGGGCGCGGGCGCGGAGAAAGGCGATTCTGGCGCGGGCATCGACGGTCGCGTCACGGGCGGATTCCGCCCTTTTCATGACACTCGTTTCGCCAGCCTCCTCGCGCAGGTCGTGCCTGACGTCGCGGCCAAGGCGCTCTCGAAGACATCTCGGGCACGGTTGCCCGTACCGACGCGCTGGTGAACCCGGACTACCCCGCCGCAGGTGCCCGCAGACCACGGCGCCGCACACACCCGCACGCCCTCCTGGCGGCAGGCCCCAGCACGAAGGGCGACACGTGAGTCCCGGAGCGAACCCAGGCGAGAGGATCGCGTGCATGCGCCTGCTCGTGGGTGCTCCGCGGCCCGCGCTCAATCGCAGCGTCGAGCGCTCCGGCGCTCTGGCAGAGTCCGCTCATGCGCCTCCTGCTCGCCATCGTGACGCTCTCTGGTTGCGTGACCCAGAGCACCTACGACTCGCTGAAGACCGAGCGTGACGCCCTCGACGACACCCTCGGAGAGAAGAACGCCGCGCTCACCACCCGCGACGAGACGATCAAACGCCGCGACGCGCGCATCGTCGAGCTCGAGCAGGCGCTGGCCGCCGAGCAGGACAAGGCCAGGGAGCTCGGCGCCCGCATCGATCGCCTCGTCGCCGATCGCGCCGGCCTCTTGCGTGATCGCTCGAAGCTGCAGAACAGCGTCGAAGAGATGACGGCTGCGCTCGTCGAGCTCGAGAAGCGCCGCAGCGAGGCCGAGTCGCGGGTGAACGAGTTCCGCTCGCTGCTCGCCCGCTTCAGAGCCCTCATCGACGCCGGCAAGCTGAAGGTGCGTATCGTCGACGGGCGCATGGTGGTGGTGCTCGCCACCGACGTGTTGTTCGGCTCGGGCTCTGCCGCGCTCTCGAAAGAGGGGCGCTCGGCCATCACCGAGGTCGCTGGCGTGCTGGCGAGTCTTCCGAAGCGGGCCTTTCAGGTCGAGGGCCACACCGACTCCGTCCCCATCGCCACCGCGCAGTTCCCCTCGAACTGGGAGCTCGCCGCCGCCCGCGCCATCACGGTGACGAAGACGATGATCGACGCCGGTCTTCCTGCGGGCCGGGTCTCTGCGGCCAGCTACGCGGACAAGAAGCCGATCGCGTCGAACGACGCTGCTGAGGGCAAGGCGCTCAACCGACGCATCGAGATCACCATCTTGCCCGACCTCTCGACGCTGCCTGGCTTCGACGAGCTGCAGAAGCTCGACTCCGCCACGGAGTCGCGTTGAGTCGGCATGGGAACGGGAGTCGGCCGGTCCACAGTGGACGCTCGGAGACCAATTCAGCCTGTCTCCCTGCTTCGGCGCCCAGGCGCCACGTCATCAGTTCTTCACGTCGTTCTTCGTGAGCTGCTCCATCAACCCGAGCAGGTCGGGGAAGCTGACCTCGTACTTCGTCGAGCAGAAGTGGCACGTCACCGCCGTGCTCGCCGTGGTGTCGATGATGTCCTGAATCTCGGCTTTGCCCATCGACGCGAGCAACGAGAGCGTCTTCTCCCGCGAGCAGGTGCACTGAAAGCGGGCCGGCGTTCGCTGGGTGACGATCAGGCCAGGGAAGAGCCTCGAGAACAGGGCGTCGGCGCCGTCGACAGCGGGGTCGGCGAGCGCAGCCTCGAGTGAACTCTGCAACCTGGTGCCGAGCCGCTCGAGCGCACCCACGTCTGCCTGTGGCATCGCCTGCACCAGCACTGCCGCCACCAGACCCAGCGGCTCAGCCCCGCGCGGAGCCACCGCCACCGCCACCTGGGTCTTCACCTGCTCGCTGATCTCGAAGTAGCGGTTGAGATCGCCGCCCAGCTCGAAGGCCGTGAGCTCGACCGACGACCGGTAGTACTCGCCACCCTGATCACGCAGCACCGAGAGAAACCCGCTGTTCCCGAGCGCAGCCCGCCATCGGAAAGACTGGCCGAGCTCGACGTCGACGAGCGGGTTCTTCACGTACCCCCGCATCGAGCCATCGACGCCGACGTCGACCAACAACCCCCGCAGCGCCCCGTCACACTCGAGCTGCAGGTTGATGCGACTGTCTCCCTTCTGCAGCGCCGCCATCACGCCTGCGCCCGCGAAGGCGTGAGCGAGCAGCGCCGCCGAGACGGGCTGCAACCCATGCCGACGCCGCGCCTCACGCGCCACCTGCGAAACCACCGCGACGCAGACGGACAGGTTGGTCGCTTCCAGCAGGCCCTTCAGCACCACGTCGGACGACTCAGCCAAGACGACCTCCAGAACAAGCAGAACAAAGACGAAGGGCGGCCCCGCGTCTGGTGCGGAACCGCCCTCTCGCTGAGAGAGGCTGGGCGTTCACCCAGCCTCAGTTCACGTCAGCTTCAGCAGCCGCCGTCGGTGAAGAACGCGCCGCCGTCGGGGCAGGTCGTCGCCGTGCCGCCGCCAGCCGAACCACCGGCCGCAGAGCCACCAGCAGCCGAACCGCCAGCAGCCGAACCACCGGCCGCGGAACCACCAGCAGCCGAACCGCCGGCCGCGGAACCACCCGCCGCCGAGCCGCCGGCCTCGCCGCCACCGGCCGCACCGCCGCCAGCTGCGCCGCCGCCAGCCGCGCCGCCGCCAGCCGCACCGCCACCAGCCGCGCCGCCACCCATGGAGCCGGCGTCGGCAACGCCCGCGTCAACGATGCCCGCGTCGACGGGAGGAGGCGTCGGGCCTGCATCCTGACGGCCGGGGAAGTCGCAGTAGCCGTTGGGCAGGCAGAGACGCGCGCCACCGTCCGTGTAGTTGCCACACGTCTGGCCAGGAACCTCGCAACGGGCTTCGCAGTAGCCGGTCGGCAGCGCGCCGCCGTCGTTCTGCGTCAGCTGCTCACAGACGTAGCCGGGGCGGCAGGTGCTCTGGCCAAGGAGTGGGCCCGTGCAGCCCTGAGCGCAGGCGCGCTCGATCGTGCTGACACGGATGAGGCAGATGCCCTCGGCAAAGTTCTCGGTGCCGTCGGCGGTGCAGTCCTCGTCAGCCCAGCAGAAGCGCGAGCAGCTGCCACCGGGGTTGCCCGTCGGCGTGGTGCCACCATCGCGGGTCAACACGATGCCGCCGTCAGCGCGGCGCTGCACCTCAGGAATGCAGAAGCCACCGTTGATGGGCGGCGCCGAGCACTGGGCCTGCACCTCACACGCCTGGCCAATCTTGTCCGTGCCGTCCGCGACGCCCATCGCACCCTGCGCGAGGTAGGCGCTCACGAGGCCCGAAGGAAGACAGGCACCCTCGCCCGTCATGCTGTTGACCGTGAGGCACTGGTAGCCGCTGCGGCAGGCCGTGGCAGAGCACGGCGTGACGGCCTTGAAGCACTCGGGACGACCTTCGCCCCACGAGTAGAGAAGGTTCAGACAGACGCTGCCCATCGGGCAGGTGTCAGAGACCTGGGTGCCGTTGACAGCCAGACAGTTGGGAACCGTGCAGTGGCCGCCCGAGTACGAGAACTCCCCGTTCGAGTTCTGCTGCTTGCAGACGGCGGTCGGCCCGAGGTTCGTCTGGCACTCGGAGTCGGTGAGGCAGCTGTCGCCAACGCCCTTCGCCGGAGCGACGCAGACGCCGTTGTCGCAGACGTTCGCAGGAGCCACGCACGCCTTGCAGGTCTCACCGTTCGAGCCACAGATGTTGCTGTTCTGGCGAGTCGAGCCACGCTGTTGGCAGGTGCCGTTGCCGATCTTGCAGCCGTCGCAGGTACCCGCTCCGCCGCCCGTTCCACCACCCGCGCCACCGGCCGAACCACCGCCCGTGTTGCCGGTGCTGCAGGCAAACGTCGCCGAGTCACAGGTCGTGCCCGTCGCCGCACAGTCCGCGCAGGTGTTGCCCGAGGTACCGCAGGTCGTGTTGTTGACGTTGTTCGGCTTGGCGACGCACTTGCCGTCCTTGCCGCAGCAGCCGTCACACGACGCGGCACTACATGGGGTACCGCCACAAGAGGGGGCAATGGCCGCAAAGAAGCCGAGTGCGGCTCCAAGGGCGAGGGCTTGAATCTTCATTTCTGGGCTGCTCCTGCTGCGTCCGACGCCCTCCGGGCAAGGCGGCGGTGTGGTGAAAGGTGATGCTGCGGAGGGCGGCGCTCAAAACAGAAGGCCGACCGCTTCGTCAAGTGCTGACTCGAAGCGACCGGCCCTTTACCCGACTCGAACGGCGTCGGGGTTTTTGTTCGCCCCGTTTGACGTCATGCGTTGCTTCAAACGGTGAAGCGCACCCTAGTGCGGATCAGAAGGGAATGTCATCTCCACCGGTCGGGCCGGAGGGAGGCGGGCCCATGTCATCGGGCGGGCCACCACCGAAGTCACTGCCGCGCGAGCCGCCACCCGACCCTGCTCCAGCGCCGGCGCCTTCACCACGGCCAGGGCCACCACCGAGGAACTGCACCGTCTGGGCGACGATCTCGGTCGTGTAGTTCTTCTTCCCTTCCTTGTCGTTCCACTCACGCGTCTGCAGCCGGCCCTCGACGTAGGCCTGACGGCCCTTCTTGAGGTACTCGCCGCAGAGCTCGGCCAACTTCCCCCACACCACGATGCGGTGCCACTCGGTGCGCTCCTGCTTCTGGCCGCTCTTGTCGGTCCAGGATTCGTTGGTCGCGATGTTGAAGTTCGCGACCGCTGCGCCTGATGGAGTGAAGCGAACCTCGGGGTCTTTGCCGAGGTTGCCGATGAGGATGACCTTGTTGACGCCGCCTGCCATGTGGTGCCGCCTTTCGATGTCGAGAACCACCCCATCACGGGGCGGTCACGCAAAGCTGTAGCACGGGGGGCTGACATCGGATCAACGGCGTCCTGCAACCGCGCGGAACCAGCGGTGGATCACGGTCGGCCGGAGTAGGAAGGCGCCATGGCCACCATCGCCGGGCTGTACGAGGCGCACCACCGCAGCTGCGACGAAGCCTTCGCCGACGCCGAGAACGCCGCAGCCGAGGGCGCGTGGGATCAAGCGCGCACGACGACGGCCCACTTCGTCTCGCTGCTCGAGCTGCACCTGCGCTCGGAAGAAGAGACGTTGTTTCCCGCGTTCGAGGCGAAGACAGGCATGCAGGGCGGGCCGACGGCGATGATGCGCCTCGAGCACGGGCAGATGCGCTCGTTGCTGGGCTCGTTGTCGGCAGCCGTCGCGGCGCGTTCGGGTGACGACTTCGCAGGAGCGGCCGAGACGCTGCTGGTGCTGATGCAGCAGCACAACTTGAAGGAGGAGAACATCCTCTACCCCATGTGCGATCGCGCGCTCGACGACGCGACGTTGCTCGAGACCATCGCGCGCCAGCTCTCGGCATGAGCGTCACCATCGACGCGCGAGGGCTGCTGCCACCCGAGCCGATGGAGCGGGTGCTCGAGGCGCTGCCCACGCTCGCCAGAGGCGACACGCTGACGCTGTTGCTGCCGCGTGAGCCCTTTCCTCTCTATGCGGTGCTCACCCGTGAGGGCTTCGTCTGGCAGACGCGGCTCGAGCCCGACGGCACGTACGTCATCACCATGCGTCACGCATGAGCGCGCTCTCGTTCGAGCAGGCGCCGCCGGCGTCGGTGCCGCTGCGCTTCTTCGTGACGGCTCCCTTCTTCGGCGTCGCGGCCGGGCTCGTGCTCTCGTGGAACTGGCAGGCCGTGACGGGCTCGCGCTGGGCGCCGGAGGCGGTGGCCGTGGTGCACCTGCTGACGGTGGGCTTCATGCTGCAGGTGATGGCCGGCGCGCTGCTGCAGGTGATGCCCGTGGCGGTCGGCGCGAACGTGAGCCACCCGAAGCTGGTCGCCACCATCGTGCACCCGTGCCTCACGCTGGGCGGAGCGCTGTTGCCGCTCGGCTTTCTGGGCGCAGGTCCGCTCGCGCTGCGTCTGGCGGCCGTGCTGCTGGCCATCGGCGTCTTCACCTTCGTCTTCGTCGCAGGCCTCGCGCTCGTCCGCTCTCCCGCGATGGGGCCGACGTTGCTCGTGCTGCGCCTCGCGGTGGTGGGACTGGCCATCGCTGCCGGGCTCGGGCTCGCGGTGACGTCGGTGTTCGGCTTCTCGCTGGCGCTCCCGCTCGGCGTGTTGATCGACCTGCACGTCGCGTGGGCCTCACTCGGCTGGGCGCTCATGCTGCTGATGGGCGTCGCGTACCTCGTGGTGCCGATGTTCCAGCTCACGCCGTCGTACCCGGTGCGAACGGGGCGCGTGTTGCCCGCGCTGCTGGTGAGCGCGCTGGTGGCCTGGACGGTGGCGATGACGGCTTCCGTCGAGTCGCTGACCTGGCTGGCGACTGCCCTTGGAATCGCCGGGGTGTCGGCCTTCGCCATCGTCACGTTGCGGCTGCAGTCGAAGCGTCGTCGCAAGGTGACCGACTCGACGTTGTGGGCGTGGCGAATCGCGATGGCGTGCCTGCTGCTCGCGGCGGTGAGCGAGGGCGTGCTGCGCGGGCTGCCGACCGACGAACCGCTGCGCGCACGGCTCGAGTACCTCACGGGCGCCGCGCTCTTCGCCGGAGCGTTCCCCACCGCCATCGCGGGCATGCTCTCGAAGATCGTCGGCTTCCTCGGCTGGCTGCACCTGCAGAAGGTGTCGACGCAGGCGCCGACGATGCAGCAGGTGATGCCCGAGGTTCGCGCGCGCTGGCACCTGCGCGTCTCACTCGTCGCGCTCGCCTTCATCCTGCTCGCGACGGTGTGGCCTGTGCTGGCGGTGCCAGGTGGGGTGCTCTTCGCGGCGGCCTCGGCGGGCCTCGCGTGGAGCATGGCGCTGGGCCTGCGGACGTGGCGTCGCCACCTGGTCACGAGCCAGCACGCCTGAACGTCACCAGCGCACGGCCCACGTCTGGTTGCCGAAGGTGGCGACCGGAACCTCGCCGGCAGCGAACCGCGCGAAGACGGCGAACTGCCGCTGCTCGGTGTTGCCGGTGCCGTACGGCTGGTTCGAGGTGTTCGACACGGCCCACAGCCCGGCAGGCGTCACCTTCACCTGGCCATAGGGGAAGTAGAAACACGTGTCGTACGAGCCGTGCGAGACCGCGTTGATGCACTCGATGTGCGTGTACGTGTTGAGGGTGCTGTAGAGCAGCACGTTGTCGACGTTCCAGGCGTTGGCGATGGCGAGGTTCATCACGTAGCCGCGGTTCGTCTGTCCGAGATCGAAGCGAAACGGCAGCTGGGCGATCGACGGGAGCACCGAGATGCGGCTGTCGAGGGTCGCGTTGCTGCGCGCCTCCCACGCACCGCAGCCCGTGACGCTGTTGCAGATGCGGCGGCGCTCGACGAGCACGGCCTTGAAGGCGCTCGACACGTTCGCCCCGGGCGTGAAGTACGGGAGCAGCTCGTTGGCCGCCGCTTGCGCCAGTCCGCCACGCGCTCCCGAGTCGAAGAGGTCTGCGACGTCGCGCACGGGAGGAGGAGGCGGCGGCGGCGTCACCACCTTCGGCGTCACCACGAGCTGCACGGCGCCACTGGCCGTGAGGCCCTGCAGATCGAGCACCGAGACCTTGAGCGTCAGCGAGCGGCCGCGAGGGAGCAGCGGCGCGAGATCGAACGCGGGGGCGACGTGCCCATTTCGCGCGGCGTCCCACGTCGACGGCCGAGACGGCACCTCGGTGGTCTTGTCGGCGAGGAAGAGCCGGGGCCCCGCGAGGATCTGGCGAGCGAGCACCGTGCCCGAGCTGCTGCGAACCTCGACCAGCAGAATGTCGTCGGCCGCCAGCGCGCCCTGGCCATCACTCGACGACGAGAGCCACACCGAGAGGTCGTTGCGCTCGAGCCGCAGCCCCGAGAGCGACACCGTCTTCGCCACGCGCGGCACGTTGCGCCCCGCGGGTGCATCAGGCGACCAATAGGTGGCGTTGTTGGTGCTCGCCGACGGGCCCGTCTTCGGCGCGAACGCGGCGATGACTGGAATCACCGAGGGGCAGTTGGTGCCCAGCACGCACGACAGCGAGAGCGGTGCTTCGCTCGACTCCGACTCGTCGACCGCGCCATCGTCGATGAGGGCGACCTGCCCGCCACACGCGGCGAGGCCGAGGAGAACCAGACTGCACAAGGACTTGAACAGCGACATGACGACCCTCGAGACGTGAGAAGTGAGCCTGCTGCCGGCTGACGTCTCGGGGCTGGTCGGTTTTGCGTGGCGGTGTTGCAGCCGCTTTGGGTTCTGTGACAACTCTGCGCTCGCCATGAGAACCATCACGCTGTCGTTGCTCGTCGTCAGCGCCGCTGTCATCGGGTGCGGCGCCGGGCCCAGTGCCACGAAGTGCGATCGTTCGAGCTGCTCGGGCTGTTGCAGTCTCGACGGTCAATGTCAGCCCGGGACGCAGGTCGGAGCCTGCGGGCTCGGCGGAGCCCAGTGCAGCGTCTGCTCGGCCGAGGCCTCGTGTGTCGTGGGGGCGTGCTTCTCGAACGCGGGCAGCGGCGGCGGTACGGGTGGTGGCTCGGCGCAGGGAGGCGGCGCGGCGTCGGCTGGTGGCAGCGCAGGCGGGAGCGCAGGTGGTGTGGCCGGCGGCGCAGGCGGTGGCTCCACGACCCGGGTCGGCTGCGCTGGCATGCAGTACAGCGAGGCGCTGCCGACCACCGCGAACCTCGGCGGCCTCACCTACTCCGCAGCGATGGCGCAACCGTACCTGCTGTCGGCGCTCGAGCTGCGCTGGCCCCATGGCAAGGCGCTGGTCGAAGGAGGGCTCGCCAACCCCATCTCGCCTGCACAGCCGAACTGCGTGACGTCGTTCTTGCGAGACACCACGAGCGCCAACGCCGTGCTGCGACAGCTCTCGACGGTCGTGCACGAGTGCGGCCACTTCTTCGATCTCGGCCTCTCACGCGGCTCGACGTCGGCGTACGTGATCGCTCCGGCGCTCCAGCGCAGCTGCGCCAACGGCGACACCACGACGCGCGGGGGCCGCACCTTCGCCAGAAGCCTCATCAAGAGCGACGCCTGGTACGCCATGCGCCCGGCTTGCATGAACATGAGCTCGTCGACCTGCGACTTCTACGCAGACGTCTACCTCGACGGCAGCCCGACCAACGCGACCTTCGAGAGCGGCGATCAGGGGTTCAGCTCGCTGCTCGAAGAGGCGAACCAGTACGTGAACTCCATCGGCTCCGCGCTGGCGTTTCGAGACGTGTACCAGTCGACGCGGGTGAGCGAGCGCGACGGCATTCTCACCTTCATGTGGTACCTCGAGCGCTATCTGCAGCTGGCGCGCACGACGTACCCGCAGGCCTACGCGACCCTGACGCAAGACACGTGCTGGCGAGAGGCGATCCTCACCGTGTGGGATCGTGGCTGGTTCTACCTGCAGGCCTCGGCGCCGTACGCCTCGAACCTGGGCATCAACGACGCGCGCCTTCGCACCCTGGTCGAGACGCCGTCGCTGCTGGCCGAGATCGACACCCTTCGCATGCTGCACTGCAACTGATTACCCGCCGGGTGAGGTCGGCGTGGCGGGCGCGGGCGCGGCGGGCGCGGGCGTGACGACGGGCTGCTCCATCGGCTTGGGCGCTTTCGCCTCGGCGATTCGCTGGCTCAGCATCACCTCGAGCGACTTCGCGAACGACGCGACGGTCGGGTCGACGCTGCCCTGAGAGGTCTTGATGGCCGCCCACAGGGGAGCGTCGGCCTGCGACTGCTTCACGAGCCCGATGACCAGCGAGTCGAGAGCAGCGGCGCGATCGGCCTCCGAGGCGGTGCGCAGCGCCGACAACAGCTCCATCGGCGCGTCATGCGCGACGACGGCGAGCTGCTCGGCAAGGAACGCGGCGTTGAGCTCGTCGCTCGCGTTGAAGCGCACGAACTCGAACAGGCGGGAGACGGCCTCGAGGTGACCCGACGCGGCCAGCTCGACCAGGCTGGGCAGCACGGGCACGTCGAGCTGCGCCTTCTTCGCCGAGTCACGCAGCCGGCCGAACACCTCGTCACTGGCCACGGCGCTGTCGAGGAAGATGCGCACGTTCGCGGGCTCCTTCGGGTCCGACAGGATGAGCGCGTCGGCGATGACCGCGCGCACCGCCGGGTCCTTCTCGCTGCGCCACGCAGTGCGGAGGAACGGCGCGTTGCGCTTGTCGCCCTTCTGCCCCATCGACACGTACGTCTTCAGGCGCGACTCGAGCTCGGCCTGCGACGAGACGACCGAGGGAGGCCGCATCATCGACGCGACGGCCGACGCGGGGCCCTCGCTGCTGCCGAGTGAGGCGACCGCTGCGCCCAGCGCGTCGATGTGCTGCACCACCGACGACGCTCTGCCGGGAAAGTCGTTCACCATCACCGAGAAGACGAAGCGCTCTCCACCCACCGACTGCACGTAGCCCGAGAGCGCCGAGACGTTCTCGAGCGTGCCCGTCTTCGCGCGCAGCCGCCCGACGGCTTCACTGCCCTCGAAGCGGTACTTCAGCGTGCCGTCTTTCGCGGCGATGGCGAGCGCCGACAGGTACTCGGGCGCGATGGGAAAACGCTGCACCATGTGCGTGAGCAGCTGCGTCGTCTGCGACGCCGAGAACCGGTTCGAGTCGTTGAGGCCCGAGCCGTTCTTCATCACGTAGGTGCCGCGGGGAATGTGCACGTCGCGCTCGAGGAAGTCCTCCACCGCCTCGATGCCCTTCACGTGGCTGCCCGGCACGCCCTTCACCTCGGCGCCGACGGTCTTGATGAGCTGCTCTGCCACGAAGTTCGACGAGTTCTTGTTGAGCCGCTTGAGCACGATGTCGAGCGTGTCGCTGGCCGCGGCGGTGAGCAGCTTCGCGTTGCCGGGCACGGAGCCGGTGCGAATGCGGCCCTTCACCTTCACGCCCCGCTGCTGCAGCAACTGCTTGAGGGTGAAGCCGAAGTAGAGCGCGGGTTGGTCGACCTTCTTCCACTGGCTCCACACGCCCTTCTCGAGCGGCACGACGCCCTTCACTTCGAGCTTCTGGCGAATCTTGTCCTTGTCGATGCCGCTGTTCACGGTGAAGCGGCGCTGCGTCTTCGTGCCGGTGGTGAGCTCGGACTCGACGACGAAGAAGTCGGAGGGCGGTTCGATCTCGGCGACCGCGGGTGAGCCCACCGTCTCGCCAGGCCGCAGGTACACGCCGACGGAGTTCCAGTTGAGCGAGAGCGCTCCCGTGGGCGCGAGGTACGCCTTGTCGCCGCTCTCCTGGTCGAAGCCCGGCGCGGTGCGCTCCGCGTCGAAGTACGAGTCGTCGAGCACGATGCCGTCGGAGATCTCCTTGAGCCCCGCGTGCACGATGTCGGCGACCATGCCGTAGAGCCGCTCGGTCGTGATGGTCGGGTCGCCGCGCCCGCGCACGAAGAGCACCTTCGCTTTGCCTTCCTTGAAGTCGTGGTCGGTGAGGAAGTCGGTCTCGAAGCGGAAGTCGGGGCCCAGCGAGGTGAGCGCAGTCGCGGCGGTGAAGAGCTTCACGTTCGAGGCGGGGTTGAGCAGCTCATCGCCGTCGCGCGAGAAGACGATGGAGCCATCTTCGAGGCTGCGCACCTGCACGGTCACGCGAGCGCCCTTCAACGTCGAGGTCTCGATGACCGAGGTCAACGCGCGGCGCAGCGCCTCACGGTCCTTCTCTTTCGCCTGCGGTGCGGGCTGCGCCGCGACCGACAGCGCGAACAGCACCACCACGCCCACCCCCAGAAACCCGAGTCGTCTCACGATGTCGTTGAGTAAACTCCGGAATCGGGCTTCACCGATAGTTTGTGACGTGGTCGCTACACCCACCAGATGAGGGGGCCTCACATGGCTGAACGAAGCGAAGTGTCGCGGATCATCAAGGCGCCGGCGCGCCGCATCTACGAAGCGTGGCTCGACCCCGAGGAGCACGCCCTCATGACGGGCGCCTCGACCTCGGGCGGAGAGAACGGCGCCTACACCGCGTGGGACGGCTACATCGAAGGCCGCACCGTGAAATCCGAGCCCTTCACGCGCATCGAGCAGACGTGGCGAACGACCGAGTTCCCCGACGGCGCGCCTGACAGCAAGCTCGTCATCGAGCTGACCGAGGTCGAAGGTGGCACCGAGGTGAGACTGGTGCACACCAACATCCCCGACGGACAGGCGGCCGACTACGACAAGGGGTGGCAGGACTACTACTTCGACCCGATGGAGAAGTACTTCTCGAGCCCGCGCGAGAAGCTGCGTGAAGGTGTCGAGGCGCTCGAAGAAGCCGCGGAGCGTGCGGGTGACGCCCTCGAAGATGCCGTCGAGCAGGCTGGTGAAGCCATCGAGACCGCAGCGAAGTCGGCTGCGAAGAACGTGGGCAAGGCGTTCGACCGCACGAAGAAGCAGGCGAAGCAGCAGGCCGCGAAAGCCGTGAAGAAGGGCAAGCAGGTGCAGAAGAAGGTGGCGGCGCAGGCGAAGTCCCTTGGCAAGAAGGTGCGTGCGCTCGTCAAAGGCAAGAAGGCGGCCACCACGAAGAAGCCCGTCGCGAAGAAGAAGGCCGCGCCGGTGAAGAAGAAGGTCGCGCCGAAGAAGAAGTCGAAGCGCTGAAAGCGTGGCCGAGATGCCACTGCGCGTCTTCTTCCACCCACAGCGCGGCGCGTTCCTCAGCGCTGAGGCCATCAACGTTCGGGTCGCCCGGTATCGTGGCGGTGCGGATGAGCAGTGGCGCGAGCTGAAAGGCGTGCTCGTCGAACAGAAGAAGGACGGCAGCTTCTCGACCTCGGGGAAGCTGCCTGCGGGGTTTCTCTGGGGCGACCCGTCGCGGCAGGTGTTCGGGCTGGGTGGGCCGGCGCTCGTCTTCGGCCCGCTGGAGAAGCGGTGTCGTGAGTGCGGAGTGGACTTCGTGTTCACCGCCGACGAGCAGCGCCACTGGTACGAGACGCTGGGGTTCTTCCTCGACTCCACGGCCGTGCGGTGCAGCTCGTGCCGGACGAAGCGGCGCAGACTCGAGCAGGCGCGGCGGGCGTGGGAGCTGGCGTTGAAGGCCGTGGACTCGACGCCGAAGTCACACCTGGCCGTCGTGGAGGCGGGGCTCACGTTGCTCGAGCACGGCGGGCAGGTGAAGCGCGAGAAGCTGCTGATGCACACTTCCCGCGCGGCAAAGCTCGGAGCGGATGTGAGCGCGCTCCGTCAGCGGCTCAACGTGCGAGCTGCTTCCACGCGGTGATCAGCGCTGCGGCGGCTTCGACGACGTGGGCCTCGGTCGTGGTCCTGCCGAGACTCAAACGCACGGTGCCTTCGGCGTCGGCGGCGGGGAGTCCCATCGCGAGAATGACGGCTGACGCGGTCTCGTGACCGTCGTGACAAGCGCTCCCGGTGCTGGCAGCGATGGATGGTGTCGCGGCGAGCAGCGCACTGCCCGTCACGCGCGGGAACCGAACGCTCAAGGTGTTCGGCAACCGCGGAGCCCGCGAACCGTTCACCCCGATTCCCGGAATCTCGGCCGAGAGCAACTGGAAGAGGCGGTCTCGCAGCAAGCCGACGCGCTTCGCTTCGGCCTCGAGGGTCTTGCTGGCGATGGCTGACGCGACGCCGAGGCCCACGATGGAGGCGACGTTCTCGGTGCCCGGCCGCAGCCCGCGTTCGTGATTCGCGCCGAGCAGGTACGGCTTCAGCTCGAGTCCGTTGCGAACGAACAGCGCTCCGACGCCCTTCGGCGCGTACAGCTTGTGACCGCACACCGTCAGCGCATCGACGCCGAGCGCGCGCACGTCGACTGGCACCTTGCCGACGCTCTGTGACGCATCGGTGTGCATGAGGCCGTTCGCTGCACGAGCCAGCCGCGCGAGTCCGGCGATCGGCTGCAGCACGCCCGTCTCGTTGTTCGAGTGCATGACCGAGACGAAGCACGCGCTCGGAAGCTCGGAGGGAAGCGAGGTGAGTCCGTTGCGATCGACTTGCAGCCGCTCGACACGCCACCCCTCGGCTTCGAGCGCTCCAACCGGTCCACTCGTCGCAGGGTGTTCGATGACGCTGGTGACGAACGTACGACTGCCTGGGTGCGCGCGCGTGAGCCCGAGAATGGCGAGGTTGTTCGACTCGGTGCCGCCCGAGGTGAAGAGCAGCTCCTTCGAGTCGCAGTGGAGCAACGCAGCCACCTGTGCGCGCGCGTGCTCGACCGCCTCCTTCGCGCGTTTGCCGTACACGTGCCCGCTCGAGGGATTTCCGAAGTGCTCGCGCAGAAACGGAATCATCGCGTCGACGACCTCGGGCAGCAGCGGCGTCGTGGCGTTGAAGTCGAAGTAGAGCGGGTCGGTCACGGGAACACCTCGAAGAACTGGCGCGGCGTGCGCTTCTTGCGAACGCACTTCACGCGATCGTTCAGGTAGCAGGCAGAGAAGCCGAGGCGCCGATGGCCGGTGTGCGTCTTGCCGGAGCGATGCCAGACGAAGTTGTGCAGCAGCACGCTCTCGCCGGCCTTCACGGGAACACTGACGGGCTCGAACGTTCTCTCAGCGACGCGATCGTCGGGAACGACTCCGCCGAGCGGCGTGGCGAGACCCCAGCGATGCGAGCCGGGCACGAACTCGAGACAGCCACCGTTCTCAGGAGCGTCGTCGAGCGCCGTCCACACCTGCACTTCGGGGTTCTCACTGAGGCCCCACAGCTTGCCCGCGTCTTGATGCCAGGGAATCTCGGTGCCACCTGCGGCGGCTTTGTTGAACACGATGGCGCGATAGAGCGTGACGCGCCCGGGGATGAGCGTTCGCACCAGCGGCTCGAGCGCTTCGTGTCGAAGGAGCGCGCGGAACCGCTCGTCGAGCTCGAGCTTCTCCATCTTGCGGTAGTTGAGTGATGGGCCCTGCCAGCCGAGGCCGAGCGGCGCGTCGCGATAGTCACCGGTCGTCGCGTCCATCTGGAAGAACATGCCGGGCCAGGTGACGCGGCCGAGCATCAACGCTTCGGTGCGCTCACGAAGCGACTCCAGCATCGCGGCGTCGACGACCTGCCCGAGTCTCGCGAAGCCATGCTCCCGGTACTGCGCGATGGCCGTGGTGACGTCGATCATCGGGCGTAGCTCGCGTCGGTGCCGGTGAACTCGCGGTACGCGCCGTCGATGGCGGCGAGGAGATCAGCGGGCAAGGTCTTCGCTGCTGCGTCGATCGACTCGATCAACTGCGCTTCGCTCGCGGGCCCCAGCAGCACGACGTCGACGCCTTCCCGTTGCGCGACCCACGCGAGCGAGAGCTGGAAGAGCGACAAGCCCGCCTGACTCGCGAGCGCAGCGCACTTCATCGCGAACCCGCGCATCGTCTCGGAGCCGTAGCGCTTTCGATAGAGCCCGTTCGTCTCGAGCCGCGCCGACTTCGGGACTGGCGCTGAAGGATCTCGCGCGAGCAGCCCACCAGCGAGCGGGTTGTAGATGACGGTCTGAATCGGGAAGCGTCGGGTGAAAGCGAAGTACTCGAGGTCGAGCTGCCGAATGGCGACGTTGTAGAGCACCTGCGACTGCACCGGCTTCGGCAGGCCACGCGCGTCGCAGAGGTGGTTGAGTTCCGAGAGCTGCCATGCGGCGAAGTTCGACACGCCCCACGCGCGCGCCTTCTTCGACGCGAGCACCGTCGAGAGGCCCTCGAGCGTCTGCTCCAGCGGCGTCGCGTGATCGGGCACGTGCAGCAGGTACACGTCGACGAAGTCGGTCTTGAGGCGCGCAAGCGACTCGTCGAGTGACGCGACGATGCGTGCAGCGCCGAGGCCTTCCTTCTTCCAGGCACCGACCTTGGTGGTGATGGTGACCTTGTCGCGACGATCGGCGAGCGCGCGGCCGAGCACCTGCTCCGAGAGACCTTCGTTGTAGAGGTTCGCGGTGTCGAACGCGGTGAGGCCCGCGTCGAGCGCGCGATCGATGATTCGTCGCGCCTCGGGCTCAGCGGTCCGCTTTCCGAAGTTCATCGTTCCGACGGCGAGGCGAGCTGGCACACCGCTTCATACGACGCGCGTATGCTGGCCGCAGCGATGTCGCTCAACGTCACCATCGTCGAGCCCCCTGCCCTCTTCGGTGAGCCCAGGCAGCAGCTCCAGCGCATCGACACGATCCTCGACATGGCGCCCGTCGGTGACGTCATCGTCCTGCCCGAGACGACGCTCACTGGCTACGTGTCTCCCGAAGGCGTGTTCGACCTGAGCGCGTTCGCGGAGCCGTTCGAGGGTTCGCAGCTGGCCGGTCTGCGTGAGCTCGCCGTTCGTCGCCGTGTGGCCGTGATTGGACCCGTCATCGAGCGTGACGGAGAGCGGCTCTTCAACACGCAGGTCGTGCTCGCTGCCGATGGTTCGCTGCTCGCGAAGTACCGCAAGCGTCACCCGTGGTACCCCGAGACCTGGGCGACACCGGGCGATCTTCCGTTTCCACGGTTCAGGCTCGGCGACCTCGAATGCACGCTCGCCATCTGCTTCGACGTTCACTTCCTCGCGGAAGAAGCCACGCACGAACTCGGAGAATCCGACGTGCTCTTCTTCTGCTCGGCGTGGGTCGACAGCGAGTTCGACTCGCGGCCGGACCATCTGACACCGCTCGCGCGCGACTTCGGGCTCGTCATCGTGAATGCGAACTGGGGCCGGGGCGACCCGCGCCTTCCGGGCCAGGGCGGCTCGATGGTGGTCGGCCCCACGGGAGCGATCCTCTCGCGCGCCACCGAGCTCCACCGCCGCCTCGACGTGCGCATCGATTGACCTGCGGCGACACGTGGGTCATGGGCCAGCCATGAGCTCCCTCGCCACGCTGTTGCCGGCCTGCATCGACGCCCGCGCCTCGCTGCTCGATGAGAAACACCTCTCGGGCTGCCGCCTCTTCAACGGCTTCGTCGAAGGCCTGCCCACCCTCGCGCTCGATCTCTACGGCACCACCCTCGTCATCTACGACCACTCCAGCGCGAAGACCGGCGACGAAGCGCTCGCGAAAGAGGCGCTCGAGCTGACGAAGCAGAAGCTGCCGTTCATCACGACCGCGCTGTGGAAGGTGCGCAGCTCTGACAACACCGAGCTTCGTAACGGCGTGATGCTGCTCGGCGAAGAGAAGCAGCTGTGCCGGCGCATCGTCGAAGACGGCGTCTCGTACGCGCTCGCCCTGCGCCTCAACCGCGACGCGAGCCTGTATCTCGACACCCGCGGGCTGCGTGCGTGGGCGAAGGCGAACCTCGGCGGCAAGCGCGTGCTCAACACGTTCGCGTACACGGCGAGCCTCGGCGTGGCGGCGAAGGCTGGCGGCGCGACCGAGGTGCTCAACACCGACTTGAACAACGCGTTCCTCACGGTGGGCCGCGACTCGTGGTCGATGAACAAGTGGATCGTGAAGCGCCCCGAGTTCCGCCCCGGCGACTTCTTCGACGTCGTCGGCCAGCTCAAGCGCGAGCGCCGCACCTTCGACTGTGTGTTCGTCGACCCGCCGCTGTTCTCGGTGACCGAGCAGGGCCGCGTCGATCTCGTCGCCGACATGGAGCGCCTGCTCAACAAGGTGCGCCCGCTCATCGCCCACGACGGTTACCTCGTCGCGGTGAACAACGCCGTGTTCGTGCCGGGCAGCGACTTTCAGGCCGTCATCGAGCGCATGTGCAGCGATGGCTTCCTCACGCTCGAGACGCGCGTCGATGCGCCGGTGGACTTCGTCGGTACCGAGGCGACCCGTCGTGGACAGGCGCCAGCGAGCCCGGCTCCGTTCAATCACTCGACGAAGATGGCGGTGCTGCGCGTCACCCGGAAAGACGGGAAACGCTGAGACGTCGTGGTAGCAGCGGCTCGCCTCACTCCCCCGCGGTCCATCGAGGAAGCCATGCTCAAGAAACTCGCTCTCGGTCTGGGCGTCGTCGTCGTCGTGCTGATCGCCGTCATCGCCACGCGCCCATCGGAGTTCGCCATCAAGCGATCGACCTCCATCAACGCGCCGCCTGAGATCGTCTACGCGAACGTCGTCGACTTCCACGAGTGGGCTGGCTGGTCGCCGTGGGACGCGATGGATCCCTCGATGAAGAAGACCTACACGGGCGGGCCCGGCGTCGGCGCGAAGTACGAGTGGAGCGGCAACGACAAGGTCGGCACCGGCGCCATGACCATCGCCGACGCGAAGCCCAACGAGGCCATCGGCATCACGCTCGAGTTCAAGACGCCCTTCGAGGCCACCAACCGCACTGACCTCACGTTCGCGAAGTCGGCGACCGGCACCGACGTGACGTGGGCGATGACGGGCAAGAACAACTTCATGAGCAAGGCGATGTCGCTCGTGATGGACATGGACAAGATGGTCGGCCCCGACTTCGAGAGGGGCCTGCTGTCATTGAAGGGCCTGTCGGAGGCGACGGCGAAGAAGGCAGCTGAAGACAAGGCCGCCGCTGAGAAGGCCGCTGCAGAGGCCGCTGCTGCTGCTGCCGCCGCGCCCGTCGATGCCGGCACGCCTTGACGTCGAAGCCGCGTGAGGTGAAAGCGACGTCGTGACTTCACGATCGTTCGCCTTCGACGCCGAGTACTACCGCCGGTACTACGAAGACCCGAAGACCCGCATCTACGACCGCACCCGGCACGCACACCTCATCGAGGGCGTGCTGGGGCTCTTGTCGTGGTTCGGCTGGCCCGTCGAGTCGGTGCTCGACGTCGGCGCTGGCGTCGGCTGGTGGAAGGATTGGCTGAAGAAGCACCGCAAGAACATTCGGTACGTCGGCACCGAGATGGACGCGGCGATCTGCAAGCGCTTCGGCCACACGCAGGCCGACATCCGCACGTTCCGGTTGCCGCAGCGGTTCGACCTCGTCGTCTGTCACGGGGTGCTCCCCTACGTCGACGACGCCGGGCTGCCTGACGCCATCGAGAACCTGGCCGCGATGTGCGAGGGGTTTCTGTACCTCGAGGCGATCACGAAGCGAGACGTCGCGGGCAACGTCGACACCGAGCTGACCGACACGCGCGTGCATCAGCGGCCGGGCTCGACGTATCGCAAGCTGCTCGCGCCGCACTTTCGGCAGGTGGGCGCAGGGCTGTGGGCGAAGCGTGACGCGCCGATGGTCTTCTACGAACTCGAGGCGGGGCTCGAACCCCGCTCAGTCCGCGCGCGATGAAGCGCTCCGAGGCGTAACGTTCCGTCGTGACGGAGTGCTCTCCGGACTGGGCGCTGTGCCTCGGGCGCGTACCTTCAGACGTGGGTCATCGCCGTCACCGGTGGCGGTCTCGCGTTCTTCCGCTCGCTTCTTCCCGTCACGGCGGCGCCGGGAGTGACGTGCCGGTCAGCGCGTCCCAGAAGTCGCACTCGGCGTTTCGCCAGCCAGTGCCGGTGGCAGGTGTGGCGTCGATGCGCAGAAATGGCTCGGTGCTGGTGTACGCGGGCCACGCGATGGACCCAACGCCGTTCGGGTCTCCCGTCGCGGCGAACCTCGTCCACCAGCCGAGCATCGAGGCCTCGACGGCGAGGTCCCCCGCGGGGAGCGCAGGCACCGACTCGCTCAGCTTTTGAAACAGGTAGCCCAGCTCGATGCCGTGAAAGGCGCCACGAGCGGGCTGCAGCGCGCGGGTGAAGAGGTAGCGGTACACGGGAGTGCCCTGCTGCCCGAGCGCTGCGGCGCGAAGACTGAGCCTCGCGGTGCAGCCGAAGAATCCGTCGGTGGTGACCTGAACGAGCGCCTTGCGTGGAGAGCCGTACGTCGCCGACGGATAGAGCTGTTGCGTGACGCGATCGACGAGGGCTGGCGTGAGCAGCGCTCCGATGGCCGCGCGGTATTCGGCTTCACTCGTGATGAGCGGCATCGTGAGCGACGTCTCTTCGAGGTTCGACCCGATGACGAGCGGCACCTTGTGATGACGGCCGTTCTGCATCGCGACGTACGGCACCTCGGGCAGCACCCGCCCGTCGACGACAGGCCCCCAGCTCACCGCCGGCCGACGCCCACCCACGACGACCGGCACCGGGTACGCACGAATCAACGCCTCGGGTGAGAGCGAGCGCAGGCAGGCCGCGACGTCGGCGACGCCAGTGCAGCCGGTGCCACCGAGCCAGAGCGCGGCCTCGGTGCGACGGACCTCGGGCGTGAGCGCACTGGAGCAGGCCCCGGACTGAACGATGGCGCGCTGGAAGAGCCCCGCCGAGCCGGGCATCGCGAGCTGCGTGCAGGTATTCACCGCGCCGGCCGACTCGCCGAAGAGCAGCACGCGCGTCGGGTCACCGCCGAAGCGACGCACGTTGCGTTGCACCCAGCGCAGGGCGGCCTGTTGGTCCATCAAGCCGTAGTTGCCCGACACGCCGCCATCGGTCTCGGCGTCGAGCGCAGGCGTCGAGAGAAAGCCGAGCACTCCGACGCGGTACTGCAGCGTCACCACCACGACACCACCGCGCTGCGCGAGCCTGGTGCCGTCGTAGAGCACGAGCGACTGGGCACCGAAGGCCTCGCTCGCGGAACCCACCGTGTTGCCGCCACCATGAATGAAGACCATCACCGGAAGGCCGGCATCGGGAGCGGCTTGTGCGGGCGTGAACACGTTGAGGGTGAGGCAGTCTTCGCTCCCTTCGATCGGCGCCCCGGCGTCGAACGGCGTGCCCTGCTGGTCGAGCTGCGGGCACCGCGGGCCGAACTGCTGCGCGTCACGAATGCCGGGCCAGCAGGTGAGGTCGTCTTCCGGCGGTCTCCAGCGCAGCGTGCCGACGGGAGGCTTCACGAAAGGAAGGCCGCGAAACGCCCTGCCTTCGGCGGAGACCTGCCCTCGCACCGGACCGCGCTCGGTGAGAACGACGTCGGAGGCCGCATCGGTGCCGGCGTTGCAGTCGACGACCGAGCCGGCATCGATTGGTTCAATGGTTGAACCACTGTCGGCCGCGACAACGGGAGGCGTTCCACAGGCAAGACCGGCACAGAGGACGGGCACGAGGGCGCGCATGACCGCAACAACACCAAAGGCCGGGGTTAGTTGTGTCGAGGCACGACTTCCTGCGAGACCAACGCCGTGCGCCGAGCCTTCGTGGTGAGCCTGTGTGTGCTGGCAGCCTGCGGACCCGACGAGTCGAGGGTCGATGCAGGCATGCCGCTTGCCGATTCGGGAATGGTTGAACCAGATGGCGGCGCGGTCGTGATGGACGCTGGCCTTGATGCGGGTCTGGTCGACGCTGGAGTACGCGATGGTGGTCTCGACGCGGGCCTCGTTGACGCTGGAAGTCCCGACGGCGGACCGTTCGACGCGGGCGTGGTGGTCGATGCCGGTGTCCGCGACGCAGGTGTCATCGTCACGTGCACCGCCGGCGGCATTCCCGGAACCTGTCTCGACGTCTCTGAGTGCCGCGACACGCGCCAGTCCACGGCCGGCCTCTGTCCCGGCTCGGCGAACATTCGTTGCTGCACGCCGCGGTACACGAACGCGTGCGATCCAAACGCGCGCCCACGACCGAACGAAGGCCTCGCCGAAGCCGCGGGCACCGGAGGCTGTCCCTCCGGCATGGTGCGCGTGAGCACGTTCTGCATCGATCGCTATGAAGCGTTCCTCGAAGAAGCCGACGGCGGCACGTGGTGCCCCTTCGTGAACCCCGGCACGCGGCCGATGCGCGCGCGGTCGGTCGAAGGCGCGGTGCCGCAGGGCTACATCACCCAGGTGCAGGCGAGCGCTGCGTGCGTGGCAGCAGGCAAACGGCTGTGCACCGACACGGAGTGGCTGCGCGCGTGTCGTGGGCCGACCAACACCACGTACCCGTACGGCAACACGCGCATGACGGGCATCTGCAACGACCGGCGCTCCGTGCACCCGGCCATCGAGCTGTACGGAACCGGTGCGAGCTGGGTCTACAGCCACATCGACAGCCCGTGTCTCAACCAGCTCGACGGTGGACTCGCGCGCAGCGGTGACTACTCGGGGTGCAGCTCAGCCGAAGGCGTCTTCGATCTGATGGGCAACCTTCACGAGTGGACGGCCGACCCCGCAGGCACCTTCCGCGGCGGTTTCTACGTCGACACCGTCATCAACGGGAACGGCTGCCTCTACGCGACGACCGCGCACGACGTCTCGCACTGGGACTACTCGACCGGCTTCCGCTGCTGTCAGTGACGCTCGAAGAGCGGCTTCACCTCGGCGATGGGTTTCCCGCCGTACAGCGCCTTCACCTGCGGCAGCGTGCCGAACGAACGGCTCATCATTCGATCGATGTAGAGCGTGCCCTCGAGGTGATCGACCTCGTGCTGAAGAATGCGCGCCGGCCAGCCACGCACTCGCCACGTCTGCGGTTGGCCCTTCTCGTCGAGCCCTGAGACTTCGACTTCCTTCCAGCGCTCGACCAGCGCCGCGTAGCCCGCGACCGAGAGACAGCCTTCGAAGAAGGTGACGCGGTCTTCTCCGATGGGCGTGAGCGTCGGGTTGATGAAGACGCGCAGCGGCACGGGCTTGCGCTCGCGCTCCTCGAGCTCCTGCGGCGTGAGCGAGGCCTGCAGCTCGGCGCGATCTTCGAGCACCAACACGCGCAACGAGACGCCCAGCTGCGGCGCCGCGAGCCCGACCCCGGGAGCCTTTCGCATCGCGTCGGTCATTCGAACGATGAGCGCCTGGAAGTCCGGCGTGGCGATCTGCTCAGGCGTCACGTCCTTCGCGCGCGCGCGCAGCACCGGGTCGCCGGTCTGCACGATGGGGTTGGCGGTCGTGTCCATCGGAGGAGTTCCTGACGAGAGCGCGCCCGAGCTGGTGGCGCAGGCGGTGGCGAAGACGGCGATGATGATGACGAGTCTCATGGTGCGGTGACGACCTCGACGTCGATGGTGCGCGATGCGCCGGAAATGGTGAGTGCGCCCTGCGCTCCGGTCAGCGGCCCCTGCCCTGCGAGACGAACCGTGACGCGGCCGTTGGTGCGAGAGACGCAACCTCGCTGCGTGGCAGTGGTGCAGTCGGCTAACGCGCTCCCACCTTCAGAGAACCCGGTGTCTGCCGAAGCCGTCGATCGATACGTCGTGCCATCACGCTCGACGAACGTCTCGTCTCCACCCGGAGCCCACAGGAGCACGCGCTCGTTCTTCACGTCGTCGAGATCGACCGTGGGCGCCTCGGCGGGAACGAGCGTGTCGACGCGCTCGGGCAATCGCGGAATCACCGCGCCGCGACGGAGCCAGAGCGGGACGTCTCCCATCGCAGCGGTCGCGGTGAGATCGGCCGGACCCGCCACCGTCGCCGAGCCATCGAGCGCGACCCACGAGCCCGAAGGCACGTGCACCGGACGCGTGTTCCCCGAATCGACGATCGGCGCGACCAGCATCGAACGCCCGAGCACGTACTCATCGGCGATGGTCCACGTGGCCGCGTCTTCAGGCGCCTCGAGGAAGAGCCCACGCATGATGGGCAGGCCGCTCGTCTCGGCCTCCTTCGCGAGGCCATCGAAAAACGGGAACAGCTGCGTATGGAACTTCGCCCAGCGTCGGTAGTGCGCGAGCGTCTCGGCGTCTTTCTCGAGGTTCCAGTTGTCCCGCGGGTCGATGCCGTGGTGCGTGCGCATGACGGGCGAGAGCGCACCGAGCGAGGTCCAGCGGAAGAAGAGCTCCTTCGTGGAGTTCGGGTTCGTCGTCGACTGGTAGCCCGCGATGTCGTGGCCGTAGGTCGAGACGCCCGAGAGCCCGAGGTTGATGCCAAGGGGCAACACCGTGAAGAGCCCGTCGTCGCGCTGAAAGCTCGTGCGTTGATCGCCGGCCCACACGACCGGCGCGTACGCGTTCGCGCCGTACCAGCCTGCGCGAGAGAAGAAGACGAGCCGCTCGCCGTTCGGGTCGCGCTCCTTGAGCACCTCGGCGTTCAGCTTCACCCACTCAGTGGCGTAGCGGTTGTGCGCCTCGAGCGCCGACTCTCCGCTCGCGAGCACCGCGTCGTGCGGCAGCCACTCGCCGTAATCCGCCATCCACCCCTTGAAGCCGACGTCGAGCGCCTGCCGCAGGTAGCCCTTCACCCACTCGCGCGTCTCGGCCCGGGAGAGATCGGCCATGCCCGTCGGTTTGAAGGTGACACCGTCGAACAGGTACGGCGCGCCTTTGTCGTTCTTGACGAAGTGATTGCCCGCCATCGCTTCGCCGAAGATGCGCTCGTTCTCGACGATGAAGGTGTTGAAGTACGCGTGCCAGTCGATGCCGGCGCTCGCGAGTTCACGCGAGATGACCTCGGCGTCGGGGTACAGCGTGCGGTCGAGGTCCCACTCCTCTTTCAAGCGGTACACGGACGCGCTCTCACGGCCACCGCGGAAGTCCTCCGTCCAGATCGCAGACGATGGAATGTCGTTGTCGCGGAGCAGCTTCGCGATGCGCCGCACCTCGGCGGGTCCGAAGATGGCGTCGTTCCACGGAGCGAAGGCCATCGGTGGCGGCTTCGCGGGACGCCCGAGAATTCCCGCCGTCGCGCGCGTGAGCGTCTTCGCGGGGGTGCTGTCGGCGTACACGTGCAGCGTCAGCGTGTTGCTCCAGGCCTCGACGCGCCAGGCGCCGGTGTTGACGTTGCAGAGTTCGAAGACGGAGCGCGCGTCGACCTGCGCGGCGGCGATGAAGCCTCGATTCGAGAGGAACGTCGGCAGGCCGTAGCTCGACGCGTGCCGTGTGCCTTCGAGCATCCACGCTTCGGGGTACTCGTCGTCGACCATGCGCTTGCCGATGCCGGGTTCGCTCATCCAGAAGCCGAGCGTGTGGCCGCGGTGATCGACTGCGTCGGCCTGCGCACCGAAGCCGAGGAAGCGGTCCCCATCGGCGCAGGTGAACGCGAGTGAGAGCCGGTTCACCGAGGGATCTTTCGCGGTGTACGTGAGCTGCAGCGCGCCCTCGGTGCCCTTCGCCTCGACGCTGACGACCACGTTGCCGGCGCTGTCACGGAACGCGCCCTTCGCGAGCTCGGCCGTGACGGAGTCCCACGCGAACGTGTTCGCTTCGGTCCACGGCTGCGTGCCTTCGGTGAACTTCCACGCGCCGAATTGCATCTCGGTGCGCGCCCGCGACGTTCTCACCGCTGCCTGCGAATACGCCTGCGAGCCACTGAAGCCGCGGAGGAGTTCGGTGGTTCCGATCTTCACGACCTGGGCCTTCGCTTCGACGGGCAACTCGAACGTGGCCAGCTTCGGAGCAGCGGGCGCACAGGCGACGGCGAACACGAGCGGGAGCAGGCGGCGCATGGAGCCCGTATATAGGCCGCATGTCATGGCTGAAGTGGGTTCAGACACTCACCACCGTCTCGCAGCGCGGGCTCGCCTATTCGAAGGACCCGTACGATCTCGAGAACTACACGAAGGTGCGCGAGGTCTGCGCCGAGCTGGCCGAGCACGGCGCGCCTGAAGGAACGCCTTCGGTGCGCCCGATTCTCGATGCGCAAACCGGCTACCCGACGCCGAAGGTCGACGTGCGCGCGGTGGTGGTGAAGGACGGCAAGCTGCTCTTCGTGAAGGAGACGCAGGACGGCAAGTGGGCGTTGCCCGGAGGCTGGGCCGACATCGGGGTCTCGCCTGCACAGATGGCCGCCAAAGAGGTGCACGAAGAGTCGGGCTTCGAGGTGAAGGCGACGCGGCTGCTCGGCGTGTTCGGGAAGCAGCTCGACAACCAGCGCGTGTTCAGCGTGTACAAGCTCATCTTCCTCTGCGAGCTCGTCGGCGGAGAGGCGAGGACGAGTCACGAGACGAGCGAGGTCGCGTTCTTCGCGCGCGACGCGCTGCCGCCGTTGTCGATGAACCGCACGCACCCCAGACACCTCGAGCAGATCTTCCTTCGGCTCGATGACCCGGCGTTGCCCACGTACCTGGAGTGATGGTTTTTCCCGTCGGCCGCGCGAGCTGACGTAAGCACCGCGCCGATGCCCTGGTACTTGTGGACCCCGTTCATCATCGCTGCGTTGCTCATCGCCATTCCGCCCATCGTTCGCGGGCTCATCAAGCAGCGCCTGCACGACTACCGCGTACAGGTGAACGAGGTCGACGCGACGCGGCCGAAGCAGCTCGAAGGCAAACGCCGCGTGGCCGTGCTCGGTGGCGGAGTCGCCGGCCTCACAGCCGCCATCACGCTCGCGAGGCGCGGCTTCGAGGTCGAGCTGTTCGAATCGAACACGTACCTGGGCGGCAAGCTGGGCAGCTGGAAAGTGCAGCTCGCTCCGGGTGAAGACGCGTGGGTCAGCCACGGCTTTCACGCGTTCTTCGCGAACTACTTCAACCTCGATCGCTTCCTGAACTCGCTCGGCCTGCGCACCGGATTTCAGAGCATCGGCGAGTACGTGATTCTCGGAACCGACGGCGCGCAGGTGCGCTTCGGCAAGCTCGACACGACGCCGGTGTTCAACCTCGTCGCCCTCGCGCGGGCCGGCGTGTACCGCTTTCGTGACGTGCTGAAGGCTCCGGCGCGCGACCTGTTCGGCGTCTTCCTCGAGTACGACGCGAAGGACACGTTCGAGCGCTACGATCACGTCTCGTTCGCCGACTTCGATCGCCTCGCGCAGCTGCCGCCACGCCTCAAGCTCGCCTTCAACACCTTCGCGCGCGCGTTCTTCTCCGACGAAGACAAGCTCTCGCTCGCCGAGCTCATCAAGTCGTTCCACTTCTATTACCTGAGCCAGGACGGCGGCCTCGTCTACGACTTCCCCACGCACGACTACGAGCCGGCGTTCCTCGCGCCGATGCGCGGCGAGCTGGCGAAGCACCACGCGCGCGTGCACCTGTCGACGCCGGTGACGTCACTCACGAAGACGGACTCCGGATTCACCGTGAACGGCGCTCCCTTCGATCGCGTGGTGCTCTCGACCGACATCGTCGGTGCGCGGAGCATCATGACGAAGGCCGAAGGCGTGCCCGACGAGGTGAAGGCGCGCTTCGAGGCGCTCACGCCGGGGCAGCGCTACGCCGTGCTCCGCATCTGGATCGACAAGGACGTGCGCGAGGGCTTCCCGCCGTTCGTCATCACCGATCGCGTGAAGGTGCTCGACGCGTTCACCACGTACCATCGCTTCGAGGCCGAAGCGCAGGAGTGGACGAAGCGTCACGGCGGCGCGGTGCTCGAGCTGCACTGCTACGCGGTGCCGGAAGATCTCTCGCCCGAGCAGGTGAAGCAGGCGCTGCTCGAGGAGTTCGTGCAGTTCTTCCCCGAGGCGAAGGGCTTCACGGTCGCGCACGAGGTGTTCCAGCTGAACCGCAACTTCACCGCGTTCCACCTCGGCATGAACGCGAAGCGGCCTGAGACCGACAGCGGCGTGCCGGGTCTCGTGTGCGCGGGTGACTGGGTGAAGCTGCCCTTCCCCGCGATGCTGCTCGAGGCGGCGTGCGCGAGCGGCTACGTCGCGGCGAACGTCTTGTTGCGTGACGCCGGCCTGCAAGAAGAACCGGTCGCTTCGGTTCCGCTCCGTGGGCTCATGGCGGGCATGCCGCAGCCGCCTGCGCGAAAGATGCTCGCGCCGAAGGGACGTGCGTGATGCGTGGAAAGACCGTGATCATCACCGGCGCCAACACCGGCATCGGCAAGGCGACCGCGACCGAGCTCGCGAAGCAGGGAGCGCGGGTGTTCTTCGCCTGCCGCTCGCGCGCGAAGACGATGCCCGTCATCGAAGAGCTGAAGCGCCAGACGGGGAATCAGGAGCTGTACTTTCTCGAGCTCGACCTGGCCGACTTGTCTCAGGTGAAGGCCGCGGCGAAGGCATGGCTCGCGACGAACGAGCGCCTCGACGTGCTGATCAACAACGCCGGGCTCGTGCGCATTCGCACGCTGACCGCGCAGGGCTACGAGATGACGTTCGGCGTGAATCACCTCGGGCACATGCTGCTGACGCTGCTGCTCGAGCCCGCACTGGTGAAGGCGGCTCCGTCGCGCGTCGTCACCGTGGCGAGCCGCGCGCACGAACGCACGAGCCAGCCCATCGACTACGCCGATCTGCAGAACCCGCTCGACTCGTTCTCGGGCTTCCCCGAGTACATGCGCTCGAAGCTGGCGAACGTGTTGTTCAGCTTCGCTCTCGCGCGCCGGTGGAAGGACCGCGGCGTGAATGTCTACGCCGTGCACCCCGGAGTCATCGCGTCGGAGATCTGGCGAGCCGCGCCCACGCCGCTGCGTCAGGTCGCGATGCTCTTCATGCGCACGCCGGAAGAAGGAGCGCGCGCGAGCCTGCATTGCGCGACGTCGGAGGCTGCCGGGAAGGAGACGGGGCGCTACTACGACGAAGATGGAAGTCAGCGGCCCGCGAGCCCGCTCGGGCTCGACCAGGTGGCGCAGGAGACGCTGTGGAGCTGGTCGATGGAGAAGCTCTCGAGCTTCCTCTGAACGTCAGAAGCCGCCGTCTGCGAGACAGCCAGCGTCGAGGTCGGCGTCACACGCGGCACGACGCGCGAAGCCGCACTTCACCTTGCCTTCAGGCGTGTCGATGAGCCGGCAGTCGCAGGCCTCGACGAGCTCGGCGCAGCGGGCGTTGTCGGTGGTCGTCAACGTGACGGTCGACTCCTGGGTGGCCGCGCGCTGCAGACAGGTATTGCGGTCGAAGCTGCTCTGCTGACACTCGCACTGCCGCTCCGAGAGTTGACGGCAGGGGCTCTTGCACCCGCCCAGCATGACGGAGGCTGCGATGACGATGACGGCGAACAACGGCTTCATGGCGGCGCGCACCCTGCCACAGGTCTTCGTGGGAACCGAGCGTTCCTGTGACGGAGAAGCGCGAGTTCGATTGCTGGGTTGATTCGCTCGCTCGCCGCGACTGCCGTCGGCCGTTGGGTCGAGCCCGTGACGAATTCGGCCTCGCAATCGCCTCGCTCGCTGGTCACCCGAGCGCGGCGGCGAGCGTCTCGCGCAGATAGCGAGCGGCAAGGCCCACCGTTCGACGAGCGCTGTCGGGCTTTCGCGTGAGCGACGGAGCCACCTCCATCACGTCGCCGCCCAGCAACCCGACCTCGGCGCCGAGCCGCTTGATGAGCGCGCTCAGCCAATCGGGCTCGAGGCCATCAGGCTCCGGTGTTCCCGTCGCGTCGGCCCAGGCGGAGTCGGTGCCGTCGATGTCGTTCGAGAACAGCACGCCCTTCACCCCGCTCGCCTTCACGTGGGCAAGCACCTCATCGAGCGCGCGATCGGGGTTCTCGCGAATGTGCTTCGCCCAGAACTGGCGCACGCCGGTGGTCGACTCCCAGTGCTCCAGCGTGCGCGCGGTGGCGCGAATGCCGACTTGCGTGAGCCGCCCCTGACGGCCGAGCACCTCGTTCGCGTGCCAGCTCCAGGTGGCGAAGCAGTACTTCACGCCGAGGCGCTCCTGCAGCAGATCGGTGTGCGCGTCGGACTGAACGATGCCCCACGGAGCGCCCTGTCGCGACTGGTTCAATGGTTGAACCACTGGCCAGGCGGTCGAGTGATCGCCGCCGATCGTGAAGGGCTTCAGCGAAGGGTTGAGCTGAAACATCAGCGTCCACGCGCGCTCGGCGATCGAGAGGCACGAGACGGGAAGCGGCTGCGCCACGAAGGGATAGAGCGCGGCGCGGCTTCGCGAGAGCTGCTCTGGAGACAGCATCGAGTCGTGCAGCAGCTGCGGCACCACGAAGACGTCTCCAACATCGACCACGCCCATCGCGTCGAGCTTCGCGGGCCAGTCGGTGTCGTCTTCGAGCAACCGCGACCGAATCGCCTGCGGGCCCAGGTTCGCACCTCGCTGAAAGCCCGCGCCCACGTCCGACGGAATGCCGAGCAACACGCCACGTGCCGAGGCGATGCGCTCGAGGTTCCGCCGAAACGCGCGCTGTACCTCGTCGTCCGTCGACACCCGGTACAACGAGCGCTGCAGCGCCTGCTGCTCGGCCTTGCCCGTCGACACCAGATACAGGCCCGCGCCGGCCGGCTTGAGGATCGTGGCAAGCTCGTCGAGTGGCGTCATGAGGAGCTGTGAGCCTCGCACGATCAGAAGCGCACGGAGAGCCCACACTGATGAACGACCTGGAGCTCCTGGCTGCCCAGCTGGCAAACACCTCGTTGGAGCAGGCGAGGACTTCTCTGGTGCACGCCTTCGAACGAGCCGACTTCTCGCGGCTCCCCGGAGCGCAAGCCCTGGTCGAAGCACTCTGCATCGTCGACGATCAGCAGTTCGAGCTCGACGTGCTGGGCGGCGCGCTCGGAAGGGACCCGGGCTGCGACTTCTTGCTGGTGGCGTACCTGACGACGACGTTGCGGTCGGGCGTTCTCTTCTCGCACGACAAACTCGACGATCTGGCAGCGACGCACCAGGCGTTCCGGCTCTGGGCGCGCGTGCTGCAGACGCTCGCTGGCGCGCCTCCGCTCGACACTCCCGCCTTCGCTGCCTGCCTTCGTGAAGCGCGCCGTGTGCTCGAAACCGGCGGGACCGTGAACCTGTCGCCATCGTGACAAGCGGTCACCGGCGAGTAGCGTCGCCACGTGGCCGTCCGCAAACGAGAGCGATTTCCGCAAGACACGAGCGGCGCGCTCACCGCGTGGAAGCTCGGCTCTCGGCTCAGACTGCCCGCCCTCCGCCACCGCAACGAGACTGAGAGCCTCGACGGCCGGCAGCTCGAGGTCGCGTGGGACGGCCATCGCATCATCGCGGTGAAGGCGAATGGAGAAGCACGCCTCTTCGCCGACGACCTGCGTGAGTGGACCTCGCAATGCCAGAACATCGCGCTGACGCTGAAAGACCTTCCGCCGCGCAACTTCGCGCTCGAAGGCACGTTGTGTGTCCTCGACGAACAGGGCCGGCCTGACTTCGAAGCGCTGAAGAAGCGCGTCACCCAGGGCACCGGTCCCGCCGCGGTCCTGATGCTCTCCGACGTGCTGTTCCTCGACGACGAAGACCTGTCTTCACTTCCGCGCACCGAGCGCCGCGAACGACTCCGCGCGACCGGCACGCTCTCGACGCCGCTCATCTGGTCCGACCCGCTGCAGGGAACCCTCGAGACCGTGCTCGATCAGGTTCGCGCGCTCGGGCTCCCCGGCGTCATCGCGTTCAAAGACACGGCAGTCGGAGACGCGATCGCGCTCTCGACGACCGCCACCCCGCTCCCGATTCGCCGCTCGCTCTCGAACCCGCCGAAGCTGACCAGCCCCGACAAGGTCCTCTTCCCCGCCGACGGCGTCACCAAACGCGACGTGCTCGACTGGTACCAGGCCGTCGCTCCCGTCTTCCTTCCGCACCTGCGCGATCGCCCCGTCGTCTCGCAGCGCTGGCCCGACGGCATCACCGAGTTCATGTGGTTTCAGCACCGCCCACCACCACGCGCGCCCGACTACCTCGAGGCGCTCACCATCGATGGCGATCGCCGGCTGCTCATTCAGAACCCCGACGCCTTGTTCTGGATGGTGAATCAGGCTGCGCTCACGTTTCACACCTGGGCGACGCGCATTCACTCGCTCATGAACCCCGACTGGGCCGTCATCGATCTCGACCCCGGGCCGGCGACGACGTGGCCACAGGTCATCGAGGTCGCGACGGCCGTGCGAAAGCTGCTCGAGCTGCTCGAAGTGCCGAGCGTGGTGAAGACGAGCGGGCAGAAGGGCCTGCACGTGCTGGTGCCGCTCGCCCCGGAGCAGTCACTCGACGACGCGCACCGCTTCTCGTTCGGCGTGTGCTCCATGGTCGCGCAGTTGCTCCCGAACCTCGTGGTGCTCTCGCACGACGAGAAGGATCGCCGCGGCCGGCTCTTCCTCGATCACCTGCAGAACTTCCGCGGAAAGACGCTGGTCGCGCCCTACTCGCTGCGCGCGGTCGACGGAGCCCCGGTCTCGACACCGCTCAAGTGGGACGAAGTGACGCCGACGCTCAACCCGAAGTCGTTCACGCGCGCCGTCGTGCTCGACCGGATCTCGAAACACGGGGATCTCTTCGCCCCCGTGCTCACGAACGGCATCTCGCTGAAGCCGGCGCTGGCGCGTCTGGGCGGTGGTTGAGCACGAGCGCGCAGGTTCCTCTCCGTCCGACTGAAATGCGGAGGCGCACCGATACCACCCGCGTCATCGTACGGAATCGCGTGCACGCCCCTCGCGGGAGCGAGGCTCTTCTCGTGCTCGAGGCCGATGAGTCCGAGGCCATCACCGCGCTCTGCGAGCGGAACGAGTCGACCAGGGCGCCGTTCGAGGCGCGATGAGCAACGACGCAACGATGAGGGGACTGCGCGCGACTGCCTCGCTTCTCCGAAGGTGAGAACGCGGCGCAGGCGGCGGCCGAGCGTGCGCGCCCTCCTGGGCCCGTTGGCTTCAGATGTTCGGCAGCATCGCGTTGCCCTCGTCGAGCAGCTTCGCGACCGCGTCATGCGCCTCGAGCGTCAGCCGCTCCCGCGCGTCGATGCCCAGGCCCTTCGTCTCGATCGGCTTTCCGATGACGAGCGCGGCCGGCTTCGGGCGAATCGCGACCGTTCCTTTCGGCAGAATCGCGTACGTGCCAGCGACCGCGACCGGCACCAACGGCACCTGCGCCTCGAGCGCCATGATGGCCGCGCCCTTCTTGAAGGGCTTCAGCACGCCGTCATCGCTGCGCGTGCCCTCGGCGAAGAACACGACGCTCACGCGATCGCGCACGGCGATGCCGGCTTCCTTCAGCTTCTGCTTGTCGCCATCGCCACCCGTGCGATCGACGAACACGTTGCCTGCGCGCTCGAGCGCGTAACCGAACACCGGCACGCGTCTCAGCTGCTGCTTGGCCACGAAGCGCATGTGCCGCCGAATGTGACGGAACAGCACCAGCGCGTCGAAGTTCGACTGATGGTTCACGCAGAGCACGAAGTTGCCTGTGGGCAGGTTCTCGAGCCCGCGACACTCGGTGCGAACACCCGAAACCTTCAGCGTCGTGTCCGCCCACAGCTGCAGCAACGGGTCAGGCGCGCGCTCATCGAGGTACGTCAGCGCAGTCACCGCCACCGACGCCGAACCGGTCAGGCTCACCACGCCAGCGCCAGACACGAGCGTTCTCAGAATCTCTTTCACACGAAGTCCTTTGCCGGGAACAACAAGACGTCGGCGATTTGAGTCACTTCGAGCATCAGCATCAACACCCGATCGATGCCCACGGCGATTCCGCCTGATTCGGGCATCTTGCCGACTGCTTCCAGAAACCGCTCGTCGAGCTCGAACACCGGACGGTTCAGCGAGCGGCGAAGCGCCTGCTCTTCGACGAGGCGTTTGCGCTGCTCCACCGCGTCAGTCAGCTCGGAGAACCCGTTCGCCAGCTCGATGCCACCCGCGTACAGCTCGACGCGCTCGGCCACCTCGGGCTCGCCGGGCTTCAGCCGCGACAGCGACGCCATCGACGCGGGGTACTCGATGAGAAACGTCGGCCGCTCGACGCCCAGCTTGCGCTCCACGCGCTCGAGGAAGATGTGGAAGAAGACGTCGTCGAACGAGGTCGACGTGCCCGTGTAGACGCCGCGCGCATCGGCCGCCCGCTTGAGCGACGGCCCATCGGCGTGAACGCGAAGATCGAGCTCGGCGTAGCGAACCAGCGCGTCGCGCACCGTGAGCCGCTCGTACGGCGTCTTCGTGAAGCACCCACGCGCTGGAGCCACCGCCTGCTCCGCCGCGCTCAGCGCCCCTTCGAGATCGCGCATGATGGCCGTGTAGTCGGCGTTCGGCCGATAGAACTCGAGCATCGTGAACTCGGGGTTGTGGTGCCCCGAGACTTCACCGTTCCGAAACGTCTTGCACAGCTGGAACAGCGGAGGACAGCCCGGGTCGGCGAGCAGCCGCTTCATCGCGTACTCGGGGCTGGTGTGCAGATAGAGCGGCTTCTTCGAGCCGATGTCCGTCTGCGGAATGAACGGGACCTCGAACGGGTCGATGTGCGGTTCGAGACCAGGAGTCCCGATGAGGCACGGCGTTTCGACCTCGAGGTAGCCCTCGCCCAGAAAGAAGCGACGGAGCGCGGCGTTCATCGTCTGGCGGGCTCGCGCGGCGGCCCATTGCGCGGGGGACGGCATGGATCCCTATTCGCACGAAGCGGGTCACTTCACGAGCAGTGCTCGCAGCTCGTCGCGCGTCGCAGGCAACCCGTGCGCGCGGAAGACGTCGTTCTGGTTCGCGAAGATCATGTCGTCGCGCCACATGGCGTGCTCGACGCTCGCTTCGATGGCCTGCCGTTGGAGCGGAGACAGAGAAGCGCCCAGCTGTTCTGGAAACGCGAGCTTCAGCAACCGATCGAGCACGCCAGCTTCTTGTAGCCCTTCGCGCTCGCGAGCATCGACTCGAGCTGCTTCAACGCCAGGCCGCTGTCGCTCGGCGGAGCCTTCTCGACACACCACGCGACCAGGTTCGCCACCGAACCGCTGAAGGCGCACGCGGTCTCGCCCACGCCTTCTGGAAGCTGCACGAGCCTGCGGCGGGCGATCTCCGAGGGTTCCGCTGAACCGATGATCTCGGCGCACGCCGCATAGAGGCCATCGAGGCCATCATCGGCGTCCATCAGCACGCGCGCTGGCTCGATGACGTCGACGCCGAGCCTCGAGAGCGCCACCAACGCCGGCCCACGCAGCCCGCTGGCGCCAGGGTCTTTCGCGAGTTCCCAGAGCGCAGGCGAGATCACGGCGCGCTGCCCCGGAAACGACGAGAGCAACGCGAGCGCTTCACTCACCAGCGCGTCGTCTTCCGACTCGAGCAACTGCAACACCGAGGGCACGCCACGCTCGACAGCCAGAAAGCAGTCGCGCTCCCAGACGGCGCCAACCCGATCCTGCATCGCACGAACATCGTCTGGCACCTCGTCACCGAAGACGTCTCCGTCGAGCGCCTGCTGCGGAATTCCCATCGACTCGAGCTCGGTCGCGATGGCCATCACCTCGCCGAGCGGGAAGTGCCCGGGGAACACGCTGTCGGGGTACCCGAGCGCGAGGTGGTGCAGGTACGTGACGAGAAAGCGCCTCGCGCGCACGGCCCGAGGCCCAGCAGTGAGGAGCTCGATGAAGAACGGCACCGTCTTCGCCGTCACGCCCCAGCGAGTGCCCTGATGAAACACGTTGCCCCACAACGCGCTCGTCGCGCTCGAGAAGGCCTCGATGTCGCGGTCTGCGTTCGCGATGGCCAGCAGCAGGTCGGGCACGTCGTCTGCCGGCCCGTACGCGTGGTGGAAGCGCGACCAATCGACGCTGCGGAGCCTGTGCTCGAACGAATCCACGGTGCGCAGCGTAGCGAAACGTTGTCGGCTCGCAGCTCTCTCGCTGGGGTTACAGTGCCCGCCATGTCGTTTCGTCTTCGCCTCGTCGCCGCCCTCGTCACGTTGAGCCTCGTCGCCTGCCCGAAGTCCGAAGACAGCGTGCGGACCGATCGTTCGGCGCCGGTCGATGCAGGTGTCGTCGACCCCGCGCGGGAGCGCCTGAAGAGCCAGCTCGCCTCGCTCTCGAAAGACACTGCCGCCTGGTCCCGCGCTGTCGACGAGAAGCTGTGGGTGCACTGGACGACGGGCGCTCCGTTCGATCTCACGCCGCTCCAGGCCAGTCACGACGCGCTGCTGACGGCCGAGCGGCGCGCCCTGATCACCGAGGCGATGGCGCAGAACGTCGACGACCCTCGCGCCCTCGAACACCTCGCGCTCTTCCTCGACGCCGAGCGCCTCACGAAAGAGACGGCCGCCGAGAGCCAGGCCATCGCGACGCTCGAGTCGACCCTGACGTTCCCCTTCGGTGGAAAGGACGTGCGCTGGCACGAGCTGAATCGGCTGCTCGCGACCGAGCAGAGCGCGCTCAAGCGCAAGGCGCTGTGGACCGCCTCGCTGCCCGCCGCCGAGAAGCTCGACGCCGCGTTGAAGGCGCGTGACGCGAAGGCAGCGCAGGTGCTCGCGCCCCGCACGCCGTTTCAGTTCTCGGCCGAGCTGCGTGACGTCGACACCGAAGAGCTGCGTAAGGTGGCCGAGGGCGTGCTCACGGTGACGAGCGAGGCGTGGCGGCTCACGCTCGAACGGCTCAACGCTGCCGACACGAAGCTGCCGGTGGGTTCGCTCACCCGCGCCGACCTGCCACGACTGCTCCGCGTGCCGGCCGACGTCGACCTCGCCTTCGGGAAGAAGGAGCTGTCGAGCCGGGCCGTCACCACGCTCGGCGCCATCGGCCTCTACGGCCAGAAGGGCCTCACGCTCGACCTGTCGGAGGCGGTGAAGAAGAACCCGCTACCGCTCACGGTGACGCCGGGTGGGCCTGCCGACGTGCGCACCAGCTTCCGCCCGCTCGGCGGAATGAAAGACCAGCAGCTCCTCTTCTCGGAGCTCGGCGTCGCCCTCTCGCTGCAGCACGTGACGGCGGGCCGCTTCGAGTACGAGCGGTTGGGAGATTCGTCTCTCGCGCAGACCTCGGGTGAGCTCTTCGCGACGCTCGTGGGTGAACCCCAGTGGCTCGAAGCCCAGGCCCTTCAGGAGCCCGCACGAAAGGCCATCATCGACGCGTGGCAGGTGCAGCGGCTCTTCCAGGTGCGGCGCGCGGCGGCGGTCTTCCTCGTTCGGCTCGATTGCGTCGAGAAGTCGGACGAAGGCTCCAGGGCGCGCGCAGCGGCGATCTTCACGCGGGCGCTCGGCGTCACGCACACCGAGGCCGATCTCGTCCGGCTCCACCTCGATACGGATGATGCGCTCCGCTCGGCGACGACGTTGCGCGCGATGCTGCTGGCCGAACACCTGCGCGGGCAACTGAACACCAGCCTCGGCGCGCCCTGGTTCACCGTGCAGACCGCGGGCCGTTCCCTCTCCGAGCTCTGGAGCACCGGCTCTGCGATGCCGACCGAAGCCCGCCTCGTGCCCCTCGGCGATGCACTGACGAGCTTCTGGAAGCGCTCCATCGAGCTCACGCCCGTCGGGAAGCACGATGGTGGCGTCACGGTCGGTGAGTGGCCCACGCCGAAGTCCGTGGAGCGCCCGATGTCGACGACCAGACCCTGGCCGCGCACCCGCATCATGGAGCAGCCGATTCGCGACGCAGGGTGGACACCGAGAGACTGGCCTCAACCGAAGCGGCTCGAGAGCTGGGTGCCGAAGGCGTGGCCTCAGCCGAAGACGCTCGAGCCCGCCGACGCGGGCGTCACTTCCGTCCCATGAGGAAGCGCACGGCGTCGAGCAGCGCCGACACGAAGCCCTTCTCCTGAATCGCGTGCAGCTCTCCGCCATCGAGCCACACGCCGTGACAGTGCTCGCACGCATCGAGCACCACCTTGCGATCGCGATCGCTCTGCACCTTGTTCAGATGTCGCGCGGGTGAACACTTCGGGCACGTGAGCAGCTCGGCCTGAAGCTCGGGCGGAGGAATGTGGCGCAGCTCGACCCAGCTCACGTCGACGACCTGCTCGAGCCGGTGCAGATCGTTCTGCGACAGCCAGTGGCCTCCACACTGCGAACAGCCCAGGCCGTGCACGTCGGGCATGTTCAGGTCGGGCGTCACGTCACGCAGCGGCAGCGAGCAGCGCGGGCAGTTCATGCGGCTCCAGATACACGAACGCCACGCCTCCGGTGAGGAAGCGTGGCGGCCGTGAAACCTCAGCTGCGGCGAATCACAACATCTTCATCAGCTCGGCCTTCTTCGCCGCGAACTCCTCGTCCGTGAGCAGCCCGGCCGTCTTCAGCTCATTGAGCTGCTTCAACCGGTCCATCACCGACGGGCCGGCCGGAGCCGCCGCCTGCTGAGGCGCCTGCTGCTGCTGGCCCTGCTGCTGCTGCTGGCCGCCCTGCTGGTTCATGAACATCTGAGCCATGCCGAAGCCCATGCCCATGCCCATGCCGCCGAGCGCGTTGCCCGAACCCGAGCCTTCGCCGCCGCCCTTCGCCATGCCCTCGGCCGCGCCGAGCATCGCCTGGCCCTGCGCGTACTGCTGGAAGCCACCGGCGAGCCGCGAGTACGCGACGTCTTTCGACAGCTTCTTCAGCGTCGCCTCGTCCTCGGGCTTGATGCTGATGGTGAAGTTGCCGAACGCGGTGATCTTCACACCGTAGTTGTTGGTGTGCTTGTCCATGCCGCCGACGACTTCTTCTTCGATCTCTTCCGTGTACGCGCCCGACGTGACGTCGAGGAGCGGCCACTTCTTCTTCACGAGCAGCTCGGCGATGCGGTCCTTGATGACCTTCATCACCTGGCTCTTGAACCAGCCCACGAAGCTCTCGTTGTCGGTCTTCTGCAGACCGACCATGCCGACGATGAGGCGCTCGGGGTCGATGACGCGCAGGGCGAAGTCGCCGTACACCATCGTGCCGATGGCGAGGCCCGTCTCGGGGTCTCGCGCGTCGCCGATGGGGCCGCCGAACTTGATCTGCGTGATCTCACGCGTGCTGACGAAATAGATCTCGGCGATGAACAGGTCGCCGCCGGTGACCTTCTCGAGCAGCTTCGAGAGGAACGGAATGTTGTTCGACTCGAGGTTGTGGCGGCCAGGCCCGAGCTTGCCGACCACCACGCCGTCCTTCACGAACATCGCCATCTCATCGGCCTGGACCGTGAGCTGGGTGAAGGCGCGAATGTTCCGCTCGGGGAACTTGTAGATGATCTGATCTTTGGCGTCGTCGGCTCGAGCGACGAAGTTGCGCTTCGCCTCGGTCTTCAGGCTATCGAGAAATCCCATCCCATCCTCCAGCGTGGGCGCCCGGGGAAACCGTGGCGCCGGAAGTGACACTGCAAGGCTCATCAACGATCAAGCGCGCGAACCATTGCATGCGCCTGCCCACCCGGAAAGGACGGGAAATGAGGGTCGCCCCATGGTGAGTTGGTCGCTATGGACGAGCGGCTCCACAAGCACGGCCGGTTCTTCGACGTCTGGTCGAAGTTCTATCGGAACAACCTCTTCGGTCAGGCGCTCCGGCGGGTGCAGCGCATGGCCATCGAGAAGCTGCGCGTGGTGCCCGGTCAGGTGGTGCTCGATCTCGGCTGCGGGCCGGGTGATGGCGCGGCCCAGCTCGCTGCTGCCGGAGCCGTCGCCATCGGCCTCGACTACTCCGAGGGCATGCTGACGACGGCGAAGCGCGAAGAGACGCTGGCCGGAAGGCTGCTTCGTGGTGACGCAGGCCGGCTGCCGTTTCGTGATGGGGCGTTCGACAAGCTCGTCTGCACGAACTCGTTTCACCACTACCCTGATCACTTCAAGGCGCTCTGCGAGATGCGCCGCGTGCTCAAACCCGGCGGGATGATGGTGCTCGTCGACCCGCGCCGCGATCACCTCTTCGGCTGGGGCGCCATCGATCTCGTCGAGAACGCCGTCTTCGGGCTCGAAGAGGTGCGCATCTTCTCGGTGACGCAGTGGTGTCAGCTGCTCGGAGAAGCGGGCTTCTCGGACTACCGCGTCGAGCCCGGGAAGATGTGGAGCCCCGTCGAGTGGGCCGAGGTGTTCGTCGAAGCGCGCGCCTGAAGTAGAACCCGCAGCATGAACCTGCTCCGCGCCGTGTTGGTGATCGCTGCCGTTCCTGCGTTGGCCCAGACGTGGAGCTCGAACGCCGGCGGGTGGAACACGGGCTACGGCACCGTCTACGGCTCGTTCGGGACGGCGATGGCGACGCAGAACATCTACAACTCGATGCAGCTGAACATGCAGCGCACGATGATGCGCCAGGCGATGATCAACAAGTTCGGGCTCGCCGCCGTCGAGAAGGCCGAGCGCGAAGCGAAGAGCGGGCAACCGTCGAAGGCGCCTGCGGGGCTGACAGTCACGGCGCCGCCGCCGGCTCCGAAGAACCTGGGCGTCTTCAAGCCGACGAAGTCGAACGCCGTCGCGAAGCAGCTCGGTGACTCGCTCGGCAAGACGCCGGAAGAGAAGGCGGCCATCACGCTCGTCACCTCCGCGACGAAGGAGGCGTTCGAGGCACAACCCGAGACGAAGGCGTGGCGCAACAACGTCGCCGGCGCGCTCGCCTTCTTCATCATCGGCAACGCCACCGTCGCCACCGGCGCTGAGGAGCCGAGTGACGAAGCCAGCCAGGCGCTCTTCGGGGCCATCAACCAGAGCCTCGACGAATCGCCCGAGTTCGCGAAGGCGACGGCGAAAGAGAAGCAGCAGCTCTACGAGACGCTCATCGGCTTCACCGGCCTGCCGCTCGCCGTGTACGCGGAGGCGAAGGAGCGCGGCGACGAAGCGCAGATGAAGCAGGCGCAGGAGCTCTCGGCGAAGCTGCTCGAGCTGGTGCTGAAGGTCGACGCGTCGAAGGTGAAGCTGGCGCCTTAGTCGAGCAGCTCGCGAATCTCTCTCGCGGCCCGAACGCCGCTGCGCACCGCGCCCTCCATGAAGCCCTGCGCCTCGAGGCTCGTGTGCTCGCCGGCGAAGAAGAGCTTCCCTTCCGGTTCGCCCTCACAGCCGCGCATCGTCGTCACCTGCCCAGGCGCGTAGAGCGCGTAGCCGCCCTTCGCGAAGGGCTCGTCGGCCCAGGTCACCAGCACGTTCTCGGCGCGTGCTGCCGAACGAACGCCGGGGAACACACGGTTGAGCACCTCGAGCAGCCCCGCGCGCTGAATGTTGAGATCGACCTGCGCCAGCACACGGCCGTCGTAGCCGCCGGTGAAGAACGTGATGACGCCGTTCTCGCTGTCCTGCATGCGCGTCTCGTCCCAGCAGTAGGGGAACGCGGAGTCTGAGAGCACGGTGCCCGACGAGTCGAGCGCGCGCCACGGCTTGCCGGTGAAGCCGACGCACAGCTTGCTACCGGCGCCGTAGTGCAGCTTCGCGATGGCGTTCTTCTTCGCGGCCGACAGCGGGGCATCGATCTCCACATCCCGGAGCGTGCTGAAGGGGAGCGCGAGCACGACCGCCTCGGCTGTCTCGACCTTCTGCGAACCCGCGACGTCGAAGGTGAGCTGCACCTTGCCGTCGGCGAGCTGCTTCACCTTCATGAGCTTGTGCTCGAGCTTGAGCACGTCGTTCGAGAAGCGCTGGGCGAGCAGCTCGGCCACCTGCCCTGCTCCACCACGCACGAGGAACCGTTCGTCGCTGTCCGAGCCCGAGCCGATGAGCTCCTGCAACATCACCAGCGCGCTCGTCTCTTCGAGGCTGCCTCCGTACAGCGAGAGAAAGCCCGCTTCGAAGATGCTGCGCACCTTGTCGCGCTCGAGGCCTGCACGGTCGAGCCACTCGGCGGCCGACATCGCGTCGATGGCGCGATCGAAGGCGTCTGACTTCTTGTAGGTGACGTCGGCCGGGTCGAACGGGTGTGAGGCGAGCGCCGCCGAGACCTGCTGCTTCATGCGCTGCTCGAACACCTCGAGTTCGTCCTCGGTGAGGATATCGCCGTGCACGTAGGCCAGCGTCTCGCTGACCGAGTCGTCCTCCCACGTGTCTTCGAGCTCGAGCCCCAACGCCGTGACGAGCCCGCGCAGCTGGTCGTGCCAGGAGTCGATGAACTCTCCGCCGAGATCGACCGTGCGCCCGGGGAAGCTGGTGCGATCGGTGAAGGTGCGGCCGCCCACGCGCTTGTTGGCTTCGTAGATGGTGACGCCGATGTCCTTCGTGAGCAGACGGGTGGCGCAGGCGAGGCCCGCGAGGCCGGCTCCGACGATGGCGACGCGAGAGGGCGCCTCGGTGCGAATGAGGCCGTCACGTTTCACGCAAGCGAAGAGCGACGAGGCGCCGAGGCCAGCCAGCACCGTGCGGCGATCGAGCGCCACCGGGCGAACACCTGCGAGTCGCTTCAGACGAGGGAACAGTCGACGAGTCATGAGAGCCTCCCGGGTGAAGACATCGCGCCACCGACGGAGGCCTGCAAGGTTTCTTCAGGGCGCCGTCGTCACCACCTCCCGCACGCGCTCGTTCCGCAAAGGGTGATCGCCTGCCCGCGCCGAAAGCCCTCAAGGGTCTCGAGCCGCGCGTTCGTGACCTGCTCTTCCAGCTGCGGTGAGTGTCAGCCCCAGCGACTCATCAGCCGCTCGCGATCGAACAACCTTCGCGCGACGACGACGATGACGAGATCGAGCAACAGCACCAGCCCACCGATGAGCGCGTAGTACCCGGTGCCCGCCTTGAGCCACCCGGCGAACTGACCCGCGGCGAGCCCGATGAGCGGCAACACCATCAACCCCGCGAGCTGCTGCGCGAGCCGCGAATCTCCGACCCGCGCGCTCAACAGCACCGCGACGCCATTGCCGAAGAACGCGAACAGCGGCGCGATGACGAACACGCCGAACAGCCACATGCCGTTGGGCAGCACGAGCTCTTTCGCGAGCGGCCAGGCGACGACGTCGACGCCGACGCACAGCAGCAGAAACGCGAACGTGCAGAGGAGCACGCTCGGCACCAGCGACGCGAGCGACTTGCCGATGACCAGCTCGAGCGGCGTCACGGGAGACGCGAGCAACGGCTCGAGCGTGCGCTTCTCCTTCTCTCCCGCCACCGCGTGCGACGAGATGAGGATCGGCACGAACACCGGCATCACCAGGTAGATGACGAACCAGTCGGCGAGCACCTTGTCGACGAGGAACCGGGCCGTGTTCGCGAGGTCGACCGAGAGGTCGTAGTAGAGCGCGATGGCCTTCAGGTTCGGATCGTTCGGGTTGCGCACGTAGGCGAACACGACACCGAGCGGGGTCACCACGATCACCAGCGGCAAGGCGAGCATCGACCAGAGCAGCGCGCGGTTCTTCCGCAGATCGAGCAGATCTTTCCGGTACACGGCGAGCGCTCGCGAGAGTCGAAAGCTCATGCCTGCGCCTCTTCCTCTTCACGCACGAGCTCGAGGTACGCCTCTTCGAGCGGCCGCGCGGCGCGCTGGGCCGAGTGAACTCGCGCTCCGGCTTGCACGAGACACGCGATGACGTCGGGCGACTGCTCTTCGCGATCGAGCATCACCCGCAACCGGCTGCCTTCGGCCTGATGCCCGACCGGGAAGGACAACTTCGAGAGCGCTGCGCTCCAGGCTGACGCGTCGCCTTCCACCTGCACGTCGAGTGCGAGCCCTTCCCTGCGCAGCTCGGTCAAGCTCGCCACGGTGCGCAGCCGGTTCTTGATGACGGCCACGCGCGAACACAGCCGCTCGACCTCGGGCAGGTTGTGACTGCAGAGCACCATCGTGCGGCCTTCGTTGGCGAGCTCGGCGATGGCGTCACGCACCACGCGCCCCGACTGTGGATCGAGCCCTGACGTCGGCTCGTCGAGGAACACCACCTCGGGCGTGTGCACGAGCGCGCGCACGATGGCCAGCTTCTGCCGCATGCCCTTCGAGAACCCGCCGACGGGCTCGTCCTCACGCCCGGCGAGGCCGAAGCGCTCGAGCAGCCCGTTCGCCAGCTTCCACGCGGCGGTCTCGTCGACCTCGTTGAGCCGCATGAAGAACTCGAGGTTCTCGCGAGCGCTGAGGCGGTCATACAGCCCAGGCTGCTCGGTCAGCAGGCCCACCCTCTTTCGCAGCGCAACGCCGTCGTCGTCCGACTTCAGCGGCAGCTCGACGCCACACACCGACGCGCGCCCCTTCGAGGGCGTGAGCAGGCCCGTGAGCATGCGCACCGTCGTCGTCTTGCCGGCGCCGTTGGGTCCCAGGAGTCCGAACACCTCACCCGGGCGCACCTCGAACGTCAGGCCTTCCACGGCCGTTCGCGCGCCGAAGCGCTTCTCGAGTCCCTCGACGCGAATGCCTGACATGGACCCTTCGAACTGCGTCGAGCGCCGCGCGATTCCCGGCTACTCGATGGTGACCAGCACGAACTTGTTGTTCAGGTCCTTGTCGATGAGCGTGACGTTCTTGTCGGGCCCGACCGCGCCTTTGAGAATGCCGAGGCGCGCGTGTTCGACGAGAGCCCACTCACGGCCCGGCTGCGCCGCGTAATTGAACATGCCGACGTTCGCGTTGTCCTTGATCTGCTTGACCTGGTTGCGCGAGTAGAACGTCTCGCCGCGCCAGTTCATGAGGAACGAGGCCATGGGCTCTCCGGGCCGGCGGTTCGTGTAGTAGCGCCAGAACTGATCTCGCTGCGTCCAGTGGTGCGAGAGATCGACCCAGTGGCCCCAGTTGAACCACAACGCGAACACCATCGCGGTCGCGAGGCCCGTGGTGAACATCGACACCTTCGAGCGCCAGTACGCGAAGAGGCCCGCGATGAGGCCCGCGAACGCGAAGGCGTAGCCCATGGTCGTCTTGAGCGGCGTCGACCCGAAGGCCGGCGCATCCATGATCATCTGCGGGTAGGGGCGGTCGTAGTTGTAGACGAAGAGATCGGTGAAGTTCTTGGGCGTCGTCGCGAGGTCCTTGCCGACGAGGATCGCGAACGGCACGCCGAGCAGAATCACCATGGCGTGCTGCTCGATGCCCTCTTCCCACACGCGATCGATGAACATGCCGATGAGGATGGCGATCGGCGGCAGCATCGGAATCACGTAGTGGTGGAACTTGGTGGCCGAGGCACCGATGAGGGCCCAGGCGACCGCGAACCAGAGCACGCCGATGAGGCCGGTCAGGTCGGCAGCGGTGGCGTAGCGAAGCTTCAGGCGGCCGACGGTGGCGAAGGCGCCGGGAATGAGCAGCACCCAGGGGAACGACGCGTAGCCACCCTGAAGGATGAAGTACGTGAAGTCACCGCCCGGCGTCGTGGTGTGCACGCCGGACCCGAGGCGCGCGAAGTGGTCGTGAATGATGAAGCGGAACCAGAAGAGCTTCCCTTCGTCGTCCACCGAGCCGAAGGTGAACATGCGGTAGTACCAGGGCAGCGCGATCGCCAGGAACAGCAGAAGGCCCGTGCCCAGGCGCATCTCCCACATGAGCGCGAACAACGCGGGTGGGCGCTCGGTGATCTTCTTGAGCTCGAGGCCCATCAGCACCGTGGCCGCGGCCCAGAACGCGAGCGAGCCCCACATGATGCCGAGCCACTGCGGCGCCGTCAGCATCGGCTGGTTGTTCTCGCGAATCGGCACCGCCATGAAGACGGTGCGCTGCGAGTCGCCGATGCTCATCGCGATGAAGCCGACGACGAGGCCGACCCCGAGCGCCATGCCGAGGGGCTTCACGGCGTACTTCATGGCCCAGTCGATGTGCGCCTTGAGGCTGAAGTGCTCGGGCGTCTCTGCGGGCGCCCAGCCCAGCCAGATGGTGGCGAGCAGAATCATCGTCACCATCGGCAGGCCGAAGCCGAGCAGGCCCTTGGCGAGCGTGGCGATCGCGAAGAACGCGTACGCGGCGTACATGAACTCCGAGCGGTACTTCGACTCGCGGTCGAGCAGGCCCACCATCGTGCAGGCCATGCCGGCGATGAGCGCGCTGATGAACGGCGTGTCGGTGACGGCCTGGCGCGAGATGAGGAAGTAGAGCGGCATGGTGACGAGCACCACGGCCGTCGCGAGCGCCGCGCGGGCGTTCACGGTGCGCGTGATGGCGTACGTCAGCAGCGAGACCGCGACGATGGAGAAGCCCGCGAACGGCAGCCGAAAGCCCCACTCGGTGAAGAGCGGCATCGCGCCATCACCGCCAGAGACGCCGGCGAACTTCCACGGGCTGGTCGCGACCACGCCCCAGGCGCCGAGCAGGAAGAGGAACGTGCCGGGCAGCGCGAACGCCGCGCCCCAGAACTCCTTGAGCTGCGACTTGCCGTTCACCTTGCCGAGGAAGAGCGCGAGCCCGAGCGCGAGGAAGACGCCACCGACGAGCACGCCGACGATGGGCCCGCCGTTCGCCGCCTGAAGGCCGAGCGCCATCATCCACATGGTGAAGGCGGGCTTCGAGAAGAACCACGCGTTTTCCCAGAAGGGGTGCACGTAGTCGTTGCGCTGCACCATCTCGCGGGCGACTTCGCCGTAGTGCGTCTCCCATGGGTCCCAGAGGCCGACGGCGCCGAGGTACGGGAGCAGCACCAGTGACGCCATCAACGCCGCCACCAGCGTGGAGCGGTACTCGACCGGCCACGCCTTGAACTTCGCGAGCAACGGCAGGTTGAGCAGCTCCTTGCCGAGCAGCGCTTCGGTCAGGGTGTCGGGTTCCTTCACGGCGTCGGTAGACACGTTCGGCTCCGAGGAAAAAGGCCGGGCGGGTCCTACACTGGAGGCCCCACGGACGCACGCAGGCAGATTCGCAATTCGGAGGGTGGTGGAAACCCGCACGCAGGAGTCGTACAGGCCACGGGAAATGGCCGCCTCCCGACGACGTTCGACGCGCAGGGCGCAGCTCACCTGGGCCCGCACGGTGCTCGACACCGAGGCCCGCGCCATCTCGTCGCTCTCGTCGAAGCTGGGTGATTCGTTCATCGAAGCGCTCGAGCTGCTCGGTGCCTGCAAGGGCCGCGTGGTGACGATGGGCATCGGCAAGCCCGGCTTCATCGCGCAGAAGCTCTCGGCCACCCTCGCGTCGACCGGCGTCCCCTCGCTGTACCTGCACCCTGCGGAGGCGGCGCATGGCGATCTCGGCCGCGTGGTGACGGGTGACGTGGTGGTGGCCTTGTCGAACTCGGGCACCACCGAAGAGATTCTGCGCCTGCTCGTCCCGTTGAAGCGTCAACGGGTGAAGGTGGTGGCGCTCACGTCAGACCCGAGGTCTCCACTCGCGCGCGGCAGCGACGTCGTCGTCGACATCGGCGCCATCGACGAGGCCTGTCCGCTGGGCCTGGTGCCGACCGCGAGCTCGGCCGCCCTTCACGCGATGAGCGACGCGCTGGCGATGACGCTCGCCTGGCAGCGGGAGCTGACGCCCGAGCGCTACGCGCACTTCCACCCAGGCGGGAAGCTGGGCCGCAGCGTGCTGAAGGTGAAAGAAGTGATGCGCGCGGGAGACGCCAACCCGCTCGTGCGCGACTCGGCCAGCATCTCGAAGGCGCTGGTGGTGATGACGAACACGCCTGGCCGCCCGGGAGCGACCAACGTCATCGACCGCGCAGGCAAGCTCGTCGGCATCTTCACCGACGGAGACTTCCGCCGCCTGGCCGAGCAGGGCCACATGGAGCTGGGCAACGCGGTCTCGTCGGTGATGGCGAAGCGGCCGCGCACCATCGGGCCCGACGAGCTGGTGCTGACCGCCGCAGCGATGATGCGAGAGACGAAGGTCGATCAGCTGCCGGTCGTCGACTCGCATGGCCGGCCCGTGGGTCTGGTCGACGTGCAGGACCTGCTGGCCGCCCGCGTGGTGTAAGCAGCGCCGTCATGGCCGAGCCGCGCGTCGCGTTCTCCTCCCTCATTCAGAGCCTCGAGCGCATTCTCTCGCCCATCGACGTCGCGACGATGCAGCGGCTGAAGAGCCTGGGCATCGACCCTGACCACCTGCTGCCCGCCTACCCCGTCGAGACCTGGTACGCCGGCATCGAGCTGGCCATGAGCCGCTTCGACCCGTCACTCACGCACGAGCAGCGGCAGAACCACTTCGGCGTGCGGCTCGTCGAGGTGTACGGCGACACGCTCGTCGGCAAGGCGATGTACGCGATGATGCGGCTCATCGGCCCCGAGCGGAGCATTCAACGCGCGACACGTAGCTTCCGCACCGCCACCAACTTCCTCGACACGTCGTATGTCGTGCACGGCCCGAAGGACTGGGAGCTCACGATGAACGAGATCGTGCTGCCTCACCGCTACCCGGGCTTCTTCGAGAAGGCGCTGTCGGTCGCTGGCGCGAAGAACGTGAGGGTGCGGCTGACCGCGCTCACCGACACGCACTCGAGCTTCCGCGCGACGTGGGAATAGTCAGAGCACGCGCTTCAACACGCGGTGCTCGGTGCCCTTCGGAAACGCGAGCTCGAGGTGCAGCTCGTCGTTCTTTCGCGTGTACGTGAGCACCAGGCCGTTCTTCTTCGTCTCGACGAAGCGCGCGGTCTGCTCGTCGAGCTCCTCGAGCACGAAGCGCGCGCGATCTTTCGGGTGATTCCCCAGCCCGACGCCGAGCATGCGCACCGTCAGGTAGACCTCGTCCCCCGCGGGCTCCAGCTCGCCCACCTCGGTGAAGTCGGCGAGACCTTGATGGTCGGGCGCGCCCACCGCGCGTTCACGCGCCCACATGCCGCCGCTGGAGCCGTCGATGAGCCACGTCTCTTCCGTGACCTCCTTCGCGCTCGTCGACCGCCACGCGCCCTGCAGAAACGCGAGCTCGTTCACCTTCACCGGCCGCCACGCGTGCTTCCAGTCGATGGCGCCGCCCGCCATCACGCGCGCGAGCCTCGCGAGCACGATGCTCCAGGCGCGCTCGAAGTACGCCCGGCCCGCGGCCCAGTCGGCGCCCTCCTTCCACCCGCGCTGCGTGAGCGTCACCTTCGTGCCTGGGCCCTGCGCGACGAACGTCACCTCGACCTCGGTGCGCGCGTTGGCGTCACGCAGCGTGGGAATCGAGGGAGGAAAGTTCCACGTGAAGGTGAACGACTTGCCGTCGACCCACGACTTCACGACGCAGCCTTCTCCACCCTTCTGGCCGGCAGGCGCCTCGGGCACGAAGAGCGCCTCGAACGGGCCATTCGGCGTGAGCGAGAACCGAACGTCTGGCGCGAGGAAGCGCACGAGGCCGTCACGGGTCGTGAACGTCTTGTAGACCTCGGCGGGTGGAGCCTGGACGAGACGTGAGACCTCGAGCGGCGCGGGAGCGGCGGCGAGCACGGCCAGCAACACCATGAAGCCTCCTCAGGTGGTGGTGAGGTTCGAATCGGGCGGCGTCTGCTTCTTGCGGCGCTTCTCGACGAGCCACACCAGCACCACGCCCAGCTCGTAGCAAAGCAGCATCGGGCCGGCCATGAGCGCCAGGTTCACCGCGTCTCCGGTGGGTGTGAGGATCGCCGCGGCGACGAGACAGAGCACCAGCGCGTGCCGCTGGTACTTGAAGAGGAACGCCGACGACACGAGCCCGACCATGCCGAGCACCATCATCACCAGCGGCAGCTCGAAGATGAGACCGAAGGCGAGCTCGAGCACGAGCACCAGCGACAGCTGCTCGCTCATCGACAGCATCGGCTTCGTCCAGTTCATGCTCTCGATGGTGGCGGTGCCGACGCTCAAGGTGCGCTCGAGCTTCCACAGCTCGGCGAAGTCGGTCGCACGCGCGCTCGCCACGCCAGCCAGAATCGCCGCAGCTTCATCGGCCAGCGACTGCGCCTGGTCGTACTCACCGAGCCCGAAGGCCGCGACCGCCTCGAGCCGTTTGCCCATCACCTGGGCGAGCACGGGCCGAGCGGCCTCTCCATACCCCGAGCGCGTGGCGTCGATCATGCGGCCCAGGCCATCGAGCCGCGCGAGCACGTCGACGCTGCGCTTGCTGATCAGTGACAGACCCATGCCCTGATCCGTCGTCTTTCCGTCTCCCGTGGCCTCGAGATCGCCGACCGCCGTCCTCGCGAGCGCGCTGGCGTGATCGAGATCGCCCAGTGAGAGGTAGCGAAGGGCGTCTTGCTCCCGCAGCCGTCCGGTGTCGATGCGCTGGGTGATGACCGCGACGTCTTCGCGCTGCAGCAGAAACTGGAACATCTGCGGCAGCAGCACGAAGTAGCAGAAGGCCGCGCCAGCCACGAACGCGAGCGTGCCGAAGATGATGAAGGGCGCGGCCAGCTTCTTCTCGTTGTCGTACAGGCCGGGCGAAACGAAGCTCCAGATCTGCCAGAGCAGCACGGGCGTGCTGAGGAACACCCCCGCGTAGAGGCCGATCTTCATCAGCACGTTCAGCTCTTCGATGGCCGACGTGTAGATGAGCTGCGCCGACGCCGACGGCAGCGACATGAGCACCGGGCGCATGAGGAAGCCGTAGATCTCGCGCGCGAAAGTGAGCGAGAGCACGCCCAGCACGAGCACCGCGATGGTGACGCGGAGCAATCTCGTCCGAAGCTCGGCGAGGTGCTCGAACAGGCTCATCTTGTATTCGTCGGGGGTCACGGCCGCGGCGGGCATGTCAGCGCTCAGGGCTTCTCGGGAGAAGGCTCGGTGGGAGCCTCAGCAGGAACCGCAGCGGCAGGCGCGGGAATCGACACAGGCTCCGCCGAGGGCAGCGCGACGGGCTCCGCGGCCGGAGCGCCCTTCATCACCTGCGACAACTCAGCCTCGGCAGCTGGCAGCGCGTCGGGCAACGCTCCGGCGTGGTGCCCGTGAGCGATGGCGTCTTGCGCCGGCTGCGGAACCGGTGCTGGGACCTCTTTGGTCAGCTCGTGGTCCATCTTGTAGAACTCGCGCTCGACGGTGCTCCGCACGTCGTCGGTCTGACGGCGGAAGTCGCGCACGAGCTTGCCGATGGTGCGGGCGAACTCAGGCAACTTCTGCGGCCCCAGAATGAGCAGGGCCGCGATCGCGATGAAGATGATTTCGCCCGTGCCGATGTTCAGCATCGCGCACCGGTTGTAGCCGGGTCGGCCACCGACGGCTACCGACGAACGGGGAAGGCCGTGCCCTTGCCGCAGTAGACGAACGTGCCGTCCGGTGCCTTGCCAGCGCGGCGCAGGCCCGAGAATGCGAGGTTCGAGCCGGCGCGCGCAGGGCCCAGCGTCGGGTCTTCGATGCGCAGCACCACGGGAATGCCCGCGGGCAGGCCGTCGAAGGGCGAGATGAGCTCGGACATCACGAAGCTCTTGCCCGAGCCGCAGCCGTTGTTGGCGATGCCGTAGTACGGGAACTTGTCGGTGATCGAGATCACCTTCACGCGAGCGTCTTCGACCAGGCCGGACGCCGAGAAGCGCGGGTCGCTCTTCGCTTCGTCGAGCGAGCGCGCGGGGATCATCGCCCCAACCGAGGCCTTGCCGCCGAGGTACGCGTCAGGCGCCTGGTTCTTGGGCTGGGTGCCCGCGGGGGGAGGCGTGTTGTTCGCGGGCGCGGTGTTCGAGCCGTAGGGCTGCGGGTTCGACGACGGCGGCGGCGTGGTGTTGGTGTTCGACGGAGGCGGTGTGGTCGCGGCGACGTTCTGCGACGGCGGCGGCGTCTCGCCAGGGCGAATCACGCGGCGGCTCGGCTCATTCGACGGCGCAGGCTGCTTCGCGGCCTCGGCGGCCAGACGCGCAGCTTCCTTCTTCTGCTCCTCTTCGAGCTTCTTGCCTTCGGCCTCGAGGCGCTTCGCTTCGATGGCGGCGTTCTTCTCGTCGTCTTTGCGCTTCTTCTCTTCGTCGGCGAGGCGCTTCTTCTCTTCGGCGGCGAACTTCTTCTCGTCTTCCTTCTTCTTCTTCTCTTCCTCGGCGAGGCGCTTCTTCTCGTCGGCCTCGGCCTTCTTCTTCGCCTTCTCTTCTTCGGCCAGGCGCTTCTTCTCTTCGGCGGCGGCCTTCTTCTCGTCTTCCTTCTTCTTGCGCTCCTCGTCGGCGACGCGCTTCTTCTCTTCGGCGGAGTTCTTGAACTCCTCTTCCTTCTTCTTCTTCTCTTCGGCGGCGACGCGGGCCTCTTCTTCGGCCTTCTTCTTGTCGTCTTCGGCCTTCTTCTTCTTCTCTTCGGCCTCGAGCTTGGCCTGCTCTTCCTTCAGGCGCTTCTCTTCGACTTCGCTCTTCTTCTTCTCGAGCTCGACGCGAACCTTCTCGATCTCCTGGCGCTTCTTCTCGAGCTCGTCGTCGCGCTTCTTCTCTTCGGCGAGCTTCTTCTCTTCTTCCTTCTTGGCCTTCTCTTCGGCGGCGAGGCGCTTCTTCTCTTCGGCGTCGGCCTTCTTCTTCTCTTCAGCCGCCTTCTTCTCGTCTTCCTTCCGCTTCTTCTCGTCCTCGGCGAGGCGCTTCTTGTCCTCTTCGAGCTTCTTCTTCTCTTCCTCGAGGCGGATCTTCTCGGCCTCGGCCTTGGCCTTCTTCTCCTCTTCGGCCTTCTTCTTGGCGTCGATGGCCTCCTGCTCGGCCTTGAGCCGCTTGGTCTCGGCCTCGGCCTTCGCGCGGGCCTCTTCTTCGGCCTTCTTGCGCGAGTCGTTCTCGGCAGCGAGCTTGCGGGCGGCCTCTTCGTCGGCCTTCTTCTTCTCTTCGGCGGCCTTCTTGGCGGCCTCTTCTTCGTCCTTCTTGCGCTGCGCCTCGGCCTTGATGGCGGCTTCGCGGTCACCCTTGGTGATGGGCTTGCGGCCGCCGGTGCCAGCCTCGGTCGTCGCCGCAGACTTCGGCGTGGCGACCTCGACCTCGTCCTGCGCGGTGGCGAGAACGGCGGCGAGGCAGAGGGACAGCAACGACAGGCGAGAGAAGGATTTCATGGAGCCGCGCGTGTAGCCGAGGATCCGCCCGGGGATCAACGAGACTCAGGGCAGAAGCTGCTTGCGGAACGCGTCGCGGCTTCGAGCTTCGTCGGCGTCGTGCTGGGCACGCTCAGCTTGCGCGAGGTCATCCGGGTCGTGGGTTCTGGCGGCACGCTGGGCCCAGGTGACTGCGGCGAGGTTCAGACACTCGAGCTGGCCGTTGCAGTTCACGGTCTGGTGCAGCACGCGAAGCTCGAGTTTGGCCTCGCGCCCGGGCGGTTCCACCCAATCACCGTTGGCGCGCAGCGCTCTGACGATCTTCGCGGCGTGCGGGTCGTCGGGCGGAGCGATGGAGAGATAGCGGCGGTACAGCGCGCGGGCGGCGCGTTCATGCTCGAGGCGATCGAGCGCGGCCAGCCGCTGCCAGTGGTTGCTGAGCAACGGCGAGGTCGGTCGACGAGACAGCTGGGCGTGAGCGGCGGCGACGTGCGCGAGACAATCGAGGCGCAGCGGGTCGGCGCTGCGGCAACGGTCTCCGGCGCGAATGACCTCGAACCAGGAGCGGTTCGCCACGAGGCTCTCGAGCTGGGCGAGGACGGGGCGCCTGTCGAGCACGGGCCTCGGGGTGACGCCCCAGGCAGTCCAGTCACTCACACCTCGGGGAACCGACCGGGTCGACGCGACCACCTTCGGCTCGAACGACGCCTCCCGAACGGGGTTGACGTTGACGTACTTTCGATCGCCGCCCAGAGACGTCGCCGTCGAAGGCCACACCACGGGCCGGGCAGGCGCGACGACAGCCGCGGGTGGAGCCACGGCCGGCGCCACAGTCACCGAGGTGGCGACGAAGAAGCCGACGACGAGGCCCACCACCGCCGAGAGCCCGACGGCCAGCGAGCGACGAGACCGGCTGCTCGTCGAACGAACGGGGGCGAGATCTTCCGGCTTGAGGTGAAGTGCGTAGGGATAGCCGAGGTCGAGCACGGCGGTGACGAACCCGGCGCGAAGGTCGGGCGCCACCATCGGGGCGCAGTCGTCGTCGTCGAGCACGTCGATGAAGGCGAGCGCGGCGGTCGAGCGTTCGTCGGCAGGCAGCGCACCTCGGGTGAGGTCGGCCAGAAACGAGATTCCCCGCCTGATCTTCGCCTCTGAGTTCCCGGCGCTCGGCGTGAGGTCGTCGACCTCGACCTGCTCTGGCCTGGTGAGGACCCGCGTGCCCACCGCCGAAGCCTACGCTCCAGGCGTGGTCCGCGTCAGGCCCCCACCCGCTTCGCCGGCACCACGCGCTTCTCGACGATGAAGAGCAGCAACGGAATCAAGAGCGACATGCACATCGACACCATCGCCACCGTCATCATGCCCACGAGCTGACGGGGCGGCCGGCCGGGAAGATCGGTCGCCAGCGGCGTGCGCGCGATCTCGGTGAGCATGAGGCCCGAGCTGAAGGCCGCGACCGAGGTGGCCGCGTGCTGCACCGCCGACTGCAGGCTCTGAAAGGTGGCGCGCCGCGCGGGGTCGGGCACCTTGGTCGTGAGCGTGTTGTACGAGACGTTGCGGAAGCCCTGCGCGAGCATGAAGCCGCCGAACGACGCGAACACGAGCCACGACGCGAGCGACTCCCGGGGCAGATAGAAGAAGAAGAAGATGACGCAGATGACGAGCAGCGTGCCGGCCGTACCGACCCGGAACGAGCCGAACCGATCGACCAGCCGTCCGCCCAGCTGCGTGGCGAAGAAGCTCGCGATGCCGCCGAAGAGGTACGCGAACTTGATGTGCGACTCGGGCACGCCGAGGTTGAACTGAAGGTACGACGCGATGTTCGGGATCAGCACGAAGCCGGCCGACATCACGATGGCCGTCATCAGGAACGAGAGCTGAACGTTCCGCTCCTTCACCAGCGAGATGATGTCGGGAATCGTCCGGCGGGGCGCGCCGAGGTGCGAACGGAGCGGCGGCAGCAGGAAGATCGACACCACCAGCACCACCGCGCCGAGCGCCGCGACCGTGAAGAACGGAGCCCTCCAGCCGAAGTGCTCCGCCATCCACAACCCTGAGGGCACGCCGAAGACCGAGGCGACCGAGAACGCGCCCATCACCGTGCCCATCGCCTTGCCGCGCACGTGCGACGGAATCGTGTCGGCGATGATGGCGAAGCAGAGCGACGTCGCGGGGCCACCGAACGCACCGGCGAGGCTGCGCGCGATGAGCAACGTGGTGAAGCTGTTCGCGAAGCCACACAGCGCCGTGCCGATGACGAGCCCGGCGACGGCGACGCCCACGGCTTTGCGGCGATCGAACCGGTCGAGGAAGAGCGCGCCGAGCAGGCCCATCAGCGACGCGGTCGCGGTGTAGCTCCCGTTCATCCACGGCAGGTGCGACGAGGGGAAGTCGAGCGCCTGCGCCAGTCGCGGGCCGATTGGCATCACGATGACGAAGTCGAGAATGTTCACGAACTGCAGCGCGGCGACGAGCAAGACGATGCCCCACTGCCGGCTCGTCAGCGCCATCGAGGGCTTGTCGGTCGCTGCAGGCGGGGTCACGCGCCGGCTGCTGTACACCAGCGATCGGGGGTTCGCCCCAAAACCATGCTCCACCGCACGGCTGGTGGTAGTGGGGCGACATGCCCATCACTCCTGGAACGAAGCTCCCCGACGCGACCCTCTACGAGTCCAAGGCCTTTGGAGACGCGTGCCCGCTCTCACCCGAGAAGGTGTCGGTCGCCGACGCCACGAAGGGGAAGAAGATCGTCATCTTCGGTCTGCCCGGCGCGTACACGCCCACCTGCAGCGCGAAGCACGTGCCCGGCTACGTCGAGCAGCTGCCGGCGCTGAAGGCGAAGGGCGTCGACGAGGTGTGGTGCGTGTCGGTGAACGACGGCTACGTGATGGCCGCGTGGGGCAAAGAGCTGGGCGCGTTCGGCAAGGTGCGCATGCTGGGCGACGGCAGCGCCGACTTCGCGAAGAAGCTCGGGCTCGAGAGCGATCTCACGCCGTTCGGCATGGGCGTTCGCAGCCAGCGCTTCTCGATGTTCGTCGTCGACGGCGTCGTGAAGAGCGTGAACGTCGAGCAGGGCGGCAAGTTCGAGGTGAGCGACGCCGCCACCATGCTCAAGCAGGTGTGAGCCGGTCGCGCAGGCGATCGACCAGCGCCCTCGCGTCGGAGCTCGACGGATCCAACCGAACGGCCTCGTGCGCGACCTCGAGCGCGTGCAGGAAGTGACGCCGGGCCGCGTGCTGTGCGCCCGTGAGCAGCTCGAGCTCTCCGTACGCTTCCAGAATCGTCGCGAAGAGCACCACCTTGTCGGCGCGGCCCAGCAGCTGCGCCGCGGCGTGCGCATCGACGAAGCCGAGCGTCGAGGGCTCCATGCCGAGCGCGCTACGGGCAGCGTCGTCGAGCTGGGCCTTTGCCTGCGCGGGGTCGACGAGCGCGAGCTTCAAGATGCGGGCGATGAACTCGGTGAGCTGCTTCACCGCGCGCATCACGTAGTCGCGTTGGTCGAACACGACGAAACCGTAACCACCAGGCCCTGACCGTCAATCGCGGCGGTCGAGCGCGGCGCGAACCCGCTCGAGCAGCGTGCGGGGATCGAAGGGTTTGTCGAGCAGGTCGGGGCTCGTGACGAGCCCGCCGGGCTTCAGCCGATCGTCTGGGTGGCCCGAGATGAAGAGCACCTTGAGTGATGGCCGCGCCGCGAGCAGCGCTTCGGCCAGCTTCCGCCCATCGAGCCCCGGCATCACCACGTCGGTCAGCAGCAGATCGATGTTCGGGCGCGTGGAGGCGACCTCGAGCGCATCGACGCCATCGGTGGCGACGACGACCTGATACCCGGCGTTGGTGAGCGTGGTGACGACGACCCGGCGCACCGCCTCTTCATCTTCGGCGACCAGCACCACCTCGTAGCCACGCAGCGGCGTCGGCGCGGGCTCGGACTTGCGCGGGCCGGGTTCGAGGTGTGTGCGGGGAAACCAGATGTCGATGGTGGCGCCCCGGCCGGGCTCGCTCTCGACGCCGATGTGGCCGCCGCCCTGTGTGACGACGCCGTGCACCATGGACAAGCCGAGGCCCGAGCCCTTTCCCACCGGCTTCGTCGAGAAGAACGGCTCGAAGATGCGCTGGCGAACGCTCTCGTCGATGCCGGGCCCGGTGTCGGTCACGCGCAGCCGCACCCATTGGCCAGGAGGAACGCCCGCGAGGCCATCGCCTTGCCCGCGCACCTCGGTGTTGGCGACCGAGATGGTGATGGTGCCTCCGCTGGGCATCGCGTCGCGGGCGTTGGCAGCGAGGTTGAGCAGAATCTGATCGACCAGCGTCTGCTCCGAGAGCACGAGCCACGGGTCTGGCGTGAGCTGGAGCACGAGCTTGATGTCTTCGCCGAGCATCGGCTGGAGCGTGCGAGCCGCTCCGCGCACGGCCTGCGTGAGATCGAACGGCCCACGCGAGGTGCTCTGCTTTCGCGCGAACGAGAGCAGCTGCCGGGTCAACCCCGTCGCCCGCCACGCAGCGTCGGCGATGGCGTCGAGGTGTTCGGGGTCGGTGGCGCGACCGCGGCGCACGTCGTTTCGCATCAATTCGACCGAGGACAACACCACAGTGAGCAGGTTGTTGAAGTCGTGGGCAACGCCGCCCGCGAGCCGGCCCAGGCTCTCGAGCCGCCGGGCCTCGAGCTCGTGCTCGTCGAGCCGCCGCTGGTTGGTGACATCACGCCCGTTGACGACGATGCCTCCGACCGCCGGGTTCGAGAGTTCGTTTCTGGCGACGACCTCGAAGGTGCGCCACGAGCCATTCTTGTGCCGAACGCGGTAGGCGATGCGCGCGACGTCGAGCGAGTCGCTGAAGAGTGCCCGGAACATCTCGGAGACGACGGGCACGTCATCGGGGTGGGTGAGCTCGAGCGCGCGCAGGTCGGTGAGGTCGGCCTCGGTCCACCCGAGGATCTTCTCGATGCCGCTGCTGACGAAGCGGTAGCGGCGATCGGGGCCGACCACCATCGCGATGTCGGGCGAGTCCTGAAGCACGGCCCGGAAGAAGGCCTCGCGCTGCACGAGCCGTTGGGCGGCGTCGTTGGAGTCACCGCTCGACACGCCCAAAGCATCGCAGACTGGTGACCGCGTGCACGGCCTGTTTCATGCTGGGTCACTCGCACCAATCACCTGGGAGCCCCATGTCTTCTTCGATGAACCGACGCGCCGTGATGACGAGTGGAATGGCCCTGCTGGCCACCTCGAGCTGCGGGTACCTGCTCTACCCGGGCCGCCGCGGCCGCACGGGTGGGCGCATCGACATTCCGGTGCTGATCATCGACCTGCTCTGGTTCATTCCGGGGGTCCTGCCGGGCGTGATCTGCCTCATCGTCGACTTCACGAGCGGCTGCATCTACGGCGGGGGTGGTCGCGCTTCGACGTCCTCGCCTCCGAGCCCGCTCGACTCGCGCGTCACCACGGTCGAGGTCGAGCTCGATGGAAAGGTGATCGCGACGGGTGAGGTGGCGCCCGATCGCAAAGCGAACCTGACGTGGAGTCAGCAGGTCGACGAGGCCACGCTGCGCTCGCGCGCGAAGGTGCGGGTCATCACCAGCGACGGCGCTTCGGCTGCGGGCGACGTCGCCGCGCTCGTCTGACTCGGCGCCAGGGTTCGTTCAGCGCGAGGGAACCCGACCGATGTTCATGTTCACGCCGGCGTCGGTCTTCGTGGCGTACACGAAGTAGAGCTCGCGGCCACCGTCCGGGCGCTCCGCCACGCTGGGTTCTCCGATCGAAAAGATGCGCCCGACCGAGGTCGCCGTGTCAGCAACCAGATGCTCGACGACGGGTCCCCAGCTTCCGGGGTTCACCGGAGTCGCTCCAGTGAGCGCGCGAGACTCGATGGCCTGATTCGACCGGGAGTAGAAGAGCCGCCGCGACGAGCCGTGGAAGAAGGGCATGTAGCGCGGCCCTGCATCTCGGGGCGCGACCTCTGCTTCGAGGCTGACCGACGCATCAGGAAGCGCGCCCGTCACGCTGCGAAACCGCAAGGCACCGTCACCTGCCTCATCGTCGTACCAGAGGAAGCCGCCGCCGACGTTCGGGTTGCCGAGACTTCCGGGAGGCGTGAGGTCGACAGCCGTTCGGCCTGAAGCGCTCGCAGACCACGTGGAGGTACACGAATAGGTGCCCAGCACGTTGCGCTGGCCGAGGTTGATCGACGCCGACTGCACGCGATGGAGGGGCGAGACCTGATCTCCGTCGTACGCGAAGACCACGCTCGCCGCGCCGCTGCTCAGGGAGACGAAGGAGACGCCCATGAGGTGTGCGCAGCCGTCGGCTTCGTAGACGAGCGCCGCCGGCTCGGTGAACGTGCTGTCCGGTTGGCGGTGAAAGATCCACGCAGACACGGGAGGCAGCACGATGCCGTTGCTCTCGGCAAAGGTCGGGTCGAGGTCGCCGCCGTCGGCGAGGCCATTCGAGGTGAAGCAGAGACGCGGGCACTGATTGCGAAAGGGCGAGGTGCGACTGGCGCCGGGCATTCCGGGACGCTCGGGAGCGCCAATCGGGCCCAGCGCCGTCGTGCACAGGGGATTCGATGGCCGGCGGCCTCCGTTGAGGAAGCCACAGCCCACCACGTCCATCGGGGAATAGTCGGTGACGACCAACCACTCACCATCTGGGCTCGCCTCGGCCCCGTCTTCGTAGCCATCGGTGTTCACCAGTCCTGGGACGGCCTCCGGTTGGTTCCAGCTGGGTTCGACGAAAGGCAGCACGAGGAGCGTTCGGCGCCACACCAACTGACGCGTCCCAATCGTCGCCCGCAGCAGGACGTCAATCGCCCCGCTCGTGCTCGTCGGCGTGATGCGCACTGAATACGTCGTCGCTGAGCTTTGCATCAGCGAGCCACTGCTCCCGGCCCCACTGACGAAGAGTTCGATCAGTCCCGGGCTCGACAGTCGAATTGCGAGGTCGGCCTGGCTCGTCGAACCGACGCGAGACACCTCGACCAGCAGGTTCGCGGAGCCCGCGTCAGCCATGCCCGCGTCCCTCCCGGCATCGGTCGAGCCTGCGTCTGAGGTCCCCGCGTCGGTCGTACCAGCGTCACTCGTACCCGCGTCCCTCAGCCCAGCGTCGACGGTGCCCGCGTCGATGGTGCCCGCGTCGATGGTGCCCGCGTCGAAGGTGCCCGCGTCGACGGTGCCCGCGTCGATGGTGCCCGCGTCGATGGTGCCCGCGTCGATGGTGCCCGCGTCGATGGTGCCCGCGTCGAAGTTGCCCGCGTCG
>CALRPN020000019.1:0-170478 GCA_943370055.1 Archangium gephyra
GGGCTCCCGCAGCACCTGTTTCGGCCCCGTCGCACCCATCACTCGCCTCGCAGTTCACCGAGTTCAAGCCGTTTTGAACTCTGTGGTGCATCTATAGCGGGAATGGCTTAGAAGACAACACGACCGTGCTCGAGCCCTCGAACAGGCAGCGATTCGTCGCAGTCTCGCGGGTTTCCGCTGAAGGAGCACTCCTTCGTTTTGGCCCTGAGCCGCTCTCGATGGTGTGGGTGAATCCATCCCGCTCGGTTTGGATGGTGGGGCTTGGCGTGTGTGCGGAAGGCGGAGGCGAGGTGAGCCTGCCGATCATTCCGCCAGCTGGTCCCTGGTTCGGAGGCTGGGCGTTCGACCCCCGCCGCCCCTGGCGTGACTTCGATCATGAGCGCTGGGTGCTGCCCGAAGTGATCGCCTGGTGGGATGGCCTCAACACGCGGTGGCTCGCGTTCGGCAAAGAGGGCACCCCGCTGGATCAACTCGAGGAGCGGCTCGATCGCGTGGAAGAGCGTGACCCGATCACGCAGCGGGCGCCGCTCCGGCAGGTGGGCGATGGCCGGGCGGGGTACGAGGCGCTCGTGCAGGCCGCGGTCGACGCGCTCAAGCCCGAGCTGACCAAGCTGGTGGTGGCACGAGCGATCGAGCTCGAGAGCGACGAAGCGATTCCAGAGCGGTCGATCTTGAAGGCGCTCGAGGCGCGCAACCCGGCGTGTTGGACGTTCCTCGTTCGGGGGCGCGATGGCTCGGCGTTCGTGGGCTCGTCGCCCGAGATTCTGTGCGAGGCGAAAGGCCGGCAGTTCTCGACCGACGCGCTGGCTGGCACCGCGCCGCCGGAGGATGGCGAACGACTGCTCGCCTCGGAGAAAGACCGTCGGGAGCATCAGGTGGTGGTGGACGACCTTCGCGCGCGTCTTGATCCGTACGTGACGAAGCTCGAGGTGCCAGAGACGCCGCAGCTGAAGCGACTCGCGTCGCTGGTGCACCTGCACACGCCGATCACCGCGACGTTGCGAGATGACGTGAACCCCCTCCGGGTTGCGCGCGTGCTGCATCCCACGCCGGCCGTCGCGGGAACGCCGAGAGGCAAGGCGCTCGACTGGCTGGCAGCGAACGAAGGCTTCGATCGTGGCCTCTACTGCGGAGCCGTCGGTGCGGTCGGGCCTGATTCGGTGACGCTCGCGGTCGCGCTGCGGTCGGCGCTGATTCGCGGAAAGAACGTGAAGGTCTTCGTGGGCGCCGGAGTCGTTCAAGGCTCGACGCCCGAGGCCGAGTGGCTCGAGACCGAGCGCAAGGCCCAGACGATGTTGTCGGCGCTGGGGGTGGAACGTGGCTGAGACGCTCAACCAACGGTGGGCTGCCACGCTCGCGGGAACGCTCGCCGCGTGTGGCGTGAAGCACGTCGTCGTGGCGCCGGGCTCTCGTTCGACGCCGCTCGCGCTCGCGTTTGCAGATCGCTCCGATCTCCAGTGCTGGCCGGTGCTCGATGAGCGCAGCGCAGCGTTCTTCGCGTTGGGGCTCGCGAAAGGAACGCAGACGCCTGCGGCGGTGCTGTGCACGTCAGGAACGGCTGGCGCTCATTTTCTTCCCGCGCTCATGGAAGCTCGCGAAGGCGCCACGCCGCTGATCGCGATCACCGCCGATCGGCCCGCCGAGCTGCACGGCTTCGGAGCCCCGCAGACGATCGCGCAGAAGAACCTGTTCGGTGAGTACGTGCGGGCTTCCGTGTCGCTCCCAGAGCCGATGGAGGGCGGACTCGATCATCTCGCGGCGACCGTCGCGCAGACGATCTCGAAGGCCGTGCACGCGCCGCGTGGTGGCGTTCATCTCAACGTGCCGTTTCGTGAGCCGCTTGCGCACCCTGATGGGCTCACAGGTCCCGTCCTCTCGTCGCGCGTTCCGAAGTTCATTTCAGCTGCAGGTGTTCCCGATCTGTCCGAGGTGAAGCGAGCGCTCACTTCGAGCACGCGCGGCGTGATCGTCGTTGGTCCGCGTGAGCGTGATGATGGTTTCGGTGAGGCGATTCACGCGCTCGGTCTCGCGCTCGGCTTTCCGGTCTTCGCCGAGGCTGCGTCGAACGCGCGGTTCGGCTTCGGTGAGGCGATCTGGTCGATGGATGCGATGGTTCGCAGCAAGGCCTTCGCGCAGAAACTCGACCCTGACGTCGTGCTCCGTTTTGGCGGAGGCATCACGCTCAAGGCACCGCAACAGTGGCTCGACGGCACACGCGCGCGGGTGTTCGCGTTTCTCGATGACGGTCAGCCGTTCGATCCAAATCACGTGGTCGAGGCCTTCCTCTCCGGTGACGTGGTCGGAATGGTGAAGGCGCTCACGGTCGACGCGAAGCCGACGGGAACGCTGCGGGCGTTGACGAAGGACGCGCAGCGGCGGGTCGAAGTGGAGCTCTCGAAGCGCGGTGACCGAATGGAAGAGGCGCTGATCGCGCGCACGGTCGCCTCGGCTGCTGACGCGAACCTCGTGCTCTCGAGCTCGATGCCGATTCGTGACGTCGATGCCTTCTCAGGCACGGGCAACGCGAGGCTGCGGGTGTTCTCGAATCGCGGCGTGAACGGCATCGACGGTGTGGTCTCGACGGCTGCTGGCGTGGCGAGAGGAACCGGCCGGAAGACGGTGCTGCTCATCGGAGACGTCGCCGCGCTGCACGACTTGAGCGGCTGGCTCGTCGCGAAGCAGGCTCCGTTGACGGTGGTGGTGGTGAACAACGACGGCGGCGGGATCTTCAGCTTCCTTCCCGTCGCGGAACGCACGCCGCACTTCGAGCGCTTCTTCGGAACGCCGCACGGCGTCGACTTCGAGCACGTCGCTTCGTTGAGCGGCGCGACCCTGCATCGTCCACGAACGCTCGAGGAGCTTTCTCGCGTGATTCGCACCGCAAACGATGGACTCCAGCTCGTCGAAGTCAGGACCGATCGTCGCGCGAACGTCGAAGCGCATCGTCAGTTGAACGCCGCCCTCGTCGCGGCGGTGGAGACCTCGTCATGAAGTCGCTCCCATCACGAACCTGGGGAACAGGCCCGAAGCGCGCGCTCATGCTGCACGGCTTCACCGGGAGCCGGTTCTCGTTCGATCACCTCGAGTCACTCGTCGGAGACGTCATCACCGCGGACTGCGTCGAGCTGCCCGGTCATCACGAGGCGACGACCGACGTTCGCGACTTTGACGAAGTGATCGAGCTGCTGGCCTCGCGCATCGAGCGGTCGCAGACGGTGATCGGCTACTCGCAGGGCGCCCGGCTCGCGCTCGGCCTCGCAGTCCGGCATCCACACCTCGTCGAGCGCCTGGTCCTCGAGAGCGGCGCGCCTGGTATTCACCGTCGTCACGATCGCGTGATGCGTCGCCGATCAGATGAAGCGCTCGCGTCGCTGATCGAGAGCGATGGCGTCGATTCCTTCATCGCGTTCTGGGAGCAACTGCCGCTCTTCTCTGGAATCCGCGGCCTGCCCGATGACGTGCAGGAACAACTGCGTCGCCGGCGTGTTTCTCATGCTCCTGCTGGGCTCGCGGCGGCGCTGCGGTTGATGGGGCAGGGCGCGCAGCCCGACTTCTGGCCCGCGCTTCCGACGTTGCGAGTGCCGACGCTGCTCATCACTGGCACGCAGGACGCGAAGTACACGCGGCTCGCGCGACGAATGGCTGCGGAGCTTCCGCTCGCCTGGCGCTTCGCCTTCCGCGGAGCCGGTCACGCTCCTCATCTCGAGACGCCTGTCGCGTGGGCGCAAGAGGTTCGCTCGTTCCTCGGTTCCCCGTGGACGCACGAGCCGCTCGCCGAGGTGTCTCGATGAGAACGCCGCGCCTGATCTCGGCGATTGGCCACGCAACCACGCTCGTGTCGCGCCGCACATCGCTCGTTGCAGTCGTGCGAGGTTTCGCGATGAGAACGCCACGCCTGAATTCGGCGATTGGCCTCGCAAGGTCCGCGCGCGTGTCGCGCCGCGCATCGCTCGCTGCGTCCATGCACTCGTGCGAGGTGTCGCTGAACACGACGCAGGTGTGCTCCTTCTCCGCCGCTCGCCGAGGTGTCGCGATGAGAACGCCGCGCCTGAATTCGGCGATTGGCCTCGCAAGGGCGGCGCTCGTGTCGCGCCGCGTATCGCTCGCTGCGTCCATGCGTTACACGACGCACGTGTGTTCCTTCTCCGCCGCTCGCGCGCGCGCGAATACACAGAGGTCGCCCGAGGTGTCGCCATGACTGCTGCGGTCTCCTCGGCTCCTCCTTCGTCGATCGCGGCCTGGGCGCTGGCAACACGCCCCAGAACCCTCGTCGCGGGCTTCGTTCCCGTCGCAGTTGGCAGCGCGGTCGCATGGAGAGAAGGGCGCTTCTCACTGCTCCCCGCGCTCGGTGCCCTCATCGGTGCACTGCTGATTCAGATCGGCACCAACCTCTTCAACGACGCGTACGACTTCAAGCGTGGCGCCGACACGGGCGATCGCCTCGGCCCACCACGCGCGACGCAGAAGGGCTGGCTCAGCCCCGAGGCCGTGATGCGCGGAGCGATCGTCTGCTTCGCGCTCGCATTCCTCGTCGGCCTCTACCTCGTCAGCGTCGCCGGCTGGCCGCTGCTCGTCGTCGGCATCGTCTCGTTGATCGCTGGCTACGCGTACACCGGCGGCCCGTTTCCGCTCGCGTATCACGGCCTCGGAGACGTCTTCGTGCTCGTCTTCTTCGGGCTCGTCGCGGTCGGTGGAACCTCATTCGTCTTGACCCAGTCCGTCAGCCCACTGTCGCTGCTGGCTGGTGTTCCCGTCGGTGCGCTGGGCGTGGCGCTGCTCGCGGTGAACAACGTGCGTGACGTGAAGACCGACACGGCAGCAAACAAGCGCACGCTCGTCGTTCGCCTGGGCGTCGGCTTCGGCAGGGCCGAGTACGTCTCGATGCTGGTGCTCGCCACGGTGATGCCCATCGCGCTCTGGGCTTCGGGGCTCACCTCGAGCTGGGTGCTCGGAGCGCTCGCCTCACTCGTCTTCGCCGTTCCTCCGCTGCGAATTCTGATGAAGGAGTCGGGCCCGGTGCTCAATCAAGCGCTCGCCGGAACCGCGAAGCTGCAGCTCGTCTACGGACTCCTCTTTGCGCTGGGACTCGCCCACTCATGAAACTCGAACTGCGTCCCATCACCCTGCGCCTCAAGAAGCCGCTCAACACCTCGCGAGGTCCGTTGAAGGAGCGCGTCGGCTTCGAGCTGCGCGTCGAGCACGAAGGGCTCGTGGGGCGGGGCGAAGCGTTTCCGCTGCAGGCCTTCGGCACCGAGTCGCTCGCCGATGCCCAGTCCGTGCTGAAGAACCTGACGGTGGAGCCGATCGAGTCGATCGACGAACTCGGCTACTCGTTGACGGCGCTCGAGGCGACGCCGGCTGCCCGCTTCGGCGTCGAGTGCGCACTGCTCGAGTTGCTCGCGCGTCGTCGTGGCGTTCCTGTCGCGCTGCTGCTGGGTGAAGCGCACTCCGTGATTTCCGTGAACGCGCTCATCGAAGGGCCCGACTCCGACACGCTGGTGGAGAGCGCTCGCCAAGCCGTCGCGGCCGGCTTCAAGACGCTCAAGTTCAAGGTCGGCGCGAAGACGGTCTCGCTCGACGCGCAACGACTCCACGCCGTGCGGTTGGCCGTGGGCCCCGACATCGCGCTGCGCATCGACGCCAACGGCGGGTGGACGGAAGGCACTGCCCGCTCGGCGTTGCGGGGGCTCGAGTCGCTGAACATCGAGCTCTGTGAGCAGCCTGTCGCCTCGCACGACATCGAAGGCCTGCGCCGCGTCAGCGATCTGGTGCCGATTCCGGTCGCTGCCGACGAAGCGCTCGGCATTCGCAGTCACCGCTCTCGCGTGATGGTCTCGGACCCGCGACCTGCAGCGAAGATTCTCGTGTTGAAGCCTGCCGTTCTGGGCGGTCTCATTCCTTCGCTCGAGCTCGCGCGTGAGGCGTCTGCGGCGGGCCTGGGCTCGTACGTCACCACGACGATGGATGGCGCCATCTCCCGAGCGGCCGCGGCTCACCTGGCGGCGGTGCTGCCTCCTTCGAAGTACGCGCACGGCCTCTCGACGACCGAGCTGTTCGATGGCCTTCCTCCCGACGGCTTCACGCCGAAGAACGGAGTGATCACCCTGCCTGACGTTCCGGGGTGGGGCGTCTGAGTGCGTTGTCCCGTTGGTGTCTCGGCCCAGCGCTTCCCTGATCGACTCGCGCTCGAGTTCGAAGACCGACGCTGGGCCTGGGCTGACGTCGCACGCGAAGTCGACGGCTGGTCGAGGTGGCTCGAAGGGCAGGGCGTTGGCGCGAACGATCGCGTCGCGACGATCACCTGGAACCGGCCCGAGGTGCTCTTCCTCTGGTTCGCCTTGCTCCGCCAGCGCGCCACCCTGGTTCCACTCAACGCGCGCCTGACGACCGCCGAGCTCGAGCCGTTGCTCGTCCGCGCCGCCGCGAAGCTGGTGCTCACTGCTGAGTTTCCTTCTCCAGCTCGAGGGGACGTCCTCGAGGTCGAAGTCGATGAACGCCACGAAGCAGCGGGCCTCTTCACCTCGGGAACGACGGGCACTCCGTCGCTCGTGCCGCTCACCGTCGGGAACTTCCACGCCTCGCACCAGGCCAACGCTGCCAACCTCGGCGCCAGCGAAGCTCAGGTCTGGCTCGGAACGCTGCCGCTCTTTCACGTGGGCGGCCTCGCCATGGCGTTTCGCTGGGCGGTGATGGGCGCCCGGCTGGTGCTCGAGAAGCAGTTCGACGCCACGCGGGTCGCTGCGCTGCTCCGTCGTGGCGATCTCACGCACGCGAGCTTCGTTCCCACCGCGCTCACTCGCGTACTCGATCAGCCCGGTGCTCCGTTCTCGTCATCGCTCCAGGGGCTGCTGATCGGAGGCGGGCCGATGGGCGTCGAGCTGCTGCGTCGTGCGCGTGCGCTGCGGTTGCCCGTGCTGCAGACGTATGGCCTGACCGAGGCGTGTTCGCAGGTCACCACCGAGCGGCTCGCAGACGCTGATGGAGCGACAGCCGGCCCGCCACTTCCTGGTCTCGAGGTTCGCATCGAGAACGAACACGGCCCGGTTCCAACCGGAACGATCGGAGAGATCTGCGTTCGCGGCCCGACCGTCACGCTGTCAGCCGGTGAGTGGCTGCGAACGAAAGACCTTGGGCATCTCGATTCGAGCGGCCGCCTCACGGTTCACGCGCGGCGGGTCGATCTCATCGTCTCTGGCGGCGAGAACATCTACCCGGCCGAGGTCGAAGCGGCGCTGGCCGAGAGCTCGCTCGTGCTCGACGTCGCCGTGGGTCCCATGGCGCACGAGACGTGGGGCCAGGTGCCGGTCGCGTACGTGGTGTGGCGCAGCGCTCCCGATGCTGTCGCGCTCGAGGCCCACGCGCGCGCACGACTCGCGGGCTTCAAGGTTCCGACACGGTGGGTGACGGTCGAAGCGCTGCCGCGGAACGCGAACGGAAAGCTGCTGCGTCACCAGCTACCGGCGCCCCCGTTTCCTGCTGTCACACGATCGTGATAGGGGCGCGCCTCTCACGAAGGTGAAGTCCCGGTTCGGACAAATCGAAAAGAGGAATGCGCATGGCCCGGTTCGTCGTCGCAGTGTCGTCGCTCGTCGTGGTGCTCGGCTCGATTCTCGGCGTGGGGTGCGGTCCCTCGGTGCCGGTTCCTGATGCAGGCATTCCGAGAGCAGGTGGTCTCTCGGGCACTGGCGGCGGCACGTCGGGAACGGGTGGCGGCTCCGCGGGCGGAACGTCAGGGAGCGCCGGTGGCTCTGCCGCGGCTGATGCTGGCGCGTGCCTGCAGTTCACGGCGCCGATCGTCTACAACGGTGGCGCGGGCTCTGGCAGCTATGAGCTGCTGGACGACGGTGGTGTTGGGCTGCACTACGTGGGCGTCGTGACCAACACCGCCCCGTACGTCACCGTGGACATGTCCGTGTTCAACGGCAACCCGGCCGTGGCGGTCCCGTCTCCGCTCGCAGGCACCTTCGAGACCCTCGCCAACGGCATGGTGGTCTTCCCAGTCAGCCTCATCGGTACGAACTGCCAGGCGAACGGCAGCGGCTGCCAGCAGAGCTTCATCGCCCGTCGTGGCGCCTTCAGCGTGACCAATGCGACGAACTCAGTCGACGCGGGCACCTTCGTCGGTAGTGTCACCGCCGCCCGCTACGTGCAGGTGGACTCGAACACGCTCGCGACGATTCCCGACGGCGGCTGCGTCGATCTCGCCTCGTTCACCTTCAACGCCCGCTGGCCGTGAGTCGCGCGATGACCAAACTGGCTCTCGTTGGGTTTGTGGTGGGCGTGCTCGTGGCCCTGACGCCTTCATGCGGTGGCGGAGCGTGCAACGCGACGAACTGCGCCAACGGCTGCTGTGACTCGACTGGCAAGTGCCAGGCCGGCACCACGCCCGCGGCATGCGGCAAGGGCGGCGTGACGTGCGGTGCCTGCGCTCCCGGGCAAGCGTGCACTCTGCAGATCTGCGGTGGTCCGATGGGGACCGGCGGCGGCTCGGCGGGCACAGGCGGAGGCTTCGCTTCTGCAGGTGGTTCGGCAGGCGGCACGGCCGACGCTGGCCTCAACTGCATGGACTACGGCGAGATTGATCTGATGGAGGACGTCTCGGGCAGCTTCAACATCGGTGAAGATGGTGGCGATCTCGAGGGCTATGAGTGGTGGGACGCGTTTCACGCGCTCGAGGCGCCGGCGAACCGCGTCGACACCTTCACGTCCGAGCTCTACTTCCAGACCTCCGACGGTCCGCCCACGTTCCCCTACGCTGGTGCGCTCGCGGCCAACACCAACTTCCGCAACTGCGACGCCTGCTTCAGCGCCTCGCTCGGCTGTGATGACGCGCTCGAGAACTGCGAAGGCGACTACCTGGCGACCACGGGCAACTACAACTTCACGTCAGGCACGCGCCGCACCGATGCAGGAGTCTTCGTGGGTGAAGGCACCAACCTGGTGTTCAAGCGGTGGAACTTCGCCTCCGACCGCGCGGATGGCACGGCCTGCTTCACGGTGTCGAAGCTGAAGTTCCGTGGCGTGTGGCCCGATCCTCCGGAGCCTGACGCTGGAACGGTCGACGCCGGTTCACGCGACGGCGGCTGAGGGTCAGTTTGATGGAGTTCTTCGGGGCGTGTTCGGAGTCGTTCTCCGGGCGCGCCCCGAGTCGTTTTCAGGCGCGTTGCAACCTGTAGCGGTTTTCTTGCCGGGTGCCGACCCGCTGGTACCGTCGCCGTCGATGATGCGTCGTCAACAGGTGCTCTGGGCCAGCGTGTTCATCGCCCTTCTCCTGGCGGCTGCGTCAGCGATGGCCGAGGGCGGTTTCCGTCGCTACCTGCGCCTCTCGCAGGACGTGAAGTCGCTCAAGGAGCGCAACCAGCGCCTGGGTGACGACAACGCGCGCATGCGCCGCGAGGTCGAAGCGCTGCGTGACGACCCGCGCGCCCTCGAGCGTGCCGCACGTGAAGAACTCGGGCTCGTGAAGCCCGGAGAGATCGTGTTCAGCCTGGAGGGTGCTCCATGACGCCGGTGACCTCGCTGCCCCGACTCAAGCCCTCACGCTCGGTGTCGTTCACCCCGGCAAAGTGGGCGCAGGCCATCGTACGGCTGGTGCCAGGCCTCGCGGTGTTGATCACCTTCGCCTTCCTCGCGCGCGGACGCTTCCGCTCGTTCGGCACGCTCGAGTGGGCTGACGCCGCGGTGTTCGGGCTGCTGGTGCTCGGCACCACGATGTCGACGGTGCGCCGGGTGCGCCGCTCGATGCTGCACGTCGCGGTGACGCTGCGCGACGAATTGGAGCTTGGCTCCACGGCCCTCGCGGTCGCCTTCGTGGCCGTCGCGGTCAGCAGCGAGGTGCTCTTCCCCGTCGTCTACCTGCTGATGGCGTTCCTCGTGTCGTTCCTCTCGCGCACGGCGGGTGCGACGTTGTTGGGAACGGCCGTGCTCTTCGACGCGGTGCTGACGTTGCCCGATCGCTGGGGCACCTGGCTCGCGCGCGTGGCCTTCGTCGGTCTCTTCGCCGCGCTGTACCACGTGGTGTTGTCGGCTCGCCTCGCGGCCGCGCGCAACGCCGAAGAAGACGCCGTGAAGCACCGCCTCAAGGAAGTCGAAGAGCGCGCCCGCACCTTCCGCCTCGTCTCCAGCGGCACCCACGACTCGATGCCCGGCGTGAAGGATCACGAGAAGTGGCTGCTCGCGGCGGTGAAGGAGATCGAAGGCGCCACCGGCAGCGCGCTCGAGGTCGCCGAGGTCGCGCTCAAGGCGCACACCGTCGGCGCGTTCCTGCTCACGTCGGACGATCGCTCGCTCAAGCTGCACGACTGCCGCTCGGCGAGTGAGCACGTTCAGCGCGAGCGCTTCGCGGCGGGTGAGGGCATCTTCGGTGCGCTCCTCAAGCGTGGCGTGCCGGTGCGCATGAACGGGCAGGGCGGGCTCAAGGGCGTCACGCACTACGAGTCGGGTGGACCCACCGTTCGCGCGATCGTGGCCGTGCCGATCCTCGAAGGCGGTGGGCTCGTGCGGGGAGTGCTGATCGCCGATCGCCTCGAGAACCACGCGTTCACCGAAGACGAAGAGAAGCTGCTGGGCACCATCGCGGGCGAGGTGCTGCGCGCGATCGAGGTCGAGCGGGTGATGGGCTACATCCGCCGGTCGCGCGACGAGAAAGATCGGTTCTTCCGTGCGATCGAAGAGCTCAACCGCGCCGGCAACCCCGAACAGGTGTTCCTCGCGGTGCTCGAGAGCGCGCGGCAGGTCGCCCAGCTCGACTTCTGTGCCGTCACCCTGGTGAACGAGGTCAACGGCCAACGGCAACACCGCATCGTGCGCATGAGCGGCGTGACCTCGGCCGGGCGCGCGCTCGAGAACCAGACGTTCCCCGACAACAACGGGCTGGTCGCGAACGTGGTGCGCTACGGCGCGCCGCTGCCGGGCCGTGACGTGGGCGCGATGGATCGGCAGATCATCTTCGACGACGACACGCAGATCCGCGGGCTGCAGAGCCTGAAGATCTTCCCCCTCGTCGCCGGCAATCGCATTCTCGGAACGCTCGTGTCGGGCTCGCGCAAGAAGGCGGCCTTCGACGACGACGAGCTGCGCATGCTCGAGGTGATCGGCATTCAGGCGGCGCAGGCGGTGCTCCGGGCGCAGCTGTACGAGCAGATGGAGCGCATGGCGACGACCGACGGCCTCACCGGGCTGCTCAACCACCGCACCTTCCAGACGCGCTTCGACGACGCGATGGCGGCCGCGAAACGCTACGGCCGGAAGGTCTCGGTCATTCTCACCGACGTCGATCACTTCAAGTCCGTGAACGACACCTACGGCCACCCGACGGGCGATCAGGTGCTCAAGGGTGTGGCGCGAATCCTCCGCGAGACGGCGCGCGACACCGACGTGGTGGCCCGCTACGGCGGTGAAGAGTTCTGTCTGGTGATGCCCGAGACGGACAACAAGGGCGCCCACGTGATCGCCGAGCGCATTCGCGACCGGGTCATGAAGGAGGTCTTCCAGACCGAGCAGGGGCCGCTGAAGATCACCATGTCGCTCGGGGTCGCGACCTACCCTGATCATGGGGAGGCGAAGCAGACGCTCATCGACCTCGCCGACCAGTGCCTGTACTTTGCGAAGCGCCACGGCCGGAATCAGTCGGTCACGGTGGCGCAGCTCCAGGGGCAGAAGGTCGGCTGACGAAGCACGAGAGGGCGTTTCACGACGATGGGCATCCGCGCGCAGCTGACGTTGCTGGTGCCAGGCGTCGTCGCGATCGCGCTGACGGTGGTTGCTTCTCTCGCCGTGCGGGCCTCGAACCGTGACGCGCTCGAGGAGTTCAAGGAGTTGAACCTCACCGCGCTCGAGGCCCTGAGCGTCACCGTCGCCACGAGCGTCGCGCAGAACGACATGTCGGCCCTCGACACGGTGGTGGCGCACGCGACCGAGCGGCTCGAGGTGCACGGGCTCATGGAGCTCGCGGTGGTCGACGACGAGGCGCGGGTGATGGCGCACTCGAGCCCCGAGAAGTTCAATCGGGTGCTGGCCGATCCCTTCACGCAGCAGGCGATCACCTCCGACGGGCCCGTGTGGATTCGCGAAGGCAACGTCATGCGCATCGGCACGCCTGCGGTCTCGGGCATTCGCTGGGCGACGGTGACGGCGCGCTTCTCGCTCGCGCAGATGGAGTCGACCTTCTGGGAGGTGCGCAAGCGCTGGGCGCTCGGCACCGTGGGCCTCTTCTTCTTCATCGCGGGCGCGCTGTTCTTCGGCCTCAACCGCGTGGTGATTCGACCCGTCGCCGTTCTGCAGCAGTCGGTGCGGCGCATGGGGGAAGGGCACCTGTCGACGCGCGTGCCAGCGCTGCCCGGCCGCGAGATGAGTGAGCTGTCGGACATCGTCAATCGAATGGCGACCGCGCTGCAGAGCGAGCGTGAGAACCTCGAGCGCACCGTCGCCGATCGAACCCGTGAGCTCTCCGACGCGAACTCCCGGCTCGAGCGGCTCGCCGTCACCGATGGGCTGACGGGGCTGTTCAACCACCGCCGCTTCCAGGAGTCGCTGCACTCCGAGCTGCTGCGCTGTGAACGTCACAAGCGCCCGCTCGCCGTCCTCATGCTCGACGTCGACTTCTTCAAGCGCGTCAACGACTCCATGGGGCACCCGGCAGGAGACGAGCTGCTGCGCCGGCTCGCCGAGGTGCTGGGGCGCGATCTGCGCGCGACCGATCTCATCTCGCGTTACGGCGGTGAAGAGTTCGCGGTGCTGCTGCCCGAGACGACGAAGGCCGAGGCGATGCAGGTGGCCGAGCGCATGCGCGAAGCGGTCGAACAGAAGATCAACGAGACCAGGGCCTGGACTCAGACGATCACGGTGAGCATCGGGGTGGCGACGTTCCCCGAAGACGGCAAGACGGCCGAGGTGGTGCTCGACGCCGCCGATCAAGCCCTCTACGTGGCCAAGCGGCAGGGCAGAAACCGCGTCGTCGGAGCGAAGATCGCGTGAGCAGACTCTGGCTCGCATTTCTGCTGACGACGGCGTGCGCCGAAGGGCTCGCGCCTCCCAGGCCCATGCCGCGCAAGAGCACCGAGCACGTCGCGCTCTTCTCGCCTCCCGCAGGCTTCACGAAGCTTCGGCTGCTCGTGCCTCCAGTGCTCGCGCGCGATTCGGTCGAGAAGGCCTACGCGAAGCTCGACGAGTACCTCGGGCGCCAGCTCGGTGTGCCAGTCGAGCTCATGATCGGTGAGAGCTACGACGACGTCGTCGCACGCACGGGGGCCAATGACTTCGACGCGGTGATGCTGAGCCCCTACACGTACGCGCTCGCGATGGAGAAGCAGCGCCTGCCGTGTCTGGTTCAGATGATCGGTGACGGCTCGGCGACTGCCGCGGGCTACATCGTGGTGCGGGAAGACAGCCCGATTCGCAGCGTGGCTGATCTGCCTGGCGCCCGCTTCGGCTTCGTCGATCGCGCCTCGACCTCTGGCTACATCTACGCGGTGAAGGTGCTGCGCGACAACGGCATCGACCCCCGAAAGCACCTCGGCTCGATGGAGTTCCTCGGGAATCACGAGGCCGTGCTGCAGGCGATCCTCGACGGGCGCATCGATGCCGGTGCCACGTATCAGGGCTCGCTCACGGCGCTGCGCCGCTCGAAGGACATCGACCCGCTCTCGTTCCGCATCATCGCCAAGACCGAACGCACGCCGCGCGACATTCTCTGCGTGCGCGCCGACCTCCCCGAGTTGGTGCGCACCGAACTGCAGCGCCTGTTGCTGGTGCTCACGGTTCGCGATCGGGTGGGCCGCGAGATCCTGGCGCCGATGAGCGTGAACGGGTTTCAGCCTCCCGACGACGCGGCCTACGACGGCGTGCGCAAGGTGGCCGCAGAAGTGCGTGCGTGGGATGAGAAGCCCTGAGCCCCTCGCGGTGACGTGGAGCGCCGAGCCGTCGGCCGCGCTGATCGAAGACGCGCGACGGGTCGCCCGGGAGTGGACGCTGCCGCTCTTCGAACGCCCCAGAAAACGCGGCCTCGTTCGTCACCTCGGCGTCGTCGCCTCGGTGTTCCTCGTGCGCAGCGGCCGCGGGTGGCACCTGATCGACGGTGAAGGCGAGCTCGGCGTGAGCCCCGGCATCGCGATGCTGCGCCTCAAACGGCTCGCGACCGGCTCGCAGATGCCCGATCTGCTCGTTCGCCTCGCGGCGCTGGCTCCTGGTGAGATCGTCATCGACGCGACGCTGGGCCTGGGTGCCGACGCGCGGGTGATGGCGAGCACGGTGGGCCCGATGGGGAAGGTGATCGGCCTCGAGGCCTCGAAGCCGCTCGCGGTGCTGATGGCAGAAGGGCTGAAGCTCGAGCCGCGGTGGCCAGACAGCGCGCTCATCGACGTGCATCACTCGACGGCGCACGCGTTCTTGAAGTCGCAGCCCTCGAAGAGCGCCGATGTCGTCGTGTTCGACCCGATGTTCGAGCGCACGAAGGCGTCGTCTCCGGCCTTCGCCGAGCTGCGCCGGTTCGCCGACATGACGCCCCTGGATCAGCTGACGGTGGACGAAGCGAAGCGGGTGGCACGACGGCTGGTGTTGATGAAGAGCTCGGTGCCCGAGGTGTTCCCTTCGCTCGGTCTCGAGCCGCTGAGCCCCACGCGCAACGCCATCGTTTTCTGGGGCCGCGCCCTCGTGGAGCGATGAAATTTCGTCTGTGCCGGGCGTGGAACCCAGCGAATCGCCGTGCGGCGTGAAGGCACGTCGTGTGCTTTGACCGCGCACATGGTTCGGCTCGTGATTCCGTTGATCGTGATCGCCTCCGTGGCCCTCGCGCAGGGTGAAGAAGCCCCCGTTCCGCCTGCTCAGCCTGAGCTCGTCGCGCCGCCTCCTCCGCCACCTGAAACACCGGGGCCTGCGCTCGCCGATCGCACCGCCACGAAGGAGCGCTTCAGCCGGTTCTCTGCGGGTCGTGGAGGTCCGCTCTTCGCGTTCGCGGAGGGCCTTGACGGCCTCATCCTGTCCGGGCTCGCGGGGGCAGGGACTGCGACGGGTGGTCAACTGGGAACGAGCGGAGCGTTCATTGGCGCGCTGGCAGGCGGCGTGGTGTTCGGCGCAGGCGCAGCCATTCTTCAATACCTGCACCCGATCGGGCTCGCGTCGGCCGGCACGATGGCGCTGGGCATGGGCGTCGGAGCGCTGGCCGGGTTCGGCATTGCGACGGCAGCCATCGTGAGCTCCTTCACGGTCGCGAGCCTGCTGGCGCTCGCGGTCTCGCAGGTTGGCATGCTGATTCCCCTCATCGCGCTGTGGAGCGTCGAGGACATTCCCGGTGAAGACCTCGCCCTCATGGGCATGACGTCGACGTACGCGTTCGTGCTCACGGCGCTCACGAGCTTTCTCTTCACCACCATTCCCTCGTCGACCCGGACGGCTGCGGTGTTGATCGCTCCGGCGATCGGCATGGCCCTGGGCAGCTTGTGGGCCCACGCGGTCGATCTCGGCTCTGGCCGTGTCCTCAAGCTGACGGCGCTTCCACTCGGCGTCGGCCTCGTCACGTTCATTCTTGGTGCGGTCCTCACGCAGCTCAACCTGCCGATCATGTCGGCTGCCACGCTGCTCACGACGATCGCCACCTTCGGGCTCACGTACTTCCTCACCGCCGACGAACCCGTGGGGCCTGCGCCGGCCGTCTCGTTGTCGCCCACCCTGTCGATGGTGACAGTCGGGTCACGGAACGAATCGATGGCGGTCGGCCCAGCGCTCGTCGGGCGCTTCTGAAGTGCGGAGCGGGCAGGGCCGGGGTTAGGAGTGTGGCGCGATGTCAGCGCCCGCTTCGGAGTCCCGGTTCGTCGTTCCTGCGCTGGCTGCCGTCTATGTCATCTGGGGCTCGACCTACCTCGCGATGCGAATCGCCGTGGAGGCGCTGCCGCCCTTCATGATGGCGAGCGTGCGGTTCGTGCTCGTCGGATTCGTGCTGCTCACCTTTCTGAAAGTGCGCGGCGCGGCGTGGCCGACCCCGAAGGAGTGGCTGCTCTCGCTGCCTGTCGGCGTGCTCATGTTCGTGCTGGGGAACGGCACCGTCGCGCTCGCCGAGAAGCACATCTCGTCGGGCATCGCGGCCGTCGTCTGCGGCACCATGCCGTTGTGCGCCGCGGCGATGGGCCCCTTGTTCGGGGAACGCGCGACACCCCGAGAATGGGTCGGGTTGATCGCCGGTTTCGCTGGTGTGGCCGTGCTCGGGTTCGGCAGCGAGCTGCGTGCTGAGCCGCTCTACGCCGCGATTCTGTGTGTCGCGCCCGTCGCCTGGGCTGCGGGCTCGATGTTGTCGCGCAAGCTGCCGCTCCCGAAGGGCCTGATGTCGGCCGCGACGCAGATGCTGACGGGCGGGTTCGCGATGGCCTTCGTGAGCCTCGCCGCGGGCGAACGCGTGCCCGAGCACATTCCCCTCAAGGTCGGGCTGTCGTGGGTCTACCTCTGCGTCTTCGGATCGTTGGTCGCCTACTCGGCGTACACCTACCTGCTGCGCACGACGCGGCCTGCGGTGGCGACGAGCTACTCGTACGTCAACCCGGCGATCGCGGTCGCGATGGGCGCGCTGCTCGGCAACGAATCGGTCGGTCCAGAGGTGATCGTCGCCGTGGTGCTGATCGTCGGAGCGACGGCGATGGTCGTCATGGGCCGGACGCCTTCGACCCCCGCGACTCGATCATCTTCACCCAGTTGACGCCGAGCTTCTTGCGGTTGCCCTCGACGAGGAACGCGGGGATCGACCCGCCGGGATCGGTGAAGACCACGTACGTGAGCTTCGTCTTGCCGCCCTCCACGGGCTCGAACAGCCAGTACCCGCGCAGCTTGCTGACGCGCACCCAGCCGTCGGGAGTCTTGGGGCCGAGCTCGTTCGCCGCTTCGAAGGTCATGCGGCAGCTGGTGCCTTCGACGATGCGTCTGGCCCGCACGACGTAGTCACGGTTGCTCACGACGGGCGGCGTGATCTGATCGTACGTGACGCGCTCGTCGGCCGACTCCTGCACGATCGTGCGCGCCTTCAGATCGGGCTCCTTCGGGTCGAACTTGCCGTCTCCGAAGGCGGCGTCGCAGAGCGAGCGGGGCGTCTTGTCGGTCAGCGTCGTGAACCGCAGCTCGACGAACTTCGAGGCAGGCATCGCGCGCTGTTCGATGGTGACGCCGTCAGTCTCGCCGGCCTTCTCGTACTCGTACTCGGCGGCCAGAACGGAAATCAGAACGAACGTGATCATCGCGGGAGCGCCTTCGGGTTCTGCAGCTTCTTCGTCTGATCGCCCATGATCGAGATGGTCGCCTTTCGCGTGAGCACCTTGCGCATGAAGAACGAGGCGAAGCGGTTGAAGACGCCCGGAATCATCGTGGGTCCACCGCCCAGCTTCTCGAGCGCTTCGGTCACGACCTGTGACGGCTCGAGCATGCCGGGCGCGCCGTCGGGAGCGGCCTTCAACAGGTTCGGGGTCTTCGTCGCGCCAGCGCAGACCGAGAGCACGTCGACGCCGCTCGACTTGAGCTCGAACCAGAGGCCCTCCGCGAAGGCGAGGTTGAAGGCCTTCGTCGCGCCGTAGGTGGTCACGAACGGCGAGCCCTGGAACGCAGTGAGCGACGAGAGCAGCACCAGGCCGCCACGTCCGCGCGAGGCCATCTTCGCGCCGAAGTGGTGCGAGAACGCGATCGGTCCGCGAACGTTCACGTCGATGGCTTTGAGGTTGTCGGCGACGGTCTGACTCAGGAAGGGCCCGACCGGCGAGAGCGCAGCGTTGTAGACGACGAGCCCGATCTCGAGGCCCTCGGTCGCCTTCGCCACCTCATCGATGGCCGACGCACTCGAGAGATCGGCCGTCACGCAGCGCACTTCGCGCTTCGTCTCGGCGACGATGGCCTGCTTCACGGACTCCAACACGTCAGCGCGACGAGCGACCAACACGACGTCGAGCCCGCGCTGCGCGAGCTGCTTTCCGAACTCGGCTCCCAGGCCTTCAGACGCACCGCACACGAGCGCCCAGCGTCCGTACTTCTCGGTGAAGGGGCTCATGGCTCAGTACGGCTTCTGTCCGACGTAGTTGCCGGCCGGCGTGTAGTTGCACGCGGTGAGGAACCAGGCTCCACCGCCGAAAGGAGAGCCTGTCGTGCAGCGCGCCGTCGCGCAGCCGATCTTCACGCTGCTGCGCCAGACGACCTGCGTGTAGTGCCCGCAGACGTTCGAACAGGCGTTGGTGGCGTACGTGTAGAATTGCTTCTCGCTGTCCCAACTGTCGACGACCTCGGTGGGAGTTGGCTCGGCGGTGCCGGCGTACAGGTTCTCGCCGTACTGGTTCTGCTGACGGTGGCTGAAGATGCAGCGATCGGCGCCGGCCTTCGCGAAGGTCGCCGTTGCGGTGTCCCACGAGACGTCCGGCAGGGCAGGGTTGGGCGCGGGCGTCGCGCGACGCCGTGCCGCGTTGTGGGCGATGACGAACTCCTGCTCGGCCGTGGGGATGCCGCCGCCCGTCGCGCCAGCCGCGGTGCCGCCTCCCGTCGCCGCCGCTCCACCGCCGAGTGGAGCGTTGGGGTCGAGCTCGCACGTGTTCTTCGCACCGCAGAGCTGATTCGAAGCGCACGAGAAGCAGGTGAAGCCGCCCGAACCACACGCCGTCTTCTTCACGCCCGACTGGCAGGTCCCGGTGGAGTCACAACACCCGAGACAGTTCTTTGGGCTGCAGTCGCCGACGACTGAAGCGGGGGAACAGCCGAGGAAGAGGAAGACGATCACTGCCGCGCGAGTCACCATCGAGCGATCTGGCATAGCACGGCTCTGTCGAGCGTCTCCTCGACCCGACCGCAACTTTCCCGGAGGGCAGTGGTTCAATGCCGGCACATGCGGAATTTCCTGATTTCGGTGGCTGTGATGGTGAGTGCCTGCGGTGCCCCTTCGGAGCCTGATGCGGGCGCGGCGGGTGGCTCGGCAGCGGGTGGCTCGGCGGCGGGCGGCTCGGCGGCGGGCGGCTCGGCAGCGGGCGGCTTGGCGGCGGGTGGCTCGGCAGCGGGTGGCTCGGCAGCGGGTGGCTCGGCGGCGGGTGGCTCGGCGGCGGGTGGCTCGGTAGCGGGTGGCTCGGTAGCGGGTGGCTCGGCCGCGGGTGGCTCGGTAGCCGGTGGGACGGCAGCGGGTGGGTCGGCAGCGGGTGGCTCGGCAGCTGGCGGTTCAGCCGCAGGCCTTCCGGCCGGCTCCGTGACCGTGCGAACGCTCGTCGCGTTCTCGGATCGTCCGTACGAAGTGCGCGTTCCGTCGAGCTACGACGGAGGCGTCCGGCCGGTACTCCTCATGCTCCACGGCGGCGGCGGCAATCGCGAGAACGGCTGGGAGATGTCCTGCCCGGGCTCGGACGCGGGCTCTCCCGAGTGCCTGGGCAACCTCGCGCTCGCCGATGGCTTCATCGTCGTCACGCCCGACGGAACGCCAACGGGCAGTGGCCCGATCCTCTCGCGGTTGCGCACCTGGAACGCGGGCGGTGGTGACGGCGGCTGGCAGTGCGTCTCAGGGCGCGCCTGCGTCGACGCGGGCGTGAACGAAGCGGCATACTTCGCGCTGCTGCTCGCCGACCTGCGCTCGGTCGTTGCCAGCGACCCACAGCGAACCTTCGCGACGGGCCTCTCGAACGGAGCGGCGCTCAGCCACAGGCTCGCGTGTCAGCTCCCTTCCGTGCGGGCCATCGCGTCGGTCGCGGGAGGAAATCAGTTCTCGACGACCGAGGCGTGCACTGGCCAGAAGGCGGTCCTCGAGATCCACGGTACGGGTGACCCGTGCTGGAACTTCGACGGCGGCTCGGAGTCGTGTGCCGACAGCAACCCTGGCATCAAGATCGCCGTGGCCGACACCATGGCGGGTTGGGCCGCGCGGAACGGCTGCCAACAGCCGCGCACCACACGCACGTTGGCCGACGCTGGAGCCGCGGACGTCACCACCACCCTCGAACATTCCTGGAGCGGCTGCCCAGCAGGCAATGAGGTGATGCTGCTCGAGATCGTGAACGGCGGTCACACCTGGCCCCGAGGGGCCGAGCCGCGCATGTCGTCCTCGGGCGTCGTCTCTCAGGGAATCAGCGCGAGCCGCTACATGCTCGACTTCTTCAAGGCGCACTGAGACCGCTGCAGGCGTCAGGCATGGGGATCCCGTGCTGTCGACGTTGAGCTCTCTGAAAACTCGTCAGCGGCGGCGGTCCGATGCAGAACGAGGGCGTGGATCGAACGCTCTCGGCGCCCGGCAAGCTCTTCCTGTCTGGCGAGTACTCGGTGCTGTGGGGTGGGGTCGCGCGCGTGCTGGCCGTCGGGCCGCGCGTTCGGGCGTACGTCCGCAAACGCGCTGATCGCCGAATCGACGTGCTGCTCGCCGAGGGCCGGCTCTCGGGAGACACGACGCCACTCGGAGCGCGCTGGGAGTCGATGCCGACTCCGTCGTTTCACTTCGTCGCGCGCACGATCGATCTCGCGTTGCGGGCCGTTGCGCAGGACAGCTCGGGCTTCTCGATCGCGTTCGAGCCGTCTCCGATGTCGAACGGGAAGAAGCTGGGGTTTGGCTCGAGTGCGCGCGCGTGTGTGTTGGCGGCCGAGGCGTGCCGAACGGCGATGGGTGCTTCGTTCGATGCGTTGAAGCTGGCGCTCGTCGCCCACGCGTCGGCGCAGAACGGGAAGGGCAGTGGAGCCGATGTCGCGGCCTGCTTCGCCGGTGATGTCGTTCGGTATCGCCGCGCCGACGTGAGCGCGCTGATCGAAGCAGGCAACAAGGGCGGCTTCGGCGGAGCGCTCGTGAATTCGCCTCCGGTCGATGTGTGGCGCGTGAGTCCTCCGCGGTTGCCGATGCTGTACGTGTTCAGCGGGGAGAGCGCGTCGACGCCGGTGTTGATCTCGGAGGTCGAGCGAGGCCTGGACGCAAAGGGCCGGGAGAAGTTCGTGCTGCAGAGCGATCTGCTCGGCGCCCAGCTCGAAGAGGCGCTTGCTCGTGGCGACTTCGCAGGAACGAAAGCGGCCGCGACTGAGCTGCAGACGCTGCTCTTCTCGCTCGGGCCAACGAAGACCGAATCACTCGAGCGGGTGATGGCGCTGGCTGCGTCGACCGGCTGCGTGGCGAAGCAATCGGGCGCGGGCGGAGGCGATGGGGCGCTGGTGTTCGCCCCTGATGTCGCGACGCGCGACGCCGCAAAGGGCGTGTTCGAAGCGCGTGGAATGCTGGCAGTTCCTGTCTCAGCGGAGCCCGGCGTTCGTGGTGAAGTTCAGCCTGTGCCGGAGCTCGTCGGCTGGGTGAACGCGACCAGCTGACCATGTCACGGGAAGCCCTCTACCAGGCCATTCTGCAGAACCCGGATTCGCCCGAGGGCTACCTCGTGCTCGCCGATTGGCTGCAGGCGCAAGGCGACGTGCGCGGTGAGTACATTCAACTGACGTACGGGCTGGAGCACGAGAAGAACACGGCGCGGTTCCTCTCTCGGAAGATGAGAGCAGATGAACTGCTCGCCGCGTACGAGTCGAAGTGGCTTGGCGGCGTGAAGACCCTCTCGCGGGTGTGGCGGTGGGGCTTCGTGTGGTCGGTCACGATCGAGCCCGAATCGCTCGAGGCGCTCTTTTCCTCCGAAGCAGGGTGCCTCACGCGCGAGGTCGCGCTTCGGGTCGGGCTGCGGGGCCTGGGGAGCCTCAAGCGCTCGGTGACCCGGCCCGCCTCTCTGAGCAGCCTCAGCCTCGAGGGTTCGTCGCCTGACGAGATCGCGGTGCCGGGCGCGCTGTTGCACGGCCTCTCGTCGCTTGCGCTCCACGGCGATTGTCGATGGCGACCGTCGCCACGCGACGCCGTAGGGCTGCGACAATTGACCGTCAGGTGCAGCAGGCGCAACCCGCACCTGCGTGGCTTTCTCTCGAGCGCCGCCGGTCTCACGTCACTCTCGCTGAGCGGCGCAGCCACCCGGGCCCTCGACGTGTCCACCGCGGCGCAGTCGTTTCCCGAACTCGAACGGCTCGAGCTCGAAGACGAGCGTGCGGTCGACTCCCTGCTGGAGCAGCTCGCCGGTGCTCGCGCGACTTCAGTCGCTGCGGGTGGCAGGCCGGTTCAGCGATGTGGCGCTGCATGTCGTTCGCGACGCGGCTGAGCGCTTTCGGCACTTGCAGAAGTTCGAAATCGACACCGGTCGCCGACGCACCATGACCGATCCCGACCTCCGCCGCGCGGTGATGGGTCTGCTGCCTTCGCTGTCGATCTCGGAGTGGTAGGGCTCAGAACACGCCGTCGCGACGACTCAGCAGGTCCTTGAGCATCACGTCGATCGTGTCGCGCACCTGCTCGTTCACCTTCTGAACCAGCGCGAGATCCGTCGCGGCCTGTGCTCCACCGTCAACCACGATCGGCGTGCCGAACTTGATGAACCACCGCGCAGGCAATGGCGGCAGCGTCAGCGGCAGAAACGGAATTCCCAGCGGCCCGCCGGGCAACTTCGCGAGCAACGGCACCGATTCCTCTGCGCCAACGATCGCGACCGGAACGATCGGCACTCCCGCCCGCGCGGCGATCTTCACGTACCCGCCACGGCCGAACCGCTGCAGCTGATACCGCTGCGCGAACGGCTTCGAGAGCCCCTGAAACCCCTCGGGGAAGACGACGATCGGTGTGCGATCGGCCAGCAACTGCATCGCGTTCTCGGGGCTCGCGCGCACCGCACCGATTCGATTCCAGAACACGCCGAGACCGGGCGAGTGGAAGATCTGATCCTCCAGGAGCCACCGTGCGGGCTCGAGATCAGGCCGCTCACGTTTCAGCGCGTGGTGCAGCAGCGGGCCATCGATCGGCAGCGCTCCAGCGTGGTTGGCGACGAGCACCGACGCTCCGGCCGGCACCTCGGCGATGCCCTCGAGCGTTACGCGCCAGTACTTCTCGTACAGCGCATCGGCGATCGGCTGGAGCGACTGCACCAACGCCTCGTCACGGCCATACGCATCGACGCGCGTGTCTTTCCCCGAGCGACCAATCACCGCCCGCAACGCACCGGCGACACCCTTCACCGAAGCGATCGCGCCATCGCGAGAGAGCAGGGCAGGGCTCAGCTGCACGGGAGTCCGCGGCCGCTCGGTCAACGCAGCTTCAGGCGGCGGCCGAACCGTGGGCGGTACGACTTCAGGCGCCGCAGCGTGCGCAACGGGATCGCGGCCAAGCGTGAACGCTTCTGGCGTCGCGTCATGCCGAACAGGATCCGACGACATCGACGGCGAGCCGAAGTGCGATGCCGGTTGTTTCCCAAGCCCAGTCGCGCTCGGCGCCCCCGCATGTGGAACCGGATCAGCTGACAACGACGGAGAGCTGAAATGCGGAGCCGGCTGCTTCCCAAGCCCAGTTGCGCTCGGTGCCCCCGCGTGTGGAACCGGATCGGCCGACATCGACGGCGAGCTGAAGTGCGGAGCCGGCTGTTTCCCAAGCCCAGTTGCGCTCGGTGCACCGGCATGCGGAACGGGATCTGCCGACATCGACGGTGAGCTGAAATGCGGAGCCGGCTGCTTCCCAAGCCCAGTTGCGCTCGGTGCACCGGCATGCGGAACGGGATCTGCCGACAGCGACGGCGAGCTGAAGTGTGGAGCTGGCTGCTTCCCAAGTCCGGTCGCGATCGGAGCTGCTGCGTGCGGAACCGGATCTGCCGATCGCGACCCAATCTCCGTGGTGCTCGGAGCCACGCGAACCGGCGGAGGAGGCCCGATCGCCTTCGACTTCTTCGACGGCCGCAGCGGCGCGGTCGGCTTCGCCTCGTTCGCCACCGGCTTCGGCGCCTGCACCGTCTGCATCTCGGGCGTCGCCTTCCGCTCGGTCTGCGGCGTCAGCACCGGCTTGGTCGCCACCGGAACGCGCGGCGCGGCTCCACGCTTGAACGGATCATTCCCGAGCACTCGTTTGGCAGCCATGCGTCACGTTCTCCGTTCACGCATCGACGCCATCGCCTCGTGGACGGGCACATGCGGAAGAAAGTGGAGCTCACGGGCGGCACGGCGACCGTCTGCGAGCCAGGTGTACCGGAAGAAATCCATCAGGGCCCAGGGGCTGGCAGGAAGACCCGCCGCCTCCATCGCCGCGATCGCCGAGCGCAGAATCGGCCCGGGCATCGGCACGGGAATCGACCCTGCCGCCAGCAACAACGACGAGACCGGCGCCACGCCATCACCGACGACGTTGAACACGCCACGCGCCTTCGTGTGCAGCGCCAGATGCAGCGCCCTCGACGCGTCTTCTTCGTGAATCACCTGCCACAACGGGTCGAAGCCCATCACGGTGGGAATCACCTTCGTGCGCACGAGCCTCGTGAACGGGTTGTTCGACGTCGGCCCGACGATCGGCGCGAAGCGCAGCGTCAACACCTCGACCTCGGGGAAGCGATCGGAGAACTCCGCCAGCTGCCGTTCGACCTCGACGCGATCACTCACGAAGCGAATGCCCTGGACGGGGTGCAGCGGGGCCGCCTCGGTCAGGTACGCCGGAGCATTGGCCCGCGCGCCGTACAGCACCGTCAGCGACGGAACGATGAGCCGCTTCACCTTCACCGTCCCCACCGCCGCGAGCAGATGCAGCGTGCCGATCACCTCGAGCTCGTGCGCGAACGCCGCGCGATGCACCCGCGAGTTCACGAAGGCGAGATGAAAGAACGCGTCGAGGCGAACCTCGGCCAGCTGACGCTCGAGATCGGCCTCGGCGCCCGGTCGCAGCAGATCGAGCCGCACGAACTTCACCCGCTCGGGCAGGTCGACCGGCCGCGCGACGTCGAAGACCACGATCTCGGCGATCTGCTCGTCGGCCAGCAGCTTCGGCATCAACAGGCGGCCGAGATCGCTCGACGCTCCCGTCAGCCCCACGCGCATGTTCGTTCGCCCCGCCCGCATTCGCCGAAGCCTGATACGACACCCCGCGGTCCGATGCCATGCGTCGCCTGCGCCTCCTTCTCCTCGCTACGCTGAGCGTCACGCCCGCCGCGTTCGCCCATGACGCCGACGTGCTCTACGCCCGCCTCGAGACGACGCCCCAAGGCCTCACCGAGATCGTCACCCTGACGAACGCCACGCTGCTGCAGTTGGCTCCAGTCGATGCCGACGGCGACTCGATGCTCACGCAGAAGGATCTCGACGCTCGCGCCGACGCCATCATCGCCGGCGTGTGGAACGACCTGCCGCTGACTGCCGGTGGAGCCATCTGCACCCGTTCGAACGAGCGGGCGTTGCTCGAAGACGGCTTCATCTCCCTCAGCGCCGATTGGGTCTGCGGCGACGGCGACCTGCGGCAGGACTTCAAGATCCTCCGCATTCTCCCCACCAACTACCGCGTGGTGCTCGGCAGCCAACTCGAAGGCGAACGCGGCCGACGGTTCGCGCAGGGCGTCTTCACGGCCCTCGAGGTGCCACGTCCGAAGCCGCCCTCGATCATCGATGGCCAGAAGCTCTCCTCCGGCTTCGTGGTGGGGCTGCGTGACACGGGCGTCGTCGAAGCGCTGGCGCTGTGTTTCCTCGCCTTCCTCTCGGCAGGAACGCTCAAGCGCGGCGCGCTTCGGCTGGCGCTCCTCATCGTCGGAGCGGCGATCGTGCTCGCGTCGTTCACCGCTCCGTCGCTCGTCGTTCCCGTGCTGCTGGGCCTCGGCGCGCTTGGCATCGCCTTCGTGAAGGCGCCCTTCGTGGCCGAGCTGGCGTGTGTGCTGGGCGGCGTAGGCCTCGGTCTTCGCTCGACGCTGCTCATTCGTCAGGAGGCGCTCGGCTGGCTCCTGGGTTCAGCGGTCGTCATGCTCGTCTGCGCCGCGATCGGTCTGCCGCTGGGTCGAATCATCTCCCGTCGGCCGCGGGCCTGGGCCTCGACGCGGTTGTTGCTCGTGCTGCTCGTCCTCTTCACGGTGGGGCTGCGGCTGGGCACCTGATCGAAACGCTTGCCGACGCCGCGGTGACACCCGACACTCCGGCCGATGGCGAAGGAGTCCTACAACGACCTCATCTTCATGCTCGGCGATCTCGCGCGCGAGCACCTGGCGGAGAAGAAGCACCCGCCCAAGGCGATGACGGCGGTCTTCGAGTGTGAAGATGTGCTGCTCGGCATTCGCGAAGAGATCGCGGCGCTCGAGGGCGAGATGAACGACGAAGACTCCGCCTACCAGGACTTCCTCGATCAGCAGGCCGCGGAGCGTGACGAGCAGCAGGCGATCACCCGCAAGTGGCGCCACGCCGTCGCCGGTGTCGAGACGCGTAGCCGCGAGCTGCGCAAGTCGCTCTCGTCGCAGAAGGCCGCCTACCGCTACCAGAAGAACTCGATGGCCCTGGCCGATCAGAAGCACAAGGAACTCGAGCAGCGCGAAGGCCACGACATCAGGAAGATCGACACCAGCCGCGCCAACCTCAAGACGTTCCGCCTCAAGATGATGCGCTTCGGCCGCATGCTCGAAGACATGGAGATGGAGCTCAACCAGGTGCTCACGCCGCGGCCGGGGCAGGTCGGCGCGCAGGGCATTCTCGCGCACAAGCGCCTGCTCGAGATGGAAGACGAGGCCGAAGAGAAGCAGGCCGATCACGAAGAGCGCATGAAGGCCCTCGACGACGCGCTGGCCGCGAAGGAAACCGAGGCCCACGCCGCCGAAGAAGATCTCGACGGCGCGCTCTTCGATCTCGGTGAAGAGGTGTACGGCGATCGCATCGCCCACCCCGCGCTGAACCCCATCTATCTGCGCCTCGACAAGGCGGGTTGACGGCGCCCCGGTTTTCGACCGGGTTGCTTGACCCACTGCACCCTTTGGGCCTACAGGCCGCCCCCACTACCCGTCATGCCGACGGTGGTTCGTCGTACGCAAGCCCCGCGTGCGAGCCGAGCAGTCTTTCCTTCAACCGGGGTGATGTACCCAGTCAGCAGTCAGGTCAGGACAACCACTTCATGCAGCAGAACGTGAATCAGGGCTTCAACGCGGAAGGTGATGAGGATTTTGCGGCGCTCTTCGAGGCCTCGCTCAAGGAGACCGGTGGAACCGGCCTCGTGAAAGAGGGCGAAGTCATCAAGGGCGTGGTCGTGCGGGTCACCGGCGAGTTCGCCGTCGTCGACATCCGCTACAAGAGCGAGGGCCAGGTGCCCATCGCCGAGTTCACCTCACCCCGCGGCGAGATCACCGTGAAGCCCGGCGATTCCGTCGATGTCTACGTCGAGTCCCGTGAGAACGACACGGGCATGGTCGTCCTCTCCAAGGAGAAGGCCGACAAGATGCGCATCTGGGACGAGATCTCGAACGCCGTGAAGGGCGACGAGATCATCAAGGGCACCATCACCGGCAGGGTGAAGGGCGGCCTCCAGGTCGACATCGGCGTGAAGGCGTTCCTCCCCGGTTCGCAGGTCGACATTCGCCCCGTGCGAAACCTCGATCAGTACCTGGGCAAGGAGTTCGAGTTCAAGGTCATCAAGTTCAACCAGAAGCGCGGCAACATCGTGCTGAGCCGCCGCGTGCTCCTCGAGAAGCAGCGTGAAGAGCAGAAGAAGGAGACGCTGAAGAACCTGAAGGAGGGCGCGATCATGAAGGGCCAGGTGAAGAACCTGACCGACTACGGTGCCTTCATCGATCTCGGCGGCATCGACGGTCTGCTCCACATCACCGACATGTCGTGGGGCCGCGTCGGCCACCCGAGCGAGATGTTCAACGTCGGCGACGAGGTTCGCGTCGTCGTCCTCAAGTTCGACCCCTCGCAGGAGCGCGTCAGCCTCGGTCTCAAGCAGATCCAGGAAGACCCGTGGCACCGCGCCGACGAGAAGTACCCGGTCGGCACCCGCGTGCGCGGCAAGGTCGTCAGCCTCACCGATTACGGCGCGTTCGTGGAGCTCGAGCAGGGCGTCGAGGGCCTCGTGCACGTCAGCGAGATGACGTGGAACAAGCGCGTCAAGCACCCCTCGAAGATGATGGAGGTCGGCAAGGAGGTCGAAGCCGTCGTCCTCGACATCGATCCGAAGGCCAAGCGCATCGCGCTGGGCATGAAGCAGATCGAGGTCAACCCCTGGACGGCCCTCGAGGACAAGTACCCGATCGGCTCCGTCATCAAGGGCGTCGTTCGCAACGTCACCGACTTCGGCATCTTCGTCGGTGTCGAAGAGGGCGTGGACGGCCTCGTGCACGTCTCCGACATCTCGTGGACCCAGCGCATCAAGCACCCCGGCGAGCTCTACAAGAAGGGCGACATCGTCGAGGCCTGCGTTCTCAACATCGACGTCGAGAACGAGCGCTTCTCGCTCGGCATCAAGCAGCTCAGCCAGGACCCGTGGGACACCCTCTCGGAGCGCCTGCCCGTCGGCAGCCGCGTCAAGGGCAAGGTCACCAAGGTCACCGACTTCGGCGGCTTCGTCGAGATCGAGCCGGGCATCGAAGGCCTCGTGCACGTCTCGGAGATCAAGGAAGAGCGCGTCGAGAACCCGCGCGACGTCCTCTCCGAGAACCAGGAAGTCGATGTGAAGATCATCGACATCAACACCTCCGACCGGAAGATCGCGCTCTCGATCAAGGCGCTCCTCCACGAGGGTGAGGACGACTACCGCGAGTACCTCAAGAAGCAGGCCGAGCAGGCCCGCTCGCGACTGGGCGACGTCATGGCTGGAAAGCTGAAGAAGTAATCAGCGTCAGCTTCTGAAGTTCCGTCAGGGCCGGTGTCTCCTTCGTGGAGTCACCGGCCTTGTCGTTTTCGAGCGGTGCCAAGTTGTGGCAAAGAAGGGCTGGTGCGGCGCACGGCCTTCGTCATTGGCATCGTCGGGTTGATCGCGGTGGCTCCGCTGGCCGCCGTGCCTGCGTACGACTTTCCCGAAGCTCGGCCGTTCTCCGGAAACGTCTGGCGAAACCCGTATGAGGGCTGGTGGAGCGGCTTTCAGAAGGTGAACCTGCACGCGCACTCGAGGGCCTGGAGTGGCCTCACGGCGGGCGCGTCGTCAGCCGAAGCCCTCGCGAGCACGTACGCCCAGTGGGGCTTCAAGGCGCTCGCCATCTCGAACTACTTCGAGGTGACGCGCATCGCGGATCCGCCCCTGCCGATGGTGCGCGCGTACGAGCACGGGCTGAACTTCACCAAGAGTCACCGCCTGGTCCTGGGCGCCGACGAGGTGGTGCCCTTCGACTTCCCGTTCTCGACCCGCTCGGCGCGCCAATGGGTGCTCAACGCGATTGGTCGGCCGGGTGCGCTCGTGGGCCTCAACCATCCCTCCCTGAGGCAGGGGCACGGGTGCGCCGACGCCGAGGCCCTCACCGGCTACCAGCTCTTCGAGGTGCACAACGCGTACGCGACGTCGGCCTTCGAGTGGGACTGCGCGCTCTCGGCCGGCCGGCTCGTGTGGGCCATGGGCAACGACGACTCGCACTCGACGCGGGAAGAGGGCATCGGCATCGCGTGGAACATGGTGGGCACGCAGGCGCTCGACGAGGCCTCGATTCTGAACGCGCTGGGGCAGGGCCGCTCGTACGTCGTGCGTGGTGAACGAGGCCAGATGGACGCCGAGGTCATGGGGCTGACAGTCGAGGCCTCAGGCCAGCTGCGACTCGAGCTGAGCCAGCCCGCGGCCCGCGTGGAGTGGCTCACCGATGGTGGCGCGGTTCGCCAGGTGGACGTCGAGGTCGATCGGTCCACCTTCACGCCGCTCCCACACGACCACTACGTGCGGGTGATCGTCAGGACGCCACGCACCGAGATCGTGCTCAACCCCATCGTGCGCAGCGGATCATGGACGGCTCCGGTCGCCACCATCGACTGGCCGCTGACGATCGCGTCGTGGGCGGCGTGGCTCGCCGGTGCCGCGACGATCGCCTGGCTGGGCCGCGCGCGGCAGCACCTGCGGCTGGTGCCGATGCAGCGCGCGGCCTGAGCCAAACTCAGAGCAGGTCGACGATGAGCGCAGGTGCCGCAGCGGGCGTGCGCTCGAGGCTGCAGAAGCTCGTCGTCTGATCCCAGTTGCGGTTGCCCTGGCTATCGGCCGCCGGCACCCGGTCGACGATCGGCGCGTGCTGCACGAACAGACCGTTCTGCGCCCAGGTGCCGCTCACCCAGTTCCGCACGGCGGTGGTGATGTTCCAGACCACCGCACCGCTCGTCGTCGGCGCGAGGATCATCGGGGCGTTCACGTACCACTGGGGCATCGTGTTGTAGGTGACCGAGCTGGGGCTCCAGGGGCCCCCGAGGGCAAACGCCGCATAGGTGGCGTTGAGCGGCAGCGGTGACTGGCCCTGCACGGGGCCCGGCGCCAACAGACAGGGCGTCATCTCGAGCCAGGCCGCGACGACGGTGCGCCCGGCCAGTGACGAGGTGTTGAACTGCAGCACCGCGCCGCCGCAGTTGTGGAATTGGTAGAAGCCGCCCGCTCCATTGGGGAACGCCGTGAAGAAGCAGCCCACGCTGTCGTAGTCGTTGAGGCGCATGGTCTGGTTGTTGGTGACGGCGGTGCTCTTGATCACCACCACGTCGGCCGTCGTCACCAACCGAGAGCGGGTCGGGGTCGTGAAGGCTGCCACGTTCGAGGGCGACGACTGCACGCTTCCGCGCACCGTGCGCACCCGCAGCCAATAGGCGGTTCCAGCGGTCATCTGCGCGAGTCCGCCCGTCGTGGTGTTCGCAGGCAACTGGAAGACGGGGGAGAACGGGCCAGCGGCCGCGGTGGCGATCTCGACGTCGAAGCCTGTCTCGTTGGTGGTCGGATCGCTGAAGGTGAACGAGGCCTCGGTGGCCGACAGCAACGTCACCTGCAGGTTGGTCGGAGCCGCGAGCGGAGCGCTCACGATCGCCGACAGCACCGGGCTGGTGGGCGCGGAGCCGCTGAACGGCTGGCTCCCGCTCACAGCAGGCGCCGTGCGCAGCCGGTAGAAGTAGGTGATGCCGGGCAAAACGGTCGTGTCGTCCCAGGTGGTGTTGCGCGGGGGGAACGGAAAGCCGTTGAAGTACGCGCTTCGACCCACCTCGGTGAAGGGACCGGTCAAGACGGTCGAGCGCTCGATGACGACCGTCTCGCAGGGAAAGCTGGCGTAGGTGAAGCCGATGCGAATGAGGTTGCCCACGGCCGTTGCCGAGAGCGCGGTCGGCTGCGCGCACAGGTTTCCGATGGCGATCGGCCCGGCGTAGATGTTCGTCTGAGCCCAGTTCGAGACCGAGAGGCCCGAGCTGGCGCGCACGCGGTAGAAGTTGTTTCCGAACGCCGGAGCAGTGTCGATCCAGCTCGTGGCATCGGCTGGCACGAAGGTCGACGACGGCCAGTTCACGCCGTCAGTCGACCGCATGATCTCGTAGCGGCCTTCGGCCTGCGATTGATCGGACCAGGTGAAGCGGACGACTCCGGCGCTGTTGATGACCTCGTGGATGGCCATGGGCATCGTCGGGGTGTTCGGGGGCAGGGTGATGCCAGCGGTGGTCAGCGTGTACGTCGACGCACCGAGCGCGTTGATGGCCCTGACGCGGTAGTGGAAGGGCGTGCCAGGCGCGAGGCCGGTGTCGACCGCCGAGGTCGAGCCTGCGGGCCGGGTGACGAAGGTGAAGAAGGGGCCCTGCGCGACGGGCGCCCGCTGGATCTCGAAGCCCGTCTCGTTGGTCGAGCTGTCGACCCACGTGATGGTGAGCGAGTTCTCGGTCGGTGACCCGACCGTCGGCATCGTGGGCGCGTCTGGAGGCCCGGTCAGCGTCACGGGCGTCGCCGACACGGGGCCGGCCCATGCGCTCGCCGCTCCGTTGGTGACCGCTCGCAGCCGGTACCAGACGGTGGTGCCCGCAGTGAGGCCCATGTCGAGGTGGGTGACCGCCGAGCCTGCCGACTGAACCAGCGTCGAGAACGGTCCGGAAGCCGACGCGCCACGTTCGAGCTCGAAGATCGAAGGAGGGATCGCCGCTGCAGCCCACGTGAGGCGCACGCTCGTCGAGCTCTCCACCGTCGCGGCGAAGCCTGTCGGCGCGTCAGGTGCAGTGACGGTGCCGCCTGCAGCACCACCGGCCGACGAACCGCCTGCCGACGAACCACCCGCTGACGAACCACCTGCCGACGAACCACCTGCCGACGAACCACCCGCGTCGCCGCCACCCGCCGAGCCGCCGGCAACGAGACCACCACCGTCACCCCCGCCAATCGAGCCACCGGCCGATCCGCCGCTCGAACCGCCGCCCGTCCCACCTGCGGTCACGGTTCCGCCCGCACTCCCTCCGCCACGCCCACCGGCAGCGCCACCACTCGAGCCTGCGTCGACTCCAGTCCTGCCTCCCCCAATCACGCCGCCCGAACCGCCACCCACGCCGCCGCCGCCGATCGCCGCGTCGGGCGTCGTCTGCATTTGCCCACACGCCGCCAACGCCAACGCCACCACAACGCCCTGGAATTGCTTCAAGTTGCCGCTCCTGTTGATGAACTGAAATTCGGCCTCACTGAAGACTCGCTCAAACCCTTCGACGCGACATCCCATCTCGGAGAGAACCCGAAACGCGCCTTCGCTGTCCGATACGACCTCACCGGAGACTTCATGACACGTCTGCTGCTTCCGCTCGTTCTCGTCGCCGAATCGGCTCACGCGTTCTGTGGCTTCTACGTCTCGGGAGGCGGCGCCGAGCTCTTCAACAACGCCACGCAGGTCGCGCTCATGCGCAACGGCACCCGCACGGTGCTGTCGATGCAGAACGACTACATGGGGCCGCCTGAAGACTTCGCGATGGTCATTCCGGTGCCCGTGGTCCTCAAGAAGGAGCAGGTGAAGATCCTCAAGAAACCGATCTTCACGAAGCTCGACACGCTCTCGGCACCGCGCCTCGTCGAGTACTGGGAGCAGGACCCTTGCCCGAAGGACATGGGCAACGTCTTTGGCATGGGCGGACTTGGCCTGCGCGGCTCTGGCAGTGGCGGTGGAGGAATCGGCTACGGCTCGGGCATGGCGCGCATGGGCGTTCGCGTCGAGGCCGAATTCGAGGTTGGCGAATACGAGATCGTGATCCTCTCGGCCGAAGACGCGCTCGGCCTCGATCAGTGGCTCGCCGAGAAGAACTACAAGATCCCCTCGGGCGCGGCGCCGCTGTTCCGCCCGTACATTCAGCAGGGCATGAAGTTCTTCGTCGCGAAGGTGAACGTGAAGAAGGTGGCGTTCGAGAAGGGCCGCGCGACGTTGTCTCCGCTGCGCTTCCACTACGACTCCGAGAAGTTCGAGCTGCCGGTGCGGCTCGGCCTCATCAACTCGAAGGACACGCAGGATCTGATCATTCACGTGCTCGCGCGAAACCAGCGCTACGAGGTCGCGAACCTGCCGAACACGACGATCCCCACGAACATCGATCTCGTGCCGAGCGCGAAGAGCGAGTTCGGGCCGTTCTACGCGTCGCTGTTCGACAAGACACAGTCGAAGCTGAAGGGCAGCGTGGTGACCGAGTACTCGTGGGACGCGCAGAGCTGCGACCCGTGCCCGACGCCTCCGCTGACCGACGCCGAGCTGACCGAGCTGGGGCTCGACGTGATCGACCCTGCCGCGGAGTACGTGGAGCCCGAGATCGAGGTGAAGAACGCCGACAAGCTGACGCCGCAGCAGAAGCAGGTGCTCGACGCGCTGCTCCTCAATACGAAGCGCCAGCTCAAGGCGCAGCTCGATCGCCGCAGCAAGGGCGCGGGCTTCGTCGTCACCCGCCTGCACGCCCGCTACACGAAGGAGTCGCTGGGTGAAGATCTCGTCTTCCGCGCGGCACCGGCGATTCAGGGCGGCCGCGAGTGGATGAAGGACGCCGAGACCGGCCTCGAGCGAGGCGCGACGGCAGGCACCATCAACAACTTCCAGGCCCGCTACGCGATTCGCTACCCGTGGACCGGCCCTGCCACCTGCAAGAACCCGCAATGGGGCATGTGGGGCGGCAAGCCGTCGAAGAACGGCGAGGAGGACTTCTCGGCTGCAGGGAAGACGGCCGGCTCGGCCACCAACAACGCGTTCGTGAAGCGCGACAAGCCGATCGAGAAGCTGATCGAGAGCCCGATCGCCGAGCTCGATCTGAAGGCGCGCAAGACGGGTGCAGGCTTGTCGCTGAAGGCGAAGCCACCCCCGAAGGCCACGCCCTGATGCGCTGAGTCGGAACCCGGCAGGGATGACGAACGTCCCACCCGCCGCGCTTGAACTCGGTACAGTCCGCGCGCTCTCGCAGGGGGAACTGACATGCGTCTTCTCATCGCCGCGCTCGTGGTGCTCGGCTCTTCGACCGCCTCGGCGTTCTGTGGCTTCTACGTCGCAGGTGGCGGCGCCGAGCTGTTCAACAACGCGACCCAGGTCGTGCTCATGCGCAACGGCACCCGCACGGTGCTGTCGATGCAGAACAACTACCAGGGCCCGCCCGAAGACTTCGCGATGGTGATCCCCGTTCCGATCGTTCTGCAGAAAGAGAACGTGAAGACGCTCACCCGGAACGTCTTCGACAAGATCGACAAGCTCTCGGCCCCGCGTCTCGTGGAGTACTGGGAGCAGGACCCCTGCTACCAGCCCGAGTACGAGCGTCGAAAGTCTGAAGAGAAGATGTCGGCGAAGAAGTCGATGGCGGCGCCGTCAGCGGCCCGGGTCGACTTCGATGATCGCGTCGTCGTCGAGGCGCAGTTCGACGTCGGCGAGTACGAGATCGTCGTGCTCTCGGCCGAAGACGCGATGGGCCTCGAGCGCTGGCTGAAGAAGAACGGGTACAACATTCCCTCGGGCGCCGAGCCGTTGTTCCGCCCCTACATTCAGCAGGGCATGAAGTTCTTCGTGGCCCGCGTGAACTCGAAGAAGGTGACCTTCGCCAACGGCATGGCCACGCTCTCGCCGCTGCGCTTTCACTACGACTCCGAGAAGTTCGAGCTGCCGGTTCGCCTCGGCCTCATCAACGCGAAAGAGAAGCAGGACCTCATCGTGCACGTGCTCGCGCGCGGGCAACGGTACGAGGTGGCCAACAAGCCCAACGTGACGATCCCCACGAACATCGATCTCGTGCCCAGCACCAAGAGCGAGTTCGGCCCGTTCTACGCGTCGCTCTTCGACAAGACGCAGGCGAAGAACGGCAACGCGGTGGTGACCGAGTACGCATGGGACGCCAACTCGTGCGATCCCTGCCCGACGCCTGCCTTGTCTCTGAGCGACCTCACCGCCTTCGGCCTCGACGTGATCGACGGAGCGAGCGCCGTCGTCGACCCGAACATCGAGGTGAAGAACCTCGCCGACCTGCCCGCGCAGGAGCAGCAGTACGTCGGCCAGGCCGTGAACAACATCAAGCAGCAGAGCCTGGCGCGGCAGATGCGCAACGTGAACTGGCGCGGCTTCGTGGTGACCCGCCTGCACGCCCGATACGACAAGAAGTCGCTCGGAGACGATCTCGTCTTCCGCGCTGCGCCGCCCATCGCCGGTGGCCGCGAGTTCCTCACCGATGGCAGCAAGCTCGAGCAGGGCTCGGTGTCGTACGGCACGAACATGTTCCAGGGCCGCTACGCGATTCGGTACCCGTGGACGGGAGAGATCGCATGCTCCAACCCGGTGCGAGGCCGCTGGGGTGGAAACCCGAACGGTGGGCGAGGGCGGCCTGAGACGCTCCAGAACGCCGCGTTCGTGCCGCGCAACAAAGACCTCGCTGGCTTCGTCGAAAGCCCCGTCGCAGAGCTCGGCGTGAAGGGGCAGAAGAAGATCGCAGGCACTCCGGTGAACGTGAAGTGAGGAACCGAACCATGAAGATTCTTGCGGCAGTGCTGGTCGCGCTGATGTCGACGTCGGCCTCGGCGTTCTGTGGCTTCTACGTGGCGGGCGGTGGCGCCGAGCTGTTCAACAACGCCACGCAGGTGGTGCTCATGCGCAACGGCACCCGCACGGTGCTGTCGATGCAGAACAACTACCAGGGCCCGGCCGAAGACTTCGCGATGGTCGTGCCGGTGCCAGTGGTGCTGCAGAAAGAGAACGTGAAGACGCTCAATCGGGCGAGCTTCGAGAAGGTCGACAAGCTCTCGGCGCCGCGGCTCGTCGAGTACTGGGAGCAGGACCCCTGTTACCAGCCGCCTCCGCCGCGCCCGATGCGCATGATGAACATGGCGCCGTCGATGGCCATGGCAGACGCGCTCCCCAGCTCCGTGGCGCGCGACTACGGCGTGAAGATCGAGGCGAAGTTCGAGGTCGGCGAATACGAGATCGTCATCCTCTCTGCGAAGGACGCGCTGGGCCTCGACCGCTTCCTGCGCGACAGCAAGTACAAGATCCCCGAAGGCGCCGAGCCCCTGTTCCGCCCGTACGTGCAGCAGGGCATGAAGTTCTTCGTCGCCAAGGTGAACTCGAAGAAGGTCACGTTCGCGAACGGGCAGGCAAAGCTGTCGCCGCTGCGCTTCCACTACGACTCCGAGAAGTTCGAGCTGCCGGTGCGGCTCGGCCTCATCAACGCGAAGGACAAGCAGGATCTGATCGTTCACATCCTCGCCCGCAACCAGCGGTACGAGGCGGCGAACTACCCGAACGTCACCATCCCCACGAACATCGATCTCGTGCCCAGCACCAAGAACGAGTTCGGCCCGTTCTACGCGTCGCTCTTCGACAAGACGCAGGCGAAGGTGAAGGGCAGCGTGGTCACCGAGTACTCGTGGGACTCGAACTCCTGCGACCCGTGCCCGATCCCCGCGCTCGACGAGTCTGATCTGACGACGTTCGGCCTCGACGTGCTCGACTCGGCGAAGTTCGTCGCGCCGGAGATCGAGGTGAAGAACATGGACAAGCTCGATCCGCAGGATCAGCAGGTCGTCACCCAGTACCTGAACGCGATTCAGTCGCAGGTGCGTGCGCGGCACTCGAACGGCCAGGGCGCGTGGGGCTTCGTGTTGACCCGACTGCACGCCCGCTACGACAAGGCGTCGCTGGGCGAAGATCTCGTGTTCAAGGCCGCTCCGCCGATCGCAGGTGGCCGCGAGTTCCTCACCAACGGAACCACGCTGGAGCAGGGCGCCGTCTCATACGGCAACAACCAGTTCCAGGGCCGGTACGCGATTCGGTACCCGTGGAGCGGGCCGATCGCCTGCAAGAACCCGATTCGTGGCCGTTGGGGCGCGAACCCGAACGGTGGCGCAGCTCCCCCGATGGCGGCGCAAGACACTGCCTTTGCTCCGCGCGGCAAGGATCTCGGAACGTTCGCTGAGAGCCCGGTGTCGGAGCTTGGCGTCGTCGGCAAGAAGCAGCGCGCAGGTCAGCCCGTCAACCTGAAGAACTGAGCCATGATCTTCGCCCTCGTCGCTTCTGTGCTCGCAGCAGAACCGGTGCTCCCAGCCGATCGTTCTGTCTGGGCACCGGGGCAGCTGGTTCAAGACGCGCGCGGCACGCTTCCGTCTGCGCACATCGACGACGCGAAGATCTGCGGCAGCTGTCACACCGACATTGCGGCGCAGTGGCGAACGAGCGCCCACTCGCTGGCCTCGTTCACGAACCCCCTCTACCGCGTCGCCGTCGAGCGCCTGCGCAAAGACGTGAGCTTCTCGGCCAGCCGCATGTGCGCGGGTTGTCACGACCTCGCGCTGCTCACCGCGGGCGCCATGGACAAAGCCATCGACCCGAACGATCCGCGCGCGCATGCCGGCATCAGCTGCACGAGCTGTCACAGCGCCGTGCACGCGACGGTCGATGGCAACGGTAGCCTCACGCTCCGGTCCGATGACGCGCTCCCCGAGAAGATCGAAGAGGCGACGATCGAGAACCACAAGAAGCGCGTGGGCAACGACGCACTTCGCACGGTCGAACTCTGCGCGAGCTGCCACCGCTCGTTCCTGAGCCAGGCCACGGGCAATCAGGCGGCCTTCTTCGGTATGGACGACTTCGGCGCCTGGCAGAAGTCGGCGTACAACCACTCGAACGCAGATCGACCAGACCAGGTGAAGGCGCAGGACTGCCGTGGCTGCCACATGACGAAGGAGCCCGCGGTGCTGGGCGACGTGGCTGCGAAGAAGGGCCAGATCACCTCGCATCGCTTCCTCGGTTCGCACACCGCGCTCGCGGCCATGCGCAACGACGCCAACACCCTCAAGCGCGTGCAGGAGTTCTTGAAGGACTCGGTCATCGTCGAGGTCGCGGCTGCCCGCGTGGCTGATGGCGCGTGGCTTCCGGCCGCCTCGCTGGCCGCGCCGAAGGCCGGTCAGACGCTCGAGGTCGACGTGGTGGTGTTCAACGATCGGGTGGGCCACCGCTTCCCCGGGAGCGTCATGGACAACCAGGGCACGGTGCTCGAGGTCGAGCTGCGCACGAAGAGCGGCCGCGTGCTCGCGAGCACCAACGCGCACCAGCTCCGCGCCGAGGTCGTCGACATCAACGGAGAGCCGATTCACGAGCGCCAGACCAACCAGTTCGTCGCGGCCGTCTGGAACCACACGGTGCCGGCGCGTGACGCCCGCGCAGTGCGTATCGGCTTCGAGGTGCCCGTCGGCGTCGCGCCGAATGATCTTCCCCTGACGGTGCAGGCCCAGGTCGTTCACAAGACGCGGCTGGGCGAGCTGCACGCGCTGGCCTGCTCCGATTCGAAGACGCCCAACGGCGCCGCGTTCATCACCGCTGGCGCGAAGCTGACTGGGCAGACGTTCGACCCCTGCGTCGACGCGCCAGCGACGATCATGGGCACGTCGACGGTCGCGTTGATCGGTCGCGGCTCGCCGTCGTTCGAGCAGGCGTACCGTCGTGGGCTCGCGCTCTCGGTGTCGCTGCAGGAATACCTGGCCGAAGCCGAGCAGGCGTTCCGCTTCGCGAGTGCGGTGGCGAAGACGAAGGACGAACAGGGCAGGGCGACGTGGGGGCTCGCGACCATCGCGGGCAAACGGGGCCAAACGGACGATGCGCTGAAGCTCTTGAAGAAGGCCGAATCGCTGCTCGGTGAGCAGGCCGCCACCTGGAAGACGCGCGGAGACATCTACGCTCAGGTGTGGCGGTGGCCGCTCGCCGCCGAGGCCTATCGGCGTGCCTCTCAGCTCGCGCCGAGTGACGTCACGGTCTGGCAGATGCTCGCGATGTCGGAGGCGAGCTCGGGCCGCTACCCCGAGGCGCTCGAGGCCGCCCAGGCGGGCATCAAGCTCTTCCCTCGTGACGCCGATTGTCTGCGCGTTCAGGCGCTGGCGCTCGCGCAGCTGGGCGCTCCGGAGGCGATTCGTGAGAAGTCGCTCGCCGTCGCGCTCGAGTGGCGGCTGCCCGACGATGGGCCGTCGGCGAAGGGCAAGTGCAGCAAGCGCATCGTGGGCTGTGCGGAACGCCGCAACCCCGTGCCGCGCTATCAGGCCGTGCCAACGGGCCCGCTCGCCGAACTTCCCTGAGCGTTCGACCAAACCAGGTGCGGTCGGTCGGCCAGTGGCCTTGACCCCCGCGAAGCCGGGCGACATACACGCGAGCGCAGTCGCCCTCTTTCGCGGAGAAGAACATGGCTCGTGACGTGGTGATCGTTGGCGCAGCGCGGACCCCGATTGGTGCCTTCCAGGGCGCACTCTCGTCACTGAAGGCACCCGAGCTCGGAGCCGTCGCGATCAAGGCCGCCCTCGAGCGTGCTGGCGTGAAGGCCGAGCTCGTCGAGCAGATCTTCATGGGCCACGTGCTGCAGGCTGGCGTCGGTCAGGCTCCTGCGCGCCAGGCAGCGCGGTTCGCAGGCCTTCCCGATGGCACCCCGGCCGTCACCGTTCACAAGGTGTGCGGCTCTGGTCTGCAGGCCGTCGTCAACGCGTATCAGGTGATCGCGCTCGGCGAGGCCGATGTCGTCGTCGCTGGCGGCATGGAGTCGATGTCGAACGCTCCGTACCTCTCGCACACGATGCGCAACGGCGCCCGCATGGGCCACGTCGAGTTCAAGGACTCGATGGTGCTCGATGGCCTCACCGACGCGTACGACAACGTGCACATGGGCATCTGCGCCGAGGCGTGCGCGACCGACATGAAGATCTCGCGCGCCGCGCAGGACGAGTTCGCGGTCGAGTCGACGAACCGCGCGATTCGCTCGCAGAAGGAAGGGCTCTTCAAGAACGAGATCGTCGGCGTGTCGGTGGCGCAGAAGAAGGGCGACCCGATCATCGTGCTCGAAGATGAGGGCCCGAAGAACGCGAAGCCCGAGAAGATCCCCACCCTCAAGCCGGTCTTCAAGAAGGACGGCACCGTGACGGCGGCGAACGCTTCGTCGATCAACGACGGCGCCGCAGCCCTCGTGCTGATGAGCGCTGACAAGGCGAAGGCGCTGGGCATTCCGGTGCTCGCGAAGATCGCCGGTCACGCCGCGGCGGCGCGCAAGCCGGCCGAGTTCACGATCGCGCCCACCGACGCCATCAACAAGCTCATGCAGCGCACGGGCAAGACGGTGAACGACATCGACACGTGGGAGATCAACGAGGCCTTCGCGGTCGTGTCGCTCGCCAACAACCAGCTGCTCAAGCTCGACCCGGCGAAGGTGAACATTCGTGGCGGCGCGGTGGCCCTCGGTCACCCCATCGGCGCCTCGGGTGCGCGCGTGCTCGTCACGCTCCTGCACACGATGAAGGATCACAACCACAAGCGCGGCGTCGCTTCGCTCTGCATCGGCGGCGGTGAAGGCATCGCGCTGATGGTCGAGCGCTGAGCTTCGTTCCCTGAAGGCTCCGAGGCCGTCTCCGTTCGTTCGGAGGCGGCCTTACTTCTTCGTGGGCCCGACGATGAGATCTCGAATGGCCCAGCCGATGCCGCCGACGCCGAGGAAGAGCAGGGCGCTCGAGACCTCCCACATGAAGTCTCCGGCGGCGCGCTCGCTGTCGCTGGCGAAGAGACGATGGGTGGAGTCGAAGAACCGATCGGCCCACGGCGCCAGCACGAGCCCCACCGCCAGGAGGGGAAGGCTCACGATCAACAACCCCACGCTCGACCATCGGCCCGGAGTTTCGTCACGCATGCGCGCATTCCATCACAGCCTCGCGATTCTCATCTTCATCGCCTGCAAGGCGCCTGACGACGCGGCGGTGGTGAGCTGCGAGAACCACCCGCTCTCGATCAACGAACGCATGACCTGCCGCCTCGAAGCGAAACGCATCAGCAACTCGACCTCTGCCCCGTTCTCGACGGAATCGCGAAACGAGCTCGTTCACGTGAAGGGCCAGCTGTCGCTCGCCACAGGTTCGGCGAAGGTGGAGCTGCACGGCACGCGCGGCGTGGTGCAGACCCTGACGCTGACCGCCGGCCAGCCCGTCACCCTCGACGCCGACGTGCCCGTGGTGCGCGCCAGCCGCAGCTTCCGCATCGCCTTCACGCCGCTCTCGACCGACGCGACTGGCCTGTCAGGCACGGTCGAGCACTTCGCGCGGTGAAGCGCTCCCGACGCACCGCAACGTCGTTCAAGGGTTGTCATCGAAGGCTGCCTGCGGAAGAACCCGCTCCATGAACAAGGTCGTCGCTTCGGCCGACGAGGCCGTCAAAGACATTCCCGACAACGTCACGTTGATGTCCGGAGGCTTCGGTCTCTGTGGCAACCCCGAGAACCTGATCACTGCCCTGCTCAAGAAGAACGTGAAGGGCATCACGATCATCTCGAACAACTGCGGCACCACCGAGCTCGGCCTCGGCGTGCTGCTCAAGAACAAGCAGGTGAAGAAGATGGTCTCGTCCTACGTGGGCGAGAACAAGGAGTTCGAGCGCCAGTTCCTCTCGGGTGAGCTCGAGGTCGAGCTGAACCCGCAGGGCACGCTCGCCGAGCGCATTCGGGCCGGCGGCGCGGGCATCGGCGGCTTCTTCGTTCGCACCGGCGTCGGCACCGAGGTCGCGAAGGGCAAAGAGGTGCGCGTCATCGACGGCCACGAGTACGTGCTCGAGTCTCCGCTGAAGGCCGACTTCGCGATCGTCCGCGCGTGGAAGGCCGACACGTGGGGCAACCTCGTCTTCCGGAAGACGGCCCGTAACTTCTCGCCGCTCATGTGCATGGCCGCGAAGGTGACCATCGTCGAGGCCGAGCACATCGTGCCCGTCGGCGAGCTCGAGCCCGATCAGATTCACGTGCCTTCCGTCTACGTGAAGCGCGTCGTGCAGTCGCAGGGCCTCAACAAGTGGATCGAGCGGCGCACCGTTCGTCCCCGTCCCGCCTGAGCGAAAGAGAACCTTCCATGCCTTTGACCCGTGAACAGATCGCCCAGCGCGTCGCAAAAGAGCTTCGTGACGGCTTCTACGTGAACCTCGGCATCGGTCTGCCGACGCTGATCCCCAACTACATTCCGAAAGGCGTCGAGGTCGTGCTGCAGAGCGAGAACGGCATGCTCGGCACCGGCCCGTACCCGTACGAGGGCGACGAAGACCCCGATCTCATCAACGCCGGAAAAGAGACCGTCACCGCGCTGCCCGGCGCGTCGTACTTCGACTCGGCGGCGAGCTTCGGCATGATCCGCGGCGGCCACATCGATCTCGCGGTGCTCGGCGCGATGGAGGTCTCTGAGTTCGGCGACCTCGCGAACTGGATGATCCCCGGCAAGATGGTGAAGGGCATGGGCGGCGCGATGGATCTCGCCGTCGGCGCCAAACGCGTCATCGTCGCCATGGAGCACGCCACGAAGGACGGCGGTCACAAGATCTTGAAGAGCTGCGCGCTGCCGCTCACCAGCAAGCGCTGCGTGAACGCGATCTGCACCGACCTCGCGTGGATGGACGTCACCAACGAAGGCCTCGTGCTCAAAGAGCTCGCGCCCGGCGAGACGGTCGAGTCGGTGCAGAAGCTCACGGGCCCGACGCTCAAGGTGTCGAAGGACTGCAAGACGATGGTGTTCTGAGCGTGCCGGCTCCGCGTCAGATCTCGACGTTCGAGGCGCTCGTGACCGAGGCGCGCGCGGTGCTGGCCGAGGCTCCGAACGGGTTCGGCTGGGCGCTGGCGCACTGCGCGCAATCGATCGACTGCTCCATCGACGGTTTCCCGAAGCCCGCCGCCTGGCCAGTGCGCGCCTTCATCGGGCCGATGGTGCTCAAGAAGTTCCTCAAGCAGGGCTTCATGCGGCACGACACGAAAGCGCCGGTTCCGGGCGTCGTTTCACCCGACCAGAACCTGAGCGCCGCCGAAGGGCTCGCGAGGCTCGAGGCTGCGATCGCCCGCTTCAAGAGCCACACTGGCCCACTCGCCCCGCACTTCGCCTACGGGCAGGTCTCGAAGGCTGCCTACGAAGCCGTGCACGCGATGCACGCTGCCAATCACCTCGACACGCTGTTTGTGTAAGGTCCCGCCACCATGTCTGACAAGGCTCCGAAGCCGACGCCGTCACCCTCCACCACGCGAAAGGCGGAGCGCCTGCAGCACGAGCTGCTCGTCGCCTATCGCACGGTGGGTAGCTTCATCACGGACTTCGCGGTCAACATCAGCCGCGGCGGCATCTTCATCAACACGCGCGAGCCCGCCTCGGTGGGCACGATCGTTCGGTTGATCATCTCGCTGCCCGACGCCGCCTTCCCCTTCGATCTCACTGGCCGCGTCATTCGGATGCAGCCGTACGATCCGCAGTCCGATCAGATGTCGGGCATGGGCATCGAGTTCATGGACGTCGACGACGAGAAGCGCGCCCGCCTCGAGCGCTTCGTCGATCGCCTGCGCGCCGAGCTGCCTGACGACAAGCCCGTGAAGAAGTGACGTTTGCGGCGCCTCGAACTCTCCATCGAGCGGTTGTCGAAGTCTGGTGACGGCGTGGCCGAAGTCGCGGGCCGCGCCGTTTTCGTTCCCGGCACGGTGCCAGGTGATCGGGTGCTCGCCGAGGTGTTCGATCAGGGCAAGGCGATGCGTGGCGAGCTGCTCGAGGTGCTCGATCCCGCACCTGGCCGCCGTTCGCCGGTGTGCCCGCTCGCCGATCGCTGTGGTGGCTGCGATTGGATGCACCTGACCGAGGACCTTCAGCACCAGTACAAGCAGCAGATCGTGACGTCGGCCCTCGAGCACCTCGGCGGCATCGGCCACGAGCGCTACGAGCTGTTGCCGTTCGTCTTCTCGCCCATGCCGTACAACACGCGGCGGCGCGCGGTGCTGCACCCGGTGAAGGGGCGGCTCGGCTTCTTCGGCAAGCGCAGCCACACCCACGTCGAGGTCGATCTCTGTCCCGCGCTCACGCCTCCGCTCGAGTCGATGCCTGGAGAGCTCGCTGACGCGCTCGGCACGGCGCTGAAGGACATCGACGAGGTGCACCTGCTCGAGGTCGGCGGCGAGGTGTCGTTCGCGCTGATGGCGAAGGGCGCGCTGCGGCCGAAGCACCGCGAGGTCGCGCAGGCGCTGATTCGTGACGAGGCGGTCGCAGGCGTGGTGCTGGTGCCCGGAGCAGGGAAGGGATCTCCCGAGCTGCTCGGGAAGCCCGTGCTCGAGTCCGATGGGGTTCGGTATCGGCCAGACGCGTTCTCTCAGGCCAACGCCGACGTGAATGGTCCGCTCGTCGATCACGCCATCGCCGAGCTCGACTGCGGCCCTGATGACGACGTGCTCGAGCTCTACTCGGGCAACGGCAACTTCACCTTCCCACTGGCCGCAGCGGCGAAGTCGGTGCTTGCCGTGGAGTCATCGACGGTCTCGGTCGGTCTCGCGCAGGACGCGGCCCGCAAGCAGGGCTTCGGCAACGTGCGCTTCGTGCAGGGCGACTGCGAGAAGTTCGCGAAGGGCCTGGTGAAGGAGTCCAAGCGCTTCGATCGCGTGCTGCTCGATCCACCACGTACCGGAGCGCCCGGCATCGGAGAGTGGGCGTCGCGGCTGCTCGCGTCGAAGGTCGTCTACATCGCGTGTGATCCCGCCGCGCTCGCGCGTGACGCTGCCGAGCTCGTCGCCCAGGGGTTCGTGCCGCGCACGGTGCGGCTGTTCGATCTCTTCCCGCAGACCCGCCACATCGAAGTGGTGATGTCGTTCTCGCGCGGAGCCTGATGATGCTGAAGTCCGAGAAGGTCCTCGACGCGAAGGTTCCTGACGCGCCCCTGCGCGAAGCCCTTTCCATCACGCTCCCGCGCTTTGCGTGGCCAGCGCACCTGAAGCAGGCTGTTCCCGTGCGCTCGCCTCCGTCGGTGGACGAATACGTTCCGCTGCTTGGCCTCGAGCTGCGTGCGCCGATGCCGAGGGTCTCTCCGGGCACGCACGATCCGTCGGTCGTGATGGTGGAGAACGCGGGCGAGCTCGAGCTGACGTGGGACTGGGTCGACTTCGAAGGAAAGCTCGTGCGCTACGCGACCATTCCGGCGGGCCAGACCCTGAAGCAGGAGACGTGGCTCGGGCACGTGTGGGTCGTCTCACGCGGCGGTGAACGCCTCGGCTGGTTTGCGGCTCCGGCGCGAACCTCTCGCCTGGTGGTGCCCTGAGCCATGGAAGCGCGCGTCGTCGAGTTCGTCGAGGTGCTTCGGCAGAACGGCCTCAAGGTGGCGATCTCGGAGTCGCGTGACGCGGTCGAGGCGATCGCGACGACGGGCGTCGAAGATCCCGAGCTCTTCCGATCGGCGCTCGAGGCGTCGCTCTGCAAACGCGCCGCTGACGTCGAGACGTTCAACCGCGCGTTCGAGCTCTTCTTCACCGGCGCGATCAAGATGTTGCAGGAGATCGATCAGTCGCTCGCCGATCGCATTCGCGAGGAGGGCCTGCTCGAGGGTGACGAGCTGAAGATGATCGTGTGGATGCTCGATCGCCTCGCCGGCCAGCTGTCTCCGCTGACGCAGGCGATGATGCAGGGCAACCGCGCGCAGCTCGCGAGCTTGTTCCGTCAGGCGACGCTGCAGATCGACTTCTCTCGCGTGCAGAACGCGCTTCAGACGGGGTTCTTCTCGCGCCGCTTGTTGAGCGGGGCAGGGTTCGAGCAGACGCGCAGCGATCTCGACACGATCAACGCCGAGCTGCAGTCGCGCGGCGTCTCGTCACGAGGGATCGAGATCGTCGGCAAACACCTCTCCGCCGCGATGCGAAAGGTCGAAGAGGCCGCACGGGCTGAAGCGGGCCGGCAGATCGGCGCTCGCCTCAAGAAGGCGCAGGGCAACGTCGCCGACAAACAGCTGCACCTGCTGTCGCGACAGGAGATCGAGATCGCCCAGCGGGCCGTTCGTGCACTCGCCGAGAAGCTCAAGGCCCGGCTCATTCGACGGCAGCGCTCCCGCAAACGCGGTCAGCTGAACCCGAGACGCACGCTGCGAAAGAACCTCTCGGCCGGTGGCGTGCCGATGGTGCCGCAGTTCAAGACCCGCAGGCCCGCGCGGCCCGACGTGGTGGTGCTCTGTGACGTGTCTGATTCGGTGCGTGTCACCTCGCGCATGATGGTGCTGTTCACCTTCACGCTGCAGTCACTGTTCTCACGCGTACGAAGCTTCATCTTCGTGTCCGAGCTCGGAGAGGTGACGAAGTTCTTCAAAGACGCACGGCCCGAAGAGGCCATCGACGCTGCGACCCAGTCGGGCGTCATCTCGCTCGCGTCGAACTCGAACTACGGCCATGCCTTCGCCGAGTTCAACCGCACCTACCTGGGCTCCATCAGCCGGCGCACGACGGTGCTGGTGATCGGAGACGGCCGCAACAACCACAACCCGGCGAACGTGTGGGCGCTCGAAGACGTCAAGCGCAAGGCGAAGCGGGTGGTGTGGATCTGCACGGAGCCGCGGCAGAACTGGGGCTTCGGCGACTCCGAAATGCTGCGGTACGAGAAGGCCGTGTCTCAGGTGGTGACGGTTCAGACGCTGTCGGATCTCGAGCGCATCGCCCAGCAGCTGATTCCCGTGTGAGGCCTCTGTGGTGCGGCTCTTCCTGATCTGGCTCCACATCGGGCAGTTGGTGCTGCTGCCGATCATCACGCTTGGTCACATGCTTCGCAGCCGAGCGGTGCCGCTGCCCGAAGACAGCCCGGTGTGGTGGCTGGTGCTGCTCTCGATCGTCTGCGGTTTCTTCACGTCGCTGACCTACGCGTTCAAGATCGGCTTCTTCGATGCGCGCGTGTTCGCGCCGAAGCTCTTCGTCGAGCGAGGCCCAACGCGGCAGTTCCTGCTCATGGTGCTGGTCCCGATCGGCTGGCTGGCTGCTGCGGCTGTGTCAGGTCCTGACGACTCCAAAGAGGCGGCGATCGAGTCGGGTGTGCTGGTGCTGGCGGGGCATCACCTCGTCTTGTCGCTGGTCCTGCTCGTCGGAGTCTTCCGCGATCTCTTCAGTCTGCGATTCGAGGCGGCCGCGGTGCTCGTGATCGGTTGGCGTGTGCTCGGAAGTGGGCTGCTGGCCTGCGCGGTGGGCTTTACGCTCTGGGGCCTGTGGGAGAAGGAAGGCACGAACTCACTCGTGCTCCTCGTGCTCTCCCTCGTGATGGAGCTGGTCGGCTCGGTTCCGTTCTATCTCGCGAACACGAAGGCCATCTTCGCCGACGAGTGATTCACTGATGTCAGGTGCAGCGGCGGCGCCTACGCTTGGGCCGTGTCCGATCACCGTTCGAATGCCCGCAAAGCCGTCGGGCTGCTGGTGAAGCTCAGCTACACGGGTGTGGATGAGTTCGCTCAGCGGTACGCGACGAACCTGAGCGACGGCGGCATGTTCATCCGCTCCAGGGATCCAAAACCCGTCGGCACCGAGCTGAAGTTCCGCGTCGAGATCGCGAACGGGCAGCGGGTGATGCAGGGCTCGGCGATCGTGCGTTGGGTTCGAGGCCCCGATGATCCGGCCGGAGCACCGGGCATGGGCGTGCAGTTCGTCGCGCTCGATGAGTCGAGCAAGGTGCTGGTCGATCGCATGCTGGCGAGCACGCAGTCGGCGAAACCTCCGTCGATCGCGCCAGCGTCTCCGGTTCCGGCGGTCGCTCCAAAGCCCACCTCGACGTCGCCTGTTCCGGCGATCGCTCCGACTGCAGCGCCGGTTGCACCAAAGGTCGCGCCACTGTCCCCAGTCCCTGCGCTGGCGCCGAAAGCTGCACCGCCGCCCGTTCCTGCGCTGGCACCGAAGGCTCCTGTTGTTCCTCCAGTCGCACCAACCGCCAGTGCGCCGCCCCCTGTCGCTCGAGCTTCGACGACACCACCGCCGATTCCGCCAACGCCCATCGAGGATCTGTTTGCCTCGCTCGAGCCGACGCCTTCGGCCGCCGCAGAGATCGAGATCGACACCTCGCCACCGAGCGGAAACGAGATCGAGCTCGACCTCGACAGCCTCATCGCCACCACCCCCAATGCGCCCGTTGCGCCAGAGGAGCCGCCGCTTCCGTCCTCGCCCTCCGAGGGCTTCGAGCTCGACATCGACATCGACACGTCGAGCCCTGAAGAGGAGGCACCACCGCCACCTCCTGCGCTGCCCGAGATTCGTCGCGAGGTCAGTCGTGCGCCCGAGCCGCCACGCGTTGCAGCGCCGGTTCAGACGCTCGTCGTGCAGGCTCCGGCGCCCGCGCCTGCGGCCGTCACTTCGGGGCCCGTCTACTTGAAGGACGTCGGACCCATCGCCGACACCGGCCCCGTCATCGGCATCGATCTCGGCACCACGAACTCGGCCTGCGCGATCGTCAGCAAAGGCCGCCCGCTGATCCTCCGCTCGAAGGACGGCTACAACACGATTCCCTCGGTCGTCGCGCTCTCGAAGAACGGCCGGCTCGAGGTCGGCCACCGCGCGAAGGGCCAGATGGTGCTCAACCCGACGCAGTCGATCTTCGGCGCCAAGCGGCTCGTCGGCCGCGACTTCGGCAGCCCCACCGTGGATCACGTTCGCACGCGCGCCCACTTCGAGATCGTCGCCGACGCCCAGAACCGCGCGGCCGTGAAGCTCGGGCCCAACACGCTGATGCTCGAAGAGGTGCAGGGCCTCATTCTCAAAGAGTGTCGCGAGATGGCGGAGCACACCCTCGGCACGAAGGTCTCGCGCGCTGTCGTCACGTGCCCTGCCTACTACTCGGAGCCGCAACGCGAGGCCGTTCGACGCGCTGGCGCCATGGCGGGTCTCAAGGTCGAGCGCGTGCTCAACGAGCCCACCGCTGCGGCGCTCGCGTTCGGCATGAACCGCGAGCTCGCGCGCACCGTGCTCGTCTACGACCTGGGCGGCGGCACCTTCGACGCCACGCTGCTGAAGATCGACAAGAACGTCTTCGAGGTGCTCGCGACCGGTGGAGACGTGTTCCTCGGTGGCGTCGACTTCGACAACCAGATCGTCGATCTGCTGCTCCAGCGCTTTCAAACGCAGCACGGCCGGCCCTTCGCAGGTGATCAGGTCGCGCTCTCGCGCATCTCGGAGGTCGCCGAGAAGGCCAAGGTCGCGCTCTCGGAGCAGACGACCTTCGACATCCACCTGCCGATGCTCGAGATGGATCCGTCTGGCACGCCGCGCGATCTCAAGTGCTCCATCGCCCGCGCCGACGTCGAGGTCGCGTGCAAGGCGCTGGTCGAGCGCACCATTCAGGCCGTTCAAGACGTGCTGCTCGACGCGAAGCTCAAGGTCTCGCAGGTCGACGACATCATCCTCGTCGGTGGCATGAGCCGCATGCCGCTCGTGCGGGAGCAGCTGAAGACGCTCTTCAAGAAGCCCGCGCACGCCTCGGTGAACGCCGACGAAGCGGTCGCGCTGGGCGCTGCGCTCTACTCGGGCTCGGTCGACAAGGTCTCGAGCCTGGTGCTGATCGACGTCGTGCCCATGACGGTCGGGCTCGGCAAGCCGGGCGGTGGCTTTCATCGCCTCATCGAGCGCAACACACCGCTGCCGGCGACGAAGTCGTTCGGGCTCTCCACGCACCTCGACGATCAGACCGAGCTCGAGGTGCTGATCTTCCAGGGCGAAGACAGCAACGTCTCGGGTAACGAGTTTCTCGGCGCGATGAAGATCGAAGGCCTGCCGAAGGGTCCGAAGGGCTCCGTTCAGATCGCCATCACCGTCAGCCTCGACGCCGAGTGCGTGCTCAAGGTCGAGGCGCGCGAGTTCAGGACGCGCAAGGTCGTTCAGGCCACCCTCGCCAGCCGCTACACCACCGACGAGGTCGCGAAACGGCTCGGCATCAGCGCCGAGAAGCGTGCCGAGACGAACCAGAAGCGCAGTGAAGAGCTCGGCCAGCGCGCCGGTGGTTTCTGGAGCCGGCTCAAGCGCGTGTTCTCTCGCGGCTGATCAGCGCAGGAAGACGGCGGTCTGGCCATTGCCCGTGTCGAAGGCGACGAGGAAGTCCGTTGCGTCGCGCAACGACCAGCCCCGCTGCGGCTCCCAGAGCTCGAAGAGTCCATCGCGTCGCTCGATGAGCAGCGTGACGTTGCTCGGCGGAGCCAGCACCAGCGAGGCCGGAGCGCGCAGGCGGAACGCACTGTCGGAGTAGGGATGAACCCGAAGCTGTGGGAACGAATGGCTGGTGATCGCCGAGACTCGCTGGGCAGAGAGGGGGCGCACGAGCCCGCGAAGCAGGCCGGACTCCTGTTCGAACCAGACGTGCTTCGTGCCGACGTTGGCGATCTCCCGCCCACCGAGCGCGGCGATGCTCCAACAGCCTCCGTCCAGCTCGCAGATGTCTTCGGTCGAGCGGAACTCGAGCCCTCGTCCTTCTTCGATCAGGCGAAGTCGTGACTGATCGGCGTTGGCCGTGCGCTGGGTCGAGCTGCCGCCATCGTCCCAGGTCGTCGCGAACGTCGTTGCGGCCCACAGATGTTGCTCGTCGGCGGCATCCACCCGGGCACCATCGACCTGGATCATGTGGGTGCGCTCGAACTGGCCTGCGCTTCGTTCGACGTGGCGCTCGACGACCGCTCCTGCGTCACTCAGGCTCTCGATCCAGAGCACGTCCCTCGCGAGGGTGACACTCGTCCCCGTGAAGGTCACGGCTCCGCCATCAGGCAGGCGGGCCAGAAACGAGCCGACCCGGTCGACACAGATCGAGGTCCCCAGCGCCGTTCGACCGTGGCTGCCGGAGCAGGAGGTCTCGAGGCGAGGCGGCGGTGGCCTCGTGCGATCGATCGCGATGATCATGTCGGTGCTGATGGCCGCGATCGTCGGCTCCACGAAGAGCTGAAGCGAATACTCGCCGGGCTGAGCGGTCGAGAGATCGACCTTGATCTGAGAGTCTTCGAAGGTCGACAGCGCGATGCTGGCGGGAACGGACCGCGCTGGCTGACCTCCTCCCGAGAGCGTCGCGCTGACGGTGACGAGGTTCGGGTCGTCTGGAATGCAGGTGACCGGGGGGCCAGCGATCGTCAGCATGCCCACGGTGGTGACGAGCGTCTCGGCGCCCGTGACGCTGGTCGGAAACGTGAGCCCGGGCTTCGGCAGGCAACCATCGCTCGGCGATGGTGGGCACGCGCAGAGGAGCACCAGCGCACTACCGAGGACGAGTCGCATCGAACTCCCGCTGAAGTCGGGTGGCCTCCTGGCGCGAGCCGTAGACAGCCGGCCAGCTGCTCAGCGCTTCGTCCAGCAACGCCTTCCGCCTCGCGGCGTCGGTCTTCCCAAGCGCCTTTGCGAGCAGAAACGCTGCGTCGCCACGCTCGATCGTCTTCGCGGTCGACAGAGACCACGCCTGCTCGAGATAGCCGCGCGCTCCGCCGGCGTTGTTCTCGAGCAGACTGGTTGCGCCAAGTCCCGTCAGGTTGCGTGCGAGCTCGGGACTCGCGGCGCCCAACGCCATCTTCCGAATCTCCAATGCTCGCGTGTCCGAGTCCTTCGCTGCGTTCAGGTCGCCCGCCCGCCGCTGCGCCGTGGCAAGGTTGGTGAGCGTGAGCGCGACGGTGAGCGCCTTTGCTCCAGCAGTCTTCTCTTTGATCGCCAGCGCGCGGGTCAGCGCCTCGAGGGCCTCTTTCGGTCGATCGGTGTCGAGCCACACCGCGCCGAGGTTCGAGAGCGACTGCGCCACCTTCGGGCTGTCGACGCCGAACGCCTTCTCGCGAATCGACAAGGAGCGCTGCAGCGACGCGATCGCCTCGTCATGCTCGCCCGCGTCATGGAGCGCGTTCGCGAGGTTGTTGAGCGTGTCGGCGACGGCCGGGTGATCGGGCGCGAGCACCTTCTCTTCGATCGACAGCGCGCGACGGAACTCGACGATCGCCTCCTTCGTCTTGCCCATCGCCCGCAGTGTGATGCCGAGGTTGTTGTGGCTACGCGCGGCCATCGGCGACTCAGGACCAAAGACGGCTTCCCGCAGCGTCAACGCACGCGAATGCAGGGTGAGCGCTTCGTCGTGTTTGCCCTGCCGGCTGCGAATGACGGCTTCGTTGTTCGCGAGCGAGGCCTCGAGCTCCCGGGGGGCACCGTAGCGATTGACGGCGACCCGCGCGTACCTGGCCCAGCGCAGGGCGTCTTCGAGATCGAGGTTGCTGGCTCCCGCGAAGCCGACGCGATCGACCCACGCTCTGGCGACCAGCTCGTCACTCTGATGCTGTTGCGCCAGCAGAATCGCGTCTTCCGACAGCTGATCGGCCTTCACGAAGTCGAGCTCGGCGCCGGCGAGCCGCGCGCTCAGCCACGTCGCTTCCGCCATTGCGTCAGTCGCTTCCTGCGATCGCGCCTGATCCATCACGAGCGAGATGCGGCCGTGCGCTTCCTTCAACTTGCCCGCTTCGATGAGCGCCTTCACGCCGGCGAGGCCGCGACGAACGTCTTCGGCCTCCACGGTCGCGCGCACGGGCGCGGCTTGATCGCATGCTCCGAGCGGAGGCAGTGACGCGGCGAGAGAGACGGCGCGCTCGACGACATCGTCATCGGCTTTGCGCAGCAGCTGCGCCGTCGCGTCGAAGTCGGCGAGCCGGCGGCTCAGACACACGATCGCCTGGCCGACCTGCTCGTCAGCGCGCCCATCACTCGCCTCACACGCAGCGCGACGACGATCGACCCAGCGCTGGCCCCAGCCATCCATCAGGCGCTCGGTCTCGGTCCACGCGGAGCCTGCCCACGGACGGCTCGACTTCGTGAAGGCGCCGCGCGCTTCTGACTTCGCGCGCTCGTCCCAGATGCCGGCCATGCGCGAGGCCACGGTGGCGCAGCGCTGGGCTTCCCGACGGGTGAGGGCCACGACGATCACCAGCGCCACCGCCGACAGCACCGCGACCGCGATCGTCAGCACCTGCCGCCGCTGAGAGGTCTTCCGCCGGCCAAGCTGAATGAGGAACGCGCGCAGCGTCTGAAACCGCTCTTCTGGGTTTGCCCGCAGCGCCTTCACCAGCAGCTGATGAATGCGTCGTGGAACGGCCGTCTTCTTCGGAGGCGGCTTGACGCGGTTGAGCTGGATCTCGGCCGCGACCGCGGGCGCCGTGAGCCCATCGAAGGGCCGAACGCCGTACAGCGCCTCGTACAGCGCGATCGCGAAGCTGAACTCGTCGCTGCGCGGGTCGGTCTTCTGCCCGTACATCGCCTCGGGCGACATGTACGCGGGCGTGCCGAGCATGATGCCGGGCAGGGTGATGCGGCGGCGAATGGAGCCCGTGGGCGTCTCGGCGCTCACCAGCGGCGCGGCGGGCTCCTTGTTCGTCTCGTGCGCATGCGCGAGCCCGAAGTCCATCACGCGGGCGCGGCCGCTCTTCCCGATGACGACGTTGTCGGGCTTGAAGTCGCGGTGGGTGACGCCCGCATCGTGCGCGGCCGCCAGCCCTTCTCCCGCTTCGAGGAAGACCGAGACGATCTCTCGCCACGTGCGCGGCTTCTCGGTGAGCCACTTCGTCAGCGTCAGCCCTTCGACGAACTCCATCGCGAGGTAGACCTGACCGTCGACGATGCCGACGTCATGCACCGCGACGACGTTCGGGTGGGTCATGCGCGCGAGCGCCTGAGCCTCTCGCATGAGCCGCAGCCGCAGCTCGTCAGCGAGGTCGCTCGACTGGTGTTCAGCCTTCAGCAGCTTGAGCGCGACCTTCCGGTCGAGCACGGGATCCCACGCGGCGTAGACCTCGCCCATGCCGCCTTTGCCGAGCTGCTCGAGCACGACGTAGCGATCGAGCGCTTCACCTTTCTGGAGCGTCGGCTTCGGCGCCTTCGTCGGGTCGGCGTGTTCTCCCGAGTGATGCGTCGCCTCGAAGGCGGGATCAGTGGGCGGACCACGGCCTGGCGTCAGCGTGTCGCCAAGGAACGGATCGTCTTTCGGGTGGGAGTCCGCCACGCGCGAGAAGGAGTAGGGTCGACGACCGGGCTCGCCGACCGGGCCGTTCAACCATGTTCCGTCTCAGGGCTCCACCAACGTCGATCGCTGCCATCGCGGCGGTTGGTTTGAGCGCGTGTCTTGCGTTGCGGCCACAGTTGCCCGCCAACATCGACCTGGTCCGGGAACGCGCCCGGGCGCAGTGGCTCAGGAACGGCGAGTGTCACTCCCACCATCTCCTTCGCTGCCAGAGCGGCGTTCGCGAGCTCACGGCGAGCGACGGCTTCGTGTTCTGGACCACGGCCTACGATGGTGATCGGCTCGTCTACGAGGCGGCGGGTGGTTGTCTGGACTCGGAGGCGCGTGGCGTTGCTCCAGCGTGTGAGAGGCCCGCCACCGAAAGAGATCTCTGCGTCGAGTCGCTCGATGGGCTCGAGTCGCGAGGCATGGAGCTCAATCTCACCTGTGTGCGTCCTTCGCCCATGCGAATTCGTGAGGGGGTGACGCGCGTGGAGTTGGTGGACGGGGCTCGTTTGAAGTTCGTCGTGCCCGTTGCCCCGCGCGAGCCGATCGATCTGTCCTTCGAAGGCGCACCCGCGGGGGTGGTGTTCAAGTCCTGCTCCGGTCTCGGCGACTGCGTGGCACTCGACGCGGGAGAGGCGCTCACCTCGTTGCGCCTCACCGTGACGTCTGCGGAGCGGGTGACGCCGTGCGAACTCTGGATCTCACGTTCGTTTCTCGTTCGGGCAGGTGATGCCGGCGTCGTGAACGCGAAGTAGGGTGCCGGCGCCATGTCCGCCGATGTGAAGACCCTTCGTCTCGTCTCTGCCCAGCTCACCGCCGAGTCGCTCGACGGCTTCGTGACGTACCAACGCACCCTCATCGCCACGCTCTCGGGTACGGCCGGTCCTGAACACACGTCGTGGGCCGGCCGCTTCGCGTTCGCGCACGCCAAGGCGCTCGCCGAGAGCCGAATGGATGCGCTCAACCAACAGCGCGTGAAGGTGCTCGTCAGTGAGTTCTGCGGAAAACGCTCAGCGTGGCTGACCGTGAAGCAGCGCGCCGCCGATGCCGAGCTGGCCATTCACCAGGCGAAGGCCGCGGACAAACCGGTTCCGCCGAAGGAGCAGGTGCTGTTCGATCGTTTCAAGAAGGAGCTCCACCGCCTGCAGGACTTCTCGGCCTTCATCGATCGCTACGGCCAGGCCGCGTTCGACCTGCTGACCGCGCGCGAGCTCGAGATCGTCACGCTCCACCGCGACTTGAGCAAGCTCGAGGGCTCGGGCGGCCACGTGCATCTCTAGCCAGGACGTCGCATCGCGCAGCAGAAACGAAATCAGGGCATTGCGCTCCTGTTCCGTCTTCGCTTTCGGCTCCATCTCACGGGGTTTCCAGAATCATTTTCAGAGGTTGACACCCCGCGCGAGGGGCGTCAGAAGCGCCGCCCGATATGACGACCAAGAAAGAGCTGAAGGAACTGAAGGCCCCCGACGAGCTGCAGAAGCTCGGACAGCAGGCGGTGCCCTTTCTCGAGCAGCACGGCAAGAACATCGTCCTGGGTGTGCTCGCGTTCGTGGGCATCGGCGGCGGCATCGCGCTCGTCGGCCACATTCAGAAGCGCAGCCTCGAGTCGTCGATGTACCAGTACGGCTCCGCGCTCAAGGTGCTCGAGCGTGAAGTGAACGCCAACGCCACCGCGCCCGTGAAGACTGGCGAAGAGCCGCCCTTCAAGACCGAGAAGGAAAAGGACGAGGCGATCATCGCGAAGCTCACGACCTTCCGCGGCGATCACAAGGGCAAGAAGACCGCCGTGAACGCCGCACTGCCGCTCGCGCAGGCGCTGCTCCGTCAGGGCAAGGCCGCCGAGGCGCTGCCGCTCGCCGAAGAGTTCCTCAAGGAGTCCGACCCCTCCGACACGCTGCGTCCCATCGCGCTCGAGACCCGCGGCTACGCGCTCGAGTCGCTCGGCAAGCTCGACGAGGCTTCGGCTGCGTTCGACAAGCTCTCGCAGGAGAACAAGTCTGACTTCATGAAGGGCATGGGCCTGTACCACTCGGCTCGTCTGCTCGAGAAGAAGGCCGACCTGAACGGCGCCATGAAGCGCTACAGCGAAGTCACCTCGAGCGCCTCGGAGTCCTCCGCCGCCCGCCTCGCCAAGGAGCGCATCGCGCTGCTCGCGGCGAAGGGCATCGCGGTGCCCGAGGTCGTGATGGCCCCGGTCGCTGTCGACGCCGGCAAGTAATCGGCGCGGCCTCCCGTCGTCTCTTCGAACATCGATGATCGCGCTCCCGTCGAGGACAGCTCTCGCAGCACTCGTGCTCCTCGCGGGCTGCAAGGCGATTCCGCTCAACAACGATCCCACGATGCCGGTGCGGGTGGCGCAGGTCAGCCCGCCAGCGCTGTGGGAGATCGACTGGTCGAAGCCGCTCGTGAAGACCGAGCTGCTCGAGTACCAGCCGCGCGAGACCGCACGCCCCGCGATCGATCCCGAGACCGAGCGCATCATCGTCACCACGCGTGACGGCGGCATTCGCTGCCTCTCGCCCAAAGACGGCTCGATTCTCTGGGAGAAGAAGACCTTCGGCCGGTTCTTCTCAGGCGCGCTGATCGATCACGGCATCGCCTACGTGCCCGGCGGAGACGGCGTGCTCTACGCCATCAACGTGCTCTCGGGCGAGTCGGTCTGGCAGTTCAAGTCGAACGAAGAGTTCATCACGACGCCGGTCATCTCCGAGGGGCGCGTGCTGGTGATGTCGTCGCAGGACACGTTGTTCGCGGTCGACATCGCCACCGGCAAGTGGGCCTGGCAGTACAAGCGCGACATGCCGCAGGGCTTCTCGATTCGCGGCGCCTCGATGCCCGCGGCGTACGACGGCCTCGTCTATGCGGGGTTCGCCGATGGCTACCTCGTGGCGCTCGGTCTCGATGACGGCGTGGCCCGCTGGGAGCGGAAGCTGACCATCTCGGGCGGCCAGCAGTTCAAGGACGTCGACTCCACGCCAGTCATCGACGAGAACGGCCACGTCTTCGCCGCCAGCTACAAAGACGGCGTCTTCTCCCTCGACGCCAAGACGGGCGACATTCTCTGGGCCTCGGCCCGTGGTGGCGTGACGTCACTGCTGCAGCGCGGAGAGGTGCTGTTCGCGACCGGCGACGGCACGCTGACGGCCCTCGAGACGCGTGGTGGCCGCGCACTGTGGAGCCTCGACCTGTCGGACCGCACGCCCAAGGGCAAGACGAACAACGCCGGCCGTCCGCCCGTGATGACCCGTGGCTACATCGTGGTTCCGACCTCCACCGCCCTCGCGTTCGTCGACCCGACCGTCGGCAAGGTGCGCGCCGCGTGGAATCCTGGCCGTGGCATCACCGCGACGCCGACCCGCTTCGTCTCCGCCCGCGACGGCAACCGCCTCTACGTGCTCACCAACCTCGGCACGCTCTTCGCTCTTCAGCTGATCGGGAGCGGTGGATGAAACGCATTCGGGTGGTCGCCGGGCTGATCGCCGACCCGACCGATCCGACGCGTTTCCTGGTGCAGCAGCGCCTGCCCAACGCCAGCCGCGCGAACCTCTGGGAGTTCCCCGGCGGGAAGATCGAAGCGGGTGAGACCGAGCCGCAGGCGTTGATTCGTGAGTGTCAGGAAGAGCTCGACGTCACGCTGAACGTGGGCCGCAAGCTGTGGTCGACCGTGCACGAGTACCCGGACCTGATCGTCGAGCTCGAGCTGTTCGCCGCCGACGTCGTGACGGGGCAGCCGAAGCCACTGGGCGCCCAGGCGCTGAAGTTCGCCAACCCCACCGAGATGAAGGCGCTGCCGTTCTGTGAAGCCGATCTGCCGCTGCTCGACGCGCTGGTGACGGGCGAAGTGCCCACGCGATGAGCGGGTTCCTCGAGCGCACGTTTCAGCTCTCGAAGGGCGTCGGGCCGTACCGCGAACGTGAACTCTGGGCGCAGGGGCTCGAGACGTGGGAGCAGTTCGAGGCTGCCGCTGCGAAGGGCGTCGTGATGTCGAAGTCGATCGACGACGCCACGCTCGTGAGAATCGCCGAGGCCCGCGCCGCGCTCGCGAAGAAGGATCTCGCCACGCTCGCCGGGCTCGTCTCTCCCAAGGAGCACTGGCGTCTGTACCCGCACTTCGTCGATCAGGCCGCGTTCTTCGACATCGAGGCCGACGGCGACAACGTGCCAACGGTCGTCGGCGTGATGGACCGTGAAGGCGTCGTGAGCTTCGAGCGCGGCAAGACGTTGAACGAGCTGCCCGCGCGCCTCGCGAAGAGCCCGATCTGGGTCACCTTCAACGGCGCCGTGTTCGACGTGCCGGTGCTCGAGAAGGCGTTCGAAGGGACCGAGTTTCCCACGCCACTCGTGCACATCGACCTGCGCTTCCTCGTGCGACGAACCGGCCTCAAGGGCGGACTCAAAGGCATCGAAGAGGCGCTCAAGCTGCACCGGCCACCGCACCTCAAGGGCGTGAAGGGCTTCGACGCGATTCGCCTGTGGCGCGAGTGGACCGAGCAGAAGAACCTGACCGCGCTGCGAATTCTGCTCGAGTACAACCTGTACGACGCGATCAACCTGCGCTCGGTGCTCGAGTGGTGTCAGTGGCGCATGACCGATCAGTTCGCCTGGCAGATCGAGCGCCGGCCGATCTTCGAGCGCGGTGAAGTGCTCTACGACGTGACCCGGCTCGTGCTGGCTGCCGGCTGACTACTTCTTCTTTTTCTTCTTCTTCACCGGCGCGCCGGGCTCTGCCTGAACCTCGCCGCCAATGCGGAAGGGCACGCGAACCTCGTCGTATTGAGCGCCACGGGAATCGCGGAACGTGTCTCCGGTCTCGGCGTCGATGAGCAGTGAGTAGCCGCGGCCGGTCTTGAGCGGCTGCTGGAAGACGATGCGGTAGCTGAGGCCACCGTCGGTCACCGACTCGTCGTCACTCGCGACCACCGCATCATTCCAGTCCATGACGCGGAAACGAACGTCGTCGAGCGGCACGGGGAAGGAGATGGCGATCGACTTCAGGGAATCGACGGTCGCCCCCGCGTCGAGGCCGCTGATGAGACCCGCGTCGACCGTCTCGAGGTCGATGGTGAAGCTGAGCGGCGTTGGGCCTGCGTCGACTCCGGCATCGACCCCTGCGTCGAGCTCGGGAGCGCCTGCGTCGAGTACGGGCTCCACCGGCTTCGGGCAGCCAGCCGCCAACATCACCACGAGCGTCGCTCTCACGAGTCGCATGAAGGGTGCTCTCTAGCAGCCGCAGGTCAGATCGTCGGCGGTCGGCGTGAGGCACTGGAGCCGGCAGGCCGTCGTCGGCGTGAACAGCACCCGGCGCGTCGACGAACAGTCCCGCTCGGGCAGATGCGCGTACTGCTCGGGGCAGCCGACGTCGATCGCCTGCCAGACCTGCTTGAGCTCGAGAAAGCGCGTGCCGCCGTCACTGCCGAGATCGCTCCAACGGTAGCGCAGCCGTCCACAGCGCCGCGTCGGCTCTCCGCCGAGCACCAGCTCGACGTCGGTGCCGTTGGCGAAGTCGGTGCGCGAGCCCGCGATCAACACGCCTGCGTCTTCACGCGCCGGGCCCCAGAAGGAGACGAGGGACGACGTGACGACGAGGCGGCCGTTCGGCTGGGCTCCGACGAAGAGCGAGCCAGTCGTTCCAGTGAAGCGGGCAGGGCGGCAGTCATCGTCGGCCGTCTCGAAGACCATCGGGCCGAGGCTGCCAGTCGCGTCTTCAGACACGGGCTGCTCACAGGCCGAGATCAGCACCAGCCCGATGAGCACCCGTCGCGTCATGTCGCTCCGAAAAGACCCCAGAAATGACGAAGGGAACCGGCCTTTCGACCGATTCCCTTCAGTGCCCAGGAGAGGACTCGAACCTCCACGCCGTTGCCGGCACTAGACCCTGAATCTAGCGCGTCTACCAATTCCGCCACCTGGGCGAGGCGCGGGGCTTGTACGGGCTGAGCCCCACTGTGTCAACGACGACATTGCGGTCGGCCGACTGACTCAGAAATCGTCTATTTCGCGGCCATGAACCACCTCGTCCTGGCGGTGCTTGCGGCGGTGTCTCTCGTCACGCTCGGCTGCCCGCAGCCGACGGGGTGCAACAGCTCGACGTGTCAGGGCTGCTGCGATCAGCGTGGCGTCTGCCAGGTGGGAACGTCGCAGACGTCATGTGGAGCCCGCGGAATGCTCTGCACCGAGTGTGGAGCGGGACTCACCTGCTCGACCGGCGCCTGTGTCTTCGGCTCGTCGGGCGGCGGCGCGTCGGGAACGGGTGGCGGGTTCGTCGCGGCCGGAGGAAACGCGAGCGGCGGTGTCGCGCGCCTCGACCAGGATCTCGTGAGCGGAAGCCGGCTGCGCGCCATCAACTTCGTGGGCGGCGATGGCTCTCGAGCGCCTGCGGTCTTCTGGGACAACCAGCTGAACACCGTCTGTGCGGCCTCGGCGGCTTCGGGCCCGACGCCGCGCTGTTTCCCAGGCCTGCTGATGACGACTCTCGTGCCCAACTTCGGAGATCCCGCCTGCACCCAGCAGATCTTCGGCAATCTGCTCCCGACGCTGCCGGGTGAGCCGTACGTCGCGGCAGGGCTGCCGAGCCCGCAGATCTACGGCGTCACCTCGACCACCGTCGACGGAGGCGCCGTGACGACCTTCCACACACTCGTCCCTGCGACAGCTCGGTACCTGCAGAGCGGAACGAACTGCACGGCGGGCACGCTTGGGCCGAACATGTTCGTCTCGTCGGGCGTGGTTCCGGTGACGAGCTTCCTCGCGATGCCGATGGTGCGCGAGTAGCTCAGCTGAACTTCGCGGGCGGCCACTTGCCCTCGGCCTCGAGCTTCCGGCGCTCATCGGGGTTCTCGTCCATGTACGCCTTGAGCGACTCTTCGGTGATCACCACCTCGAGATCCTCTGTGCCGACCTTGGCCTGACAGCCCAGCCGCGAGTTCGCGCGTACGTCGAAGGCGAGATCGAGCCGGTCCATCTCGAGATCGTCCTGCTCCGAGAGCGAGTCGAGCCCCTTCTTCACCCAGACGTGACAGGTCGAGCAGGCGCAGACGCCGCCACACGAATGGCCGACCTGCGCGTGTGCCTCTTCTGCCGCATCGAGAATCGACGTGCCTTCGGCCACCTCGACGGTGAGATCCTGCAGCGGGCTCATGAAGTGAATGCGGGGCATGTCAGAAGCTCTGGATGCTGTGACCGACGGCCGCCTTGGCGATCGCCCGGTTCATGATGCGCTCGACGAAGGGCTTCGCCTGCTCATCGAGTTCGTGAATCGCGTTCTTCAGCGTCGCGTGATCGGTGGTGCTCTTCATGAGGGCGTCGAGCGCGTCGACGCCGAGTTCGAAGCGTTGCCGCTCATCGGGCGACAGCAGGTCGCCGTTCGAGACGAGCTGCTTGCGCGCATCGACCAGCACGCGGGTCGCCTCGACCTGCTGCTCCACGAGCAACCGGCGCTGAATGTCGGCTTCTCCGTTTTCGATCGAGTCGAGCAGCATCTGCTCGACCTCTTCGTCCGAGAGTCCATGCGACGGCTTCACGGTGATGGCCTGCTCGACACCGGTGGTCTGCTCCTTCGCCTTCACCGAGAGAATGCCGTCGGCGTCGATCGAGAACGTCACCTGCACGCGGCCCATGCCGGCGGGCATCGAAGGAATGCCCGACAGCCGGAACCGCGCCAGCGATCGCGAGTCCTGCACCAGCTCTCGTTCTCCCTGCACCACGTGCATGTCCATTCCGGTCTGACCGTCCTGGAAAGTGGTGAAGACCTGCGCCTGCGCGATGGGAATGGCGCTGTTGCGGGGAATGATCTTCTCCACGATGCCGCCCATCGTCTCGAGCCCGAGCGAGAGCGGAATTACGTCGAGCAGCAGCACCTCGTCCTGGCGCTCGGCGTTGGTGAGCAAATCGGCCTGAATCGCCGCGCCCAACGCCACCACCTGATCAGGATCGATGTCCGCGAGCGGTGGCTTGCCGAAGATCGACTCCACGAAAGTGCGAACGGCCGGAACGCGGGTCGAACCACCAACCAGCACGACGCCCTTGATGTCTGGCGCGGTGAAGCCTGCGTCCTTGAGCGCGCGGCGAACGGCGATGCCCGTCTTCTGCAGCAGGGGCTGAATCCACGCGTCGAACTCTGCGCGGGTGAACGCGAGCGACTTGCCGTCGAGCTCGAGCGTGGTCTGGGTGACGTCGGTGAGGCGCTCCTTCGCGGCGCGCGCGAGCTGGAGCAGCCGGGCGATCTGCGAAGGGGAGGGCTCTGAAATGCCGAACGCCTCGAGCGCCTTCTGAACGATCGCGCGATCGAAGTCGTCGCCACCGAGCGCCGAATCACCACCGACCGACTTCACCTGGAAGACGCCTTCGACCAGCTCGAGGATCGAGATGTCGAACGTGCCGCCGCCGAGATCGTAGACGGCGAAGGTGCCCTGGGCGTTCTTGTCGAGGCCGTACGCGAGCGCCGCAGCGGTGGGCTCGTTCAGCAGCCGCAGCACCTCGAGGCCAGCGAGCCGGCCAGCGTCCTTCGTGGCCTGTCGCTGAGCGTCATCGAAATACGCCGGCACGGTGATGACGGCTTGCTCGACCTTGCTGGCGAAGGCCGACTCCGCGCGCCGCTTCAACGTGCGCAGGATCTCGCCGCTCACTTCGATCGGCGTCACAGGCTGACCACCCGCGACCTGGAACCGAACGACGCCCGCGCCCTCGACGAACTTGTACGCGCCGAGCTTCTTCGTCTCGAGATCACCGAGCGACTTGCCCATGAAGCGCTTCACCGACTTGATCGTGTCGGTGGGGTAGTCGGGCAGCACGTCGACTGCGCGTTTGCCCACGACCACGCCCCCATTGGGCGCGTAGTGCACGACGGACGGCAGCAACATCGAGTCGCCTTCGTCGGCCGGCACGCAGCGCGGCTTGCCCTGAACGACCGAGGCGACGAGCGAGTTGGTGGTGCCGAGATCGATGCCGACGACCTGGCCCTTCGGCTTGAGCGGATCGTGGATCTGCAGGAACCCCTTCACGACAACGCCTCCTCTTCGAGCGCCTCGACCTCTTCGACGAAGCGGGTGAAGTACTTCACCCGTCCGAGCTGGTGCGCGGCCTCGTTCACGTCGTCACGCCCGAGCGCAGCCTTCGCCTTCTCGAGCGCCGACGACCGTTCTTTCTCGATTCCATCCGCCATCACGCGCGCCTTCTCGACATCGCGCTTCGTCTTGAGCGCTTCGAGCTGCTCACGACGCTCCATCACCTCTTCGAGGAACTCGTGCGGCATCTTCGCCTGCGCCGCGGCCGACTCGTTCTCGAGGTCGACGCCCTTCAGCTTGAGCACGTAGAAGGCGCGGCGTACCGGATCCTTCAGCACCTTGAAGGCGTCGTTGAGCGCGGTGGTCTTCTCGAGCGCAGCGAGGCGGGTTCTGGCGTCGGCCTGCGCGAACCGATCAGGATGGGACTCGAGCGACAGATCCCGAAGCTTCTGCTCCAGCGCTTTGACGTCCAGGTCGAGCGCTGGTGCGAGCCCGAAGATCTCGAAGTGGTTCATGACGATCAGACCGAGAAGCTGTCGCCACAACCGCAGGCGGCCTTCTCGTTCGGGTTCCGCAGCTTGAAGCCCGACGCCATGAGCGTCTCTTCGAACACGAGCTCGGTGCCCATCAGGTACAGGTAGCTCTTCGGGTCGATGAAGACGCGCACGCCTTCACGCTCGAACAGCTTGTCGCGCTGCTTCGGCTCTTCGGCCCACTCCATGTGGTACGCGAGGCCCGAACAGCCGCCGCCCTTCACCGCGATGCGCAGGCCGGCGTTCGGCGTGTTGCGCTCGGTGAGCAGCTTCTTCAGGCGCTCCATGGCGCTGTCGGTGATGCCGATGCCCTTGCCGGTCGGCTTGCCCGTGGGCAGCGCGTTCGGGTTGGGAGCGACGAAGGTAGAAGCCTCGGCCTCGGCGGTCATGGGAGTCCCGGACTCAGGGCTGCGTGGTGGTCGACGGCGAAACCGCAGGAGTGGTGGCCGCGCCCTGACGCTTCGCGCGCTTGTCCTGGAAGTCCTTGATGGCCGCCTTGATCGCGTCTTCAGCGAGCACCGAGCAGTGGATCTTCACGGGCGGGAGCGAGAGCTCCTTCGCGATCTCCTTGTTCGTGATCTGCACTGCGTCGTCGACCGACTTGCCCTTCACCCACTCGGTCACGAGCGAAGACGAGGCGATGGCCGAGCCACAGCCGAACGTCTTGAACTTCGCGTCCTGAATCATGCCGTCGTCGGAGATCTTCAGCTGCAGGCGCATCACGTCGCCGCAGGCCGGAGCGCCGACCAGGCCGGTGCCGACGTTCGGATCTTCTTTGTCCATCGACCCGACGTTCCGGGGGTTCTCGTAGTGCTCGATGACCTTCTCGCTGTACGCCATGGTGATCTCCTCGGTCAGGCTTTGGAAAACGAAGTCAGTGTGCAGTCCAGGCGATCGACTTCAGATCGATGCCTTCTTTGGCCATCTCGTAGAGCGGCGACATGTCGCGCAGCTTCTTCACGGCGCGGGTGACCAGGTCGATCACGAAGTCGACCTCTTCGACCGTCGAGAACCGGCCGAGCCCGAAGCGGATCGACGAGTGCGCCATGTCTTCTTCGACGCCGAGCGCGCGCAGCACGTAGCTGGGCTCGAGGGACGCCGACGTGCAGGCCGAGCCGGAGCTCACCGCGACGTCTTTGATGCTCATCATCATCGCTTCGCCTTCGACGTATGCGAACGAGACGTTGAGGTTGCCGGGCAGGCGGTGCTCGGCGGAGCCGTTCACGATGAGCAGGTCGAGGTTCTTCTGCAGGCCAGCCCAGAGCCGGTCGCGCAGGGCCGAGATGCGAGCGCTCTCTTCAGCCATCTCGTTCTTCGCGATCTCGGCCGCAGCGCCGAAGCCGACGATGCCCGAGACGTTCAGCGTGCCCGAGCGCATGCCGCGCTCATGACCACCACCGTCGATCGACGGAGCGATGCGCACGCGCGGCTTGCGACGCACGTAGAGGGCTCCGACGCCCTTCGGGCCGTACATCTTGTGCGCGGTGATCGAGACGAGGTCGGCCTTCACCGCCTCGACGTCGAAGGGGATCTTGCCGATGCCCTGCACCGCATCGGTATGGAAGAGAACGCCACGCTCGCGGCAGATCTTCCCGATCTCGGCGACCGGCTGCACGACGCCGATCTCGTTGTTCGCGAACATGACGCTCACGAGGATCGTCTTGTCGGTGATCGCCGCGCGGAGCTGGTCGAGATCGACCAGCCCGTCCTTCTTCGGCGACAGGTACGTCACGCGCGCGCCGACGCGAACCTTGTCGATCCACCGCTTGAGCACGGGGTCTTTGTCGAGCTCGTGTTTGATCTCGAGCGTCGCCAATTCTTCCGTCGAGACGTCGCGATCGGTCAGCTCCATCAGCCGCTGGATCTTCAGCTCATCGATCCGATCGAGGCGCTGCCGCTCGAGCCGCTTGCACGTGTCGAGCACCGCCTTGTGCTCGGTCGACACGGTGATGATGTGATCGCCCTTGTCCTTGTAGAACTCGACCACGCCCTTGATCGCGAGGTTGTTCGACTCGGTCGCGCCAGAGGTGAACACGAGCTCTTTGTCAGAGGCGCCGATGAGCGCGGCGATCTGCTTTCGCGCCTTCTCGACCGCAGCTTCCGCCTTCCAACCGAACGCGTGATTGCGCGACGCCGCGTTGCCGAAGTCCTCGACGAAGTAGGGCTTCATCGCCTCGAGCACGCGCGGATCCATCGGCGTCGTCGAGTGGTAATCCATGAAGATCGGGAGCTTCATTTCGCGAGTCGCTTTCAATGTGGACTGTTCAGGTCCTGAATTGACTCAGGTCTAACTTTCGTGAAGTGGACTCGTCAAGTCCACTTTGGCCAGAACGTCCGAAATGGCTGGAAACTCGACCTCTTGCGGACCGGAAGCGGGCAGTTGTGGAGCGAACGCCGCTCCGAATCGGCCCATCATTCCGATGGGTTCGAGCGGTTGAGCGGGTTTGGATCGCGGCACAGCCGTCGCTCCGTGGCCGCCCGCCGTTCACCCTCACGGAGCCCTCATGAGCCGCCCTCCCAACAAGGACATCGTCGCGCTGTCTGCCGAAGCCGAGCCCACGCGGTACGCCCAGGGTTGGCGCCGCGGGAAGCCCGAGGAAGATCCCGACAAGGTGAAGCGGTGGGGCGTGATCTCGGCGAAGCCCAGCGAGTTTCTCATTCGCATGCGCGGCGGCGAGGTGATCACGAGCGGGCAGGGCGCGACCGTCTTCAAGTGGCCGTGGGACTCGGTCTCGATCGTGCCGACGACGGTGCAGCGGCTGCAGTTCACCGCCGATCAGATCACGCAGGAGAAGGTCGGCGTGAAGGTGACGGGCATCGTCGTGTACCGAATCGCCGAGCCGCTCATCGCGTTCCGCATGTTGAACTTCAGCTTCCCCGAGCGCGCGCAGGAGAAGCTCGCCACGATGATGGAGGAGATGTGCATCGGCGCGACCCGCCGGCTCGTCGCCAACCTCACCATCGAAGAGTGTCTGACCCGCCGCAAAGACGCGCTCGCGTCGGAGTTGGTGCGAGAGGTGGCTCCAGTCGTTTCGGGCAACGGCCGCGTGGAGGACACGACCAGCTCGGGTTGGGGCCTGCTCGTCGACACCATCGAGATTCAAGACGTGCGCGTCACCTCGGCGCAGGTGTTCGCGAACATGCAGGCGCGGTTTCGTCAGGAGCAGGAGCGCTTCGCCCGTGAAGCCGAGCTGGTGACCGAGCAGGACGTCGAGCTCGCGCGCGTCTCGACGCAGACCGAGGTCAGGCGCAAGAAGCAGCTCGCGGAAGAGAACGCGAAGCTCGAGAAGATCGCCGGCGACGCGAAGGTCGACGAGCAGCGCGTCGCCCAGGAGCGGCACACCCGCGCCAATCAGGTCGCGGCCGAGCGGGAGTTCCAGCTCGCGAAGATTCAGGCCGAGCAGGAGGTGCGGCAGCGCAAACAGCTCGCCGATGAAGCTGCCGCCATCGAGCTGCAACAGGCCCAGGCGCGAATCGCCGAGGCGAAGCAGGCCAACGAAGCGCGGCTCCAACAGGAACGGCTGCGCAACGAGGTCGAAGTCGCGAGGCTCGAAGCGGAGGCAGAGCAGGCCCGGCACGCCTCCCGAGTCGCTGAGGAACTCCAGCAGGCCGAGGTCATGCGCACGCGCGCAGACGTGGCCGAGGCGAAACGTCAGCTCGCCGAGATCGAAGCGAAGACCGTCGAACTCGAAGTGCACAAACAGGAGCTACTCACGAAGCTCGAGCTCGATCGCGCCTCCCGGCTCAAGGACATCGAGAACACGCTGTCTCCCGAGGCGATTCAGCTCGCCGTCGCGCATCGGCTGCCAGAGCTCGCCATGGCCTTCCAGCAGAAGATGGGCGAGGTGCACGTGACGGCCGTCGATGGCGCGAACCCGTTCGGCTACATCGCCGCCGCCGTCGAGGGCGTCATGGGGCTCGCCCGGAGCGCCGGCCTCGAGCTGCCGAAGAAACCGGAAGGCAGCTGAGATTTCTTTGCACGCGATGGCGGCTGGCGGGTCTGAACCGACATGGGCTCAGACCTCTATCGCGTCAAAGTTGCTGCAAAGCAGGACCGCACCGTCACCCTTCGAGTCGAGGTCGTGCACCCCGACTCGAACTACATCTCCGACAACGAGAGCTTCGCGCTCATGTTGCTCCTCGAGGGCACGTCGGGAACGCAGGGCGCTCCGCTGTCTCAGGAGATGAGCTTTCAGGACTCGCTCGATCGCGGCTGGGTCGAGCTCTACACGCTCGGCTTCATCGAGAAGGTCGAGAGCAAGATCGAGTCGGGCTCCTCGGAGGGCCAGACGCAGGCAGAGTGGCTGAAGGCGTCGGTCGCGATCACCGTGACGGATCCCGCGTGGATCTCACATCTCGTCGTCGGCGCTGAGTTCGACAGCCGGGCGTTCGACATGGCGAACGACTTCAAGCCGTGCGCGCCGATTCGGCCGGGTCAGGTCGATCCCAACGCTCCCGTTCCAGCCGCGTTCGTCTCGGCGCCCGGAGCGCTCTGGGAGAACAGCGGCCTGCCTGCGGTCGTGCGAGTTGCTGCGTACAGCGCGAGCGCCTACCGAAGCCCGAAGCTGCGCAAGGGCACGTTCCAGGCCGCCGATCTGAAGGAGTTCGACGGACAGGTGGTCGTCTACCAGGGGCCGTACGACGACTCGTTGCAGGTCGGCCACCTCAGCATTCAGGGCGACTCGGTGAAGTTCTTCACCGCGAGCGAGGGTGGTTCCGGCAGCTCCTCAAGCTCGTCCTTCGAAGGCAGCGTCGGGCTCGCCGAGCTGATTCCCGGGAAGCGGCTCGGCTCGAAATTGAAGGTGTCCTCGCTGCTGCGCAATCTGCGGCCAGAGCTGCGTTCGGCGCAGGTCGAAGGCGATTCGGCGACGTTCCGCATTGCGTTGCCGCCGGGCAACGAGAGCTTCGCATCGGTGAGTCCTGAGCAGGTTCGCACGCTCGGTTTCCACCTGCTCATCGCTCCGCTCCAACCGCGCGACTACGGCGCGCAGAAGCTCTTCACGCCGTCACCGCTCACGTGGACGCTCGAGCGTGAAGTGCTCAAGCGGTTCCCCGCCGAAAACCGACAGATCAGCCAGTACATCGACGGTCAGATGGTGCCGGCCGGCGACACGATGCCTGACGAGTCGAGCCTGGCTGAACGCCTGACGGCGGGCATCGTCGCGAAGGCCGAGATCGTCTCGGGTGCAGCGATGGCTGCGGGAGATCTCGACGCCCTCGATGAAGCGGGGCAGCGCCAGGCCCTGAGCGCCGCGTGGCCAGAGCTGGTCGTGAAGGTCACGCCATTTCACGCCGCGTATCTCGAGCACCTGAAGAACCCGATTCAGCCGTCGCCGCTGCCGCAGTGGTTCAACGATCCCGCGGCGTGGGAAGGCGAAGTGCCTGCTCCTGCGACGGGACCAACTGAGTTTGGGAAGAGCACACCGCCTCCTGCAGCGCAGGCGTCGATGCCTGCTGCTTCCGCGCCCACGAGCTCCGGCGGTGGATCGAACAAGGTGCTCAAGATCGTCGGCATCGGCTGCGGCGTGATCGTCGCGTTGACGCTGCTGTGCCTGGTGCTCGGGGCGCTCGCGGGCGGCAAGTGATGGACTCGGACTTTCTCAAACAGATGACCGGCGCGCCGATCACGCCCGAGGCGTGGAAAGAACAGCTCGCTCGCCACGCTCGCTTCGTCAAAGAGGCACGGCCCAGCGCCGGAAGCAGCTGGCAGGTGCTCGACGTCTCAGGAATGCCGCTCGCGATGTGGCAGGGCTATTCGACGGACGATCAGCTCAACCTCAAGTTCGGCAACCTGACGGGGCTCTCGCTCGACGATGCGTGTCTGATCGCTGCAGCGATGCCGGCCGTGCTGGCCGAGAACGTCACCTTCCGACGCGCGAAGCTGCGCCTCTCACTCTTCACCGACGCCCGCCTCGACGGCGCCAACTTCGAGGAAGCCGAGCTCGATCTGGCCGACTTCTCGCGCGCCTCCCTGCGCAACGCGAACTTCCGTGGCGTGACCGGAACTGAGACCGACTTCGAGAACTGCGATCTCAGCGGAGCCGACTTCACGGGCTCCGACCTGCTGAGGCCAAAGCTCGGGGGCGCGAAGCTCGACGGGGTGAAAGGGCTGAAAACAGGGTGAGGGCTGAATCTCCCTGAAACCCCCGTGCCTCTGATTACATAGGGGCACTCGTATGGGACGATCTCGCGTACTCGGTTTGGCGATTCTGGCGGCGGTGGGTCTGGCGGTCGTTCCGTCGCTCCTGCCGACCGGTCCGTCGACTTCGCTCGATGCTTCTGGACTGCTCGATTCAGGCCAGTGGCTCTTTGCAGCAGGCACGATCTTCCTTGGCGGACTGCTCACCTCACTGACGCCCTGCGTGTATCCACTGATTCCGATCACCGTCGGCGTCTTCGGAGCCCGTCAGGCCGACAGCCGCGGTCGCGCGTTCGTCCTCACCACCGCGTACGTCTTCGGCATGGGCGCGGTGTTCAGCATTCTCGGCGTCGTCGCCGCGCTCTCGGGCAAGGCCTTCGGCTCGGCCCTCGGCAACCCGTGGGTGGTGGCCGGCCTCGCGGTGTTCATGATGGTGCTCGCGTCGTCGATGTTCGGAGCGTTCGATCTCGCGCTCCCGTCGGGCCTCGCGCTCAAGCTGAACAACGTCGGTGGTGGCGGGCTCATCGGCGCGCTGCTCATGGGCTCGGTGGCCGGCTTCCTCGCGGCGCCGTGTACGGGCCCGGTGCTGACCGGCGTGCTCGCGTGGGTCTCGAAGACGCAGGATCCCGTGCTGGGTGCCGGGCTGCTCTTCGTCTACGCGCTGGGTATCGGCGTGCCGTTCTTCCTCATCGGCGTCTTCACCGTGCGTCTTCCCAAAGGCGGCGTGTGGATGGAGTGGGTGAAGAGCGTGTTCGGCGTGGCGCTGCTCGCGCTGGCGGCTTCGTACCTGCGTGATGCGTTCCCGGCGGTTCGCGTCGCGCTCGAAGGTGTCGGCATCGCGCTCGGAAAGCCGGCCGGCATCGGCATCGCAGCGGTGCTGGCGTTCGTGGGCGTCATGTTCGGAGCCATTCACCTCAGCTTCAAAGAGAGCGGCGAGTGGGCGCTGAAGGCGCTCGGAGTCACTGCGCTGGTGATCGCGTTCCTGGTTCGAGTGTCGGCGGGTGCGGCTCCCGAATCGGTGAAGGCCGATCCCCAGGTCGCCGATCGTCGCGTCGAGCTCGAGAAGGTGATCGCGAACCTCGATGGCCAGCTCGGCGCGGAGACCGATCAGGCGAAGAAGAACGCCATCGCGCTGCAGCTCGCCGAAGCCCGTGAGGCTCTCGCGAAGCTCACCGAGGCGCGCGCCGACTTCACCTGGGGCCTCGTGTTCCAGGCAGAGAAGGCCAACTCGGCCGAGCCCTTCGACGCAGTGCTCGCGAAAGCGAAGGCCGACTGCAAGCCGGTGATGATCGACTTCTTCGCCGACTGGTGCCCTGCCTGCAAAGAGCTCGATCAGCACACCTACGTCGCGAAAGAGGTCGTCACCGAGTCGAACCGGTTCGTCACCATCAAGGTCGACGGCACGAACGATCACGAGGTCACCGACAAGCTCTACGAGAAGTTCGGCGTGAAGGGCCTGCCGACGGTCGCGTTCGTGAGCCCGACGGGTGAAGTGCTCGAGAAGCCGCGCGTGACGGGGTTCCTGAAGCCCGAGCTGTTCCTCACCGAGATGCAGAAGGTGGCGATCGCGACATGCGCAGCCTCGCCCTGATGCTGGTGCTCGGAGCGACGACTCCGAAAGAAGAAGTGCTCGCGGTCGTGCAGCAGCAGGTCGCCGCGTGGAACAAGGGCGATCTCGAGTCCTTCTGTGCGGTCTACGCCGATGACGCCGTCTTCGTGAGCCCACCCCGCGCGGCGAACGCCGATGCTGGAGTCGTGGCCTCTGACGGCGTGACGCGCGGTCGCTCGGAAGTGCTGGCTCGCTACAAGAAGCGCTACCCCGATGGGAAGGCGATGGGGCAGCTGACGATCGATCCGCACGACGTGCGTGAGACGAAAGACGCGGTCTCGATCTCCGCGAAGTGGACGCTGAGCTACCCCGACAAAGCGGCGCTCACCGGGAACACGGTGATCGTGTTGGTTCGCTCGAAGTCAGGCTGGAAGATCGTCCACGACGCTTCGATGTGAGCCAGGCATATCTCGCCATAACTCACCAAAATCGGCAGTTATGGCGAGATATGGCGAAACTCCGAGGGACCAGCGACTTCCTTATTCGCCGCACGTCCGGGCGACTCTGGGCCGGAGCGGGGGAACCACCGGTCAGAAGAACATCAGCTCAGGGGACGTGAACCAAAGCCCCGGCTGAGGCATATGACGGGCCGATGCGACTCTCACTCGCGCTGGTGCTCCTGCTGGTCGGCTGTCGCTGTGCCCCGCGACCGAGCCAGGTCTTCGTGGCTGTGAACGGCACCGACGCCTCGACGCCCGATGCCTCCACGCCAGATGCCTCGACGCCTCTCGATGCAGGCCCCTCCTGCGCTCCGACCTGCGCCACCTTCGGCAATCCGCGCGCGCTCGGACAGATCCTCGACCCGGTCGTCGAGCTCTCGGGCCTCGTCGCCAGCCGCAGTCAGCCAGGCGTGCTCTTCGCGCACAACGACTCGGGAGACACCCCGCGCTTCTTCGCGCTCTCGGCGCTCAACGGCGCCGTGCAGCAGGAGTTCCTCGTACAGAGCGCGAGCAACAGGGACTGGGAGGACATCGCGCTGGGCCCCTGCAGCTCGGGAACCTGCCTCTTCCTCGGCGACATCGGAGACAACGCCCGCGTGCGCACCGACTACGCGCTCTACCTCGTGCCAGAGCCTCTCGTGACGAGCGGCGGTGTGATGATGAACGTGCCGTCGCAGAAGCTGCCGTACGAATACCCGATGGCCGAGAAGCACAACGCCGAATCGCTGCTCGTCGATCCCCACAGCGGCCGCCCGTACATCGTCACCAAGGAGAACAACGGGCAGCCCAGCTTCGTGTACCGCTTCCCGATGCCGCTCACGCCGGGTGTCAGCGCGACCCTCGAGCTCGTCACGACGCTCACCGTTCCGGGACTCACCGATCTGCAGCTGACCGGTGCCGACGTGAGCCCCTGTGGCGACGCAGTGCTGCTGCGGATGTACAACCGCCTCGTCATTCAGCGCGGCGATGGCGGAATCGAGAGCGCCTTCGCCTCAGCGCCGACCAACGTCCCCGTCGCCCAGGAAGTGCAGGGCGAGGCCGTCGCGTTTGCCGCCGATGGGCGCTCGTACTTCACGGCGAGCGAGACCATCACCGATCCACCCACGCTCAATCAGTCGCTCTGCAGATGAGCTGGAAGGGGCGCGTCGGCTGGGTGCTCGCGAAGGCGGTGCTCCAGGTTGGCGCCTGGAGCGATGCTCCTCGCCGTCCGATGAACGACCTCGAACGAAGGACGCTGCAAGGCGTCTTCGGCGACTCGCTCGACACGAGGGTGATCGAAGTCCGTGAAGCGCTTTCAGGGCTCATCAACGTGAGCCGGCGCGCTTTCGTGATCGAGAACACCATGCACCTGCCGATGCCGGCTGGCACCGCGCCGATGCACCTCATCGTTCACGAGGCGACGCACGTCTGGCAGTTCCAGAACGGCGGGCACGCGTACATCAGCGACTCGCTCCACGCGCAGGCGTTCGGTGACGGCTACCAGCTCGAGAAGGGGCTACTGCAGGGCAAGGCGTGGGCGCAGCTCAACTGCGAACAGCAGGCGACGCTGGTCGAAGTGGCCTGGAGTCAGCGTTGCTTCGAGGGCCGTCGATTCATCTTGCGCGGTCGCGACTGGACGCCGGTATTCGAGGCCTCGCGAACCGAGTGGCTGGCTGGTCGCGGCGCGGCGTTCACGGCACCCGGCGGAACACGCGATCGATGATCATCGGCTCCTGGCCATCGGGGAGCAGGGTGATTCGGTAGTTCATCAGCCCGTCGTCCTTCAGCTCGCGGCGCAGGGCGATGCCCATCTTCTTCGCTTCGTTCGACATGCGGCCGGTGGAGACGAAGACGCCGTTCTCGAGCACCGTCGTGTACGAGAACTCGTCACCGAAGAACTCGTCCTTCGTCGGCGTCTTTCCGTCGAGCACGAGCTGAAAGCGCTTCTTCGAGATGGTCGCGTCGATCTCGAGAAAGAGCGTGCCCTGGTTCACACGAACGCGATGAATCGGCCGCACCGACTTCGCGGCCTTTCGCACGAACCAGCTCACGCCGAGCTTCTCGAGGATCGGCGCCGTGTCGGTCGACTTCTCGAGATCCAGCTGCCACACGCCCTCGAGCGGGTGCGCCGACACGCCCGCGTCGGCCTGCAGCAGCACCATCAAGACCAGCGCGCCCACTCAGCGCACCTCGGGAAGGAACAGCCGTAGCTGCGTCACCAGATCGGCCACCGGCTTTCCGGGGACCAGCTTCTTGCTCTGCTCGGTGAGGAAGCCCTGCTCGAGCAGGTACGTGAGCGCGTTCTCGAGCGACGACTTGGACACGGCTTCTGCCGAGATGATCGTGCCACCGAGGAAGTCTGCGCGGCCGTTCTCGAGCGCCTTCTTGAGGTAGTCCTTCTTGTCCTGGCCTTCTTTGGCGACGTCGGCTGCCTGGCGCGCTGCGAGCAAGTACGACTCGAGAACGTCGAGGAGCAGGTCAGCGAGGAACTGCACGGTCGGTCGAACGTGAGTCTCAGGCGCCACCCGCAGCGTCTGCTCTTCACGCACCAGCAGCCCGAGCGACAGCAGGTGCTCCACGGTCGCGTCGAAGATGTGCTCGAAGGTCTGGCCGACGGGGAAGATGAACTCCATCTTGAGCAGTCGCGAGAGAACCAGCGCGCGCTCCCGAATCGCCGCCACCGACACCTCCGGCTCGACCGACAGAATCGCAGCACACACGATCGTGCGGCCCGCGATCAGGTTCATCAGCGTGTTCTTGTAGAAGCTGAGCTCGGGGCGGCGCTCCTCTTCGACCTGGTAGATCGGCTCGCCGCGCGCCTCGACGATTCGGACGAACCCTTCGGACGCGAACATGCGCATCGCGTCCTGCACGGGCCCGAGCACGGTGGGTGACGACGGAGAGTCGTTGAGCTGCACCGACAAGCGCGCGTTCAGATCGGTCGCCATCTTCCGCAACAACCCGATGCGATCGGTGATCTCCCGAACCGAGATGCCGCGGCGGCGATGGGCGAGCAGGGCCGAGGCGAGCAGCGCATGCGGCGTCACCGTCGAGACCTTCGAGATGCCGTGCATGACGCGATGCCCGAGCGCCCGCACGAGCGCCTTCTTCTGATCGTCCGTCGTCTCGCGCGGATCGACGCCGCGGTCCTTCATCAGCTTCGCCAGCGAGACTGGCTCGTCGAAGCTCAGGTGAATGCGCCCGTAGTTCTCGGTGAGCACGCTCGGCGCCGAGAGCAACGCCTTCAGATCTTCCGGCTTCTTCTCGCCACCGGCGAGCTCGGCCTTGTAGCTCGCGCCCTCGACGACCTTCTCGTAGTCGATCGCCACTGGCACGAAGAGCAGATCGTTGCGCGCGCCTTCGAGCACCGCGTCGACGAGCCACGTGAAGAGGCCCAGCTTCGGCGTCAACAGCTTGCCCGTGCGCGAGCGCCCGCCTTCGGGGAAGAACTCGTGATGAATGCCGTCGTGAACGAGCTTCTTCAGGTACGCCTTGAAGGTGGCCGTGTAGAGCTTGTCGCCCTTGAAGCTGCGGCGAAGGAAGAATGCTCCGCCGCGACGCAGGAACGGCCCGAGCGGGAAGAACGACAGGTTCGCGCCAGCGGCCACCAGCGGCACCGTGTAGCCACGCTGGAAGAGCACGTAGCTCATGATCAGGTAGTCGACGTGGCTCTTGTGCGAGGGCGTGAGCACCATCGGCGCGTCGCCGGCCGCTTTCATGGCGCGCTCGAGGCCAACCTCATCGACCTCGACGCCGTCGTAGATGCGGTTGAACACCCAGTGGAGGATCGGCGCCGTGAAGCCGACGACGCTGGGGCTGTAGCGCGCCGCGATCGCCTCGAAGTTGCGCTTGGCGGTGCGGTTCACCGACTCGATCGACTTGTTCTGCTCTTTGGCGACCTCGATGGCGGTCTGCTGGAAGACCTTGTCGCGCATCGCTTCGTCGATGAGGCGATCGGTCGGCTTGCGCGGAGGCCCGAAGACGGCGCGGGTCTCGCGGGCGAGGTGGTGGCTGAGCGTCGAGCGCACCTTGCGGGCGATGACCTCGGTCGTCTCGTCGGGGTTCTCGGCGACGAAGGCCTTCAGATCGATCGGCTCACCGATGCGGAACTGGGCGCGCTTGTAGTTGCGCATGAACGCGCCGACCGAGTGCAGGAAGCCGGGCGCCTCGGGGCTGCCGAAGATGCGATCGAAGACGCTGGGCGTGATCTTCTGCAGCCACTTCTCCCAGACGAAGAGCTCTGGCACGAGAAAGACGGGCTGCTCCGACTTGCGCGCCATCTCGACCAGGGCCGGAAAGGGATCTTCTCCGGTCGACTTGCCGCGCGCGGTGTTGAAGGCGCTCTCGCGAAGGAACACGAGCCCCGAGCCGCCCTGCTTGCGCGCGTAGGTGAAGCGCACGTCGAACTCGCCGCGCTGCGCTGCCAGGGTGAAGGGCTTCGTGAACCAGGGCCGAAGATTCGCGACCGCACGAACCGGTGGCAGTCCGCGCCGCACCATCGCCCAGTGCAGGTAGAGGAAGTTCACCCACGCCGTGGTGCGCATGATGTGAACGACGAAGCCCTTCTGGTGCAGGGCTGAGAGCTCGTCGACCGCGCTCTGGGCGAAGCGAACAGGCTCGAAGTAGCGGCGCGCCATCCACCGGCCGGCCGGACCAAACTCATGCTGAAGCTGTGGGGCGATCTCACCCTCGGGTTTCGCGATCAGGGCGTCCACGGGCGCGCACCATATCGACAACCCTCTCGGGCGGGTCAGCCTTTTGGCCGCGATGGCAGGGCAGGGGCGAACGCGCCATGATGCGCCGCATCGGAGGCAGCATGCGCCCGCTCATCGTTCTCCTCTCCCTCGTCGCGAGTACCGCGCTGGCCCAGTACGACAACGGCGGCGTGTGGACCGGCTACGTCGGGGGTTGGAAGTCGAACACGCAACCTCAGGTGACGGTCCCAGGCTCCGTGGCGCGACCGATGTTCGATTGGCCAAGGTCGAGGCAGCTGCAACGGCAGGTCGTCGTGATGCCCTATTACGTGCCAGTCAACACGACATCGGTGAACCAGGAGTCCCAGCGCGCCGCCGAGCAGGCAGAGCAGCGCCGCGCGTGGGAAGCCGAGCAGGCCCGCATCGCGCAGCAGAACCAGCTCGAGAACGAGCGGCGCCTGGCGGCTGAGCGTGAAGCGATGCTCCAGCAGCAGCTCGAATCAGAGCGTCGCCTCGCCGCCGAACGGGAAGCGCTGGCTGCCGAGAAGCTGCGCCTCGAGCGTGAGACGGCCGCGCGAAACCTCGCTGCGATGACGCCGCCTCCGATGAAGGACCCCGAGCCGGTTCGTCCCGCTGCGCCGCAGACGCCTGGAAACGACATCTACCGGTGGACCGACACTGACGGCGTCGTTCACTACTCCACCAACGTTCCTGCTTCTGCGAAGGCCAGCGCGACGAAGGTCGGCGGCTCACGCTGAACGACGCAGCGGCTCACGCGTCGACGGGCTCCACTTCGCGAACGCCTCGGGCCCCGAGTCGATGGGGGTCGTGAAGAGCGCCCGAATCGCCGAACGATCCAGCCGACCTGCGCGGTGGGCTCGGTAGAGGGCGTCACCCAACATGTAGCCGAGGGCGTGGCTGACGGCGTTGAACTGCTCCAGCGTCGACGGCAACAACCGGCGAGCATCAGGGCTGCGCGCGTCGAGACTCGAGAGCGCGAGCACGAACGCGGCCGTCTCCTTCGCCTTCGGCGTGCCGTGTTGAAAGTGACCGGTCCATTCGACGAGGGAAGGGCAGGTGCGCTTCGGGTTCACCAGCTTCGAGCCGAAGAAGCCGATCGCCTCTTCGACACAGCGAGTCCAGAAGGCGTCGGCGCGGGTTCGTGAACGCTCCATCTCGGCGCCGACGGCGCAGTACCTCACGAAGTGCGCGGCTTCCTCCGCTGCGTGATTGAGCGAGAAGCCCGAGAGCCAGATCGTTCGCGCCCTGGGAATGAACGCGCTCTCACCCGACAGCACGTGCTTCTGGAGCAGCTTCAGCTCGGGCCGGGAGAAGCCGCCACGTCGCGCGAGCCGATCGAGCACGTCGAGATCGAGCGGGGTCAGCACTTCGAGCCTCGAGAGGGGAGTCGTCACTTTCACGCCGACGAGCTTGGCGATCTCCTTCACCAGCGCGCGCACCGTCGAGGCGATGCCGCCGTCTTCGATCGGAGCGTCTCCGGCTTCGGCCTCGCAGTAGTCGAGGAAGGTGCGCTGGCTGACGAGCGGCGTGGCATTGAAGATGCCAATGACGTCGTCGGTGAGCTCGACTGCTTCCGTGGTGTCAGCGAGGCCGTCTTTCGCCAGCTTCCACCAGACGCCTTCGGGGTTCTGGAAGACGACGAGCTGGCGACGCTCGGTCTTTCCAAGCGCCTTCGAGACACACGCGGGCAGGTGCGGCGGAGCGATGTGGTACTGGCCCATCAACACCAGCACGAGCGGGCGATCGTCTGCGCGTGCGAGCCCCGCGATCAGCTTTGCAGCGTAGGTGTCGCGGGTGAGCAACGAGCGGGTTCCAGATGCGCGCTTGTCGATGGCGACCAGCTCGAGGCGTTCCTTCCGCGCGAGCTCGAAGATCGGCTTGAAGTGCGGCCAGATGTCGAACGCGCCGGAGTAGGGGTGCCCGATGCGCTCGAGGAACGCGCGATCGCTCAGCTTCCCCGCCTGGTAGCGGTGTACCGATTCTTGATGACGGCCTTCGACGAACTCGAGCGCGAGCACCACGCGGCGGCCGCTCTGCAGGGCCTGCTTCACGAGGTCGAGGTACGCGCGCTGGGCGAACCTCAGCGTGTGGTAGTCGCCCACGTGCACGATGTCGGCGTCACGCACGCGGCGGTGCACCTCGGCCATCGTGATCGTCTTGCGGGCCCGGCTGCTGAGCTTCTGGTAGCGCGCCTCGTAGGCCTTGAAAGCGGGCGAAGCTCCCGCGACCAGCGCGTCGATCTGTCGCTGCTGGTGACGCGAGAGTGCCTGCTGCAGGGCGAGCGACGGCTGCATCGAAGGGGCCAGAGACGAAAGCTTCCATGCGGCAGGGAAGGCGGCAATTTCCTGGCTTGCGTTGCGAGGGAGCCCGGCCCACGATCCCCGCGGTGCGTCGCCCTCTCTGCCTGCTGGTGCTGCTCGCGCCGACTCTCGCGCTCGCCGGCGATCCCAAGGTCGGGTTCCTTCACACGCCTCCAGCTGAGCTGAAGGCGGGCGCCGAGTTCACGGTCGAGGGCTCGCTGACGGGTGATCCGCTCTCGAGCGTCTCGGTGAAGGTGCGGGCTCCGGGAAAGCCCTACGAGTCGATCGCGCTGGAGCTGCAGTACGGCGATCTCTACCGCGGCGTGGTGCCTGGCGATCGCATCAACCCTCCGGCCATCGAGTACTACGTCGAAGGCACGACGAAGCTCGGCGAAGTGGTGGCGCTCTTCTCGACCGCGTTCAAGCCCGTGAAGGTGACCGTTCCCGGTACGGCGCCGGTCGAGGCGAAGCCAGAGCCCGTCGTCGAAGAGCCGAAGCCGGTCGAGCCGAAGCCCGAGCCCGTGAAGCCGAAGTGCAAGAAGACGAAGAAGGGCAAGAAGTGCGAGGAGGAGCCGCCTCCCGTCGAGCCGAAGCCGGTGGAGCCGAAGCCTGACCCCGTCGTCGAGAAGCCCGAGGAGCCGAAGCAGGTCGACGCGAAGCCCGAGAAGAAGCCTGACGAGCCGAAGAAGGTCGACGCGAAACCCGAGAAGAAGCCCGACGAGCCGAAGAAGGCCGACGCGAAGCCCGAGCCGAAGAAGGATCCTCCGCGCAAACGCAGCGAGCTCGAAGAAGAGCTGGCGATGTACTCGGCCGAAGAGACCGGCGCCGTCGTGCAGAAGATCGAAGAGTCGAGCGCCCGCTCGGCGTGGATGCCAACCGTCCTCACCGCGGCTCAGCTCAAACAGCTCGGCGTTCGCTACGTGTTCGAGGCGCTCGATCTCGTGCCGGGTTTGAACGTGTCACGCGACGTTCAGGGCACCTTCCGGCTCGGCGTTCGTGGCGTTCGTGGCGAGCCCGACATGCTGTTCACGCTGAACGGCCAGAAGCTCAACTCGTTCTACGATGGCAAGGCGCTGGCGAACCTGCCCATCGACACCTTCGAGCGCATCGAGATTTATCGCGGGCCCGCGACGGCGGAGGTGGGTCTGGGCAACTTCACTGCCGTCATCAACCTCGTCTCCAACCGGCAACAGGGTTTGCGCGTCTCGGGCAGCGGCGGGCTGTACGGCGCGTTCGACGGCCACCTCTCGGCGGCGAAGACGTTCGGCGGTTTCACGATCTTCGGCGACGCCGATGTCGCGACGCAGCAGGGCGCGAAGCGGCCGATCCTTCGAGACGGCCTCGACAGCACCACGCCCGCGACGACCGAGAAGTTCACCAACGATCGCCGTTTCCTCATCAACGTCGGCCTCGGCGCTTCGTACGAGAACGACGGCCTCGGCAAACTGACGCTGCAGGGCCGGCTCCTCAGCGAGCAGCGCGCTGCGTACATCGGACGCTTCGACGCCTTCGGCAATGACTCCAACCTCGGCTGGCTCGTGATTCAGGCGCAGCTCGGCTGGGAACGTCGCGTCGGAGAGACGGGCAAGCTGAGCGCGAAGCTCACCTTCGACCAGCAGTCGACCGATCGCCTCTGGCAGCTCACGGGAGACGGCTACCAGTTTCGCGCCACCATGGCCGAGACGCTCTTCCCTGACGGGGTGTTCGAGCAGCAGCGGGTCGGCCAACGAGGCCTGGGCCTCGACGTGCGCATGCAGCTCGCGCTTCCGGCGAAGAACACGCTCTCGTTCGGACTCAACGCGGGCCTCGAGAACCTCACCGAGTATTCGCTCACGTCGAACTATCTGCCGCTGTCTTCTGGAGCGTCGTACCGCGAAGGCGCGCTCGCGCGGGGTGTGAATCAGGACGGCTCGCAGGTCGCGTACCCCGTCGAAGGACCTCCCGGCTCGCGTGGACCCGCCGCCGATCGGCTCGGCTTTGGCCTGTTCGTCTTCGACTCGTTCGCTCCCTTCGAGGCCCTGACGATTCAGGGAGGCATTCGGTTCGACTTCATCCAGCTGCCGACCCACGACGATGCAGGAGCGTTCACCGGGGCAACGATCGTTCCCTCGTTCGGCCCGCGTCTTGGTGTCGCGCTCGCACCAGTGAAGTCCTTCGTCTTGCGCGGAAACTACGGGCGCTCCTATCGCGCCGCGACGCCGCAAGAGCTCTCTGAGGCCGCCATCAACTCGGACTTCAACCAGGGCCGCTTCGTCGGAAACTCGAGGCTCGGTGGCGCGTACATCGACTCGGTCGAACTCGGCGCCGAGTGGGTGCAGAGCCTCGGTGACGCCCGGCTGCGTCTCAAAGGCCTGGGCTTCTTCAACCGGTTCACGAACCCGATCGCGATGGTCGACTCGACGGGCAACCTGGCGCCCTACGTCAACCGTCCCCAGGGCGTGCAGTCGTTCGGGCTCGAAGGTGACGCGCGGCTCGAGCTGCTCTCCCGCTCCGCCGTGTGGCTCAACTCGAGCTGGTTCCGCGTGGAGGATCTTGGCGCCGCGAGCAACGGGCGCCTCATCACCGATCAGCCGCAGGTGCGCGTGAACGCCGGCTTCTCGTTGCCGCTTGGACCGTTCTTGAACTTCGACGTGATCCTGCGTCACGCGTCCGAGCGCCGCAGCGATGCCCGCACCGCCCTCGAGCAGCGCCGCCGGTACATCTTGCCGCCGACCTTCCTCGTGGGAGCGCAGCTGCGCACCGAGCCGCTCTTCGATCGCGTCGAGATCGTGGTGATCGGACAGAACGTCTTCAACCTCGACTGGTCCGACGACGCAGCACGGCCCGACCGAATGCCGGCCGGGGTGCCTCGCGAGCCGTTCCAGATCTTCGGTACCCTGCGGGTGAGCCTGTGAGAGCGATCGTCCTGCTGTTCGTGGCAAGTGCCGTGACTGGGTGCATCGCCTTCAACGACGATTGCCAGGCCCTCGTCGACAACCCCAACGAGCGCGTTGCCTTCATCGCCAAGGGCACCGAGGTGTTCCTCGATCGGCCCAACGCGCGACACGCCAACAACGCCATTGCCCAGGGCGCTGCCGATGCGTTTGCGTGGGTCTTCAACTCGCAAACCGACGTGACGGCGAAGGTCGACTTCGGGCTGATCAACGGTGGCTCAGTGCGCGATCAGGGCGCGTGTGTGCTTCGCAGCATTCTTCGCGAAGGGCCGCTCACCCGCGGCGTGCTCGGCGAGGTTCTTCCTTTCGAGAACCCGGTGAGGGTCGTCGATCTCTCGGAGCAGGAGGTCTTCGAGGTGCTCGAGCTGTCCGTGTCGCGGCTCTTTGCGGCGCCGACGCCCATCACCTCACCGTCGGGCGGCTTCCTGCAGGTCTCGAAGGAGATCTCGATGGAGGTCGACTGCAGCCGCATGGCGAACTCGCGCATCACGCAGCTGCGCATCGGCAGTCAGACCGTCACCCGCGGCGCCTTTCGGGCGTTTCCGGCCACCAAGTACCGCGTGGCGCTGCCGGCCTTCATTCTCGCAGGCAACGACGGCTACACGGTGCTGGCAGGGAAGGGCGACGACCCGTCACGCAACCCGGGTCAGGCGCAGCGCTTTGGTGGCATCGATTCGCGCATCACCATGGCGTACCTGCTCCAGAGCGACTTCAACAAGACCATCGAAGCGGGCCTGAAGGTCGACCCGAACCGCATTCGCTTCCTCAACTGCTCGGCGCCCAATCGGCCCGTGCAGTGAGCTGAAAACACCACGCCCTCCGTCGCCACGAAGGCGGAAGCGGAGGGCGAGCACTTCAACGAGCTGTCACTTCAACGGCGCGTCGAACACGTCGTTCGGCGACGGCATCTTCTTGAGATCGGTGCGGGCGATCTTCCACGCCTGCTGCACGATCCACGACAACGATCGGTCCTGGCGCTCGGCCTCGAACTCGATCTCCTTGAGCATGTCCTCAGGGAAGTAGAGGGACTGCTTGCGTGCGTCGGTGGTGGACATCAGCGCTCCTCGCGCGCGTCCGGTGCACCGGCGACGTCGTTGACGGCCGGGAACGACTTGATGCGCTCACGAGCAATCTTCCACGCCTGCTGAACGACCCACGAGAGCGAACGGTCCTGGCGGTTCGCCTCCTCCTGAATCTCCTTCAGCATATCCTCAGGGAAATACAGGGACTGTTTGCGCTTGTCGGTTCCAGACATGTGCGGAATCTCCGGGGGAGTACGACCAACAACGAGTAGGGCGGGAAATATCCGACAGGGCCCCTGCGGAATCAACCATTTCATCGAATACCGGTAAAAGGCGCGCCCATGCGAACACTCTCGGTGGCGATCGCCTGCCTCGTGACCGTCGTCTCGGGTTGTCGCTGCAAGGACGACGTGAACACGGTCAAACCGTCGCTCACGGTCACCCCGTCGAGCATCGACTTCGGCCAGGTGAAGAACGGTGACCGTCAGGCGCGCAGCCTCACGTTCGAGTCGCGCACGCAGACCGCCGTGACCGTGTCGTCGATCACGCTCGAGCCGGGCACGGCCGTCGGAGGCGTCGACGGCTTCGTTCTCGGCACCAAACCAGCGACCATCGACGCGTTCGGCAAGGTGACGCTGCCCATCACCTTCGCGCCCACCGCGTACGTGCAGTACCAGGCGACGTTGGTCGTCGTCTCGAACGACGCAGAGAAGCCGACGGTGCGCATTCCGCTGGTCGGTGAAGGAGCCAAACCCACCATCACGGTCACTCCCGTGTGTGAGCGCGCGCAGATGTGTACGGGAACGGCGGTGGTGATGCCGCCGTCCCTCGACTTCGGCATGGAGCCGCTCAGCCGCCCGAGCCCGGTGCCCGCGAGTCAGTTGCCGGGTGTCGTCATCACCAATGATGGTGTCGTGCCGTTGAACGTCACCAAGGTCGCGATCGAAGGCGCCGATGCCGCTGCGTTCACCTTCGCGCGTGCCGAGGCCACGCCCTGGGAGCTGATGCCGGGAGAGGGACGCACGCCGCAGCTTCGGTTCAAGCCTTCGAGCGCGAACCAGATGACCTACCAGGCTCAGTTGATCGTGGAGTCCGAAGATCCCGATCGTCCACGCGTGGTGGTCGAGCTGCGAGGCGCTCTGTTGCCGAATCAGCCGCCGCAGGTCTGCTTCAACCTCACTCGGGTGACGCCGCCGCCGTCGGAAGGTGGCCCCCGCGACTACGCCAGCCAGGCGCAGTGGATGCCTTTGCTGGTTCCGCCCGCGGCTGGCTACGACTTCACGATCTCTCGCGACGTACGGCCCGGTGAGCTGGTGCAGTTCAGCGCGCTCTCGGACGCAGTCGACGCGACGAAGTGCACCACCGATGCCGAGTCGGGCCGAACGAACCTGACGTATTCGTGGCGGCTGCTCAGCATTCCGATGGGCGCCCGCATGCCCGCCGTCTCGGGGTCGAGCTCGTCCCAGATTCAACTGCGGCCGGTCGTCACGGGTGACTACGTCGTCGAGCTCACGGTCTCTGATGGCGCGGCGTCCACAGTCGTCACGGGTCGCTTCGCCTGCGCGATCAAACAGGACCTGGTCGTGCAGCTCGAGTGGACTGGCGCTGATGGAGTGGACCTCGACCTCCATCTCGTCCGCCCGTCTGCCGTCACGTCGACCACGAACCCCTTCAGTGGCGCGTTTCAGTTCTTCGACGCACCCCTGGCGGACGGTGGCGCAACGCAGACCTCGGGCGATCTCAACGGCTATGCGGCGCGCACCGTTCAGCCCACCGTCGTCGGATCGAACTTCAACTGGGGCGATCCGAGCTCGCTCGACGACCCGAAGCTGAACCTCGACAACACGGGCATGTCGGGCTCGGGGCCTGGCGGCGATCTCATCGAGAACATCTCACTCAACAACCCCGAGAACGACGCGCGCTGCGATGGCGCCGCCTGCAGCTACAAGGTCTTCGTTCACTACTTCCGCGACGATCGCATGGGCACGCCGCTCTCATGCACCGTCGATGGAGGAACGGCTTGCCGCGACGGCGAGCGCTGCAGCTGCGCGAACGTCGACGAGCGCTGTGTCGCAGAGGGCGCTCCGATTGGTGATGCAGGCATTGGCGCAGGCAAGTGCTTCGTCGCGCCGAAGCCCGTGGTCCGCATCTTCTTGAAGGGCTCTCGCACCGCGGCGCAGGTCATTCCGCTCGAGGGGCTCATGCCGGCAGACTCGGTCTCGCTGGGAGCGCCTTGTCAGATGCTCTCGGTCGCCGACATCGCGTGGCCGTCACGTCAGTCGATCGGCTCGCTGCCCGATGGTGGAACGCCGCTCGCGACGATCACGGTGCAGGGGCAGGGCGCGGGTGGCCGCATCACCAGCCCCGTCATCGGCCGTTTCGGCTTCCGGCAGACGGGTGGCGCGCTTCGCTGCAGCCCCGATCTGATGGTCAACGGCACCGCCTGGTACGGGCAGAATCCCTGAAAGTGAAAGGAAACGGGGCGCTCCAACGCCGGTCCATCGGAGCGCCCCCAAAAGAGAGACAGGTCGGACGAACTGCCGACCTGTCCCGTGAGCCCTGAAGGGGAGGGGGGGACTCCAGGGCCCAACGTCGATGTAGTGCCTCAACGACAACCGGGGTCCCGCTGCTCCATTCCCGGCACGGCTCAAGCAATACAGTAACGGTTCCCAAGGGGATCAGCAACCCGGCGTCAAGTGAAAAACGAACCGATCGAGCAGGAAGCGTTCCAACAGGCCTTCGAGCGCCAGATTTCAAAGGCGTTTCGAGGGGTTGGCCGGGTTCTGTTCGCCGTGTCGGGAGGGGCCGATTCGATGGCTCTGGCGGAAGCGGGGGCACGCCTGGGCTTGTCGTTCGAAGTGGCGTCGTTCGATCACGGCCTGCGCTCGGAGGCTGAGGCAGAGGTCGAGGTCGTTCGTCAGTGGGCGGCGAAACATGGCGTGCCCTGTCACACCCGCGCGCTGGGCGTTCTTCCCGGAGCGGGCCTCGAAGCGCGGGCGCGAGCTGCCAGATACGAAGCACTTCACGAGATCGCACGTGAACGAAGACTCCTCACCATCGCCACCGCTCACACGGCGACCGACCAAGCCGAAACGGTGCTCATGCGGCTGACGCGCGGATCAGCAGGCAGGGGCGCTCGCGGCGTGCAGACCCTGCGTGATGACGGGCTGCTCCGGCCGCTGCTGTTCGCCACCCGGGCCGACACCGAGCGCTACGTGCGCGAGCTGGGCGTCGTATTCGTGAAGGATCCGATGAACGACGATCGCTCGTTCCTTCGGGTTCGAATGCGCCACGAGGTGCTCCCCGTGCTCGAGCAGGTGGTCGGGGCACACGCGATTCCGGCCGTGGCCCGCTATGCCCGGTACGCCGCGGAGGACGATGCGTGGCTTGGCGACGAAGCGGCGACCGCGTTCGACCGCATCAGAACCGACGCCGGCCTCGATCGTCTGGCGTTCCGCTCCCTCGGGCGCCCGATTCGCCGACGGGTGCTGGCGCTCTGGTTCGAGGCGTTGGCGCTGCCGGTCGACGCGCACCACCTCGAAGACGCCCTCGAAGCCATCGAGGAAGGCCGCACCGCCACCCTGCCAAACGACCGGGTCTTGATCGTCGAGCGGGGGGCCCTGTCCGTCTGCGCAGCTCCCGCCCGAACTTCACGGAACTTCATCGAGTGATGACGGGCGCTCGCAGAAGTGATGGGTTATAACGAACCTGTTCCCGACGGCCCGACTCTCAAGGCCACCACCGCGAATCGAAAGGCGTTCTCAACCGTGCGCTCGAGCTACAAGACCCTCATCCTCTGGGTCGTCCTGATCTTCCTGTTCGTCGGGTTCTACAAGATCTTCCAGACGACCCAACGCGACGAAAAGGAGCTCTCGTTCGCCGAGTTCCAGGACGCCGTGGAGCAGGGGAACATCACCAAGGTCGAGATCAAGGGCAGCCGCTACGAGGGCACCCTGGCCAGCACCAACGAGAAGTTCCGCACGATGGGCCCTGCGGCCGACGCGCGCATTCTCGAGCAGCTGCGCACGAAGAAGGTCAACTACACCTTCGTGCCGACCGACGAGAACGGGTTCTGGATCGGCATGCTGACCCAGTTCATCCCGATTCTGATTCTGTTCCTCTTCTTCCTGTTCTTCATGCGGCAGCTCCAGGGCACCGGCGGCAAGGCCATGACGTTCGGGAAGTCGAAGGCCAAGCTCCTCTCGGAGTCGCACAACAAGATCACCTTCGCGGACGTCGCGGGCATCGACGAGTGCAAGGAAGAGCTCGAAGAGATCATCGCCTTCCTCAAGGACCCGAAGAAGTTCACCAAGCTCGGCGGCCGCATTCCCAAGGGCGTGCTGATGATGGGCTCGCCTGGCACCGGCAAGACGCTGCTCGCCAAAGCCGTCGCTGGTGAAGCGGGCGTTCCGTTCTTCAGCATCTCGGGCTCGGACTTCGTCGAGATGTTCGTGGGCGTCGGCGCGAGCCGCGTTCGCGACCTGTTCGAGCAGGGCAAGAAGAACGCTCCCTGCATCATCTTCATCGACGAGATCGACGCCGTCGGCCGTCACCGTGGCGCTGGCCTCGGCGGTGGACACGACGAGCGTGAGCAGACCCTGAACCAGCTGCTCGTCGAGATGGACGGCTTCGAGTCGAACGAAGGCGTCATCATCATCGCGGCCACCAACCGGCCCGACGTGCTCGATCCTGCGCTCCAGCGGCCGGGCCGCTTCGACCGCCGCATCACCGTGCCGCGCCCCGATCTCAAGGGCCGCCTTGGCATTCTCAAGGTGCACACCCGCCGCGTGCCGCTGGCCGACAACATCGAACTCGAGACCATCGCTCGCGGAACGCCCGGCATGACCGGCGCCGACCTCGAGAACCTGGTGAACGAGGCTGCCCTGTACGCCGCGCGCGCCAACCGCGATCGCGTCACGATTCAGGACTTCGAGAGCGCGAAGGACAAGGTCTTCATGGGCCCTGAGCGCAAGTCGATGATCATGTCCGAAAAGGAGAAGCGGAACACCGCCGTTCACGAGGCTGGTCACGCGCTCGTCGGCAAGTTGCTCCCCGGCTGCGACCCCGTTCACAAGGTGACGATCATTCCGCGTGGTCAGGCGCTCGGTGTGACCTGGTCGCTCCCCGAAGAAGACAAGGTCAACTGGTACAAGAAGAAGATGATGGACGACCTCTGCATGATGCTCGGTGGCCGGCTCGCCGAAGAGCTCGTGTACGGAGAGCTCTCGTCTGGTGCCGCCAACGACATCGAGCGCGTGACGAAGGTGGCCCGCGCCATGGTGATGCGCTGGGGCATGAGCGAGAAGCTCGGGCCGCTCTCGTTCGGTGAGCGTGAAGGCGAAGTCTTCCTCGGTCGCGACTTCTCGTCGCGCCCCGACTACTCCGAAGAGACCGCCCGCCAGATCGACACCGAGGTTCGCGGCATCGTGATGGGCTCGTACGAGCGCGCCAAGAAGCTGCTCAGCGAGAACCTCGATTCGCTCAAGCGCATCGCCGACGCCCTGGTCGAGTACGAGACGATCGACGGTCCTGACCTCGACATCCTCATCGGTGGTGGCCAGCTCAGCCGTGAGAAGCCCGCGCCGCGCGTCCAGGCTCCGCCGAAGGACGACAAGAAGAAGGACAAGCGCATTCTCGAGGCGCTCGAAGGTCTGCCCGGCGGCAAGCTGCCCGAGCCCGGCAGCGCCTGAGCTCACGAAAAGTGCTGAGGTGCTTCGGCCCTTCAACCCACCGGTTGAGGGGCCGTTTCTTTCGACATGATCATCGCCCGCTCGTTTCAGGTTCAGCCAGCTGACGTCGAGGCGCTCACCCGCAGGGTGGGGCGTCAGCTCTCGGTGCGGGTTGGCGCGCCCGTCGTTCTGCTCACCGGGCTCGATGAAGAGACAGCGAAGGCGTTGGGGGGATCCGGCGATGCAGCAGTGCTCGCCGAGCTCGTCTCAGCACGGCTTCCGCCCGACATCGCGAAGCTCCTTCACCTTCAACCCCCGCCCGCGCTCGACCTCGGCGGTCGCCAGTGGGCGTTCGACGACGGGCCGTTCATGCTCGGCGTCGTCAACGTCACGCCAGACTCGTTCTCTGATGGTGGGCGACATGCGACGCCCGATGCCGCCGTCGCGCATGCGCTTCAGTTGGTGGAAGAGGGCGCACACCTGCTCGACATCGGCGGCGAGTCGACGCGTCCGGGGGCCGCTGCAGTCTCGATCGACGAAGAGTCCGCCCGAGTGCTTCCCGTCATCGAAGCGCTGACGAAGCGATCGCCGCAGACGCCGATCTCGATCGACACGTCGAAGGCCGAGGTCGCGAGGCGGGCACTGGCGGCAGGCGCCACGCTGGTGAACGACGTGACGGCCCTCTCCGACCCCCAGATGGGAGCGGTCATCGCCGAAGCGAAAGCGGCCGTCTGTCTCATGCACATGCAGGGCACGCCGCGAACGATGCAGGTGAAGCCCGAGTACGGCGACGTGGTGCACGAGGTGGCGGAGTCTCTCTCCGCTGCGGTCGAGCGTGCTGTCGCCGCAGGCATCGAACGCTCGCGAGTGCTGATCGATCCCGGCATCGGCTTCGGCAAGACGCTGGAGCACAACCTGCTGCTGCTCCGTCACCTTGGCGCCTTCCGCGCACTCGGGGCTCCGATTCTGCTCGGCACGAGCCGCAAGTCGTTCCTGGGAACACTCACGGGAGAGAAGGACGCCTCGAAGCGCCTCATTCCCAGTGTGACGAGCGTGGCAGTGGCGGCAGCCCAGGGAACGGCCGATGTCGTTCGGGTTCACGATGTCGCAGCCACGAGAGAAGCCCTGCTCGTCGCGAAGGCGATTCGCCTCGGGGCCCGTTGACGAACGCTGGTGGGGGCCGACTGCTGGCGATACAAGCCGCGCGCATGACAGCTGAGAACGGAACGCACCCGCGCCTCTTCGGCACCGACGGCGTGCGCGGCGTAGCGAACGTCTTCCCCATGACGGCCGAGATGGCGATGCAGCTCGGGCGCGCGCTCGCGTACATCTGCCGCTCCGGCGATCACCGCCACCGCGTCATCATCGGCAAGGACACGCGCCTGTCGGGCTACATGCTCGAGAACGCGCTCGCGGCCGGCATCATGTCGATGGGCGTCGACGTCGATCTCATCGGCCCCATGCCGACGCCGGCGATCGCGAACCTCACCACCTCGATGCGCGCCGACGCGGGCGCCGTGATCTCGGCCTCGCACAACCCGTACGAGGACAACGGCATCAAGTTCTTCGGCCGCGATGGCTACAAGTTGCCCGACGACACCGAGCGCAAGATCGAGACCTTGATCTTCGAGAAGGCGCTCGACTCGCTGCGGCCGACCGCGACCCGCGTCGGAGGCGCCGTTCGGCTCGACGACGCCCGCGGCCGCTACATCGTCTTCCTCAAGAACACGTTCCCGCGTGAGCTCACCCTCGAAGGCCTGCGGCTCGTCGTCGACTGCGCCAACGGCGCGGCCTACCGCGTCGCTCCCGAGGTGCTTGAAGAACTCGGCGCTGACGTCGTCGCGATCGGCGTCAACCCCGACGGCAAGAACATCAACGCCAAGTGCGGCGCGCTGCACCCCGAGGCGCTCCAGAAGGCCGTGCTGAAACACCGCGCCCATCTCGGCATCGCGCTCGATGGTGACGCCGATCGACTCATCGTGGTTGACGAGAAGGGCAAGGTCGTCGACGGCGACGCGATCATGGCGATGTGCACGCAGGAGATGGTCGCCCGCAACGCGCTCAAGAAGAAGACGCTCGTCACCACCGTGATGTCGAACGTGGGGCTCGAGCGCGCGGTCGCGCAGTGGGGCGTGAAGGTCGTGCGCACCAACGTCGGCGATCGCTACGTCGTCGAAGAGATGCGCCGTCATGGCTACGTCTTCGGCGGCGAGCAGTCGGGCCACCTCGTCTTCCTCGATCACGCCACCACGGGAGACGGAACCCTCGCCGCCCTGCAGGTGCTCGCGCTGATGGTGCGATCGCAGCGTCCACTGAGCGAGCTGACGACGATCTTCTCACCGGTACCGCAGGTGCTGCTCAACGTGATGGTGAAGGAGAAGCGAGAGCTGGCGAACCTGCCCGACGTGATGAAGACGATCGGGCAGGTCGAGAAGAAGCTGGGAAAAGATGGGCGCGTGCTGGTTCGTTACTCTGGCACTGAACCCAAAGCGCGCGTGCTGGTGGAAGGCACCGACGCCAAGCGCATCAAGCAGTACGCAGAAGAGATCGGTGCCGCCATCGTGCGCGCACTGGGCTGACGGAGCGGAATGACGATTCACTTCCGAGACGAAGGGCAGGGCGAGCCGATCGTCCTCATTCACGGGCTGGGCGCCTCGCACCGCGTCTTCGACGGCGTCATCACCGAAGGCGGCGAGAAGCACCGCTTCGTCGCGATCGATCTGCCGCGCAGCGGGCGTTCACGCCAGTGGGCCGAGAACACACCCGACGCGATCGCCGACGCGCTGGAGCCGTTCCTGGTCGCGCGCGGACTCACGCACTTCCGGCTCTTCGGGCACAGCTTCGGTGGGCTGGTGGCGCTCAGCTATGCCGCGAAGTACCCCGAGCGAATTGCGTCACTCACGGTGGCGAGCGCTCCCGCCCTCGGACTTCCACCCGAGGCGCGCATGTTCCTCGATTCGCCGATGGCGCCGTTCTCGACCATGTGGATGACGGCGGCACCGCTGTATCGGCCAATGGTGAAGAACTACCTGCGCTGGCTGTGGGGCACCCCGTCGTCGTTCAAGGACGAGACGGTCGAGCACTACCTGGAGTCGCTCCAGGCCGACGGCTTTCTGTCGGGCATGATCGACTCGCTGCGCGCGGTCGGTCGCTTCAGACTCCCGAAGGCTGCGCTCGACGCGACGTCGTTCCCCAAGCGCGTGGTGTGGGGTGAGCGAGATCCCCTCGTGCCGGTGATTCAGGGAGAGCAGCTGGCCATCGCGCTCGGCGCTGACTTTCGGGTGCTGCCGGACGTGGGCCACTGCGTTCCCGAAGAGAGCCCGCAGGCGCTGCTCGCGTCGATTCGTGATCACTGACGTCGTCGACGCTCGAGCTCTTGCTCATGGCGCTCACAGAACTCGGCGAGCAGCGGCAGCGTCTTCGCGTGCTTCTTCAGCTTCTTGAGCCGGTCCTCCAGCATCCATGGCTCGGGCTCGGCGCGGCTGTGCTCGAAGTCGGCGATCAGCGCGTCACGTGAGGCGTCTGACCCTTCACGCGCCAGGGCTACCAGCACCGCGTCACCCGCCCACGTGCTCACAGTCGCCGCCTGCAGTGCGCGCAGAATCCACCCGGGCTCGGTGGGGATGACGGACTTCGCCGACTTGTTCGCCTGCAGCACCCCGAGCGTAGTGGCCCAACGGACCTTCAGCTCCTGCTCAGGCGCGTCACGCATGGCCTCGAGCACGAACACCTGCGGCCAGTTCGTTTCTCCTTCGAGCGCCGCAAGAATCTCGCGAATGCCGGCCTCATCGAGCTTCTGAGAACGCTTCCACCAGAGCCGCTTGAAGGCCTCTTCGACGTTCACGACAGGCGCAGCTCAGCGGCACCGATCGCCACCTCGATCGCGCCATCGGACCTGGGCGACAACCGCACGGGAAGCTCGAGCCGCAGGAACAACAGCATCAACCGATCGACGTCGAGGTCGGAGTTGCCTGTGAGCAGCGCTTCGACCGTCGGCTCGGGAAGTTCGAGTCCGCGCCCCAGCTTCGTCAGCGGAGACCGCAGCCCTTGCAGCACCCGCTGCGCATACTCGAGCAGCTCGAGGCGCACGTCGGCCCAGGCCTTCGACCCTTGAGGAATGCCTACGCGGCTTGCCAGCTCGGAGCTCACGACGCCCATGCGCGAAGACGTTACCTGAAAGAGGCGGGGGGCTGACACCGGGTGTAGATCCGCTCCCATGCAACGACTCGGAGTGAACGTCGACCACGTCGCGACGCTGCGTCAGGCCCGCAAGACCACGTACCCCGACCCCGTCACCGCGGCCGCCATCGCCGAGCTGGCCGGGGCAGGGCAGATCACGATTCACCTGCGCGAAGACCGCCGCCACATTCAGGAGCGCGATCTCAAGGTGCTGCGCGAGACGACGCAGACGATGCTCAACCTCGAGATGGCGGCCACGCAGGAGATGGTGAAGGTCGCCTACGAGTACAAACCCGACCTCGTCACGCTGGTGCCCGAGCGCCGAGAAGAGCTCACGACCGAAGGTGGTCTCGACGTCACGTCGCAGAAGGATCTGATCTCCAAAGTCGTGAAGAACCTCAAAGACGGCGACATCGTCGTCTCGCTCTTCATCGACCCCGATCTCGATCAGGTGAAGTCGGCCCACCGGGTGAGCGCCGATCGCATCGAGCTGCACACGGGCCGCTACTGCGAAGCGCACAGCAGCAAAGAGAAGCAGCGCGAACTCTCGCGCATCGTCGACGCCGCGAAGGCCGCCACGAAGCTGGGCATGGGCTGCGCTGCGGGCCACGGGCTCAACTACGAGAACGTGCGGCCCATCGCGCGCATCGCCGAGATCGACGAGCTCAACATCGGTCACGCCATCGTCGCCCGCGCGGTGCTGGTCGGGTTCGATCGAGCCGTTCGCGAGATGGTGGAGCTGTTGAGGAACCCGTGAAGCGCGCGCTGACCGCTCAGGAGATGCGCCGGGTCGACGCCGCTTCGGCCGACCACGGCATGCCTGGCTCGGTGTTGATGGAGAACGCCGGCGCTGCGCTCGCGAAGACCGCGCTCGCCATGTCGGCGCCGCAAGGCCGCTTCATCATCCTCTGCGGCACGGGGAACAACGGCGGAGACGGCTTCGTCGCGGCCCGTCACCTGTCGAGCGAAGGCCGAACGGTCTTCATCGAGCTGCTCGGCGAGGTGTCGACCCTGCAGGGAGACGCGGCCCGAAACGCCCGCGCGCTCACGGCGTCGGGGCTCACGTTCGCGCCGATCTCCGACGATCTGCCGATCGGCTCCGGAGACGTGGTCATCGACGCGATCTTCGGAACCGGCTTGAGCCGAGCGCCCGAAGGAAAGTTCGCCGACGCGATCGGGCGCATCTCGGTGTGGCGCGCTGCCGGCGCGAAGGTCGTGTCGGCGGATCTGCCGTCTGGGCTCAGCAGCGACACCGGCATTCCGTTCGCGCCCTGCGTGACGGCCGATGCCACGACGGCGTTCGGGTTCCTCAAGCTCGGACAGGCCATCGAGCCCGGAGCTCAGCGATCGGGGTGCATCGAGCTCGTCGACATCGGCATTCCGCGTGCGGCGCAGACGGTGCTGCCGAGCCAGGGCACGTTCCTCATCGAAGAGTCTGACGTGAAGAACCGGCTCCCTGCCCGGCGCGCCGAGTCGCACAAAGGCACATTCGGGCACGTGCTCGTCATCGCTGGGAGCTGGGGAAAGACGGGGGCCGCAGCGCTGGTGGCGAAGGCGGCGCTCCGCAGCGGAGCCGGGCTCGTCACGGTCGCGACACGGCCCGAGTGTCTGCAGCCGGTCATGCAGCACGCTCCCGAGATCATGGGCGTCGAGCTGGTGAACGAAGGCGCGCTCGGCCTGGGTGACTTCAACTCCATTCTCGAGGCCGCAGACGGGAAACAGGCAGTCATCATCGGCCCCGGCATCGACCGCGGAGACGAGACGACCCGCTTGCTCGGCTCACTCCTCGAAGAGCTCACGATTCCCTGTGTGCTCGACGCTGATGCGCTCAACGCCATCGCGACGAATCCCTCTGTGCTCGACAAAGCCAAGGGCGAGATCCTGCTCACGCCGCACCCCGGAGAGATGGGCCGGCTGATCGGCAAGACGGCGGCCGAGGTGAACGCCGATCGCGTCGGCATCGCGCGTTCGTTCGCGACCCAGCATTCAGTCGTGTTGCTGCTGAAAGGCGCGCGCACCGTCATCTCGCGTCACGACGGAGCCGTCTTCATCAACCCGACCGGCAACGCAGGCATGGCCACGGGTGGAAGTGGTGATGTGCTGGCTGGCCTCACGGGCGCACTGCTCGCACAGGGCCTGTCGACCGAAGATGCGGCGCTCGTCGGAGCCTGGGCTCACGGTGCCGCTGGCGACGTCGCGGCGGCGAAGCGTGGGCAGCTGGGGCTCATCGCGTCCGATCTCATCGATCACCTCGGCGACGTGTGGACCCGGTGGAATCGCTGACCCGAACCATCACCTCGACGTCGACCGACGAGACGTTCTCGCTCGGCGAACGACTGGGCCTGGTGCTCGAGCCGCACGATTTCGTCGGTCTCGATGGACAGCTCGGGGCGGGGAAGACGCTGTTCTCCCGCGGCGTGGCGAGCGGAGCTGGTGTGCCGCTCGAAGACGTCTCGAGCCCCACCTATTCGATCGTGCAGACGTACGCGGGGCGGCTGACGCTCCACCACGCCGATCTCTACCGGCTCGCGACCGAGGCCGATCTCTTCGCGACCGGCTACTTCGATCTGCTCGAGTCCGATGGCGCGATGCTGGTCGAGTGGGTGTCACAGGTGCCGGGCGCGCTCCCAGACGATGCGCTGAGTCTTCGGCTCGAAGTGCCGACTCCTGACTCGCGCCGCTTCGAGATCACCGCGCGTGGGGAGCGCTCGAAGGCGCTGCTCGTTCGCTGGCTCGGCGCCTGACGATTGCTGATGCGCGGTCGACGGCGTGGCGCTACTTGCCGCGGCCATGAGCATCTCGAACCCCTTCAACCCGGCCCGGTGGCGTGAAGTCGAAGGCCACTCGTTCAAGGACATCACCTTTCACCGCGCGATCGATCAGGGCACCGTTCGCATCGCCTTCGACCGGCCCGAGGTGCGCAACGCGTTTCGTCCGCGCACGGTCGACGAGCTCTTCCGCGCGCTCGAGGCGACGCGGTTCATGACCGACGTGGGCGTGGTGCTCATCACCGGGAACGGCCCGTCGAAGAAGGACGGCGGCTGGGCGTTCTGCTCGGGCGGCGATCAGCGCATTCGCGGCAAGGACGGCTACAAGTACGAGGAGGGCGACAAGTCGATCGACCCCGCCGGCCTCGGGCGCCTGCACATTCTCGAGGTGCAGCGGCAGATTCGGTTCCTGCCGAAGGTCGTCATCGCGGTGGTGCCGGGCTGGGCGGTCGGTGGTGGCCATAGCCTGCACGTCGTCTGCGACATGACGATCGCGAGCAAGGAGCACGCGGTCTTCAAACAGACCGACGCCGACGTCGCGAGCTTCGACTCGGGCTACGGCTCCGCGCTGCTCGCGCGGCAGATCGGCCAGAAGCGCGCACGGGAGATCTTCTTCGTCGGCGCGAACTACTCGGCAGACGAGGCGTTCCAGATGGGCATGGTGAACCTCGTCGTCCCGCACGCGAAGCTCGAAGACGCGGCGCTCGACTGGGCGGCCGAGATCAACACGAAGAGCCCGACCGCCATCAAGATGCTCAAGTACGGCTTCAACCTTCCCGACGAAGGCCTGGTTGGCCAGCAGCTCTTCGCGGGAGAGGCCACGCGGCTCGCCTATGGCACCGAGGAAGCCGCCGAAGGGCGCGACGCGTTCGTGCAGAAGCGAAAGCGCAACTTCAAGAAGTTCCCGTGGTCGTACTGAGGAACTTCGTCAGCGCCGCGTTCACCTCGTCGGGCCGCTCGCTCTGCACGAAGTGGCCTGCGCCTTCGATGGGCACGATCTTCAGCTTCGGCGCGAACGTCTCGGTGCCGGGCACGAGCACGTCGTAGTCGAGCGCGGGATCGCCTTTGCCCCAGATGAGCGTCGTCTCGCAGGTGATCGGCGGGTACTTCGGCGCCGAGAACGGGTGCCTGAAGCCGTCACGAAGCGCGGCGCGGTACCAACCGAGCATTCCTGACGCGGCGCCCGGCCGTTGAATCGCGTCTTGAAACGGCCGCACGTCGTCGTCCGTCCAGTGCGCGCGATCGACTGACGAGGCCCGCAGCGTGCGCGGCATGAGGGCCGCGTCGTCCTTCGTGAGGAAGTACTCGGGCAGGAACGGCAGCTGGAAGAAGAACATGTACCAGGAGCGCTTCACCTGAGCCCACGAGGCTTTGTTCAGCAGCGCCTTTCGCATCACCGCCGGGTGAGGGCAGTTGAGCACCGCGACGCGCTCGACGAACTCGCGCCGCTGCGACGCCAGGTGCCACGCGACCGCGCCGCCCCAGTCGTGACCGACGATCTTCACGGCTTGCCGGCCGGCGACAGCCTCGATCAGGTGGCAGATGTCCTGCGCGAGCGTGTCGAGATCATACGGACCGTGTTTGTCCGTTTCTCCGTAGCCGCGCTGATCGGGCGCGATGACGCGGAAGCCGGCCGAGGCGAGCGCGTCGAGCTGGTACCTCCACGACCACCACATCTCGGGAAAGCCGTGGAGCAGCACCACGAGCGGGCCCTCGCCCTTTTCGACGTAGTGCAGGCGCAGCTTCGGCAGCTGCACGAAGTGGTGGGTGACGGTGAGCTCTGACGGCTTCATGCGTTCGCGTGACGGCGACGGCGGGCCAACAGCAGGGCCGCGGCGAAGAGCCACAGCGGAGACGGAGTCGCCGTGCAGCCACAGCCACCAGGATCGACTGGCGTGCCGGTACCTGCGTCCGCCCTGCTGCCCGCGTCGACCGGCGGTGCGGTTCCGGCGTCTGCCACCGTGCCCGCATCAGTGACACCCGCATCAGGGCGAACGCCAGAGTCCGGACGGCCAGCGTCGATCGGCGTGCCTGCGTCGACCATCACGATCCCCGAATCAGCCACCGTTCCTGCGTCGACCGACGCTCCGGCATCAGCGCTCACGCCACCGTCGATCGGCACGCCTGCGTCGGCGGCGGCCCCTGCGTCACTCGTTGCGCCGCCATCGACGATCGTCCCCGCATCCACCGTGGCTCCCGCGTCGACCAGGCCGGCGTCGACCAGAATGCCTGCATCAACCGGGGTTCCCGCGTCGAGCGAGGTGCACGCCGTGGCGCCGGGCTGAGACGAGGTGCCAGCCGGGCAGAGCCCGCAGAGAATGGAGCCCGAGTTCGAGGCGAAGGTTCCTGCCGGGCACAGCGAGCACTCTCCGGCGCCCGTGGTTCTGAAGAACGTGCCGGGAGCACACGGAAGACACGTCGTCGATCCCGCGGCGGCGGCGAACTGGCCAGGCATGCACGCGAAGCAGATGTCAGAGCCAGCTGCGCTTGCTGCCGAGCCGATGGGGCAGGGCGTGCACGAACTCGCGCCGGCGGCCGAGAACGAGCCTGGCTGGCAGGTCGTGCACATCGACGATCCCGCGGCGCTGAAGGAGCCTGCCTGGCACGTGCTGCAGGTGGTTGCTCCCGCGGCCGCGAAGGTTCCTGCTGCGCAAGTCGAGCAGCTCGCCGAGCCGCTCGCTGACGCGAACGTTCCTGGCTGACACTGGCTGCACGTGCCCGACGCAGCGCTGGAGAAGGTGCCGGGGCTGCACGAGGTGCACGACTGCGCGCCCGCCGCTGAGAACTGGCCTGCGGAGCAGTTCACGCAGCTCGTCGCTCCACTCGCGGCCGAGAAGGTGCCGGCCGTACAGGTGGTACACGAGACCGCACCACCGCTGCTCGAGAACGTTCCGCCGCCGCACGCCGTGCACGACGTCGCTCCCGAGTTGGCCTGCGCGCTGCCAGCAGGACAGGAGCCGCAGGTCGCACTGCCGGGCGCCGCCGAGAAGGATCCAGGCTGGCAGTTCGCGCACGAACCGGCTCCCGCCGCCGACGAGGTACCGGCCTGACACTGGGTGCAGCCAGAGGCACCAGACACAGAGAACGTGCCCGCCGCGCAGGTGCTGCAGATCGTCAGCCCTGAGACGGGCGCGAACTGACCTGGCGCACAGACCGAACAGGCCGGCGATCCTGCGTCAGGCGCGACGCGGCCCGGAGCGCAGGGTGCACAGCCGAGCGAGCCTGTGGCGCCGGTGAAGGTGCCTGGCACGCAGAGCGAACATGCCGTCGAGCCAGCCGCCCCTGCGAACGATCCCGGCGAACACTGCGTGCAGGTCGTGGAGCCCGCGACCGAGATCGATCCCGCGGCGCAGGCAGTACACGACGGAGCTCCGGGCAACGAGAACGTTCCCGCGTCACACGGTGCGCACGAGGTCGCTCCGGTGCCCGAGTAGCGGCCGCCTGCGCACTGCGTACACAACGCAGATCCCGCGTCTGCGGCGAAGGTGCCCGCCGTGCAGCTCGCGCAGGAAGAAGAGCCTTGCGTCGAGGCGAAGGCTCCAGGCGCGCACAACGAGCAGGTCGACGAGCCCGACATCGACGCGAACCGGCCCGGGGCGCACGATGCACACGCGCTCGCCCCTGCGTCGCTCGCGGATCCCGGAGAGCACGCCGTGCAGATCAGCGAGCCAGGCAGGGCGCTGAACGAGCCCGAGCTGCAGGTCGCGCAGCCGGCTGCGGCCGTTGCTCCGGACGTGCCGACACCACACAACGCGCAGCTCGCCGCGCCCGCATCGGCCGTCGTACCTGCCGCACAGTCAGCGCAGAGGATCGCACCCACGGTTGCGCTGAATCGGTTGGCAGGGCACGCAGTACACGGCGCGTTGCCGGTGGAAGAGAAGTACCCGGGCTGACACGCACCACCCACAGCGCCAGTTGGAGACGCGGTTGGTCCACGGAGCGTGATTCGCCAGCCGACGTCGATCTGCCCGTCGTTGATCTCGCGATCCCAAGCGTTGGCGGCTCCCTGCTCGGGAACTCCCAGCGCGTCGACCGCATCGGTGAGCGTGGCATCACCGTCGTTGTTCCAGATGGACACGTTGTTGAACGTCGCCAGCGTGAAGACGAACGTCGACGTGTCGGTGAGCCCGTTCAGATCGGCCAACGGCAGACGGAATTCGATCACGGCGTTCGAAGTCGAAACCGCGATCTGCGCCCCCGCGATGCCGTACCAGGTGCCCGAGTCGAACCACTCGATGACGGGATCTCCTGCGGTGTTTGCGTGGAGCGCGAGCTGGCGTTTGGGCCTGATGCCGTCGCGCACGCCGAGGTTGCCCTGATCTCCGAGGAACGTCTGGCCTCCTGCCTGAAGCGTGTCGATGCCGATGGCGACGTGTGGCGCTGCCTGCGCGGTGATGCTGGCCATGCGAATGAGCCCGTACAGGTACGTGCCGTCGTTGGTGAGGCGCACCTCGGTGATGTCGTTGTCGTCGGTCATGCCCGGGTCGGTGCGGCGATCGCCTGCGACCTCACGCAGAATCCACTCGTCGCCCGCTGAGGCAGCGACGTGGGCACCAGTCGGGGCCGTGCCAGTCCAATCGGTCGTGAGCCCATCGACCGTTCGGCCACCAGCGACGGCAGACAGCGCAAAGAGACAGATCAGGGCGCTCAGGGTTTTCATGAAGGCGAACCCTACACGGCGGCGCGTCAATCGTTTGTGCGCATTCTGAATACCCCGAACGGCACGTCGTCTATGGCGCGCCCGTGGGGGTCGACCTCACGAACACGCCCGGCACTCGGGCTCCAGGGAGAGGACAACAGCATGAAGAAGATGATCCAGATCGCGGTGGCGATGGCTTCAGTGTTTGCGATGACGGGCTGCGGTGGCGGCACGTGCGAGCGCATCGACGCGGCGAACAAGAAGTTCCTCGGCAGCGGCAAGACCTCGTGTGCGTACATGGAGAGCGGCTCCACGGTGACGATCACGCCGAGCTTCTCGTCGTCGACCTGCAGCTCGTCGCTCTCGAAGTGCACGTCGGCCGACATGACGATCCTCGACAGCTACACCAAGTGCGTCGAGGCGGTTCCCACGTGCGCGACCGGAAGCGAGAAGAAGGCCGCAGACGCCTACACGGCCTGCATCGGTCAGATCGTCACGATCTCGGCGACCGGCGTGACGTCGAAGCTGTCGGCCGACTGCGCCAACGGCTTCAAGTAATCAACTCCAGTCGGAGAGGTTCGAGAGCGTGAGATCGAGGTTCGCGTCGATGCTGACGACGCCGTCTTCGGGGACTTCGGTCCACGCTCCGTCTGGCCAGAGGCGCTCGCTCGCGATGTAGCGGGCGCCCGGCTCGGACGAGCAGAACAACGTACGACCGCGACGCGTCGCCACCATGCGCTGACCGTCGGTCACCAGAAAGTTCATCGCAGACTTCGCGTCGCCGTGATCGGTGATCGTCGAGACGGTGTTCATCACCCGCGACAACGCCCGCTTCATGTCCTCGAGCCCCGGGTTTTCGATCGGGTCGAGCACCGTGCGGAAGAGGGCGAAGCAGGTCTCGCTGTCGGTCTCGCCACGAATGTGCGCCAGGTGCTCTGGAGCCACGTGGCTGCGAATCGCATCACGGTGCTGCTTGAACTTCGCGACCGTGCCGTTGTGCATGAACGCCCACCCACGCGCGAGAAACGGGTGCGCGTTCTTCTCGGTGACGGACCCGACCGAGGCCAGACGAATGTGGGTGATCATCGACTGCGTCACGAGCTCTTCGCCGAGCTGACGAAAGCGCTCACACGCGTGGGCCGGAGTGACGTTCACTTCGACGTGCGGTGGCTGCGTGTCGAAGCGCGCGATGCCCCAGCCGTCCTTGTGCTCGAGGGCCTGCTGCTTGAGCGCGTCGAAGGCTCGGTGAACCTTGACGGGCTTCTCTGCGCGAACGGCGAACAACCGGCACATCGGCACTGCCTCCTGAACCACTCATACATACCATCGCGAGCGCAGGCGCGCCGATCAGGTGGTGTGGGCGACGACCCGCCCCGCCTTGAGGGTGACCGCCACTTCGTTCATCGCGAGGTGGTACGGCAAGGCGCGGTAGGAGTCGCACGCGAAGACGACGAGATCGGCAGGCCCTCCGACGACGATTCGGCCGAGCTCGGGTCGACGAAGGGCGAGCGCTCCGACGCGGGTGAACCCAAGGTAGGCCTCGGCCGGAGTCAGGCCGTTCTCGACGCACGACAGGCCCATCGCGAGGCTCACGCTCTCGGAGTTCGAGGAGCCCGGGTTGCAGTTCGTACAGAGCGCGACGGGAACGCCAGCGTCACGAAGCGCGCGCCCGGGTGCGAAGGGCCGGGCTTTGGCGAAGAGGGTGGACGTTGGCGCGAGCACCGCGATCGTTCCTGAGCGCTTCAGCGCCGCGATGCCGTCGGGCGTGATCTGCTCGAGGTGATCGGCGGTGATCGAGCCGAGCTCGGCGGCGAGCTGTGCACCTCCATTCGGGGTCAGCTGATCGACGTGGAGCCGAAGGGGAATGCCCAGCGCCCGCGCCTTCGCGCCCAGTGCTCGGGCCTCGTCGTGCGTGAACGCCGACTGCTCGACGAACGCGTCGCAGAACGCAGCGAGCCCCGACTTCACGATCTGCGGAAGCAGCTCGTCCACGCAGAGCCGAACCCACTCGGCGCGGTTCTGTTTGAACTCGGGCGGTACGGCGTGAAGGCCGAGGAACGTGGCGACGAGCTCGATCGGCTGCTCCGAGCTCAGCCGGCGGATCGCCTGCAACATCGCCAGCTCGGAGCGAACGTCGAGTCCGTAGCCCGATTTCACTTCCGCCGTCGTCACGCCCTGCGCGAGCAGGCGTTGGAGCCGCGGTTTCGCGAGCGCGACCAGCTCGTCTTCGGAGGCCTTGCGCGTGGCCGTGACCGTGCGCGCGATGCCACCGCCCGCCGCTGCGATCTCGAGGTACGTCTTCCCCTGGCAGCGCTGCTCGAACTCGTCGCTGCGATCACCCGCGAACACGACGTGCGTGTGGCAGTCGACGAAGCCCGGACCCACGAAGCCGCCGCGCGCATCGATGACGGTCGCGTTCGAGGGAGGAAGCGACGACTCAGGCCCCAGGAACGCGATCTTCCCGTCCTTCACGCCGATGACGGTGTTCGGCAGGCGGCCGAGGGTGTCTTCCGCGCGAGCCTCCAGCGGGCCATCGCAGGTGACGACCTCGGAGGCGTTGCGAATGACGAGCTCCATCACGCGGTGATGCCGGGAATGCGAACGCCACGCTCCTTCGCGCAGCTGATCGCTTCGTCGTAGCCAGCGTCGGCATGCCGCAGCACGCCCATGGCAGGGTCGCTCGACAGCACCCGCGCGATTCGTTTCGCGGCCGCCTCGGTTCCGTCCGCGACGATCACCTGACCGGAGTGGATCGAGTAGCCGATGCCGACGCCACCACCGTGATGCAGCGACACCCACGAGGCGCCGTTCACCGCGTTGATCATCGCGTTCAAGATCGGCCAGTCGGCGACCGCATCGGTGCCGTCCTTCATGGCTTCGGTCTCGCGGTTCGGCGACGCGACGGATCCACAGTCGAGGTGATCGCGCCCGATGACGATCGGCGCCTTTACCTGCTTCGTGCGCACGAGCTCATTGAAGAGCAGCCCGGCCTTGTCGCGCTCGCCGTAGCCCAGCCAACAGATGCGGGCAGGGAGCCCCTGGAACTTCACCTTCTCGCCCGCGAGCTTGAGCCAGCGCACCATGTGCTCCTTGTGCGGGAACAGCTCCATCAGCGCCTTGTCGGTGACCGCGATGTCAGCGGGATCGCCCGAAAGCGCGACCCAGCGGAACGGACCTTCGCCACGGCAGAACATCGGCCGAATGTACGCGGGCACGAACCCGGGGAAGTCGAAGGCGTTCTTCACGCCGGCCTGTTGAGCTCCAGCGCGAAGGTTGTTGCCGTAGTCGAACACGTGCGAGCCGGCTTCCTGGAACGCGAGCATCGCGCGAACGTGCTCGGCCATCGCCTGGTGCGAGCGCTCGACGTACGCCTTCGGATCCTTCGCGCGCAGCACCGCAGCCTCTTCGAGCGACATGCGGTTGGGCACGTAGCCACCGAGGGGATCGTGCGCGCTCGTCTGATCGGTCACGAGATCGGGCTTGAAGCCGCGCTTGACGAGCTCGGGCAGCACGTCGGCGCAGTTGCCGATGACGCCGATCGACTTCGCGAGCTTCTTCGCCTTCGCGTCGGCCACCAGCGCGAGTGCTTCGTCGAGATCCTTCGCGATCACGTCGATGTACTTCGTCTCGATGCGCCGCTGCGCCCGCTTCGGGTCGACCTCGACGGCGAGCATCACGCCGCCGGCCATGGTGCATGCGAGGGGCTGCGCTCCGCCCATGCCGCCAAGCCCGCCGGTCAGCACCACGCGACCTGCGAGATCAGGAGAGCCAAAGTGCGTGCGCCCGGCCTGCACGAAGGTCTCGTAGGTGCCCTGCAGGATTCCCTGGGTGCCGATGTAGATCCACGAGCCGGCCGTCATCTGGCCGTACATCATGAGCCCTCGCTGCTCGAGGTCGCGGAAGTGCTCCCACGTGGCCCACTTGCCGACGAGGTTCGAGTTCGCGATCAGCACGCGCGGCGCGTCGGCGTGGCTCTTCAAGATGCCCACCGGCTTGCCTGACTGAACGAGCAGCGTCTCGTCGTCACCGAGGTTCTTCAGCGCAGCGACGATGCGATCGAACGACGGCCAGTCTCGCGCCGCTTTCCCGGTGCCTCCATAGACGACGAGATCCTGCGGGCGCTCGGCCACGTCGGGATCGAGGTTGTTCATCAGCATTCGCAGGGCGGCTTCCTGCACCCAGCCCTTGCACGACAACTCGGCGCCGCGGGGGGCGCGCACTTCGCGGGGTCCACTCGTCATGAAAAACCACCCTAGACCACGAGGTCGACTTCGAGGGAATGTGCCGCGCATGACGCGAACGGTCGCGCTTGGGGCAGTCATCGGTTTCGCTCTCACCGTGCTGGTGCTGGCGCTCTGGGGGCGCGAGGTCTCTGAGAAGAAGCCCGAGCCCGACCCGATGTTCATTCAGCCGAAGATCGAGAAGGCCCTCTTCAGGCAGGGCGCCGAGCGGCGGGCCGAGCGGGTGATCATCGCGCCGATGGTGGTGTCGAGCACGGATGGTGGAGCGCCCTGATGCGGTGGGTGCTGGCGGCGTTGGTCGGTTCAGGGTGTGTCGGGGCCGAGTTCGTCAGGCAGCCCGACCCCAAGCCGTGTCCTGAGAAGCCGCTCGTCGAAACGCCCACGGTCGCGAACGAGCCTGCAGTACGGAAGGTGATCGTCGGGTTCGTCGAGGCCGTGGAGCGAAAGGACTTCGAGGCTGCGCTGTCGATGCTCGGCGCGTCGTGGAGAAAGCAGTACTCGAGCGCCCGCCTTCAGCAGGACTTCGTGAACGAACCTCGCGGGGCGCAGTTGGTCTCACGGCTCAAGGCTTCGTCGGCTGGGACGATCACCGTCGCCGGCCCTCGCGCGTCGCTCGTCGTCGGTCAGGGCAGGGTGGCGCTGTTGACTCTCGAGGCGGACGGTTGGCGTCTCGCGTCTCTCGATGGAGAACAGACGCGCCAGTGAGTCTGCGCGGTTCGGCGTGGCCGAAGGTGTGAACTTCGCGGCGGCTCCCTCACACAGGAGCTGCACCCATGGCAGACAACCGCGTCTCGTCGTCGAATCCGTCGTTCAACTCCACCATCACCGAAGGCCCCGGCCCGAGCGTGATGCCGAAGCCCGGCCCTACCAGCAACGCCGACCGGAACCGCATCGAGACCGCCGAGCGCGCCTACGCGACGGCGCACCTGAGCCCGATGGAAGCGCAGATCGCCGAACGCGCCAGTCACCTCGGCCCGCACCAGTCAATCGAGCTCACCTGCAAGGGCCTTCTGGGAGCCGGTCTGGCAAGCAAGGTCGAAGGGAAGATCGCCATTGAACGCCGTGATGACGGCGCGTTCGAGGTGACCACCGTGGGTGCTGCTGCGATGGGCATTGGGAATTCGCACCTCAAGGCGATGCCCGGCATCGCGGCTGGAACGAAGTTCGTCGTTCAGACACCAGAAGCTGCAGCCGATCTCGCGCAGGCCATCGCCACGTCGGGCGGAGTCGCCACCGCCAAAGGGATGCCCGGCTTCCCGTGGGCTCGAGCCATCGATGCCGTCACCGGCGCAAGTGAACACGCCGCCGAGCGCATCGATCACTACCGTGCGAACGTGACGGAGATGAAAGGCGAGGCGCGAGCGATGCTGAGCGCACATTTCGAGCCCATCAAGAGCACTGGCCTCCACGCTCATGCCGGTGTCGAAGGCATGGCTGCCGGTTCGGTGAAGGTCGACTTCGAGAAGGGCGAGCTCACGACCTCGGCGAGACTCGATGTCTCGGCAGAAGCGCGCGCCTACCTCAACTTCGGGCACGGAACGGTCGCGAAGTCGTTCGGGCAGATGACCTTCGACCTCGAAGCCGAGGGCAAGGACTCGTGGCGGATCGAGGCGCGCAAACACCTGCCGCCGCAGTTGGCCGAGAAGCTCAAGCGCAGCGAGCTGTCACCGGAAGAAGCGGCACAGGCCCTGTCGAACGCAAAGACCGAGTGGGTCGTGGTGGCTGAGGTCGAGGTCGAGAAATCGATCACGGGAATGACGGCGAACGGCATTGGCAAGGCGAAGATCACGACCGAGATTCCGATCGACGGAGAGGCCATCGCGAAGCGGCTCGCCGCGGGCGATCTCACCGCGCTCGCGAAGCCGCTGATCGACGCTGAGTGGGAAGTCGAAGGTGAACTCGGTGTTGGTGACCGCTTGTCGCTCCAGGCAGAGATCGCCGGAGGTGAAGTGAGCGCGATGACCTGGGTGAAGGCGAAGTCGGCCAAGGGCTCGCTCGCGCACTGCGTCGAGCACGCGGATCACGAGCTGAACGAGCAGGTCGGGCTGCAGAAGCAGCTCGAACAGGCGCGTCACTGACCCTTCAAGAACTCATCGAGGCGGCCGCCCAGACCAAGATGACCGGCGGCCGCTTCGAGCAGCTTTCGTTCCTTGCGATCGATCTTCCCGTCGATGAGCGCCATGGCGACGAGCTCTCGCAAGAAGGTCTCGGCTTCGGCTGAGCCACGCGAGACGAGCTTGTCGAACAACCCGGGGCCCGCGTTCAGGGCGAGCTCGACGTTGGCCCAGGGAACGCTCCAGCGCTCGGAGCACATCTTCAGCAGCTTGCGCTCGCTGGGGTCGACCACGCCGTCGGCCATCGCCATCGCAGCCATCAGGTAAAGGAGCCGCTCCCGCTCTTCGCGGTCGGGGACCTTCGCGGAAGCGGGCCGTGGCGCAGAAGGAGAGGGCGCTCTCGAGCCGAAGCCCTCCCACGAGCTGACTTCCTTGAGCACCCAGTCTCGCTCGCCGCTCGCCAGTCCGGCCCCGCAGTACTCACACGAGGTCGACGAGTTGTCGCTCAAGGGCGCGCTGCAGTTCGGACAGCGGGCCGTCGAGACGCCCGCCTTCAACGGCGTGTGGGCTCCGGCTTTGCGAGCGAGGGTGAAGACCCAGCGCTGAGGCACCGACGGCAGGTTCGGCGGCCTCTGGCCTTTGGGGCCGATGCCGGTCTTCGCGCTCCAGCGAATCTCGATGTTGGCGAATTCGTCTTCTCCGTCGTCGCCGATCGAGAGGGTGTTCACCGCGCCGACCGCGCACTCCTGAAACACCTTCTGCCGCCCGCTCGAAGACAGCGCGTCGAGATCGGCCTTGAGGCGCTCCACGAACGGCGGGCTCGCGACCTTCGAGAGCTTGATCGAATCGCCGGCCACCTGTGCCTCGATCCACTTCCAGAAGATGAACGACGCGCGGTCTTCCAGCACCTCGGTCGTCAGCTCCGCGTCGCGCTGGCGGGCCTTGACGAGTCCATCGACGGCGGCGTTTGCCCCCACGTACTCACTGCCCTGCGTGATCTCGGCGAGCACCCAGTCGTAGTTGCCGCTGTTCACGATCGCGCCGCAGTGTTCGCACGTGTTCGCCGCACCGCCAGTGAACGGAGCGCCGCAGTTCGGGCAGAAGCCCTGCGCGAGATCCTTCGCGGCGTCGGTCTGAACGCCAGGCCGGCGGAGAAACGTCCACACCTCGGTGAAGGTCTCGGGTGGCTTCTTCTGCGCCAGCGCCCGGGCCTGTTCGTCGGTCGCGGTGTTGGGAGCGTCGTCGTCTCGCAGCGAGGCCTTCACCCGAACGTGCACGCTGTCGAAGAACTGCGACTGCTCGAGCCCGATGATCTGCAGATCGATCACCTGCACGTCGGCGATGGCGTCACGAATGCCGTTGGTGTGCATGATCTTCAGCTGCGTGCCGAGGCGCGTGAAGGTCGAGTCCGAGAGGAAGCGGCGCACGGGCTCGAGGTCGCGGCGAAACCACGCCTCCTGCACGTCGACGAACAGCTTCTTCGTGCGATCGAAGAACGACATGAGATCGAACTTCGGATCCTTCGACTTCAGCGAAGTCACCCAGCCGTCGGCGTCGCGAGAGCTGACTGAAGTGCGGCGTTGCGCCTCGGCCGCATCGAGCGCGTGCCGGGTCGAGGCGGAGCCTTCCTGCCGCTTCCAGTACCAGACGCCCACCGCGAAGAGGATGAGCAGCGGAATGCCGATGCACGGGTGCTCGATCGCGACGCGAACCAGCAGGAAGACGATCTCGATCAGCGCGCCGTCGTCGCCCGAACCACCAGAGCCGCGACCCGAGTTGTAGTTCTCACCACTCCCTACACGCGCGAGCGCAGGGCTCGCGAACACCACGAGGAGCGGGACGAACGCTGCGAGCCGGTATATCCACCACCGAAGAGGCGCCTTCATGGCGCGCGACTCTATGGAAAAGCGGAGCCTGCACCATGGCTGAATTCACCATCGAAGCGCACGGCGCGGTCGAACGCTGGACGATCAACGGAGAGGCGAAACGCAACGCCCTGTCTCGCGCGATGGTGGCCGAGTTCGCGCAGCACGTCGCTCGCGTGAGCGGCAGCGATCGCTCCGTGCGTGCGGTCGTGCTGACGGGCGCGGGAACGAAGGCCTTCTGCGCCGGCGCTGATCTCAAAGAGCGCGCCACGATGTCGGAAGGTGACGTGCGCTCCTTTCTCGACACCTTGCGCTCGACCTTCCGCGCCATCGAGCTCTCCGATTGCGCTTTCATCGCGTTCATCAACGGCGCTGCGTTCGGTGGTGGAACCGAGCTGGCGCTCTCGTGCGATCTGCGCGTGATGGATGAAGCCGCCGAGATGGGGCTCACCGAGGTGAAGCTCGGCATCATTCCCGGCGGTGGTGGCACGCAGCGATTGCCGAGGCTCATCGGCAAGGGCGCCGCGAAAGATCTCATTCTCACCGGACGTCGGGTTGGCGCCGAAGAGGCGCTGCGCCTGGGGCTCGTGAACCGCGTTGGAGAGTTCGACGACGCCATGCACCTCGCGAAGAACATCGTCGAGAACGCGCCGATCGCCGTGGGCCTGGCCAAGCACGCGATCGACGAGGGCATGCACCTCGATCTCGACGCCGCGCTCGCGCTCGAGCAGCAGTTCTACCAGCGCACGATCGGCACCGAAGATCGCCTCGAAGGTCTCAAGGCGTTCGCAGAGAAGCGGCCTCCCGTCTTCAAGGGCAAGTGAACTCATGACCTCTCCCCGAAGTTTCTTTGCCGTCGAAGAGACGACCTTCCCGCCAGCCCGGGCCTGCACGCAGCACGTGGTCACAGCCCTCTCCGATCTCGAGCGCGTGATGAGTGGCCTGCTCGAGAAGCAGGAGCAGCTCTGGGCGACGCACGAGCTCATCTTGTGGGTCGTGCAGCGCGGCGAAGTGGTGAAGGCGCTCGATCTGCTCGAGTTCGTGCGCGCGCACCTCGGCAACGGGCAGGTGATTCGGCTGCGACAATTCCACCTCTCGCTCGAAGGCTCGACAGCCGATCCGCGCATGGCGGCAGAGTTCGGGCGCGCGAAGCTGTCGTTGCCGTGGAACGAAATTGCGGAGGCGCTCCCGGTGCTCGAGGAGCCCAAGCTCGATGCTGGCGGCCGCGCTGAAGCGATTCTGCCCGCGAGCGTGAAGCGGCCGCCCGCGGTCGTCGACTCGTTGCTCTTCCCGTTCCGCGAAGAGACTCCCAAAGCGTCGGTCTGGTTTGGTTCTCGCGAAGTCCCGGAGTGAATCGGGCGCTGACAACCAGCCACGACGTGTGTACAGCCGCGCGCGCACCAACGTCGAACGCGAGGTTCTCACATGTCGATGACGGAGAAGCTGGTCGGGCTGGTCGAGCGAGTCGAAAAGGGCGGCGCGGACAAGTACCACGCGAAGAACAAGGAAGTCGGCAAGCTCTTCGCGCGCGATCGCATCGCGCTGCTCATCGACAAGGACTCGTTCGTCGAAGAGGGCAAGCTCGCCAACAACCGCGACCCAGAGCTTCCGTCTGACGGCGTGATCACCGGCGTGGGCCGCATCGATGGCCGGCCGGTCGCGATCATGGCGAACGACTCCACCGTGAAGGCCGGCTCGTGGGGCGCGCGCACCGTCGAGAAGATCCTCCGCATTCAGGAGATCGCGCGAAACCTGAAGGTGCCGCTCTTCTATCTGGTCGACTCCGCCGGAGCGCGCATCACCGATCAGGTCGACATGTTCCCCGGTCGCCGCGGCGCAGGCCGCATCTTCTACAACGAGGTGCACCTCTCGGGCATGGTGCCGCAGATCTGCGTGCTCTTCGGGCCCTCGGCCGCGGGTGGCGCGTACATTCCCGCGTTCTGCGACATCGTCATCATGGTCGACGGAAACGCCTCGATGTACCTGGGCAGCCCGCGCATGGCCGCCGAGGTCATCGGCGAGAAGGTGACGCTCGAAGAGATGGGCGGCGCGAAGATGCACTGCTCGATCTCGGGCTGCGGCGACGTGCTCGCGAAGACCGAGCAGGAAGCCCTCGCGTTCGCGCGCCAGTACATCGGCATGATGCCGCTGAACTGCACCGAGAAGCCGCCGCGCACCGCCGTGAAGCCGGCGAAGGCCTCGGGGAAGCCCATCGATCCCGTCGCGACCGCTGCAGGTGAGCCGCCCGTCGTGTCGATCATTCCCGCTGATCAGAACAAGCCGTTCGACATGTACGCGCTCATCAATGAGCTCATCGACGAGGGCAGCTGGGTCGAGGTGAAGAAGCTGTTCGCGCAGGAACTCGTCACCGGCCTCGCGCGCATCAACGGCTACGTCGTCGGCATCGTGGCGAACCAGCCCAAGTACAAGGGTGGGGTGCTCTTCGTCGACTCCGCCGACAAGGCCGCGCGCTTCATCTGGCTGTGCGACGCGTTCAACATTCCGCTCATCTACCTGGCCGACGTGCCCGGCTTCATGATCGGCTCGAAGGTCGAGAAGCAGGGCATCATCCGCTCGGGGGCGAAGATGATCTCGGCGGTGAGCGAAGCCAGCGTGCCGCGCATCTGCGTCGTCGTTCGCAAGGCCTACGGCGCGGGCCTGTACGCAATGAGCGGCCCCGGCTTCAACCCGAACGTCACGCTCGCGCTGCCCGGGTCGATGATCGCGGTGATGGGCCCCGAGGCCGCGGTGAACGCCGTCTTCTTCAACAAGATTCAGGAGAAGCCCGAGGGCCCCGAGCGGCAGGCGTACATTCAGAAGCTGCGCGAGGAGTACCGGGAGGACGTCGACATCTTCAAGCTCGCCTCCGAGCTGATCGTCGACGAGATCATTCCGGGCAAGCAGCTGCGCCAGGAGCTCGCCTCGCGCCTCGATCTCTACGTTCCCGCCCAGCAGCTGCCCGTCGGCCGGAAGCGCGGCGTTCTGCCGGTTTGAATCGTCTCCGAGGTGAGTTTTTGGCGTTGGCGGACCCACCCCGGACCTGTATGGTGCCGCGCCCTTTGTTCCTGCGAGGTGGATTCGTGCGGAAGCTCGTTGCGCTGCTGACCTTGACCCTCACTTCGGCGGCCTTTGCCGCGACCCCGTCCGAGGGTGTGCCCCTGCAGGTCCGCCGTGGCTTCTTCACCGAGACCGACATCGGCGGTTTCTTCACGCTCGGTGGCGACAACGGGTACTCGAACCTTCAGACCTACCTCCAGCTTGGCGGCGGCTATCAGCTGACCATCGGCGGTGGCACCGGCCTCATCCCCATCGGCGTGCACGTCGGCATCGGCGCGAACGCGCAGAACTGCTGGTCGGGGTTGAAGAACGACAACTCCTGCACCCTGTCGGACAACTTCACGCTCATCTTCGTCAGCGCGTCGGGTGGCTACCTGCACCGCGTGCTCGAGCGCCTGTACGTCGGCGGCAAGATCCTCGCGGGTTGGACGCTGCTCGACCCCGCTCCGGTGAAGAACGGCATGGACGATGTGACGGGCGGCGTGAACGCAGGCATCGCGGCCTCGGTCGAGTACGCGACGAACATGGACCACTTCTCCATCGGCCTCGACGTCGCGTTCCGGTTCGTGATCGGCCCGAACATTCCGTCGCTCGGGTTCTACCCGCGCGTGCAGTACACGTTCTGATCATCAGCTGAAGTGCCGCGTGGTAATGCGCGGCGCATGGCTCTCGATCTCTACGGCCTCTCTCGCGTCAAGAACGAGCAGGGCGTTCTCCCTCAGCGTGCGCGCATCGTCGATCCCTCGCTGCCGTTGCGGCCGGGCGAGCTGCTGATCGACGTCGAGAGCCTCAACATCGACGCCGCGTCGTTCAAGCAGCTCAAAGACACGGCTGGCGGAGATCCCTCGAAGATCGTCGACGCTGTGCGCGCCATCGTCGCCGAGCGCGGGAAGATGCAGAACCCGGTCACGGGCTCCGGCGGCATGTTGATCGGCCGCGTCCGTGAGATCTCGAAGGAGCACCCAGCCTTCGGCTCGCTGAAGCAGGGCGATCGCATCGCCACGCTCGTCAGCCTCACGCTCACGCCGCTCGTCATCGATACCGTTCGCGGCATCAGGCCCGAGATCGATCGCATCGACATCACCGGCCACGCGATTCTGTTCGCCAGCGGCATCTTCGCGAAGCTGCCTTCCGATCTGCCTGACACCCTCAGCCTCGCGGCCCTCGATGTGGCCGGAGCTCCCGCCCTCGTCGCGCGCTGGGTGAAGCCGGGCCAGACGGTCGTGATGCTCGGAGCAGGGAAGAGCGGCGCGCTGTGTCTCGCTCAGGCGCGCGAGCTCATGGCCGGTAACGGCACGCTCATCGCGCTCGACATCTCGCAGCCGGCGCTCGATGCGCTGAAGAACATCGGCCTGTGCGATCACGTGGTGGCCTGCGACGCGACGAAGGGCGTCGACGTGATGCAGAAGGTCTCCGACCTGACGAACGGCGCGATGGCTGATCTCGTCGTGAACTGCGCGTCGGTCGGCAACACCGAGATGGCCAGCATTCTCTCGGTGAAGAATGGCGGTACGGTCATCTTCTTCTCGATGGCGACCAGCTTCACGGCTGCGGCCCTCGGAGCGGAGGGCGTCGGGAAGGACGTCACCATGCTCGTCGGCAACGGCTACGTGCCCGGGCACGCAGACCTCACGCTCGAGCTGCTGCGGAAGAACCCGAAGCTGCGTGGGCTGTTCGAGCAGCGCTACACCTGAGTCGCTGACGTCCGTCCCATGAAACGGGTGGTCGCTGGCCGTTCGCCGCGGCCACTGTATGGTTGCAGTCCCATGCGACTGGCCCTTCTCCTCTCGCTGCTCGCCTTTCCGGCCCTCGCGCAGAAGCCGAGCCTCATCACCGTCGCTCCCTTCGAAGACACACGGCTCGGTGGGATCCGATTGATCAAGAGCGGCGCTGAGCTCGAGCTCGGCTTCTTCGGTGAAGAGGCGCCTCCGTTCTTTCAGGGCTGCATGCTCTGTCAGGACGAGCTGGTGCGCGTGAAGGGCCTGCGGATCACGGGGCTCGTGCTGGGCATCAGCGGGCCCGTCACGATGCTCGGTGGGCTGATCGTGGGCCTGGCCGCGGGAGCGATCTTTCCGATTCTTCCCATCGCGCTGCTCGGCGGAGCGGTGATCTCGATCGCAGGAGTGCTCTTCAACCAGCTCGCCGACACGTTTCTGCTGCGCGCGGTGAATCTCTACAACCTGCAGGCCTTCGAGCCTCCGAAGCGAACCAGTGGTTTTTCGGGGCCTTTGGGGAATTCGACGCCGTAGTTTCAGACGTGGTGACAGTTCTTCCTGGTGCCGGTGTTCGAGCAGGCGAACCCGCTGCACTTCGAGGAACTCACCATGTCCCGACTGCTCGCTGCTGCCGTCTCGCTCGCCCTCACCGCGTGCGGGGGCTTTGGCATCGTCGGAAACGGGAAGCGCGTCACCCAGCCGCGTGAGGTGCCGGCCTTCTCGTCGATCGAAGTGCACTCGGCGATCGAGGTAATCGCGACGAAGGGCGATCACTCCGTCTCGCTCACCACCGATGAGAACGTCGCGCAGTACGTCGAGACGTTCGTGACCGACGGGCGGCTGGTGCTGCGCGTTCGGCCCGATGTCGATGTCATGGGCTTCACGCCGGTGAAGATCGCGATCTCGAACGATCGGTTCGAGGGCATCAGCGCGTCGGGAGCGTCGACGGTGACGGCTCCGGTGACTGCGGTCGCGAAGCTGCCGATCGAAGCGTCTGGCGCGAGCACGGTGATTCTCAGCGGCGTCGACAGCTCGACGGTCACGGTCGATGCCTCGGGCGCCTCCACGGTGAAGCTCGAAGGAAAGACGGAAGCACTGTCGATGAACGTGACGGGAGCCTCCACGGTTCGCGCGCGTCCGCTCTCGGCGAACACGGCCACGCTGGCGGTCGAGGGCGCGTCGCTGGTCGATCTCACGGCTGCGACGTCCGTCACTGGTCACGCCTCGGGCGCCTCGACGGTCGAAGTCAGCGGGGCCGGCACCATGACCGTCACCTCGAGCGGCGCTTCGACAGTGCGGCGATCGAATTGAGCCGGTGAATTCGCTCTCACTCCCGTCGGCTTCTCTTGCTACCGGGAGGGTCGCTGCAACAAGGAGCGCCGTGGCCCTCGACGTCGAGCAGCTCTACCGAACGCATGGTCCGATGGTGCTCCGTCGGTGCCGTCGGCTGCTGCGCGACGAAGGTCAGGCGCTCGACGCGATGCAGGACGTCTTCGTGCAGGTGCTTCGACATCAGAAGTCGCTCGATGACGCCGCGCCCTCGTCGTTGCTGTTCCGCCTGGCGACGAACGTGTGTCTCAACAAGCTGCGAACGCAGAAACGCAAACCGGAAGATCGCGACGACGAGCTGGTGCTCACCATCGCGCAGGAGCTCGACGAAGCCGCGCGGGCCCAGGCTGCATCGACGTTGCGCCGACTCTTCAGTGTCGAGCCCGAGTCGACCGCCACCATCGCCGTCATGCACCTGCTCGACGGCATGACGCACGACGAGGTCGCGAGAGAAGTGGGGTTGTCCGTGTCAGGGGTGCGCAAGCGCCTTCGAACGTTGAGCGCGAAGTTGTCCACGCTGGAAGAAGGAGCGGCGCCATGAGCCGGCAGGAACCTCCAGACTGGCTGCTCGAGCGCTACCTGCTCGGTGAAGTCACGCCGGAGCAGCGCGCGCGGGTCGATCAGGCGATGGACGCGACGGTGCAGGCTCGCCTCGACGCGTTGAAGGCCGATTCGGCGAAGACGCTGGCCGCGCATCCTCCGGCTCGCGTCGCGGCGCAGGTGAAGGCGCACGCTCCCGTGAAGCAGGACCGACGCTGGCTGCTGCCTGCCTTCGGGCTCGCAGCTGCAGTGATCCTTGGGCTCGTCTTCATTCCGCGCGGAGAAGACACGCTCTTGAAGGGTGAAGGTGCTCGCCTCGCGCTGTTCCGTATGACGGCCCAGGGACCGCAGGCGCTCGGGAACGGCGCTCCGGTTCGACCTGGTGATCTCGTGCAGGCACGCTACGGCGTCGACGAAGCCGGCTTCGTGGTGCTGCTGTCGTTCGATGCGCTCGGGCAGGTGACGGTCCACGCGCCGGTGCACAGCGCCGACACCTCGACCGACGCAGGTTCGTTCTCGACGCAGCAATCGTTCGAGCTCGACGCGTCACCCGGCTTCGAGCGGTTCGTGTTGTTCACCTCGCGGAATCCACTCTCCATCGACGCGCTCTCGGAGTCGGCCCGTCAGGCCGCGCGGAGCAGTGACGCCCAGCACGTGGCGCTCTCGGTCGATCCCTCCGTCCACCAGCGGTCCGTCGTTCTCGTGAAGGAGCTTCGATGATTCTCTCAGCGCTGCTGATCGCCCAGCTGGTGACGGGTCAGTCGGAGCCCGCGGTTCGCCGCTTCGCGCTCGTCGTGGGTGCGAACGATGGTGGGCGTGAGCGGGTGACGCTCCGGTACGCCGCGAGCGATGCGAAGTCGGTCGCCTCGGTGCTCGCGCAGTTGGGTGGCGTGGCCCCGCGCGATCTGATGACCATCGAAGAGCCGAAACCGGCCGACATCGGACGCTCCATCGACGAACTCTCGAGAAGGCTCACGGCTGCACGCGACTCGGCGGGCCGGCTCGAGGTGATCTTCTATTACTCAGGTCACTCCGACGAGAACGGGCTGCTGCTCGGCCAGGAGCGCTACACCTACGATGAGCTGCGCCGCCGGCTCGATGGGCTGCCCGCAGAAGTGCGCCTCGCGATCGTCGATGCCTGCGCCTCGGGAGCACTCACGCGATCGAAGGGCGGGGTGTCACGGCCTCCGTTTCTGGTGGACGCGTCGAACCAGCTGAAGGGCCATGCGTTTCTGACCTCGGCCTCGATCGACGAAGCCGCGCAGGAATCAGAGCGGCTCAAGGCCAGCGTCTTCACGCACGCGCTCGTGTCGGGACTTCGTGGCGCTGCCGATACCAGCCGAGATGGCCGCGTCACGCTCGCCGAGGCCTACCAGTTCGCGTTCAACGAGACGCTCGCCCGCACCGCTTCGACCCGCAGCGGACCGCAACGTCCCGCCTTCGACATTCAGCTCGTCGGCACGGGAGAGATGGTGCTCACTGACGTGCGCATCGCGAGTTCTCAGCTCGAGCTCGACTCAGGCCTGAGCGGGCGCGTGTTCGTGCTCAACGCCAATGGTGGGCTCGTGGTCGAGGTCGCGAAGAGCGCGGGCGCACCGCTTCAGCTCGGTGTGGAGCCTGGCAGCTATCGCGTGCTCGTCGACGACGGGAAGGGTGGTCTCGGACAAACGACGCTCGCGCTCGCCGAGAAGCAGACCGCGACGGTGACCTCGTCCCAGCTCGTTCCCACCGCGAAAGAGGCGCTCGTCGCGCGTGGTGATGAACCGCGCCCGTACTTTCCCGTCGATGTGGCGTTCGCGTATCCCTTGAGCATTGGTGGAGCGCTGTCGGCGCCTCCGAAGACGAACTTCAGCCTCGGCATTCTGTGGGCGCGCGAAGGCGAAGTGGCGGGCGCAGCGCTCAGCAGCATCGGGACCTGGGTCGATGGCCCGACTCGTGGTGTCGCGCTCGCCGGTGTGGCGTACCGAACGGGCGGTCTCGACGGCATCGGTGCGGCAGGCGTGGCGCTGATCTCCACCGAGAACGTGCGCGGCGTGTTGATCGCTCCCGCCACGATCGTCGCGGGCTCCATGAAGGGCCTCCAGGCCGGTGCCTTTCACATCGTGAGCAATGGAACGGTGGGCGGGCAGGTGAGCGCGCTGAACATCAGCTCCGGCGGTCTGCTCGGCGCACAGCTCGGCGCTCTGAACATCGCGACGGGTGGAGCGGCCGGCCTCCAGGCTGGCGCGGCGAACGTGACGACTGGCGACCTGCGTGGCCTTCAAGCGTCGGGCACGTTGAACCTCGCTTCAGGCTTCGTCACTGGCGCCCAGGTCGGCGTGCTGAACATCGGCGGTGACGTCACCGGCGCGCAGATCGGTGTCTTGAACATCGCGTCCACCGTGAAGGGCACGCAGATCGGCGTGCTGAACATCGCGAAGGAATCGGACGCGCCCATCGGCCTGTTGAACGTGATCACGAAGGGCCAGTTCCGTGCTGCCGTGTGGGCGAACGAGACGCAGGTCGTGAACCTCGGCGTGAAGCTCGGCAGCCGACACGTCTACAGCTACGGCTCGGTTGGTCTGAACCCGCGTGATGGGACGCGGCTCTTCGCTGGACTGGGACTCGGACTTCACCTCGACTTCGGCAAGTTCTACGGCCAACTCGAGGCGGACACGGGAACGCTCACGACGCTGAGCGCGATCGGCAGACCCTCCGATGTCCTCGCGGTGAACGAGCGCCTGACGGTGGGGTACCAGTTCGCAGACGCGTTCTCGGTGTTCGCGGGGCCGTCGTTCACGCAGATGGTCTCGTTCAGTCGGTCAGATATCACCGCACTGTCTCCCTGGGGCTTCGACCCTCGGCAGGGCGTCCGGCTCGTTCCGGGAATCGTGATCGGCGCACAGCTTTTCTGAGAAGGTCGCGGCATGGCCTTCGATTGGGAACGCTTCGAGATCGAACTCTTTGACGAACTCCGCGCGACGCTGAAACGGTTCGCGAAGCAGCACGACAGGGAGCACTTCTACGCAGTCGCGCTCTTCGGCGTGTACCGCGAGCTCGACGGCCGCTTGTCGTTGCCGTCACTCGGCGCGAGCAGCACCGAGGAGGGCCCTGAACCCGAAACGCCAACCAGCTTCTGGAGCGCGAGGTTCAATCCAGCGGACTGGCCGCACGAGCTCGAGCTGAATCGAAAGACAGCGCTCCGGCTCGAGAAGCAGCTGACGGCTGAGGCCACCAGCGGAACCGTCGCCCACTGGCGCGCAGTCGAGCGGAAGTACTTCGACGTGCTCACGAGAACTGCGCGTGCGTTGCGAGCGGACGTGCTCCAGGTGCTCACGTGCACCGACGACTTCGTCTGTTTCTGGCACGACGAAGAGGGCGGACCCGAGCTCGCGCGCAAGACGATCGCCAAGGCGCTGGCCAACCGCCTGTTCGCCAGAGAATCAGCTCAGAAACGGGAGAACCAGAAGGTCGCGAAGCAGCCACCGAATGAGCGCGCCGCCTTTCTCGTGACCCGCTTCGGCCAGTTCGAGGGTGTGACTACCGAGAAGGCGCAGCGCGAACTGCTCGCGATGGGTGGGGCCGCGATCGACGTGCTGGTGAAGGCGCTGAGCGACAAGAAGGAAGGCCTGACGGCAGCTCGGGTGCTCGGTCAGATCGGCATCGCGACGCCGCGTGTGATCGCCGCACTTCGCAAACGCGCCGACGAACTCTGGTTCGCGATGGCGTTGGGCATGCTCGGCGATTTCGAGTGGCTCTCGAAGCAGAAGCCGGCGACCGCAGTGCATGGGCTCACTGCGCGGCTCAAGGCGATCACCGCAGGTGGAGCACCGCGGCCGCTCGACTACGCACCGCTCGAAGCCTGGCTCGCGAAGAACCGCAAAGGGCGCTCACTCGTCGAGCAGGAGCTCGCGCCTGGCCGCAGCTTCGTGAGCATTCAGAAGAGCGACGTCGACGAAGCAGTGCGAGCGCTCTCGAGTCCATTTCCCGTCGTTCGCTGGCACGCCGCCTCCGTGCTCCGAGAGCGCGAACTCGGAGCAGCAGCAGGTGCGAAGGCGCTCCCGGCGCTCGCTGGCGTTCTCGGTGACAAGCACGCGCTCGTGCGGCGCCTCGCGGTGCTCTCGCTCTCGTACTGGAAGGCCGCTTCGAAGCCGTACCACGCAGCGATTCGGGCAATGAAGAAGGACTCCGACCCGGTCGTGCGCGACGTCGCTGCGAAGATCTAGAGCCCTTCGTAGCGATACAGCGGATGCAGATCGTGGCCCGGCTGCATGTCGACGAGCGGTTTGATGAGCCCGTCTTCGAGGCCGTACACCCAGCCGTGAATCACGGGCCGATGCTCGTGCTTCCACGCCTTCTGCAGAATCGACGTCTTCGCGAGGTTGAGCACCTGCTCGCGCACGTTGAGCTCGACGAGCAGCCGACCACGCGTGACTTCATCAGGGCACGCCATCAACTCGGCCTCGTGCAGGCGGTAGACGTCTTTGATGTTGCGCAGCCACTTGTTGAGCACGCCGAACGACTGCCGGCCCATCGCCGCGAGCACACCACCGCAGCCGTAGTGGCCGCACACGATGATGTGTTCGACCTTGAGCTGCGTGACCGCGTACTCGAGCACCGAGAGCACGTTGATGTCGGTGTGCACGACGAGGTTGGCGACGTTGCGGTGAACGAAGATCTCTCCGGGGTCGGTGCCGGTGATCTGGTTCGCGGGCACGCGGCTGTCGCTGCAGCCGATCCACAGGAACTTCGGCGTCTGCAGGCCGGAGAGCCGCTTGAAAAAGTCGGGATCTTCGCGAACGCGCTCGGCCGCCCAGTCCTTGTTGTGCTGGAGCAGGGACTCGATCGTCTTCTGTGCGAGGATCATCGAGACCCCATAGCTGAATTCGTCACCAATCGGAGCCGCTCGCGGTGCGCAGCACGACGTCGACACCAGGCGGAGGCTTGTTCGATCGATTGATCGCGTCGGCCGACTTCACGTCGACAGAGAACGAGAACGCGACTGCCGGCTGACGATCTTCACGAAGCAACTCCAACCTCGAGAGCAGCGGGGCGGGCTTCGGCCCCAGCAGTTCGGAAGGATCGAAGGTGATGGCGCGCCGCTGACCAACGGCGGAGACCTGTTCGATACGACCCCGTTCATTCGCGGGAACCGGATCGCGATCGACACCGGTCACCACACCAGTCCACCTCGCGCGCGCCTGAACCGCCGTGCGAAGCGTCTCCGCGTGAGTCGCAAGCAGACGACGATCGGCCCCACGAACGAAGAAGGTCAGATGCTCTTCTGCACGTGCAATCAGCGTCCCCGCATCGAGCGGCTCCGACGTCGTCACGACACCGCCTTCGGACCAGATCGCCTTGCCGACCGAAGCCGCATGCACCCACTCGTTCGACTCGATTTCGTAACGGCTCAGGTTCGAGCCAGGCACGCGGGTCACCGTCACCGACGCAGGCTCCTCGAGGTCCAGCTTCGCAGCCGGCAGATGTCTGACCCGCAGGAGCACTGCATCACTTCCGTCGAACGCATCGACACAGTCACTCGGAGCGCGCTCGACTGAGACCGTCGCCACGTCTGAGAGCAGGGTGAGCGCGGCCACTGGAGCGTTCCGCATGAACTCGACTCCGGTTCGCTGTTCCAACTGAACTGCTTCGCGCACCGCAGCCAGACCAATGTCCCTTTGCTTCAGTTGCGCGGCGTCCACCGAAATGCGCAGCTCTTCTTCCGGCCTGCACCACTCGATCCGCTGAACACCATCACGCTGTTCGAGTTGCTCGACCAACCTCGCCGCGATGGTGCCCAGTTCGAGAGCACTCAGCGTCTCGGAGCGAAGCGCCAACACCGTCAGCTCCGACTTTCGAACCATCGAGACGACTGCTGGCATCACCTCCCGCGGCAACTCCTTCTGCGGAATCGCGGCGCGCACGGCCTCGAGCAGCGCGTGCTCTTCGAGCGATGAGCGAAGGGTGACCTCCACGACGTCGGCTCGAATGCGAGTGGAAATCCGCTCGTTCGGAATTTGCGAGAGCGCAGCTTCGATCGGCTCGGCCACCTCTCGCTCCAATGCACCGATTGGCGCACGAAGCGTCACCCGAACGGTGCTCTTCGGGGGCGGCAGCGAACGCGCCACGAGCACGACCGCCAGACCCAGCACCACGATCGTTCCCACGATCGCGACGACTACGTTCCGCTTCACAGAAAGAAGCGGTCCACCACGCCCGCGGTGCGGCCGAGAATCGACGTCCACCCGATCAACGTGTCGACCTTCGGCTCCACGTCAGGCGGGTTGAGCCCCAGCGACGCCATCGATCCCGTGCACGCGAACAACGTTCCCAGCCCCGAGTCGCGCACCACGTCGAGCAGCTGGCGGCAGGTAGGCACCTGTCGAAGCTCCATGGTCGCGTTCACGTCGTCACGGCCTTCGAGATCGGGCTCGTCGAGGTTGCCGCGCACCAGCCGCTCCAGCGCGAACCAGAAGAAATACAGCTCGACCTTCCGGCCCATCGCGACCGACGCCGCCGCGATCGACAGCCCCTGATGAACGGCGTCGTACTCGCCGCGGTGAAGGAACACGCAGACCGGACCCATGCGCCGCTCTTCTCTGCATCAGGTGCCGGAAACCAGCGCTTTTCGACCGGCCGCGTTATCCAACCGACCGTTCGATGACAAACAGGAATCAGATCAATGGGTTTGACGGTTGGATGAGGTGAACGATGTCTGCTACGCGCACACAACCGATGCCGGTCGACGAGACCACCGCGAAGCGGAAAGACGCCCATCTCGACTTGTGTGCCACTGAAGAGGTGGCGCCCGTCGAGAACACCACCCTTTTGGATCGGTTGTTTCTGGTCCACTGCGCGATGCCTGAGCTCTCGGCTGACGAGCTCGATCTGACGACCCCGTTGTTCGGCAAGCGCCTCAAGGCCCCGTTGTTGGTGACGGGAATGACCGGCGGCACCGAACGGGCCATGCAGGTCAATCGCGACATCGCCCAGGTGGCCGAAGAGTTCGGCGTGGCCTTCGGCGTCGGCAGCCAGCGCGCGATGGCCGAGCGCCCCGAGCTCACGAAGACCTTCGCGGTCCGAGACGTGGCGCCGTCGACGGTGCTCATCGGAAACATCGGACTGGTCCAGGCCGTACGGCTTGGCGTGGACGGCGTTCGCAGACTCTTCGAGGGCATCAGCGCCGACGCGATGGCCATTCATTTGAACCCCGGCCAGGAGCTCACGCAGCCCGAGGGCGATCGCGACTTCCGTGGTGGCTACGAGATCGTGGGCGCGCTGGTGAAGGCGCTCGGAGCCTCCCGCGTGATGGTGAAAGAGACCGGCTGCGGCATCAGCCCCGACGTGGCCCGACGGCTCGTCGATGTCGGTGTGCGCACGATCGACGTCTCCGGGCTGGGCGGTACGAGCTGGGTTCGCGTCGAGCAACTCCGCGCTGAAGGTGTCGCGCGTGAAGTCGGCGCGCAGTTCTCGAGCTGGGGCATTCCGACGGCGGCTGCGGTCGCTTCGGTGCGCAAAGCGGTCGGCCCGGGTGTCTCGCTCATTGCGGCGGGCGGCATGCGAACCGGGCTCGACGTGGCAAAGGCCATCACGCTCGGCGCTGACGTCGGCGGCATGGCGTTGCCGCTGTTCCGCGCGCATCAGGAGCGCGGCGTGGCGGGCGTTCGTGAAGCGATGACGACGATTTTGACGGCGTTCAAGCAGGCCATGGTGCTGACGGGGTGCCGGACCCCTCAGGAGCTCCGCCAACGGCCTCGCGTGGTGACGGGTGAGCTGAAGGACTGGCTGGCGGCGCTGTGAAGGAGAACACGATGGGTGAGACGACGGTGACTTCGCGGTTGAGTGGCTTTCACAAGCTCCCGGTCGCGGATCGGTTGGGCACGGTCTCGCGCATGTTCAAGCTGACGCCGGAGGAGAGCCACGCGATCGGCGGCGGCACCGGCCTGACGCCCGATCTCGCGAACACGATGATCGAGAATGCGGTCGGCATCTTCGGCCTGCCGCTCGGCCTCGGCCTCAACATGCAGGTGAACGGGCGCGACTACGTGGTGCCGATGGCCGTCGAAGAGCCCTCGGTCATCGCCGCGGTGAGCTTCGCCGCCAAGATCGCGCGTGAAGGTGGCGGCTTCATCGCCGAGGCCGACGACCCGATCATGATCGGCCAGATTCAGGTCACCAACTTCGGCGACCCGACCGAGGCCTCGAAGAAGCTGGTCGCGCACAAGGAGCAGATCCTCGCGCTGGCCAACAGCTTCCACCCGTCGATGCAGACGCGCGGTGGCGGTGCGAAGGACGTCGAGGTGCGCATTCTGCCGGCGCCCGAAGGCCCGCGCGGAGAGCCGCTGTTGATCGTCCACCTGCTCATCGACACGCAGGAGGCGATGGGCGCGAACCTCATCAACACGATGGCTGAAGGCGTGGCACCGCTCGTCGAGCAGATCACCGGCGGCAAGGTGTACCTGCGCATTCTGAGCAACCTCGCCGATCGCCGCCTCGCGCGTTCGACCTGCCGCATTCCCGTCACCGCGCTCGCCGACTTCGACATGTCGGGTGAGTCGATCGCCGAGGGCATCGTGCAGGCGAGCCGCTTCGCCGTGGCCGACCCGTACCGCGCGACGACGCACAACAAGGGCATCATGAACGGCGTCGACTCGGTCGCCATCGCCTGCGGCCAGGACTGGCGCGCCATCGAAGCCGGAGCCCACGCCTTCGCCGCCCGTGACGGCCAGTACCGCCCGCTCTCGACGTGGACGCTGGAAGAGGGGCACATCGTCGGTCGCATCGAGATGCCGCTCGCCATCGGAACCGTCGGCGGGCCGATCAAGATTCACCCACAGGTGCAGGCGGCCATGAAGCTGCTGCGCACCACCAGCGCCCGTGAGCTCGCGATGGTGATGGTCTCGGTCGGTCTCGGGCAGAACTTCGCGGCCGTCCGCGCGCTCGGTTCGGTGGGCATTCAGAAGGGCCACATGGCCATGCACGCCCGCTGCGTCGCGGTGACGGCAGGCGCGCGCGGCCCGTGGATCGAGCAGGTCGCCAACGGACTCGTGAAGGCCGGTCAGGTGAAGGTCGAGAAGGCGAAGGAGATCCTCGCGACCTTGATGCGTGACGCGGCGGCCGAGGCGGGCTGAGTCGTGACCGTGCACATCACGAGTTTTGGGCCGGGCAAGGTCATTCTGCTCGGCGAGCATGGTGTCGTGTACGGCCAGCCTGCGTTGGCTGCGCCGATCTCACGGGGCGTTCGTGCGTGGGCGGTGCCCGCGCCGAAGTGTGGCATCGAGCTGCCTGACGCGCTCAAGACCGAGCACTCGAAGTCGCTCGAGAAGGCGTTTCAGCGCGCCGCGAAGCTGACCGGTCACCCGAAGGTGCTGGTGACGCTCGAGTCCGATCTGCCGCTCTCGATGGGCCTCGGAAGTTCCGGTGCGCTCTCGGTCGCCGTGAGCCGCGTGCTCATCGAAGCGAAGACAGCGCGACCGGCGACGCAGAAGCAGCTCGAGCAGGTCGCCTTCGAGATGGAGAAGGAGTTCCACGGCACGCCGTCGGGCGTCGATCACACGACCTCGGCGCGGGGGCAGATGATTCTGTTCAAGCGCGGCTCGGTGAAGATCGTGAAGGCTCCGAAGCCGGTGCGCGTGTTGATCGCGATCGTCGGAGAGCGGCCGTCCACGAAGAAGACCGTGGCAGCGCTGCGGGAGCGTCAGGCGAAGTGGCCCGAGCGCTACAAGCGGCTGTTCCTCGAGATCGGTCGCGTGGCACGTGAAGGCGCTGCGGCGGTGACGGCTGGCGATCTCGAGTCGCTCGGCGATCTCATGAACGTGAACCAGGGCCTGCTGAACGCGGTCGGCCTCTCGAGCGAAGGGCTCGAGGCGATGGTGAACCGGCTGCGGCGGCTTGGCGCGTTGGGCGCGAAGCTGACGGGTGCGGGTGGTGATGGCGGCGCGGTGCTGGGCCTCTTCCGTGAGCCCGAGCCCATCGTCGCGAAGCTCAAGCAGGAAGGCGTGACGTGTTTCGTGAGCCAGCTGGCCGGCCCGCGCGCGCTCTAAAGGGGAACCACGTGAAGGCGACGGCGAAGGCGCACCCGAACATCGCGCTGGTGAAGTACTGGGGAAAACGGAACGAGCGGCTGATTCTTCCGCATCAGTCGAGCCTGTCGGTCACGCTCGGCCCGCTCTCGGTGACGACCTCGGTCGAGTTCACCGGGGAGCGTGGCGACGATGACGTGCGCATCAACGGCAAGGTCGCGCAGGGTGGTGAGCGGACGCGGGTCGTCGAGCTGCTCGCGCTCGTTCGCAAAGAGCACGGCGGGAAGCTCGGTGCGGCGCGCATGGTGAGCGCTGGTGATTTTCCCGCAGCGGCTGGGCTTGCGTCGAGCGCGGCGGCGTTTGCGGCGCTGGGCGTGGCAGCGCGAACGGCGGCTGGTTTCGATCGCGACACGAAGGCGGAGTCGATTCTCGCGCGTCGCGGCAGTGGCTCTGCCTCGCGTAGCGTTCAGGGCGGCTTCGTTCGCTGGAACCGCGGCAAGCGTCCGGATGGAAAGGACTCGTTCGGCGAGCAGCTCTTCGACGCGAAGCACTGGCCCGAGCTGCGAATGCTCGTCGGCATGGTGAGCCGCGAAGAGAAGGAAGTGAAGTCGCGTGACGGCATGCGCGGCACCGTCGAGACGTCTCCGTACTATCCGGCGTGGGCGAAGGATGCCGAGGCCGAGGTGAAGCGCATCATTCCGTTCATCAAGCGCCGCGACCTCGAAGCCGTCGGAGCGATCGCTGAGAAGAACGCCTGGCGCATGCACGCGACCGCCTTCGCCGCCGATCCACCGCTCTGCTACCTGAAGCCCGAGACGCTCGCGGTGATTCAGACCTGCCGTGAGCTGCGCGCGAAAGGCCTCGGCGTCTGGTTCACCCTCGACGCGGGCCCGAACCCGGTGCTGCTGACCTCTGCGAAAGACGAAGCGAAGATCGTGAAGGTGCTCGAGCAGCACGGCGCGCGTGAAGTGGTGCGGTGTCACCCTGGTGGAGACGCGGTGCTCGTGTGACGTGGACGAGCACGGCCGGTGGCGCCGAGTACACGCTGTCACTGCCATCGCTCGGATTCGCCTCGTGGTGCGCTGGTGGAGCGCTGGTGCTGTTCCTCATCGGAGCAGCGCTCGCCCGTCGGGGTGAATGGAGAGCCCGATCACCGCTCGTTCTCGCGGTGGCCTCGGCGATCGGAATCGCGCTGCTGGTTGGCCTCGCCTTCATCGGCGTGATCGGCATTCGGGCTGCGCTCCTTCGGGACTCGAGCTTCAGCACGATCTTCTCGACGGGAACGAAGCAGGCAGTCGCCATTGCGTTCGTGGGGAGCGTGTTCGGCGCAACCGGAGCGTTGGTGGCGCTCCTTCGCCGAGCGAGGGGAATCGGCCCGCTTGGCGCCGGTGGGCTGGCCCTGGGAGCGATCTCCATCGCGCCCTTCAGTTCGCTCGCGGCGGTCATTCATCGTCCGCTCCCCGTGTTCGAGCGAGTGCAGGCGAGGTGGGTGCACGAAGGCCACGAAGCCGACGTCCGGCCAGCGCTTCCCGTGAGCCCACACTGGTCCTTCGCAGAGACCATCGAGCTCACCAGCCCGCGAGAGTCGGTCTTCGTGACGACAGGTGAGCTTGGACCCATTCGGGTCGTGCATCGACAGCCGATCGAGGTCGTTGAAGAGCGGGGTGATCCCTCGTTCGAACTTCGCGTCGGCAACCGTTGGGACTTCGATCGCGTGCAGAAGAAGCATGGCGATTTGCTGCTCTTTGGTCTGGTGCCGACCGTACGCACGCAGCGGGTGTTGGCCGATCCGGCGGTCGTCGAAGTCGCAGCGGCGAAGTGGGACCGCGGGGTTCGCTGGTTCACCGTCACCATCTCGGTCGCGAACAAGACGCGCCACTTCGAGGTGGCAGCAAAGAACGGCCGGCTCGTTCGAGGCGACGAGACGGCCCTCACGTTTCCGGCGCCGGGGAGCGACGAGGCGTTCAGGTTCCTCGACATCGACTGTCACGGCGTGACGACTGCGCCGCCGCTCGGAGGCCCATGTGTCTGTGCGCCCGGCAGCAATCGTGGGCTGGGTGACGTGATGGCGGCGGTGCTGACGGTGGGGCTCTTCCTGCCTGGCGGTTCCTCCGAGGTGTGGACCCTGCGGTCCAGCGTCCGTGGCGACGAGAACGCCCCAGCTGCCGCGGTCACCACCCGGCGTACGCAGGAGCCCGAAGACTGCACGCTCCGGCCGGTCTGCGTGACCTTGATGACCTTCATGTCGTCTGGTCCTTCGCTCGAGAAGAAGCTGAAGGCGCTCGGGCTCGATGCAGCGGACGACGGCGGCTTCGTCACCGTGCGCGGCAGCTCAGCTGATCTGTCGAAGGCCCTGTCGATGTCGATCGAGTGGAAATCGCAGGCCGGAGTCTGTGCCGGAATCTCTCAGTGCGTGCTCGGCATCGGAAAGCTGTCTCAGCAACTGCGGAGCAACGACGTCATCTCGGTCAACGAGTGCGTCACCAGGTGACGATGATCTTCCCGGCGCTCCGGCCCGAGGCGCTGCGCTTCCACGCCTCGCCGAGCTGCTCCGACGGGTAACGGGAGTCGATCACCACCTCGAGCTGCTTCTTCGCGAACAACGCGTCGAGCACCGCGAGATCGGCCGCGTTCACCTTGAGCATCACCGGCAGCACCTTCTTCGACGACAGCATGTTGATCGCCTGACGCGCGAAGACGGCGGGCCCCGGAACGCACGAAGCGAAGACTCCGCCGGGCACGAGCTTCTCGAGAAAGTCCCCCGGCGCGCTGCCGACACAGTCGAGCACGAGATCGAAGGGAGCCACGCCGGCGTAAGCGTTCGGCTTCGTGTAGTCGACGATCGCATCGGCTCCGAGCCGGCGAACGAGCGCGGCGTTTCGTTCGCTGCAGACGCCCGTGACGTGCGCGCCCATCGACTTCGCGAGCTGCACGCCGAAGTGGCCGACGCCGCCCGACGCACCGACCACCAGCACGCGCTTCGACGCGCCCGTCATCGGCAAGCCGCCAACGTCACGCAGGCCCTGCAGCGCCGTCATGCCTGCAAGGGGAAGTCCGGCGGCCTGCTCGAAGTCCATGCCTTCGGGTATGGCGCACAACACGTCGAGGCCCGCGTTGACCAACGTCGCGCTCGCTCCGCCGCTGCGACCCGAGAGCCGCGTGTGCACGCGCTGACCCTTCGTGAAGCCGGTGACTCCAGGCCCGAGCGCTTCGACCTCACCGGCGAGATCGTACCCGGCGATGAACGGAAACGAGGCGGTGAGAATCGGCCGGTACTTCCCCGACGCCTGCTTCCAGTCGATCGGGTTGATGCTCGTCGCACGCACCCGCACCAGCACTTCGTTTGCACCAGGCACGGGATCGTGCAGCTCGGTCGCCGAGGGCTCCAGGCCGTACGTCTTCAGGATCATCGCCTTCATGCGAGGTGGATCTCACCGACGCGAGAGAAGGGGAAGCGTCATCTCCGCGTGACGGCGATTCGAACGACCTGCGAGTACTCGCCGTACTGCTCGTCGTTCGAGAAGATGATCGCTTCGCCCGACTCGGGCACAGGGCACTTCGAGCTGACGCGCTCGGCGTTCGTGTTCGCGCAGTCGAGCTCTTTGCCGCTCGCGGTCCGGTACTTGATCATGAGGTAGCGATGCAGCGGGTTCTCGAGCACCACGTCGAGCGAATCGGCTGAGTCGACTGCCGCCCGGTTGGGGCTGGTCAGCGTGAGGCCCTCTCTGGCGATTCCGGGCCGCGCGAACGGCTGGCGCAGGAAATCGCCGCGCGAGAGCGGCTTGTCGAGCAGTTGCCAGCGCGCGTCGTCTGGGAAGTGGCTCCAGATGGCGACGTTCGCCGGAATGAAGAGGTAGTCGGTTCGATACGAGCGGCTGTGGCCGTTCATGGTGGGGTCGTCCCAGGTGGCGTCGACCAGGTACCAGTGGCGATCGATCTCCACGGCGTTCCACGCGTGGCCGATGGGCGCGGCCGAGCCGTTCTCTTCGCGCACGTCACCGCCGAGGTAGATGATCTGATCGCCGGTCTGCTTGCCGAGCTCGACCATCAGCCGCGCGTAGCCCTCACAGACCCCGATGCGGTTCACGAAGACGGAGTTCGCGTCCTGCGCCTTTCGCTGGCCGGGCTTGAGCGAATCGTGATCGTACTCGAGCCGCGTCACCACCCAGTCGTGCAGCGCCTTCACCCGCTTGAACGCGTTCGGCTCTCTCGACTTGATGTACTGGGCGACGGCAGCGACCGACGTCTCGTCGTACGGGTGCATGCCGGCGACGATGGGAGAGACCTCGTTCGCCCACGGCCAGTGCGTTCCGCCGGTGTCGATCACGACCGGATCGTTCTGTTCGGGTGGTGGTGGCGGATCGTCGGGGTGCTCGTTCTCGCGCAGCTTCGCGCCATCGTCCTTCCAGGTGATCACCGAGAAGTACCCCTCGTCGGGAACGCCGGCGTCGACGACAGGGCGAGCTGGCTCTTGCGGAGGTTTCGGCGTCACGCCTTCGATCTGCGCGCGCTCTTCGTCGGTGAGCTTGCGCCAACGCGTCGAGGGACCACTCGGAACGACTGGCGTGGGCGTCGGCGCCGGATCGATCTTCGCGATCGCCTCGTCGTCGAGCTTCGTCACGTAGGGGTTCGGGTTCGCGAGGCGGTGGAGGCCTTCGAGACGACCTGCGACCTGGAAGATGGCCCCACGCCACGGCTCTCCGGCGTCACCGGGCTCGAGAAACCAGTCACCACGAGTCGCCAGTGCTGCAAACGTCACCTTCGGAAACTTCGCGACCATGGCTCCGGTGAACGCGAGGCAGATGAACAGCGTGCGCAGGGCCAGCCGCGCGAAGGCCGAGAACGCGCGCTTCGGCGTACCGACGAACTGCTTCTTCCGCTGGAGCCCGAGCTTCCACGCCCGCGTGGCGCGCCACTCCCAGAGCGCGGGAAGAATGGGGAACAGCAGCAGGCCACCGACGAGCGCCAACTCCCGAGGGCCGCCGTGAAAAGCGATCAGCGAAGAAGCCAGCCACACGGTCAGCGTCGGCAACGCAATCAACACCAGTGACGAGACCAACGAGGCGAGGGCGCGAATCATGTGAACGCACCGGAAATCACGTCTGATTCAGATGCTGATTGCGCACACATGGTGGTCCCGGTGTTCAATGGCTGCAGTCTGCCTCGGGAGTCCACACCATGTCCTTCATCGATAAGTTGCGCGGAGCCGTCTCCACCGTTGGCACCCAGGCGAAGCAAGCCGCAAAAGACACTGCGCGGGAGATTCAGCTGCCGGCGCTGATGTTGGACAAGGTCTCCCAGCTCGCCAAGATCGACAAAGAGATCGCCGGCATCGGCTGGTCGGCAAACCCAGAGGCGAAGGCGCGCAAGGCGCAACTCGGTCAGCAGCGCGCGCAGGTGAGCGGTGAGCTCGACTCGCTCAAGACCGAGTCGAAGCAGTTGCAGGACAAGGCCCGCGAGGCGAGCCGCCAGCGCATGAACATGCTGCGCTAGAAACCAACGCCTGAAGTCTTGGGCGTCGGCAGTGACAGCGCGATTCGTCCGGGCTTCGACGGGTCTCCGTAGAGCTGCTGGTAGATCACGTAGTCGGCCAGCACCTGCTTCACGTAGCCGCGTGTCTCTTTGTACGGGATCTCCTCGGTCCACTCGTCGAGCGGCAACGTTCCTCGCTGGTTCATCCACTTCGCCACTGCCGATGGACCGGCGTTGTACGAGGCCGCGCAGAGTCCGGGGTGGCCCATGCGATCGAGCAACGCCGAGAGGTACCAGGTGCCGAAGCGCACGTTCACTTCGGGGGCGTAGAGATCGTCCGGGGCGGGCGTGGTGGTCTTCAGCTCCGACGCGATCGCCTTGGCCGTCGGCGGAATGATCTGCATGAGGCCGCGCGCATCAGCGCTGCTGACGACCTCCGGCCTGAAGCCGCTCTCGCGACGCATGATCGCCCAGGCCAGGAAGGGATCGAGCCCGACCTCGGCGGCACGCGCTTCGACGGTCGCCTGGTAGGCCCGCGGGTACATGAGCATCAGCGCCTCGGGTCGTTTCCCCGTGTAGACCTGCCCCCAGAGCCACCGTGCGGCGAGCCCATGCGCGGGCCCGAACTCGCTGATCGTCTGCAGGGCGTGGCCGAGCGTGAGCGCGTCATCAGAGGAGCCCACCGTGCCCACCACGCGGTTCACCTCGTCGGCGGCGTCGCGCAGCAAACCGGTCTTCGCGAGCTCGAGCGCAAGCGCCAGCGAAGCGGGTGGGGCGACCTTCAGGGGCTTCGGTGCCTCGGTGAACAACTTCGGCAGCGGCTGGTTGAGCTCGCGCAGGCGTTCGATCGCGAGCACCGAGTAGATGGTGCCGGGGAAGGCCTGGGCGATCTCGCGGTACTCCTGCGCGACATCGATCGGCACGCCACCATCAGCAGACGCGCGGGTCGACTCGGCGACACCACCGTCCTCGAGGGCCGTCTTCGACGAGACCCGTCGGAGCTTTCCGAGCTGCGCGAAGCGGGCGCTCCAGTAACGCGACTGCGCGACGAGTGACGACTTCGGGAACTCGTCCATGATCGCGGCGAGGCTGTTGCGCGCGTCATCCAGGCGCCCGAGCCGGAAGAGCGCCCACGCGCGAAACCACTTCGCCTCGTCACGCTTCTTCGACGACTGATGGCGCAGCTCGAACTGGTCGAAGTCGGCGACGGCCTGCGCGAACTTTCCGTCGGCGAGCGAGACCCACGAGCCCAGATACGCGGCGTCGTCGGAGTTGCCGTTGTCGGGATACTTCGCGTCGAGGGCCAGCATCAGCGCGCGGGCCTTGTCGTGATCCTGCGCGCGCATCAGGCGCCGCGCCTTCGTCATCATCGCTTCGGCCGCAGCCGCTGGCCGGCCCGTCGTCATCGCGATCTCGAGCTGGGCGAACGCGTCGGCTTCTTGTCCCTTCGCGAGCAGCGCCTGACCTCGCAGCAGCGCGATACGCGCGAGGCCTCCTTGCTGATCCTTGCCCTCGGGCACGACCGTCGCCTCGAGCTGGGACAGCGCCTCTGACGGAGCGCCCTGGGCGATCAAGGCCTGCGAGCGCATCAACTGTTCTTCGAAACCAAAGGTCGGAGTCCCATCGAGCGAGAGCAGCCGCATCGCCTCGGCCGCGTGTGGATGCGTCGGGAAACGGATCAAGATCGTCCGCAGATCCTTCTGCGCTTCGACGCGGGCCTGGGTCGCGAACCGAGCGTACGCACGAGACAGCAGCGCCTCGGCCGTCGGCGTCTCGGAGGCGGCCTGCTCGAGTACGGGTCTCGCCTTCGACGCCTGCCCGAGATCGAGCTGCAGCTCAGCGATGCGCAGGTCGATTCGTCTCGCCAGCGACGGCGGCGCGTTCGGCTTCGCCTTCGTCAGCGTCTTGAGCGCCAGGGCCCGCTGCCCGGAGTACGCCTGCGCCTCGCCCAGGTACCACCCGTGAAAGGCCTCGAGCTTCTTCGGCGCCTTCACCGACGAGAGCTGGTTCGCAGCACGCGCCGCTTCACCTTCTGACAGCCACAACACGCCGGTGAGCAGTGACAGTCTGGAGTGGTCGCTACAGGGCTTTGTCACACCCGCGTCAGACGCATTGGCGCACACATCGAGCTCGCTCTGCGCCAGCGCGCCCAGCTTCGGAGCGTGCACTCGAACGGCCTCGATCAGCGCTCTCGACTGCGCAAACGAAGGCGTCGCTCCGAGGAGAAAACCGAACGCAGCGAGGATCACGCCTGCTCGGCGGGGGGACCCCGGTTTGACATTCGTTGGATGGTTGCCGTACACGCTGCCGCGTCGAATCGTAGTCGAGGTTCGAAGCAGGAAACGGAGTGAATCCGATAAGGATTCCGCGCTCACCGGGTTGACCAGACGATTCTCAGGTCCATACGGTGCGCCGCGGTTCCGAGCAGGGGAGAGAAGTTGCAGCCGCAGAGCGTGGGGCGATGCTCGGAAGTGACTCACGGAAGAGGGTAGTCGCAGAGGTCTCAAAGACGAGTGAGCGTATTTTCTGATTCTGCAGTCGGGGGGAAGTTTTCCAGGGAGGCCGAACGATCATGAAGCCGTGTCCGACCGAACTACCGCAGAGCATCAACCCCGAGGCCGGTCCTAAGCGCCTCGGCGTCGAGCAACACCGGAACCTGAACTGCTCGCACTACGACAACTGCCTCGATGAGGCCGTGCGTCGTGGCTGGCAGAGCTTCACCTGCATCAAGTGCCCCCTCTACGCGCTGCCGTCCGGGCCGCAGATGGGCATCGAGTCGTTCGCGACTCAGCGCCGTCTGGTCTGAACCACCATCCCAGCGACGTTCACAGCTCAAGCACAGTTCCGCCGCGCTCCGGAGTGATGTTCCGGGCGCGGCTGTTTTTTTCTCACGCCTTCTTCAGCGTCACCACGCCGCGGCGAATGAGATCTTTCATCGTCTCTTCCACGTCGATGGGGCTGATCTCGAGCCGGCCGATGATGTCGCGCGGTGAGAGCTTGTCTTCGCAGATCAGCTTCGCTGCCTCGAGCCACTGCTTCGGGCCGACCTGCCGGTAGACCGCGTAGAGCTCGTCGTTCACGTCGACCTGCGTGGCCGTCACCATCAGGCTCTCACGCATGCGGCGCTCGTTCTCGTTCAGCGTGGCGCACGCGCGCTCGATCAACACCGGCGTCGCCAGGTGAAGGTTCTGCGCCGCCGCCCCGTTGCCCGGAGTCCACGTGCCTTCAGCGTTCTTGCTCGCCACGAAGGCGTTGAAGGCCTTCTCACCCTCGGCCGTGTACTTGCCGGCTGTCGCAGAGCAGTGCGTGCACACGCCGTCGGTGAAGAAGAGGGCGTAGTTCGCCCACCCGTCGCGCGCCTCGAGTCGGCCGGAGGCGTGAAGCTCGGCCAGGTGAATGAGCAGCCACTGCGGACCGACCGGAGCGACCTGCAGCGAGAACGGGGCTCCGGAGGCCAGCAGGCTCAGCGCGCCCTGCCGCGGCTCGAGCATCTTCTTCACCTGCGTCACCAGCGCGTCGAGGCGGGTGCCCTTCGAGAGGTAGGCCTGCGCTCCGGCGTTCAGCGCCTTGAGCGACTCGCGGTAGTCGTCGTGCGCCGAGATGAAGGCCACGGGCAGCTCACGAGTACGGAAGTCCTCTCGCAAGAGGCGAAGGAGTCCCCACCCATCGAGGTGCGGCATGTTGAGATCGGCGAGCACGACGTCGAACGCCTTCGTCAGCGCCACCTCTGCGCCGAGCTGCCCATCGGTCGCGGTGCTGACCTGGAAGCCGTGCTTCACGAAGAGCGTCTTGAACATGCGCAAGATCGCTTCGTCGTCGTCGACCAGCAGCAGCTGAATCGCCTGAATGCCAGGCGCGAGCATCGGCTCGGGCGTGAGGTTGGGCGGGGGCGGTGGCGGCTCGGAGGGCGCAGAGGGCCGGGGCACCGAAACCTCGAACGCGAGCGGCTCGTCCTCCACGACCTCGTGGCCGACGATGACCTCGTGCTCGCCGGTCACCACGTCGCCGACCTCGATCACCACGCCCGCGCCATCTCCGGCCTGACCTGCGACTTCGCTGAACGTCCACGCGCACCGGGGCACCGCGCTCATCGCCTTGAGGGCATCGGGACCGACGGCTCCCAGGAACGACGCGCGCTCGAGCTTGCCGTGGCTGAACACCGCCTTGCCTTCGTTCGGCGTGCGCGGGTCGATGATCAACGCTCCGGCGCGGCGGGTTCGGCGAATGTGATCGATCAACCGGTGGAGCAGCTTCGCGTCGCCCTGGCCCTTCACAACGCCGGGCCGTGCGTGCAGCTCGTCGAACAACCCCTTCACCGCCATCACGCTCGCGGCTTCGAAGGGCGTGGGGAAGAGGGCGACGACGTTGGTGCGAAGGCCGGTGACGAACTGCGCGTCGCTGATGTCTCCGGCGACGACGATGATCGGCAGGGCCGAGGAGGCGACGTCAGCTGCGACGGTATCGAGGACCTGAATGACGAAATCGCTCGAGAGCTCGCCGAACACCATGAGGATGTCGGGTGAGAGCTGCTTGATGCCGCCCGCGACCTTCCGGCGATCGGTGATGAATCGGTAGAAGAGGCCCTGCGCGTTGAACGCCTGGGCCAGCTTTCCCTGATTGGAGCGATCCTCGTCGATCGCGAGGATGACGGGTCGGTTGGTCGTGGTCACGGTGAGCCCCTCTGCTGAAGGAGAATGTAGCCCGCAGATCTGCGAGGGCCGCACTTTTTCCCCAGCGCGCGCGTCAGTTCTCTGGCGCTCGGTTCGCGTAGATGACGACCAGCCACAGCTTGTCGGCGCCGTACTTCTCGGAATCGCCTCGCACGAGCCCCAGCCCAACCGTGGTGTAGGAAGGGTTCGAGAGGTTCTTCGACGCGGGGAGCAACGAAGGCGCTTCGACGATGGCGAGATCGACCGAGGCCTCCCTCGCGTCAGTCATCGCTTCGAAGACCTTGTCGTGCAGCTTGCGGCCATCGGGAAGATCGGCCTTCAGCAGATCGCGTGAGAGACAGCGGCGCGCGTGCTCCTGGGCCAGCGCCTCGAGCACGGGGTGTCGTTTGAGCGGCTTGAGGCCACGCTTCGCGCGCAGCTCGTCGAGGGCGAGGTAGGCGGCCCCTGCGGGATCATCGCCTCCGTCATCGAGCGGAGCGGCGAGCACTTCGACGAGCACGGTCAGCCCGTCTTCCGCTCTCGTCGCGATCCCGACGCCCAGGGCCCGGTGGTGCTCCTCGAGGAGGTTCAGGCGGTGGCCGGGGCTGTGCTCGATGCCGAAGTGCGCTGCGAGCGGCCCGGAAGAGGCGCCGAGGTTCTCTCCAGCTGCGCTGAAGCGGTACTTGGCCGCGACGAGCCGCGACTTCAGATCGCCACCTTGTGGATCGACGTGCGCGAAGAAGCCCTCGGTCGCCATGCGCTGGGCGTAGGCCTGCGCGATCGCGTCGAGGCCCGGGGCTGCGACGACGGAGACCAGGCCCATCGTGCGGCGAAGCCCGTTGATACGCGAGAGGACGGCACGCCGGGCGTCGGCGGCAGTGGCGGGCTCCACGACGTGTTGATCGGCGGTCGCGACGGCCTGGCCGACGTCGACGAAGAAGATCGCGGCGACCTCGGGTCCCTTCGGGCCGCGGCCCAGCACTTCGACGACGTTGCGGCCATCGGTTGGGCGGAAGGAGCCGCACAGCCCGTGCTTCGCTCTCGCCACCATGGGCAGTCGAACCACCGCGCCTGTGGGCTTCGTGACGAAGAGTTCGGCCGTCTCGAGCGGCTCGCTCAGCGTTCCGCACACGTCGACCGTGCCTGGCGCCTTCTTGAAGTGGCGGGGCAGGGGCTCGAGCTCGAACTTGCGCTGGGTGAGGAGGACACAGATCGCGCCGTGTCGATTCTGCTCGGCGAACCCGACGCCCAGCGCCTGCGCAGGCTCATTCGCGAGGCTCTGCAGCTTGCTCAACTCCTCCATCAGCCGTTCAGGTGGCGCTCTGATGAGAATCGCAGTCGGGCTCGCGTCCCAACCGCCAGTCGCCGAGACCGCGCCCGTCACCGCCAGCAGCCCCGCGGCGTCACTCGCGGACTGCTCGAGTGCCAGCTTCGCCAGACTGCGTGCGGCCAGGCCGAGGCGAGCGTCATCGACCGGCGGACTGCGCCCCGCCGTCTCGAAGCGCTCACGAACGAGCGACGAGGCCTGTTGCTCGATCGTCGGCGTCGCGGCGAGGGTGAGAACGACCAGCCAGGTCATGCGACCTCGAAGACGAGAGCCTCGACCGTTTTCTTTCCAAGTCGCTGCTGAAGCCGGGTGAGCCACTGCCCCTTCTGCTGGGACAACTCCGACGCCCAGGACGCGCTCGCGCAGCCGATCACCAGGGTCGTCCCCAGCCACTTTCGAGGAGCGGAAACGCCGGCGAGCGTCTCACCCACCACCTGCCGCCACACGGGGTTGAGCACGAGCGCCGACCCGGATTCACGCGACACCGACGCGAGCACACTGCCGAGCAGATCTCCTGACACTCTGGGCGTTCGCGAGGCCACGGCGCTCCAGTCTCGGTGACCACGACAGTCCTGTCACGCCCGCGTATTGGGAGCATGCTTCCTGACAACGCCACAGCCCTGCCTCTGGATCCGGAGATTCGCTCTTCGATATCTACTGGCCCCCACCCGCTGATCACGGAGCCCTGATGCGCAAATACCGGAAGAACGCAGCAACGCAGGTCCGCACCGACTACGGCATCGACCTTGTCGAGGGACTCAACGCTTTTGCAGAAACGGCTTCGTTCAGCCCAGGCCTCGCGCAACGAAATGATGCGTTGGACGCTGCCTTTGCGGCTCGCCAACTGGCGCGCCGCCCGTTGGTGAAGGCTCGAGCGAAGGTCCGCATTTCGAACTTCCTCGCGGACAGCGAGCTCCGCGCATACTCCCGCGCCTGCGAGTTGGCTGATGGTGGCCGTCGTGGGCCGGTGTTCGATGCGGCCTTTCCCGCTGGTCTTGTCGAAGTCGTCGCGCCGGTTGGGAAGGCTCAGGCGGCCGCAACCAAGACGTTGATCGATCGCGTCACGCAGTCGAAGTTGGCAGGCCTTGCGGCGCTCAACACCCAGTGGCTTCCGCGACTTCAGACGGCTCATGACCGAATCGCCGCCGCAGCGCAGGAGTACCAGACGGCGCTTCAGCGGTACCAGACGGCATTCGGTGAAGAGGTGGCGTTGCGTGACGACCATGCGCTTCTCGTTGACACGTTGATGGGGCAGGTCCGCGCGACCTTCCCGAATGACCGAGACCGCCAGGATGCGATCTTCCCTGACGTAACCAGCCCAGGCGCAGACGAACCGTCTGATGAGGACGGCAGCACGCCCTGATTTCAACGTTGCGTCGCTGAGTTGGTCCAAGAGCCGATCGAGCCTCGGTCATCCGTTGACCGAGGCTCTCGGACCGTTCAGACCCTTACGGTCGAACTTTCTCCTGACGCGTCCCTCACTCCGTCACGGCAGGGTTGCCCGCGGACCAACGGGGTTTGAACGTGGTGCCAGGACCGGTCGAGGATCGCTTGATGAACTTGGACCGACCAAACCCCGTTGGTCGTCGCCTTGTCGACTCATCCTGAACGCGAGAACCCCTTCGCGCCGCTGCAACGCAACGCGCTGTCTGCCGGGCGTCGCGGTTGACACCGGCGTGCCGATATCGGAAACGTGCGGCGCCTTTCGCACCGGCCATTTCCAAATCAAGGGGAGTCTCAAATGAAGGTCGATTTCCGCAACACCCTCTGGGTGGCGCTTGCAGCGTCTGCGCTGTTCATGACTGCCTGTGGTCCGATGACCGCTGGGCCTGACGGCGGGAACGATGGGGGCGGCAGCTCCGATTCATGCAACGACGACGACCAGTGCCCCAAGCTCTTCCGCTGCAGCCGCACCACCAGCACCTGTGTTGCTGACTGCTCGAGCGCGGCTCAGTGTTCGCCCAGCGGTCGTGTCTCGGCTGGCTCAACCGCCCTTGAGCAGTGCCCGAACGAAACCTCGTGCGTTTGTGACTTCACGGAGGCGGGTGGCGAGTGCAAGCCAAAGCTCTGTTCGGCCGACGCTGATTGCGGAAGCACGCTCGTTTGCCGAAGCGGCAAGTGCGAGGCGGCGCCCGCAGCCTCGACCGTTACGCGCTGTGCGATCATTCCCGACTTCGCCGTGGTGAAGGCCGGTTCGAAGATGAAGTTCTGGGTCTCGGCCTGGGCAGGCACGGAGCCTGTGATCATCAAGGACGGTGCGACGTGGACGGCACCCGCTGGGAGCCCGATGTCGGCACCCATGCCTGCGACCGGGCTCGCTTCAGAGTTCACGGCTGGAGCCACTGCAACGACCGGCGGCGATGGCGTCGCTGCTGTCCAGGCTGCCTTCGGAAGCATCACCTGCACGGGGAAGGCGCTCGTCGTTGCCGCTCCTGCTACGGGCGGCACAGTCGTCGTCACCGATGAGCTCACCGGTCGTCCCATCGCCGGTGCTCGAGTCATTGTGAGCGACGCGGCTGGCGCGGAGATCCCGCAGGCGGCTCCTGTGGAGACGAACGCAGGCGGCGTCGGCAACTACGTCTTCGGTGCTGCTACCTCGTACAGCGTCACCGTGTTCCACGCCGACTTCACCTACGTCACGATCGCGAACTATCGACCGTCTGGTGCTGATGCGAACGTGCTCAACGTTGTGCTGCGCCGGAACCCGGTGAACAAGTTCGGCGGGTTCAAGGGCACCTTCGACGCCTATCCCACCAACGCGAACATCAAGATTGGCGTCGGCAGCATGTCCTTGGCTGGTGCAGTCACCAACCTGAGTCTCACCCAACTGCTCGGCCCCTCGCGCCCGACCAGGATCAAGCTCGGCGCGACCTTCGACAGCACGGTCGACGTCCCGGACGGCGCATTCCTGATCTTCAGCGAGACCAACAAGAACACGTTTGCGGGCCTCGGCCTCAATGGCGTCTGCACTGACGCGTCGGGCGCAGCTGACGAAAACAAGATTCGCGCTGGTGATTGCGGGACCCGTTCAGCTTGGGCGTTCTCTGGTGAGCTCACCATTGGCGATCTCAGCCCACTCCTTGGTGCCTTCTCGGGTGGGACTGACAACATCAACGTCAGCAGCATTCTCGGCCAGGTTCAGCCGCTCATCCGAAAGCTGAACTCCTCCATCGTGCGCGACGTGCAGTTCAATATGGCGAACGCCGCCTGCAAGGACGGCCAGACCTATCCGAACTGCACGAAGGGTTGGGACTATTCGAACACTGGTCACTTCACGGACAAGAACCTCAAGTGGGCCAACATTCCTCTGGCGTTTGGGTTTGCGCTCAAGGCGCCGAAGATGCCGTCCTACCGCGGCAAGTTCGCGGACGGCGCCCTGGCGCTCACGGGGGTCAACGTGCCGGGCCGCGGCGTCATCCCGCTCGGTCTCGGTGCTGCCGTGAATACGATGCCTGCGGACGACACCCTCGACAAGCAGGAGTCTCTGCCGGCCGCAGGCCTGCTGCCCGTTCGCTCGGCACCGTCACACAGCGGCACTGAGGGCTCGGAATACGGGATCATCGTTGCGGCACTCTCGGCTGCGGCCGCAGCCGACAAGTCTGCGCAGGTCGGTGCCTCGGCCCTCTTTGTTCGACTTGCCGACAACAAGCTCGTCTTTGACCCTCGTGGAGCCGCTCCCATCGACATCTCCGCCCAAGCCTTCCCTGCGTTCCCTGAGTCCGGCCGCTTCAATGCTCACACGGCAGCGGTTGCGGGCATCGGCCCACGCAGCTTCAAGTTCGTCACGGGATCGGTGGCCAGTGCGCTCGGGACGGGCGCCCAAGTGGTTCGGGTGACGTTCTCGGACGAACTTGAGCACCGCTGGGATGTGCTCTTCGACGCCGCGCGCGCTGCTGACGGATTCTCGTTGCCCGCAGTTCCGGGGACGTTGCGCGATCGTCTCTTCAAGTCGGGCATGGCTGCTGGTGGCCGTTCGTCCATGCAGGTCCAGGCGCTCCGTCTGAGCGCCGCTCCGACTCCTGCTGGCGGCCCGGCGCTCTCGTTCCAGGCGCTCGTCGAGCTCAACGCCACGAACTACGATCGCGTCACCAACTACCTCACCGCCTTTGGCTTCCTCGACTACGGCGAGCAATCCGTGTCGTTCAAGACCGACCTCGCGATGCCTGTGGCCGATGCTGGGAAGATCACGGTGTCAGTGGCGAAGTTCAAGATTGGCACAGCACCCGGCGATGATGGCTTGGTAAAGCTCTCCTTCGCGAACGCAATGGGTATGGCGATCCCCGGCTGCGACACCATCAGCTCGTCCACCGAGACGAAGGCTGGCAGCGGCGAGGTCGAGTTCACACTGCCAGCGGCCTGCACCGCCACCGGCGCAACCGTGAAGGCTCAGCTGTTCTACGACGCCGCCACCCCAGTCCTTCCCGAACTCGCGGTCAGCAAGGCCGGCGTAACGATTCAGTGACGACGAGGATTGGCTGCCGAGACTCACCGGCAGTTGTGCGACACTGCTTGTTGAAGCGGGGCAGACTCACAACCGAAGGGGGAGCACAATGAAACCAAGCCGAAAGTCAGCGTTACTTGTTTCACTGGTTGCTGTCTTGTTTACAGGGACTGCAAATCTCACTTACTTCAATGAGTATACATATCTGGTCAACCCCGCCAGCTTCGCGACGCCGGGGTTTTCTGACCTCGGCGGCGACCCCACGCAGGCGATCCAGCTGGCAGCCCAGCATTGGACCGCCTACGCAGGAGCGGCTTGGTTCTTCCGCAATATTGGCACCACGACCTCCACTACAGAGTGCTCAGTTTTAAACAATCAGGTGCTTGGCTTTAACAACACCGTTCCCAACGCGCTCAATTGCTCAACCGTTGCGCACCAAGTCAATTGCGGGACAACATGGACGATCTCTTTCGCGGGTTGCGCGCGATTCACACTTGGAAATCCGACCAGCGCAACCAGAGATTTTCATCTCACAGCAACGCATGAGTTTGGACATATTATCCTCGGGTACGGTCCTGGCGCGATGCCTTCCGATCCTCACCACCTCGCTCAGTCCACTAACAGGGTGTTGAGTTTATCGGCTCCGGCGATCGATTCTGCCCGTGCGGTGTGATCTCTTCCCCGCATGCGCGGGACCGAGAAGAAGCAGACCTCGATGCTGAGCCTCCGGACGCCGGAAGAGCGCGTCGCCCAGGACCACCCGCTGCGCGCGGTGAAGGCGCTCGCTGACGAGGCCCTGGTCGAGCTCTCTCCGGTGTTCGACGCGATGTACAGCAAGCGTGGTCGCCACAGCATTCCTCCCGAGCGCCTGCTCAAGGCGACGCTGCTGATGGCGCTGCACTCGGTGCGCAGCGAGCGGCTGTTCTGCGAGCAGCTCGACTACAACTTGCTCTACCGCTGGTTCTTGAACATGGATGTGGACGAGCCCTCGTTCGACCACAGCACCTTCAGCTTCAACCGCGAGCGCCTGCTGAAGCACGAGGTGGCCAAGCAGTTCTTCGCCGCGGTGGTGAGCCAGGCGAAGGCCCGTGGCCTCACGTCGGACGAGCACTTCAGCGCCGATGGGACCCTCATCGAGGCGTGGGCTTCGTTGAAGTCGTTCCGTCCGAAGGACGAGAAGCCCGAGGACAGAGACCCTCCGGACGACCCGGGCAACCCCACCGTGGACTTCCACGGCGAGAAGCGCAGCAACGCGACGCACGAGTCGACGACGGACCCAGAGGCGAAGCTGGCGCGGAAGTCGAACGGCCAGACGGCGAAGCTGAGCTACTCGTTGAACGGCCTCACCGAGAACAAGAACGGGCTGCTGGTCGCGATGGCGCTCGAGCAGGCGACGGGCACCGCCGAGCGCGATGCCGCAGTGGGGATGCTCTTCTCGTTGGGCGGCACCAAGCGAATCACCCTCGGCGCGGACAAGGGCTACGACACGAAGGGCTTCATCGCCGACTGCCGCGAACTCATCGTCACGCCGCACGTCGCACAGAACATCGGCAAGCGCAGACGCTCGGCCATCGATGCGCGCACCACCTCGCCGCCTGGCTACGCGGTGAGCCAACGGAAACGGAAGCTCATCGAAGAGGTGTGGGGGTGGATGAAGTCGGCGGCGGGGTTTCGGAAGTCGCGGTTTGTGGGGCAGGCGCGAACAGCAATGGCCGCCTTCCTCGTCGGTGCCGCGTACAACCTGCTCCGCATCTCGAAGCTGCAACCCGCCTGAAGTCGAGGCGGTGAGCGGCTTGGGCGCTCACGCGAACTCGCGCAAGCAAGACAAACACGCTCGCCAAACCTCACTTCTCAACACCCTGTTAACCCCGACGATGAGAGTTTGATGGGTGACGGTGTAACACCCGTCGCGGGAGGGGCGAGTTGGCTGTTCAGCGGTTTTGGCAGCCAAGACATCAGAGCGGTAGGCGGCTCGGCAGCGGACGTGGCGGTCTGGGGCGACGGCTACTTGTGGTCTGAATTGTGGCTTGCCACATCATTCGGAGGCAGCAATCCGACTGGCTTCCCCGCGACAACTGCGTGGTCACACACCCCCAGGTTGGCTGGCATTGGCGGCGCAACTCTTGGGGTGGGACCATCAGCGTTCAGGGTCTTCGCTGTTGCAGAGTCCTTCTCCGAGCCTCACAGAGCAATGACCGCAACAGTTCTCGGGAGTGAGAGCCAGGTTGCGGCCCTCTGGTCCGATGTGCGGCAAAGGCCAACTCTCGTTCATGACACATCGAGAAATCGCTGGTGGATGCTTGCAAGAGACTCAGCCCACAACAACTACCTGCATCTTTACAAGGGAACTGCTTCCGGTGCGGCCTTGACGTGGGTGGATTTTGGCGCGATCCCCGACATCGTTACCAGGTATCCAGTTGGTGCTGCCTATGATTGGACGTCTGATCGAATCGTGGTTGTCTGGGCTAACTCTCGAGGGGACGTTTTCCCCGGTCCTGCGAGTAGTTGGGATTGCACGCAACGGCGTGCGCCAAGCGGCCTGGCAAACGGGACTCAGCCATTTGGATGTAGAGGGGAGTATCTGGCCACCATGATTGAGCCCGTCTACGGTGGTCGTGTCGCCACTAGGCGATTCCTGACGAGCGCCGGTCCCACGGGCTATGGTTTGACCGGGATTGGCGCACCCTCAGTGTTTTGCGACCAGTCGTTGTGTGAGGTCTTTCATACGTCAAGGACTCCATCACGCCAGATTATCGCTTGGTCGTTCCCTGTAACTGCCTCCGGGATGGGGGCAGCTTTCACTCCAGTGTTGCAGGGCGGTGTTACAGATTTCCCAATTTCAACTGCCTCCCCCCCTGGCGGTGCAGGCGGGCACGCAACCGTTCAAGTGGTAATGGGTTCGGGGGACCGAAAGCTCTATTTCAGGAACCGCCCCAACTACAGCAGCGGTTTTGGAGGTTGGAACAACGGCTCTGGGAGCCAGTCTCTCTTCACTGGGCCGACGATTCAGTGGGACACGGCATTGGGCCAGTATCAGGTTTTGACCACAACAAACTGAGGATCCCCATGAAAACAACCTTTTCGCTGCTGTTTAGTCTCGCATTGGTGGGCTGTGACCGTGGTGGGGTTTGGGGTTCTTCGGCCAAAGCTACCAGAGTGCCGGGCGATATCTGCATGCTCTCGCAGTCCTACGACCTGCTCGGGAGGGTGAAAGTCGAATCGTTTGGAGAGCCGACTGTTCGCGCTTTCTCACTCTGGCCCGAGTCGCCGCTGAAACTCACCCCCGTCAAGATGGACGTGAAGTTCGATGTTGGTGGCCTCGGCGTGGGCCCTCAGACGGGATTTCTGAGCGCGCCAGTTCGTGACGGGCAGATTCAGGCCGAGTCACCCTTTTTGGTTGGCTCCGAAGGCTGGCTCTACGGCGCTTTGGTTGACGGTGTGCTGCTGCTCGATGCGGACGGAATGGTCTTCGAGAAACCGGACGGCAGTTTGGACTTCGTTCACTACGCCAAGTTCGAGTCCGAAAGAGCCTTGGAGAACTCATTCTCAAATGCTCGAAAGACCTGTCCTCGCACACCGCTGAAGTGATTCGTTCCTGACCGCGCTTCAAGGTCCAAAGACGGGGCGCTTCCTTCGGTGGAGGCGCCCCGTTTTGCGTCGTGGGAAGCGTTCCAGAGGCGAAGTGGTAGGCTGCGCGAACCGATGGGGCAGAAGACCGTCACCGCCGTCACCGCGATCTCGAAGATCCAGAAGCGGGCGTTCGCCCGATCTTCAGCGCTGGTCGTGATCTACGGCGAAGAGCTGGGCCGGAAGTTCGACCTCGAAGAGGGCAAGCTGAGCATCGGCCGCTCGACGAAGAGCGACATTCAGATCGATCACGACTCCGTCAGCCGCCAGCACGTGCGCATCACCGTCACCGAGGGCCAGGCGCACATCGAAGACGTCGGCTCGACCAACGGCACCTTCCTCAACGACGAGTCGCTCGAGGGCAAGGTGCAGCTGCGCAACAACGATCTCATCAAGGTCGGCCGCACGGTCTTCAAGTTCATCGCGCACAACAACATCGAGGCCGCGTACCACGACGAGATCTACCGGCTCTCGACGATCGATGGCCTCACGCAGGTCAACAACCGGCGCTCGTTCGACGAGACCATCGAGCGGGAGATCTCGCGGTGCCGGCGCTACGGCCGCACACTCTCGATGGTGCTGATCGACGTCGACCACTTCAAGCGCATCAACGACACCTTCGGCCACCTCGCTGGCGACGCCGTGCTCAAAGAGGTGGCCTCGGCGATCAAGAAGCGCATTCGCAAGGAAGACCTGCTCGCGCGGTATGGTGGTGAAGAGTTCGCGGTGCTGACGCCCGAGGTCGATCTGAAAGGTGCGCTCGCGATGGCCGAGAAGGTGCGCAAGGTCATCGAGAAGCACGAGTTCAGCTTCGACGACGAGGTCATTCCGGTGACGATCTCGTGCGGGGTCTCGACGCTCGGCAAGAAGTCCGACGGAGCCGAGGCGATGGTGCAGCGGGCAGACGAGAAGCTCTACGAGGCCAAGGAAGCTGGCCGCAACCAGGTCTGCTGAACGTGCAAACGCGCTTCAAGACGAACGAAGAACGCCTCGCTGGCCTCGAGCAGCGTCTGGCGCTGTCGATCGGCGACCAGGCGCTCGCGCTGCGGGCCATCACCCACAAGAGCTTCTGCAACGAGCACAAGGATCTGCCGCTCGAAGACAACGAGCGCCTCGAGTACCTGGGTGACGCCGTCGTCGATCTCGCCATCGGGCACCGGTTGATGGAGCGCTTCCCCAAAGCGAACGAAGGCGAGCTCTCGAAGCTGCGCGCCCTGATCGTGAACGAAGAGGGGCTGGGTCGAATCGGCCGAACCCTTGGGCTGGGCGACGTGCTGTTGCTGGGCAGGGGAGAAGAGCTGACGGGCGGGCGTGACAAGACCTCGCTCATCGCCGACGCGACCGAGGCCGTGATCGGCGCCCTCTACCTCTCGGACGGCATGGCGGCGGTGATGCCGTTCATCGATCGGGTCTTCGCCGACGCGCTCGAGGGTGTGGCCGAGGGCCGTCAGGGTCAGGACTACAAATCACTGCTCCAGGAAGAGGGGCAGAGCCGGTACAAGGCCTCGCCGCGCTACCGCGTGGTCGGAGAGACGGGGCCCGATCACGAGAAGATCTTCGAGGTGGAGGTCTCCATCGGCCTCGAGGTGTTCGCGCGCTCGACGGGCCGCTCGAAGAAGGAAGCCGAGCAGGCCGCCGCGAAGGACACGCTGGTCATCCTCTCGACGCGCCAGTCCGAGCCGCCCAGCAGCCCCTGAGAATCGTCTTGGAACCCCGCACCCCGCGGCAGTACCTTCCGCCGCCATGCGAACCGTGCGTGCTCTGTGTTTCCTGATGTTGCTCGTTCCCGCCCTCAGCTTCGCGCAGGGCAAGTTCACGACGCTGGCGATGGAGGGGAAGGATCTCTACGCCACGCTGCAGACGACGCAGGGTGACATCGTCATCCGCTTCTTCTCGAAAGACGCTCCGAAGACCGTCGCGAACTTCGTGGGCCTCGCCACGGGAGAGAAGGAGTTCGTCGACCCGAAGACAGGCAAGCCCACCAAGCGGGCTTTCTACGACGGCATCATCTTCCACCGCGTGATCCCGAACTTCATGATTCAGGGCGGAGACCCCGAGGGCTCCGGCCGCGGCGGCCCGGGCTACACCTTCGAAGACGAGTTCCAGTCGGGTCGAGGCTTCGACAAGACCGGCCTGCTCGCGATGGCCAACCGCGGCCCCGCCACGAACGGCTCGCAGTTCTTCATCACCACGGCGAACCCGACCTACTTGAACAACAAGCACACGATCTTCGGTGAGGTGATCTCGGGCTACGAGAACGTCGTGAAGATCGGCGAGGTGCAGAAGGGCCCGATGGATCGTCCGGTCGTCGATCAGAAGATCCTCAAGGTGACGATCAGCGAGAAGGCGCCCACGGCTGCCAAGAAGGACGGCAAGAAGTGAGAGCGCTCCTGCTCGGTGCGGCGCTGCTCGCGCTCGCCGGTTGTCCGAAGAACGAGTCCACCACGGGTGGGACCGCGACCTCAGGGTGGATGGGCAAGGCCGAAGCAGGCAAGCCGATCTTCGCCGTCATGAAGACGAACCTCGGCGACATCACCATCAAGTTCTACGCGGACAAGACGCCCAAGACGGTCTCGAACTTCGTCGGCCTGGCGAGCGGCGAGAAGGACTGGAAGAACCCCGCGACGGGTGAGCGGAAGAAGGGCGTGCCGTTCTACGACGGCCTCATCTTCCACCGCGTCATCGACGGTTTCATGATCCAGGGCGGCGATCCGCTCGGCACCGGCACCGGAGACCCGGGCTTCTCCTTCGAAGACGAGTGCCAGAAGGGCTGCGTTTTCTCGAAGACCGGCCTGCTGGCGATGGCGAACGCGGGGCCGAACACGAACGGCTCGCAGTTCTTCATCACCACCTCGATGCCGACGTACCTCAACAACAAGCACACCATCTTCGGTGAGGTCGTGAAGGGCTACGAAGTCGCCGAGGCGATCTCGAAGGCGCCGAAGAGCCCGATGGACAAGCCCATCGAGCCGATCACCATCGTGAAGATCACGTTGTCCGACACTCAGCCGTAAGCAGCACCAGGGAGAGGGAGCAGCAACATGGCAATGATGGATGAGGCCCGCGCCGGCCACGATCTGTACGCGACGTTCGACACCACCCAGGGCACCATCGTGGTTCGGCTCTTCCCCAAGGACGCGCCGAAGACGGTCGAGAACTTCGTCGGCCTGGCCACGGGCGAGAAGCCGTGGACGCACCCCGGCTCGGGCGAGGCGATGAAGGCCACGCCGCTCTACGACGGCACGATCTTCCACCGCTGCATTCAGAACTTCATGGTGCAGGGCGGAGACCCCACCGGCACCGGCCGCGGCAACGCCGGCTTCAAGTTCGAAGACGAGTTCCAGTCGGGGCGGCGCTTCGACAAGCCCGGCCTGCTGGCGATGGCGAACTCGGGCCCGAACTCGAACAGCTGCCAGTTCTTCATCACGGTCGGCAACACGGCCTGGTTGAACGGCAAGCACACCATCTTCGGCGAGGTCATTTCCGGTCAGGACATCATCGATCGCGTCGCGAACGTGGTACCCAAGGGCCCGGGCGACCGCCCGAAGACGGACATCGTCATCAAGAAGCTCACCATCTCGAAGACGGTCTGATCGTCGCTCGGGACCCATCGAGGACACCGCCGTGCCCACCCGCAGTGGATTCGCCGCGCTGATTGGCCGGCCCAACGTGGGCAAGTCGACGCTTCTGAACGCCCTGGCCGGCGAGAAGCTGGCCATCGTCTCGCCCAAGCCGCAGACGACGCGCACCCGCATTCTGGGCGTGGTGACGAAAGAGACAGGGCAGGTGGCCTTCGTCGACACGCCGGGCGTGCACCAGGCGAAGGGCGCCCTCAACGCGTACATGGTCGACGTCGCGCTCAACTCGGCGTCCGAGTGCGACGTGGTGCTGTTTCTCGTCGAGGCTGACGGGCTCGAAGAGGGCAAGGCTCCCGAGATCGGGCCTGGCAATCGCTTCGTGATGGAGCGGCTCAAGGCCATCAACAAGCCGACGATCCTCGTCGTCACGAAGATCGATCTCGTGAAGAAGCACCTGCTGCTGCCGCTGATCGACCTGTACCAGAAGCACTTCTCGTTCGCCGAGGTGCTGCCGGTGTCGGCGCGAAGCGGAGACGGCCTTGGCCTGCTCTTCGACCGGGTGATCGCCGCGATGCCCGAGGGACCGAACCTGTTCCCGGAAGACATGCTGACGGATCAGGCCGAGCGTGTGCTGGTCGCCGAGTACGTGCGAGAGCAGATCCTGAGGCACTGCCGTCAGGAGATCCCGTACTCCACTGCCGTCATCGTCGAGCTGTTCGACGAGAGCGACCGGTTCACGCCTCCGCCTGAGCGGCCGCAGTCGAAGAAGAAGAAACAGCAACAACCCTCGAAGCCAGGGCCCCGTCTGACCGGCCTCGTGCGCATTCACGCGAACATCTACGTCGAGCGCGACAGTCAGAAGGCGATCATCATCGGCAAGCGTGGGCAGATGCTGAAGACCATCGGCACCGACGCGCGCAAGTCGATCGAGCGGCTGCTCGGCACCAACCTGTTCCTCTCGCTGCAGGTGAAGGTCGAAGAGCGCTGGAGCGAACGGCACGACACGCTCCGCCGCATGGGCTACTCGTCGGTTCGGGAGTAACCCATGGCTCGCGGCCCGAAACGTACCCTCATCGCCATCGTTGGCCGTCCGAACGTCGGCAAGTCGACCCTCTTCAACCGGCTCATTCGCCGGCGGCGCGCGATCGTCGAAGACACGCCCGGGGTGACGCGTGACCGGCACTACGCCGACGTCGAGTACCTCGAGCGGCCCGTCACCTTCGTCGACACGGGCGGCTTCGTGCCCGAGGGCAAAGAAGATCAGATCGAGAAGCTGGTGCGGCAGCAGGCGCAGGCCGCCGTCGAGGCGTGCGACATCGTGCTGTTGATCGTCGATGGGCGCGTGGGTGTCACCAGCGGCGACGAAGAGGTCGCGCGCTACCTTCGCAAGCAGGACCGGCCGATTCTGGTGCTGGTCAACAAGTGCGACGGCCTCAAGAACGCCGACACGATGATGGCCGAGTTCCACCGGCTCGGTCTGGGTGAGCCGATCGCGGTCGCGGCCGAACACGGAGACGGTTTTCACACGCTCGCCGACATCATCGACCCGATGTTGCCGCCGCGAACGCCGCAACCGGAAGAAGACGCGCCGCTGGCCGAGAAGGACGATGACGCTCCGATTCGCGTGGCGATCGTCGGGCGCCCGAACGTCGGCAAGTCGTCGCTGGTGAACGCGATTCTGGGAGAAGACCGCGTCGTCGCGAGCCCCATCGCCGGCACCACGCGCGATCCGATCGATTCTCCATTCACGTACAAGAACCGTGACTTCATTCTCACGGACACGGCCGGCATTCGTCGCAAGGCAGTGATCACGCACAAGGTCGAAGGCTTCTCGGTGATGGGCGCGTTGCGCGCGACCGAAGACTCCGACGTCGTGGTGCTGGTGCTCGACGCGAACGAGGCTGGCGTCGATCAGGATCTGAAGATCGCCGCGCTCGCAGAACAGAAGGGCCGCGCGCTCATCGTCTGCGTCAACAAGTGGGATCTCGTGCGAGGCAAGTCAGGCACGCAGGCCCAGTGGCGCGAAGAGCTCAAGTGGTATCTCAAGCACGTCGACTGGGCGCCGATGGTGTTCGTCTCGTCCACCGAAGGGCAGGGCGTGACGAAGGTGCTCGATCTCGCGCTCGAGCTGTTCGAGCAGCAGTACTTCCGCGCGGGCACGCCGATGCTGAACCGCGTGACTGATCACATCACCACCGAGCACCCGATGCCGTGGATCGGCGCGCGGGCGCTGAAGATCTATTACGCGATGCAGGTCGGCACCGCGCCGCCGTCGTTCGCGTTCATCTGCTCGAACCCCAAGAGCGTGCCGGATCGCTTCGAGCGCTACGTCTCGAACTACCTGCGCAAGACGTTCAGCCTGCGGGTGCCCATGCGCATCTTCTGGCGTGAGCGCCCGGGTCAGAAGCAGCGGGCCCAGGCCGCGCTCGACTTCAAGAAGCGCGCAGAGCACCGCAAGGGCTGGAAGCCGACGAAGAACGCCAAGAACCGCAGCGAGCGCGGCTGACTCAGGCGAGGATCTTCACTTCGTTCTTCGTGTCGGGATCGAACGGCGAGCCCTTCACGTCGACCATCGTCTTCACGAAGAAGCGCACCTTCTCTTTGGGCCACGACTTGTCCGAGAGCAGCGCAGGAATGTCCTTCTCCATGCTGATGATGAAGAAGTCCTCCTGCGTGGCGCCGCTCGAGAGCTTGTAGGGGTACTTCAGCATGTCGTCCGAGCGCGACGTGTTCGGCTCGGGGAAGACGTCCTGGCCCAGGGTGACCTCTTCGACGCGGCCGTCGGGGTGCACGAACTCGGCGAGGAACGCGGCCTTCATCGAGAGCACTTCGCACTCTTTGTCGGCGGTGACGTTGAACTTGCCCTTCACCACGGTGTCGCCGATCGGCAGCGAGACCTGCAGCGGGTCCTGCCGCTCGATGTCGGTGTGCTGCACCTTGACGCCGTGACCGCCCATGAAGTGCTTGGCTTTGTCGAAGAAACCCATCTGTCGCTCCAGGAGACTGCGGGTGTGCTCCGAAGACCCGAGGCCCGGCGGGGGAGTGCAGGAAGGATGTAAGGTGGCTGGGTGAAGAAGCCCCGGTTTTCGCCAACCGATCTGAAAAACTTCGCCGAGCGCGACTGGGGCCTTCCCGAGCGGCTTCGTCTCGAGGAATCGAGCGGCTTCGCGACAGGCGACGATGCGGAAGAGATTTTGCGGCGCGCCGACGAACTGAAACGCAGTGCCGAGTGGCTGACTCCAGGATGGCCTGATGCCCGCACGCAAGAAGAAGACCTCGCCGCGCACCAGGAACTCTCGCGGCGCTTCGCCGAGTACTTCCGACGCCGGAGCGAAGCTGGCGCTGGCCGCGATCGCAGCGGCAATGAAGCGCCTGGGAGCAAAGTGGTACCTGTTCGGCGCGCAAGCCGTCGCTCTCCACGGCGCTCAACGAACGACGCAGGACATCGACGTCACCATTCTCGTTGAGCGTTCGACAGAAGACGTGGTTGCCGCACTCGAGAAACATGGAATCGTCCCGCGGTTCTCTGACCGGGAGTTCGTCGAGCAAACTCGGGTCATTCCCTGCGATCACCCGGCGAGTGGATGGAAGATCGACATGGTGCTGGGTGGACCCGGGCTCGAGGAACTGTTCGCGTCAGAGGCCGAACCTCGGAACCTCGGAGGAATCACTGTTCCGCTCGTTCGCCTCGAACACCTCATCACGATGAAGGTGTTTGCAGGCCGGCCCCAGGACCTGGCCGACGTCGCGCGGCTGCTCGCTTTGAAACGGCCGGTCGATCTCGCCGCCGTCAGAGGGCTTCTGACCGCGCTCGAAGAAGGCCTGTCAGAAACGGGGCTGGTCGAGCGGCTGGAGCGTCTGACCCGCCCGGGTTGACTTGCCCACCCGACTGACGCGAGAAGCCCCGCCCATGAAGCGCGTTTTCATTCACACGTTCGGCTGCCAGATGAACGTCAACGACACCCTCCGCATGTCGGAGGCCCTGGCGTCGATGCAGTACTCGCCGACGCCCACGGCCGAGAACGCCGACCTCATCATTCTCAACACCTGCTCCATTCGCGAGAAGGCCGAAGACAAGATGCTCTCGGCGCTCGGGCGCTACCGGCAGGTGAAGCTGCAGCGTGGCGCGCTCATCGGCGTCGGCGGCTGCGTCGCCCAGCAAGAGAAGAACCGCATTCTCGAGCGCGTGCCCTACGTCGACTTCGTCTTCGGGCCCGACGCGATTCAGAAGCTGCCGGAGATCATCGGCCGCGTCGAAGCCGATCGTGTGCGCGTCGTCGAGACGGCGTGGGTCGACAGCGAGTCGTACGTCTTCCCGCGCGCCGACCCGAACACCTCGCGCGGCAAGGCCACCGAGTTCATCACCGTCATGAAGGGCTGCGACAACGTCTGCTCGTTCTGCGTCGTGCCGCACACGCGCGGCCGCGAGGTGAGCCGGCCCTTCACCGAGGTGTTGAACGAAGCGGCCAGCCTCACCACCGTCGGCGTTCGCGAAGTCACCCTCGTCGGCCAGAACGTGAACTCCTATGCGGGCGGCATCTCGTTCGCGCAGCTGCTGCTCCGCACGGCCCAAGTACCCGGCATCGAGCGCGTGCGCTTCACCACCAGCCACCCGCAGGATCTCTCGGACGAGCTCATCGAGGCCTTCCGCATCGAGCCGAAGATCATGAGCCACTTCCATCTGCCGGTGCAGAGCGGCTCGAACGAGGTCCTCGAGCGCATGCGGCGGCACTACACGATCGCCCAGTACCTCGGTCAGCTCGAGAAGCTGCGCGCAGCCCGCCCCGACATCGCCGTCACCACCGACATCATCGTGGGCTTCCCCGGCGAGACCGACGACGACTTCGAGAAGACGTACCAGCTCGCCGAGCAGGTCCGTTACGCGGGCCAGTTCTCGTTCATCTACTCACCGCGGCCGAAGACCGGCGCTTCGATGCGTGAGGCCGAGTGGGGCGCCGTCGCGCACGACGTGAAGATCACGCGCCTCGAGCGGCTCAACGCCATGCAGAAGAAGCTGAGCGTCGAGTTCAACGCGAAGTACGTGGGCCAGACCGTCGAGGTGCTCGTCGAGGGCTCGTCGAAGACCGACGCCACGCGCCGCTTCGGCCGCACCAGCCAGAACACCACCGTGAACTTCGACGGAGACGCTCCCATCGGCGCGCTCGTGAAGGTTCAGATTCAGTCGGCCAGCGCGGCCTCGATGTCGGGGAAGCAGCTGTCGGTCGACTCCCTGCCGGCGGTGATGATCCCCGACGCGGTGGTGGCTCCCGAGGTCTGCGTCGCCTGATAGTTTTCACCTCTGTCAGCGGTCGTGGGTCATGCTCTCGCCGATTCCCGTCTCTCTCGGAGGAACACACATGAACCGGAAGCTCATCGTCTCGGCGCTCACTGCGGTGATCGCGGTCGCTGGTGCCGTCACCTCGTTGCGGGCTGACGCTGGCGGCTCGTTCAACAAGGGCAGCTGCACCTTCAACGGCAAGAAGCTGTACGGGAAGATCCAGATCGTCACGAGCTTCCCTGACGTGAAGGTTCAGGAGGTCTCGAGCTTCCCCGACGTGAAGGTGCAGAAGGTCTCGTCGTTCCCCGACTCGTGCGGCAAGTGGCAGTTCGTCACGTCGTTCCCGGACACGAAGGTGCAGTTCGTCACCTCGTTCCCGGACGTGAAGATTCAGTACGTGAACTCGTTCCCCGGCGCGAACTGATCGCCTGTGCGGCGCCTCGCGGCGACGTTGCTCTTCTGCGCGTGCGTGACCTCGAAGCCTGAGGTGACGCCGCGCATCGTCGCGTCTTCGGATGATCCTGAGCGGTTGCTCGCCGCGTTTCAGGTGTCGGCAGAGCCGTCGACGCCCGCGCGCCTCGAGAAGTCGCAGGGAGGGAAGGGCGACCTTCGCGAGGTGTACCGAAAGGTCGCGCCAGCGACGGTGATCATTCGAGCAGGCACGAGCTACGGCAGCGGCGTCATCGTCGACCCGCGCGGCTTCGTGCTGACGAATCACCACGTCATCGCGCACGCAGAGTTGGTCGATCTGAAAGCGCGCGTGCAGGTGCAACGCGGAGCACTCTCTGCCGAGGGGGTGATGGTGCTCGATGAGAAGCCGCTCACCGCATGGGTGCTCAAGAGCGACCCGCTGATCGATCTCGCCGTGTTGCAGATCATCGATCCACCATCGGGCCTGCCGAGCGTGAAGATCTCGAAGCGCGATCCCGTGCCTGGAGAGCCGGTCGCGGCGCTCGGCCATGGAGCGATCGGTCTGCTCTGGGCCATCAAGGATGGCGAGGTCGCCAGCGTCGGCAAGCTGGCCACCCATCTCGCGTCACTGGTCGGAACCGACTGCGTGGTCGAGTCCGATGGAGAAGCGTCGCCCGCGTGCCGTTCCACCGGAGCCTCGGTCGAGCTCGAACGCAAACGCCTCGAAGAGAAGGTTCCGGGCCTGGTCGTTCAGTCGAGCTGTCAGATCTCTCCGGGGGATTCGGGTGGGCCGCTCGTGAGCCTCGGCGGCGAGCTCGTCGGCGTGAACGCGTTCCTCAAGACCGACTCGCGCGCCGGCGTCTCCACCAACTTTCACGTGCACATCGCCGAGGTGCGGAAGTTCCTCGAGAGCGTTCCCACCGAACCGCAGCGCCGCCTTCCTTCTCCGTGGGAGCTCGTGCTGCCGGGTGGTGTCTGGGCCGACGTGGACGGTGACGGGAAGAACGACCTCTACACCTCGGGTTCCGGTCCCCGCACGGCGTTCGTCGTGAACGCGTCACAGCAGACCGTTCCGCCGTCGTTCATGACGCGCCTGAAGCCCGATGCGGTGCTGGGGCAGGTGGGAGGCCAGTGGATCGGCTGGTTCGATCGTGATCGCGATGGCACGTTCGATCGCGTGATCCTCGGTGGCAAGGTTGGCCAGGCGCTCGAGTTCGATGGACGCACGCCGGGCCGCTTCCTGGGAGCCGCGTCGCTGCTCGATCCCGACCTGCTCTCGTCTTCGCCATGGCGGGTGATCGCCAGCGAGCTTCAGACGACCGTCGACTCGACCGAGCTGCCACTTCCGCCAGATCCAATGGTCGGCGCGAAGGACTTCAAGCCGCGAGATCTCGACGGCGATGGGAAGCCCGATCTCGTGACCGCTCGTCGTGGCGCAGGGTCAGTCGCCTTCATCGATGCGACCGGCGTGGGCAACCTCGAGGCCTCGACGGTTCGGCTCGTTCGCCAGCTCAACCGCTGGTGGATCTTCGTCGGCAAGACCCGCGTCTACGAGTCGGTCGACCTCACGACCATCGAGCGCGCGTGGCTGCGAAGTGGCGGACTCGTCCCTTCACCCGAATTGCGCGGAGCCGATTGGCGGGCGGTCGTGCTCTCGAGCTTCATGGGACTTTCGCGTGAGCGGGTGGGCCAGGCCTTCGCGGCGATGAACCTGTATCGACCGGCGGCTCCACCGAAGCTGTTCCCGATCTTCGGCACGACGCGAGGCAAGGTGAGCACGCTGTCGGCTCCGAACCTTCCGCTCTCGATCGTCACGGCCGGAGACGCTCAGGCCACCACGATCGCGTTCGCGCTCGAGGGGAAGTCGAACGACACGTGGGCGCAGCAGGGCTTCCCGGGCGCGGGCTTCCTCTGGTCTTCCAGCAACGGCCAGGAGTGGTTCCAGTTCGACACCGACGCTGACGGCACCATCGACGCCGTACTGATTCGTCGTGGCGCCACGCTCGAAGGCCGGCGCATCTCGAAGGACGGGAGCATCACGGCCGCGCCCGAATTGGAGCAGGGGAGGCCGATCAAGCCAGCGCTCATGGCTGATCCCGCGCGAGCGCAGAAGCTCCGAACCCTCGCGGCCGAGACCTTCGCGCCGGAGCAGATCGAGCCATGACGTCGCTCGAGTGGTTTCGTGAACGAACGACCGCTCAGCGCCCGCTGCCGGAGTTCCCGATCTTCGACGAAGCGTGGCTCTGGTACCTGCAGGGGCTCGCGACCGTTTCGCCCGCGCTCGAGGCGGTCTGTCTCTACGGCGAAGACGTGCGGCAGGGCCGCTGGCCCGATCGGGTCGAGCCACAGGTATCGGCGCAGGGCGTGTATCTCGCGCTCGCGCAGGAGACGTTGCTCAACCACGGCGATCGTGCGGCGTTCGAACGCGAAGTGACCGTTCTCTTCGACGCACTTCGCAGCCACGTCGAGGCGGGCAAGTCGTTGCTCGATGAGCCGGTCCTGAAATCGGTGCCTGCGCTCCAGAAGTACGTCGCTCAGCTCGCAGACGATCAGCGGCTCTTCTCAGCCGATCTCGAGCGTGGCCGTCGCTATTCGATTGCGCTCCCGCCAGAGGCTTCCGTCACCAACTCGGAGCGCCGCGGATTGCTGCTCGTGCTCGATCGTCCAGTCTCGACCCAGTTCAAGCTCTGGGCGCGACGGGGACACAACGCGCTGCTGCTGCTGGTTCGTCAGGCCGACGGCACGCTCGTGATCTCGGCCGATCCGTCGCAGCGGCTTCGACTCGAGTGGCTGGCCGAGAAGTTGTCGAAGCTCGACGATCACGCCTGGTACGCCGGAGAGCGCCACCTCGGAACGCTGGTCGCGTCGTCGCGCGACGGCACGAAGCTCACGCTCGAGACGATCACGAAGGCGCTTGGTGCGAAGTCCAATCGTTCACTTGCGCCCGTGCTCGCCGTCGCCGCGATCGCCCTCGTCGGCGCGTTCGTCTTCATGCAGCAGCGGCCATCCGAGACGCCCACCGGCGGAGCCAAAGGCGACCCGCTTCCACCGGCGAAGGTATTGAACCTGATGGCCGCGCAAGATGGGCCGCGCTCCTTCGAGCCGTTCGCGTTGGTTGCCGGCGTCTGTGGCTACTCGGGCGATCGAACGCTCTACGCACCATGCCGTGACGCGCGCGCCGTTCGCGACCTGCTCACCACGAAGCTCGGCTACCGCCGCGAGAACGTCCTCTTCTTCGTCGATCGCCCCGAGCAGGGTGAACAGACCGACGGAGAGCCCACTGCCGAGAACCTCAAGCTCGCCGTCGAGCGCTTCCGATCGCGCTTCCCCTCGGCCGACGAGACCTCGAGCTTCCTCTTCTACTACTCAGGCCACGGCGGCTTCGAAGCCGGCGCGCGGAAGGACTTCGGGGTGCTCCAACCCGCGGGCTACTTCGAGCACCCCGATCGCCCGATCTCCGAGCGCGGCTGGGACATGCAGGAGCTCGTCGACGACTTGCGAAAGGGCGTTCCTTCGAAGCACGTGATGCTGCTGCTCGACGCCTGCTACTCGGGCTGGGCCGCGGGTGCGAAGGGCGAGACGAAGCTCAGCGGTGAGCTGCGAACCTTGTGGAACGAACGCGCCGAGGTGGTGCTCTCAGCGGCCACGAAGGGCCAGCGCGCCTGGGAAGACGAAGCCGAGCCTGCCGCATGGCAATGGGGCGGGCACTCGGCGCTCACGGCGTTCCTGCTCGAAGGGCTCGGGCGCGCACAGGCCGACTCGAACGGCGATCGGGTCATCACCGACGAAGAGCTCGCCACGTTTCTCACCACGAAGGTGCCGCAGGCCGTGAGACAGTCGCGGCAGGCGGAGCAGACTCCGCAGTTCTTCCGCTTCGACGAACACCTGCCTCGCTCGGGTCAGTTCCTCTTCCTCCCCACGGAGCCCTGACATGCACGCGATCCTCCTCTCGCTTTCCCTCGCGCTCGGCGCCGACAGCTCGCCGCCGATCAAGCCGACCCTCGCGGTGCTGTACTTCGACAACCAGACCAACGACGCCAACTTGGACGTCATGCGCAAGGGGCTGGCCGACATGATGGTGACCGACCTCGTCTCGTGGGACGGCGTCACCGTCGTCGAGCGCGACAAGTTCGAGTCCGTGGTGGGCGAGCTCAAGCTGCAGCGCTCGAAGTACTTCGACGCGGCGTCGGTGGTGAAGATCGGCAAGTTCCTCGAGGCCCGCTACCTGTTGACCGGCACGATGACGCTGAGCAAGGACAAGCTGATTCTCGACGCGCGGCTCATCGACGCGGCCGAGAGCAAGAACGTCGTCACCGCGCGCGCCGACGGCCCGAAGGACGACGTGTTCGCCGTCGAGCAGTCACTCGTCGAGCAGGTCGCCAACGGCATCGATCTCAAGCTGAAGAACGATGGGTCGCGGCGTCGGGCGAAGGTGCCGTCGCTCGACGCCCTGCTCGACTACTCCAAGGCGATCGATCTCACCGATCAGGGCAAGGTCGAAGAGGCGCAGAAGGCGTTCGCGGCGTTGGTGTCGAAGTCTCCAGCGTTCTTGATGGCGCGCGAACGCAAGGAGCAGGCGGTGAAAGCGCTCGAGGACTACAACAAACGCAAGAGCGAGATGGTCGGCGTGTCGGCCCTGCGCGTCGCGAAAGCCGCAGACGAGGCCATCAAGCGCGAGAACGACTTCGCGAAGCTCTCCACGTCCGAGCAGGCGACGCTCCTCTCGCTGCGAACGGTGAAGGGGCGCTTCCTCGGCCGGGTGCTGCATCAATACCTGTCGAACAGAGAAAGGTCGCTCCAGGTCGTGCTCGAGCCCAAGAGGCAGCAGGCGCTTCAGGGCATGAGGCTTCTCTTCCTCAACCACAGGCGCAAGGTCGACGAGCTCGCCATGTACGGGCGGGTCTCGGGCCGGGACATCGGAACGGTCAGCCCAGACGTGACGAACGACGTCCTTGATGCCCGCCTGGGATCCATGGAGTTCGGAAGCGAGGAGTTCGCGTTCGACGAGCTGATCAGGTTCGTCTTTCTTGGTCGCGTCGACGAAGGAATGGAGGCCGACAATCGGGAGAAGAAGGGCTACGTCGTGGCGCCGACCTGGGCCGATCTCTCCCCGTCCGATGCGCAGGCGCTGTGGAAGGAGATCGACGCCCGGATCGAACGACAGATGAAGCGGTCAGCTGCAGCGAGCGCAGCAGAGCGTGATTCCGTCGCGCGTGACGCGATCCTGGCCATGGAGCGCAAGGCAGAGCTGCTGACCCGGCTTCACCGCGACGACGACGCGGTGGGCGCCTGGCAGGCGATTCTCGATGCCTTCCCGACCGACAGCCGCAACACCTGGCGTGAGAAGGAGATCAAGAAGCTCATCGGCGGCGAGCACGACTTCGAGCGCGATCGCCGTGAACGCTGGCAGAAGGGCCTCAAGACCTGCGAGGACATGGATCTTCGCGTCGGCAGTGGTGGCGCGGCTGATGAGCTCGTGAAGCATCAGGGGCTCGCAGGAATCGACAACTTCTGGGCGACGGTCTCGAAGGCGTGCCCGCCCACGGCGAAGACGCGCGGCGCGCTCGCCTCCATCTCCAAGGACCTCGCGATGGACGCGGCCCGCTATGGCGACTGCGAACTCTCGACGAAGTACTGGCTCATCTACGTCGAGATGGGTGGCTCGGTCGGCGACATGATCTCGTACAACAAGAACTACGTGCCCTGGTGCGAGTACCGCGACGTCACCAGGAACGTGCTGTGGATGCGGTTCATCATGGACGGCGGGTGGACGCCCGAGGTGGACGAGCGCCTGGTCTCGGTGAAGTCGAACGACGGGAAGCAGCTGGCGATCTCCGGCCACAACAAGAACAACTCGATCGATCTCTGCCTCTACCTGGTCCCGGAAGGGACGGCCTGGAAGTGCCGCGACGCCACCTGGCGCACCCGCGACGGCGATCAGGTGACGGGCACCTGCACGGCGAAGCTCACGAAAGAGGCCGCCGACAAAGGCGACCTCGACGAAGGCTCGTTCTCAGCGACCTTCACCTTCCAGCAAGATGGCCACGGCCTGAAGACCGAGCTGACGAAGGGCACCTTCCGCGTACGCCGGCAGTGATCAGCGTTTGCGCCACGAGAGCAGGCGCGCCAACAGCAGCGCACCGAACACGAGCACCGTGAACACTGCGGTGTAGATGAGGAACACCTTCCAGCCGCCAGTCGTCCACGGCAGGCCCACGCGCAGCTCCATCTCGTTGAACTGCGCGCCCGAGAAGAAGCCCGTCGCCATCGTGATCGGCAGGAAGAGCAGCAGCAACACGCCGGTCGTCTTCTCGAAGCGCTCCTTGCGGTACTCGTCGAGCTCGGCCGTCTGACTGCGCAGCGACTCCACCGTGTCGTGCATGCCGTGGAGCGAGCGCCAGGCGTCGTAGCGGGCGTTGATGTCGGGTTCGTCGCTCACCCGCGCGTACCAGAGCGAGTTGGTGAAGAACATGACGTCTGCCCGCAGCGTGGTGCTCGGCGCGAGTGAGGCCCACCGGCTGCGACGGGAGCGACGCTCGAGCTCGCCCATGCGTCGCGTGATCTCGAACGCCGAGTAGCGCTGGCCGGTCGTCAGCAGAAACAACGCGAAGTCACCATCGAGCAGGGGAGGTTCGGCGCGGTCTTCGAGATCGAGCTCGACGCGGGCGCCACCGGTCGACGTCATCCAATGCTCCACGTCGCGGTGGAGCTGCACGGTGCGGGCCTTCGTCTCCGACTCGCTGGGCAGGTTGGCGAGGGTGGGCGCCTCACCGCTCGCGAGCGCGTGAAAGAGCCCCTGCACGCTGCGCGAGCCATCGAGCATCGACGATCGGGCGCGGTTGATTCGGTAGCCACCAAAGACGAGCCAGCGCGACTGCCCGACGGCGCGGGTCACCTCCGAGAGCGCGCGAACGGGCGCGAGTTGGTCGAGTTCGTTTCCACCCGCGAGCGCTGACTGCTGCTGTGCGAGATCGAAGAGCGTCGTCTTCCCCGAGGTCTGCTCGATCCAGAACAGCGCGAGCCGGCTCGGGTAGAGCGACAGCCGCACCGTGCGAGTGCCCGCCTGCTTCTCGAAGTGCGTCACGTCGCCTTCGGTGGCATCTCCCAGGAACGAGGTGACGACCGACGGCAGCAGGCCCGCGTGCGCTCGGGTCCACGAGGTGCGGGTGAACCCGTGAGACTCGAGGAACGCGCCGTCGAGGGAAGGGTGGGTTCTCACGGGCTTCACGAAGATCGTCCGCGCCGCGGCGACGTGAATGTTCCGGCCCACGTGGTAGCGCTGCCAGATCGTCTCCCACACGTGTTCGCGAGAGAGCCGCGTTCCGACGAACGGAGGCGCCACGATCGTCGAGCGCCCCTTCGGCCAGGCGTAGCCATCGGAGTACCAGGGATCGGAGAGGCCCTCGAGCTCGGGCGGCTGATGCGAGAAGCGCGGCTGGCCTTTCTGTCTCGGCGTGCCGTCGGGCTTGTCCGGCCCTTCGAGGCGATCGAGCGTCATCGCGAGATCGGCAAGCGAGCCGGGGCTCTCGGGCGGAATCGAAATCGTGTGTTTGCCCCACGCCTGGGGCTCGTTCGGCGCGTGCACCGCCATCAGCTCGAAGCCCCGCCCGTAGCTCGACGACTGCGCGTCGGGCCGGGCCAGCAGCTTCAGCACCGTCACGTCCTGCGGCGACGACAAGAACAGCGCGTCGATGCGGCGGTAGCCCGCGTCGGTGGAGTGATCGAGCGGCAGATCGAGCTGCACCTTCCACGCGCGCGAGAGCTCGGTGCGGTAGAGATCTGCGTCGGCCTTGAGCCGCCTCGTCACGCGCGCCGGAATCAACGGAGCGGGCAGGGTGGCGAGCTCGGCCGCGGCCGGCTTCAGGCCCAGCACGTTGCCGATCAGCTCGACGAGGTGCTTCGGGCTGCCGGTCGATCGGAAGACGTGCATCGACGCGTAGAACACCGACGCGAGCGCGCGATCGTAGGGCCCGGCCGACTCGGTTCGGCCCTGTTCCCACTCGCTCACGTACTCGACGAGCGCTTCGGTCGCGTCAGGCCACTTCTTGTTCAGCACCCGGTACGTCGCGAGGAACGCCCCCACGGTCACGTCGAAGGTCGGCTCGTGCGATCGAATCGTGAGCGGCAGGGTTGCGGCATCGAGCGCCTCTGCACTCGCCACCACCGCTTCGGTCGACGAGCGCAGGTTGGTGCCTCTCCATTGAGGCAGCTTCCAGTTCAGCATTCGCGGGTGCGCAGGCTTGCCCGCCTCGCGCGTCCCGGTGCCGATGAAGAATTCCTGCGCTTGCGGTTCGTCTCCGGGGTTGGGCCTGACGAAGCTCCAGGTGACACGGCCGGGATCGAACAGGGCCTCGACGGTATTCCGCAAAGCTGCGTCCATTGGTGGCGCGCGAGCATAGGGGTAGAACTCGGACATGACACGGCTCGCGTCGGTTGCAGCGTTCGCACTCGCCACGATGGCGGCGGCTCAGCCCGACGGCGGCGTGGAGCGGCCGGTCGTCTCGGTCCTGTACTTCGACGTCGACGACAAGCTCGGCGACCTCACGATGTTCCGCAAAGGCCTCGCCGAGATGTTGATCACCGATCTCGCGCCTTCCGGGAACATCACCGTGGTCGAGAGGGCACGCCTCGAAGACGTGATGGGCGAGCTCAAGCTGCAGTCGACGAAGAACTTCGATCAGAAGACGATCGTGCAGATCGGCAACATGATCGGCGCGCACTACCAGATCGCCGGGACCATTCTGAAGCCGTCGAAAGACTCGCTGTTGATCGAAGCGAAGGTCATCAGCCTGCTGACCACGAAGGTCGTCGTCACCGCGCGCGCACGAATCACGAACGACGACATCCTCGATGGCGAGCAGGTGCTGGTCGCCAAGCTCATCGCTGGCCTCGCCGACGGCACGAAGCTGAAGCTCGAAGCGCCCGCGAAGAAGGCCGTGAAGCTCAAGCTCGACACGGCCGTGAAGTACGGCCAGGCCCTCGCGGCGAAGGATCAGAAAGACCCCGAGAAGGCGAAGGTGCTGCTCAACCAGGTCGTGACCGAGCAGCCCGACTTCATTCTGGCCCGCATGGATCTCGCAGCGCTGGCAAAGTGAGCCCATGGCCGTCGAGCTCGAACCGCTGCTGAATCGTCTGACCTCCTTCGCTCCGCACTTCGGGCGCCTGCAAGGCGATCTCGAGGCGATGGTGAGTCGGGGGCGCGCCGGAGACTTCAAGGGCGTCATGCAGAACGCCCGGCTGGTGCTCGAGGCGCTCTTGCGTTCGCTCGTCACCGAAGAGCTCAAGCAGACGCCGGGCAAGGCGATGCTCGACGAGCTGATCACCAAGTTCCGGCAGCAGGCGAATCAGGGCGTGGTGCCGACGACGATCCTCGCGCACATGGGCACGGTGCAGGCCTGGGGAAACCTCTCCTCGCACGATCACTCCGGCAGCCTTCAGGACGCAGGCGTTTCGGTCGGTCTCGACGAGGTCGTCGCCTCACTCAACTCCATGCTGGCGGTGCTCGGCTGGTTCGCCACCAAGCGTGGAATCGTGCTCGATGCTTCGCTGCGCACGCCGCCCATTCCATCGACGCAGCCGGGCTCGCCGCCAGTACATCAGAGTTCGAGCGCTGTCCCTGCGCCGCCTGCTCCGAGCACGACCGCGATCGAGCCGCCAGCCCCCGCGCCCGCACCACGTTCGCGGGGTCCGCTTCCGCTCATTCTGGGAGTCCTCGTCCTCGTCGCGCTCCTCGGCATCGGCGTCGTCGCTACGCAAAAGTCCACGCCCGAACTGTCCCCTTCGAGGCCCGAGAAGACCGTCAGCATCACGCCGTTCTCGGGGCTCGATGCGCTGTACGCCTCGTGGAAGGAGCCCGTTCCTCCCGCGGAGTGCCGCCGAGTGGAAGACGCGCCGAAGCTCGCGGCGATCGCCACGGACGCGACAGCCCTCGGCGTGGTCGAGCCGCAGAACCCCGAGGCGGCGTACCTGCTCGCGCGCGCGACGTACGAGAAGGATCGTTCGCGTCACCCGGCGCTCGACAAGGCGCTCTCGTGCGCCAACTTCGCCGCGGCCTCGAACCTGGCCGGGCGCATCGCGCTCTCTCAGAAGGACTTCGACAACGCCCGCAAAGGGTTCCTCGCGGCCATCGCCGCCGCGCCCTCGTTCATCAACGCGCGCTTCAACCTCGCGCTCATGTACATCCAGTCGGGCGATCTCGACTCCGCGAAGGACAGGCTCGACAACCTGATCTCCGAGAACCCCGACTTCGGCGAGCCGTACCTGGTGCGCGCAGGAATCGCCCAGCTCAAGGGGAACCTCGCCGCCGCGAAGCAGGACGCGTGCGCTGCTGCCAAGCTCGGAGTCGAGAAGGCCAAGGTGGAATGCGACAAGCTCTCTGCTGCACCCTGATGCTCCTCGCCACCTCGGCGGTCGCGGGCACGAAGCGGCTCGCGATCGTCTACGGCCACAATGGTGGTGAGGGCCCGCGTGGCACGTTGAGGTACGCAGAAGCCGACGCCGCGCGCGTGGCGAAGGTCTTCGTCGAAGCCGGGCGCGTCGAGCCCGCGAACGTGAAGCTGCTGCAGGGTCGCCCACTCTCCGAGCTCTTCGCCGCGCTGGAGTGGGCAAGAGTCGAAGCGAAGGCCGACAAGCAGACGTTGCTCTTCGTCTATCTGAGCGCGCACGCGACGGCCGAAGCGGGGTTGCTGCCGGGCTCCGAGCAGGTTCGGTGGAAGGAGCTCAAGCGGAAGATCACCACCACCGGGGCCAAGGCCCGCGTGACGATCATCGATGCCTGTCAGTCATCGGGAATGATCGAGACGGCTGCGAAGGAAGCGCCAAGCTTCACGATCGAGGCGGAAGATCTGCTCACCGTTCAGGGCGACGCGTTCATCACCTCGAGCGCCTCCACCGAGCCGTCCCTCGAAGCGGGCCAGCTGCGCGGGAGTGTCTTCACGCAGCACCTGCTCGCAGGACTCCGGGGTGCCGCCGACGTCACCCAGGACGGGCAGATCTCGCTCGATGAGGCTTACCGGTTCGCCTACGAACGAACCGCATCAGGGGAGAGTGGCCAGCACCCGGGCCTCGCCATGCGTCTCTCGGGGTACGGAGACATCGTCGTCACCCGCGTTCGCGAAGAGGGGCCAGGGGTCGTGGTCCCGCCCGGCATCGAGCGGTTGGTGATTCGTGATCCCAGCACGCGCGACGTGCTGCTCTCGGCGGTGCGTCCGTCGGCGCAGAAGCTCCTCGTTCCGAGCGGCACGTGGCTCGTCGAGCTCGAGCGCGAAGGGAAACGAAAGGAAGGCCGCCTCGAAGTACCCGTCCGTGGCTTCGGCCTCGTCGACGAAGATCAGCTCACCGCGCGCGCGCCCACGCCGGGCTTCATTCGCCTCGACGGCAGCCGACCCTGTCCCGAGATCACCGTGAAGTTGCCGCTCCCCGTGCTGACCGAGCTGAAGCGACACCTCGAGCCGACGCTGCGACAGCTCTGTACCGAGCACGAGGTGTCTTCCCCGACTCTGGGAAAGGACGAGCAGGTGATCGTCCTCTCCCTGGACCTCGACTCGAAGCCAGTGACGCTCAAGCGCCCGATCGCGGAGCAGAAGCAGCTCGTCGACGATCTCGCCCAACTGAAGCAGCACTGAAATCGCGAACCTGTATCGAAGTCGTGCTAGCAACTCGACCGCATGGACGCTGCCGCCGCACTTCGTGCGAGCCCGCTGCTCTCTGGTTTCACGGACACCGGAGTCGGCATTCTCGCCGGCATCGCTTCTCCGCGGTCCTACCCGCCAGGGACGCCGTTGTTCGTCGAGAACATGGTCAGCGACACGCTCATCATCGTGGGCGACGGCCGTGTGGCCCTCAGCACGAAGAACGACAAGGGCTCCGATCTCTCGATGGGCGAGCTGGGGCCTGGTGACTGGCTCGGCGAGCTCTCGTTGATCAACACCGGCCAGCGTCAGTGCACGGCCACCGCCGTCACCGCCGTCATCGCCTTCGAGATTCGCCAGGCCGACTTCCAGAAGCTGATGGCCGTGAAACCTCAGGCCTGCATCAAGCTGCTGATGGCCATCTGCACCACCTTCGGCCAGAAGATCATCACCACGAAGGACGCGCTGAAGACGCTCGTCAAGGTGTAGGCGCTCAAACACCGTCGGCTGGCTGGCATTCCCCCGCGCCCGCCCGTTCGATGTCGCTCCTTGAACGTCGCGGTGGGGTGGGTTACCCACGAGACATGCGCGCTTTCGTTCCCGCACTCGCTGCCGTCCTGTTGTCGACTCCGGCTCTCGCCGCTTCGCAGGGTGACTGGTTCGCCAGCCTCTACACCGGTGAAGGCGTCGAGCTGCGCAACGACGAGCGCATCTTCGCCCTGTTCGCGATCTTCAACGCGATGGGCTTCGACCAGGGCCCCGTCACCCGCAAAGACCCGATCCCCAAGGTCGTCTACCACCCCGTGCGCCAGGCCGTTCGTGGCCGCGTGATCGGTGGAGACCCCGAGGTGCGCAAGGCGGCCGACGCGTTCTTCGAGGCCCACCAGGTTCCGCTGCGTCGCTACCTCTCGTACGTCGTGGGCTCTGCGCAGCCTCCGTTCGCCGCGGGCGCGAAGGCGAAGGACCTGCAGGATCTGAAGGGCCTCGAGGCGGTGCTCCAGAAGGCGTGGACTGGTTGGAAGCTCGACGAGCTGATGGGCCAGGTGCAGGCCGACTACCGCAAGTCGCTCAAGGCGTACCTGCCGGTGCTCGACGGACCGCTCACCAAGGCGCGCGCGACCCTGAAGTCGGCTGACACGCAGGAGGTGCTGCTGGTGGTGAACCTGCTCGACGCGCAGGACACGGTTCGCGCGGTCGCGGGTGAGAACGGCGAAGCATTTCTGATCGTCGGGCCCTCCGAGAAGCCGAACGTCGAAGGGCTCGTGCGTGAGTTCGCGCGCCTCTCGATCGAGCCGGCCGTCGCGAAGAAGATCGGCACCTGGGCGGGCGGAGCGCAGGTGCTCCGCGAGGCGCAGCTGGCCGGCGCCAACGAGCAGAACGTTCAGGACTACGCGACGGCGATTCTGACGATGGCAGTCGCCATGCGCGCGATGGACGCCAACGACGCTGCCTGGGACGCCGCGGCGGCGAAGGGCTACTTCGGCCTCAAGTCGGTCGCGAAGATGTTCGACGACGGCAAGCCGGTCGAAGGCTGGCTGCTCGACGCGATGCAGAAGGTCGAGACCAGCCGTCCCGGCCCCAAGAAGTAACGCCGCACCCGGAGTCACCAGCACTTGGAGAGCTTTCTCTTCAACCTCGTCGGAGGCACCAGTGGCGGGCTCGCCTATCTGGTGGTCTTCGGCATCCTCTTCGTGTGCGGCCTGGGCCTGCCCCTGCCAGAGGACGTGTCGCTGATTCTCGGCGGCTACCTCGTGCACGACGGCAAGGCCCGGCTCGAGCTGATGATGCTCACGGGTTACCTCGGCATCATCGTCGGCGACTCGATGATCTTCATGTTCGGGCGCCGCTTCGGCTCGAAGGTGGGCTCGAAGCCGACCGGGTTCTTCGCCCGCATCGTCACGCCCGAGAAGCGCGCCCGGGTCGAGCAGCTCTTCAAGAAGCACGGCGAGAAGATCATCATGCTCGCGCGCTTCCTCCCCGGCGTGCGCGCCGTCACGTACTTCACGGCGGGCTCGGTCGGCATGAAGTGGCGCCGGTTCGTCCTGTACGACTCGATCGCCGCGCTCGGGTCGGCCCCGATCTTCGTCTACCTGGGCTTCAAGTTCGGCGGCGAGCTCGACACGCTCATCTCGGCCATCAAGCGCGGGCAGCGCAACGTGCTCATCGCGATGGTGCTGATCGGCGTCGTCGCGTTCCTGATCAGCCGATGGCGCGCGAAGCGGGAGCAGAAGCTCAATGAAGAAGCGCTTCGTGAGAAGCAGCTGTCGGGTGAGCACCCGATCGCGACGGTTTCGGCGACGCAGCCGCCCGAAGCGGTGAAGTGATCAGAGCTTGATCGTCAGGCCTTCACGGGCCGCGATGGTGCCCTTGCGCAGCTTCTTCGCCGCCTTCACCAGCTCATCCATCGCGTCGTCATTGCGGGTCGGCTCGTGGTGGAAGAGCACCAGCGTGCCCACGCGGGCGTCGTTGGCGACCTTGGCGGCGGTCTCGATGGTCGAGTGGCCCCAGCCGATCTTCGGAGAGCCCGCGCGGCCGAGGTACTCGTCCTCGGTGTACATCGCGTCGTAGATGAAGATGTCGGCGTCACGCGCGAAGTCGATGAGCTGCGCATCACGCGCGGTGCCGTGCTCGGTGTCGGTCGCGTAGACGATCGTCTTGCCGCGGCTCTCGATGCGGTAGGCGAGGTTGCCCCCGGGGTGATGCGTCTCGATGGCGGTGATGATGCCCTCGCCGATGCGCGCTTTGTCACCCGCGGCGAACGGCTGGTAGTCGAGCTGGGCGCGGAAGACCATCTCGGCCGTGACGGGGAAGAAGGGCTGCTGCATCTGCCCCGAGATCACGTCCTTCACGGTGCGGCCATCACGCGTCGGCCCGCGAATCACGAAGCGGCTGCGCGGGTCGAAGATGGGCCCGAAGAACGGCAGGCCCTGCAGGTGATCGTAGTGGTAGTGCGAGAGGAAGATGTTGCCCTCGACGGGCCGTGGCGCCGCGTTGCCGAACTCGCGCACGCCCGTCCCGAGATCGAAGAGCACCAGCTCGTCACCGATGCGCAGCTCGACACACGGGGTGTTGCCGCCGTAGCGAGCCGTCTCGGGACCGGGGGAGGGGATCGAGCCACGAACCCCCCAGAACCGCAGCGTCATGGCGTGCGGAGGCGTTCGTGCTGACTTCTTCGAATCAGCTCGCCTGGGCTTTCGCGCCGTCTTCGCCGAGGAACTCAATGAGGTGACCTGACCGATCGCGCTTCGTCTTGAGGTACTCGACGTTAAGCGGATTCGTCATGGTCCGCGACGGAATTCTGCGGCGCACGGGAATGCCTTCGTCGACGAGTCCGGCGATCTTGAGCGGGTTGTTGGTGATGAGATCGACCGACTCCACGCCGAGGCCGCGCAGCATCTCGGCCGCGATGTCGTAGCGGCGCAGATCGTCCGCGAAGCCCAGCTTGAGGTTCGCGTCGACGGTGTCGAGCCCTTCCTCCTGCTGCAGCTTGTACGCGCGAATCTTGTTCCCCAGCCCGATGCCGCGGCCTTCCTGGCGCAGGTACAGCAACACGCCGCAGCCCTGCTGGTTGATGAAGTCCATCGCGCGATCGAGCTGCGCGCGGCAGTCACACCGCAAGCTGCCGAACACCTCACTCGTGAGGCACTCGCTGTGAATGCGAACGGGCACGCCTTCTTTGCCCCGCACATCGCCTTTCACCATCGCCACGTGCTCACGGCCGTTGCGGCGGTCGCGGAAGATCACGATGCGGAACAGCCCTCGCTCGGTCGGGAGGGGCGACTCGGAGTACAGCTCGAGGTGCGCGGTCGACTTGCGGGTCGGGAGGATTTTCGTCTCGGCGTTCATCAAAACCCCTCGTTCAGAGTGGCCCCGGCCTCACAGCTCCGGGAGCGTTGCTGGTTGCGATGGTCTGATGCTCACCTTGGACAAAGGTTGCACAGCCACTTCAGGCTCCCCAGGACAGCGGGATGAGATCGACGACAGCGCCTGAAGACACCTGCGTCTCACCGGGAGCGATCGAAATCAAGTGGGTGGCTCCGACCGCGCTCGTAAGTGCTCCAGAAGACTGTGACGAAAGGGGAGTCGCCCACAGCTCCGACTCCCGTCGTTCGACCTGCGCCCGTACCAGATGGCGAAGTCCCGCGGGCTTCTTGAGCGGCACCGCCAGCCTCCCCGGAAGAACAGGAGCCGAGGTCGGAAGCCCCTGCATCGCGCGAAGGGCTGGGCGCACGAAGAGCTCGAAGGTGACCATCGCCGAGACCGGGTTGCCCGGAAGACCGAAGACGAGCGTCTTGTCCTTCGTCCCCACGGCGAGCGGCTTGCCCGGCTTCATCGCGACCTTCCAGAAGTTCATCGCGACGCCCAGTGACTGAAACGCCTCGCGTGTGAAGTCCTTGTCGCCGACCGACGCGCCCGAGACGGTGATGAGCACGTCGAAGCCGAGGCCCCTGGCGAACAGTGCGCTGATCGCCTCGAGCGTGTCGGGCGCTCGGCCCAGAATGGTGGGAACGCCACCGGCCAGCTTCACCAACTGCGCGATGACGGGCGTGTTCGTGTCGACGATGCGGCCGTTGGGTTCGTCGGTCACTTCGCACAGTTCGTCACCGCTCGAGGCGATGGCGACCCGGGGACGACCGAAGACTGGAACGTGAGTCACGCCCTGGGCCCAGATGGCTCCAGCTTCTCCCGCCCCCAGCACCCGGCCCGCGGGCAAGACGATGGAGCCCTCGCTCACGTCTTCACCGCGCTGCCGAACGTTCTGACCGGGCTTCGCGACCTCGTCGATGATCACGATCCCATCGGAGCCCGCGCGAACCTTCTCCTGCATCACCACCGCATCAGCACCCGCCGGCATCGGAGCGCCCGTCATGATGCGCGCGCAGCAGCCTGACTCGACCGGCAGGGAAGGGCGCTGACCGGCGAAGATCGTCGACGTCACCTTCAACGAGACGCCCGCGCTCGCGACGTCCACCGATCGAACCGCGTAGCCGTCCATCGCCGAGTTGTCCCAGGGTGGCAGCGTTCGGCTCGCCACGAGAGGCTCCGCGAGCGCCCGACCCACCCCATCACCAACCTCGACGACCTCGCTCGGCCTGCGGCCCGACAGCGCCAGAACACGTTCCAGTGCCACTTCAACCGAGAGCAGACTCATGTTCATGTCGTACCCAGTTCCAGCCGGTTGGGGAACCAGCAACCCCCTGGAAGATGGACCAGACACCTTTCGATGTTGAAAAAGCACAAGAAAATGTGGGGTTTGGATTGACTCAAGAACCACATGTGGGCTAGTGCGCTCGCCTCCGCTCGTTTGAGCGCGCAAGGAGACAGCGTTGGCAAAAAAGAAGGCGTCCGCTGCCCGCAAGCCGAAGCCCGCGAAGAAAGCTGCAAAGCCCGCGAAGGCTGCGAAGAAGGTTGCACCTCCCAA
>CALRPN020000020.1:0-165827 GCA_943370055.1 Archangium gephyra
GACTTGCCCTCGGGCCGGTACGCGATGAGCCAGTTCCGGCTGAAGGTGATGGACGGCAGCACCGGCCCCAGCAGCGCCTTCGCCGTCGTCGCGTTCGTCAACACGCGCGCCAGCTTCGCCTCGACGTTGCCCGGCGCGACGTCGACGTCCATCGGCACCACGTTGAGGGCGTCGGCCGTCACGTCCTGCGAGACCTCGGCGACCTCGGTCTCTTCGATGAGCACGCCGTCGTCGACGCTCACGCTCGAGTCGACGCCGCACGCCGCGAACGCCATCAACACCACTGCCAGGGTCATCGAGCGCGAAGAGCGAATGGCGATTGGCGGTTGGTTGAAGCTCAGTGCAATGGGACCGGGCATGCGGGGTTATCGGCCCCGGCATGCCTACGTTGTGTGACAAATCCCACACGCCGCAAATAGTCTGAATAACTCAGCTATTTCGGGAACATCCATCGAAGCACCCAGGGAACGCGAAGGTGCCAGCTGTCTTCGTCGTGGCCGCCTGAGGGATCTTCGATGGCGACCAGGCCGGCGTCGCGCGCGAACCCCGATGGCCGGACGCCGAGGTCGTCGTGGAGCAGCGTCACCAGTTCGCGGGAGCGTTCAGCAGCGAGCTTCTCGATGATGCTGTTGTGCGTGCCTCCGGTCCGAACGAGGCCCCAGTCGACCCAGAGGGCAGGGCGCTGAGCACCTGCGAGGGCAGGCCGAGCGTGGGCGTAGAGCGCGCTGCCTGAGAGCGTCGCCGTCCCCGAAGCGCCAGTCGCGCGGTCGTCGAGGCCGGCCCAGAGAGAAGGAGAGAGCGCCGCGACATGGCCGAAGCGGTCGGGCGCGCCCGTGCCAATCCAGAACGCGGCGAGGCCGCCGTGCGACGAGCCCATGAGGCCAGTTCGCGATGGCCCCGTCTCGACGCGGTAGTTCCGCTCGATGAAGGGCATGAGACAGGTGACGAGGCTCTGCTTCCACTGCTCGACGCCACAGCAACTGCGGCCCGCCGCGAACGAGGTGTGCGTGTACTCGGCGTCGCGGTCGAGGGGATGGGGAGCGACCACGATGACCTGCTCGACCTCGCCACAGCGCTCCAGCTCCGAGAGCACGCCGGCGAGGTCCCACGTCTTGCCGATGGGGTTGTCGGTGAAGAACGCCGTCTGCCCATCGTGCACGTACAGCACCGGGTAGCGGCGGCCGCTCGTCTCGTAGTCGCGTGGGAGCAGCACATGCACCTTGCGTGGCATCGCTCCGGTGCAGGCCGTGAGCGCGTCGAAGGTGTGGAAGAAGCCGTACTCGTGGCCTTCGTCGTGGAAGAAGCCCGGCTGACCAGCGAGCGTGAAGGCGCGGCCGGCAATCTTCGGAAAGGTCCTCGGGGTGCGGCACGTGCGCGGCGGTGGCTGTGATGGGAGCGGCCCCCACCCACCATCGAGACGTTCCCGTGCGCCCGCGTCGGGTGGGCCGGCGTCGAGGAGCCCAGCATCGAGACCAGCGTCGACTCCCGCGTCCTTCGTCGTCACGCCCGCGTCATTCGTCAGGGCAGAGCCTGCGTCGCGCGTCAGCGTCGTGCCCGCATCGGTCGTCGCTGGCGTGTCACACGCGAGCAGAGCGGCGAGGAGCAGCAAAGAGCGCGTCATCTCGATGCCTCATAGCGGAACGACGCGCTGGTTCGACTGGAATGGCGACGCTACCCGCGCGCTCGAGGCCCAGTGGTTCGCTTCTTCGCCTTCCCGGGGTGGCCCGCAGAGAACAGCTCGTCGAAGCGCGCACGCACGGTGCTCTTCAACAGCGGACCCACCTTCGCAACGAGCGGCGCGAGACCGGCCGCGTCGAGCTTCGCTGCGGCCCGAAGCTGCGACAAACCGCGCTCCTCGTTCACCTTCAGCGTGTTGTGGCCAAGCAGCCACCACAAGCCGACTTCGAAGTGGGCGATGGCCAACCGCTCAGCACTGCCATCGAACGACGGCGCCTCGCACAGCGACTGGGCGAGCGCTTCATACTCGTCTTGCCCGAGCTCGATGCCGACCTGGTACCACTGGTACAGCTCAAAGAGCCCATCCGCGTCAGGGCTGAACAAATCGCTCAGCCGGTCGACATCGCCGAGCTCGGCCCACTTCGCCTTCAGCTTCGCCTGCTTTGCCTTCGTGAGTTTCATTGCTTGTTCATCATTCATTCAGAGGGGAACGGTGGGTGGTGTCGGCGGAACGATGATCGGCGCAGGCTCGGGCGGGCTGATGGGCTGCGGTGGAGGTGGCGCACGCTCGGCAGGTTTGCGGGGAGGCGCACCGAACGCGCCGTGCAGTGCGACCGTGAGCGTCGGCCCGTACCCGAAGCGACCCGCGCCGATGGGCAGCCACACCTGCGCCGCGAGGCCGAGCCCGAAAGGAAACGTGTACGAATAGCCAACGCCGGTCTGGCCGAGCAGCTCGCGCATGCTGCCCGTGTCATCGGCCACCACCACACCAGTGCCCTGCGTGATGCGCAGCCCGCGCGCTTCGATGTCGGCGTTCGTGTGCGCGCCGATGCCCGCGAAGACGGTGCCGTAGCGGCCGGTGAAGCGGGGCACCAGCGTGACGGCGACTCCGGGAATGAGGGTGGCCGTGCTCAAGAACGCCTTCGACGGTGTGCTGCCGAGCGGGCCGGGAGCGCTGCCGAGGGAGACAGGCAGCCCGTGCACCGACACCTGCACCGCGCCGTCGAGACCGAAGCCACTCACCTCGAACGCGGTGAAGTGGCCGGCCAGCATCATGCCAAACGCGTCACCGGTCGCCGCGATGGACGCACTCTCGGCGTTTCGAAACTGTGCACCCGACGAGGAGATGTATTGCAATTGCCCGCCGAATGAGAATTTTGGCGAGACGCGAATCATGGGTGAAAAGCCGACCTGGCCGAGCGGCTGCCCGATGCCCGTGCTGGTCGGAGCTGGCTGCACGTTCAACAGGCGCAGCTGGCCGACGGCAGAGAGCTGGGCGGCGTGCTCGCTGTCGAAGTTCAGCAGCGGCGGCGGCGGAAGCGGCGCCAGCATCGAGCGCTGCACCGAGGTCACGGTCTGGAGTGGGCAGCCCGCCAGCGCGAGCCCGATGAACAGCCAGCTGAACAGTCGAGCGTGCACGAACGAAGTCTCCCCGGCGTCGCGCTCACAGCAAAGCCCGCGCCGTGAGCGGGCTCCAGCGTCGTCGCAGGGTTGGCGGCTCGTCTCCGGCGTCGGGGCACGCGCGGCTGTCGCGGCCGTCATGGTGGGACGATAAGTCTCCCGAGGCATGCTCGCGCTCCTCGTCGCGGTGACGTTGTCTCAGACCCCGGCGCTTCAGGCCCTCGAGCTGCTCGAGCGTCAGACCGTGCCGCTGCGGCAGCCCACGAAGGTGCTCGCTCTGCCAGTGGAGGCCCTGACGAGGGACGGGTGGAGCGACGAAGAAGCCGCCACCATCGTGAACGCTTCATCGTCGAACTCGAGCCGCTCCATCGCCGCCGGAGCGGTCACCGGACTGCTGGTCGGGGTCGGTGGCATTCTGAGCGCAGCGCTCGACCAGCCCTCGAGCGTGTGGGTCGGCGTGACATCTTCGCTGGTCTCGTTCGCAGTGCTGACGCTCGGTGTCCTCTGGGGGGCCGCGCCCGTCACCGAGCTCTTCGCGTTGTTCGAACCTCGCGACCGTCGGCTCCGCAAAGCGGCCGTCAGCGCCAGCGACTGGGACCCGGTGGTGGTGCGGGCAGCGAGTCAGGTCATCGGGCTGGGCACCAGAGAGGGGAAGGTGCAGTTCGTCCGAGCCGAGGAGGTGGTGACGGAGGAGGCGCTGACTCGCCTGAGCCCCGACCCCGTGGAGCACACGCGCGCGCGGGACCGCATGAAGAGTGGAACCACGGCCGCGGCCTTTCTGCTCGTGGTGGGAGGTCTTCTGCTCTGCGCGCCGCCCGCGATTCTCGGGGTCACGAACCTCTCACCGCTCGGCGACCTTGCCGTCAGCCTCGGTTCCCTGGGGCTCTCGCTCGTCGCGCTGCTGACTGCCGGGCCGTTGGCCACCAGCGCGGCGGAGCGCGAAGCGGCGATGCTCGATCGGTTCAACGCCGCGGTGTTCGACGAAGCCAGAAAGGCGCTCGCGCCTCGTCCCGTCGTCGAGGAGCCCGCTTCCGTGCAGCCCTGAGCGCAGCCGGCGCACGAAGCCGTCGAAGGCGCGCTCCTTGCGGGGCCATTCGTGGTGCTCGGGTCGAGCCGGAACGACGTGTCCCCGTCGCCAGCATCGAGCGCTTCTTCCGGGGCAGACCGGCGGAGCAGGTGTCACACCGGCATGCGGGCGAGGCGCAAGCCGTGCTTCTCCATCAACCGGTAGAACGTCACGCGATTCACCCCGGCCAGCTTCGACGCTGCGCTCACCTGGCCCTGCGTCTTCACGAGCAGCGCTTGCAGGTACTGCTTCTCGTGGGGCGCCACCCACTTCACGCGCATCTCCTCGAGCGTGGGCGTTGCCTCCGCCTTCACCGCCTCGGGCGGGAGCATCGGCTTCGCCACGTCGAGCCGCATCGACTTCGGCAGGTCCTCCGCGCGCACCTCGCTCGTCGAGGTGAGAATCACTGCGTGCTCGAGCGCGTTCTTCAGCTCGCGCATGTTCCCGGGGAAGTCGTGGGCCTGCAGCAGCGCCATCGCTTCTTTCGAGATGCTGTCGACGCGGCGCGCGTGCTTCTTCGCCGCCTGCTGCAGGAACACCTGCGCGAGAATCTCGAGGTTGTCCTTGTAGGTGCGCAGCGGCGGCAGCTCGACCGTGACGACCGAGACGCGGAAGTAGAGGTCTTCACGAAAGCGGCCCTCCTTCGCCAGCTGCGCGAGGTTTCTGTTGGTGGCGCAGATGAGGCGCACGTCGACGCGCAGCGGAGCGTCGTTGCTCCCGACCGGGCTCACCTCACCCTGCTCGATGGCGCGCAGCACCTTGGCCTGCAGCATGAGCGGCAGCTCGCCGAGCTCGTCGAGGAACAACGTGCCGCCGTCGGCCTTCTGGAACTCGCCCACCTTGTTGTGCGTCGCGCCGGTGAACGCGCCCTTCACGTGACCGAAGAGCACGCTCTCGAGCAGCGTCTCGGGAATCGCGGCGCAGTTCACCGTGACGTAGGGCTTCGCGGCGCGCTTCGAGTTGAAGTGAATGGAGCGCGAGACCAGGTCCTTGCCGGTGCCGCTCTCTCCCGTCACGAGCACTGGCGCGTCGGTGCTGGCGACCTGCTCGACCTTGCGCTCGACGTCGAGCCACTGCGGCGAGAGCCCCTTGATGACGAAGGGCCGGCCGCTGTCGAGCGTCGCGCGGGCGAGCTGCGCGCGGCGAAGGAACCGGGCCGAGGTCGCCGCCACCACCTCGAGGGCCTTCACGTGCCGCTCGGTGAACGCGTTCGGCGCGAGTGACGCTACCGTCAACACACCCAGCGGCTTCCCCTGCCATGGAATGGGCACGGCGAGCACCGAGCCCACGTCGAGGAAGTACTTCGCGTAGTTCGGGTCCTTCGAGGTGTCGTTGCAGACGTACGGCACGCCCGACTCGAAGCAGGTGAGCGCGATGCCGTTGGGGCGACCGTCACGCCGGGGCCGAATGATGGAGCCTGCTCCCGGCAGCGTCACCACCACGCCCGCGACGACGTGGAAGTCGACCGAGAGCCCCTTCGCCTTCGTGTCTGCGAGGAAGACGGCGCCGTTGATGGCTCCCGTCTGAGCGCAGGCCACCTGAACCAGCCGGCTGCCGACCTGCTCGATGTCGGCGGCGTGGAGCTCCTTCTCGGTGTTGAGTTCAGGCATCAGCATAGTTGGTTGATGTAGCAGCTGTTGCTTTAGAGCAACATGCCTGAGGGTCGGAGTTCAGTGTCTTCAGGTGGTTGTGCGGTGCGCTGGCCCGGCATGACCACTGCAATGAACAGATTCATCAAGCAGTCAGCGCTTCTCACTCAAACCCTTCGGAGCAACACCATGAACCGCATCCTCGTCCTCATCGTTTCCGTCTTCGCCATCACCGCTTGTGGAGTCGACTCGGCCGTCGTCGCCGATGACATCGACAGCGACATCGACACCGCCGCCACGATGGACGAGCTCTCGGCGAGCCGCGGCCGCTTCGAGACGTTCACGGCGAGCAACGGCGACACCTACTTCCACCTGCTGGCCGGCAACGGCGAGAAGGTGCTCGCGTCGCAGGGCTACGCCTCGGCTTCGTCGGCCGCCGCGGGCATCGCCAGCGTGAAGGCGAACGGCACCGTCGCTTCGGCCTACGAGGTTCGTGAGGCTTCGGACGGCTCGTCGTACTTCGTGCTGAAGGCGGGCAACGGCGCCATCGTCGGCCTCTCCGAGATGTACGTGTCGAAGGCGAACGCCGAGCGCGCGCTGGCCTCGGTCGTCAAGGTCGTCACGGCCACCACCCTCGAGACCCCGGCGCCGGTCACCGCGGGCCGCTTCGAAGTGTTCAAGGGCCTCGACAGCAAGAACTACTTCCACCTCCGCGCGAAGAACGGCGAGATCGTCCTCCAGTCGCAGAGCTACACCACGAACGCGAAGGCCAAGGCCGGCGTCGCCTCGGTGCAGTCGAACGGCCTCGTCGCTGCCCGCTACACGGTGCTCGCTGCGGTCGACGGTCGCTTCTACTTCACGCTGAAGGCCACCAACGGCCAGGTCATCGCCCGCAGCCAGCTCTACTCGACGAAGTACAGCGCTGAGCGCGGCGTCGAGACGGTGATGGCGCTCGTGAAGCCTGTCTCGGTCGACTGAGCAGTCTCGCTGACAGCTTCAAAGGGGGTACGACGCGGCGCCCGGAAACGGACGTCGCGTCGTCGTTTGTGCGGAGTCGAGGCTCTGATGAGCGCGAGGCCTGAGAGATGGCGCTCCGAAGCCTCAGGTGTTTCGCGGATTCTCCTGCGCCTCGGTGGGGAGACGAAGACTCGATGCGAGCAGCTGGCGCGGGGCGCGCGCCCTTCCCAGCTCACAGATGGTTAGGTAGTCTATCTAACCATCTCGACCCTGGAATGCGGCCTCACCGTCGCGGGGACTCGAGACGTCCCGCACCTTCCTTCGCCAGTGCGCTCACTCGAGGCTTCGGAGCGCCAACCCTCATGCCGCGCGCTCATTCAGGAGCAGCTTCTCCTTCACCGACTCGGACGTGCAGCCGGGGCGCTCACCGAGCGTGGCCAGAATCCACCGAGGCCTGGTGCTCTGCCGCATGCGCGCGACGCTGCAGCTGCCGCTGAATCGTGTACGCCAACCCAGCGCAGAACACCGTCACCGCTGGGATGAGCAGCGTGTTCGCGCCCAGCAGCGAGAAGCCGAGTGCGCCCATCGCGCCGCCCGAGGTGAACCCGAGCAGCAGCACGAGGTGCAGGCGAACGCGGAACCACTCCATCGGCTCTCGGGCCAGCCAGTGGCCGATGGCGATGCCGAGGTCGGTGACGATGCCCGTCATGTGCGTCGTGCGAAGAATGGCGCCCGAGTACGAGGTGGCGAGCGCGTTCTGAAGCCCACACGCCATCGCGGCGAGCACCTCACCCGAGACGTGGTTCGCGCGAACGCCGACCCACGCGCCAGCGAGCAGCACGCCTTCGATGATGAGCGCCACGCCATACCGTCGGCCCGCATGCAGCGTCTGCTGTCTGATGAGGGCTCCGCTGAGCGTCGCGCCCACGAAGAACGACACCACCACCGCCGCGGCGCGCATCGCCACGTCCCGGCTTCCATGGGCCAGCTCGGCGCTCACCGCGAACACCGTGCCGCTCATGTGCGTGACCGCGTGATACGCGCTGCCAACCGCCACGGCGTTCACGCAACCCGCCACCGCCGAGAGCAACATGCCTCCTGCGTAGACCCAGCGCGGTGCGTGGTGCTTCAACATGGTTCGATATCAACGGTAGTGCTGGGCCCACGCCCCCGCCACTTCCGGGCCCCCCGTTCAGCCTTCACGGCACCGCTGGGACTTCGCTCGCAATCGCCCGCGCCCTCACCGACAGCACCTGGCGCGCTGGTGGCAGTGGAACCTCATGCTCCTCGAACATGAGCCGCGCGGGCCTGAAGCCAGTCGCCTCGAAGACGTAGACGGCCTGCCCACGGCTGCGGTCGTCGGGCTCGAGCAGCGCTCCATTCTCCAGCACCCAGGCCCGAACCAACGCTGGCTCTTCGCCGGCCGCGTCGAGCATTCGGAGGAACAGGTCGCCAATGGGAACGTCGGCGTTCTCGAAGCGCGTCACCAGCGCCCACCGGCCAGGCCGCAGCGTCTCGAGCGCGATGGCCTTCTCGGTTCGTCTGGGTCGGGGAACGATGGTGAGCTGCTTCGTCGAGAGCCGGCCGGAGGTGCCCGGCTCCCCGCGGTGCCACGTGACGACGCCGTGCACGAAGCCGGGCGCGTCGAACAAATACAGCCCACGAACGAACCCTCGAGGCGCTTCGAGCTCCCGCACGGACAGCTCTCTGCCGTCGTGGTCGACGAACAGCACCTTCACCGCCAGAAGGTCGTCCTCCGCTCCGGCAGGTCGAAGCAGCAGATTGCTGACGGATTGCTCGGACGCCGGTGAGAACGCCGCTGCGGGAAGCGAGACCTCGGCCACGACGAGGTGCTTTGGGTCGAAGCTCGTGGGGACGTTCGGCGGCAGCTTGAACAAGCCGACGAGGTTCGGCGTGCCGCCCAGCGCCGGAGGTTCCTGCTCGACCAGTTGCTGACGCTCGAGCGCGCGCGCCGTCGGCTGAGGCGCTGGCTTCACGACCTGTGGCGGTGGCGGGGTGGGCTCAGCGCCTGCGTCGATGGGCAGCTGCGAAGCCTGACAGGCACCTAGCAGCAGCATCAGGCCACTCGAGACACGCACGCCCGAAGTCTAGGCGCGGTTTCAGGAGCCGGTCGTGCTCACCAGCGTCGCGCGCTCGCGCACCAGCTTCGGAATCCACACACCGTCGGTCACCACCCCCATGTGGTTCGTGCCGGCGCTGAGCTGCTCCACGCGACGCTGCTGCTGCTTCGGCAACGAGCGGCGCCACGCGTCGGCCTTCGGAAAGGTGAGCGCTCCGACGAGCTGCACGCGGCCTTCGGGAACGGTGGAGAGGAACGTCGTCCACGGCGTCGGCGCTCCGTAGAACGCGTCGAGCAGCACGAGGTCGGTGACGGTGCCTTCCTTCGTCCACTCGCGCAGCGTGCGGTTGCCTCCGCTGTGGCCCATGGCGACGACCTTCGCCGGCATCGCGCGGCCCAGTGTGCGCTCGAGCTCGGCCTTCAGCGGAGCGAACGCCGTCCACCGGACGTCTTCTTTCGGCCCCGTCGGCCCATCGATGAGCACGAACAGCGCGTTCACGCCGCTCGCCTTGAACTGCTGCACCAGGCCGTGGTCCCGAAACGCATCGTCGACGGTGTCGAAGTAGCCGTGCACGTAGACGACGAGCAGCTCGGGCTCCGAGGCTTCGGGACACCACGCGTGCACCGGGCCGTTCGCGGTGACGAAGCGCTGGTGCTGACCGCCCTCGAGCGCGCGCGCATCGGGAGAAGACAGGCAACCGGTCAACGAGGCGAGGACGAGGGGCAGGAGCATGCCCGGTCGCCAGTGCACGCTCCGTTACCGCTCCGAACGGGGCTCCAAGTGGCTGAATCCGGACGGGTTTTCGCGACGAAGGACCGGAAGGCGACGTCACGTGCCGTTGCACAGCGTCACGCGGCGTGACGGTCAGAAGCCGGTCGAGTCGATGATGAAGGGGTAGGTGACGAGCACGGAGCCGCCGAACGGAGGCTGGGTCTTCACGCTCCTCACCGCCTTGAGCACACACGCGATGGTGCTCTTCGAGAAGGTCGTCGGCTGCGCCAGCTCGCTCTCTGTGACGCGTCCATCTGGACCGATGACGAAGCGCACGACGAGCTTTCCCGAGCTCGCGTCGGGTTGCTCGAAGCAGCGCCGCACGGTTGGCCACTGCGCGCGCATGGCCTTTCTGATCAGCTCCTTGTCGAGCGTGCCTGTGTGCGTGCCTGCGTCGGGCGAAGACGATTGCATCAGCGCAACGAGGACGGAGAGCACGCCTCAGCCTACGCCGTTGGACCGCACCTTGCTTTCACGCGCATGGAATGGCGGCGCGGCCTGCACTGGAGGAGCATCTCGACCTGTCGATGGCACAGCGGCTCTCGTTCGCGTTTGGTCCCCGAAGAGGTGTGACGCTCGACGTCGTGCGACGGCTCATGGTCGGGCGCAGCGCGCACTGCGACGTTCACCTCATCGACGACAAGGTCTCTCGCGAGCACTGCGCGTTCGAGCCCGAAGGCGACGCGCTCTTCGTTCGCGACCTCGGCAGCCGCAACGGCACGTGGGTGAATGGCGCACGCATCGACGCTCGCGTCCGGCTCGTCGCGAACGACACCGTCGGCCTTGGCGAGACGCTCGTGCTCGTCTCTCCCGACGCACGGGCGCTGCGAGCGATTGATGGAGAGTCGACGCTGGTGCTCGCGAAGGCGCCGCTGGGGCTGCTGACCTCTGCCACCGCCGCGACGACCGACACGCTCGAGCAGGCCGGAAGACTCGTGCTCGAGGCCGCGCTCGCCACCACGGGAGCCGAGGCCGCCGCCGCCCTCACGAAGGCCTTCGCCACGGGCCTCGGGTGCGACGAGGTGGTGGTCTGCAGCCGCTCTCCCGAGGGCGACGTGCGGCCGCGCGCCGCGTTTCCACTGGGCGCCTCCATCTCCCTCAACGCCGCGCTCGTCGAGCTCTGCCTCGCGCAGCAGCGCGCCGTGTCGGTCGAAGAGCATCAACTGCGCGCCCGTCACGATGCGCAGACGACGACGGTGGTGCGGCTGCGGGCCTTCGTGCTCTGCGCGCCGATTCCGGGAGCCACCACGCCACTCGGCGTCGTCGCCGGCGTTCGCAGCACGGCCTTCGACTCGAAAGAGCTCGCCCTCGCCCAGGTGCTGGTGAGCGCTGCGGCCGCGTCGCTCCGAATGCAGCACGAGGAGCGCACCGACCCGAGTCCACGTCGCGCCATCGTCGCCGAGAGCGCGGCCATGAAGCTCATCGTCACGCAAGCCGAGCGCGCCGCCGTCTCGACCGCGACCGTGCTGCTCACCGGCGAGTCGGGCAGTGGAAAAGAAGCCGTTGCCCGCCTCGTTCACGACGCGAGTCGAAGGAGTCGCGGTCCCTTCGTCGCGGTGAACTGCGGCGCCATTCCCTCCGAGCTCGCCGAGAGCGAATTGTTCGGCCACGAGAAGGGCGCGTTCACCGGAGCCACGCAGAACCACGCCGGCGTCTTCGAGCGCGCCGACGGGGGCACGCTCTTCCTCGACGAGGTGGGCGAGCTGCCGCTGGCGTTGCAGGTGAAGCTGCTGCGCGTGCTCGAAGAGAAGCTCGTCTTCCGGCTCGGTGGCCGCACGCCCGTGAGCGTCGACGTGCGCGTGGTGGCCGCGACGAACCGTGGGCTCGAGAAGGCCGTCGCCGATGGCACCTTCCGCGAAGACCTCTTCTATCGCTTGAACGTCGTGCGGCTCGCGCTCGAGCCCCTTCGCACGCGGCCCGAAGACGTGCTCCCGCTGGCGCAACGTTTCCTCGAGAAACACGCCGCCTCGCTGGGCCGTCTGCCGCCGCCGCTCAGTGACGAAGCCCGCGCGGCGCTCACGGTGTATTCCTGGCCGGGCAACGCACGGCAGCTCTCGAACGCGCTCGAGCGGGCGCTGGTGCTCAAGGCCTCCGACGGCGCGCTGTCGCTCGTCGACCTGCCGCCAGAAATCGTCGCGCCACGGCAGGCCGCTGCATCGACGGTGGGCCGAACACTGGGCGAGCTGGTTGCCATCCTCGAGCGGGAACAAATCGTGCTCGCCATGAAGCGGTGCCGCGGCGTCAAGGCGCAGGCGTCGGAGGCGCTGGGCATCTCGCGGCCGACGCTCGACCGAAAGCTGACGGAGTACGGAATCGACTGGCTCGCCTGATGGCGTCAGCGCACTTCAGCCTCGGCGTCGCGCGTGGGTCGCGGTCGCGACAGCTGAGGAAGGACGTCGGAGTGCGGAATCGGCCGGCGTCAGCACTCTTCAGCCCCGGCGTCACGCGTGGCTCGCGGTCGCGACAGGAGAGCAAGAACGTCGGAGTGCGGAATCGACCGGCTCGCCTGATGGCGTCAGCACGCTTCACGAGCCCCGGCGTCACGTTGTTCGCGGTCGCGACGGTGATGAAGGAAGATAGCCGGGCGAAGCGATGAACTTCCTCTGTCCCTCCTGCAGAACGCCGTTGCCGCGCGAGCAGCCCATCGGGCTCGTGACGTGCACGCAGTGTTCGGTGCAGGTCGACCTCACGCGGGTCGACACGGCTCCCGGGCAGGCGCGGCTGTGGCCCGAGGTGGACCTGAAGGGCGAGACGGTGAGCGGCCACGCGTTGCTGCAGCGGCTCGGCAGCGGCGGCATGGGCACCGTGTACGAAGCGGAGTCTCCCGTCGGCGCGCCGGTCGCGATGAAGGTGCTCTCCCCGATGCTGGCGGCCGAGCCCGCGCTGCGTGAACGGTTTCGGAGGGAAGCGCGAGCCCTCACCAAGGTGAAGCACCCGCGCGTCGTGCAGCTCTTCGAAGAGGGCGAAGACAAGGGCTTCTGCTGGTACTCGATGGAGTTGGTGAAGGGCCTCGACCTGCGGCACCGCCTCGAGAAGGGCGTGATGTCTGCGGCCGAGGTCGACGCTCTCGCGGTGGCCGTGCTCGACGCGCTCGGCGCCGTGCACGAGGCGGGCGTCGTTCATCGTGACATCAAGCCCTCGAACATCCTGCTCGGGCCCGACGGGCCGCGACTGTGTGACTTCGGCATCGCGCAGGTCTCGGGCGCGACGACACTGACCGAGTCGGCCGCGCTGCTCGGCAGTCTTCGGTACATGGCGCCCGAGCAGCGCTGGGGAAAAGCCGACGACCGCAGCGACCTCTACGCGCTCGGTGTGGTGCTGCACGAGGCGCTCGCGGGTGGAGTTCCCGGAGAGCAGCCGCTGCCCGGCTCGGTGCCGGCGTACCTCGTGCGCTTCGTCGACAAGCTCACGCAGCAGAACCCGGCGCTGCGACCCTCCTCTGCGGCCGAGGCGACGAAGCTGCTCACGCAGTGGCGCTCGGGCTCGCTCAAACGCCTCGCCATCGGTGGTGGGCTCGCGGCCGTCGTGCTCGTGGGAATCATCGGTGCGTTCGCCTTCGGTGGAGGAGCGACGGAGGCTCCAGCTCCTGCGACGCCGACGAACACGGCTCCGCCACCGACGCCGCCTCCTCCTCCGCTCATCGTCGACGCGGGAACGCCCGTGGAGCCCGACGCCGGTTCTCCGACGACGATGGACGCGGGCTCGCTCGACATCGATCTCGACGCTCCGGTTGCGGGAGGCTCGCTCACCGTTCGCACCGTCGGCGCGCGGAACATCGAGGTCGACGGCGTCAGGCGCGACGTTCCGAAGACGCCCATCGACCTGCCCGCGGGCCAGCACACGATTCAGTTCCTCTGCCCTGGCAGCGGGAAGCTCACCAGCGGCGTTCCTTCGCCGCTCTTCACTTTCACCATGGCGGTGGGTGACGTGCTCGAGCAGTCGTGGAACTGCAAGACGAGGAAGCCCATGCCACCGCCCGGGCTGGTCGCGGTGGGCCCAAAAGGCAAACCTGCGAAGTCTCCCGTGCCGAAGCCGACGGACCCGAAGACCGAGCTGCCACCCACGAAGACGATTCCGGTGAAGGCTCCGGTCACGAAGAAGCCGGTGCCGAAGAAGAAGATTCCCTGAGCATGGCTGACGTCACCTTCGAGCTTCGAGACGCTGCGCTGCTCGAGTCCGAAGCGCTCGCCACGGTGTGGGAGCTCGTCGCCGAGCTTGGCCAGCGGTTCGACTCGCTCAACGGCAAGGCGCTCGTCGGCGACCAGAAGGCGCAGCTCATCAGACGGCTCACCACCGGCCGTGGCCGCGCGTCGGAGCTGCGCCTCGAAGGAGCGTTGGGCAGTTCTCTGACGCTCTCGCGCTCGATGTCGCGAGGCCGCCTCGTCGGAGTGACGGATGCCGCGCTGGTGGAGTGGTTCGGCCGCCTCGTCGACGTCGCGCCGCTGGCCGAGGGCACCCTGCACGCCGTCGGCACCTGGAGGCGTCGGGGGCAGCTGGGCTACTCGGTGCCTGAGCCGGGCTGGCTGATGCTGTTGGGCGGGCGGCTGGCGAAGATGGTTCGCCCATCCGACTTCGAGTCCGCCTGGCAGCGACGCCACGGCGTGCTCGTACAGCTCGCGCCTTCACCGGCTGCGATGACTGCCGCGCTCGCCGTCGAGTTCGAAGCGCAGCTCTTCGACGTCGTTCAGCGCGGCGTCGCCCGGCAGCTCGGCTACGACTTCGCTGCGGTCGTCGAGCGCACCCTGGCTCCGCTGCTCGCAGCGCTCGGGCTCGAACGGGTGCCGCAGGACGACGTGACGCTGGCGCGCTTTCGCGGCGGCCCTCGTGGGCTCGAGGTGATGGTCGACCCTGATGGCACGTACGGCGTTCGGCTGGAGCTTCAGTTCACCCGCGGCGACGACACCTTCGTGCACTGGCCCGAGAAGCCGAAGGCGAAGCTGCCTCCGCTGACGAACACCGCCCTCGCGCGCCGCGACGTCGAGCGGCACCTCACCGCCATCTCGCCACAGGTGCAGAAGGCCGCGGGTGCGTGGTTCGCGAAGCTCGCTACCCGCCCGTGAAGCGATGCAGCATCGACGACAAGGTCGCGAGCGCCACGGGTTTGATGAGCACGTCGTTCATGCCCGACCGCCGGCAGGCCTCGAGGTCTTCCGGCAGCGTCGACGCCGTCAGCGCGATGATGGGCAGCCCCTCTTTCACGGTCTTCAGGGCCCGAATGCGCTCGGTGGCCTCGAAGCCGTCCATCTCGGGCATGTGACAGTCCATCAGCACGAGCGTCACGTCGTTCGAAGTGGAGAGCAACGAGACGGCCTCTGGGCCCGACGCCGCCTTTCGCGCGGTGAAGCCCGACTTCTCGACGAGCTGCGCGGCGACGGCGAGGTTGATGGGGTTGTCGTCGACGACCAGCACCACGCCCGCCTTCAGGCTGGCGAGGGGCAGGCCCTGCGGCGGAGTGAGCTCGAGCAGCGCGCGCGAGCTCGGCTCGAACACGAGCGTGAACACGAAGCGGCTGCCCTGCGCGACAGCGGAGTCGACCTCGATGCGGCCGCCCATCATCGTCACGAGTTGTTGCGCCAGCGCGAGGCCCAGTCCGCTGCCACCGAAGCGCCGGGTCGTCGAGCCATCACCCTGCTGAAACGCCGTGAACAGCTTCGGCACCAGGTCGGGCGCGATGCCGATGCCCGTGTCACGCACCTCGAACTGCACCTGGAGCGGCCCCTTCGCGCGCACCAGGAGCGACACCTCACCGCTCTGCGTGAACTTCACCGCGTTGCTGATCAGGTTGTTCAGCACCTGCGTCAGCCGCATGCCGTCTCCGCGCAGCGCCAGCGGCACGTCGTCCGCGAGGCGCACCGTCAGCGCGAGGCCCTTCTTGTTCGCGATCGGCTCGAACAACGCCTGCACGTCTTCGAGCACGCGGCGCAGGTCGAAGTCGTAGCGGTCGATGGACAACTTGCCCGCCTCGGCCTTCGTGAGGTCGAGCAGGTCGTTGATCAACGCGACGAGCAGCTTCCCCGAGCGCTGAATGAGCTGCAGGTTCTCGCGCTGGTGCGGCGTCATCTGCTCGGTGAGCATCGCCTCGGTCACGCCAAGCACGCCGTTCATCGGCGTTCGAATCTCGTGGCTGATGGTGGCGAGGAAGGTCGTCTTGGTCTGCTGCGCCTGGGTCAGCTCGGTGAAGGCGCGCGCGTTGATGGAGTCGTAGGCGCGCGCGAACCACCAGAGCATCAGCACCATGATGACGAAGTTGATCGACGCCGAGACCCACGGCGTGTCGTCGCGAATGGGCAGGCTGTACCCGGCCGAGCCGGCCCACAGCACGAGCAGGCCGATGATCAGCTCTGCAACCACCCACCTGAACGCCTCCTGACGGCCGAGGGTGAACCCCGCGAGGAGCGGCATCGCCGAGAGGAAACACACGTTCGTGACGTCGACGGGAGTCTGGGCCAGTGCGGCCCCAGCGAACATTGCCGTCATGCCGTGCAGGGACAGGCGCGTCGGGCCGACGAGGTTCGAGCCGTGGCGAAACCAGAGCAGGCACACCACGCTCGTGACGAGCATGAGGAGCGTCATCACCATCTGGCCCCAGAGCCCGCTGAGGCCGTAGACAGGGACGCAGACCAGCATCACCGGCAAGGCCGTCACGTGTGCGCCGACGAAGAACCGCGCCCGAAGCAGCTCGGCAGACGACAGCCCCGCCGGGATCATCGCGAGGGTGAGCCGCTGAATCCATGAGCGCACCCTCCATTGGTAGCGGGCTGGACTGGTCATTCGCTGCGAGTCATGGTCGACCCGTTCTGAATCCTCCTGCTGCCTGGGTCACTCCTAGGTGGCGAGCGTGAAAAGACCCCCGGTGCGCGGGGGCGAAAGGACCTGAAGGGCCATGGCGACGGGAACACTGGAACTCACCGAAGAGAACTTCGAGGCCACTCTGCAGAAGGGCGGCATTCTGCTCATCGACTTCTGGGCCGCCTGGTGTGGGCCGTGCCGTGCGTTCGCGCCGGTCTTCGAGGCCGCTGCGGGGAAGCACCCCGACATCGTCTTCGCGAAGGTCGACACCGAAGCGCAGGGCGGGCTGGCGGGCGCCTTCGAGGTGCAGGCGATTCCCACCCTCGCCATCTTCCGCGACGGCGTGATGCTGGGCCGCAACGCAGGAGCGCTCCCGGCCGCCGCGCTCGAGGGCGTCATCGAGCAGGTGCGTGCCCTCGACATGAAAGAGGTGCACCGGAAGATTGCCGAGCAGAAGGCCGCCGAAGGCAAGCCCGCCGAAACCAAGCCTGCCGAGTAGTCACGCCTCTTTCGCGCGGCGAACCATCAACAGCAGAAACAGCGGGCCTCCCAGCAGCGCGGTGATGACGCCGACGGGAGGCTCGGTCTGGAACACCCGGAACATGAGCCGCGCCGCGAGGTCGGCCAGCATGAGGAAGCTGGCGCCGAGCAGCGCGCTCGCGGGCAACGACAGGCGTTGATCAGCCCCCAGCACCAGCCTCGCCAGGTGCGGCACGAGCAGGCCGACGAAGCCCACGAGCCCCGAGAGCGAGACGGCCGCAGACACGGCAGCCGAGGCGAGCAGCAGCAACACGAGCCGCGTTCGCCGCACGTCGACGCCGAGTGATTGCGCGTCGTCGTCACCGAGCATGAGCAGGTTGATGCGGCCCGAGAGGCTCCACATGGCCAGCACGGCGCCCACGACGATGACGCTGGTGAAGCCGAGCGCGCTCCACGACTCGTGACCGAGCGCGCCCGCGAGCCAGAACAGCACCTCGCCCAGCTTGTCGGGAGCCACCAGCGCCTTGATGAAGATGATGGCCGCGAGCGCGAAGGCGTTGAAGATGACGCCCGCGAGCAGCGTGCTCGTCGACCCGTCCCCCCGGCCCGAGCGCCCCACCGCGAGCACGAGCCCAGTCGCGACCACCGCGCCCAGCAGCGCGAACACCGACGTGCCCGAGAGGCCGACGAAGCCCAGCGAGGTGAGGCCGAGCGCGATGGCGATGGTGGCGCCCAGCGCCGCGCCGCCAGACACGCCCAGGACGAACGGGTCGGCCAGCGGGTTGCGCAGCAGGGCCTGCAGCATCGAGCCCGATGACGCGAGCGCTGCCCCGACGAGCGCCGCCAGCACCACGCGCGGCAGCCGCAGCGACATCAGAATCGTGTGCGCGGTCGTGCCGGTGGTGAACGCTTCGGACAGGTCGAGCGACTGTTCTCCCAACGCGAGCGCGAGCAGGGCGCAGCAGCAGGCCAGCAGCGTCAACGCGCCACTGACGAGAAGCACGCGGCTGGCCGTTGCTCGCACGTGGCGCGGCGTAGTCGTGTCGGTGGGGCGAGTCGACTGCGCAGTGCAACCGTCGACCTGGAGGAGAACGAGGGCGTGGAGTTCCTCGGCGAGCTGCTGTTCTACGCTCATCGAAGAGCTGTCCGAAGTTCGGAGCGGCACACCGGCAGGCAGCCGGCTTCGCACCGTCGCGCTGCTGCTCCTCTCGGCGTGGTTGTTCGGGTTCGGTCTGCTGAGGACCTTCATCGCGCCCGGCCACGGCGGCGAGCTCATCGGCGTTCCCATGCTGGCGGCGTCGGGGCTGGGTGGGCTGGCGTTGGCGCTGCGTCTGCGCCGGCACTTTCGCCGCTGAGCGCGCAGTCGACTAGCTTCGAGGCCCATGCGCTGCGCTCTGGTGATGGTGTTCGCCTGCTTCGCCGGCTGCCAGTGCGGCGGTGTCGCGACGCTTCGGCTCAGCGGCCCCGAGGTGTTGCTCCGTGGCGGCGCTGCGCGGCTTCAGGCGAGCGTGCTCGACGCTGATGGCCGTGCGCAGGCTGGAACCGTCACCATCATCAGCGACGTCGGGTCACTTCGGAGCGGCGGGCAGGTCGTGCTGGGGCCCGATGGTTCAGGCGACGTCGAGCTGAGGTGTACGCCCTCGGAGGACGCGGACTGCGCAGGCGAGTTCGTGGTGGTGACGGCGACGTGGCGCGAGCAGCAGGTCGAGCGTCGGGTTCGGCTCGTCGACGTCTTGCCGATGAGCGGCTCGGGCGGTGGTGCCATGGGCGGTGGCACAGCAGGGGGCTCCTTTGCAGGTGGTGGCGCAGCAGGTGGCGCTGCAGCCGGCGGCGTCTCGGGAGGCGGCGCTGCTGGCGGTGCGGTGAATACGCCAGGTGACGGCGGCTGCGACCAGGGGGGAACGCTCAGCTCGCTGGGCTGCGAGTTTCTGGTGACGGCGGTGCCTCCCGAGAACACGACGAAGGGCTCGTGCTACGCGGTGGTGCTGGCCAACGGCAACTCGCACTTTGTCGACGTTCGCGTCGAGCACGACGGTCGCCCGCTGCTGCCCTACCCCTTCATTCAGCTCGTCTCTGCGGGGACGAACGGGCCGACGTACACGCCCGTCGTTGTCGCCCGCAGCGCAGCGCAGCTGCCAGGCAATCAGGTCGCCGTGCTCTTCCTCGGCGAAGAGCCAACCGCCTCGGGAGGTACGCGCATCGCGTGCCCTGTCGCGGCTGCGCTCTCGCAGGGCTACCAGACGCTCAGCTCGAGCACCTCACCTGCCTTCCGCATCACCACCTCAGCTCCGGTCGCCGCGTACGACATCTATCCCTACGGTGGGGCGAGAAGCGCGGTGGCGAGCGCGAGCCTGCTGTTGCCCGTGACGGCCTGGAGCACCACCTCGGTCGCCCTCACGCCCGCCCCCTCCATCGGCCCCTACCACTCCTATCTGCAGCTCTTCGCCGCAGAGGACGGAACCGAGTTGAACATCGAGGCGCCGGTCGCGATTCAGGGCGGCGTCGGCGTGCCGCCCAGCCTGCCCCGGCAGGTCGTCCCGCGGGTCCTGGCGCGCTTCGAGCGGCTGCAGCTCCACCAGAGCGAAGAGCTGGGAGGGTCGACCATTCGCTCCAACAAGCCCGTCGCGGTCTGGGCCGGGCACACCTGCATGCTGGTGCCGGCGGGCTTCCCGGCCTGTGATTCGGCCCACCAGCAGCTGCCGCCGGTCGCGCATCTCGGCAACGAGTACGTGGCGGTCAGACCACCCTCTCGCACCACGACGTCAGAAGATGCCGTCTGGCGTCTCGTCGGCACCGCGCGGGGGACCACGCTGACGTACACGCCGCCCATGCTGTTGGCCCCGAAGACGCTGGGCCCCGGTCAGGCCGTGGAGTTCTCGGCGCCCGGCCCCTTCGTCGTGCGTTCGCAAGATGCGCTGCACCCGTTTCTGGCGACGCAGTTGATGACGGGCGCCTCTCGTGTGCCCAACAATGAAGGAGACCCCGACTTCGTGCTGCTGGTGCCGCCCGGACAGTTCCTGAATTCGTACCTCTTCTTCACCGACCACACCTACCGGAACACCCACCTCGTCTTCGTACGGCGAAGAACCGCGAGCGGCTCGTTCGCTCAGGTGACGCTCGATTGCGGCGACCCGCTGCAGTGGGCGCCGACGGGAGACCCGAAGTTCGAGTACGCGATTCGCAGCTGGCGCGCCGGCGACATGAGCGGCTGCACCAACGGCATCAGGCGGGCGAGCAGCACCGAGCCGTTCGGGCTCACGGTCTGGGGCACCGACTTCTTCGTGAGCTACGCGTACCCGGCGGGCATGGGTGTGAACCAGCTCAACACCATCGACCCCGACCCGATTCCATAGCCACGTTCGTTCACGACAGCGCCACGCCGCGGTCGCTTGCCCCCCATCAAACCGCGGCGCACGCTGCACGCCCCCGATGGACATCTACCAACTGCGAACGCTGGTCGTGGTGGCGCGCGAAGGCAGCATCACCCGCGCGTCGGAGCTGCTGCACCTGAGCCAGCCGGCGGTGAGCGCGCACATCAAGGCCATCGAAGAAGCGCTGGGCCTGGCCCTCTTCGACCGCACACCGCGCGGCATGACGATGACCCGCGACGGAGCGCGATTGCTGTCGCGGGCCGAACAGATTCTCGCCGCGCATCGCGAGCTGATGGACGAGGCCACACGCATCAAGGGCCGGCTGACGGGCAAGCTGCGGCTCGGCACCGGCGGCGCGTCGAACAACGAGGCCATCGGAAGGCTGCTGGCGGTGCTCTCGGAGCGCTACCCCGAGGTCGAGGTGGCGCTCAAACACGGCACCTCACGCGAGATTCTCGAGGGGCTGCGCGCTGGCACACTCGACGCCGGCTTCTACAACGAGGCAGCCGAGCCCGACCCTTCACTGGCGACGCTCGAGGTCTCGCACTTCACGACGTTCCTCGTCGCGCCGCCCGGCGTCGTGCGGCAGCCGCTCGACTGGAAGGCGTTGAGCGAGCTGTCGTGGGTCTACCCGGCCGCGAGCGCGTGCTGCGGCAGAACCGCCGAGCACCTCTTCAAGAAGCACCAGATTCGGCCGCGAAAGCTCGTCAGTGTGGACCGCGAAGACGTGACGCGAACGTTGGTGGCGGGCGGGCTCGGCGTCGGGCTGTTGCACGCAGACACCGCGAAGGAGGCGGCAGCGCGTGGTGAGGTCGAGCTGCTCCTCGAGGCCGACACGGTGGTGCGGGTGCTCTTCGCGCACCTGGCCACCCGCTCGCAGGACCCGTTGCTCGGCGCCGCCGTCGGCATTCTTCGGCAGGGCTCAGGGCTTCGCGGGGCGAAGGACGAGTGAGACGGCGATGAGCAGCGAGGCGAGCGCGCTCAGCGTGCCCGCGGCGAACGCGGCGCTCGGCCCGAAGCGACCGACGGCGAGCCCCAGCAGTGGAACTCCGAGGCCCATCGTCGCATCGAAGAACGCGCTGTAGGCGCCGAGCGCGACGCCGCGGTTCTGGGGCGGCACGCGGCGAATGGCTTCGACGCCGAACGCGGGGAACGCGAGCGAGAACCCAAGGCCCGTGAGCGCTGCTGCGGCGATGGCAACCGGGCTCGACGGCGCCAGCCACAGCCCCAGTTGTCCCAGCGCGGCGACGGTGGCCGAAGCGGCAGCGACCTGCGCTCCTCCAAACCGGTCCGGCAGCCCGCCGAACAGCAGGCGCGCGAGCACGTACGCGGCTCCGAAGGCGCTCATCGCCAGTGACGCGTTCGCCCAGCCGCGCGCGTCGAAGAGAAACGAGGTGAAGGCCGCGATGGCGCCGAAGCCGAGGGCCGCGAGCGACAAGCCGAGCCCCGGCAGCCACAGCAGCCCCGCGACCCGGTGAAAAGGAAGGCGTGAGCCACCGGCCGGCTCCACGGGGGCGACGAGGGGAACCGCAGTGAGCCCGACGAGCGGTGCGATGACCGCCGCCGCCGCGACGCTGACGAAGCCGAAGTGCTGCTCGAGCACGGACCCGAGCGGAGCCCCCACCGCGAGCGCGCCGTACATGGCGATGCCGACCCACGCCATCACCACACCCGAGCGTTGCTTGCCCGCGAGGCCCACGCCCCACGCCAGCGCGCCGGTGATGACGAAGCTCTCTCCCAGCCCCAGCACGCCGCGGCCGAGCAGCAGCACGGCCAGGCTCGCGCCGGACCCGGGGACCACCACCGACGTCGCCGAGAGCAGGCCAGCGAACGCCGAGAGCAGCAACCCGAGCGCCACCGTCGTCTTCGGGCCGACCCGGTCAGTGCGAGTCCCCGCCAGGTGTCGCGTCGCCAGCGTCGCCCACGACTGTGCACCGATGACGAGCCCCACGAGGAACGTACCGAAGCCGAGGGCGCCATGAACGTGACCGGGCAGCGCGCGCAGCATCACGCCCATGGCCAGGAACTCGGCGAACACCATCACACAGAGCGGCGCGAGCACTTTCCAGAGCGGTGTGACGAATTGACGCAGTTCTGTACCGGGTGAAATGGCATTCATCGCGCCACCCAGAACCTGGAGGCCGTGAGCAGCGCCGAGAGGTACAGCCCGAAGCCGAAGACGAGGTGGGTGGCCACGCTCTTGAGCGAGTTGAAGACGGGCGTGGGCGTGCGGGTCGAGGCGATGCCGGCTCCCAGCGCGGGTTGCAGCACGAACAGCGGAGCGACCACCGTCACGAGGCCCAGCACCAGCGCCGGCCACAGGGTCGGGGAACGCGCCCAGGTCAACCCGTTCACCGCGAGTAGCAGCCCCGCGAAGGTGATGCCGATGCCGTAGTGGGCCGCCCAGCCGAGCAGTAGCTCGCCCTTCACCGGTGCTGCCTGCGCGATGCTGTCGTGCACCAGTTTTCCGTCGGGCAGGTGTCCCAGCCAGCGCCCGAGGAAGGCGAAGTTCAGTGATGGAATACCCAGCCGTCTTAGTAGAAACGCCCAGAGGTCCATGGTGAGCGTGGCGCCGATGCCCAATGTCAGGGTTCTGGTGAGAAATTCAGTCTTTTCATTCACAGGCAATCTCCTTGGGTGTGCAACGTTGATGCGCCCAAGGTGATGCGCCGGTGTGTTGGAATCAAATCGTGGTTTCGGAGGGCAGCCCTCGGGTCTTCCGAGGGCCCACCCGATTGCGCCCAACTCCGCGGCTTCGTACACAGAAGGCCCCGCGATGACCGCCCCCGCTCCCCGCACTGAAGTGCCGGCCACGCCGCCCTTCGTGGTCGAGTCACTGGGGCCTGCCGAGCAGAGGCTCTCGTTTCGCGTTGGTGACTCCTGGTGCCGGCTCACGAACCTGCAGCTGAAGTCTGGCGTGCGGCTGGGCGTCACCGCCTGCCAGTACGACCCGTCGTTCGCGTTCTCGGCCGTCGCGCCGCCCGCAGAGCTCGAGCTCGTCGTCTCGAAGGGTGCCGTGCTGCTCGGCCAGACGAGGGACGGGCGAGCCCTGCACTTCGGCGGCAACACGCTTCAGCTGAGCCACAGCCGCGCGCCCCTGCCGCTGCAGCTTCGGCCCACGGGTGAGGAGCGCACCGAGACCGTCAGCCTCGCGTTGAGCGCGGCCCGCCTTCAGGAGTTGCTGGGCGTCACCGAGCTGCCGCCCGGCTTCAGAGCGCTCGTCGGTGGAGCGGCTCCGCATGCGCTCGTGTCGCAGACGTTGCCACCGCGGGTGTTCCGCGTGTTCGACGAGATCCTCAACGCTGACGTCAAGGGTCCAGCCCGGGCGCTGTGGCACGAAGCGAAGAGCCTCGAGTTGCTCGCGCTGATGACTGACGAGCTCGTCGACACGGCCCGCGCGCAGACCGCGCGGTTGTCGGCGTGGGACCTCGAGCGGCTGCAGCTCGTGCGCGCGGCGCTCATCGCCAACCTCGAAGCGCCGCCGACCCTCACCCAGCTCGCGCGCTCCGCAGGCCTGAGTGAGACGCGGCTGAAGGCGGGCTTCCAGACGCTCTTCGGGGCGCCGGTGTTCTCGTACCTGCGGCTGGTGCGTCTGGAGACCGCGAGGGCGCTGCTCGCGAAGCGTCAGCTCAACGTCACCGAGGTCGCGCAGCGCGTGGGCTACGCCAACCCCGGCAAGTTCGCCGCGGCCTTCCGCCGTCAGTTCGGTACGAGCCCGTCCTCCGTCGTCTCTGGCGGCCGCGAGACCGAGATGACCACGTTGCCGCGTTTGTGACCGGCTTCGACGTAGGCGTGGGCCTCGACGATTCTGTCCAGCGGGAAGGTCTGGTCGATGACGGCCTTCAGCGTGCCCTGCTCGAGCAGCCGGGTGATGGCCTCGAGGTCGTCGGGCTTCAGCTTCGCCGTGTCGCGCGTCGAGACGCGACGGCCACCGGGCTTCACGAGGGAGCGCGCCTGTGACGAGGACAGCTTGCCGACGGCATCGAAGACGACGTCCCACGTGCGGCCGTCGAGGGACTCCTTCGTGTAGTCGACGACCTCGTCGGCGCCGAGGGAGCGCACCAGCTCGACGTTGCGCGTGCTGCACACGGCGGTGACGGTGGCGCCGAGGTGCTTCGCGAGCTGAACGGCCGCGGTGCCGACGCTGCCCGATGCGCCGTACACGAGCACCGACTGGCCACGGCTCGCGCCCACCTGACGAAGGAACGCCTGGGCCGTCAGCGCGCCAACGGGGGTGGACGCCGCCTGCGCGAAGGAGAGGTTTCGCGGTTTGTGCGCGAGCAGGCCTTCCCACTCGGGCTTCGTCGTCGTCTCGGGCAGCGTGCGGTACTCGGCGTGCGCACCGAAGCCGAAGCCGGTGAAGCCGAAGACGTGGTCGCCTGGCGTGAAGCGCGAGACGCCGGCACCGACGGCCTCGACGACACCGGCGAGCTCGAAGCCCAGCACCTGCACCTTCTTCGGGCGCAGCAGGCCGTTGTACAGCCGTGCGAGGAACGGAGAGGCGCGACGAAGGCGCCAGTCTCCTGCGGCGACGGTGGAAGAGACGACCTTGATGAGCACCTCACCCGCGCGTGGCGTGGGCCGGGGCAGCTCGGTGAGGTGAACGACCTCTGGAGCGCCGTATCGCTCGTAGACCGCGGCCTTCATGCGACACCTCCCTGCAGCACGAACGCCGTGGGCATGGGCTTGCGAAGCACCCACTCCGCGACGAGCAGGTTGAGGGCCCAGCCCGCGCCGAGCAGCAGCGCCCGGCTGAGCTCACCCGGCTCGCCAGCGATGATGACGAAGGGCAGGTGAACGAGCGCCTGCGTGCCCGCGCCGAGCCCGATGGCGTAGCCGCGCATCATCCATGCGCGGTGACCAGCGACGTCGCCCCGGCGAATCGCGATGAAGCCCAGCGCGAGACTGAGCACCATGAAGGAACCGAAGGCGAGGCGCAGGCCGAGGAGCAGCGCTCCATCGATGGGTCCGGGTGGAAAGAAGGCGGTGAGCCACAGCCCCGACAGTCCAGAGAGCAGACCGGCTCCCGTCAACGCGCGGCCAGCGAGGCGATGCCAGCGTGGGGCGCTCTTTCGAAGGCCCTCGACGAACTGAAACGCGCCGCCGACGGCGAAGAAGAGCGCGGTGAGAATGTGCAGCACGACAGGCACGGGCGTCGCGAAGAAGCGCGCATCAGCCGGCGCTTGATGGCCGTGGCCAGCGAGCTGAACGACGCGCAGCACGCCCGCGATGATGGGAATGGCCAGCAGCGACATAAAGGCGACCGGCAACCACCAGCCGGCGGAACGTTTCGGAGCAGCGCGCAGAGCGAGGGTCATGCGCACACTGTGACGCGCGAGCCGCACGTCCACTGCTCCACGCGGTCAGAAGACTGCTCCACGCGGTCAGACCGGAAGTCTCCTCAGGGGCTGCACCGAAGGTCGCGAAGAGATGCTCGCGGTGCGCTGGTCGAACGGTGGAAGCGCGGTTCCGCAAGGTGCCGCGCGCGGTGCAGAGGCGGTTCGCGAAGGCCGAGGCCCGGCAGCTCGAGCAATGGGCCGCGGCTGGTGACGGCGAAGTCCTCGACCGACGTGCTGCGCGAGCCCGTCCTCGATGCGTGCCCCTGAGCCACCGTTGCTCCCGGTCTATGGTCGCACCATGTCCGTTCGCCCCTGGCTGTGCCTCGTGGTGTTGTGCAGTTGCTCGCGGTCGACGACAGCGCCCGGCGAGGTGGAGCGGCTGCACTCCGCGCTCGGCGCACCACGGCTGGCCAGCGCGACGAACGACGCCACGACCGTCGTCACCTCGTCGGCGCCTTCGGGCTTCGTGCCGCTCGACGCGACCAGGTCGCTCTTCGTGGCCACGACGCCCGGCGAAGAGCGCGAGCTGTGGGTCACCGACGGCACCGACGCCGGCACCAGCCTGCTGCTCGACGTGTCCCCCGGCCCGCAGGCACCTGGCGGCGTCGGCAAGCTCATCGTCTGGAACGGCGTGGGCTACTTCGTCGGGAACGACGTCGTGCACGGCTACGAGTTCTGGCGCACCGACGGCACACGGCCCGGAACGCGGCTGGTGTTCGACTCCGTTCCGGGGACGCCCTCGGGCATCTTCGACATCGTTCCGCTCGACACACAGCTGCTGCTCTCGGGGCAGGGCAGCACCAGCCAGAGCTGGTCCGTCGCGCTCTCGGATGGAACGACGGCGGGCAGCCGCGTGGTGGCGAACCTGCCCGGCAGCCCGAACGGGTTCACGCAGCTTGGAGACAAGGTCTACTTCTCGTGCTGCGTGTTCGGCCCCGACGTCGAACTCTGGGCCCTGAACCCGGCCGACGGTGGCGTCTCGGCGGTGCTGAACCTGGTGGCGAACGGCAGCTCGAACCCGTTCGGCCTCACGCCCTTCGGCGGCCAGCTCTTCTTCAACGCGGGCAACTTGTCACTTGCCCGCTTCGACCCGGCGACCGACGCAGGCGGCTTCGTGCCCATCAGCCCGGCGCAGTCGTCACGAGGCCTGGTGAAGGTGGGCGCTCGCCTTGCGTTCATCGGCCGCAGCGGCAGCAGCAGCGAGTCCATCTTCGCGTTCACCGCGCTCGACGCGGGCATCGTGCAGGTGGGGCCGTCGCTGCAGTTCGTCGCTTCGAACGAGCTGACGGTGCTGGGTGAGCAGGTCGCCTTCGTCGGCGCGGCCTTCGGCAACGGCAACTACCGCGACCTCTACGCGGTCGATGCACGTGACGGCGGAGTGCAGGTGCTGAAGTCGGGCGCGCTGGGCAGCTCGTTCACCGGCATCGTCGCCATCAATGACCGGCTCTACTTCGACTACACGACGACGCTCGCGGGTCGGCAGATGTTCGTGAGCGATGGCACTCCCGCAGGCACCGTCGCGCTCGGGCCTTCGGGGCCCCAGTCGGGCTCGGCCGGTGGTTCGGCCTTCGGCCCCGTGCACGACGGAGGCGTGGCGTTCATCGCGAGCGGGCCCGGCCAGTCGGACGAAGAGCTGTGGTGGACGAACGGCACGCCCGCGGGAACACGCTTCGTCGCTGACCTCGCGCCCCGCCGCCTCCACACGAACCCGTACAGGATGGCCGCGCTCGACGACGCGCTGCTGTTCACGGGGTTTCGGTCAGGTGGTGAAGGCCTGTACCGAACCGATGGCACCGACGCAGGCAACTGGCTCGTCTTCCCTGCACAGCTCGGCGGCGTCTCGAAGCTGACGCCGGCGCACGGGCTCATGTACTTCGTGAACTTCTACTCGAGCGGCATGGGCTTCTCGTACTCGACGGTGTGGCGCACCGATGGTGGCCCGGGCTCGGCCGAGCAGGTGGGCAGCGACCAGTACAGCAGCCATGTGTTGCCGTGCTCGAACGGACGGCAGTTCTTCTACCTGGCGCCGACGACGACGCAGTGGCGCCTGAACACGGTGGCGAGCGCGAGTGACGCAGCGGTCGAGGTGCTCGCCGCGTTCGGGCCGGGTGGAACCGTGTTGCCCTGGGGCTGTGTCGGCGTGGGCTCAGACGTCTTCTTCCACGCGTTCACCGACGCGGGCTGGGAGCTCATGCGCTCGGACGGCACCGCCGCCGGAACACGCGTCGCCTTCGAGTACGTCGCGGGGCCCGGTGGGTCGCAGGTGGCGAGCCCCGCGGTGCCGTGGGGCAGCGAGCTGGTGCTGCGAGAGCCGAACGGGACCATCTACCGCACGCGTGATGGTGGCTCGGGCTTCGTGGTGCTCGACTCGCAGGCAGGAGCGACGTTCGCGACGGCGGGAGACTTTCTCTACTACGAGAAGCAGGGCGACCTCTGGGTGAGCGGTCTGGCCGCGGGCTCGGCGCGCCGCCTGATGGACTTGCCTCCGCGCGGCTCGGGCCAGACGACGGTCGGAGGGTTGACGCCGTGGGACCGCCGCCTCGCGTTCGTGGTCGATGACGGAACGGCGCTGTCGCTCTACGTGACCGACGGCGTCGACGTGCGGCGGCTGGGCGACAGCAACCCGTACTCGTGGAACCTCGCGGTGCATGGCGGTTCGCTCATCTTTGGCGGCGCCTCGCCTGACACGGGTCACGAGCCGTGGGCTGTCGACCCGATCTCACTCACGCCAGCGCTCCTTGCCGATCTCGCGCCCGGCCCAGCGTCATCGGGCCCCGAGCGCTTCACCCTCGTGGGGAACGACGTGTACTTCGGCGCTGACGACGGCACCGGGCGCAAGGTGTGGGTGATGACAGCCGACGTCGACACGTTCGATGCCGGAGTGCTCGATGCTGGTGTCGGTGGCGCTGGTGGAGGCGCAGCAGGTGGCGCTGCGACGGCTGGCGGATCAGCGACCGCAGGTGGATCAGCGACGGCTGGTGGATCCGCGACCGCAGGTGGATCCGCGACGGCTGGCGGATCAGCGACGGCCGGTGGATCCGCGACGGCAGGTGGATCCGCAACGGCTGGTGGATCCGCGTCGGCTGGTGGATCCGCGTCGGCTGGTGGATCCGCGACGGCTGGTGGATCCGCGACGGCAGGTGGATCCGCGGCTGCTGGCGGATCCGCAGGCGGTACGCCGGACCCCGAGCCCAAACCCTGCGGCTGCTCGAGCAGCGCGGTCATGCCCTTCCTGCTCGCGCTCGCGTTGCTCCCATTGCGACGAAGACGGTGACGTGACCCGGGCTCGGGCAGACCGTTCGGCTGCTCGAGTACCTCGGCCGTTCCACTTCTTCTCGACTCGACGAAGACGGTGACCGGGGCTCGGTGCGGCTCGAGCGGTTGTCCGTGCTTCGGCCCGCATGCGCGCGTTGCTCCGTCGCGACGAAGACGGTGACCGGCGCGGAGACCGTTCGGCTACTCGAGTACCTCGGCCGTGCCACTTCATCTTGGGCTCGCGTTGCTCCCGTAGCGACGAAGAAGGTGACCGCGGACTCGCCACGGCTCGAGCGGTGATCCGTGCTTCAGTTCGCGCGCCGTTGCTCCCGTTGCGACGAAGCGATGACCACAGGTTCGTTGCTTCGCGAGCGTTGCTCCCGTTGCGACGAAGAGGGTGAACGCGGACTCGCTGTTTCGCGAGAGTTGCTCCCGTTGCGACGAATCGGGTGACCGCAACTCGAGGACACCAGAATCCCTCGCCTTGCGCCTCACTCCTTCATCGCGCGCACGCCGATGACGTTGGGCAATTCCCACTGCCGGTCGTTGTCATCACGCGGGAAGAACCCGGTCTCGTAGCTGCCCGAGAGGTCGAGCGTCAGGTCCTTGCCGCGAATCGACAGGCTCGCCTCGGGTCCGCCCTCGACGTGCATCGCGCGGACGATGCCCAGCCCCGTCGCCAGGACGCGGGTCATCAGGTCGGCCATCTCGAACGGCGTGCGCGTGAAGCAGAAGAGCAGCTTCCCCGACGAGTCCATCGCGACGAAGGCTTCGCTCCACTTGCGGTTGTTGGGTTTCCACACGTTCTCGCCCGGGCCTTTGATGAGGCGCAGGTTCTGAACGACGGTGCGGTACGGCTTCACCGCGTCGTCGAAGCCCGGCGCGTCGCGGTCGAGCATGACGGCCTTCGGGAGCGAGGCATCAGTCGGGTCCATCGCGAGCACCGACTGGTACGACTTCTTCCACGAGCGCTGGTTGACGTGGTCGCCGTGCACGAGCTTGCCGACGTTCGAGCGGTAGTCCGTCTGGAACATGCCGGCGTTGATGACGATGGCGAAGCCCTGCTGGGCGCTCCACTGAGAGGCGGTGCGCATGGCGCCTGATTCGCTCGCGAGCCCGAGGTCGAGCGTGGCGACGTTCGGGTCGAGGCGCACGACGTGCAGCTTGCCGTCACCGGCTTCGGGCTTCTCGACGAGCGTGAGCGTTCCGTACTCGACGCCCGGCTGCAGTGTCTTGAGCGCCACGGCCTTCGGCGGCTCGGCGAGGGCGAGCGAACACACGACGAGGCCTGCGCACCACGCGAAGCGAGTCATGGAGTCACCTTCAGCAGAATGCGTGCCGAGCGGAAAGACGCGCGCTCACGCGATGGTGATGTCTCCATGTGGGAACGGGAGGAACGCCTGAACCTGCGCCTTCTCAGCCGCCGACGCGCCCCCGAGGAACACGAGCTGGATCTGCGGCTTCCGCTTCTTGAAGAAGCCGCCCTCGTCGTTCCGCAGTTGCTGCAGCGTCGCGCCGCACGTTCCGGGTCGCACCAGCACCTCGACCCACTTCACCGAGGCGAACTTGCCGGGGTCGAGCCCATCGTCGGTGAGGTCGAGGTTGTGCAGTCGCGTGAGGCGGCCCAGGTCGAGGTCACGAACAGCCTCGAGACAGAAGTGCACGCAATCGAGCTCCTCGAGTCCGAGGGGAACGAGCGCGCGTGCGAGCCGGTGCCAGGTCTCGGCATCGACCGGCGACCGGCGGGTCTTCTTCGAGCGCTTGAGCAGCACCCGCCGCCACGCTGCGAGCATCGGGTGCCTCAACGCGGCCTCGAAGTCGAAGCGCTCTGGCGCCGAGGTCGCGAGCACCGCCGCAAAGGGAAGGCCCTGCTCGTACTCGACGTCGCTGAGGAGCGTTGCCAGCGGACCCAGCCACGCCCGCGCTGAGGTCTTCGCGAGCGCTTTGGCCTTTCGTTTCGCGCCGCTCGTGCCCTGCAGTGACAACGCGAGGAACTCGCCGAAGGGGTGGTCGGCCTCGCTGAGCGCGTCTGCGTACACCGCAATCTTCGTCGCATCTCTCGTCAGCGCCTCGGTGAGCAGCGCCGGCTGCAGCGAGCTGTCGAAGGCCGCGCGTCGCTCGAGGCGCTCGCTGACCTGTGCTCCTTCGCCAGGGCTGCGCTTCGAGAGCTCGGCCACCAGCTGTTCGAGCGTCCACGAGCCCAGGCGCGGTGACTCCGTCGTCTCCAGCTCGTTCACCACCGTCGTCAGCTCGCCCACCGGCCACCACTCGAGGTCGAGCGCCAGGTCCACGAGGTCGCGTGCGCTCCGATTCGTGAACAGCGGCTCGAACAGCGGTCGCCGCTGCTCCCGCTGCGCTGGCTCGAGCGCCGTGAAGACCTTCAGCAAGAGCTCGTGGTCATCTCTGGTGAAGGCCGTGTCGAGCCCACGCGCGAGGTCGTCGAGCCCTGCCTTCCGGTCCTTCGCGGCGAGGCGCCTGAGGCCCCGTCGCAACAGCAGCCGCGGCCGTTGCACGACGAAGTCGTCGCCCAGGAGGTCGAGCACGCGCTCCATTCGCGCGTCGAAGATCAGATCGACTGCGATGAGGTTCGCCGCGTTGAGGTGCATGCCGTCGGCGACGCGACACGCGTAGAGCAGCTCGGTCTCGGGCTGGAGGCGCTCGAGCGCTGACCGCAGCCGTTCGTGAATCGCGTGAATGCGCGTCGTGCTGCTGAGCGTGCGCAGCTCGAGCGCAGGTCCGCGAACCAGCGTGAGCGGCCAATACTCTCCGCTGTTCTCTTCGCTCGGTCCGTCGACGAACTGCGGCATGAACAGAAGCTCCCCCTCAGCGGCCCTTTTTCACCGTCTTCGCCGGCTTCTTCGGTGCAGCCTTCCCTTTTCCCGCTGCCGCGGACTCGAGCACCTTGTTGAACCCACGACCCAGCACACTCAAGTCGGTCGCGCGCAGGAATGATCTGCCGTCCTTGCTCTTCCTCAGTGAGACGACGACGGCCGCGAGGCGCTCGAGCATCGGCTTCGTGAAGTCAGGGCGGAGAAACCGCAACGCGTTCTCCGGTGCTTTCCACGCTCTCGACACCAGGCGTTCAGCGCGCGCGAGGGGAATGGCCTGCAGGAGCGCGGCTTGTGAGTCGAAGTCGTTCGCTGCCTCGTCGGGCCCGATGACCTCGTCCCACGTTTCAGCCGGCGTGCGCCCCGCCTTCAGCTCGACCACGAGCAGCTCGCGAATCACCTTGCCCCACCACCCTCGGGCGGTGACACCGGGAATCGAGGTGGGAGCGTCGAGCTGCCAGCGCTCCTTCATCAAGGGAAGCAGGAAGCCGACCTGCCGGCTGGCCGCCAGCCATTGCGCGCTCGAATCGAACACTGACGTGTGCTCCAGCAGCTCGAGCACGTCTGTCACGGTCGAGACTGGCAGGTGTGGACCCAGGCTCTCGAGCACTGGTGCAAACGCCTGCTCCCGATAGTCCGCATGCTCGGGCTCGTCGTACTTGTGCCACGACCGCCGAACGACGGCGTCAGCGCGTGCAGGGCCCAGCGCCTCGAGCGCCGCGCGGTTGAGCGGGGCCGAGCAGCTGAGCACCCAGCTGTCTTCGAGCCCCTTCTTGACCGGCCTGGACTGAGCGATGGCCGCGGCGCGCAGCAGCTCGGCGAGCGTCTCGTTCGTCTCAGCCGCCTCGTTCGCGAACGCGAGCAGCTCCTCCACCTTGTCCTTCCGCTCGGGGTAGAGCTTCTCGGCGAGGGTCCAGTGGTGTCGCAGCAGCAGGCGAAGTTGCTTCCACGGAGCCTTCCGCAGCTCGTTCAGGTCGAGGTCGTCGGGGTCGAGCGTCGAGAGGTCGTCAGGCAGCTTCAGCATGTGCGCTCGACCCGCGGTGCGCCCCTCGAGTGCAGCAGGAGGAACTCCGCTCGAAATTCGGGCTGATCTGCGAACCGCGCTGACAAACGGTGACCGGTCGCGCTCTGGCGCCCGGCGGATACTTCTTCAGCGCCACACCCGAGGACGACCATGACGATTCGCACCAACCCCACGAAACTGCAGCCGGTTCCTCCTCGGAAGCCCACCCTCCCACAGCGTCGTACATCGGCGTCTTCGTCTCCCACCGACAGCTTCAAGGCGGTTCTGCCGCCCGCGAAGAAGGTCGTGCAGTTCGCGCTCGAGAAGCTGCAGCCGAAGAACAAGGGCAGCTCGCGCGACGTGGCCGATGCGCTGCGTGACGCCGACCAGATTCTGCGTGGGCCGGCCGTCGACCGCGCCTCCGATGGCACTGCAGAGGTCACGCGTGACGCCGCGAAGGTGGACGACAGCCGCGACACGAACGTGAACGACCCGCGTCACCAGGCCGCGCTGGAGCAGCTCGAAGCGAACAAGCCGCTCGAGACCGCCGCGCTCGAGACGATGACGCCGTCGCAGCGTGCGCAGTACCAGTCCGTGAAGGACCGCTGCCTCGAGGCGAACGACCCGGTGGCCGCGCTGGCGCTCGAGAAGATGCTGCTGGACGGCAAGCTGCCCGGCGACAAGGACCTCAAGGGCGAAGGCACCACGCTCGACCAGCTCGCGAAGCTGTCTGACGAGAGCACGCCGCTCGCCGAGGGCATCGACCGGAATCAGCTCGTCACGGACCTCGTGCAGGAGTTGGCGACGCCGAGCTCCATTGGTCAGGGCCAGCGTGGAACGTGCGCTCCGACGACGCTGGCCATTCAGCTCGCGATGCACGACCCCGCCGAGTACGCGCGCATCGCCGCCGGGCTCGCGAGCCCCGAAGGCACCGTGCAGCTCGCGGGCGGGCAGACCATCACGCGTGAGGCGAACAGCATCGAAGGCGACACCAGCAACCGCGCCATCACCCAGCGCCTCATCGGCGGCGCGTTCATGGAGCTCGCCAACGGCGACCGCAACTTCGACGACGACACCGGCGAAGGCAAAGGCGCCTGGAGCAACGACCTCGACGTGCTCTACGAGGCGGTGACGGGCAAGAAGATGAGCGACCAGCGGCTCACCACCGACGAGCAGCGCGCCGGAGCGATGGACATCATCGACACCCAGCTGCGCGCGGGCACCGAGGTGCCGGTCGCCATCTCGTGGGGCACCGAGGGCGGGTACCACAAGGTGCTGGTGACGGGCACCGAGACGGTCGATGGCAAGGAGTACGTCAACTACACCAACCCGTGGGGCCGCGAAGAGCGCATGCCGCGGGAGGACTTCGAGAAGCGCCTCGCCGACATCAGCTACGACCCGCGAGCGCAGGTGCTGGGCACGGTGCTGCAGGGCATCGATGTGGTGAAGGACGGCATCGACGTCGTGAAGAACGGCATCGACACGGTGACCGACGGCATCCGCGATGTGTTCGGCCGGCTCGACCCGAGAGACCTGCAGATGGACGTGCGCCTGGCGCAGTTCCGCTCCATCAAGCTCTGAGTCTCGTCGTCGCGGCCTGAAGGGCGCGCTCATCTGGAGCGGGGTCGTCTTCGTCAGCGTGATGCTCCACGAACTCGGGCACGCGCTGGCTTTGCGGGCCTATGGCTTCGACGCGGCGATCGCCCTGCATGGGTTCGGCGGAACCACGAGTTCGCTCAGCGCCGTCATTCCACCCCAGCCCAGGACTTCTTCATCAGTCTGGCCGGGCCGGGGGCCGGTCTCGTCTCCGGCCTCACGCCGTGGTCTCCCTCAGTCGTGCCCTCGCGCAGCTCCCCGTCCGTGGCCCGAGTTCCTCTGCTCGAAGTGATCAGCGGCGGCGCAGCACGCGCTTCGCCATGGCTCGGCGACGCAAGCACAGGAAGCCGATCGCGAGGAAAGCTGAGAGCGCCGTCGTCTGGGAGCAGCCGCAGCCCACAGGTGCCTGGCCGTCGTCGCCCCCGTCGCTCACGGTCGTCCCTGCATCGCTGCTGTCGCCCGCGTCGCTGCTGTGTCCCGCGTCGCTGTTGTGTCCCGCGTCGCTGCTGTCGCCCGCGTCGCTGCTGTCGCCCGCGTCGCTGCCGTGTCCCGCATCACTGCTGTCGCCCGCGTCGCTCACCGTCCCTGCATCACTGCTGCTGTCGCCCGCGTCGCTCAGCATCCCTGCATCGCTGCTGTCTCCCGCGTCGCTCACCGCCGTCCCCGCATCGCCGGTGTCGCCCGCGTCTGGCGTCAGGCCCGCGTCAGCTCCTCTGCCCGCGTCTGGCGTGCCTGCGTCGAGGCCGCCGTCGAATTCGCTCGCCACGCAGCTGCCCGCGTCGCCCGAGAAGCCGGGAGCGCACGCGCAGGTCCACGTGCCGACCTGGTTGAGACATTGCTCCTGCGGCGTGCAGTCGTGCAGGCCGGCGTCGCACTCGTCGAAGTCGTCGCAGCGTCCGCCGTCACCCTGAAAGCCCATCGTGCAGCGGCAGGCGAAGGTGCCGGGCAGGTCGACGCATTCGCTGTTCGCGGCCGCGCAGGGCCCGCTCATCGCTGCACACTCATCGACGTTGGTGCAGGCGCTCCCCGCATCGCGCCCGTCACCCGCGTACCCCGCGGGACACACGCAGCTGAAGCCGGGTGGCTGCGTGCTGGTCATACACATCGCGAGGGCGACGCAGTCATCGAGCATCGCGGAGCAGACCGTGCCGACGACGCAGGTGGTGCCGTTGAAGACGTACCCCATGGGGCAGGTGCAGACGTAGCCGGGGGCGCGGTCGCTGCAGGTGCCAACGTCGCACACGCCCGCCATGGTGGTGCACTCGTTGATGTTGGTGCAGCCGGTGCCCGTGCTGCGCCCATCGCCCTGGTAGCCCACAGGACAGGCGCAGGTGAAGGTCGACGAGTTGCCCGGGGTGTCGAGGCACGTGGCGAGCGGAACGCAGGTGTCAGTGCCGGCGAGGCACGCGTCGACGAGCTGGCAGGTGGTGCCGTTCGATGAGTAGCCCGGAGGGCAGGTGCAGTCGTAGCCGGGCGAGGTCCAGCTGCCGAGGGGGCGCTGGGTGCACGTGCCGGTGCCGCACGGGTTGCCCGCGCACTCGTTCAGGTTGAGGCACCGGTCACTCCAGTCGGGGTCGGAGTTGACTGGGGCGGGGCCACTGCCTGGCGCGCACGAGAAGGCGAAGCTGTAGTTGTTGCTCGTGGCGTTGGCGCCAGTGGACGTCGGGCCCGCGAAGCGCGTCGCAGTGCAGCGCACGTTGCCTGTGCACGCGATGGCAGTCCCGGGAGTGGTAGCGGACAGCGCCGCGTCGCAACCTGCTGCGCCCCGCGGGAAACCAGCGGAGTCAGCTGCGCCGAGCTCGGCTCCATTGGTGGCTCCGTCGCCGTCAGCGTCGGCGTCACGCAGCGTGTTGCTCCAGCCGCTCGTTCGGTACAGGAGGCCGAAGGCGTTGAGCGCGGGCGCCCACGGCTGCGGGCCTGACGTCGGGCCGCCCGTCGAGGTGCCGACGTGGCAGTCGTTGCACTGCACGGCGGTGTAGCTGCCGGGTAACGCGGGAAGGAGGTAGCGAGTGTTGACGGTGTCCGGAAAGGCGAGGCTCTGCGTGGCACTTACGATGAGTGTCAGAGCCAGCGTTCGGGTCATCACCACGACACCTTACGTCGCGGCTTGCGGAGCACGGCAAGGCCCTACGACCCACGCGCAGGTATTCGGCACGTGCTGCAGGGAGTGGATGCAGTGGCGGACGGCATCGATGCGGTGCGAGATGGAATCGACGGCATCCGCGATGGGTTCGGTCGGCTCGACCCGAGAGACCTGCAGATGGACCTGCGCCTGGCGCAGTTCCGCTCCATCGAGCTTTGAGCGGTGTCACGCGAGGCAGCTGAACTCCAGCAAGTCCCGGAGCAGGTGAGGCCTGCAGGCTCCAGCTGCGCTCTCACGTGCTGAGAAGGAAAAACCGCTGCGCGACCGCTGCCGAAAACCAGCACATGAAACGGTTTCTCGCGCTGGTCGTGTTGAGCGGGTGCGGTGTCTCTGGCGTGGTGACGAACGACGTCGAGGGTGACGCTGAGTCGGCTCGCGCGCTGTTCTCGACGTCGACAGCTCCAGTGTTGATGACCGACTACTGGCCGACGCGCGCGCTGTCGCGGCTCTACCGGGTGCCCGCCGGTCGCATCTATTACAAGCACGTCATCGAGCCGGTCGACCCGAGGGCTTCGGAGCCCGGCTCCGTGCTCTCGGCGCGCGCAGGCACCGTCGCCTACCTGCTGCACGACTACTTCGACCGCGACGGCACCAACGTCGACGCGCGCTTCTGGGGAGACACCTGGCACCTGCGCAACACGCCCTCGACTGGTGAAGTCTCCGAGGTGGCCGACACGTTTCCCCAGCGCAACGCCACCAACACCGCCGACCTCGAGAGCTGCACCTCGCCCTGCTACGGCCGCATCGCCATCTACAACGGGCAGGTCATCGGCCACGGGCGCCCTGGCGGACACCAGGTCGGCGAAGCGGCGTACGCGCAGGGTGACATTCGCTGGTGGTACTCGGGGTCAGGCGCGGCGCCCTACCAGCAGCTCGGCCCCGAGTACGGCTCGTGGAGCGAGGTGCGGCTGCTCGAGAAGCTCGACCGCTACACACCTCCCTACGGGCGCGACGCCAACGGCTTCGGCAAGGGCCGTGCGCCAACCTACGAGGGCGTCATCAAGGTGCTCTTCGCCCACGGCAATCGCGTCGCGCCCATGCAGGAGCCGCACTGCACCAACCAGCCTGCGTCGTTTCCTCACCGCCCCGGCACGTCGTCGTTCTGGCAGGTGCTGTGGCTCGCGCCCAACGTCGGCATCATTCAGTTCGAGAACCTCTTCTACGAGCCGCGCTGTGACGGCAGCGTGCTGCACCCTGAAGGCGTCGACGGTGACTGGTTCGCCTATCTCGACGTGCTGCAGGAGCTGGGCACGGGGACGCCGCCCACCTGCACCGCGCTGCCCGACGAGGTCGTGGTGAACAGCTGCGCGAGCGTGGGCTACCCGGCCTCGTACGTCGGCAGCTACGTCTCCCGCCGCGCGTGGAGCTGCACCACCAATACCTGGGGCGAGTGGCGCCGTGAGAACACCTGCGCTGCGCCCGTGTGCACGCCGCAGGCTGATCAGGTCGTGGTGAACAGCTGCGCGAGCGTGGGCTACCCCACCTCGTACGTCGGCAGCTACGTCTCGCGCCGCTCGTGGAGCTGCGCCACCAACACGTGGGGCGACTGGCGCCGTGAGAACACCTGCGCTGCGCCCGTGTGCACGCCGCAGGCTGATCAGGTCGTGGTGAACACCTGCACGAGCGTGGGCTACCCCGCCTCGTACGTCGGCAGCTACGTCTCCCGCCGCTCGTGGAGCTGCAGCCTCAACGGGTGGGGCGACTGGCGCAGAGAAGACACCTGCGCTCCGCCCTGAGAACTCACTCGAGGTCGGTGATGGCGGTGAGCACGCGCCGCAGGAACATCTGCCACAGCCAGCGCATCGTCGTGAGCGCCTCGGGCTCGGAGCATCGCGAGGCCGGCACGAACAGCGTCTGCTTCACGCATTGCTTCCAGTCTTCGCGGGCCATCGCGAGCGAATAGCCGACGACGCCCCGGCGCAGCAGGCCTGCGTGCCACTGGTCCACGAGTCCGCTCGCCCACCGGCGGCGGTCTTCCACCGGCCACCACAGCACCATCGCGTACGCCAAATCACTCATGGCCAGCCCGTTCACCGAAGAACCCAGGAACGGTTGGTGGTCGAGGAGGAAGACCTGGTTTGCCGGGTCTCCGCTGCGCGGCGCGAGGATGTTGCCCGGGTTCAAGTCGCCGTGGGTGAAGGTGAAGCCAGCGGGGTTTCCGACTCGCGCCTGCATCACGGCTGGTTGCGTCTCGAACACGCGGCGAACGACGTCGCGGTCAGCCTCGGTGAAGTCCCCGGTCATCGCCGCGAGCATCACTGGAAGTCCGGCGCGCGCTTCGCCGAGGCCGCGCTCCACGTCTTCGGGCGTGGGTGGTGCTTGCGGCCAGCGGTGCGCATGCAGTCGCCCGACGGCGTCGACGAGCGCCCGGCCGTACGCTTCGGTGATGACGACGTCATCGAGGTTGCGGTGCGTCTGCGAGAGGTCGTCGAGCAGCAGGTGGTAGTGCGTCGAGTCAGCCGCCGCGTGATGGCATCGCACGAGCGGCGCGTCGGGCAGTCCGGTGAAGAGCCGCTGGTAGTAGTCGACCTCGCTGGTGCCGAAGGTCGAAGCGGAGCCGATCTTCACCCGCAGCTTCATCACCTCGCCACTCGTGTCCTTCACCTCGAGCCGGGCGTGAGCGCCCCAGACGCTGACCTCGCTCGACCTGCTGAGCACCTCGACGGGCCGGCCGAGAACTTCGCTCAGCCAGGTCGACGTCACGTCATCAGGGTGGTGGGGCACGGCGCTCATGACGAACTCCCTCGGTCGACCTGACCAGCGCTCGAGCGCCGAGGGCTCGCCGGAGCGTCACCGCTTCGCCGGCCGCTGCCAGCCACCGCCCAGCGCCTTGTACAGCGAGACCGTCACCACCCGCTGGCGGCGCCACGTCTCGATGAGCTCCAGCTCGACACGCATTGCGTTCTGCTCAGCGAGCAGCACCTCGAGCGAAGTCGCCTTCCCCGCACGGTACAGCGCGTCTGCGGTGCTGATCATTTCCGTCACCGCAGCCTGTTGCTCCTTCTTCAGCGCCAGCATTCGCGCTGCGCTCAGGTGGTTCGCCAGGGTCGTCACCACCTCGACGTACGCCTCCAGCACCGTGCGCTGGTACCCGTACATCGCCTCGCGCTGCAGCGCCTTCGCGCCGTCGAGCTGGGCGTCGAGGGCCGAGCGGTTCAGCAGTGGCGCGACCAGGCCACCGAGCAGGTTCATGATGAGTGACTCGGGCAGCCGCGCGAGGAAGGTGGGGTCGAACGCCTGAAGCCCGATGCCCGCGCTCAGGTTGATGGTGGGAAAGAAGCTCGCCTGGGCCGACTTCACGTCGAACTTCATCGCCTCGAGCCGCTGCTCGGCTTCGCGCACGTCGGGCCGATGCCGCAGCAGCTCGGCCGGCACCCCCACGCTCGACCGGCCTGCCGCTTCGAACTGCTCCAGCTTCGGCCGCGCGATGGGCTTGGGGAAGCGGCCCAGCAGCGCGTTGAGGCGGTTCTCGGCAGCCAGCACCCGCTGCGCGACGTCGACCTGCAGCGCGCGCGTCTCGAGCACCTGCACCTCGAACTGCTTCACGGCGAGCTCGGTGGCGCGACCGACGCTGCGCTGGGTCTGCAATACCTCGAGCGCTTCTCTCTGCCGCGTCTCGGTGCGCGCCAACACCTCGCGGGTGCGGTCGAGGGCCTGCAGCTCGAACCACGCGGTGGCAACCTCGGCCACCAGCGACGTCGCCACGAAGTTCACGCCCTCGACGCTCGCGAGCAGCTGCGCTCCCGCTGCGCTTCGTTGATTGCGAAGCCGGCCCCACACGTCTGCTTCCCACGTCGTCTGCAGGCTGAGCACGAAGTCACCCAACAGCACCGGTACGCGCTGGTTCGGAAGAATGTCGGTCGTTGCGTTGCCCGCCCCGTCCATCGTGAAGAGCCCGTACTTGCGCACGCCCGCCCCGACACCGACGTCGAGCCGGGGGAACAACGCGCCCGTCGTTCGTGTCACGCCCGAGCGCGCCAGCTCGACGCGCTCGACGGCCATCGCGAGTGACTGGTTGTGCGCGAGCGCTTCGTCGACCAGCTCGGTGAGCTGCGCATCGGCGAACCACGCGTTCCAATCGAGCTGCACCCCGGCATCGGCGGCGTTGGCCTGCGCCTCCAGCCCCGCATAGACGTCGGGCAACTGCGCCTGCTCCCGGATGACCACCGGGTCGAACACGGCGCACCCCGACGCCGCGAGGAGCACCACCCACCACGCCCTCACGTCGTCACCTCGGGTTGCGGCGTGGGCTCGGGTGGCGCCTCGGCCTTCGGCGCTCGAGCGTTGCGCCAGCCCGCGCGCACCAGGACGTAGAGCCCGGGCACCAACAGCGCGCCGAACACCGTTCCCAACGCCATGCCACCGACCGCCGCAGTGCCGATGGTGCGGTTGCCGACGGCGCCGGCACCGGTGGCGATGGCGAGCGGGAAGAGCCCGGCCACGAAGGCCAGCGACGTCATGAGAATGGGCCGCAGCCGGAGCCGCATCGCCTCGAGCACGGCCTCGAACGGCGCGAGGCCCTCCTTGCGGCGCAGCTCGGCGAACTCGACCACCAGAATCGCGTTCTTCCCCAGCAGGCCGATGAGCATGATGAGCGCGACGTGCGCGTAGATGTTGTTCTCGAGGCCCGTCAGCTTGAGCAGGGTCAGCGCGCCGAGCACGCCCGGCGGCAACGAGAGCACCACCACCAGCGGCAACACGAAGCTCTCGTACTGCGCCGACAACACCAGGAAGACGAAGACGAGGCAGATGAGGAACACCATGATTCCCTCGTTGCCCGCCTTGATCTGGTCTCGTGCGATGCCAGCCCAGTCGATGGCGAACCCTCGCGGGAGCTTCGTGAGCGCCGTCTCCTGCACGGCGGCCAGCACCTCGCCAGAGCTGAAGCCGGCGCTCCCGTCTCCAGTCACCTCTGCCGAGGGGTACATGTTGTAGCGGGTCGTCTTGTCGACGCCGTGCGCCTTCCTGAGCGTGATGAACGCCGAGAGCGGCACCAGCTCGCCGCGGTCGTTCTTCACCTGAATGCGCAGCACGTCTTCGGGTCTGGCGCGGTACTCGGGCGGCGCCTGCACCATCACGCGGTACATCTGCCCGAAGCGGATGAAGTTGGTGACGTACTCGCTGCCCAGCATCGTCTGCAGGGCGTTCATCGAGCCGTCGATGGTGACGCCACGGAGCGCGGCTTTGTCGAGGTCGACCTCGAGCAGGTACTGGGGGTAGTCGGCCTGGAAGATGGTGAAGGCCGCGGCAATCTCGGGGCGCGCCCGCAGCGCGGTGAGGAACTCCTGCACCACCCGGTCCATCTCGGTGAAGTCGCCGCGCCCCGTCTTGTCGAGCACCCGCAGCTCGAAGCCACCGGCGTTGCCGTAGCCGGGCACGGGGGGCGGCGCGAAGAACTCGAGCTGCGCGTCGCTCAGCCCCTTCGAGCGCACCTTGAACTCCTCGATGAGCTCGTTCACCGAGCGCGTGCGCTGGTCCCACGGCTTGAGGTTGACGAGCACCGTGCCGTACGACGGGCCGGTGCCATCGGTGAGAATGTTCGAGCCGGCGAGCGTGGCGAGGCTCTCGACGCCGTCGATGTGCAGGCCGATGGCGCCGAGCTCGTCGACGACAGCCTTGGTGCGCTCCAGCGTCGCGCCAGGCGGCGTGGTGATGGCCGCGTAGAAGGTGCCCTGGTCTTCGACGGGAATGAAGCCGGTCGGCACCGACGCGCCGACGAGGCCGGTGGCAGTGAGGAAGCCGAGCAGCGCGCTGGCGGTCACCGCACGCCGGGCCGCGGTGCGCCCCACCACCGACACGATGGCCCGCTCGAGCCTGCGGTAGCGCCCCTCGAACCACGCGAGCGGGCCGCGCGTCGACTTGTGGGTGTGCCTGAGAAGCAACACGCACAGCGCCGGCGTGAGCGTCACCGCGACGACGCCCGACAAGATGATGGCCACGGCCATCGTCACCGAGAACTGCCGATAGAAGACGCCCGCGGGCCCGCTGATGAAGGCGACGGGCACGAAGACCGCCGACATCACCAGGGTGATGGCGATGATGGCGCCGGCGATTTCACGCATCGCCCCCTCGGTCGCCTCCCGCACGCTCGCGGCCGGGTCGAGGGCGAGCCGCGCGTGCACCGCCTCGACCACCACGATGGCGTTGTCGACGACGATGCCGATGGCCAGCACCAGCGCGAACAGCGTGATGAGGTTCAGTGAGAACCCCAGCGGCAGAATGATGGCGAAGGTGCCCACCAGCGACACTGGCACCGCGATGAGGGGAATGAGGGTCGACCGCCAGTCCTGCAGGAAGAGGAAGACGACGAAGGCCACCAGCAGGAAGGCCTCGAGGAACGTCTTCACGACCTCCTGCACCGACGCGTCGAGGAAGCGGCTGACGTCGAAGCTGAGCTCGTAGTCCATGCCCGGCAGGAACACCTCGCGCTTCATCTGCGCCAGGCGCGTCTTCACCTGGTCGATGACCTCGCGCGCGTTCGAGTGCGGCAGCTGCTTGAGCACGAGCGCCGCCGAGGGCCGGCCGTTGTAGCGGGACTCGACGTCGAAGAACGCGGTGTCGAACTCCACGCGCGCGACGTCACTGACCCGAACGATTTCACCGTCGGCGTTCGCGCGAATCGGAATGCGCGCGTACTGCTCGGGCGTGATGAACTTGCCGGTGTACTTCACCGCGTACTCGAGCGGAGAGCGGCCGCGGTCGCTGTTCTCGCCAATCTTCCCCGGCGCGGCCTCGACGTTGGCCGTCTTCAGCGCCTGCACCACCTCGTCGGGCGAGAGGCCATACGCAATCAGCTTGTCGGGCTTGAGCCAGACGCGCACCGCGTACTCGCGCGCTCCGAGAATGTCGGCGAAGCCCACGCCGGGAATGCGGCGCAGCTCGGCGAGCACGTTGATGTCGACGAAGTTGTAGAGGAACTTCTCGTCGAGCCCGGGGTCGCTGCTGAAGATGTTGAGGTACATCAACATCGCCTTCTCTTCTTTGGCGATGCGAACGCCGGCCTTCACCACCTCGGGCGGCAGCTCATCCATCACCTGGTTGACGCGGTTCTGCACGTTGATGGCCGCCACGTCGGGGTCGGTGCCAATCTCGAAGTACACCTCGACGAGGCCGACGCCGTCGTTGCCAGCGTTGCTGCTCATGTACTTCATGCCGGGCACGCCGTTGACGGCGCGCTCGATGGGCAAGATGGCGGCCTTCGTCACCACCTCGGCGTTGGCGCCCGTGTAGTCGACAGTGACGTTCACCTCGGGCGGGGCGATGTCGGGGAACAGGGTGATGGGCATGCGGCGCAGCGCCAGCAGCCCGAGCAGGCTGATGACGATGGACACCACGAGCGCGAACACCGGGCGACGCGTGAAGAAGGTCGTCAACATGGCGCGCTCACAACGACGACGTCTTCGCAGACGCCTGGCGAACGGTGACGCGGTCGCCCTCTTTCACCTTGTGCACGCCCTCGAGCAGCACGCGGTCGTTCTGGTTGAGGCCCGACTCGACGACGAAGGCCTCGTCGAGCCGCGCGCGCGTGGTGATGCGTCTGGCGCGCACGCGGTCGTCCTGGTCGAGCGTGTAGACGTACAGCAGCTCCTGAATCTCGAACGTCGCTGCTTGCGGCACCACCATCGTGTGGCCCAGCTCGGTGCGCACCACGACCTTCCCGGTCGAGCCGTGCTTCAGCACCCCCTTCGGGTTGGGGAACCTCGCGCGGAAGGCGATGCTGCCCGACTCCTCGTCGAACTCCGTCTCGACCGCGTCGATGACGCCCTGCTCGGGATAGCCGCTCCCGTTCGCCAGCGTGAAGGACACGGCGCGGGGGTGCTCGGTGTCGCCGGTGAGGGTGTCGAGGTACTCCTGCTCCGAGAGCTGGAAGTAGATGAACACCTCCCGGGTGTCGGTGAGCGAGGTGAGCAGCGCGTCTTCGTCCACCATCGCGCCCAGCTTGCGGGGAATGCGGTTCACCACGCCGTCGAACGGCGCCTTCACCTGCGCGTGCGAGAGCCGAATCGCCGCCTGGCCCTCGTGCGCCTCGGCCTCGGCCAGCTTCGCGGTCAGCTGCACCACCCGCGCGTTCGCCAGGTCGACCTCGGCCTGCGAGACGATTTTCCGCTCCGACAGCACCTTCGTGTTCGCTTGCTCGACCTTGGCGGCCTGGAGCTCGGCGGCGGCGCTCTCGACCGACGCCTTCGCCTTCTTCACTTCCTGAGCGAGCTCGCGGGCGCTGATGGTGAAGAGCAGCTGGCCCTGCTTCACCGCCTGCCCTTCGTCGACGCCGACCTGCTCGATGAAGCCCTTGAGCCGCGAGCGGAACTCGACGTACCGCACGGCCGCGACCCGCCCGACGTACTCCTTGTCGAGCCACGAGCGCTGCACCTGGGGCGGTCCGACCGGGAACTCCATGGGCGCGTCGACCACCACCGCCTCGCGGCACCCGGCCAGCACCACCACCACCACCACCAACACCTGTCTGAACGTCATGGCGCGGCGCTTGAGCAATACCCGGTCCGGAATCGGGGATAATGTGATTTCAGTCGGTTGAGTCGTGATGCCAATCAAACAAAGTCTCTTTTTACGACCTGAGGTGACAGTTTGCGACTCGCGACGCGCATGACCATCACCATCGCTGGGGCGGCCGTCCTGATGTTCGGCGGCGAAGGCCTGGTGGCGCTCGAGGAAGAAGAGAGCGACCTCAAAGTGGTGGCATCGCGTGAGACGCAGCTGCTCGCGCGGAGCCTGCAGAAGGCGTTTCGCAACGCCCTGCGAGACCGGCAGCTCGAGGAGGTCGCCGACACGCTGGCCGCGCTCGCGGCGGTGGAGCCGACCGTCGCCATCTTCGTGTACGACGAAGAGGGGCAGGTGGTGGCGACGTCGAAGGGCGCGCAGCCGAGCCGGGCCACCGAGAGCCTCGCCGCGCGGGGCAGCTCGAGTCAGATACCCATCGTCGAGTTCGACCCCGAAGACGCGCCGACGCGGCTGCGCCTGGCGATTCGTCTGCGCTCCGAAAAAGAAGGGCACTCGTCGGCCATCGTGTTGGAGCGGCCCCTCAACGAGCTCCACCGCGACCTCGCCGCTTCGCGCCGCTACATCGTCACCACCACCGCCATCTTCGTGCTGGCCGTGGCCGGCCTCGCCTGGCTCTTGATGCAGCGCTCCGTGAGCCGGCCGCTCGAGGCGCTGGTGGCCGACATGCATCGGCTCTCGGGAACGCCGCAGCAGCCGCCGACCGGAGCGCTCGACGAGGTCGGCGAGACCCGTGCCGAGTTCGACCGCCTCGTGGTGACGCTCGCCGCCGCGCGCGGCCGCATGGCGGAAGAAATCGAAGCGCGCCGCGCGCTCGAGCGCGGCCTGGAGCGGGCCGACAAACTCATCACCCTGGGCCAGCTCTCGGCGGTGATGGCGCACGAGATTGGCTCTCCGCTGCAGATTCTCGAAGGGCGCGCGCGCTCGCTGCACAAGAGCGCGGCCGACCCCGACGCCACCCGGCGCGTCGCCGACATGCTCGTCGAGCAGACCGAGCGCATCACCCGCATCGTCGGGCAGATGTTGTCCATCACGCGGCGGCGCGCGCCAATTCGAACCGTGCTCGACGCGGCGGCGGTGGTGAAGCGGGTGCTCTCGTTGCTCGAGCTCGAAGCCGAGCGGCGCGGCGTTCGGCTGGCGCTCGTGGCCAACGGCGCGGGGCTGGTGCGTGCCGACTCCGACCAGGTGCAGCAGGTGGTGCTCAACCTGGTGCGCAACGCGCTCGAGGCCTCGCCGCGCGGCTCGAAGGTGACCGTCACGCTCGAGGGTGACGAGCGGTGCCTCACGCTCACCGTCGCCGACCACGGCCCGGGCGTGCCGCCCGAAGTGCGCGAGCAGCTCTTCGAGCCCTTCTTCACCACCAAGCCCGACGGCATCGGCCTGGGTCTGTCGGTGGTGCGCTCGCTGGTGCGCGAACACCAGGGCGAGGTGACGCTCGTCGAGGTGCCAGCAGGGTGCACCATCGCGGTGACGCTGCCGCGCGCGGTCGAAGGAGAGCCCACGTGAGCCGCCCGTCGCTGCTCGTCGTCGACGACGACCCCGGCATCGTGTCCTGGCTCGCCGACGCGTTGCCCGAAGAGGGCTTCTCGGTGCGCGGCGAGACCAACGCCCGTCGCGCGCTCGAGCTGCTCGCCTCGACGCCCTTCGACCTCGTGGTGAGTGACGTCGAGATGCCCGGCCTGCGCGGCATCGACCTGCTCCGCGAGATTCACAAGACGCGGCCGGAGCAGATGGTGCTGCTGGTGACGGCCTTCGGCTCCATCGACCTCGCCGTGTCGGCGGTGCGCAGCGGCGCCGTCGACTTCCTCGCCAAGCCCTTCAAGCTCGAGGTGCTGGTGCTCGCGATTCAGCGGGCGCTGCGCGAGACGAGCCTGAAGCGCGAGGTGGTGCGGCTGCGCGAAGAGGTGGCGAAGGAGCAGCCCCACGGCATCGCCGCGAAGAGCCCCGCCATGCAGCGCGCGCTCGAGTTGGTGCGCCGCGCGGCGCCCAGCCGCCTGCCGGTGCTCATCACGGGCGAGAGCGGCGTCGGCAAGGGCGCGCTGGCGCGGGCGCTGCACGAGATGAGCGACCGGCGCGAGGGCACGTTCGTGCAGCTCAACTGCGCGGCCCTGCCGAGCGGGCTGGCCGAGGCCGAGCTGTTCGGTGTTCGGCGCGGCGCCTTCACCGACGCCAAAGAGAGCCGCGCGGGTGTCTTCGAGCAGGCGACCGGCGGCACGTTGTTCCTCGACGAGCTCGGTGAGCTGCCCCTCGAGCTGCAGCCCAAGCTCCTCCACGCGCTGGAATCGAACGACGTGCGGCCGGTCGGTTCGTCCGAGCCAGTGCGTGTCGACGTGCGCGTGGTGGCGGCGACGAACCGGCCGCTGGAGGAGGCGCTGCGCGAGCGGCGGTTCCGCGCCGACCTCTACCATCGGCTCAACGTGGTGCGCATCGAGGTGCCGCCGCTGCGGGAGCGGCGCGACGACATCGAGGCCATCGTCGACCAGACGCTCGCCGGGATCGCGCGCCGTGGCGGCAGGTCGCTGGCGATGTCGACGAGCGCGCTGGCCTGGCTGCGCGCCCAGCCGTGGCCCGGCAACGTGCGGGAGCTGGTCAACGCGCTGGAGCGTGCCGCCACGATGGTCGAGCACGAGGTGCTGACGCCTGACGACCTGCGCGGGTGGCAGGCGCCTGCGCCCGCCTCGCTGCTCGACGAGGCGGTGGGCCGCGACCTGTCCTTGAAGGAGCTCGAAGGCCTCTACATTCAACGGGTGCTCGAGAAGACCGGCGGGCACAAGGCGCGCGCCGCGCAGATTCTCGGCCTCGACCGGCGCACGCTCTACCGCAAGGTGGCTGAGCTCGACAGCGAACCGCCTGCCGACGAGTGAGCGCTTCGGGTCTCACAGGAGACCGCTGCGACGGCGGAGCTGCGGTTGCCGTCCGCCGGTAGCGCCGCATCATCGAAGCACCTGCAGATGGGCGTTCGCTCCATCAAACGCTGACACGAGGTCATGTCGACGGCGTTGGCGGCGCCCGCTATGTGCGGGCCATGGAGTGCTCTTTGCGTTGGTGGACGAGTCTGTCGCTGTTGGTGCTCGCTGGTTGTCCGAAGGTCGAGCAGGTGCCGCCGCGCTCAGTGCAGGTCGAGCTCGGGTCAGAAGGCGGCACCATCGTCGGACCTGATGGCGTTGAGCTGGTGGTGCCCCCGGGCGCGCTCGCTGCACCAGTGACGCTCGGCATTGCCCGCGCCAATGGAGGGGCTCCGACAACGGCGCCTGGCTATCCCGTGCAGGGGGCGGTGTTCGAGCTGACGCCGCATGGCCAGCGCTTTGCGCTACCGGTCACCATCCGCGCACCGGCGGGCTCGGCAGCGCCCGTGGTGCTCATGGCGGAGCGCGATGCAGGCTGGGAGTTGATTCACCCCGCGACGACCGACACCACCGCGCAGTGGGAAGTGACGCACTTCTCGTGGTTCTACACCTCACCGCAGTGCCAGCCGCCGCCGAACGACCCGCAGTATTGTGGCTGGCCGACCTGCACCGTCGAGGCTGAGGCGACGCCGGGCGAGGCGCTCGCTGTGCTGGTTCCGCCCACCCCTGGTGGCGGCCTGGCGGAATCACGCCTGCGCGCCGACGGGATGGCTCGGCTCTCGGTGCGTTACGACGCTCCCACTGGCAGTACCGGTTGTGCCCTCGAGGTCTTCGAGCTGGAGGGCTTGAACGCGCGTCTCCTGCACAGACTGACGACACCGAGCGAGCAGGGCTCCTGGTCGTGGAGCCCCACTCTCGACCGCGCACGGCCTGCAGTCTTCCTCGCCAGCTTCGACTGCACCCGGGGAGAAGTGACGAGGCGAGGCTCGAACGTGCTCAAGCTTCATTTCGGCGACACCTGGTGGCGCGTGGGCGGTACCGTGAGCGGCCTGACCGCGAGTGGCCTCGTGCTGGCCAACGGCAGCGAAGCGTTGCCCGTGCTCGCGAACGGCGCGTTCGCGTTCTCGACACAGGTTCTTCACGCCGGGCCGTACTCGGTGTCCGTCAAGACGACGCCGCCAGGACATGCCTGTGCGGTGCTGTCAGGTGTGGGGGTCGCGACCGCGAACGTCACCACCGTCGAGGTGAGGTGCGTTCCCGGCGCGCGCGTTGGCGGCCACGTGAGCGGTCTGCTCGCGTCGGGGCTCGTGCTGCAGAACCGCGGTGGTGACGACCTCGCGGTGGCCGCTGACGGGCCCTTCACGTTCGCCACGCCAGTCGCGCTCGGTACGGCGTACGGAGTGACGGTGAAGAGCGCGCCTGTGGGGCAGGTCTGCACAGTGCAGCGCGACGTCGGCACGGCGACAGCAGACGTCACTGACGTGGTGGTGAGCTGCACCTCGTCAGGCTGGAGCGCCGCCAGCCAGCTCGCCGCCAACATCGTGAGCCCCTCGCTCTCGATGGACCCCAGCGGAAACGGCCTCGCCGTGTGGTTGCAGCCCGCTGGCAACGGTCTCGACGTGTGGGGCAGCCGCTACACGCTCGCTGGAGGCTGGCAGCCGGCACAGCTCCTCGAGACTGCTGCGGGGCTTCCTGGCAGCCCACAGGTCGCGCTCGACGCAGCCGGCAACGGCTTTGCGGTCTGGTCACAGGTTCTCGGAGGGACGACGTCAGTGGCGCGTGCCGCTCGGTTCACGCCCGCAGGGGGCTGGCAGCCCCCACAAGACGTCGAGTCAGCCCCAGGCAGTTCAGGGGCACCGTCCGTGAGCTTCGCGCCGAACGGCGACGCCTGGCTCGTGTGGACCCAGGCGACCGACCCGATGATGTCGCGTGTTCGGGCCGCGCGGTTCAGCGGCGGAAGCTGGGGCACTCCAACGAGCATCGACGGCGACCAGGGCCTGGTGGCGCAGCCTCGTGTGGTGACGCTTTCCAACGGCATCACGGTGGCGGTCTGGGTGCAGTCGCTCGCCACCGACTTCATCTTCTTCAACACCTTCAATGGAACTGGCTGGAGCACCGCCGACGCCCTCGACGGCGCGAACACCAATTCGCTGGCCCAGGCCCCTGCACTTGCTGCCGACGCGAACGGCAATGCCATGGTGGTGTGGAGTCAAGGAGATGGGGTCGGCCAGAGCGTCTACGCACGTCGGCTGGTGCGCGGAAACTGGGAGCCGGTCGAGTCGGTCGAGGGCCATGCCGTCGCGCTCGCGGTCGAGCCACGCCTGCTCGTGGACGCAGGCGGCGAGGCGACCGTGGTGTGGCTCGAGAGGGCAGGCGTCGAGTCTCGACTGTGGTCGCGGCGCTTCTCGCCGTCGACGGGCTGGAGTGCCGAGGTTGAGATCAGCGCAGCGCTGGGGACAGGGGCTGGTCAGCCGGCGCTCGCGCGCCACGTCGCGGGCGAGGCGATGGTGCTCTGGCCTCACACCGCGATGGGGGGAAGCCTGTGGGCGAGCACCGGAACCACGAGGTGGACCACGCCGCTCGTTCTCGGCACTCGAGCTGCGACGCAGGTCTTGCTCGCGACCAATGGCACCGGCCAGGCCCTCGCGTTGTGGCTCGAGGGCACGACGCTCTGGTCGAAGACGCTTCGCTGATCAGTTGGCGAAAGGACTCGAACGGAAGCCTCGTGAGCGCGGAGGCAGACCGCTCACTTCAGCGCATCGAGGGCGGTCGTCGCCTGTGCGGCCCACTGTGCGCCATCGGCGTCACCACGCTGTTTTCCGAGTTCGATGGCGCGCGCGTAGGCAGCCTTCGCACCTTCGGCATCACCCGTCGCGACGAGACACTCGGCCAGCGCGGCGTGATTGAGCGGATGCTTCGGTGACAGCTCCACCGCCTTCTGCGCTTCGACGAGCGCATCGTCAGGGTTGCCAGGGCCCGTCGGCCAACCGGGCGCACGCACCAGCAGCAACGCGAGCACCCGCGAGGCGCCGGCATCATCGAACGTTGGCTCCGCGGCCTCGACCTTCTTCAACAGCGCGATGATGCGCGGCAGTTCGCCCAGCGCCGTGAGGATGTGCTCGCGTGCAGACACCCCGAGCGCCACCGCCTGCCAGTAGTCACACGGCACGGTGCCGGGAGCGCGCTGCTGACACTGCGTTGCTGCCTGAACTGCTTCGTCTGCGTGCGACGTGCGCTCCGGCTTCGGGCCGTTCTCGACGAGCCACGCGGCGACCTGCACGACTCCAGTTGGCCCCTCGGTACGCGTCACGTCAGCCGCAGCCGCGAGCTGGAATTGCTTCAGCGCGTCTTTCACCGCCACGACATCGGGCCGCTTCGCGAAGGCGGCTTCGGCGTCTTTCAGCACGACCTCCACCGAGGTGCCGGGAGCGACCTGAATCGCCTTCACGGCAGCCGGAGGACACGCCGCGAGCGCGACGAGCGCGAACCACCACCTCACTTCGAGGTGCTCCCGTAGCTCTTCTTCGCAGCCGCCAGCGCCGCGTCATCGAGCGGAGCGAAGCCCGTCAACCGCACGCCCTCGAGCGCCACCTTCCCGCGCGCGTCACCCGACAACTTCCCGAACGCGGTCGCGGCCGTCTTCCACTCCGCCGCGCTCAAGCGTTGGCCCAGCGTCGCGACGATGGCGACCGGCACCTTCGGCCCCACGTGCACCACCTCGAGGTCTGCGGCGAACGGCAACGTCGGCAACGCCTTCGCCTGCTCCGCGTCGAGCAGCACGGCCATCGGCTCCTTCCCGCTCGCCGTCTTGCGCAGCGCCGACAACACCTGCCCACCGCTCGTCACCTTCACCGTCGCAGGCAGCGGCCCGAAACTCGCGAGCGCCACCTTCGTCACGAAGTCAGGCACCCCGGCAGTCGAGAAGAGCGAGAAGCCCTCGAGGTCGGCGGCCTTCTTCACGGTGCCCTTCTTCGCCACCAGCGACCAGCTCTGCGTTCCTTCGAGGCCCTGCTGCACGACGGCGAGGCGCGCGGTGAGCTGCAGCTCGGTCTCGTGCGCGAGGAAGAACGGCAACGGCACCAGCGCGAAGACGACATCAGGCTCGGCGAGGCGCGTGAGTCCGGCCTTCTCGGTCGGGAAGTACGTGGCGACGAGCGAGTCCTTCGGCCAGGCGGCGAGCTCGGAGAACACGAGCGCCACTTCGTCCATTCGCGACTGCGCCTCCTGCGTGGTGCCGGGATAGCCGGGTGCACAGAAGATGAGGGCGCGAGGTCCCGCCGGAGCGGGAGTTGGAGGCGGAGCCGCTTTCGGTGGCGCTGCGACCGCGAGAACCGAGAGCGACAGGACGAAGGAGAAGATCAGAGCCCGCATGCGTCACAATGTACGCCTCGACGTGGCGGGAGTATGCCCTCACGCACATGACCGGAGCTTCGCGGGTCGAGAGACTGTTCACTGCCATCATCGCGAAGCGGGTGCTGGTGCTCCTCGTTTGGCTCGCCCTGGTGCCCGGCTCGGTGTGGCTCGCGCTCCAACTGCCCAGCGATGGCGCCATCGATCGCCTCGTCGTCGAGACCGACCCCGACGTCGTTCGTACGCGCGCGTTTCAGCAGGTCTTCCCCGAAGGCCGGCAGGTGGTGCTGCTCTTCGAACCGCAGGGAGACGTCTTCGCGCCAGTCGTGGTGCGTGAGCTCGCGGCCGTCGAAGATGCGCTGGGCACGGTGAAGGGCGTGGTGCCGTTCTCGGCGCTGTCCTTGTTCCGACGACGTGAGGCCGACCTCGCTGCTGAAGGCTTCGCGACGCGGTTTCGCACCTTCGCCGAAGGCAGCAGCTTCTTCCGCAAACAGGGCCTCGTCGGTGAGCACCACCTGTCGATCGCCGTCACCTTCATCGCGCCGACCACGCACGAGCGCGACGCGACCTTGAAGGAGCTCGACCGCGTGATGACGACCGTTCCCCATGCGACGCTCGGTGAGCCGCGGCGGGTCGGTCAGCCGTACGTCGAGGAGTGGCTCGAGACCGAGACGGCGAGCGCGACGCTCCGCTACTTCCCGCTCTTCGGTGCCTTCGTGGTGGTGCTGGTGCTGGCGCTCTACCGCTCGTGGCGCGCGCTGCTGGCGATTCTGCTGACGCTCGGCGTAACGGTGCTGCTCGCGATGGCGCTGGGCCAACTCTTCGGCTTCACGCTCACCATCGTCTCGGAGCTGGTGCCGCTCGTGGTGCTCGTCACCGCCACCGCGACGCTCGTCTATCTGCACTCCCGGTACATTCAGCAGCCCGAGAACGTCACGCTCGAGCAGCATCACGTGTTCGCGCTGACGAACAAGGCGCTGCCGGTGACGGCCTCCATCGTGGCCGCGCTGCTGGGCTTCGCGGCGCTGGCCGTCTCGCAGATTCGCCCGATTCGCGAGATGGGTGTGTGGACCGCGTCGGGCCTCGCCATCTCGTGGCTGACCGCGTTCACGCTCTTCCCTGCGCTGCAGCGGCTGCTCGCGTGCCCGACTCGACGAGGGCTGACACCCACCGGGAAGCTGTACGTTCGCCTCGCCGACGCGCTCCCGGGCTTCACGTACCGGTTCCGCTGGCCGGTGTTGCTCGTCACGCTGCTGGTGATGCTGGCAGGCGCGGGCTCGCTCTTCGGAGTGCCGGGCCTGCTGACGCCGATGCGCATGGAGGTCGACGCCGTCGAGTACATCGACCCGTCCCTGCCGCTGCGCAAAGACATGATGGCCTACGAGAAGGCCATCGCCGGGCTCGCGGCCGTGCGCATCTGGGTGAAGACGGAAGACGGCGCCGTGGTGGAGCCGAAGACGTTGCACGCGCTCGACGCCTTCAGCACCGCGGTGTCGAACGAGCCGGGCGTCAGCTCGGTCATCGGACCCACCACGCTGCTTCGACTACGACGCTACGTGGCCGGGCAGGGCGACACGCTGCCAGCGGATGAAGAGGCCTTCGCTGAGGCGGTGGCCGACTTCGAGCAGCTGCTCCTCACCGAGAAGGAGCTGCGCGGCTTCATCGACTTGAAGACGCTCGGCCAGGCGCAGCTGATGGTGGTGACTCGTCGAGGTGACGCGGCGTCGTTCGAGGCGCTCAAAGGCCGGCTCGACGCGTTGTGGAAGGCCGAGCAGGCGCGCTCACCAGCGCTCGCGACGGCGACGGCCGAGGTGGTGGGCGAGTCGATTCTGCAGGCGAAGATTGGCGAGCACCTGGTGCCGACGCTGGTCGAGAGCTTCGGCCTCACCGCAGCGCTCATCTTCCTCACCTTCCTCGTGGTGTTCCGCAGCGGCGCGGCGCGCGTGATGGCGATGGTGCCGTCGGTGTTCGCGATTCTCGCCACGTTCCTCGTGATGCGGCTCTTCGGCATTCCCCTCAACGTCGCCACCATTCTCATCGCGACGACGGTGCTGGGCACGACCGAGAACGACCAGGTGCACTTCTTCCACCACTACCAGGAGGCGAAGAAGGACGGCGCGAGCGCCGAGCGGTCGATGCTGCACACGCTGCACGTCTCGGGGCACGCCATCATCTACGCGACGCTCATCAACGCGAGCGGCTTCCTCGCCCTGGCGTTCTCGAACCTGCCACCCATGAGACAGTTCGGCATCGTCAGTGCCATCGCCTTCGGCTTCTCGATGCTGGCCGACTTCACCGCGCTGCCTGCCGCGTTGTGGGTGTTCTTGCGTCAGCGCCCCGATGGAAAGACGCCCTGACGGCGCCTCCACCGATGCCTTGACGGCGCCTGTCTCGAGCAAGAAGCGTCGCCGCGTGACACCGAGCGCTGGGGCACGGAGGCTCGAGCTGCGACACTGGCGCAAATGCGCGCGCCGTGGCTCTTCTTCCTGTTGCTGACGGCCTGCCAGTGCCGGTCGCCGCTGCAGATGACCAGCCTTTCGCCCGTCGGCGTGAGCCCGTCGGCGCTCGCCTTCGAGCCCACCATCGTCGGCACCACGCGCACGCTCGAGCTCACCGTCTCCAACCCGAACCGCTTCGCGCTCGACGTCGCGCTGATCACCGAAGGCCCATTCGCGACGACGGACGCCGCGGTGCAGCTCGCCGGTGGCACCTCGCAGCGCATCGCCGTGCGGTTCGCGCCCGAGACGGTGGGCCTCGCGTCGGGGCGCGTGCTGATCAACGACATCGCCGTCGTGCTGACGGGTGAGGGGCTCGTCACGCCGGTCTGCGTCGCGCCGACCGCGTGCGAAGAGGCGTCGGTCGACCCGCAGGCCATGCGCTGCGTCGTCGCGTCACGGCCCGAGGGCGCCGCCTGCTCCAGCCAGTGCGTGGCCACCGGGACCTGCAGCGGCGGGGAGTGCCGTGGACGGGCGATGCGCTCGTGTGACGACGGCGACGCCTGCACCCTCGACGCGTGCGACGAAGCGCGGGGTTGCGTGTCGACGCTCACGCCCTGCACGCCGCCACCGGAGCCGTGTCGAATCGCGACCTGTGACCGCCAGCTCGGCTGCCGCGCCGAGGAGGCCCCCGACGGGACACTCTGCGGACCTGATGACTGCCTCGCCTCGACCGTGTCCGTCTGCGTCTCAGGCCAGTGCGTCTCGAGGACCCGCCCTGCGACCGCGCTCTGCCGCAACACGTGGGTGCCCGCTCACCGGGGCGGCTTCAGTCACCTCGTCGCATTCGACGAAGACCGTCGCGAGACCCTGCAGCTCGCCGACCTGGTGTACGGGCCGAAGACGTGGACGTGGAACGGCGCTGCGTGGGCGCTGCGCCAGCCGGTCGCCACGCCAGCCAACCTGCAGTTCGCGGTGATGGCCTGGAACCCGGCCCGCCGCCGCATCACCGTCGTCAGCGTCGAATCCACGACGACCGCGAGGCCCGCGACCTGGGAGTGGGACGGCCAGACGTGGGTCGAGCTGCATCCACCTGTCTCGCCCACGTGCCTGCACCTCGACTCGCTCGCGTGGGAGCGCGCGAGCCGTTCGCTCGTCCTGTCATGCAATCTGTACCAGCAGGACGGCGGGTTCGAACCTCAGCTCTGGCAGTGGACCGGTCAGACCTGGCGCGCGCTCCCCGCAGCACCGACGACAGCCGCCCTCCGCCTGGTGGCCGACCCCGGGCGCGACGAACTGCTTGGCCTCACCACCGACACCACCTGGCGGTGGACGAGCAGGGGCTTCGTTGCGGTTGGCGCGAATCCGCCCCGGTTCTGGAACCAGTGTGAAGCGACCGACCCGGTGACGCGCGGGCTCGTGCGCTTCGGTACCGAAGACGACGGGGGCACGACGAGGCACGACTGGAACGGGGCGGCCTGGGTGCCGGCGCCAGCCTCGGGGTGGCCGGGGACGCGCGCCTGCCAGTCCGCGTACGACTCCGTGCGGGGTCGCACCGTCTTCGTCCACGGCCTGGCGGCGGGCTGGTTCAGCAACGAGACGTGGGAGTGGGACGGCCATCGCTTCGACCTGCTGGGACACGATGCTCCCGCCTCAGTCGCCGCGATGTTCACGACGCCGACCGACGTGCGGCTCGTCTCGCAGTTCCCCAGCGAGTCCTGGGTGTGGAACGGCCGCCGGTGGGTGCGCGGCACTGACACACCGCCAACGCTGTTCACCGCCGCGGCGGCCTGGGACGAGCGTCGCGGCGTCGGGGTGGTGGTGAACGCGAACCCGGCCGAGACCTGGCTGTTCGACGGCGGCTGGAGCCGGGTCGCCGCCGATGGCCTGCCCCCGTTCTTCCCGCTGCCCCGCGCGGTCTACAGCCCGCTGCTCGGGCGCGTTGTGGTCACGGGAGGGGCCGGCGGAGACGACGTGCTGCTGAGCTTCGACGGCACGCGGTGGGACGCAATCGCCGCGGACGCCGGGTTCGGCGCCCGGTTCTTTTCCGCGCTCACCACCGACAGCTCCGGCGCGGTGCTGAGCATCGGTGGCCGCTTCGTCCAAGACGTGCCGCCGAGGGCCGACGTGCTCCTCTGGGATGGCGCTCGGGTGAGCCTGTTGACGCCGATGCCAGCGCCCTTCGTCGGTGACTCGACCGTCTTCGCCACGTTCGACCCCGTTCGCCAGATGACGGTCGTCATCGGCGAGGCCGCGACGGGAAGCTTCGACATGGCCGAGTGGAACGGAGCCACGTGGGCGCTTCGGCAGCCCGGCGTGAGTCCGGTTCGAGCGCTCGCGCCGAAGCTGGCGTTCGAGCCGACGACCCGCCGGGTCATCGCCGTGCAGGATGGGACGACGTGGATCTGGTTGCCGTGAGCGAGCTGCGGTGGGTCACTCAGCCATGAACCGCCCCTTCCCGGCGCTGGACTGCTGCACCCGGTGGCGCTCGGGCGATGGCGGTGCTCGCGCTCAACGACCACTGGGGCAAGGCCGCGTGGCCAGGGCTGGTGACGCTGCAGGCCGCCTGGGAAGTGCTGCGGGCGCGCGGTGGAAGGGTGCGGCCCTCACGTGCGGTGCTCGTCACCTCGCCTCGTGAAGCCACTTCCCGCATGTCACCGCGCCATCGCGTGAGCGATGCCGGCCGACTTCATCCCGCCCGAAGCCCTGAGCGCGTCACCGTTGTCATGACGGTGCTGTCAGGTGCCCCGTGCTCGCGGTCATCGCTCACAGCAGATCCAACCGGTTCGAACCGGGCACATCGATTGCTCACGCGCCTCGCGAACCTCGCGCGGGGGAGCGCTCATGCACCGTCTCATCGTCATCGTCGCAGTGTCGCTGGTGTTTTCGTGTGGGCTGTCGCCGACCTTCTCCAACGCCGGGCCCGCTGACTTCGGCGCGACCGTCGGCGGAGTCAAAGACATCGGTCAGGCGCGCAAGGTCATCGAACAGGGCCAGGTGCCGAACGCCTCGATGGTCACCGCGGAAGGGCTCTTCTCGGAGCACGACTTCGCGGCCGAAGGTGATGGTTGCTCCGAGGTCTTCTGTGCTCGCCCGGCCGTCGGAAAGCACCGCCTGCGCTCGACGAACACCGAGGAGACGTTCATGCACGTCGCGCTTCGCTCGGGCCTGGGCCCGCAGTGGAAGCGCCCTCCCGCCGACCTGATGGCCGTCGTCGACCGCAGCGCGATGATGTCGGTCGACATGAAGGAGACGCTGCACGCCGTGACGGTGATGGTCGACAACCTGCGCGACGACGACCGGTTCGGCCTCGTGGTCTACGACGACCGCGCGACGGTGCTGATTCCGCTCGGGCCCGTGACCGACAAGGAGGCGACGAAGAAGACGATTCGCGACGTCACGGTCAGGGGCTCGACGGCGGGTCAGGTGCCGGCTGTCGAGCTGGCGACCACCGAGCTCACCAACGCCCGCCAGAGTGGCCGCATGAGCCGCATCATGATGCTCGCGTGTGCGTTGCCCCCGACGGGCGAGGGGCGCTTCGACACCGTCGTGAAGGACAACGCGAACTCGGGCATCGCGCTCTCGTTCTTCGGCATCCTCGCGGGAGGCGGCTATGAGTCAGCGCGGTATTTCACCTCGCACCGCGGCGGTAACGCGTACTTCCTCGGCTCGCTGCGTGACATCGAGACGGTCTTCGACACCGACTTCGACTTCGTCATCACACCGCTCGCGTACGACTTCTCGTTGTCGCTCTCGCTCGGCACCGTCGGCGTGAAGCGCGTGTGGGGGCTGCCGAACGACACGCAGAAGCTCGAGGCGACCACCATCTTCCCCAGCCGCCGCAAGGGCGCCATCGTGATGCAGCTCGACGCTGCGCCTGCTGCAGACGGTGTCGTGAAGCTCGCCTTCGAGCCCGCGACCGACCCGACGCGGCGCAGTGAAATTGCTCCTGTGCTGAGTGAGACGAAGGGCGGCGTGCGCAAGGTGGTGGCGCTGGTGAACCTCGCCGATGGGCTGAAGAAGGCGCTCGAGCTCTGGATGACGGGCGCAAAGCCGGGCGCGCGCGACGAGGTGACGTCGCTGCTGGCCGACACGAAGGCAGAAGCCGAGGCGCTCGATGACGCGGGCTTGCGCAACGAGGTCGCGATGCTCGAGCAGCTGCTCACCAACATGTCGAAGTGAGCGCGGGTTTGTCTGCTCGGAAGTGGACTCTCCGTCAGCATTGTTGGAAGGCTCTTCACCGTGCTGCCGGTTCCCATTCACCAGGTCCTCGAGAACGGCACGCTGCGGCGGCTGGGCCACTGGCTTCACGCTGAGCGACGTCTCGAGCTCGAGGTGAATGGGTTTCCGTTGCTGGCGGCTGGTACGCATTCGGTCGACGGCGATCTGCCGTGGCTGTTCTGGGACATGTGCCCGAGCGGCTTTCTGGGCAAGCGCTTCGCCCGGCTCGAAGCGGGGCTCGCGCTCAATTCGGATCCGCGAACGTGGAGTCGCGATGACGCGCTCCGAGCCCTCACCGAAGCCGGCGATGATTTGCCGGGGAATCTGATCATCGGTGAGCGTTCGTTGGAGCGCTGGCAAGCCACACACGCTCGCGAGGCGGCGTGGGAAGTCGAGGCGCGCAGATTCGAGCGAGGAGAGATTGACGAGATCCCCGGACGGATCCGTCGACCCGATGGCACTGTCGTCATCGGAAGGCGACCATGGGACCCACCTGTTGAGATCGATGACTGGCTTTCCAGCGAGTCGAGCGACAGCAACTCGTCGCTCGGCGGCGAGCGGCCAAAGCTCGCCCTCCGAACTGACTACGGCGGTGGGCTGTTCAAGTTCAGCCCGCCCGTCCCACCGCCCAACGCATCGAACAACAGCGAGGCCGGAACTCCGCAGGGCCAGCGCTGGGCTGATCTGCTCCGAGTGGAGGCGCACTGCTCGCAGACCCTTCGCTCGAATGGTGTCGATGCGGTCGACTCACGGGCTGGCTACTCCCTGAATGGGCGCGTGGTGCTCGAGGTGGTGCGGTTTGACCGAACGCTTGGCCTGGGCCGACGCGGAGCCTCGACGCTCTACTGGTACGCGATGTCGCGCCTCGGCGACGTGAACCTGCCTGCCCCCCGTGTCGTGGCTGCGCTCGTCGAAGACGGTCACCTTTCCGCCAGCGCACTTCAGCTCGTCGAGCGCGTGCACGCCTTCTCGGCCGCCATCGCGAACACCGACGCGCATCTCGGCAACTACGGGCTCGTGTTCGACGAGAGCGGCCGCGCGTCGCTCGCGCCGTTCTACGACATCCTGCCGATGGCCCTCGCGCCGGCGAACGACGAACTCCCCGATGGGCGTCTGCGTCCTTCGCGTTCACCAGTCGACTCAGTGGTCGAGACCTGGGTGAACGACCTCGTTCGCCGGGTCAGCGCTGACGACGAGATCAGCGCGCCGTTCCGCGAGCTCTGGCTGCGGGTGATCGGCCGCTGACGTTCACCACTCGGTGCGCGTCACCACGGGCAACTGCAACGCCCGCTCACGGTCGAGGTCGAGGTTACCGACATGCAGTGAGATGGGCGACTGCACCCACTTGTAGATGCTGATGGTGAAGAGCTTCACGAAGCGCGAGACGTAGGTCGCGAGCACGTCCTTCGGCACCTCGGGGAACATGGTCGTCACGGCAATCACCACGTCGGCCGGAGACAGCTTCTCGCCCGCGAACAGGTGGAAGCACGCGTCGAGAATCGGGAACGGCATGAGCTCGTCTTCGCCGACCTGATTCGGAGCCAGCTCTGGCCCCGCGGGCTTCGCCGTCACGGCCTTGATGCCCTGGTAGCCGTGCTTCTCGAAGAGGTAGTCGAGCAGGTACATCACGACCGTCTTCGGCAGGTTCGCGATGACGGCGAGCGCGCCCATGAGGTCGCCACCAATCGTCGTGTAGCCGACGGCCTTCTCCGACATGTTGCCCGTCTGCAGGAACAGGCCGCCCGAGGTGTTCGCCCAGTTCCACATGCGCTGCGCCCTCAGCCGCGCCTGCACGTTCTGCTGCGTGATGGGCGTGAGCTCCTTGCCGGGCCCGAGCATCTCCTTCGCGGCCGTCATCTCGCGCTCGAAGGCCTCGTCGATGCCGACGATGGTGAAGCGCACGCCCAATTCCTTCGCGATGAGCTCGGCGGCGTTTCGCGTGCCCTCGGAGGAATACCGGGTCGGCATGTAGAACGTCTCGAGCGGCACGTTGGCGCGGCTCGCGTAGCGGTGCGCGATGAGCAGTGTGAGCAACGAGTCACGGCCGCCCGAGAGCGCGATGCCGAGGCGCGAGAAGCCCTTCGTCTTCTCGTAGTAGTCGCCGATGCCGAGCGACAACGCATCCATCAAATCTTCGCAGTACTGGTCCTTCGCCGGCAGGCGCGTCTCTTTGCCGGGCAGGAAGAAGCTGCGGTGCGCGGGAAATGGATACGCCAGGCCGTCACGCTTCGTCTTCACGCCCACCGTCACGACGGGCACCGCGGGCTCTCTGGCCGACCAGCTCTTGCGGTCATCGCGCCACGTCGTGTTCTCCGTTCGCAGGCGCATGGTGCGCTCGAGGTCGACGACGGTCGACGCGCACGTCTGCCGAAAGCGCGGCAGCTCGAGCGCCATGCGGCCGTTCTGATTCACGAAGCCGCCGCCGTCGAAGATGAGGCCGTCTTGCGCGCCGACCTGGTTCGCGTACGCGATGGTGCACTGATGGTCGCCGGCGCGGGTCGACACCAGCTCTCGCCGCGTGCCTTCGACGCCGATGCGGAAGGGAGAGGACGACACGTTGCAGATGAGCTCGGCGCCCGAGTACGCGCGGCGCTTCATGGGGCCGTCGGCGCTCCAGATGTCTTCACAGACCTCGACGCCCACGAGGCCGAAGTCGCACTGAAAGAGGAAGTCACCGAGCGGCACGCCGCGATGCGACTCCTTCATGCCGGGAATGCCGCGCGCGAACGTCCGGCCCTCGTAGAAGATGTTGTACGTGGGCAGCTTCTCTTTCGGCACCAGCCCCCAGACCGAGCCGCCACCGACGACCGCTGCGCAGTTGTACCGCATGCCGTTGTGAGTCACCGCGACGCCCAGCACCGAGACCATCGGCAACGACGCCGTCTCTTTCGTGAAGCGCTCGAGCTCGGTCCACTGGCGGTCGATGAAGGCCTGCCATTGCACGAGGTCTTCGGCCGGGTAGCCGGCGACGGTCTGTTCGGGAAAGACGGCGATGCTGGTCTGCTGCGCCGAGAGCTCCTTCGCCAACCCGATGGCCCGCTCGACGTTCGCGCCGAACGCGCCCACCGTGGTGTTGATGGATGCCAGCCCGACCTTGACCAACCGCATGTGAGACCTCCCGAAGGGAAACGCGCGCAGTGTCTCCGAGGCGATGGCGCGACGCACCTCCCATGTGCGTGACCACGAGTGGGCTTCGCGCTACTCGTGAGTGGTGGACGTCACGTTGCCGAAGGGCCTGCAGGCGGTGCTGGCCGACATCGTCGACCGGGAGTTTGCCGGTCGCATGACGCGAGTCGCAGAGGCCGCGGCGCAGTGCATCGAGCACCTGCAGACCATCAACCTGTTGAGCCTCGAGCCCACGTCTGCCGAAGAGGGCAGCGCCGACCTGTCGCTGTGGGAGCAGATGGCGCCGGCGGTGGCCGACACGGTGGCCTCCATCAACACGCTCTGTGGCGTCATCGACGAGGCGTTCCCCGAGGGCAGCTCGCGCTCGGGTGTGTACTCGTCAGAGAGCAGTGACGAGCGGGCCGAGGCCGAGGCGTCGCTGGTGTTCCGCGCCGTCGGAGCCCACTTGAAGCGCGAGCTGGCGCAGGTGCGCGACATGGTGCGCCGGCCCGAGCTGATGGCGTCGCGGTGGGCGCTGCTCGAGGAGCTGCAGCGGCTGCGCGCGGACTTTCGTCGTCGAGTGGGAGACGCCGTCTATCTCTCGGCTGCCGCGACGGCGACGGTGCGGCGTGAAGACGTGGTGCCGGGCGCGAGTCAGGAGGTGCAGCGGGCGTTGTTGTATCGCTCCACCGCGGCCGACCTCGTGAAGCAGGTGCGCGCGCGGCTCGAGAAAGAGAACGAGCCGTTGCCGCGGTTGATGTCAGCGCTGAAGGGCGACCTCGAACTCTTCTCGTCGATGGCGGCGTGGCGGCACGTGCACGCGGGGCCGAAGCGGTACCTGTTGATGGTGAAGGACCTGTTCTCGCGCGACGGCCTCGACCGTCAGGGGCTCCAGGAGGCGATGGTGCCGCTGCTCGAGGTGTTGGAAGACCTCGCGGCGGAGATGACGCGCGAGGTGCTGGCGTCACACGACTTGCAGGTGTTCTCCGAGGCGAGCTTCCGACTCGAGCAGGCGCAGCTGCACGTGCGGTTGGGAACCGGCGCCGAGGGCTGGGCGTTACAGACGGCGTTGTCCCTCGTCGACAAGCTGCGTGGGCATGACGAGACGCTCGACGCCGTGGCGCGCCGCCTGAAGAAAGACCTCGAGAGCGATGACGCTGCGGTGCTGGCGGCTGGCGTCGACGAGCTGCGCGCGGCGTTGCGACGCATGGCGCTCTGAGCTCGTTGCACAGCTTGGGTCTTTCCTTGTTCACGGGTTGACGCTCGAATGCAGGCAAAGACATGGGCCTGCCTCTTCGCTTGAGAACCTTCACGACCAAAAGCTGGCTGAGCACGCTGCTTCCGTGCCTCTGCGTTGGACTGCCGGTGCTGGCGTCATCATGCTCGAAGCCGAAACCTGTTCCTGTGCTTTCGGCTCGGCTGGTGGTGCCGGTTCGAAACTTCGAGTCGACGCGCACCTGCGCAGGTGGCGCAACAGGCGAGCTCCAACCGACGGAAGCGGTGGTGCACCTGCCAGCCCAGGTTGAACTCGCGCTACCCCATTCGGGCACGTTGAGTATCAGCGCCGAAGGAACGGTGCTCGACTCACGTCTTGTCGACGCGGGGCTCTCCCTCATCGCAATTCCCCCTGCGGCTCGACCAGGCGTACGCCGCGTCACCATCGGCCTCTCGGGGAAGCCCGGACTGCGCCTCGAGTACGACGTCTCGACGGTCGCCATCGACGGTTCAGGCTTTCCACCCGGCCATTCATTCGTGAGCGATGTCGACCTCGCGACCGGTCAAGTTAGCTCTGTGCATCAGGACCTCACCCTGCCGTGGATGGACCTCAGTCGAACGTTTCGCGTGAACAGTTTGACTTCATCCTCATTGGGCCAGGGTTGGATGCACAATCAGGAGATGTTCGTCATCAGAGACGGCAACGCCACGCTCGGCCCCGACGTGCGGCGTTACCTGCTGGTCTCCCAGAGTGGCGGTCAAGTCTTCACATGTAGAAATGGGCGGTGTGAGCCTCAGCGTGGCTTTCATGGCACCTTTCGAGAAGAGGAAGGCTCCCTGATCTTTCGGGCGAAAGCCGGACAAGCCTATCGATTTGCTCCCGTCCAGAGCAGCTTTCCGACGCAGTACTACCGTTACGAAGGTGCTGTGACGCCGTTGAAGGAGGAGACGTCGCTGGCATACGAAGACCCCGCGAACCCAACCCGTCTGACACGCATCACCGGGCCGGGCGGTAGCGCCGTGAGGTTTCTCTATTCCGGTACACGCCTTGCGCGCGTCGAAGTGGGGGAGACCGAGGTCTCGAAGTGCATCGACTATGTCCATCGGGGGGATGAACTGGTCGGCGTCAGACGTTTCGGTGGCCCCTGCGGCGACGGTGGAACGCTGTTGACCGAAGAGACCTATGCCTATTCAGAGGGCAGATTGAGTCTCGCGCCAGGGGAAGGAGACGGTGGCGCCATCAGCTACGAGTACTTCGACGCGGAAGAGCACCTCGCCGAGGAAGACTGTTACGGGTTGGCCACGCCAATGCATGACCGCGTGCGCAAGGTAGCCTCGGACGGCGATGCGACGACCTTCGAGTACGGGTTGTCTCTGACTGGCGCACCATTCTGGGCACGCCGCTGCTCACCTGGACGACACAGCTCACGCACCTGGAGCCGGGCACGCGGCCTCTGAAGACGACCTACTGGTTGGACGCCTATGGGGCGGTGGTCATGCGCGAGACCAATGAGCGGGTGCCGCATCGGTTGACCCAGCGTTGGAACCCAACCCACATTGCTCTCGAGGAGCGCAGTGTCGACGACGAAGTCGAGCGCTTCGCTTATGACGACTTCGGCAACATGATCAGGCGGCGAAGAACCGTGCTGCGAGGCCGCCGGGCCGTCGACGCCGGGCCAGGAACGGTCGAACGCTGGGCCCACGACCCGGCTTTCAGCACGCCCATCTGCCAACTGGCAGTTGATGGCCGGTTGACGTTCTACGGCGTGGACTCCAACGGCGCAGACCCTCGTGACGGAGGCGTGGTCGGCACGGGCGTGACCTTGTCTCGAATTCGATATGCCAACCCGTACAAGGCCGCCTCAGGCGAGACGTGCCTCGATGCGCTCGAGGCGGTCGACCGTTCTCCAGCCGACGAATTCGTCATCTACCGGTACTGCGGCGTCGATGGCGTTCGTTGCAAGTCGACCGCAGCGTTCGGAACCTACGCGGGAAATGAGACTGGCCGACGCGACGAGTTCGATGAGTGACGGACGCCTCAGGGGCGGCTCGCCGCCCACCACAGCGCGTTCGTCTTGCTGTTCCCGTCGTCCCACGCGGTGAGCGCGTTCAGCTCGCCGAGGGCGGCGTTGCGGTCGGTGATGGCGTGCGACATCGACAAGAACCCGCGCCAGCCAGGCGCAGCACCCATCGCGGCGGTGTTCAATTCTGGCCATGAATCACTCACCCACGAGCGCCCCAGGAGCGTCTCGGTGATGGGCGTGAATGGCAGCATTTGAATGCCATACACATATTCCGGGTTTCCACCGAAGAAGGTCCCGAACACGGCGCGCGTCTGAAAGAGGATGCCCACCATGCGGCGCGCCTTGAACGGGTAGCCGTAGTGGGGGCTCGCGCTCGGCATCTGCCAGTACGTGTGTGCCGCATCGAGCTCGAGGGTCAGCAGCAGCCGGCCGAGGTCACTCACGCGCCGGTCTCCCAGCGTCAGCCCCACGAGGTGCATCGCGTACCAGGCGTTCACGGCTTCGGAGGTCGACTCCTGATTCTGACCATCGGCGAACTCCGACAGCCCCGCTGCCCACGCGTGACCGCGGAAGAAGTCCATCGCGCGATGACGCGGGAAGTGAGGGTCGACCGCGCTCGGGTTGGCGATGTCTCGCACCATCGAGAGCAGCCCCGCGCGATGGGCGGCCGCGAAGCTGGGGTCGTTTCGCGCCATCACCGCTGCCGCGTACAGGTGGTAGCCCCAGTGAAAGTGATGGTCGTTGTAGTGGCCTGCACCGAACTCGGCGTTGGGCGCAGCGAGCGAGTCTCTCGTGACGATGCCGCCCCACGTGCTGTCGAACTGCAGGGGGTTCGCGTTGGTGCCGTCGAGCCAGGCGGCGACCTGAGGGCCAAGCCTCGCGCGCACGGTGGCGGCTGTTGCCGGTTCATTCAGCTCGTCGGCAATCAGCGCCAGTCGAGCCAGTCGCGCGAGGGCCTTGCCTCCAAAGTAGGCGTCGTTGGGCACTGCGGGCATCGCTGCCACGTCGGCCGTCAGCGCCGTCTTCAGTGGAACAGTCAGGGCAGGGTCGAGCGGCCGTGGCGCCGTCCAGTCGATGGTCGTCAACGGAATCGTCATCGTCCAGGTGTTGCCTTCGACCGCCCGCAGCGTGCCCGTGAGCGTCGGGTGCTCGAGGTCGACCAGCGCTGGCATCGCGAGGCGCGCGAGGTGGTGGGGCAGGGCGTCGAGCAGCATCGGGCCGGTGCCGGTCGACGTGTAGACGAAGCGCAGGGTCGCCACATCACACGAGACCGTGGCTTCGATGCGGCCAGAGCGCGGAATGGCGGCGGCGTGCGCGTCGAGAATCGCAGCGTCAGCGGGACGGCGGAGCGAGGCCACGCGCAAGGTGCCCGTGAACGCCGAACGTGCCGTCATCGTGCCGCGGTTCCAGTCGAAGGTGACGGGTGCAGACGTGTACACGAGCCAATTGCTGCCATCACTGAGTGAGAGCTCGAACCGCGTGCCGGTCGCGCTCGTGGGGTTCGTCACCGAGTTCACGCTCGAGATGGTGAAGGTGCCCGGCAGAATGAACGGCCGCAGCCCGGCGTAGTCAGCCGTCACGTACGGCATGCCGAAGACCATCGGCGCGGTCATCGTTCCGCCCGTCGCGCGCCAGCTCATCGTGACGGACAGCGGGTCGTACGCGTCGAGCGCGCGCGAAGTGAAAGCCTGGAGCGAGCTCAACACGAGCTGTTTGAGGTCTGGCACGTCGACGGCGTTGCCCGTGTTGACGGGCGTCGCGAGCGCGATGGCGAGCCCCTCGGGTACGGCCTTCAACTGGTAGGGCAGGAAGTCGACGCGGTTCTGTCCCGGGCCCAGGACGAAGTTCTGCCACGCGGCGTTCGTCGGGCGCGGCGCGGGCAGTGTTCCCCAGAGCGCGCTCGGCATCTGCTGGCCGGTGCGTGAGGTGAACGCCGGCATGCTCGTCGAGAACGGCGTGTCGAGGTCGAGTGACACAGGCGAGCAGTCCCGCCCGGCGTCGATGGCGCCAGCATCTGGAGCGCCTGCGTCACCGGCTCCAGCGTCAATGGTCCCCGCGTCGAAGCCCGCGTCCACGATTGCGCTGCCGCCGCCGGTCGATCCGCCTGCAGCTCCACCAGCTGAGCCACCCGCCGCCGCGCCACCACCACTGCCAGCGTCGACGCGCGGCTCCGTCGGCCCACAGCCCGCGCACACGACGACCAGGACCAGCCAGGCACTTCGAGTCATCGCGCTCTCCAGGGAACTCAGGGTGCCGGACGCAGCACGGGCTTCGGCTTTCGGTCGACCGTGTACAGGCCCCAGTGCTTCTCCGGCTCGTCGGGGTGGTCCGAGCCCTTCCACGGCTCATCGAATGCTTCGAACACGAAGGTGAGAATGTTCCGCTTCGCAGTCCAGGCCGTCAGCTCTTCGATGTATTGCTTTTGAAACGCCTCGTTCGCGTTCTCGACAGGAATGCCGCGGCCATTCGAGCGCGTCGCCCAGCCGGCTTCGGTGATGACGACCTTCTTGCCCGGGTAGCGCTTCGCCACGCTGTCGTAGTTCTGCTCGGTGTAGCTCAGCGCAGTGTCGAGCTTCTTCTGTTCCCACTCGGGGTAGGTGTGGAGCGAGATGAAGTCGACCTCGGCGGCGAGTGGCTCGAGGAATGATTGCCACGGCACGTAGTTTTCACAGAACGTCACAGGCTGCTTCACGCCCGCTCTCAGCGTTCGCACGTATTGAATGACGTGCTCGACGGGAACGAGGTGGTCGGTCCACTCCACCGTCGCTTCGTTGCCTGCCGAGACCGACGAGACGATGTCGGGGTATTTGTTGGCCAGCATGATGGCCTTGGCGAGCTGTACCTGGTTCTCGCGGCGGTTCCGCACCAGCACGTCGTCGTCGTACGTGCCGCCCCACGGACACTTCGGGTTGCTGGCCTCGGCCGCGAGGTAGGCGCCAATCATCACCTTGAACGGCAGGCGGTGCTTCTGAATGAGCGCGAGCGTCATCTGCACGTGCGGGCTGCAGTCGTACATGCGCAGGTGATGGAACCGCGGCGCGAGCAGGCGCAGGTCTTCGAGCACCTGGGCCTCGGTCGGGTAGATGCGCTTCGCCGGGCTCTGCCCTTCGCGGTAGCCCGAGTAGCAGATGGCCTCGGTTCGTTCGGGCATGGCCCGTGCCTTGTCAGCGCCAGCCATATTTCGGTCGCCCTTCCGTGTCCCAGAAGCCCCAGTGCGGCCCACAGCCACCCTCGGGGCCGGCCTTCCACGCCTCGTCGAAGGAGGAGAACGAGAACAGCTCGAGCCCGGCCTCGTTCGTCCACGCGAAGGTGTTGAGCGCGTAGAGCAGGGCGTTGCGCTCCGAGGGAAGCGCGGCGCCGACCGGCGTGCCGTCACTGGGCCAGCCCGTCTCGCTGATGATGATGCGTTTGCCGCCGGCCACACGCTCGACGCGCCTGACCATCTCTTTCATGTACGCGATGGAGTACTCGAGGCTGCACTCTTCCCAGAACGGGTAGCAGTTGATGAGCAAGACATCGCAGGCGTCGACGAGCCGCGGGTGTTCACAGAACAAATAATAGGCGTCGACGTAGCCGACCTCGATGCCCGGGACGGCTGCTTTGACGTGGGCGATGGCGGAGAGGAGCGCCGCTTCGTCGAGGTCTTCGCGGAGCAGCACTTCATTGCCGACGGCGGCGAGATCGACGTGTCCCTCGCGGCAGAGCTGAATGAGCCCGGCGAGCTCGCGTGCATTCGTCTCGGCGTCGTCGCCCACCCACGCGCCCACCATCGTCTTGAGGCCCAGCGACTTCGCGATGGCCGGAATTTGCTCGTTGCCGTCGGTGCACGAGAACGTGCGAATCCACTTCGTGTACGGCGCGATGACCTCGAGCCGCTGACGAATCTGCGCCGCGCTCAACTGGGTCTTCAGGTCGGGGCCCTGGCCGTCGAGGTACGCGCTGAACGAGACGCCGTGCAGCTTCGACGTCAACGCTTCACCGAGCCGCTTCGCGAGGGTGGGCGTGTCGAGGTCCGTGAAGCGCAATCGCTCCTCGGGCGGCAGCGGCGCATCCATCACGCGGTTCTTCTTCGGAGCCGACATGATCAGCGCAGCTCCGTCGAACGAATCGAGACGTTCACGGCGGTGACTTCACCGGTGCGGCCGAGGATGGCGCGGCTGGCCTTCTCTCCGAGCGAGGCGCCTTCCATCGACTCCGCTCCACTCGTCCACCGCACCTCGACCGCCTGCTTCGACGCGAGCGAATAGGTCACGGGCACCTGGCACAGCGTGAAGCCGAGCTGGCCGGGCTGAAGCAGCAGCTCCTGCTCGGCGCCGGTGAGCGAGAACCAACGGAACGTCGCTGGCTTCGTGAGCAGCTCGACCTTCGAGAGCAGCGTCGGGTGAAAGTGGAGCACGCCGCTGCGAACTTCGACGCCGAGCTCTCCCAGCCGCGTCAGCACTTCTTCTTTCACCGAGCCCGTCATGCCCGGCTGCTGTGCGCCCGCGTGACGTGGCGTGTGCGAGTACGGGTCGTTGGGGAACGCGCCGAACTGTCGCGGCGACTTGTTGAAGCCCAGCCCGTGGCGAACGCGCGCGTAGGCCTGGGCGAGCTGCTCCACGACGTCGGGCGCGCTGTTGGAGCGCTGCGCCGCGAAGAAGACCTCCTGCACCGCGAGCAGCAGCTTCGAGACCATGTGCCAGTAGATGCAGCCCAGACCCTCGTAGCCGTACATGGTGCCCGAGCGGCCGGTGAAGCCCTTGAGCTCGAAGACGCGCTCGAAGACCTGCACCACGCGCGCGCTGTCTTCGGCGACGAGCTTCGCGAAGCGCAATTCACGACCCAGCGTGGTCAACGTCGCGCGCACGTCGTCGACCGTTCGCAGGTGCCCCGCGAAGCGCACGTTGCCGTGAACGTCCTTCGCCACCAGCCGCGCGTCGCCGCGTTCCACCAGCGCCTGGAGCAGCGGGCTCGACGAGACCTCGGCCGCGGTGGGCCGGTTCTTCTCGAGGAAGCCTGGCAGCGTGCGCTCGGGGTAGAGCAGAAAGCTCTCCTGGTCGGCGCGGAACAGCTTGCTCGCGAAGAGCGCGTCGATGACCTCGAGCGACTCCTTCGCCGAGAGCAGCCCCGAGCTGATGACGGCCACCTGGCCCTCGAGCATCTCGTAGAGCGGTGAGACCTTCGCGGCGTGCTCCGACAGCTCGAGCAGGTTGTACGAGTGGTACAGCCCATCGGTGCGGCGGTTGGCGTGAAGCGAGTGCTCCACGAACCGAAGCGCCGTGCGGCACAGCGCGCCTGCTTCGCCGACGTCGACGCTCGCGCTCGGTCCCAGCCCCGTCGTCTCGACCCGGTCGCGGTACTGCTGAAACGCCAGCTGGAGTTCGCCGAGGAGGCTTCTGCGCTGCTCGTCCGTCACGCTGGGCCCAGAGAGCAGGTCGACGTGCTTCTCGAAGACCCGGCGCGTCTGGCTGAACCACGTGCGCACCGCTTCCGAGACCTCGGCTTCGACCTCTCGCTCGAAGAGCCCGGCGAGGAACACGAGGTGCCGCCGCAGCTGCGCCATCGTCACCATCGACAGCCCGTTGCCGACGAGTGCGTTGTTCGCGTCGTTCCACTCGGGGCGCTGCGTGTTCATCCAGATGCCGCCGTCGAGCACCAGGTTGCAGAGCTTCGACAGCACCGGCACCAGCAGCTTCTCGAAGAACGTCGCGCGCACGAGCTCGCCGTCGGGGCCGTGGAGCAGCTTTCCGTCTCCGCCCAGCTTCGCCACCCGCGCGGCAGCTCGTCGGTCGGCGTCGTGGTCGAACCGAATCGTCGAGCGCGGGTTCTTCGCGATGTCGGCAGCCGAGGTCAGCCGGTAGGGAACGTCAGCCCAGGTGAACCAGCGCTGCGCCAGCAACTCCTCGAGCCGGCCAGGGTGCGTGCTCGCGAGCTGCTCGAGCAGGCGCCCGAGGTAGACGACCTGATGGTCGCCCCAGTAACCGATGGTGGCCCACGGGTTTCCCTCTTCAGGCACTTCCCAGTCGATGCCGGCGCGGCTGAGCCGGTAGGGGTTGAAGCCGTCGGGCGTCGACGCGTTCACGAAGGTCGCGATGGCGTTCTCGAGGAACTCCGGGTGGCTCGTGCAGAGCGCCTCCCAGTTCTGGAAGATGTCGCGCCAGTTGCCCTGGTAGTCGACGGCCGCGCTGCCGTCGGCGTTCTTCACGCGAATGGCGAAGGTGTTCCACGGGCGGCTCGGGTCGCCGTGACGCCGGCTGAAGGTGAGCGGCAGGTACTCGTGCGCGAGGCGAATGAGGTCGAGGTCGCCCGTCGACTGCGCCCAGCTCCGCAGCGCGCTGATGTCGATGGAGCCCGTCTTCGAGGCGAGCTGCGCGTGCCGGCCCAGCGCGTGGTTCCGCTCGGTGACGAAGGCGGCGAAGTCGCGCCACTCGACGGCGTGGCCCGAGACGAACACGCCGCCGCGCATGTTGTTGAAGAGCACGTTGGCCGAGTGATGCGCGACGACGCGTGAGTCGCCCGTCTGCTGCAGGCCATCGGCGCTGCCGACGTTGCGGCGCACCGCGAGGCTGCCCAGCGCGATGTCGGCTTCGATCTCCGCGTCGAGCCCGTGCGGCGTCGCGACGCGGGCTCGCAGGGCCTCGACCTTCACGTGGTCGCGGTCGACGTCGGCCACGAGCCTCCACGTCTTCGTCTCGTTCGGCGCCAGCTGGAGTGACGCTCTGACGAGGTACGCCGCGCGCCTGCCTGTGAGCGTCTTCTCGGCCGTCACCTTCTCGCCGCGGCGCATCGCACCGAGCTGGTCGGTCGAGAGCAGCACGTCGAACGTCGGGAGCCCGGTGCAGAAAACGGTCGTTGCCCGCAGCGACTCCGCCGCGACCGGCTGGTCGATGATGGCGGCCTGCAGCGCGATGACGCCGAGCCGCGTCTGCGCGTCGACATCGGCCCGCGTGTACGCGTTCACGAGACAGCTCGACGACTGCTGGAGCGAAGGCTCCACACCCGCTGGCATCAGGTCGACCAGCCCGTCGACCATCTCGAGCGGGACCGGCTGCGCCTTCAGGTTCTCGAGGCTCACCGTTCTCACGAAGCCGAACGCCTCGCTCGTCGACCAGCGCGCCCGGAAGACGAGCCCGAGCCCAAGGTGCGCCTCTTCGAACAACACCTGCGTGCCGGCAGTGCTCTTGGCCAGTGTGCGGCGAATCTGCGGGTCGTCGTTCTCGTGACGAAAGGGTTGCCAGATGACGGCGCCGACCCGCACCGTCGTCTGCGGGCCCGTGTGCGCATGGCAGGTGTGCAGCTTGTCGTCGGTGACGTAGGGGAACAGCGCTCCCGCGGGCGAGCGTCGACCGGCCGTCAGCCCGCCCCGGCTCGAGACGAACAGCCAGTGGTCCGACGCGCTCACCACGCTCATGAGAAACGGGGGCAGCTGGTCGACGTCGCGAATGGTGACGAAGAGCTCTCCTCCAACCGTGAGGAACTCGGTGTCGGGCGGCGTTTCCGGTAGCTGAGGGGTGTGGGTGTGGGTCACAATGCGCTCGGCCGTCGCGTGTGACGGGTGGTCTCATCTTTGTTCGCAGCCCGAACAGAGTCAACGAGGCCCATGACGCGCCTGCTCTCCGTGCTGCGCCATTCCTTGACGGCTCCGGTCGCTTCGATGTTTGTTCGATGGCCGAACGAAGCGGCGTGGAGGCGACGGCCGAATGGTGAAGTCACATCAGAAGTCCGACGCCACCGGCGTGCGGCTGCACAACATCACGCTCGTGCTGCGCACGGTGCAGGCCGAGGTGCAGATCTCTCAGGCCGACCTCGCGCGCCGGCTGGGGCTCGCCCGCTCCACGGTGCTCGCCATCGTCGATGACCTGCTCGAGCTCGGACTGCTCAAGGAGCAGGGCCACGGCGTCTCGGGTGGCGGGCGTCGGCCCATGCTGCTCACCCTCGACGACGTCGCGTACCACCTCGTCGGCGTCGACATCGGCGCGAAGCACGTGACGGTGGTGGTGATGAACCTGAAGGCCGAGGTGCTGGCGCGGCAGAACCGCGACTTCGCGACGCGAGAAGACCCCAAGGGCACGCTCGCGCTGGTCGACGAGCTCATCGGCCGTGCGCTCTCGGAGTCGCGTGCCGGTCGTCGTCAGGTCGTCGGCATCGGTGTCGGCGTTCCCAGCCCGGTCGACCTTCGCAGCCCGGGGCACGTCTCGCCCGTCGTCATGCCGAGCTGGACTGGTGTCGACATCGCGGAGCGGTTGCAGTCGCGCTTCGAGGTGCCGGTGCGGGTCGAGAACGACGCGAACCTCGGCGCGTTGTGGGAGGCGCGCTGGGACCACGGCGTCAACCTCGACAACCTCGCGTACATCAAGGTCGCCACGGGTATCGGCGCGGGGCTCGTCGTCGACGGCCGTATCTATCGCGGCTCACGCGGCGTCGCGGGTGAGCTCGGCCATCTGCCCATCGACTCGTCGGGGCCGCTCTGCGTCTGCGGCCTGCGCGGCTGCCTCAACACGCTCATCGGCACCGACAACCTGCTCGCCCGCGCTCGCACCGCCGCGAAGGGGCGCAAGAAGTTCGAGAAGCTCGAGCACCTCATCGATGGCGCCCTCGCCGGTGATGCCGTGGCCCTCGCCACGGTCGAGTACGCGGGCCGTCAGCTCGGCCTCGGCATGGCGATGCTGCTCAACCTCTTCAACCCCGCGCTCGTGGTGGTTGGCGGTGACATCGTTCGCTGCGGAGACGCGCTGCTCGGGCCGTTGCGCGAGACCGTCTCGAAGAACTGCTTCTCGGAGAACTTCTCGCACGTGCACATCGTCGCCAGCCGGCTCGGGGAGTCGGCCACGGCGCGCGGCGCGGCCACGATGATCTTCGACGAGGCCATCGAGTCTCCCGCGACCTTCTTCGAAGGCGCCACGCGTTCGCTTCGGCTCGCGGTCTGAGCCTTCACCACAGTCGTCTCTTGAGGAGGCCGTCATGAGGGCTCTCGTTCGTCTTGCCGTCGTCGCCGGACTGTCCGCGTGCGGGCCGAAGGATGGGCCGCCCATCGGGCCGCCTGCGCAGTGGGCGCTCACCTGGTCCGACGAGTTCGACGGCGCCGCGGGCAGCACGCCCGACTCGGCGAAATGGGTGCTCGAGACGGGCACCGGCCCCAACGGCGATGGCTGGGGCAACCAGGAATTGCAGACGTACACCGCGCGCCCGTCGAACGTGTCGCTCGACGGCGATGGCAACCTCGTCATCACCGCGCGCCGGGAGAGCTTCGGTGGTCGCGAGTACACGTCCGCGCGCATCACGACGCAGGGGCTCTTCACGCAGCGCTACGGCAGGCTCGAAGCGCGCATCAAGGTGCCCGCGGCGAAGGGCCTGTGGCCTGCGTTCTGGGCGCTGGGCGCCGACATCAAAGAGGTGAGCTGGCCGAAGTGTGGCGAGATTGACGTGCTCGAGGTGCGCGGCCACCAGCCATCGACCGTCATCAGCTCGCTGCACGGGCCGGAGTACTCGGGCGGCGGCGCCATCAGCAAGAAGTTCACTTTGAGTACTGGCTCCTTCGACGAGGACTTCCACGTGTTCCGCGCCGAGTGGGACCCGTCACGCATCGCGTTCTCGGTCGATGATCAGGTCTTCCAGACGGTGACGGCGCACTCGATGTTGGGTGGCGGCAAGAGCTGGGTGTTCGACTCGCCCTTCTTCGCGATCCTCAACCTCGCGGTGGGCGGCACGTTCCTCACGCCGACGGGTCAGCCCGACGCGAACACCGTCTTCCCGCAGGCGCTCACCGTCGACTACGTGCGCTCGTACTCGCGGGTCCAGGATCCATGAGCCGTCTTGCCCAGTTCGACTCCGCCGTCGCGAGCCACATTCGCCGCGGCGCAGACTCGCAAGTCACTGCAGGGGCCGCCGCTCATCAGGCTCGCTTTGGGCTTCGTCTCACGGTTCCCCAGTTCGACTCCGCCGTCGCGAGCCACATTCGCCCCGGCGCAGTTGGGGAGGTCACTGCAGGGGACGCCGCTCATCAGGCTCGCTATGGGCTTCGTCTCACGGTTCCCCAGTTCGACTCCGCCGTCGCGAGCCACCTTCGCCGCGCCGCCATCGTCGCGCTCGTCGTGGTCTCGGCGTGCCAGACGCAGCGCGCGGAACCTCCTCGTGGCGTGCTCACCCTCACCGCGTCGCAGTCGCAGGCCACGTGGATTCGCAACTTCAACCCGCTCATGCCGGGCTCACGCTGGCCCTCGGCCGCGGGCATCTACGAGCCGCTCGCGGTCTACAACTCGGTGAAGGGCGAGTGGGTGCCCTGGCTCGCGACGCAGTGGGAGTGGCGCGACGACGGCCTCACGCTCTCGTTCACCACCCGCGACGGCGTGAAGTGGTCTGACGGGCACGCCTTCAGCGCTGATGACGTCGTCTTCACCTTCGACCTGCTCCATCGCTTTCCAGCGCTCGACCAGAAGTCGGTCTGGAGCTTCCTCGAGAGCGTTCGGCCCGGCGCTCCCGGCGAGGTGCTGTTCGCCTTCAAGCGCCCGTACGTGCCCGCGCTCGCGTGGATCGCGCATCAACCCATCGTTCCGAAGCACGCGTGGGCGAGCGTCGAAGACCCCATCGCGTTCACCAACCCCACGCCCATCGCGACGGGGCCGTTCACCGAGGTGAAGCTGTTTCAGAACCAGGTCTACGAGCTCGGCCGAAACCCGAACTACTGGCAGCCGGGCAAGCCGGGCTTCGACGCGATTCGGCTGCCCGCGTTCCCAGGGAATGATCAGGCCAACCTCGCGCTGGTCGACGGAGAGCTCGACTGGGCCGCGAACTACGTGCCCGCGGTCGAGCGCGTCTTCGTGCGCAAGGACCAGAAGCACCATCACTATTGGTACCCGTCGCTCGGCAGCACCGTCTTCCTCTACGCGAACACCACGCGCGCGCCGTTTGGTTCGACCTCGGTGCGCAAGGCGTTGAGCCTCGCCATCGACCGCGCGCTCATCGTCGACGTGGCCATGTCCCGCTACACCACTGCCGCTGACGCGACTGCGCTCTCGGCGGCGTACGACAAGTGGAGAGACCCGGGCGCCGTGGCGAAGGGCTCGTGGGTTCGCTTCGACGTCGCCGAGGCCGAGCGCTTGCTCGACGAAGCGGGTCTCAAGCGCGACGCGAAGGGCCAGCGCACGCTGCCCGATGGAAAGAAGCTGACGATGAACATCGCAGTGGTGAACGGCTGGTCTGACTGGGTTCGCGCGGCGCAGGTGATCGCGCGCGGCTTCAAGAAGATCGGCCTCGACGCGTCGGTGCGGCTGTTCGACGAGGGCACCTGGTTTCAGCGGCTGCAGCAGGGAGACTTCGACCTCGCGGTCGGCTGGTCCATCGAGGGCGTCGCGCCGTACGAGTTCTATCGCTGGCTCATGAACTCGCAGACGGTGCAGCCGCTCGGCACTGCAGCGCCCGGCAACTGGCATCGCTACGGCAGTGAAGCGGCCGCGCCCGTGTTCGCCGAGCTCGAGCGCACGACAGACCCCGCGAAGGAGCGCGAGCTCGAAGTGAAGCTGCAGGAGATCTTCGTCGACGAGGCGCCGGCGATTCCGCTCTTCCCGAACCCGTCGTGGGGTGAGTTCAACTCGCGGCGCTTCGAGGGCTTTCCCGACGCGGAGAACCCGTGGGCGGCGTTGTCTCCGAACAAGATGCCCGACGCGCTGCTGGTGCTGACGGCGGTGAAGACGCGCGCAGCAGAGGAGGCTCGATGAAGTACCTGCTCAAGCGATTGGGGTTCTATGCGCTCGCGGCGTTCTTCGCGGTGACGCTCAACTTCCTGCTTCCGCGGTTGATGCCCGGTGATGCAGCGGGAGCGCTCTTCGCGCGGTTTCAGGGCCGGCTGTCTCCTGAGGCCCTCGATGCCCTTCGTCGCGCCATCGGCATCAGCGACGGGCCGCTCACCGAGCAGTACTGGCATTACCTGCGCGACCTCGCGCACGGAGACTTCGGCATCTCCATCAGTCAATTCCCCGCGCCCGTCATCGACGTCGTGTGGACGGGCCTGGGCTGGACGGTGCTCGTCGCCGGTTCGGCGCTCATCATCGGCTTCCTCATCGGCACGGCGCTCGGCGTGCTCGCAGGCTGGCGTCGCGGCGGCGTCATCGACTCGGTGCTGCCGCCTTCGCTCGCGTTCATCGGAGCGTTTCCGTACTTCTGGCTCGCGATGGGGTTGTTGTTCCTCTTCGGGTTCGAGTGGCGCTGGGTGCCGCTGCGGCACGCGTACTCCGACGGAGCGACGCCCGAGTTCACGCTCACCTTCATCGCCGACGTCATTCGTCACGCGGCGCTCCCGGTCTTCACCGTCGTGCTCGCGACGCTCGGCGGGTGGATGATGGGCATGCGCAGCGCGATGGTGGCCGTGCTCGGCACCGAGTACCTGGCGCTCGGTCGCGCGAAGGGGCTCTCCACCTTGCGCCTCGCGTGGAAGTACGCGGCCCGCAACGCGCTGCTGCCGAACGTGACGAGCCTGGGCATGTCGCTCGGCTTCGTGCTCGGCGGCTCGCTGCTCACCGAGGTCGTCTTCTCGTACCCGGGCCTCGGCTTCTTGATGGTTCAGGCTGTGCGCTCGCAGGACTTCCCCGTGATGCAGGGGCTCTTCATCATGATCACCTTCGCGGTGCTCACGGCCAACGCGCTCGTCGACGTGCTCACGACCATCATCGATCCGCGCACGCGCAGCAGGGAGGCCTGACATGGCAGCCGCAGCTTCCAGAGCGGGCTCCGGTGGATTCTCGGTGCTCGGGTTGCTCAAGACGAACGGGCGCGCGCAGCTGGGCCTCGGCATTCTCGGGCTCTTCTTTGTCGTCGGCCTCATCGGCCCGCTCTTCATCGACGACGCGGGCAACTACGTCGCGATTCCGTATCTCGAACCATCGTTCGCGCACCTGTTCGGCACGACCGGGCAGGGACAGGACGTGTTGGCGCAGACCATCGTCGGCACGCGCGCGTCGCTCTTCAACGGGCTCATCGTCGGCATCGCAGTGGTCATGTTGGGCGCTGCCGTCGGCGTCACGGCCGGCTACTTCGGCGGGTGGATCGACGACGCGCTCTCGCTCGCGGTGAACGTGCTGCTCGTCGTCCCGTCGCTGCCGCTCGCCATCGTCATCGCGGCGTATCTGCCGCCGGGTCCGTTCACGGTCGGGCTCGTGCTCATCGGGACCGGCTGGGCGTGGAACGCGCGCGTGTTGCGGGTGCAGACGTTGTCACTGCGTGAACGCGATTACGTGCTCGCCGCGCGCGTCGCCGGAGAGCCGCACTGGCGAATCATCTTCGTCGAGATGCTGCCGAACATGGGGCCGATCCTCCTGACGCAGTTGGTGGGCGCGACGACGTACGCCATCGGTGCGCAGGTTGGCCTCGAGTTCCTCGGCCTCGGAGACGTCGGCGCGGTGACGTGGGGCTCGAACCTGTACTGGGCGAGCAATGATCAGGCGCTCCTCACCGGCGCGTGGTGGACGTTCGTTCCGACCGGCACCTGTATCGCGCTCGTGGGCTTCGCGTTGTCGTTGCTCAACACGTCGGTCGACGAAGCGACGAACCCGGCCCTGCGCGTGGAGCGCTCGTGGCGCGTCTACCTGAAGAAGGTCGGTGTGCTGCCGGGCATGGTGACGCCGGTGGTGAAGTCATGAGCGCGCCGGTGCTCGAGGTGAAACACCTGAGCGTCGACTACGTGTCGGCGCAGGGTCTGGTGCACGTCGTCGACGATGTCTCGCTCGAGCTGCGGCGCGGTGAAGTGCACGGCCTCGTCGGAGAGTCGGGCTGCGGCAAGTCGACGCTCGCGCGGTCGTTGCTCCGCGTGCTCGGCCCGCCGGCCATCGTCACGGGCGGCTCGGTGCTGCTCGAGGGCAAAGACGTGATGGCGATGAGCGCGAACGAGCTCGACCTCGTTCGCTGGGTGCGCATGGCCATCGTGTTCCAGGGTGCCATCGACGCGCTCAACCCGGTGCTGCGCATTCAGGAACAGCTCATCGACGCGCTGACGGCGCATGGCGTGCGTGACGGGCTCGAAGACCGCGCGAAGAAGCTCGTCGACCGCGTGTCGCTGCCCCGGCGCGTGCTGACCGCGTTTCCGCACGAGCTCTCGGGTGGCATGCGGCAGCGTGTCGTCATCGCGATGGCGCTCGCGCTCGGGCCGCAGGTGCTGCTGATGGATGAGCCGACCACCGCGCTCGACGTGGTGGTGCAGGCGGAGATCCTCGATGAGCTCGACCGGCTGCGGAAGGACATGGGCTTTGCGGTGCTGCTCGTCTCGCACGACCTGCCGCTCATGCTCGAGCGCTGCGATCGCATCAGTGTGATGTACGCGGGGCGCATCATCGAGTCGGGGCCGGTGACGGCGTTTCGGGAAGGTGGCTCGTCGAGTCATCCGTACGCGAAGCACCTGCTCGGGCATCCCTACGCGCAGCACTTGTTGCAGTCGTTCCCGCGGCTCGACGGTCCACGCACCATCGCGCGCGCGCTCGAGGGCAGTCCGCCGAGTCTGTTCTCGCCTCCGCCCGGTTGCCGGTTTCACCCGCGCTGCCCTTCGGTGATGCCCATCTGCAAGGTGGAGCAGCCGAAGCTCACCTCGCGCGGAGTTGATCACGTCGCCGCCTGCCACCTCGCGACCGAGCCAGTGCAGGCACAGTCCGGCGAGCCTGTGGTGCAGACACCTGCTCGTCCGTCCTGATGGGCTCGAGGCACACGTCTATTCTCTCGGTTCGTGACGACGCCCAAGGTCCTCAAGCACGGCAACCGAAGAGCAGAACGCCTTCCCAACGAGTTCCGCGTGGGCGAAGTCGAAGTGTCCAGAGTTGGCCGATTCATCAGCTTGCGGCCGAAGAAGGTCTCGTACGAAGACGCGCTCGCCGCGGTCAGTCGGTTCCAGGGAAGGCTGCGTCGTAGTCAGGACGGCGACCAGGAACGTGACTGGCGCTGAGCGTGTGCTCGACCTCCAGCCTCAGCTCCTTCGCGACCGCTCGAAAGGCGCCAGCTCCAGTACGACTCCAAGTCGACACATTCCTCGACAGCAGGGCAGGGCTCGTTCGCCAGCTGGGGCGCTCGAACGTCGAGCACGCGTCTGCGAACGTCGAGCACGGTCGACTCTGGAGTCCGGAACCCTGAGACGTCGGCGAGCTCGAGTTGCCCAACGACGTGAAGGCACACCAGAGCGGTCATCATGCGGTGGTCCCTCGCTCAGCGAGTGGCCACACCACAGCAGGAAGACCGCGACCGGTCGAGACGTTCGCCTGGGCTCAGTCGACGTAGACGTCATCGACGAGCAGCGACTCTCCCGTTCGCGCAGTGCCGCCGTTCTGATCATTCCCGATGGTGAACGGAGACCGCACGCGCGTCACGTCGAGCCCAGGAAAGTCGGCGAGCGGAATCGACAAGCTGTGCCACTTGCCGTCGTTCACCCAGCCGTAGTCGTTGGCCTTCACCTGCACCGTCACCTCGGCGTTCCCGGGCGCGGGGCCGAAGTACAGCATTCGCACTGCGATCGTCGCGAGGCCGGTGTCCGACGACAGCAGGCTCACGTGCAGCTTCGTGAACCCGGTCAGGTCGGTCGGCTTGTTCCAGAAGAGCCCGCCGCCCCAGAAGTTCGTTCCGTTGAAGTCGAGCTGATCAGACTGCAGCCCTTCGACGCGCTCGTCCGACGGTTGCGTCGCGTAGCTGTTGCTGAAGATGAAGTAGTTGTCGATGGGCAGCCGGTCAGACGCGCCGCCCTCGTAGAACGGGCCGAACGCCGCACGACGCGCTCCCGTCACGTACGGAAATGGACCCGGCTTCACCTCAGTCACACCACCGTCGCCGAACAGGTTGGCCAGGCTCGAGTAGTCGGGCACGCCAGGGTCCGGACGACAGCCGGTCACGAACATCACGGTCGACAGCAGGAGCGCGCGTCTCATCATCGGCCTCCATCGGGCGCGACGTAGTCGGTCGTACGAATCACGGCGGCCTGGCCACCATCGGGGTTCTGAACGAGCGCGTACCCTCGCATCGGAGAGCCGAGCGCCACGCCGCCCTGGTACGCGAGCAGGTCGACCGAGAAGAACGTGACGCCATCAGCAAGGTAGCTCACCGAGTGCGGGAAGAAGTCGAGCGACGCGCGATAGCCGGCGATGGCCATGTTTCGAACCTGCTGCTCCGTCACCGAGTCGTCGAAGGCGCCGCTCTGGGCAATCTCGCCGAGCATCTGCGCCGTGTAGAACTGGTTCTCGCCCGTGGGCTCCTGCGTGAGCGCGGTCGCGAACGCGTAGAACGTCGGCACGCCGCCGATGCTGCCGAGCAGCTGCCACTTGGTGCCCACGCCGCCATCGGGCTGCGCGCGCAGGTTCGCGCTCGAGACACGGAACGGATTCGCGGGGTCCTTCAACACCGCCACGCTCGGGTAGACGCCCTCGGTGAAGTCGACGGGCTTGAAGCGAAGGCCCGTGACGTTCGTGCCGAAGCGGTACTCCGCTGGAGGGCCGCACGAGACGAGCGCGAGCACGATGACAAGACTGAGACGTTCAGAGGCTGAAGCGAACATAGGTCTTCACCTCCCATTCATTGCCGACGATGGCCTGGGTGAGGTCGTAGCGGGGTGAGTTCACATCGAGCACGCGGTACTTCCCGGCGATGCCGAACTTCGTCTGCAGCGGCACGAACCAGCGCGGTGTCTGCGCCGTCCACGCGATGTCGAGCATGCTCTGCACGCGGAAGGTGAGGTTGAAGTCGCGGTGGTAGTCGTACGGCCCGAAGTCGTTCAGCTTGAACGCGCCGGTGACGACGAGCCGTGAGTAGTCGAGCCGCGCTTCGACGCCCGCTCTCGTGACGAGCCGCGTGGAGTTGCCGTTCGCCTGCGCGGTGCCGCCCCAGAGCGCGCCTGTGAGGTGCAGGTCTCCCGCGTTCGCGACGAAGCGGCCCCACAGCTCGACGAGGTCTTGCGCGGGCACGGAGTTGGGGAACGCGAAGACCTGGCCGGTGCCGAGCACGCCGATGGCCGCGTCCTGCCGCGTGGGCAGATGTTTGTAGATGACGTCGAGGCTCGCGGCGAAAGGAGCGTTCTCCTTTTGCGGGTTGTCCCACGCGAAGAACCAGCTCGCGGGCGTCGGGTCGAACACCACCATCAACTCTGCCGCCAACATCTCGCGGTTCGAGCGCACCCAGAACGGGTCGGAGAGCTGATTGCGTGCGCCACTGCCGAGGTAGAGGTTGCCGGTCTTCGGGTCGTAGACGTCACCGATGCCTGCGAGGGGGCCGACGAGCGGCTTCTGGTACAGCAGGTTCGGCGCGAGCTGGAAGCTGGGCCCGAGCTGGAACACCGCGCCTGCGATGCCGTGGTAGTGATTTCCCTGTCCGGTCTCCTTCAGCCGGAAGCCCGCGAGCGTGATGGTCTGGTCGGTCTGGCTGTCGGCGACGAGGCCGCGGTACCCGGCCTGCGCGTAGAAGTTCGCGACGCCGCCGCTGTACGTCACCTTCGCTTTGGCGCCGAGCGTGTCGTACCAGCGCACGGTGTCGTCGAGCAGCCAGTTGCCCGAGTTGAAGTACGACTCCTTGCCCGCGGGCGTCGGCACCGAGTTCGTGAACGTTCGGCCGATGCGGTCGTAGCCCGCGATGATGCCGCCGGCCTCGAGCTTCCACCCGCCCGACTTCCACCCTGCGTAGAGCGTGGTCTTCGCCGTCTGCGGAAGCGGGAGCGCCGAGCTGGCCGCCACCGAGCTGCGCTGCGCGATGTCCTGCTGGTGCATGACCGCGAGCTCGACGGGGCCGAACTTGCGGTCGTACTTGCCGATGATGGTCGGGTTCGCGCCCCAGTAGATCTGCTCGCCGAACGCGATCTTCAGACCCTCGAGCGCCTTGTGGCCCGAGAAGACGACGCCGTTGGGAGCGTCAGCGTTGTAGAGGTCGACCGACGGTTGGTAGTTCGCCTCGGGGTACAGCGCGAAGAAGTCGCCCTCGTAGCCCCAGTGGTAGTGGCCCTTTCGGAAGAAGCCGACCACGTCGAACCACGACTCCTTCCACTCGAGCTCGGCCTGATAAATCTTGAACGTCAGCGGCCCGCGGCGCTCGAAGAAGATCTCGTCGATGGGGTTGGTGGCGACGTTGCCGAGGAAGTTCATGACGATCTTCCCGCGCACGTTGGCGGCCGGCTCGACCTCGACGCCGAGGAAGACCGACTGCATGTGGTCGAAGCGCGTCGTCGCGCGCGCGGCGTCGTTGAGCCGCAGGCCGCCGGTCACGAAGGTCGACAGCTCGAAGGCCGCGTCAGACAGGTGCACCATCTTCGCGAGTGATTGCAGCGCGCCCGAGCCACCGATGGCGCGGTCTGCAGCTGCGTCCCGCGCAGCGGCGCGCAGGTCGATGGCGTCCCAGTGTTGCTGCAGGTGTGTCGCCGTCACGCCCTCCTGATACGGGTCGAGCGAGAAGCCGCGCTGGAGCACGAAGTACGCCGCGCGCGGATGAAGTGGAATCACCTCGCCGGGACCGGAGGGGTCCTTGGCGACGATGCCCCACCACTCCTCGTTCATGTTGTTCTCGCCTTCGACGAAGTCCTCTTTGTAGCCACCGTTCGCCCACGAGGCGTTCGTGTCGTGCAGGTCGAGCTGCGCGTCTTGCAGGTACTTCCACCAGCCGTCGGCCCACTGGAACGTGAAGCCGCCGATGGCGTTGCCGGCGAGGCCCTTGCCCGAGGTCTGCAGGTCGATTTCCCGCCACTGGTCGCGCAGCACGCTGGCCTGGGTGAGCTCGTCTTCGCGCTGCTCCTTCTGGTTCCACGCGTCGACGCCGAACTCGGTGAAGACGAACGGAATGCCGAGCTTCTCGCGCACGACCTGAAACAGCGTGCCCGCCGAGCGCCCGCGGTAGACGTTGGCGCCCATCACGTCGAGGCCTTTGCAGTGCTTCGCGATGAGGTCGATGAACTGCAGGTCGCCGTTGGCCATCGCGATGGGGTGCGATGGGTCCTTCTTCTTGATGTCGGCGATGACGTCGCCGAACAGGCTGTAGAGCGCCTCGGCCCGCGCGTCCTGCTTCTGCTCGACGGGCAGGTTGGCGATGGCGGCGCTCTCCCACTCGAGGCCGTAGTTGTTCTCGTTGCCGAGCAGCCACATCAGCAGGCCGGGCGTGTCCTTGAAGCCGTCGACGAGGGCGCCGATCTCCGCGCGCAGCACCTCACGCGTGCGCGGGTCGGAGTAGTCGGTGATGGGGTGCCACACGTTGTCGATGGTCATGCCGTAGCGGCCGACCGTGTGGTTGAGCACCGTGAAGATGCCGTACGTCTCGTAGATGTAGCGAATCCACTTCGAGGGAATGCCCGAGTAGACGCGAATGACGTTCACGCGCCCGGCTTTGAGCAGCGCCATCTCGTGGTCGAGCGCGGCTTTGATTTCCACCTCGGGCCGCTCCCACAACGAGTACGTGTAGTTCGTGCCGACGGGCGAGTAGTCCCAGTTCACGCCGCGCAGCATCAGCGGCTTGCCGTCGACCTCGAGGCGCGAGCCGCTCTCGTCGTTCACCACCACGATACGTCGCGCCTCGTCAGCCGACGCCGAAGCGCCCGCCAGCAGCGCCACCAGCAGCGCCAGTCTCATGTCGCCCTCCCCGGAAGCCTGTTCTCTCGCAGCACCTGGCTGAACCAGCGGCCGCTGTCCTTGATGGTGCGTCGCTGCGTCACGAAGTCGACGTGCACGAGCCCGAAGCGCATGCGGTAGCCGTGCGCCCACTCGAAGTTGTCGAGCAGCGACCACGCGAAGTAGCCCTCGAGCGGAACGCCTGCGTCGACGGCATCGCAGCAGGCGGCGACGTGGCCCGCGAGGTACGCGCGCCGCGGCTCGTCGTGAACGTGGCCGTCGGCGCCGGGCTCCATCGCGTACGCGGCACCGTTCTCGGTCACGAAGATGCGACGCGCGCCGTATTCCTGATGCACGCGCTTCAGCGAGTCGGTGAGCCCCTGCGGGTACACCTCCCAGCCCATGTCGGTGCGGTTCGACGCGAGCGGCTCGGGAATGAGGCGCGGCCGGTTCTCGCTCTCAGGAATCGCGGAGGAGCGCACGATGGCGCGTGAGTAGTAGTTGACGCCGAGGAAGTCGGTCGGCGTCGCGATGGTGTCGAGGTCGCCGGGCTGCACGAAGTCGAGCGGGTGCCCTGCGGCCGCGTACTCCGCCACCTTGTCAGCCGGGTAGCCGCGCCCGTGAAGCGGGTCGAGGTACCAGCGGTTGAACTCTCCATCGAACGCGCGGGCTGCCGATTGATCAGCCTCGCTGTCCGAAGCAGGCATCGAGGGCGAGAGGATGATGACGATGCCGGCCCGTGACGCTGGCGAGTTGGAGTGGATGATGGGCACCGCGCGCCCGTGGGCGAGCATCACGTGGTGGGCCGCGCGCAGACCGAGCTTCCAGTCCTTCAGGCCCGGAGCCTGCACGCCGTGCACGTGGCCGAGCACCGCCACACACCACGGCTCGTTGATGGTGACCCAGTCTTTCACTCGGTCGCCGAGGCGACGGGTGACGACGTCGGTGTAGTGGTCGAACGCGCCGAGAATGTCGCGCGAGGCCCAGCCGCCGCGCTCCTGCAGCGTCTGCGGCAGGTCCCAATGGTAGAGCGTGAGCATCGGGCGCAGGCCGTGGCTCAAGAGCCCGTCGACGAGCTTGTCGTAGAAGTCGAGGCCCTTCGCGTTCACCGCGCCCACGCCGTCGGGCAGCACGCGCGGCCACGCCACCGAGAAGCGGTACGCGTTGAGGCCGAGCTCGCGCATGAGCCCGAGGTCTTCTGGCCAGCGATGGTAGTGGTCGCACGCGACCGAGCCGTCGGTGCCGTCGGCGATGGTGCCCGGAGTGCGGCAGTACCTGTCCCAGATGGACTCGCCGCGCCCGTCTTCGGTGGTCGCGCCTTCGATTTGAAACGACGAGGTGGCCGCGCCCCAGAGGAACGACGGCGGCAACGCGCGGCCTTCAGACATTCGTGGTGACCCGGTTGAAGCAGCGAACGCGGCGGCCTTCAGAGAGCGTCTCGAGCTTCGGCATCGCGTCCTTGCACTGGCTCGTCGACTCGGGGCACCGCGAGCGGAACGGGCAGCCGCCACCACCCGCGGGGCTCGGCAACATGGGGTGAGACTCCTTCACCACGCGGGGAACACCGCGGGGCAGGGCGGCGAGCAGCGCCTGCGTGTACGGGTGCGAAGGCGAGGTGAGCAGCTGCTCAGCCGGCCCGTCTTCGACGATGCGGCCGGAGAAGAGGACGATGACGCGGTCGCAGAGCAGCCGCGCGGTGGCGAGGTCGTGGGTGATGAGCAGCAGCGCGATGCGGCTGTCTTTCACCAGCCCCTGCAGCACGCCGAGCACGCCCATGCGCACCGACGCGTCGAGCATCGAGGTCGGCTCGTCGGCCATCAGCACCCGCGGCTCGACGGCGAGGGCCCGCGCGATGGCGACGCGCTGCCGTTGACCGCCCGAGAGCTCGGTGGGGTACGCGTCGAGGAAGTCGGCGGCGGGCTGAAGGCCCACCATCGTGAGCAGCTCGAGCGCCCGCGCCTCGACCTTCTCTTTCGGCACGCGCTGGTGACGCAGCAGCGGCCGCTCGAGGTGGTGACGAATCGGGTGAATCGGGTTCAGCGACGCGAACGGATCCTGGAAGATCATCTGCAGCTGCGCGCGGTACGAGAGCGACGGCCCGCGTGGCTCACGCTCGAGCATGTTCACGCCGTCGAGCCGAATCTCACCACCGCCGGGCTCGACGAGCCGGGACAGCAGCCTCGCGATGGTGCTCTTGCCGCTGCCGCTCTCTCCCACGAGCGCGACCGCTTCTCCGGCAGAGACGTCGAACGAGACGTCGTCCACCACGCGGCGCGCGCCGTAGTCCTTCATCAAGCCTCGAACCTGGAGCAGCGGCGTCGGGTCGGTCATGCGCGGGTCGCAGCTTTGTGCGCGAGTCGAACAAAGGCAACCCGGGGTTGGGGCCATCGTCGTGACGCGTCGCGGCGTCTCGGCGAGCCCCTGCTCGACCTCAACGCAGAGTGTCAGCGCGCGCCGATGAAGGGCGTGAGGCCGTTGACGCCAGCCCTCGCGCTCCATAGTTTGTTGTCGCGCCAAACAAAGTCAGCGCACCTTCAGGCTGATCGAAGACCTTCCCGCCGTGACCACAGTTCACCAGTTGAGAAACGGAGACCCGTTCATGACGCATCGACCAACCCAGTCTCGAAGCACTCCCCTCGCGCTCGTCGCGATTCTTGCCGGAGTCATGGCGCTGACCGGCTGTGACGAAAGCAGCGGCACCGACGCAGGCATGGGCGGAGGCGCTGCAGGCGGTGGCAGGGCAACCGCTGGCGGCTCGACGGCAGGCGGCACGACGACGGCTGGTGGCAACGCAGGCGGCGGCACGGCAACGGCTGGTGGTACCGCGTCGGCCGGTGGCAGCGCGACGGCAGGCGGAACGGCCGACGCAGGCACTCCTGACTGCGCGCACACGGTTCCGGTGAGCGTCGCTGGCTTCACGACCATCACCTTCAGCGCGACCGGTACGACGCTGACCGGTTTCGCAGGCGCTGAAGACTCGCAGCTCGTCGGCGACCCGGAGTGCGGCGCTGCTTCGGCGAACAAGGTGTTGCAGGTCGGCCGCGCGCCGGCCGCGTTGACCTACGCCGGTACGACGGTCGCGACGCTCGCTGGCAGCCAGGTGCCACGCATCGTCTTCTCTGCTGGCAACACCATCATGACGATGCGCACCCGCTCGGCTGTCCCGGGCATCAAGGTTCGCGTGAAGGTCGAAGACGCGACTGACATGGCGAAGTCGGTCGAGACCGACGCCACCACCACCGTCGCCAACGCGTGGGAGACGCTCACCTTCGACTTCTCGCGCCAGGCGACCGGCACGCCCGCGGTCAACTACGGCTTCACGTACAACAAGCTCACCGTCTTCTTCGACTTCGGCACCGCAGGCTCGGCCGCGAACGCGCGCACCTACTACGCCGACGACGTCGCGTTCATCGGTGGTGGCATGACGGCTGATGCTGGCTCCGGTGGTGGCTCGGCCGGTGGTGGATCGGCTGGCGGCGGCGCGGCGACGGCTGGTGGCACCGCGACCGCTGGTGGCACCGCGACGGCAGGTGGCACCGCGACGGCAGGTGGCACCGCGACGGCTGGTGGCACTGCGACGGCTGGTGGAACCGCGACGGCTGGCGGCTCCGCGACGGCTGGTGGCAGCGCGACCGCAGGCGGCTCCGCGGCGGGTGGTTCCGCGGCAGGCGGCTCGGCGGTCGACGCTGGCGTCGCTCCGTTCCCCGTCTTCGTCGACAACTACCGCAGCGGCGCGTCGTTCGTCGCGTTCGACTCGTCCATCAACGACGTCACGCGCGACACGACGAACCTCAACAATGGCCGCGCCTCGCTCAAGGTCGTCGGACCCGCGTCGAGCTACACGGGCGGCGCCATCGTCTCTTCGACGCCGGTCGACTTGCGCGCGTACAACGTCATCACCTTCTGGGCGAAGGCGTCCGCGAGCACGACGATTCCCAACATCGGCTTCGGTGACACGGCCAGCGCCGGCAGCGGCCCGCTCATTGCCGAGTTCCACGCCACCACCATCGGCACCGCGTGGGCGAAGTACACGCGTCCCATTCCCAACCCGACGGCGATGGCGGCGAACACTGGCCTGTTCTTCTTCGCGGGCGGCATCAACGCCGGCACGACGGTGTGGTTCAACGACGTGCAGTTCGAGGCCATCTCTTCGGTGGACTATTCGACGGCAGTCGGCGTGGTGACGAACGTGTCGGTCGCCTGGCCAGGCGCGCAGAACGTGCCCATCGGCGCGCCGTACCAGCTCGACTTCAACCCCAACACGGTCTTCTGGACGACGCCGACCGCCTACCGCGTTGGCTGGAACTACTTCTCGTTGCGCTCGAGCAACCCGGGCGTCGCGACGGTCAACGCCAACGGCGTCATCACGGCGGCTGACGCCGGTATGGCGGTCATCAGCGCCAACCCGTTCGGTGGCTTCACCGTTCCGGGCAGCGTGACGGTCACGGTTCCCGGCGGCAGCGTGCCGACCGCACCGGCGACAGCGGCTGTCACCCCGGGCGCTCGTCCCGCGAACCAGGTCGTCTCGCTCTACACGAGCAGCAACACCTACGCGACGAGGGCCATCGACACCTTCGGCACCTCGTGGAGCAACGGCGGCGCTGGCCCGCGCCTCACGGACTTCACGATTCCCACCACCACGAGTGTCGTGAAGCGGTACGCGTCGCTCACCTTCGTTGGCTGGGAGTCGCTCAGCACGAACCCGCACATCAACGTGCCGGGCACGTGGACGCTCCACATGAGCGTGTGGACGGGCAACGCCACGACCTTCGCGGTGAAGCTGGTCACGTTCGTCGCTCCGGGTGGCGGCACCATGGGCGGCAACGCGGGCCCCGAGTTCGAGTACACCTTCACGAACCTGACGCAGGGCTCGTGGAATGAACTCAACGTGCCAATGACCGCGTTCACCGGCGTCGACAGCACGCACATCGGGCAGATCATCATCGTGAACCCGGGCGGCCAGATGGGCACGTTCTTCCTGGACAACATCTACTTCTTCCAGTGACGACGGCGCGTTCGCGCTGACTTCGAAAACACGGCCTCCTTCGCGCGAGCGGGGGAGGCCGGTTTCGTTTTCAGCGTTTGAGCCTGGCGAAGAGCGCGGCGCGACTCGTGAGGCCGCTCGCTTTCACCTCGGCGGCCTCTGCTTCGAGCCCGAAGTGCGCGAGGTACTTCTGCACGCGCTGCTCCAGGGTCGGCGCGGCGATGCGCTCACACAGCTCGTCCGCTGCATAGTCGCGGCACACCTTCGGCCGCTGCTCGTACGCCATGCACAACGCGTCAGGCCCGAGGTGTGGGCACACGAGACCCAGCGGCTTGTCGAGCGCGGCAATGTCTGGAGCGACGCAGCACGCGCCACACTTCGTGCACTCGTGCGCGCTCACGGCGTGCCGAAGTACACGTTGTCGATGCAGGTCTCGTCGTTCTGCCCGTCGACGTAGTCGCCCCGAATGCGAATCGCGGTGAGGTTCGTCAGCACCGTCTTCACCTGCTCAGCGGTCGCCGGTTCTCCACGCGAGTTCGAGTCTTCGACGAGCCAGCTCGACTGGTCGTCGAGGCGGAACGCGTACGGCGTCCAGTCCTGGCCGGGCACGGACTTGATGTTCTGCACCAGGCCCAGGCCGCCGCCGTTGAGCACGACGTCACGGCCCTTGAGCAGGTTGAACTGGCTGCTCGTCTTCACATCGAAGGTGATGCGCTTGCCGTACACGTCGCTGACGGTGCCGAGGTACTTCGCAGGCGCCACGAAATAGAAGACGTCGCCGGGCGCGAGGTCGGTCGCGCAGAGGTTGCCGTTCTGGTTCCCGCCCGTGGCCTTGAACTGCGGCCGCGTCGAGTCGCCGTTGCCCGCGATGACCCACGACTCGTCGTCGCCTTCGAACAGGCTCGAGGCGCGCGATGGAATTGACGGGCCGCAACCGGCCGTGACGACTCCGAAGGCGAGAACGAGGCAGGACGACCGCACGCCGTGCCTCATAGCAGAGCCCCCGCCTGCGTCACTTTGCCCAATGATCGCGGGGCACCACCGACCCGATGTGGTCACCTCCGACCTGAAGGAGTCCGTCTGCCGTGAGGGAACCACTCCAGACTCCACAGCTTCCCGGGGGCGCGGACCCTGCATCGAGCGTGGTGATGGCCGGCGACTCCACGACCGCGCTGGAGACCGCGGTTCGGGCGGCGGTTTCCGAACGGGCCAACGCGCTCTTCTGGGGCGGCGCCGGTCGTGCCGCCTTCAGCAACGCGGCGCTGGGCGGGCTGCTGCTGGCTGCGGTGAGGGAGGCCCACACCCACCGCCTCGCCTGGCTCTGGGCGGTGCTGATGTTGACCGTGTACGGCTCGAGGCTGGTTCGAGCGCGCCACTTCGCGAAGCAGAGCGCCGATGAACAACGCCGTCTGGGGGCCACCTGGCGTCGTCGCGCCATCATCTCGACGACGGCGGCTGGCGTGACCTGGGGGCCTGGTCTCTTTCTGCTGTGGGGGCTGGCCGATTCGCGTGAGCGAATCTTCGTCGTCGCGGTGCTGTCGGGGTTGGTCGCCGCGGTCTCGACGTTGCTCGCCGCGCTGCGCCCTGCCTTCGTCGGGTTCATCACGCCGCTCTGGCTCGGCCTCGTCAGCAGCCTCATCTCCACCGCCACGACGGCCACCGACCTCATGCTGGCCTGTGCCTCAGTCGTGCTGTTGCCGTTACTGCTGCGCGGCACCCAGACCATGCACGACGAGTTCGAGCGCACCATTCGGCTCACCATCGCCCAGGAGCAGATGACGAAGGCGCTCGAGGCGGCCCGTGACGCCGCCCTCGCCGCCGCCCGCGCCCGCAGCGACTTCGTCTCGATGATGAGCCACGAGCTGCGCACGCCGCTCAACGGCGTCATTGGCCTCACCACGCTGCTGCTCGACAGCCGCCTCGACGCCGACCAGCGCGAGCTCGCGAAGGGCGCGCATTCGTCGGCCGAGATGCTCGTCGGGTTGATCAACGGTGTGCTCGACCTCTCGAAGATCGACACCGGCAAGCTCGAGCTCGACCGTGCCGACTTCGACCTGACCCACGAGCTCGACGCGCTTCGGGCGGTGCTCTCGCTGCGCGCGAAAGAGAAGGGCCTGTTCTTCGCCATCGAGGTCGAAGGCCAGGTGCCGCCCTGTCTGAGAGGTGACTGGTTCCGGCTGCGCCAGGTGCTCGTGAACCTCGTCGGCAATGCGCTGAAGTTCACCGAGCGAGGCTCGGTGTCGGTGCGCGTGGTGGTGACACCGGCCGAGCCCGACCTGCTCGTGCGCTTCGAGGTGAAGGACACGGGCATGGGCATGACGCCCGCGCAGCTCGAGCGCATCTTCCAGCCCTTCATGCAGGCCGAGGCCTCCATCGCGCGGCGGTTCGGTGGCACGGGGCTCGGGCTCTCCATCTCGGAGCGCCTCGTCTCGCTCATGGGCGGCACGTTGAAGGTGCAGAGCGTCGAAGGGCAGGGCTCGACGTTCTCGTTCGCGGTGCCCCTCGAGCCGCGGGAGGTCGCTCCCCAGCTCGTCATCACCACGGGCCCCAGGAGCGGCAGGGTCGGCGTCTGTGACGACAACGACATCAACCTCACGGTGGCCGCGCGGCTCGTCGAGCGGCTGGGCTTCGAGGTGGTGCGAGCTCACGATGGCGCCGAGCTGCTTGGTCTGCTGGCCGCCTCTCCCTGCGACCTGCTGCTGCTCGACCTGCAGATGCCGGGGCTCGATGGCTACGAGACGCTCGCTCGGCTCCGCGCCGCTGGGGTGAAGGCGCCAGCCGTCGCGTTGACTGCGAGCGCCTCGGTGGAGGAGCGGGACCGGGCGCTGGCCGGAGGCTTCGACGCCTTCTTGACCAAGCCGCTCCACCTCTCGGACCTCACGACGACGCTCGATCGGCTCAGGCCACCGGGGCGGCCGATTCAGGTCGCAGGTTGACCGACGGCCAGCGGCCACGGCTTGAGCCCGCTGATCTCGAGTGACTGCGCGGCGACGCGGTCGATCTCCGCGGCCTCACGCTCGGTCGCGCGCTTCACGGCGTGCTCGAACCGTGGGTCGAAGATGCGATGCGCCGAGTGCACGCGCGTCGGCTCGAAGCCGCGGGAGATTTTGTGCTCTCCGCCCGCGCCCGGCTCGAAGGTGGTGCGGCCCGCGCGAATCGAGTCGTCGATGGAGTGGTACAGGCAGACGTGGAAGTGCAGAAACGGGTGCTCCTCGAAGCAGCCCCAGTAGCGGCCGTAGAGGTGCGTCGGCGTGTGCAGGTTGAAGGCGCCCGCGATGACCTTGCCGCCGTGTTCGGCCACCACGAGCTCGATGGCGTCGGGCATGGCGGCGAACGCGCGGCGGAAGAAGTCGGGCGTGAGCTGAATGGTGCCCCACGAGTGGCGGCCCGAGGTGGCCTCGTAGAAGCGCCCGGCGAGGCTCGCGTGCGTGGCGTCGAGCTCGTGGCTGCGCACGGTGCGCAGCGTGATGCCCTGCTGCGCCGCGGCGCCGCGCTCGCGCTTGAGCTGGTTGCGGCGCTTGGAGTCGAAGCGCGAGAGGTAGTCGTCGTACGTGCGGTAGCCGGGGTTTCGCCAGTGGTACTGCAGCGTGCCGCGGCGGAAGAAGCCGTACGGCTCCATGGCCAGCGCTTCGTCTTCGGGCGGGAAGAGCACGTGCACGCTCGAGGCGCCTTCGTCCTGCGCGAGCTGCACGGCCGCGGTGAGCATCACTTCGCGAATCGCCTCGACGTCTTCGCCCGCCGCCACGTGGAGCTTCCGCGCCGTCACGGGAGACAGCGGCATGCCGACGAGCAGCTTCGGGTAGTACTCGACGCCGAACTGCTGCGCGGCGTTGGCCCAGCCGAAGTCGTAGACGTACTCGCCCATCGAGTGGAACTTCAGGTACGCGGGCAGCGTCGCGACGAGCACGTCACCACGCCAGAGCGTGAGGTGCTTCGGCTCCCAGCCACGCGCGCGGGTCGCCGAGCCAGACTGCTCCATCGCGTCGAGCCATTCCCACCGGGTGACTGGCGCTTCACCGGGCGAGAGCAGCGCGTTCCACGCCGCTTTGGGGACCTCGGAGACGGCCTCGAGCACTTTGAGCTTCAGCGGGAGCATGCGGAGACTCCGTCTAACCACGTTGCAGGCGCGATGCTGCGCTCACGCAAAAGTCCCCGGCCCTGGGACGTCTGGTCGAAAAGGACACGACCATGACGAAGCGCTACTTCGAGTTCAGTGAAGGAAGCTCCAACAAGTTCTGGGAGGTCTGGCGTGAGGGCGCGGTCGTCAAGACCCGCTACGGGAAGATTGGCACACCCGGGCAGACCACCATCAAGGACCAGGGCGAAGCGCCCGCCGCCGAGAAGCTGTGGGCGAAGCTGATCAACGAGAAGACGAAGAAGGGCTATCTGGAGAAGGGCGCGAAGCCTGTCGCGGCGAAGGCGACGCCCGCGAAGAAGGATGCAGCCCAGCCGCTGACCCGGGAAGGGCTGCGCGGCAAACGCATCTGCCTTCGGGGCACGTTCGAGCTCGGAGCCATCAAGGACCTCGAGCGCGCGCTCAAGGACCTCGGAGCGAAGACGACGAAGTTCTGGACCGACGCTGACGTCATCTTCACCGGCGAAGGCGGCAAGCTTCAGCCGTACTACGAGGGCTACGCGGAGGCCCGCCGCAAGCAGGTCCCGCAAGGAGCGCTCACCTCGCTCCTCGGCGACCTCGGCGAGGTTCACGAGGCGCGCACGAAGAAGGCCGCTCCCGCCGCGCAGCAGGTAGCGCTCGACCCTGCTGATGCCGCGTTCCGCAAGGCGTTCTGGAAGAACCCGGACGACCTCACGGCGCTGAAGGTGTGGGCCGATGCGCTCATCGAGCGCGGTGACGTGCGCGGAGAGTTCATTCACCTCTCCCTGCTCGAAGACCCGACCGAGGAGCAATACGAGCGCAGCCGTTCGATGCTCAAGAAGCTCGGTGGAAAGCTCGTCGGTCCTGCGCGGGCGTACGTTCGTACCTGGGACTTCGACCAGCATGGGCTCGTGCGCTCCGTCAACGCGGAAGCGCCCCGAGTCGTCGAGGGCTTCGACCTCATCGCGGCGCTGCACCCGAGGCTCAAGCTCAGCGTGACGTCGCTGCGCACGAAGACGATGGCCGTCATCGCCGAGCTCTGCAAACACCCGCTGGGGCAGCTTCACACCCTCGACCTCTCCTCCAATGGCTTGTCGGACAACGCGTGCGCAGCGCTGGCGCCCGGGCTCGAGGGCCTGAAGCGGCTCGACCTCTCGCACAATGACGTCACCCGGCAGGGCCTCGAAGCGATGGCGCCGCACCTGAAGCGCCTCGAGCGGCTCGCCCTCAACTGCTCGATGGCGCAGCTCAACGCGCAGCAGGGCGTCTCCGTGCTCGCAGGCTGGGTCGAGGCGCTGACCTCGCCAGGGTTGTTCCCCTCACTGCGGGTGCTCGCGTTGCCAGGGGGCTATCGCATGCCGCAGCTGACGCCTGCCGACCGCAAGCGCCTCGAAGGCAAGGTGAAAATCGAGACGAGCCTCGACGACGTCTGACCCTTCAGGTCGCGACGCGGCAGGTGGCGAACGACTCCGCGGACCACCAGGTCAGCGCGTCATTCGTCTCGTCGACAGCGATGCCCTCGACGCCAGTGTGGCTCACGGGCATGGCTGGAGCTTCACACGGAAGGAGTTCGTCGGAGCCAGCGTCGAGGCGGAAGAGGTGACTCGAGCCGCCGTCGCGCGTGAGGACCCAGCAGACGCCGCTGCGACGGTCTGTGGCGAGCGCGATGGGCCGACCGGCTCCTCCGCTGAGCTGCGCCCTGGACTCGAAGCCCGACGCTCCGAGGCGATGCAGCCCGAACTCAGCATCGAGCGCGAGCACGGCTTCCCGGGTGGTGGTCAATGCGCACAGGGGAGCCGTCTCGAAAGTCCGAGCGGCTCCGCCGTCGAGGATGAAGCCGCGCTCGGCGTACGCATCTGGCACCAGCACGACGACGCCGTTGGGGCCGACGATGCCCAGACTCCGGTGCGACACCTCTTCGAATGGCACCCCGATGCGAGGTGAAGGCGCGCCGCCGGCAGGCCAGTCCCACAGCTGCCCGGTCGCATCGATGAGCCCGAGCCCAAGGCCCCCGATGATGAGCGGCGCCTGCGACCACTTCGCGTCGAACGGGGTCTCGAGCACGGGCGCAGTGCCCCATGGGCGCCACGCCTCGCCCTCGCGGCGCACCGCGTGGAGTGACCGCTTCGAGAGGTGAACGAGCGACGGCCCTGCGCTGACGATGACGCGTTTGCCGTCGACGGGTGGCCACGTGCCGACCGGTGTCTCTCGAAAGGCGCCTTCCTCGAGGCGCCAGAGGCTGGCCTCACTGCCTTCGAAGCGTTGACCACCGAAGGCCGTCAGCACGCCAGCATCGTCGACGAGCTCGAAGAGGTTGAGCGGCGGCGACTCGATGACGGGAGTGGCGAGGGTCAGCTGGTCGCCCTCGACGACCTGCAGGTGCGCCGGCGCTCCCTGCTGGGTCTGGAGAAAGCCCAGGGTCGTTCCGCGAGAGCGGTCGTAGGCCAGCTTCGACCAGAAGCGGCCCTCGAGCTGCTGCAGCGGCCGAAAGGCGTCACCGTCGAGCCAGCCGAAGACGGGCTCGACGCTCTGAACGCTGTGGCCCGGGTCGACCTGCGCGTCGACGGTGGCAAAGAGCCGCTGCTGCCGTTCATCGAAGACGACGCTGCCCAGCACCGGAAGCTGCGTCACCACGCCTTCCTCCGAGATGGAGACGGTCCACGGGTTGACGCCGTGAAGGCCTCCACTGACGACGAGTCTGCGGCGGAGCGGGTCGAAGGCGAGGGAGCCGACGCTTCGGTCGCTCACGTCGAGGTGCGTTCGCCCGGCCTCTGCGCCTCCCCAGACTCGTCGCACCAGCGCCTTGCCGTCCCACGAAACGGTGACGAGGGCGCGGCTCGCGTCGCGGTACACGCCGACGACCCGGCCTGCGCCATCGAAGACTCCCGCCGGCACCCACGAAGTGCCCGCCCTGCGCCACACAGGTTCTCCACCACGTGAGGGAAAGGCGAGCAGGCCACTGTCATCAGCGACGAGACACATCGAGGACAGGTCGGGAACGAACCACGTCTGCCAGGCCGCGGGCATGGTCAGGCCTTCGGAGCCAGCGCGGCGTCCACGACGCGTGGCATGTCTCGTAACGGCTGGGTGGCCTGGTCGAAGCACGCGTATCGGGCCTGCAGCTCCCTGGTCTCCATGTCTTGACCGTACTTCATCGGCGCAAGAACTGCGTTGTCACTCCAGGTTGCGCGAGCGATCGATGCGTAACATGTTACGCATATGAAAAGGACGGATGGTGCAGCGCGGTTCGCGGTGTTCGGGCAGCTCTTCCTCGTGGCGCAGCACCTCGCGCGGCGGGCCGATCTCGAGCTGTCCCGCGAGGGCATTCCGCTCACCACGAGCCAGTGGCTGCTGCTCGCCATCGTCAGCAAACGGGAAGACGGGCCCCCGACGCTCACCGAAGCGGCCGCGCTGTACGGAACGTCCCGTCAGAACGTGAAGCAGCTCGCCCGCCAGCTCGAGGAGCGTGGCTTCCTCGAATTGAAGAGCGACCCCGAAGACGCCCGCGCGCTGCGGTTGCACTGCACGCGCAAGGTGTCGGCAGCGTTCGACCGGCCCGCGGCGGCCGAGCGTCAGAAGCGCTTCATCTCGCGGCTCTTCGAGGGTCTGCCCGAGACCGACGTCGTCACGCTCGAGCGCGTGCTCTCGAGATGGTTGTCGCAGCTCGCAACAGCAGAGGAGGACCCATGATTCGCATCGTCTTCATCAGCCTCGTCGTCGTTCACGGTCTCATTCACTTCTTCGGCTTCGCCAAAGCGTTCGGCCTGGCCGTGTTGCCGCAGCTCGTGTTGCCCATCAGCCGGCCTGTCGGGGTCGCGTGGCTCGTCGCCGGGCTGCTCTCCATCTCGGCGGCCGTCGCGCTGTTGGTCACGCCGCGCTGGTGGTGGGTGCTCGGAGCGCTCGCGCTCATCGTCTCGCAGGCCGTCATCTTCTCGAGCTGGAGCGACGCGCGCTTCGGCACCATCGCCAACGTCATTCTGCTGCTGGGTGCCATCTACGGCTTCATCTCGCGAGGTCCGTTGAGCCTGCCCGCCGAGTACGAACGAGACCAGGCGCTCGCAGGCCCGGCGCACGAAGCCGAGGTGCTGACCGAGGCCGACCTGAAGCCACTCCCAGAGCCCGTGCAGCGCTACGTGCGCCGCGCCGGAGTCGTGGGTCAGCCCCGCGTGCAGAACTTCCGCGCGAGCTGGGTCGGGCGCATTCGTGCGTCACCAACCGACCCGTGGATGGCGTTCACCGCGCAGCAGCTCAACACCCTCGACACGCCGCGCCGGTTCTTCCTGATGGACGCGACGATGAAGGGGCTGCCGGTCGACGTGCTGCATTCGTTCGACGAACACGGCGCGACGATGCGCGTGCGGTTGTTGTCCGCGAAGACGATGGTGGACGCGAAGGGTGAGGTGATGACTCGCTCCGAGACGGTGACGCTCTTCAATGACCTGTGCATCTTCGCGCCCGGCGAGCTGGTGCGGCCGTCGGTGAGGTGGGAGCCCATCGATTCACGCTCGGCGCGTGCGCACTTCACGCTCGGTGTGAACACCATCGCAGCGACGTTGTTTTTCGACGAGGCGGGAGAGCTGGTGGACTTCCGCTCTGATGACCGCGCAGCGACGCCGGAAGGCAAGGCCGACGTGATGCCGTGGACGACGCCAGTGCACGACTTCGCGACGGTCGGGCCTGCACGCGTGCCGACGAAAGCCGAGACGAGGTGGCACCCCGATGCCGGAGCGTGGACGTACGGAGAGTTCGAGCTGAAGAGCCTCGCGTACAACGTCGGGCACTGACCTTCCGCGGCGGAATACGCTGTGCCAATGGCGCGAGCGAAATCGTCACAGCAGACCCGAATCGAGAACCTCGTCGGGCAGCAGCAAGCCGAGGCGTATCTCGCGCTCCACCGCGCAGCCGCTGTCTTCGAGCGTCGAACGAACGACCGCTTCTTCGGCGGCGGTGGCATCTCGTTGCTCGACCCGAAAGACGTCGTCGAAGTCGGTGGCAGCTTTCGCCCAGGTCTCGTCGTCTTCGCCGAAGAGCTCGCGGGAGACCTGCTCTGCTGGGACCTGCGTCGCGGTCGAACGAAGCACGGGCCCTCGGTCGTGTACGTCGACCACGAGCTCGGCCTCACGGTGCCCTTCGCGCACGACGTCGAAGGAGCGCTGGTGCACATCCTGGCGAACACGCTCATCGGTACGCCGAGAGAAGAACTTGGAGACAAGCCCTCGCTCTGGGTCGACGTGTTTGGTTCGGCGCTGGGCTCCCGCGTGAAGCTCGTCGCCGACCTCGCCGCGCGCGTCGAACGCATGGGCGCGAAGCCCGTGTTCAAGAACGACGATGCCGCGCGCAAGGCCCTGGCTGGACTCATTCCTCCTGGCGACTCGACGTGGGGCACGCTCCCGCCGACGTACGTGCCGCTGCTGTCTCCCGAGGACCCGGCCTGTCTCGACGAAGCCATCGAACGGTACGAAGACTCCGCCACCTGCTACCGCGAGCTGGTCGAGCTCGAAGGCCGCGTCCAGTTCGCCTGGCACCTCGCCGCGACGCTGCGTGGCTTGAGCGACACGTTGCTGCGACGAAACAAGTTCGCGCGCGCGAAGGCCGCCGCGGAAGAGGCCATCACGCACTCCGAGCCGATTCTCGAGGGCGGTGACGACCGCGTCGCCGGTCTGCTCGCCTTCGCGCACCGGGTCGTCGCCGTGGCCGACGCGCGAGAGAAGAAGTGGGCGAGCGCGTACGAGCACGCCGACCGCGCGCTCACCGTCTCGGAGTCGGTGCTGCAGCACCAGGAGCTCGGCCTGCGAGGGCTGGGCTTCGTCGCCGAGGCCTGGGAGCGCGAGCTCGACGGTGACTCGCGCAGTGAAGTGAGCCGGTGTCTGAAGCTCGCCGTCGACACCATCGGACCGTTCGCCGAGCGGTCACCGCCCCACGCCCTCGCCGAGCACGCTGCTCGCGTCGTTCGCCTCGCGAAGCGCAGAAACCGGCGCTGACGCTGCACGGGCAGTATCGTGCGCGCTTCATGAGAACGCCCTTCCTGCTGCTCCTGCTTGCTGCCTGCTCTGCGCCCGTCGCCACTCCAGACGGAGGGAGCGCGGGCGGTGGCCTCAGTGGTTCTGGCGGCGGAGGCGCGACGGGTGGCGGAGACGCGGGCGGCGCGGCGTTCGATGCGGGGCCGCCGCCGGTGAGCCACCTCGACCCGACGTTCGGCACCAACGGCTGCCTGCAGGTCCCCTTCAATCCCGCCCGCTCCGAGGCCTTCACCACCGTCACGGTGACCGATGACGGCACCATCTGGGTCGCCGGGTCGGTGTCGCCCGATGCCGGAGACCCCTCGCAGAGCAGCGCTGTCGCCGTCGTGAAAGTGACGGCAGCAGGGCAGCTCGACCCCTCGTTCGGAGACCAGGGCCGCGTTCGATTTCAGCTCGCCCGCGCCTTCCACCAGGTGAACGCGCTCGTGCCGCGTGCCGACGGGGTGGTCGTCGCCGTCGCGCCGACCAATCAGCTGCTTTCGCTGGTGAAGCTCACGCCGAGCGGAGCCCTCGACCGCGCCTTCGGAGACGGCGGTGTGGTGGTGACGACGACCGCGCCGCCCTCCCGTGCCAGCCTCGTGGTCGAAGCGCCCGACGGCCTGCTGGTGGCGAGCCGTGGTGGCCTCAACGAGCTCGCCTTCGAACGCTACGGCAACGACGGCCAGCGGCAGCCGTCCCTTCGCACCGGTCTGCGGAGCTTCACGACGCATGCCGCGCTCCGCGACTCCGATGGAGGGCTCATCGTGGCAGGGGCGGCGTTCGGCGACCTGTTGCTCGCGCGGGTACAGCCCTCCGACGGAGGCCTCGACAACACCTTTGCGGAGGCAGGGACGCGCAGGCTGACGGCCTCGGGAACGTTGGCGCGCATGCTCGTTCAGCTCGGTGACGGCTCCTACCGGGTGCTCCTGCGCGTGGACGGGGTCCCGACGCTCGTCGGGGCCACGAAGTCGGGCGCAGTCGATGCCCGCCTCTCACCCGATGGGGGGTTGGTCGCCATCGTCGACCGCGCCATCGAGCGTGGCGTCGAAGTGAAGCGCGGCGTCCTGGGCCTGGCGGCCCGCTTCGAAGACCTGAGCTCGGACCCCGAGGTGGGCAACACCGACATGGCGGTCGCCCTGCTCCAGCTCGACGGCGGTCTCGACGTGTCGGCACCCAACGGCGGCTACCTCGTCGCGCACGTGCCCAACCAGGGCGCGCGAACCGAGGACATCGCCCGACAGGCCGACGGCAAGCTGCTCCTCGTCGGCCAACACACGACGCCCACCACCGCCACTCCCGTGATTTGCCGGCTCATCGTGCCCTGACGCAGCGTTTCTCCACCGGGCCCGGGGCGACTGGGGTACGGCCGATGGGTGACGCTCCTTCGCGCTTTCGACCTGACCCTCTCCTTCGGCAGCCGCACTCTCTTCTCCGACCTCGAGCTCGTCATCGAAGAAGGAGAACGTGTCGGCCTCGTCGGCGTGAACGGCTGCGGCAAGTCGACGCTGATGAAGGTGCTCACCGGCGCGGTGAAGCCCGACACCGGCACCATGCAGGTGCAGCGCGGCATGCGGGTGAGTCACCTCGCGCAGGAGCCCGAGTTCCCCGCTGGCGCCACGCCCTCGAGTGAGCTCACCGTCGCGCAGCAACCGCTCCGCGATGCGCTCGATGAACACGCACGGCTCTCGACCTCGCTCGAGACGACGTACGACGAGCGGGTGCTCGAGCGCCTCTCGAAGCTGGTCGAGACCATCGAGCACCTCGGCGGGTGGGACACGGCGCACGAGTCACGCAAGCTGCTCGACCGCCTCGGCGTCGACCCGGCGACGTGGGACCAGCCCATCGAGCTGCTCTCGGGTGGCCAGCGCAAACGCGTCGCCATCGCCCGCGCGCTGCTCACCCACGCCGACCTGCTCATGTTCGACGAGCCCACCAATCACCTCGACGCCGAGACGGTGGAGTGGCTCGAAGACGAGCTCGACTCGCGCGACTCGGCGCTGCTGCTCGTCACGCACGACCGCTACTTCCTCGACGGGCTCGTCGACCGCATCATCGAGGTCGAGCCGCACGTGTCCGACAGCCAGCCTGGCGGCCTCGTCAGCTACCCGGGCAACTACGAGGCGTACCTCGAGCAGAAGTTCGTGAAGCTCGAGGACCAGAAGACCGGCGAGCACAAACGCCAGCAGTGGATTGCGCAGGAGGTGGCGTGGCTGCGCCGTGGGCCCAAGGCGCGGCGCACGAAGTCGAAGGCCCGCATCGAGCGCGCGCGGAAGCTGCTCAGCGAGAAGGGTTTTCAGCGGCCCAAGGTGCCCGAGCTGCAGCTGGCCGCCGCGCCGCGCCTGTCACAGACCGTCATCGAGGCCACCCACGTCAGCAAGTCGTTCGGCGAGAACAAGATCCTCGACGACGTGAGCGTGATTCTGCAGCCCGGCGAGCGGCTCGCGCTCATGGGCAAGAACGGCGCGGGCAAGACGACGCTCATTCGCACGCTGCTGGGAGAGCTGCCGCCCGACTCCGGCACGATTCGCAGAGGGCCCAAGACGCGCGTGGTGCACTACGACCAGCTGCGCACCGCGCTCGACGACGAGAAGACGGTGTTCGAGGCCGCGTGGGACGACGACTGGGTGACGCTCGGCGAGAAGAAGATGCGGCTCGCGGAGTACCTCGACGACCTGCTCTTCCCCGTGCCGATGCAGCGCATGAAGGTGAAGGGCCTGTCGGGCGGCGAGCGCAATCGCCTGCTGCTCGCGCGGCTCTTCCTCGAGGGCGCCAACGTGCTGGTGCTCGACGAGCCGACCAACGATTTGGACCTGGTGACGCTCAACGTGCTCGAGCGCCTGCTGGTGCAGTTCACCGGTGCCGTGCTGCTCGTCACCCACGACCGCTACTTCCTCGACAAGGTCGCGACCGCGCTGCTCGTGTTCGAAGGCGAAGGGAAGGTCGTTCGCTACGAGGGCAACTACGACATGTACCGTCGGCTCACGGCGAAGAAGGCCGCTCCCGTCACGGGCGGCATGGTCGCCGCGCCGTCATCGAAGCGCTGAGCGTTCGCTTCAGGGCGCTGCGTCGACGTCACGCAGCCACGCCAGCGCCGCCTCGGGCTCGGTGAAGAAGCGCACCGTCAGCTTGCTCTCGATGACGGCCCTCATCGCGAACCCCGAGACCTGAAACGCGGCGCGGCCGTCGGCAGAGATGGGCGCGAGAATCGCCCAGTACTTCCAGCCCGAGTCGATGGCCTGTTGCCACCAGTATTTCCCACCCCAGGCGATGTCGGCGCTGTCGAGGCTGGTGACGAGCCTGTCGTCTGAGAGCCACTTGGTGGCGTGTCGCTCGCGCAGCACCTGGGTGGCTGTCAGCAGCAGTTGTCGAAACGCTTCTCCCGAGGCGAAGCCGCGAACCTCGTGATGCACGATGCCGCTGCGGCCGGGCACCTCGTGGTAGCGCAACAGGCCCAGCTCGTTCTCGAAGACGACGGTCGTCATTGGTGCTCCGTTCGAGTCCCCATTCTTCCCAGTTTCGTGGCGTTGGAGAACTTCCTGGCTCAGGGGTGAATCTCGAGCGCGTCAGGCATCGTGGGCGACGAGAACGTGCCGTAGGTGAGCGCGAACCCGCAGCTGCCGATGGCGAGGCTGTTGAAGCCCGCGTTGGAGCGAACCGTGAGCGGCGTGCCCACGACGTTTCCGCTCATCATGGTGGGCGCAATGGCTGCCGAGAGCAGCTGGTTCGCGTGGCCGCTCGCGGTCTCGCTCCACACGACGAAGAACGCGGCGCCGTTCCACCCGAGGCTCGGCAGGTTGGGTCGAATCGCGGTCGTCATGGTGCCGACGGTGAGCGTGCTGTTCGCGACGACGGCGCCGCCCTGCACACGCAGGAACTGAATCGGCTGCGCAGCCATGTCGTGCGCCACCGCGAGCTGGCCTGCGCCGTACGCGATGGAGGCGCGCTGCGCGGTACCGGGGAGCGGCGTCACCACTGGAGCGCCGGTGCCGAGCTCGACCACGTTGGGGCTGTTGCCCGAGATGACGAGCGCCCAGCCGGTCGGCGTCGCGACGAGCGGGTTGCCTGCTTCCGACACGGTGCCGGTGCCGAGCGAGACCTGACCGAGGCTCACACCGGCCGCGTCGAAGCGCTGAAAGACGACCTGTGTCGTCGACCAGGCGACGCCCCACTGTGAGAGCGCGGGGCTCCAGACGACGCGCGCACCGCTGGCCGTCCCGGTCGTCGGGCTGAGCACGACTTCGGAGCCCGGGAGCTTCTGCAGGTTCGCGTTGGCGCGCGCGAAGTACACGCGGCGGGGCGCGGCGCGGTCGTCGAGCCAGGTGATGGCGTACTCGGAGCCCGAGAACGCGACGCTGGGCCAGATGCTCGAGGAGCCATCGACCGGGCTGATGGGTGACGGGCCGGCGACCAGTCCGCCTCTCGCGTCAGTGCGTTGCAGGGAGACCTCCCACGCCGTGGTGGTGACCCGTTCATCGACCGCGACCACGTAGCCCGAGCCGACCCAGATGACGTTGGGCAGCGCAGAGGTCATGGCGCTGACGTCGCGAATCGTCGTCGTCACCGGACAGTTCGGCGGGCCGTAGCCGGCGTCGATGGGAACTCCTGCATCGACTGGGACGCCTGCGTCGGAGCCTGCGTCGATGACGAGACCCGCATCGGAGCCCGCGTCGACGACGAGTCCAGCATCGACGAGCCCTGCATCGAAGCCCGCGTCGACGACGACTCCCGCATCGACGAGTCCCGCATCCGTAACGCCAGCATCGACGAACCCGGCATCAACGCCTGCATCGACGAAGCCTGCATCAACGCCCGCATCGACGAACCCAGCATCAACGCCCGCATCGACGAAGCCTGCATCGACCGGCATGCCTGCATCGAAGAACAGCAGCGCGCGGCCGACCACCGGCACCGTCACTTCATCTGCGACATCGACGAACGAGGCGACGACGAGCGCCGAGTCGGCCCCTTCGCTCTTCGGCGCGTAGACGACCTCGATGGTGGCGGGCACTTCGGGCTGCAACATCATCGGCGCGATGCCGAGCGAGAAGCTGCCGCGCGCGTCATCACGCAACGTCAGACTCGCGACACTCACCGGTGCTCCGTGCGCGACGAACGAGAGGCTGCGACGTGCCAGTTGCCCGGGAGCCTGCACGCCGAAGTCGAGCGTGCGCGGTGAGACGTCGACCGTCACCTTCACCGAGCTGACGCGTCCACCACAGTTGCAGGCGCTGCCGACGAGGGTGGCGAGGAGCAGCAGGTGAATGGAGCGCATGGGGCCGAGTGACACCTGCGACCCATGGTGCGCAAGCAGTTCTGACTCATCCGTGCACTTCGAGCGTGTCGGCTGTGAGTGGCAAATCGTACGTGCGTCGGCTCGAGCGCCTGTGGTGTTCCGGAAGCAGGCTCCCGAAGGGCCGGATGCGGGCACCTGCAGAACCGTGCAGGCCTGTTTCTGCGCGGGGTTCTGACACCTGAGGCCTGAAACCGGACCCCCGTTGGTCGCGATACTTCTGCATGAACATCTCGCGCCTCCGAAGTCGGCCGATGCAGCCGCAGGTGAACGAGCTCCCCGAGCTGGAGGGACCGGTCGAGGGAGGCGCCGCGGCAGCCGGGCAGGTTCCCGGTGCGACCGACTCGTTCGAGCCCGGCCCCGCAGCCGCCGCCGGTCCCAACGCCGGCGAACCGTCGACCCAGATCTTCGACGACGGCAGCCGCCTGTACCGCTTCCCCGACGGACGCAACGCCTCGATTCCGTCGGCTGATCAGCACCACCAGTTCTCGACGCAGCAGCTCGCGCAGCGCCTGGGCCTCTCGGAGGGCGAAGCGTCAGACCGGCTGCGCAGCCTCTCGACGCGGCTCGGCCCCGATGGAGACCGGGTGCTCGCCGAGGCGCTGGCGACCGGTCGAATGAACGTGGGCCTCGCCGGCATCTCTGGCCTGGGTGGTGGCGCGCGGAGCGCAGAGGACCTCGAGTCGACCCGCGTCGAGCTGGGGCGCCTCTCGGGCCGTGACGTCGGCGTGGTGCTCGACAACGCGAACGGTGGGTTGGACGCGCGCCGCTCGAACCCCAACGCCGAGCAGCAGGAGACCCTGCGCCGCCTGCTCGACTTCAACCGCGACGCCGGCATCACGACGAACCTGTCGGTGCACTCCAACGGCGTGAACGCGCTCTCGGAGGCGCTGCGGCAGAGCCCCGACGCCCGCCTGGGCCAGGTGAACCTCGTCGACGTCAACGTCTCGGGCAATCGCGCGACGGCGACCGAGCAGCTGCGGCGCATCGTGCAGGCCTCGGACCGGACGTCGTTGGTGACGACCGCCTACGACGCAGCCCTGGGCGCGAGCCGCGCCGACTCTCCGATTCATACGCTCATCGGCGCGGCAGCGGCTGCCGGAGTGCCGCACATTCGTGTGCTCGCGGGCGCAGACCACCTGCTCGCTGATGTGCGGCGCGAGCTCGAGCGCCAGGGCCCGTCGGGGCCCCTCGACTTCCGCCGTGATGCAACGGGACAAACGGTGCCGGTCAGCCCGCGCACCTGGTCGAGCCTTCGCTTCGAGATGCGAGACGGCCGGCTCATCTACAGGCCGTGAGTCGTTACGCTCCGACCGCTCTGTCGTCGCTCGCAGGCAGGCGGCGCAGCAGGTCAGAGAGCTCGTCAGCGTGCCCTTCTTCCTGCGCCAGGATGTCCTCGAACAACCGGCGGGTCGTCGGGTCCTTGTCGGCCACGAAGCGGACCAGCGCCGTGTACGTCTCGATGGCGATGCGCTCGGCGACGAGGTCTTCGGTCAGCAGGTGCTTGAGCGAGGTGCTCACCACGTAGTCGGTGTGGCTGCGTGAGGCGAGGCCCTGCGGCGCGAAGTCGGGCTCGCCACCGAGCTGGCTGATGCGGTTCGCGAGCAGGTCGGCGTGAGCGAGCTCTTCCTGCGAATGCTGCAACAGCTCCGCCGTCACGGCGAAGCCCGCGATGCCCCCGCGCGCGGCGCTCTGGAAGTGATGGCTGCGATAGCGCAGCACGCAGACCAGCTCGGTCGCGAGCGCGTCGTTGAGCAACGAGATGATGAGCTGTCGGTCTCCCCGGTTGCCGACGGTGACGGCGCCATCGTCGAGGTGCTCGCGGGCGCGAAGCTTGATGGCCTCGAGGTCGAGCAGGAAGGTGCCGTTCGGCGCAGTGGCTGGCCTGGTGTGGTGCGGCTCGGGCTTCGTGATGAGCGTCGTCGCGGTCTGGTCGAGCGTCATGGGTGCTCCTGATGAAGGTGGCGGCCAACCGGCCGGTGAGACTCGCAGCGCATCATCACCGTTCGAGCCAACCCGGCTCTGCGTGATGCCGACGGGTTGGCTGGCGTGGTCGCATCGAGTTGAAGGAGCGTTCGTTCACGCTGGGTGGGAGCCCGCGGCGAGACGCGGCGACTCGGAGTAACCTCGAGCGCTCATGAACCTCGAACGCTCGCTGCTGGTGGTCGCTCTGCTCGCCGTCACGGGCTGCACGTCGAAGCTCGAGGGCGCGGCCGACTGGCAGAACGCGCTGCTGTCCCAGCAGGTCGAGGTTCAGTGGGGCGCGAGCGGCACGAAGTACATCGAGCTGAGTCCGTGGACGCCGGTCACGGGTGAAGATCAGGCCGCCCTTCGCAAGCTGTTCGCCACGCCGGTTCGGGAAGGCGCGTTGAAGTGCGTCGTGCACATCGACGGCAAGCTCCGCGCGGGAGACACCGAGGTGAGGGTGTGCCTCGGGTGCGGCGAGCTCTTCTCGGGCGCCAAGCAGTACGTCTTCGGCCCCAGGCACGAGCTGCGCCAGCTGATGACGAAGGTGCTCGGCCCCAGGCCCCGCGAGCCCTCGGAGGCCGAGCTGTTTCCCGGCTTGTGAGTCGCTACCGCAACGCGCGCTTCGCGGTGGCTTTCCCGGCGCTCAACCCGGCGGCGGCCGTGCTGGACAGCCGCTTCGAGACCTTCGAGGCGCTGCGCTTGAGGGCGCCCATCACGGCTTCGCCGACGGTGGGCTCATGGTGAAACGCCCGCTGCGCGACGACGCCGACGAGCACGCCTGCGCCGACCAGCGCGCCAGCGGTGACGGCGGTGACGGCGGGGTGCTTCTTCACGAGCGCGCCCGCAGACGCAGCGGCCTTCTTCAGCTCGACTTCGGCGCGCTGCTCGAGCTGCTTCGCCTGCGCGGGGAGCTTCTCGACGACGGACGGCGACTGGCGAACCTTGCGCTTCGTCGGGGCGGTGACCCTGGTGTCCATGGGTGGGCTCCTTTCAGTTCTTCTTGTGCTGGTCCCAGCCGGTGCGCACGAAGTGGTGCACCTCGACGAAGGGCTTGCCGGTCTTCTTCTCGTCCCACTCGCTCTCGAGCTTGCGCTCGACCGTCTCGTTCCAGTCGGGCATGTCCTTGCCGTACTGCTCTCTGGCGCCGAAGCCGTAACGAACGCCCGGCTCGGCCTCTTTCCAGGTCGCCCTCGGACCAGCGTTCGGCTCGCCCTTCGGTGGAATCGGCTCGGTGCCCGCGGCCTGTCTCACCGTGTCGGGCACGTCCTGGTTCAGCTCCGGGCCCTTGCCCGTCACGTCCTTCTTCGTCTGCTCCCAGTCGCGGCTGAAGGCCTCCCGCACGCGGCTCCAGGCGTTGCCGTGCTCGTGCTTCCAGTAGGCGGGGCGCCAGCTCTGCGGGTTGGTGACTTTCGGTGCGGTTGGGCTCGACGGTTCAGGGTTCTTCATGGGGCTCCTCGAGGGTGGTGAAGAATGCGACGGCTCGAAGAGCAGCGACCGCGCCATGGACTCAGGCATCAACACCGCTGGGTTGCGAGCGAGGCCGCGTCACAGTGATGAGGTCGGTCGAGGACAGTCGCTCACGGTGAGGGCTCGCTCGAGCCATCGAAGCCCGTCACCGATGTCGTACGATGGTCAGCTGCCGCCCATTCTGAATCGTCTGCCGCAGCACGCCGTTGGCAAACAACGCAGAGTTGCCACTCAATCGGGGCTCCGCCACCACGAGCGTGCGGCCACGCAACACCCCCGCCCAGGACAACACCCCGATGCCCTCGAAGCCGGCCGAGAGTTCGACCCACTGGCCAGCCTCGAACCGTCTGAGCTCGACGTTGTAGTTGTTCGACCAGCTCACGACGCACGCGTCGAGACACGTCATACGAATGACGGCAGGGATGGCGGGGAAGCGCACGAGCCCGCCATCGCCTCCTGGCGTCTCGACCCAGACACCACTGTCCGCGCTCGCCCCGGCGTCGCGTGAGAACACCGACCAGGCAGCGAACACGCCTCCATCGTCGAGCACCGCCACAGCCGTCGCGGGAGTGGGCTTGTCGTCAGCGATGACCCTGACTCCGTGGTCGACGATGGTCGTCGCCGAAGCGACGTCGAACGTGGTTCGGAGGAACGACACCGGCGAGTCGCTCTGCCACGGCACCACACAGCCACGGCCTGCGCACGACACGTCGAACGCATGCCTCGTCGACGAGCCAGTCTTGGTCGAGAGGACGGAGCCGTTGAGGAACATGGCGTTGCCGCACGACACCGCCAGCTGACCATCGAGCAGGTCGACGCCGCCCAGGCCCGTCGAAGGGCCGCACTGGGCACGGCTGAGCGCTACCTGCTGTGAGAGCCCTCCGTCGGCGCTCACCACCATCGCGAGGTTCGGTGGCGAATTGTCGGCGGTGCTGATGATGACCCCGAGCGCGACCTCTGCGCTGGTCCTCGAGCCCTTCGCGCGGAAGCTGCCACAGATGAGCGCGTAGGTCGGAGGGCAGAAGATGTTGCCCGCATCTGGCGCAAAGACGACCTGCGTGCGCGATTCGTCGATGTGAACGGCCTCAGGGTCGAACGGAGCCCGCTTCACCTGAGGAAGGTACCCGCCGTCTCCCAGGGGCTCCAGGGGCACCGACTCGATCCACCAGGCCTCGTAGACCCAGTCGCCAGGCGGAGCTCCACCGCCGCTTCCTCCTGCCGTCGCGGTTCCACCAGCGGCTGCGTTCCCGCCTGCCGTCGCGCTTCCACCACCCGCCGCGCGCGCCACACAACTGCCCATCACGCAGCGTGAGCCTGAGCAGCACGCCGAGGTGTCGTCGCAGCTGAAGCCGGGGTTCACGCAGCAGTTGCCCGGCTCGACGCACGCGCACGAGCCCGTCGTCGCGCACACGTCGCTGACCCGCGCGCTGAAGTTGATGCAGGCCGCGGTCACCACCACGCACCCGATGACGAGCAGGCGGCGCATCAGAACTGGCCTCCCACGAAGACCGTGGCGCCCGACGACGCAGGCACGATGGCGACCTGTGCGGGCGAGTGGAGCACCGCTCCGAGAATGAGGCTGGTGATGGTGGCCGCACCGCCGACACCGAGCCCGACGAAGCCGAGCGTCTGCAACGTGGAGCCCGTCGCCGCCCGCGACTGAAGCTCGGTCAAGCTGCTCGAGCTCGAGAGCGAGGCGTCCACCACCCGTGAGCCCGCCAGACAGCCACCGCCCGCAGCCGCGACGACGAGCCCGCCCACCAGCAGCGCGACGGGCGGTGTGTAGCCAGCCACCGCCGCGGGAGCTGGCGCTCCATCGAGCGCTGCGACGAGCGCGCTCCATTTCGTCGCCACCGCGCTTCGGTCGGCCGCCACGCCACTCTGCGTGCCCAGCAGCGCTCCGGACTGCGCAGAGAAGATCTTCACCGAGAGGTCGAACCCGCCGTCCACCTTCGCCACCGAGCCGCTGATGATGGCGTCGACGCCGAGTGACAGGGCGATCTCTGCCGCGCAGTTGGTGTCTGCCGCACAACCGAGGAGCTGCCGCTGCCGCTCGAGCCCCAGCGCGCTGGCGACCTGTTCGCTGGTGAGCACCTCGAAGCCCTGGCGCGAGAGCGCTTCGATGAGCTTCTCGTTCACCCACGACACCTCTTCGCGGGGCACGTCGAGGCCGCGGAGTTCTTGCACCAGCACGTGCCTGGGCAGCGCGGCGAGCACGACGAGTGGAAGGGCGAGCATCGTCACGGCCACCGCAACAACCGCAGGTCCAGCGTCCATCGCGCGAAGTTCATCGCGACGGACCTTAGCCGACTCGAATCAAGTCGTGGCTGCGACGCGCACTCGGCGGTGCGCCGCAGGTTCACCAGCGACGAAGTTCAGAGTGGCTTCCCGCAGCGACGCGCGGTTGGTCTGGCCTGCTCGTCAGTTGCCGCCGTCCGAGGCTGAGCCACCACCGGCGGAGCCGCCGCCGAAGAAGCCGCCGTCATTCGCCGAGCCACCGCCCGCGGAACCGCCGCCGAAGAAGCCGCCGTCAGTCGCCGAGCCACCACCCGCGGAGCCACCGGAGAAGCCTCCGTCAGTCCGTCCACCAGCTGTTCCGCCGCCCGCCGAGCCCCCAGCGAAGCCACCGTCAGTGCGCCCACCAGCTGAGCCACCACCTGCGGAGCCGCCCCCGAAGAACCCACCATCGCTCGCGCTGCCGCCACCCGCCGAGCCGCCACCGAAGAAGCCACCGTCGCTCGCGCTGCCGCCACCCGCCGAGCCGCCGCCGAAGAAGCCACCGTCAGTGCGCCCGCCGCCTGCGGAGCCACCACCGAAGAAGCCACCATCGCTCGCGCTTCCACCGCCCGCGGAGCCGCCACCGAAGAAGCCACCGTCAGTGCGACCGCCGCCTGCGGAGCCGCCACCGAAGATGCCACCATCGCTCGCGCTCCCGCCACCCGCGGAGCCGCCACCGAAGAAGCCACCGTCAGTGCGGCCGCCACCCGCGGAGCCGCCACCGAAGAAGCCACCATCAGTGCGCCCGCCGCCTGCGGAGCCGCCACCAAAGAAGCCACCATCGCTCGCGCTGCCGCCACCCGCGGAGCCGCCACCGGAGGCGCCTCCGTCGGTGCGCCCGCCGGCTCCTCCGCCGTCTCGAACGCCGCCGTCAGTGCGACGACGCGCCGCCTGAAATGACGTGAAGCCGTCGAGCTCGAACGTGACGAAGCCATCGGCGAACGACGTCGGCGTGATTTGCAGCCGCTCACCAGAACCTTCGAGAACCTCGATGATGAGGTCGTCGACCGTCGAGCCCTGAGGCAGGTCGACCGGCAGGCGCATGGTCGCCTTTTTGGTGAACTTCAGGCCGGACGGCTCCCAGATGGCGACGGGACCGACGCCGTCCTTCGAGAGGGACTCGAAGCCGAGCTCGAGCGTCACTTTGGTCGTCTGCGCGAGCGCGCCCGCCGGAATCGTGAGCCTCGCGCCATTGAGCGCTGGCTCCTCGGCCATCGTCACCTCGACGACCGTTTCACTGTCGGCGGCTGCGTTGACCGACTTCACGAACCGCGAACCGACGACAGGGTCTCCACAGCTCTGGCCGATGCCGACGGCCAACGCGAGGAGTGCGACGATGGGGTGAATCGACCGGGGTTTCATGGTGCTCCCTCCAGAGTGTGCGAGTGAAGGTCGCCTTCGGAGAGAACCTTCATGGTTCGATTATTTTTCGGGGCCGCGCTCGAGCTTCTCCTCAAGCGCCTTCATCTCGCGCAGCAGCAGCCCGGTCGCGTAGCGACGCTCGAACGTCTCGATGAACCGTCGGGCGCGCGCGGGCTCGTGTCGATCGACGCAGATGCGGGCGGCGTCGTAGAGCGCGAGCTCGGCCCAGACGGAAGACGAGCCGCTCAACGCTTCGAGCACCACGAGCGCGTCAGCTGACCGCCCATCGCGCTCGAGCTCGAGTGCCCAGCGATGGAAGCTGGCCTCGGCGGAGTCGGCGTCGGGCCCCGAGTCCCAGTGCCCGGGAGCGTCGATTCGTTGGTCTGCTTTGCCAGCGACCCGCACGACGACCGCGCCTTCTTCGACGGTCAGCGAGGTCAAACCGTCACCAGCCACCAGGACTCGGAATCGCGCCGAGCTGATGAGGAAGCTGGCCTTCGGCGTGGAGACCGTCAAAGGCTGCGTGGCGGTCGCCTCGAGCGCGCCTGTGCCGAGCACGAGCTCGTGTTCACCGCGACGGCTGGAGTCACCGACCCGGCCCACCCACGCCCACGACGCACCCGGCGTCTCTGCGTGCGGCTCGAGCCCCGGCGCCGAGAGCCTCATCACGGCGAAGACCAGCAGCGCGCCGACCAGCCCAGCCGCGCCGAAGGCAGCCATCATCGTGAGCGGCGACCGCTCGCGGCGAGCGGAGAAGAATCGGGCCCGTGCGCGGGCGAGCACCACCTCATCGGCTTCTGGCTCGAGCGGAGCAGCGCTTTCGAGCAGAGCGCCCAGCGCCGAGCGATCTTCCCTCAGCGGCTTCATGACGCCACCCCCGCCTTGCGGGCCAGGAGCTCGAAGTCTTTTCGTGCGTGGTGCAGGCGCGTCCACACGGTGCCGATGTTGAGGTCGAGCAGCTGGGCAATCTCGTCGCCCGAGAGCCCCTCGAGCTCGAAGAGGGCGAAGACGTCACGCTTCTTCGGTGAGAGCCTGGCGATGAGCTGGTGAACCAGGGTCTGCGCTTCGCGCGCTTCCCACGCCTCTTCAGGGTTTCGTTGGACCTTCACCGGTTGCCGCCCCACGAGCGCCAGGAACCCCTCACGCACACGCCGCGCGCGGTGGCGATTCGACACCAGGTTCGAGACGAGGCGGAAGAGCCAGGTCGTCATGCGGCCATGCTCGAAGGTGTGAATGTGCTTGAAGGCCACGGTGAAGGCCTCCTGCACCACGTCATCGACCTCAGCGGCGTCGGTGCCCAGCCGGCGCGCGGAGTGACGCACGAAGGCGTGATAGCGCGTGAAGAATTCGGCCCACGCGCCTTCTTCGCGGCGACGGCACCGTTCGACCCAGGGGTCGCCCCGCGCAAACTCACCTTCATTGTGGAGTTTCGACATGACACGCAGTGACTCGAAGGTGCCGAGCGGGTGAATTCCTTCAATCGAAGTGCGCGCCTGGAACCCAGCGCATACCGACACCAAACCACCCTTCCAGTGGGGCGGTAGAGAAGCCAGCGCTGGTGCCCTCCACCGAGGCGGTCAGTACGCCCAGAGGCGCGAAAGGACGCAGAAACGCGCTGAGCCAGAGTGAGTCGAGGAGCCGGTAGTGGAGCCCGACGTCGAGGCCAAGCGTCGGAATGGCGCTCAGGAATGAGCCCGGTCGGTACAGCGCACCGCTCGCCGAGACAGCCAGGGCCCGAAGACCAGCCGTGATGGCGGGGCAGACCAGCCAGCGCGAACCGAAGCACCGGCCTGCCGAGAGCGCTCCTCCGAAGGAGAAGGCGGTGAGGGTTCCCGTGCGCGCGGGGTTGATAGTGACGTCGGTGGACTCGGGCAGGGCGAAGGCGAAGGAGAGCGCGAGCAGCCAGCGGTCGAGGAACAAGCCCACGCCAAGGCCGATGGCCGGACTGGCTGAAGGGCGTGACGTCGCCAGGCCGCCGAGGTCGAGCGCGAGCTGGGGTGCGACCTCGAGGGGGGCCGTCGGCTTGGGCGAAGGAGCCCTGTCGGGTGGTGTTTCCCATGCGGCGATGGAAGCGCCGACTCGGTTCTCGGGCAGGTTGCCTCCGTCTGGCGGCGAGACGGATGTATCGGCGTCGGGCGTTGGCACGGTGTTCACGGCAGGACGAGCGTCGGCCACTGCCTTCACGTCGGGCACTCGGTCGCGCTCACCCGTGCGTGCGGCGTTTGTGTCGGGTGTGCCAGCGTCACGGCCATTCGTGCGCAGGGCGTTGCTGTCGCGTGCGGCGTTCGTTTCGCGTGCGCCGGCGGTGCGAGTGTCGTTCGTTGCAGGTGCGCCGCCGTCGCGCTCACTCGTGCGTGCGTCGTTCGTTCCGCGTGCGCCGGCGGTGCGTGTGTCGTTCGTTGCGGGTGCGCCAGCGTCGCGCTCACTCGTGCGTGCGCCGTTCGTTATGGGTGCGCCGGCGTCGCCCTCACTCGTGCGTGCGCCTTTCGTTGTGGGTGCGCCTGCGTCGCGCTCACTCGTGCGTGGGTCGTTCGTTTCGCGTGCGCCGGCAATGCGTGCGTCGTTTGTTGCGGGTGCGCCGGCGTCGCGCTCACTCGTGCGTGCGGCGTTCGTTGCGGGTGCGTCGGCGGTGCGTGTGTCGTTCGTTCCGCGTGCGCCGGTGTCGCGCTCACTCGTGCGTGCGGCGTTGGCGTCGCGTGCGGCGGCGGTGCGTGTGGCGTTCGCTTCGGCTGCGCCAGCGTCGAGTTCGCTCGTGCGTGCGGTGTCGCGTGCTTCGCCCGTGCGTGTGTCTTTCGACTCGGCTGCGCCGGCGTCGAGTTCGCTCGTGCGTACGGCGTTGGTTCCGGGTGTGCCGGTGTTGCGTTCACTCGTGCGTGCGGCGTTCGTTCCGGGTGTGCCGGTGTTGCGTTCACTCGTGCGTGCGGCGTTCGTTGCGGGTGTGCCGGTATTGCGTTCACTCGTGCGTGCGGCGTTCGTTGCGGGTGTGCCGGCGTCGCGCCCACTCGTCCGTGCGGCGTTCGTTTCTCGTGCGTCGGCGTCGCGCGCACTCGTGCGGGTCGAGTTGGCGTTGGATGCGCCCGCATCGCCCTCGTTCGTTCGTGCGGTATTCGTTCCCTGTGCACCAGCGTCGCGCGCGTTCGTGTGTGCTGCGTTCGTTTCGCGTGCACCAGCATCGCGTTCACTCGTGGGCGGTGCGCTTTCAACGCCCCCATCGCTTCCACGCACGAGCGGCGTTCGCCCTGCGTCAACTCGTCTGCTCTCCGTCGTCGCGGACAATTGAAGAATGGCCGCAGTGAGCGCTGCGACCTCTTCACAGGTGCGCGGGCCCAGGACTCTCACCGCGCCACGATGCCGAACCGACCACACGCCACGTTCGAGGTGGACCGTCACGGGCCCCGAAGCAGAGACCCCACGCTCGATGAGCGCCTCGTTGAGACGCCGCTCGAGTTCGCACCTCGCTGGCTGAGCGTCACCCGTGAATTCGAGCGAGGGCCCGGCGGCCAACACGAAGACGATGACGAGAGCCCCCGACACGAACGCGGGTCATAGCCACAAGTCGGGCTGCGCGTTGTCACCGAATCACTTCGCGGTCTCAGCGCGCTTCGTACTCCTTCACCAGGCGCTCATCTTCGGCCTGCGAGGTCGGCGCCGATGGGTACGCGACGGCCGCGATGACGCCGCCAGTTCCCAACACGGCGGTGATCAGGGCGCTCACCAGCGCGCCGGGCGAGCGATCGACACAACGCCCCGGCGCTTGTGGTGTTCCCGACCACCGAACGCAGTCGGCTCCGAGAGCGCTCGCCGACAGCGCCACCACCGCGGTCAACAGCAAGACTCCCGCGAGAACGCCCGTCGCCGTCTTGAGCCCGAACCGTGCCCAGTACTGGTCGACGAGGTCTGCCCTGCCGAGCCGTTGATGGAAGACGGGCAGCGCCACCACGAGGCCATCGACCAGTCGTTCGTCTCCGCGAACCTGGAGGCGCGGCCGCACGGGGCGCGGCGCTGGGGGTAGAGCAACCACCTCCCGCGGCGCTGGTGGAGCTGCTTCGAGCTCGACGATGGGCCGAATGAGGAGCACGACGAGGAACACCAGGCGCTCATCGAGATCGCGGCAAGTCACAACCGACTGCTCGAGTTCTCGAGTGCCCAGAATCTTGCCGTTCGCGTCCACGATGGTGAATCGAGCGCGCCACTGGTCCGTGGTCTTCTCGAGGTGGCCCTCGACCGAGCGAGGCGCCGTGGCGACGAAGAGCGGCTGGCCCAACTTCCGCTCCACTCGTTCTGCGAGCTCGGCGGCCTGAAGGCACTCGGCGGGACTCTTCCACGTCAGGCCCCACGTCTGCGCGGCGACGGCAGCAGGCGTCAGCACCAGAAGGAAGCATGAGAGACGCATCACAGACACTCGAAGAAGTTCGGTGTCGCGGGTTTCGACCCGCACGTGAACCCGGGGCAGCACTCGCTGATGCGTGGAATGCACTCGTGCCCCTTGTTCCAACAGAAGGTGCACCGGTTCTTCGAGAGGTCGCAGAACGAACCCGCACCGCTCTTTGGAGAGGCGCAACACTCTCTGTTCGAGCTGCACGAGCCATCAGTCTTGCAGTCGGGAAAGCAACCGCCGTTCCTGCAGACGAGCGGGTCACCCAGAAATCCCGTCGCGCAGCACCGACCGGTGGCACAGCTGTAGTCCTCGGCAATGCACTCGCTGCCTGCGTCGACCGAGTTGCCGCAGCCCCCTTCGAAGCACACGTTGTTGACACAACAGCCCCGGCACGTGGCGCTCGAGCACGGTGGCGTTCCTGTGCAGGCGTGGATCGAGAGCACCGAGAGGGCCAACCACAGCGTGATGCGCAGCGGAGTCATGGACGGGTGCATCGACGAGTTGGCTACAAACCCCAGGACCGGGCCCAGAGTCGAGCATCAGCGCTCGAGTCGCGCGAAGGACTTCAGCATCGCCACCCGTGGTGCTGTGGTGCCCTGATGTCCGAATGTGCTGGCTGCGGCGCGCTTGCCACGTCGTCACCGACCGTGGGGCGCGACCTGGGCACCGGGTTGAAGTCCCTGTGGGGGCCGACGGAACCTGACCTGCGCCTCTGCCCGCTCTGTGGCGACTGGTTCGTCTGGAGCACTGGCGTCGCCCCGAACGCCCAGGTGCTCACCCGCATCGCACGGCCGGCTGCGCTGGTGATGGAGGAGCTGCTCAGCGGCACCAGCAGGCCGCGCGAAGCCATCGACCTTGCGAAGACGCTCGTCGAGGAGTCCCTCTTCGCCGCGCTCATCGACCACCTCACTGACGACGCCTTCGCGCCGCTGCTCGAGCGCTTCGTCGAGTGGCTCCCGACGGCCAGGGGCGTGGTTGGCAACGCGCTGTTGGTTCGTCTCGAGGCCGCGGCCCGCACGCCGCGCTTCAAGGGCGCGCTGCTGTCCCTGCTCGACGCTGGACCGACTTCCGACCTCAGGCTGCACCTGCTGACGACGTGCCTCGAGGCCGGCTCCACCGTCTCGAGTCCTCGGCGGCCTTCGCCGTTGTCCGCCGAGGAGCTCGCCGACTTCTGGGCGCTCGACGTTCCACTCGAGGCCGAGTGGGTGTCCGATGGCGAGTGGCGGCGCGCCATCTCGGAGTCGCGAGCGCAGGCGGTGTCTTCGTACAGCTCGATGGGGACCGCCGAGACCGGGTGGGTCCGGGTTTTTACGCCGACCACCTCGAAAGCCGACGCAGCGGTGGTTCCTCCTGGTCGAACAGCCCAGCACACGGCCCCGCATGACATGGCCGACGACAGAGACTCCATCAGCGTCTGCTGGTCGGGGTTCTGGTGGGGGCAGCTCCACTCGGCGGCGAGGCACGTGAAGGGCGCTCAGCAGCGGTACGTGTTCGCCGAGTGCACCCGCACGCTGCGCGAGCTCGAGCGAACCTGGCCGACAAAAAGCGATGGGGCGTGGCTGGACGAAACGGGGCTTCCCTCTGCGGCGTTCGAGCGCGAGCTGGGCGCGCCTGACCCGTACAACAAGGTGTGGAGCGAACGGGCTCGCCTCGTGCCGGGGCTGCGCGCGAAGTGGCTGAAGGGTGACCTGTTTGCCGCCCTCGAGCTGGTGTTGGTGACCGCTGCGGGTCCGGACAAGAGGTGGGACCGGGATGGCGACCTCACACATCAGGCGGCCGTGCGCATGGAGTTGCTGCGCTTCATCGTTCGCCTCGTGCGTCGGTGATCAGCGCGGAGCAGGCGATTGCGTGGCAGTCTGCCCTCGGGAGGCAGACTTGGCGATCGTCGTGGTCATCGATGATGACGAGCAGGTGCGACGGGCCGTCGAGCGGTTCCTGGTTCGTCGAGGCCACGACGTCATCACAGCGAAGGACGGCCTCGATGCGATGCGTCGCACCAGCCACTGCGTGCCCGATCTGTTCATCACCGACATCTACATGCCCGAGTGCGATGGGCTCGAGATGATCACGCTGCTGCGGGGGAAACGCGCCGACGTTCCCATCATCGCGATGTCGGCTGGCCAGCTGCAGGGCGTCGACGTGCTCGGCATGGCGGGTCGGCTGGGCGCTCAGGTGCAGCTGTCGAAACCGTTCAATGAGACCCAGCTCCTCGCGGCGGTCGACCAGGCCTTCGCAGCGGCAGGGCCTGGGACCAGCTGAGTTCGGAGCGTCCGCGCGTCAGGCCTGGCTGACGTTCTGAAACAACACCCAGGCGACCTCGTTCGGTGGCGACTCGAAGAGGCCGAGCACGGGCTCCCAACCGTCGATGACGAAGTCGGGAAAGAAGTTCGAGTACTCCGACGCTGAGCCCACACCCGCGAACTCGAGGTCGTCGGTGGCGAGGGAGGCGAAGGCCATCAGCAGGTCGTCCTCGAGGCTGGCGAGCTCGGGCCAACGCTTCACGACCCGCGTGCGAGCCTTCTCGAGAAACCCGAAGTCCGCCCACTCCTGCATGTTCGAGCTGAAGCCGAACTCGTCGAGCGCGACCTTCGCGAACAGCCGAAGCCCCTCCGCCAGGTTCGGCGCCTGCTGCTCACGATGAAAGTTCGCCTCACCGTCCTCGACGAGCGCGCTCGAGATCCACCGTGCACAGAGGAAGCGCCTGCCCGTCGCCGTGGGCAGTGGCCTGCCTGCTGCGAGCTCACGAAAGAGGTCCGGCAGGTTGTCGGTGATGTCGAAGATCATGGAGCCCTCAGCGCGCCTTCTTCGGCTTCGCGGCCTTTGCCTTTGCGGCGGGCTTCTTCTCGACCGCCTTCTTCGGTGCTGAGCGACCGAGCAGCGAGCCCTTCACGTAGATGCGGCATGACGCGAGGGTCTCGGACGCCGCGAGGTACTCGACGACGGCCTTCTTCCCGAGCCACGCGTCGTTCAGCTGCAACCGCTTCAGCCCGGTCAGGTTCGGAGAATCAGCGAGCGCGAACACCCCGGTCTGCGTCACCTTGTTCTCTCCGAGTTGGAGCGAGGTGAACTGTCGGCTGGTGGCGCTCTTCGCGAGCACCAGGGCGCCAGCGTCTCCGAGGCCGGTGGCGATGAGCGTGAGCTCGGTCAGCGTGGGCAACTTCAGCGCACCGACGAACTGCTCGAGCAGACGCGGCGTGAGCTGTGAGGATGAGAGGTCGAGCGACGTGAGCGACGTGAGCGTCTTCGACGTCGCGAGCGCCTTGATCGCCGCCGCGCTGTACGTGCCGCCGCCGACCCCGAGGTGGCGCAGCTTCGACAGGTGCGGCGCGGTCGCGATGGCCAGGAGCGCCGAGTCGTCGAGCTGATTGCCCGAGACGTCGAGTGACTCGAGCGCCCACCCGCCGTCGACGAGCGCCTTCACGCCAGCTCCACCCAGCGCATTCGACGCGAGCTTGACGTCACGCAGACCCTTCAAGTGCGGAGACGCCGCGAGCGTGAAGGCTCCGCCAGCGCCGAGCCGATGCGACTCAGGAGGACCGGAGAAGATGGGCGTCGGGAAGTCGGGAATCGGCCACGACGTCGCTTCGAGGTGAAGCGTGTGAAGTCCGGTGAGGTGCGGGCACTGCGCGAGCTCGCGCGCGACGGCGTCTCCACCCGCGGGAAGCCGAAGGTCGAGCGACTTCACGTTGCGCAGGCGGGGAGACGAGAGCCGGCCAGCGAGCGTCGGCGGCGCGTGCGTCTGCCCCGTGAAGCCCGGCGAGTCGAAGCGCAGCCGTCGCAGCAACGGCGCCGCGTGGAACAATGGCTCGAGGTCGTCGAGCGCATCGATGGGCAGCGTCGCCTCTTCGAGGAAGCCCCGGTGGAAGCCGACCTTCACCTTGCGAAACGGCGTGCTCTTCGCGACGGCGAAGAAGTCAGCAGTCCACTTTGCCTCGTGCGCGGCGAGCAGCTTGTTCTCGGCGACGCGCAGCTTGCGGCGGGCTTCGTCATCGGGCGTCGCCGCGAGCCGGCACTGGAGCGCGATGAACTCACCGCGCGGGTCGCCTTCGCCGGTCAGGAAGTCGGCGAACACCAGCCGCGGCGCATCGTCGTCGGGCGCGGCCAGCACGGCCTCGAAGAACTCGGCTTCCTTGCTCACGGGTCTCCCAGGGTCGAGTGCGAGCTCGCCTTCGACATCGTCTCGGCCAGCAACATCAGCGACCGCGTGAGTGACGCGACGATGTCGGCCGGCTCGGCGAGGCCAGGCTGCGCACGCTGGAGCCGCTTCGCCGTGGCGAGCGCTCCCACCATCAACCGCATCGCGTTCAGCACCGTCGACAGCTCGGGCGCCTTCTGCGCGACGACCGAGAACGAGTCGACCAGCCGCTCGAGCTCGTCGATGGACTCGGCCTGCTCGAGCACCTCGGCTTCGGCGCCTTCGAGCTCATCGGTCACGCGCTCGAACTCGGTCTGCAGCTTCTCGAGCTCGGCCTGCACGACCTCGAGCCGTTGCGTGAGCGCGCTGTCTTCACGCGTTTCGAGCAGCCGCTCGAGATTCGCCGCGTTGGCCTCGAGCCGTTTCACCTCGGGCTCGAGCTCCTTGTGGCGGCGGCGCAGCGCTCCGACCCGGGCGGTCAGCGAGTCCATGTCGTGCCCCTCTCAGCTCTGGTTGAAGAACACCGCGCCGTCGTCGTGCCTCGAGTCGTGCAGCCGCCGCGCTGTCGACATGGGCGGAGTCTCGCTCAGGACCGCCGTTTGCGCACCAGCGGTCAGGCGGCCTTCACGCAGGTGACGTTCCAGAACGGGTACGAGCCACCGTGCACCGGCTCGTCAATCTCCGAGACGTCGGTGATGCCGTACGCGCCGAGCTCACGCTGCACCGACTCGCGTCCATAGAAGAACATCGGCAGGCCGGGTGCGCGCTCGTACCAGTCCTCTCCGAGCTTCGGGCCCTGGCCGTACATCGGAGCGGTCTTCGCGATGAGCGTGAACCACATCGCGCCGCCGGGTCGCAGCTGACGAAAGCAGTCGGCGTAGAACTTCGCGCGCCCCGCGGCATCGAGCAGGTACGCGAGGCCGTAGCTGAAGACGGCGTCGTACTGCGCGTCGTCGAAGGGCATCGCGCCCACCGGGCCGTGGTGAATCGGAAAGTTCAGGCCCAGCTCCGAGCGCGCCTGCGCGATGGCTGATTCGGAGATCTCGATGCCGGTGACCGAGAGCCCACCCTCGAGAAACGGCTTCGCGTTGCGGCCGTAGCCGACGCCGGGAATGAGCACGTCGCGTGCGCCGCGGGTCACGAAGAAGTCACGCGCGAGCAGCGCAGAGCGGGTCGGCTCCTCGCCCCACATCAGGCGCCTCGAGGCGAACTGCGATTCCCAGAGCTCAGGCATGCACGGCTCGTAGCGGAAGCCGTCACGGCGGGCAGGAGGAATCGGTGGTGACCTCGACGTCATCGAGGTCGAGCCGCTCGGCCGTAGCACCTGAGCCACAGGTCCCTGGTCCTCCGTATTGCGAGAACACCAGCGACACCGGAAGCCCAGCGCGTGACGACGGCAGGCACACGACCGCACGGGTCCAGTTCAGCGCTGTCGGCAGGCTCTGGTCGACGGCCCAGGTCAAGGCGCCAATCGAGAAGCGGACGTTCGCCGAGCCCGAGCTTCCCGAGCGCCGATAGAAGAACCGCACCGCCGGGCCGGCGCCGGAGGCAGAAACGGCAGGCACCTTGATGAGCTGTTCGGTCGACGAGCCGTAGCAGGGCCCCGTCGTCGCGCGGAAGAACGCCCAGCCACTGCGCGCCTGAAAAGAGTCGATGACGACGCGCGCGCTCGCGAAGGCGGGGACGGAGACGCCGCTGCTCCAGGGCGCTCCGTCGTTCGCCGACTCGAAGCCCGGGTTGAGCACCTCGCCGCCCGTGCAGGCCGGGTCTGAGACGAGCTGAACGTCATCGAGCTCGACCGTCCGCAGCTCCGGTGCGCCGCAGCTCGCTGCGCCGCCAACGTGTCTGAGGCTGAACAAGACGGTCGCCACGTTGCCGAGGAGCGCCGAGGGAAGACAGACGGTGTGGGTGGCGACGCTCGGCACCACTGACAGCCGCGCGACTCTCGCCGCCATCGAGAGCGAGGGGCCGCTCGAGACGTCGAGCACCGAGCCGCTCGTGCCTCGCACCTTGAACCGCAGCGCCCCGTTCGGCAGCGTCGACGCCAGCGGCGCCGAGAACGTGGTGACTCCGCTGACCTGGTCACACTCGGTGGCCATGCTCAGCCGAAGCCCGCGGCTCGAGTCGACGGCTCCGGCCACGACGCTCGCGCCGGTGCTGAGCAGCCAGCCGCCCGCGCCTTCGAAGTCACCGTTCGTCACCGTACCGATGGCGGGGCAGAGCGTGCGCGCGGGCACCAGCTCGACCTGGTCGAGCATGACCGTCTGGTCGAAGCAGATGCCGGGCTCGATGCTCGACGTGCGAACCTCGACCGTGGTTGGGCCGTTCGTCATCGCGCCCTCGCCGAGGCAGAACGCGCGCGTCTGACCGAAGGCCTGGAGCAGGTCCGTCATCACGACCGACTGCCCGACCTTCGCCGAGATTCCCTGGTTGCCGCTCGCCCCTCCCTGGAATGACATCAGCATCGCGAGCGGCTCGGTCGACGCGGGCGGCATCACGACGTTTCGTTGCACGAAGCTGCCCTGTGAGGCGCACATGGTGAACCTGAGCACGCCGCCGTCGTTGGGGTTCCACTGCCAGCCACCATCGACCTGCCACTGTCCCGCTGGCGAATCGATGAGCGCCGGGTCTCGAAGCCCGCCTGACCAGAGACACCCCGCGCCTCCATCGGCGAGCGCCGAATAGCCCGTGTGACAGACACAGCTCGCCGCGCCGACGTCATCTCGACAGAACGCGTTGCTCGCGCACGTCGTCGTCGCGCAGCTCGAAAGGCACGACCCATTGCCGTCGTTGTCCTGATAGCCGGAGGTGCAGGTGGCGCACGAAGCGCCCGTGTAGCCGGTGGCGCAGCTGCAGGTCGCGGAGCCGGTCGCGTCAGCGCAGGTGCCGTGGCCATTGCAGGTCGACGCGCTGCACGCCGGCAGACACGTGCCGTTGCCATCGTTGTCCTGGAAGCTGGCCGCGCAGGTGGAGCAGGTGGCTCCTCCGTGACCCATCGCGCAGGAGCAGGTCGCTGTGCCGCTGCTGTCGGCGCACGTTCCATGGCCAGAGCAGGTGCTGGTGGTGCACGCCGGCGCGCAGCTGCCGTTGCCATCGTTGTCCTGAAACCCTGCGGCGCAGGTGGAGCAGCTGGAGCCGGTGAATCCAGTCGCGCAGGTGCACGCGGTCTGGCCCGTGGTGTCGACGCAGGTGCCGTGTCCCGAGCAGGTCGAGGCGCTGCACGCAGACCGGCAGGTGCCATCGCCGTCGTTGTCCTGAAACCCTGCGGCGCAGCTCGCGCAGTTCAACCCGGTGTACGCGCTCGCGCAGGTGCAGGTCGCGGTGCCGCTCTGTTCTGTACAACTGCCGCGGCCGGAGCAGGTGAGGCCCAGCGTCGCGCAGGTCGGCAGGCAGGTGCCGTTGCCATCGTTGTCCTGAAACCCGGTCGCGCACTGCGTGCAGAGCAGCCCCCCGTAGCCGGGGTTGCAGGCGCAGGTCGCACCAGCGGCGGCGTTGATGCACTGACCGTTCTGGCCGCAGGGCAGTTGGCACACCGCAGCGCCGCCAGCAGCCCCACCACCCGTCGTGCCACCCGCCGTCCCGCCGCCTGAGGAACCTGCACAGTCGCAGGCGGAGAAGCTCAGACCCTCGGCGTCACAGACCTGCACGCCCTGTCGAGCGCCGGAGCAGGCACAGAGCTCCGCTTTGCCGGGAGTGCAGCGCTGCGGCTGGGGTTGAGAACACGCCACACCGAGCAACACGGCGAGCGCAGCGGGGGGGAATCGGGTCGAGAAGCGCATCCCGCGACAGTACCCACCAGCCCTACGCGGCTGGATATAGGCATTGTGCCGAGATCGCTCAGAGCCGCGCTTCGAGGGACTTCTCGAGCTCGGTGATGGCCTTCGAGAACCCGTCGATGCCTTCCTTGAGCTTCTCGTTCGCCATCTTGTCCGCCGCGTGGGCAGCGTCGAAGGCGGCCTTGTCGAGGTGCACCTTCTCAGACGCCGTCGTCTTCGCGGGGTCGAGCTTGCGCGGCAGCGTGCCCTGCATGCCCTCGAGCTCGGCGAGCAGCTTCGGCGCGATGGTGAGCAGGTCGCAGCCGGCGAGCTCCGTAATCTCTCCGACGTTGCGGAAAGACGCGCCCATCACCTCGACCTTGTACCCGTGGCGCTTGTAGTAGTCGTAGATGCGCGTGACCGAGAGCACGCCCGGGTCTTCGTTCGGCGCGTACGACGTCTTCCCGGTGCTCTTCAGGTACCAGTCGAGAATGCGGCCGACGAAGGGAGAGATGAGCGTGACGCTCGCCTCGGCGCACGCGACGGCCTGATGGAAGCCGAAGAGCAGCGTGAGGTTGCAGTGAATGCCCTCTTTCTCGAGCACCTCGGCGGCCTTGATGCCCTCCCAGGTCGAGGCGAGCTTGATGAGGATGCGCTCCTTGCCGATGCCGGCCTGCTCGTACATCGCGATGAGGTCGCGCGCTTTGTCGATGCTGGCCTGCGTGTCGTACGAGAGCCGCGCGTCGACCTCGGTCGACACACGCCCGGGCACCACCTTCAGAATCTCGATGCCGAACTCGACGGCGAGGCGGTCGACCGCGCGGCGCGTGATGCCCTGCGGTGAGGTGTCCTTCGCGTTCGACTTCGCCCACGCGAGCGCGTTGTCGACCACGGCCTGGTACTGAGGCATGGCCGCAGCGGCAGCGATGAGTGAAGGGTTGGTGGTCGCGTCGCGCGGGCGGAACTTCTGAATGCTCGCAAAGTCGCCGGTGTCTGCGACGACGACGGTGAAGGTCTTCAGCTGCTCGAGGAGGTTCGCCATGGCGCACACCCAAGCGCGAAGGTGCTGCGGCCGCAAGCGCTGAGGACTGACCTCGTTCGCTTCGAAGGAGCGTCGTGTCACTTCGGTGGAGTTGGTTCGACCGCCTCAGCAAGCTGGCATGGATGCGACGGTCTCGACGGGCACCGGCCTTGCTCGACTGAGGCTCATGTCCAACTCCAAGCTTCCGACGCTTCGTCCTGGTGGTCGTATCGCGGTGCCAATCCTGCTCGCCCTCGGTGGAGTCCCCATCGGGCTGGTGGTCGTCATCTGGTTCTTCTTCTTCCGCGGCTGACTACTCGCCCGTCGAGCGAACGCACCGCACGACGTACGGGCCCTGGTCTCCGGCGATCGACTGACCGGTGAGCGTGTCGACGGCCCAGCCCACGCCTGCGGCCGCGTTCGGAGTGCCCGTCAGAAACGTCTCGCAGCGCACGCCATCGAAGGCGCACGCGTCGAGGGGACAGACGCCGTCGCCGCCATCACCGTCCAACAACGCCTCGAGCTCGCGACGCGTCGGCAGGCGCGCTCCCTGCTCGGCGCACTTCGTTTCACCTTCGGCCGACGTCGCGTAGCGGCCCGGCTCAGACCAGCGCGCCCACTCGGTGCCGGTGGTGGTGTCGAGCACGCCGAAGCTCGTGTCGGTGAAGCGCGTGGACTCGCACGAGGGCTGCACGCCGGCGTCGGGCTCCTCGACGCTCGCGTCTGGCGTCACCACGGCCGGTGGACACGCGGTGAGCGCGAAGACGGCCGCGAAGGCGAGCGCGCGCATCACAACACCGAGAGGTCGACGAAGGAGCGGACCTCACGACCCGCGGTGTCCCGGGTGAAGACCTCGAAGGTGGCGGTGGTGAACCTGGTGGTCCACTGCACTTGCGTGGCTGAGCTGAACGAGCCCGTCGTCGACATCGAGGTGACGGTGGCGCGCGCGAGGGTGAGCCGGGCCACCCGGTTGCCGCTCGCATCGAAGCGCTCGAGCACGATGTCTCCGAGCACCGCACTCTTCGCGTAGGCCTTGAGCAGCAGCGGCGCCGATTCGTCGTCGGCTTGCGTGATGGCGAGCGACGAGACCTTGATGGTGCCGGCGGTGCCTGGCGCCGAGATGAACGACCAGCCCGAGACCGGAATGCGACCGCCGAAGCCGCTCCCGGGAATGCTGGGCACGCTCAGCAGCGTCTGGTTCGGCTGGCCGAAGGCGAGGGTGGCGAAGAGGGCCGCGGCGACGAGGACGAGGCGAGTCATTGGGCGACTCCCGTGAGGATGTTCCAGTCAAGGCGCGCGGTGGTGCTCACCATTCCCGCGGCGCTGAAGGTGTTGGTGAGCCGCTCGAGCCGGTTGAAGCGCAAGAAGATGGTCTCGTTCACTCCGGTCGCGGAGCCCGTGAGCTGCACGGCGGTCACCGTCACCTCGGAGATCGTCACGATCTGCAAGGGAGCGGAGAGTCCGGCGCGGGTGAGCGTGAACATGACCTTCGTGATGGGTTGCTGTGATTGCAGGCGGCCGAGCATGACGGGCGTGGTCGGCGAGACGGGGCGCGAGAACGAGAGCTCGGTCACGCCAGGTTTGGCGCCCGTCTTCGTGCCGTAGCGGAGCGACTCGATGTTCACCGTCTGGCCGGTGGGCGTGATGCCGTCGACGACCACCTGCCATTCATCTGCGAGAGCTGAAGAAGCGGCCAGAGCCGTGAGGAGAAGAACCCGGTGCATGCGCATGCGGGCACCGTTGCACGCGGTGTTCCCGACGCCAGAAACGCGCCGTCACGCGTGCAGCGCGTTCACGTTGCTGGCTCGAGCCGACAAGCTGCGGGGCCGCGCCGACAAGTCGTGGTCAGCTCACCGCAGCCGGTACCGGCCGACCACCGCGTCATGATCCGTCGCGTACCCGCCCTGCACCCGCGTGCCGAGGTTCACCAGCTCGGGCCCCTTCGTGTGCATCAGGTAGTCGAGCGTGCTGCGGCCGTGCGTGCCGACGTTCAGCTTGTTGTCGTACCGAACGTGGTCACCCAGCACCTTGAAGCTGTCACGGTTGAAGTCGCCGCCGACGATGACCTCGGCGCCCTGCTTCTCGAAGTGCCGCACGAGGTCGTTCAGCTGCGACATGTGTTCGCGCCACTGCTCGCGCCGCCACTCGGTCGTCGGCTTGTGCTCGCTCCACGCGCCGCTGATCAGGTGCGTGTTGATTCGCACGACCTCCTTGCCCGTCTCACGGTGCTTCAGCTTCACCCACGTGATGTTCCGGTGCGGCGTCACGCCGGCGAGGCCCTTGTGCGTCGTGATGGAGTCTCCGCCCGTCTTCTTCCAGACGTCGTTGCGCCACGAGATGGGGTTCGCGCTGCCCTTCGGCATGAAGTGGCTCCAGTTCGCAGGCAGGTCGCGAATCGCCTGGCGGTAGCGCTCGGGCTCGATCTCCTGCCACCCGATGACGCTCGCCTGCTGTGAGGCTTTGCGAACGTCGTGCACCACGCTCGCCTGGCGCATCTCGGGGTTCGACTTCACGTTGACGGTGGCCGTTCGAAAGGTGACAGCACTCATGCGGTCATTGTCGGAGTCGCACCTTCACTCACGCGCCGAGAAACTGTCAGCGTGGCTTCCAATTCGGGCACGCAACACCTCGGAGCGGACCAAACGCTGGGTGCTAGGTTCGGGCGCTTCTGGAGGCACCCCCGCTCCACTGAGGACCCACCGATGCACTCCGTTCTGCTCACCGCGGTCCTGTTGGGGGCCGACCCTTCGCCTCCGAAGCTCGCCATGCCCGGGCTCTCCGTCATCGGCATCGAGGCCCAGTACGCGGAGTTCCTCGGCGAACACCTCGCCCAGCAGCTCACCTTCGAGGGCCTCGACGTCGTGACGACGAAGGAGATCGCTTCGCTGCTCGGCATCGAGCGCCAGAAGCAGCTGCTCGGGTGCGGAGAGACGGCGTCGTCGTGCATCGCCGAGCTCGCGAGCGCGCTCGGTGCCGATGGGGTCTTGATGGGCGACGTCGCGAAGGTGGGTGGGAAGACGCAGATCAACCTCAAGATCATCTCGGCCCGCGACGGCACGACGCTCGCGGCCTTCTCCGACCGCGTCGAGGGTGAAGAGGCAGTGCTCGATGGGCTCACGCGCGCGTCCGCACAGCTGGCAGAGGGCACCGCGAAGGCACTCAAGCGCACGCTCGTGCCCGTCGCGTTGTCGTTGCGGGGCGGTGCCTCGACGCCACCATGGTGGGTGCCCGTCGTCGCGGGGGCCGTGGTGGCTGGCACGGGCGTCGTCCTCTTTCTCCTGGGCAACGCCGACTACGCACGGCTCGTCGGCGCGACGCCCACGGCCCGCATCGGCCTGACCGAGGCGGCCTCGCTGCGCGACGGCGGCGCGTTGAAGCAGGGGCTCGGCGTCACCCTCATCGGGGTCGGGGCGGCGGCCATCGTCGGCGGTGGTGTGTGGTGGCTGTTGGGTCGCACCTCGGGGCCCGCGCTCGCGGTCGTGCCTGGCGGTGACGGCGCGACGCTCGTCGTCTCGGGAGGCTTTCCGTGAAGCGCTCGCTCGTCGTGATGCTCACGCTCGCAGGCTGTCAGAACTTCGGAGAGGCCTACGACCGCTGCGTCGACGCAGGCGCGTGCACCGATGCTCCAGGTGGCGGCACGAGCGGCGCGGCTGGAGGCACGTCGGGCTCGAGTGGCGGAGCGGCCGGCGGTGGGTTCGTCGCCAGCGGCGGGCAGGGCGGTGGCAACGCGGGCGGTGCCGTCGGGGGCGGGCAGGCTGGCGGGGCCGTGGCGGGTGGGAGCGGTGGTGGCGTCGTCGTCGGTGGCGGCGTCGCGGGCGGCAGTGTCGACGCAGGCAGTGTCGACGCAGGGCCTGGCTTCACCATCGAGCCCCCCGACTTTCCCTTTGGCCGTGTGCTGCTCTTCGACAACACGGTCACGGCCCGGCAGCTCCAGGTGACGAACACCAGCAGCGGCTCTGTCCTGGTCAACGTCATGCTCCTGGGGGCTGACGCGATGGAGTTCCCGCTCACGCAGAACAACTGCAGCGGCATGGTGGGGAGCAATGCCGTGTGCACGGCGCTGCTGACCTTCGCGCCCGTCAACCTCACGCTCGGCCCGAAGTCGGCAAGCCTTCGCGTGCAGGTCGGCTCCAGCGTCTTGATGTTGCCGGTGTCGGGCGAGTCGGCGGCGCCGGTGACGTTCTCGCCCGCGCTCCTCGACTTTCGCGACGTCAACACAGGCGGCGCGGTGTCGCTGCCGCTCACCATCACCAATCACACCCCGGGCCTCGTTCCCCTCGTGCTCGCGCTCATGCCGCCCTTCAGCGCGGACACGGCCTGCGCGACGCTGACGCCAGGAGACTGCATTTCGCAGGTCACCTTCATGCCGACCGACGCAGGGGTCTTCGCGGCGAACCTGACCACTCAGGTCACCGTCAACAGTCGCACGTTCAACCCGCCGGCCGTTGCGCTCCGGGGCAACGGCGTGGCTCTCGGTTCCCTCTCGTTCGGGCCCGACCCGTTCGCCGGTGGCGTCGTCGACGCGGGTACTGCGCTCGATCGACCGTTCACGTTGAGCAACAACGGGCCCACCATGGTCGGGCCCATCGGCCTCGCGTTGACTGGTCCAGGCGCGGCTGCGTTCAGCATCGTCGACGCTGGCTGCGCGACCATCGCGGCGGGCGGTTCGTGCGGCGGCGTGCTGCGCTTCGTGCCGACGCAGAACGCGACGTACACCGCGTCGCTCCTGGCTGATGGAGGGCTCGCCGGGCTCGCGTTCCTGAACCTGTTCGGTCGTGGCTACGAGGCGGCGCGCCTGCAGTGGGTGGGCGACGCGGGCGTGTGGGCGACCAACGCCGACGTCATGCAGACGTTCACGCTTCAAAACGTGAGCTCGGGTGGGAGCGCGCGGTTGAACGTGTCGCTCACCGATGCCGGCATGTTCGGGTGGCGGCTGGAGCCGGACTCGGGCGTCGGCGGCTGCGTCTCTGGCGTCACCACGCTCGATGCGGGCGCGAGCTGCAACGTCAACGTCACCTTCCTCGCCGGCCAGGGCAACACGCCCAATGGGCTGTCGACGGCGGTCCTCCGAGCGACTGCGCCCGACGCGGGTGGTGCAGTGCGCGTGCTCCAGGGCACGGCGGACTACCATTTCATCGCGGGCCCGACCTACGGCTTCCCGGCCGCATCCCCGCTCATCAACATGGTGCCGGCCCGCCCCTGCCTCTTCAGAAACGACGGAGAGAACCAGCTGCTCGCCAACGCGCCGAACGGAACGCAGCTCGAGTTCGTGCACGAGCCCTCGATGGACGCGTCGCGCTGCCCGGGCCAGTGGTACTTCGAAGTGCCCACCAAGAACTCGATGAGCTACCCCGGCGGCATTCGGGAGTGCGGCACGACGGCGACCTTCCCGAGCGGCGATGAAGCCGGCACCGCCATCGGGAGCGGAGCGGGGGTCTGCCTTCCAGTGGGCACGGCGAATGTGTGGGGCGCCAACGGCGACGCGGGAACGTGTCGAACGACGTACACCCGCATCGGCAAGGTGTGGAACTGCCAGTAGCAGCCAGCTTCGTGCATTCTTCAGTCACTCGTGAAGCTCGACTCAGGGTGACAGCGGTGCTTCTTCACGTTGAAAGTGACGTTGCGTGGCGAGGGCCCGAAGGAAGTCGGCGACGCGCGTGCCGTCCCCCTCCGAGAGGATGAGCCCCGGGTCTTTTCGTGTGTCGGTGTCGGGCAGAATCCGGGCGCGCGACAGCACGTGACGGCCTTCACCGAGCACGAGAATCGTCTTGCAGTGAAGGTACTGCGTCCTCACGAACTCCATCGCGGCCGGGTCGCTGACGAGCCCGCTGGCGGCGGCCCCGCCTGGAACGACGACCGCGTCGAACAAGACGGACGGCATGGTGTCGAAGGTGGCCTCGGCATGGAGCGCCACCTTGTCGGTCGTCGTCATGACGCCGAGCTGCGGGCCGATGAACCGGGGCACGGCGCCGGCCGCGACGATGGCCTCCGAGACGGCATGCAGCACGGCGCCCTCGACGCCAGGCGCGACCAGCACGGCGACCCGAAGGCCCGCCACACCGCTGCCGGGGCGCGCGAGCAGCGACAGCGCCGCAGAGCGCTCGACCTCGGGGCGCGTCTTCAGCGCCGTCGCGTGCGGCATGGGCGCAGGCACCTCGAACCCGAGCCCGGCTGCCACACCCGCCGCGAGCGCCGGGTCGACGTTGGCGAGCATCGACACCACCCGCGCCCGCACGGCCTGCGTCTGCACCCGCGTCAGCTCGAAGCGGAACGCCTTGACGATGTGGCGCTGCTCCGCCGGGCTCTGGCTTGCCCAGAACAGCGTGGCCTGCGTGTAGTGGTCTGCAAACTTCTCAGGCTTGCCACGAACCTTGACGCCCTCGACCACGGTCGGGTTGGGGCGAAAACCACTGGCCCCGAGCTGAAACGGGCACCCGCCACCCAGCGAGTTCGGCTCGTAGTTGGCGCGCCCGCGGTGAATGGCCTGACGATGAAGGCCATCACGCTGGTTGTTCTGCACCGGCGCCAGCGAGGCGTTGATGGGCAGCTCGTGCGAGTTCGGGCCACCGAGCCGGGTGAGCTGCGTGTCGACGTACGAGTGGTGGCGGCCCGCCAGCAACGGGTCGTCGCTGAAGTCGATGCCTGGAATGACGTGCGAGGTGCAGAACGCGACCTGCTCGGTCTCTGCGAAGAAGTTGTCGGGGTTGCGATTCAGCGTCAGCCGCCCCACCACCTCGAGCGGCACGAGCTCTTCGGGCACCAGCTTGGTGGCGTCGAGTACGTCGAACGAGAACGTCGCCGCCTGCGCTTCGGAGAAGACCTGCAGGGCCAGGTCGTACTGGGGAAACGCGCCGGCCTCGATGCTCTCCCAGAGGTCTCGACGGTGGAAGTCGGAGTCGACGCCCGCCAGCCGCACCGCCTCGTCCCACACCAGTGAGTGCGTGCCCGCCACCGGCAGCCAGTGAAACTTGCAGAACACCGACTCGTGCTTTGCGTTGACGAGCCGAAACGTGTGCACGCCGAAGCCCTGCATCGTGCGGTAGCTGCGCGGAATGCCTCGGTCCGACATCACCCACATCAGCGTGTGCGTCGCCTCGGGCATGAGCGACACGAAGTCCCAGAACGTGTCGTGCGCGCTCGAGGCCTGCGGCATCTGGTGGTGTGGTTCTGGTTTGACGCTGTGAATCAGGTCGGGGAATTTCATCGCGTCTTGAATGAAGAACACGGGAATATTGTTGCCGACCAGGTCCCACACGCCTTCGTTTGTGTAGAGTTTGACCGCGAACCCACGCACGTCGCGTGCCGTGTCGGCTGAGCCGCGCTCTCCGGCGACCGTCGAGAAGCGCACGAACACGGGCGTCTGTTTGCCGACCTTCGCGAACGGCGCTGCCATCGTCAGTCGCGTGACGTCGCGCGTGCACTCGAACACGCCGTGCGCTGCCGAGCCGCGCGCGTGAACGACCCGCTCGGGAATTCGTTCATGGTCGAAGTGGGTGAGCTTCTCGCGCAGCACGAAGTCTTCGAGCAGCGCCGGGCCGCGGACCCCCGCCTTCAGCGTGTTCTGGTTGTCGGAGATGCCCACGCCCTCGTTGGTGGTGAGGGGTTGGCCGGTGCCGTCGACCCGCACGCCCTCGAGCGCGCCGCCCGTCTTCGCAGAGGGGCTCGTCTCTCGAACGGTGCTCGCGCCGACGATGGGCTCCACCTCACGCGCCGGCGCCCCACGCGCTGCCAGCACGCCGAACTCGCTCGCCTTGAGGGGGTTGGCCGACACCGCCGCCGCGAGCGCCTCCGTGCCGCGCTGTCGGGCGGCGAGCGGCTCGTACCTGGCGTCGAGCGCTCCAGGCTCGGGCGGGCTCGCGGTCGAGGGGCCGCTCATGGTGCTCAACGTCGTACCGAACCGGTCGTCTGGTGACGCGGTGCGAGGTGTCTTGGGCATCGAGACCTTCGTTCAGCGGAGCGCGAGGGAAGACCACTCACGGGTGGTCGAGCATGGTGGCAGGAAGGAGCGTGATTCTGGGTGAAGCGGTCACCACCTCCGGGCGTGGCGGCGGAAGGAACTGCGTGGCGAGCGGCGCGATGGCGGGCCCGTCGAGCACCTCACCGTCGGGCGTGAAGCGTGAGCCGTGACACGGGCAGTCCCACGTCTTCTCTGACTGGTTGAAGCTCACGTGGCACCCCAGATGGGTGCAGATGGGTGACACCGAGTGGAGCGCGCCCCCCGCGTCGCGGAACACGGCCACCCGCTTGCCGTCGACCTCGACGATGGCGCCGTGGTCGCGGGCGAGGGCGTCGACGCTCGTGAGCTCGGCAGCCTTCAGCGCCCCCTTCGTGAAGGCCGCGAGCGCACCAGCCCCCGCAGCGACGAAGGGCGCGAACGAGGTCAGCGGCTTCAGGCGGCCCGACTCGTACAGCTCGGCCCAGGGGTTGGTGCGTTCGAGAATGCGGTCACAGAGCAGCATCGCCGCGACGGTGCCGAAGGTGATGCCGTTGCCGCCATACCCCGTGGCCGTCGACACCCGGCTGCTCGCGCCGTTGCGCCCGATGTACGGAAGCCCGTCGATGGACTCGACGACCTGCGCCGACCAGTGCCGCGTCGGCGTCATCTCGAACTGGCCGGCGTAGCGGCTCAGCCGCGCGAAGCGTTGCTCGGTGTCGGTCTCGAGCCCCGTGGGGTGGTCTTCGCCGCCGATGATGAGCTGGGGGCCGCCCGCCGTCTGCTGGGTGCGGCAGTAGTGGTACGGCGTCTCCATGTCCCAATAGAGGCCTTCGAGCGGCGTCTTCACGGGCCCGCTCACCACATACGACTGTGCATGGGTCAGCTTCGTCAGCAGCTGCACCCGATTGAGCGGTGAGTGCGTCGCGATGATGACGTGGGTCGCGAGCAGGTCGGGGCCGTCTTCGCGGGTCTCGATGCGGCACGGCTCGCCGTCGTGAATCGCGACCACGTGCGTGTCTTCGAACACTCTCGAGCCCGGGCCATCGAGCTCCCGGGCCAGGTGGGCGACGTATGCGAAGGGGTCGAAGGTGGCCTGGTCTGCCACGCGAAGCGCCTTCGTGATGGGCAGCGGAAAACCGGGCGCCGACCAGACGAGCGAGGCCACCACGCCTGCGCGCACCGCCGCCGCAAGCTCGGCCTCGAGCGCGTCTGCCTGCTCGGCGTTCGACGCGTACAAGAAGCCGGGCACCCGGCGGAGCCCGCAGTCGATGTGCAGCTCTTCGACGAACTTCTCGATGAGCTGAATGGAGCGCCTGCTCGAGGTCGCGACCATGCGTGCGCCGTCGACACCGAAGCGCCGCTCGAGCTCGACGTAGCGGGTGTCGACCAGCTGCGTGAGGTGCGCGGTGCTGGCGCCCGTGACGCCCGCGCCGATGGTGTGCGCCTCGAGCAACGCCACGCGTTTGCCCGCGCGTTCGAGCAGGAGCGCCGCGGTGACGCCCGTGATGCCGCCGCCGACGATGGCGACGTCGAAGCGCATCGAGCTTTCGGCGAGCTCGGGGAAGCGCGGTTCGGGTGAAGCGGAACGCCAGAGGGTCGAATTCACACGGGCTCCCGGCTTCGTCGAGAAGCCATGAGGGTTCGAGGGACACGAGGGCTGGCGGCGCTCAGTGCAGTCGGGATGCCACGGGGCTGGTGGTGACGGACGCCATGGCAATGTTTGCCATCGAGTCAGTCTGGTACTTTCACCCGTTCATTCTGAATCTCGGGCCCGTTTGGCCACGCTGCGTGGCCAGCGAAAGCCAAAGAGAAGTGCGAGTGATGCCCGGCGGTCCCGTCGACGGGAGTGTGACTACAGTTCCCGGTGACATGAGCACCACCGACTCGCTCGACTCCGGCCAGACGCTCCAGCGCACGCCTGCGCCGAGCGACCTTCAGGCGAAGGCCATTCCCAGGGGAGACGAGCGGTACGACGCCATCGGCACGCTCGGTGAGGGCGGCATGGGCCGCGTGCTCGAGGCCATCGACCGACAGTTCGGCCGCGTCGTCGCGTTGAAGGAGCTTCGTGGGCCGGGCGGGGACTCGGCGCGGCTCGAGGCCGAGGCCATGGTGACGGGCAGCCTCGAGCACCCCGGCATTCCCGCCGTGTACGAGCGCGGGCTCAAGGCCGACGGGACGCCCTGGTACGCGATGCGACGGGTGCGCGGGCGCTCGCTCGAAGCGGCGCTGCAGGAGGCGCAAGGCGTCGCGGGGCGCCTGACGCTGCTGGGTGCAGTGACACGGGCGGCAGAGACGCTCGGCTTCGCCCACGAGAAGGGCGTCGTGCACCGCGACGTGAAGCCCGAGAACATCATGGTGGGCACTCATGGTGAGGTCTTCGTCGTCGATTGGGGCCTCGCGCGTTCGGGCCACCGCGCCAACAGCGGCACCGGCTCGACCGACTCCACTGGTGGCGTGCAGCGCACCCTCGCCGGCGCCGTGATGGGAACGCCCGCCTACATGGCACCCGAGCAGGCCCGCGGTGACGGTCAGATGGTCGACGCCCGCACCGACGTCTTCGCGCTGGGCGCGGTGCTGTACCGGCTGCTGACCGGCCGCGCGCCCTACGAGGCCGAGTCGACGGGTCGTGCCGTCGAGCTCGCGGTGGCCTGCGAGTTTCCCTCGGTCGACGTGCTCGCTCCCGACGCGCCGCCGCCGCTCAGAGCCATCTGCCAGAAGGCCATGGCGGCCCGGCCCGAGGAGCGCTTTCCCACCGCCCAGCACCTCGCCGACGCGCTCGACACGTTCGCGTCGACCGCCGTCTCTCGCGCCTATGAGCGCACCGCCGGCCGCACCACCATCGCCGCGCTGGGCTTTGGCGTCTTCGTTTCCCTGCTCGGCCTGGTCGGCGTCGTGCGCCTGGCCGAGCTGCAATACCTGCTCGCTCCCAATCTCTTCATCGCCCTCACGTTCACCGGCCTCTCGTGGTGGCTGGCGTGGCTCGAGCTGCGCAGCAATGGCCGCCTCGGGCTCGCTCCGATGGGCTTCAGCATGGCGGCGTGCATCTTCCTCACCGCCTTCATCGCGGTCGGCTTCGCGGTGTTGACGCGCACCGAGCCGACCGAGGTGATCAAGCAGTCGGGCGTGGCGCTCGCGTTCGACGGGTTGTTGACCGCCGCGTCGTTGGGCGTGTGGGGCATCGTCACGTTCAAACGAGCCCGGTGAGCGGCGGTCCACCGTCTCGGTGAGCCAGAAGAGGCGCGATGCGCTCAGGGCTGGCGCCGCGCCGAAGTTCCCTGACGCTGTGAGGCCACGGAGCCAGAAGGCTCGAGGAGCACCGCACCAGAGCGACGTCTTGCGCGACGAGTTCGTCCGCGGTGGACCTCGCAGCAGAGGCGCCCTGCGATGTTCGCTCGGATCAGCAACTGCAATACGCCCCTCACTCAGTCCTGCGCTCACGTCGCGTGAATGTCAGCCCCACCGTGTATGACGCCCTGACGTGAGCATCGTCGTCGTCGCAGAAAAGCCCTCTGTCGCACGAGACCTTGCGCGGGTGCTCGGAGCGAACTCCCGCGGCGACGGGGTGCTCACCGGCAACGGCTACGTCGTCACCTGGGCCATCGGCCACCTCGTCGGTCTCGAAGAACCTGACGGCATCGACGAACGCTGGCGCCGCTGGAGCTTCGACCTGCTCCCCATGTTTCCCCGCCGCTGGCCGCTGCGCGTGTTCGACCAGACCGCCTCGCAGTTCGGCATCGTGCGGCGCGCGCTCACGGCTCCCGACGTCACCGAGGTCATCTGCGCCACCGACGCCGGGCGCGAAGGCGAGCTCATCTTCCGCTTCATCGCCGAGGCCTCGGGCTGTCGTCGGCCCGTGCGACGCTTGTGGATTTCGTCGCTCACCGACGGCGCCATTCGTGCCGGTTTCTCGAAGCTGCGCCCGCAAGCCGACTTCGACGGCCTCGCCAACGCCGCGCTGGGCCGAAGCCGCGCCGACTGGCTCGTCGGCATGAACCTCTCTCGCGCGTACGGGCTGTCGCTCGACGAGAAGCTCTCGGTCGGCCGCGTGCAGACGCCGACGCTCGCGCTCCTGGTCGAACGTGAGCTCGCGATTCGCAACTTCGTCCCCGAGGACTACCTCGAGGTCGTCGCCACGTTCTCTCCGCGAGAGAAGGAGCAGTACACCGGCGTCTGGCACCGCGACGGCGCGAAGGAGCACCCACGCCGGCTCCCGAAGACCGGTGAAGAGGCCGCCGCCATCGTCGCGCGCGCGAAGTCCGGCGTCGCCACAGTCTCGGACGTCACCTCGAAGCAGAAGAAGCTGCCGCCGCCGCAGCTGTACGACCTGACCGAGCTGCAACGCCACGCCAACCGGCTCTATGGCTTCTCGGCCCAGCGCACGCTCGAGCTCGCGCAGGCGCTGTACGAACAACACAAGCTCATCAGCTACCCGCGCACCGACAGCCGGCACCTGTCGACCGAAGTGGCGGGAACGCTCCGCGCGGTGACGGATGCGATTGGTCCACAGTTCCGCCCGCACCTCGCTCCCGGCACCGGCTCGCGGCCGCTGGGGAAACGCTTCGTCGACGACTCCGAGGTGAGCGACCACCACGCCATCATCCCCACCGCCACGTCTCCCGACGGCCGCTCGCTCAGCGCCGATGAACGTCGTGTGTATGAGTTGATTTGCCGGCGGCTGTTGCAGGCCTGGCATGACGACTTCACCTGGGCCGCGACGCAGGTGACGACGCTCATCACCAACCCCGGCTTCGTCGACCGCTACCTGAGCCACGGCACCGCCATCGAGCAGGTCGGCTGGAAGGTGCTCGACGTCGGCCACGTGCGGCCGCCCACCGAGAAGCGCGCGCCCGGAGAAGAGGCCGAAGAAGAAGGGCTGCTCCCGTCGGGCTTGAAGGCCGGTCAGGTGCAGCAGGTGCTCGACGCGAAGGCAGTGCCGAAACGCACGCGTCCTCCGCCGCGGCTGACCGACGCGACGCTGCTGACCGCGATGGAGACCGCCGGCAAGACGCTCGATGAACGCGAGCTGTCCGAGGCGATGAAGGAGAACGGGCTCGGCACACCAGCGACGCGCGCGAACATCATCGAGACCCTGCTGACCCGTGAGTACGTGGTGCGTGAGGGCAAGGCGCTCGCGGTGACCGAGAAGGGCATTCGGCTCATCGAGGTCGTCGACCCCGAGGTCAAGAGCGCCGCGATGACTGGCGCGTGGGAAGCGAAGCTGCAGCGCATCTCGAAGGGGCAGGGCGCGCTGCCGGAGTTCCTCGAGGGCATCGAGCGGTACGTCGAGGCCGTCATCGGGCGGATTCGGAACAATCCTCCGCCCGTCGTGCGTCGCGATGCCGGTCCGCCGCGGGCGCCGTCACAGCGGAGTACTTCCCAGCCATCGCGCGGAGGCAGCGCGGGCGGAACGTCGGGCAGCACCACGAACGGCAGCGGAACTTCGCCGGGCAGCGCCCAGTCACCACGCGGAGCCGGAACACCCTCGCAGCGCAGCAGCGCGAACGGCGGCACGGAGCAATTCCTCGGTGCACCAGCTGTGTCGCGAGGCAACGCAGACGCCGGACTGCAGGCGGCTCGCACCGCGAACGGAGGCACTGGGCACTTCCTCGGTGCACCAACTCCGTCGCGAGGCGGCGCAGACGCCCGAGTGCAGGCGGCTCGCACCGCGAACGGAGGCACTGAGCACTTCCTCGGAAGTCCGCCATCCGCGGCTGACGGCACTCGGCAGTTGTTCGGAGGTTTGCAGTCCGCGGCTGGGTCCGGTGGGCGCTCCACTGGCGGAGCCTCGTCCCGGCGCAGCACTCCGAACGGAGGCACAGAACATTTCCTCGGCTCCGAGCCGCGCGCTGCCTCGATCGTGTCGTCAGGCGGTGGCCTTGAGGTTGATCTCGCTCCTGCGTCGCAGCGGGGAGCGCACGCCTCGTCGCCCGTCTCGCGCGCAGCCTCGCCGCGCGGAAGCGCTGTCTCCTCTGAGGCCGCATCACGCGGGTCCGCCTCTGCTGCTGCTCCACCCAGCCCCACGAGCGGAGACACCTCACCTGCGGCCGCTTCGTCACGCAACCTGGACGGCGGCTTCGGTGCTCCTGCATCGCCGGCCGCACCGCCACGCGGCACCACCAGTGACGCCCGCGCGCTGCTCGCGAAGTTCGGTCACGCCTCCTTCCGCCCCCATCAACAAGAAGCGTGCGACGCCTCCATCTCAGGTCACGACGTGCTGCTCGTCATGCCCACCGGCGCCGGCAAGTCGCTCTGCTACCAACTGCCCGGCCTCGCGCGCGGAGGCACCACGCTCGTCATCAGTCCGCTCATCGCGCTGATGGAAGACCAGGTCGCGCGGCTGCAGTCGCTCGGGCTCGCGGCAGAGCGAATCCACTCCGGCCGCCCACGCACCGAGTCGCGCCGCGTCTGCGCCGACTACCTCGAAGGCAAGCTCGACTACCTCTTCATCGCGCCTGAACGCCTCGGCGTCGCCGGCTTCCCAGAGCTGCTCGCCCGCCGCACGCCGTCGCTCATCGCCATCGACGAAGCGCACTGCATCTCCCAATGGGGCCACGACTTCCGCCCCGACTACCGCCTGCTCGGAGAACGGCTGCCTTCACTGCGCCCCGCTCCGGTGATGGCGCTCACTGCGACCGCAACGCCGCTCGTCCAACGCGACATCGTCAAACAGCTCGGCCTTCGCCCCGGCGCCCGCCAGCTCATTCACGGCTTTCGCCGTCACAACCTCGCCATCGAAGCGCTCGAGGTACTGCCGAAGGAGCGGCCTGAACGCGCGCTCGAGTGGTTGCTCCAGAAGGGCCGCACGCCCGCCATCGTCTACGCCGCCACCCGCAAGAGCGCCGAAGCCACCGCCGAAGTCCTCTCGGGCAGCTTGCGCGTCGCGCCGTACCACGCGGGTTTGTCGAACCAGGCGCGTGAAGAGGCGCAGACCGCGTTCCTCCACGGCAACCTCGACGTCATCGTCGCCACCGTCGCGTTCGGCATGGGCGTCGACAAACCCGACGTGCGAACGGTGCTCCATCTCGCGCTCCCCGGCAGCGTCGAGGGCTACTACCAGGAGATTGGCCGCGCCGGCCGTGACGGCAAACCCTCTCGCGCGGTGCTCATGCACCACTTCGTCGACCGCAAGACGCACGAGTTCTTCCTCGAGCGCGACTACCCCGAGGTGCCCGTGCTCGCGAAGCTCGCGCGTGCCCTCGATGAGACGCCACAGGACGCCGAGACGGTTCGGCGCCGCACCCGCATCTCGATGGACGACTTCGAGAAGGCGCTCGAGAAGCTGTGGATTCACGGCGGCGTGCGCGGCGTGACGGACGACCAGCTCACGAAGGGCCATGACGCCTGGCAGGCGCCGTACGAGGCGCAGCGTCGGCTCCGCGTCGAGCAGCTCGCCCTCATGGCCCGCTTCGCCGAGAGCGCGCAGTGCCGAATGCTCTCGCTCGTGAAGCACTTCGGCGACCAGACCGACAAGCTCGAGCCGTGCGGCCAGTGTGACGTCTGCAACCCTGGCGGCTGCATCGCGGCCACCTTCGAGCCGCCCACGATGGGTGAGGTCACCGTGCTGTCGGAGGTGGTGGCGCGGTTGAAGGCGCTGCCCGGGCAGTCGATTGGCCGGCTCTACAAAGAGGTGCTGGGTGATGCGCCTGACGCACGGCCACAGTTCGAGCGCCTCGTGCGTGGGCTCGCGCGGGCGGGCCAGCTGCGCATCGACGACGCCGTGTTCGAGAAAGACGGGCAGTCGATTCCGTATCAGCGGCTGTACGTCATCGGCGAGGGAGACCCGAAACGGGCGCTGCTCGCCCCGAAGAGCCGGCCTGCACCCGAACGTCGCGGGCGCGCTCCTCAGAAGAGGAGCCGGCGAACGAAGCGGGCCTCGAGCACCCCCGCGGTCGAGCTGCCCTCGACGGGAGAGAATGCACGGCTCGTCGAGACGCTCCGGGCCTGGCGGCTGGGTGAAGCGAAGCGGCGACGAGTGCCTGCGTTTCGCGTGCTGACGAACCGAGCGCTCGTCGCCGTCGCCGAAGCCAGACCGACGTCACCGCAGGCGCTGCTCAAGGTGAAGGGCCTGGGTCCGAAGGTGCTTCAGCAGTCGGGGGCGCAGCTCATCGCGCTGTGCTCCCGGCCCTGACTGTTCACTCCGCTGGCAGGGTTCCAACGCTCGGAGGTGGTGTCGCGGGAGCGAGCTGTCGCCGTCTCGCCGCCTCGTACTCGGCGCGACTGACTCGTCGGAACGACCGCACCCCGATTTCGTCTTCGCCGTACCCATCGCCGCCGGTCGAGATCCATCTCGCCGTGTCAGGCCCGGTCATCACCCAGAACACGTGAAGGTCCGTGGTGACGAGGTTGATGTGCTCGAAGTTCGGCAGGAACTCCGAGACGAGTCCGAACTCGTCGGGGTCCCAGTGCATCGGGTTCGCAGTCCGCGGCTGAGACCTGAAGCGTTCGCGCACCGGCTCTGGCTCGGCACGCACTTCGACACTGTCACCGTAGTCATCGAGCCAGAAGCCAACGCCTGTTGCGTCGCGGTACGGCCAGAGCCCGACTTCTCCGAGGTCGAGCGGCCCCCCGGGCGCTTCAGGTCTCGCGAACCGGTCTCTGGCGAGCAGGTGACAGCGCTCGTCCTGGTCCACGAGCAGGTGATCAGCGGCGATGCTCCAACGGCACTCGACCGACAACAGCCCGCTTCGAAGCTCGAGCGTCTGGCCCTTCACCTTCGCGACGCCACGCACCACCTCATCTGGGGAGGCGCCGTGATGCTCGAGCACGAAACGCCCCTGGGTGAGCGTGAGCGTTCGCCCGCCTCCGAGCACGTAGATGCCGTCGAGCGGGCCCGAGGGACCTGGCGGCGTCGGCTTCACGAGTGGAGCAGGAAAGACAGCCGGGGCCTGGGGCTCCGCGCGAGGGCTTCGCAGCACCAGCGCGCCGGTCGTCAACAGTGCGGCGACCGCGAGGAGCAGTTGCGTACGAGTCATGCCGACGCTCGAACGCCCGCGCCGTCGACCACGTTCCATTCGTCTGGCGAAAAGCGCCGCTGATCAGCTCCTCGTGCCCGTTCGTCGAGCGGCGAACGGCGGGCTCCGTGTGGACGGTATCTCTGCGGTTCATCCGACTGATCGGAGCACCACCATGTCTCGAAGCGCGCTCGTGTCGTGTCTCTTCTTCACCGCCGTCGCCTCGGCCGAGCCGGTGACGGTGACGTCGGCCGCGCCCTCACCACACCCGTGGGGGCTCGAGACCGAGCTCGTGCAGCCGTTTCTGCCCACCATCAACATCGTTCGACTCACGGGCACCCGAATGCTCTGGGGAAGTCCCGGCGGGCTGCGTGGAGACGTGATGGTTGGTGGCCGCTATCGCCTGCAGACCGACGACGCGGTCGCGCAGCAGGTGACCGAGCTGTTGCTCTCGGTGGGGTACCGCCAGTACTTCTGGCGCGGCCTGCACGCCGAGGCCTTCGTCGCGGGCGGCTGGCTCGCGGGCACCAACCGCATCGATGGGAAGCGCTACAGCGGAGCAGGCTTCGCGTTGTCGGCCACGGCTGGCTACCGCTTCGGCTTCTTCGAGCCCGGCGGCTTCTTCGACCAGCACAGCGGCGTCGGGTTCTACGTCACGCCGCAGTTCGGCTTCCTGCAGGTGCTGACGCCGGACAGCCTGGGCCCGCGGGGCGCGGTGCCGTCGACGTACCTGCAGGGCGCGTTGCTCGTCGGGCTCTCGTTCTGAAGCCGCGCTCGTGACACACTCGCCGCCTTCCTCGCGGTCCCGGGAGTCTTCGTGAACCAGTGCCTGTCCTGTCAGGGCGTCGTTCCGGCCGGCCTCGTCGCCTGCCCGAACTGCGCCGTCACGCGCAAGAAGAAGGGCCTCACCATGGCGGCCGTGGGCCTCGTGGCGCTCGCGGTGAGCAACTGCGGCTCGGCGATGGCCCTCTATGGCGTGCCCTGCACGGCGCAGAACGGGTGTCTGCCCGACTGCACGACGAAGCTCCCCGACGGCGGCGACCCGAAGAAGGACCCGACCAACACCAGGTGCTTCACCGATGGCGGCACGCCCTGACGACTCCGCCTCGTCTGCACGAGACGAGGTGTTTCGTCGCTTCGACGTTCGCACGCCCCAGCGGCCGACCTACGTCGTCTGGGAGCTGACGCTCGCGTGCGACCAGCCGTGCACGCACTGCGGCTCCCGCGCCGGCGTCGCGCGCCCTGACGAGCTCACCACCGAGCAGGCGCTGCGCGTCGTCGACCAGCTCGCGGCGATGCAGACGTTCGAGGTCGTGCTCATCGGCGGAGAGGCCTACCTGCACCCGGGCTTCTTCGACCTCATTCGCGCGCTGCGTGCGAAGGGCATTCGCCCGACGATGACCACGGGAGGCCGCGGCATCACGCCAGCGCTCGCGAAGCAGATGCGCGAGGCCGGCCTGCACAGCGTCTCGGTGAGCGTCGACGGGCTCGAGGTGACGCACGACCTGATGCGCGCGAGCCGCGGCTCCTTCGCGTCGGCCACTGCGGCCTTGAAGGCGTTCCGTGACGTCGGCCTTCGCACCGCCGCGAACACGAACTTCAACCGGCTCAACCTCGCCGACGCCGAGCCGCTCTACGAACACCTGCGCGACTGCGGCATCAGCGCCTGGCAGGTGATGCTCACCACGCCCATCGGCCGCGCGTCAGACCGGCCGGCCATGCTGCTCCAACCGTGGGACCTGCTCGACCTGATGCCCAGGCTCGTCGCCCTCAAGGAGCGCGGCTTCAGCGACGGCGTGCTGCTCATGCCTGGAAACAACCTCGGCTACTTCGGGCCCGAAGAGACGAAGCTGCGCTCGCCCGCGCCGGGAATGACCGACTACTGGATGGGCTGTCAGGCCGGGAAGTACGTGATGGGCATCGAGGCCGACGGCGGCGTGAAGGGCTGCCCCTCACTGCAGAGCCGCCACTACCTCGGTGGTTCGCTCGCGAAGCAGTCGCTCGAGTCGCTGTGGAACGAGACGCCGCAGCTCGCCTTCGCGCGCTCGCGCACCGTCGACGACCTCTGGGGCTTCTGCCGCACGTGCCCGTTCGCCGCGACGTGTCTCGGCGGCTGCACCTTCACCGCGCACGCCTTCTTCGATCGGCCCGGCAACAACCCGTACTGCCACTTCCGCGCGCGCTCCCTGCAGGCCGAGGGCAAGCGGGAGCGCCTGGTGCAACGTCAGGCCGCTCCGGGTGAGCCGTTCGACAACGGTGTGTTCGAGCTTCTCGAGGAGCCGTTCGACGCACCCGACCCGAGGCCTCCCACCCCGAGAGAGCTCGTCAGAAAAACGACGCCGCGCTGAAGTTGCGCAGGTGCATCGGTTCCGCGAAGCCGCTGACATCGATGTGAAGGAGTTCGGCGGGAAGAGTCGAACGATTGCCGGGCTTTCCTTCGTGGACGAGCCCTTGCACCGCAAGAGTTCCGGACCCTTTCAGGAGATTCGATGATCATTCAAATCAACACCGACGCGACGCTGACGGGCCACGAAGACCGCCGTGAAGAGATCAAGGCCGTGGTGACGAACGCGCTCGCGCACTTCAGCGAACGCATCAGCCGCGTCGAGGTGCACCTGAGCGACGAAGACGGCCATCGCCACGCGCAGAACGACCTGCGCTGCATGATGGAAGCGCGCGTCGAAGGCCGGGGACCTGAGGCCGTCACGCACCACGCGAGCTCACTCGACGAGGCCGTCGACGGCGCCGCCGAGAAGCTGCGCCGTTCGCTCGAGCACACGCTGGGGCGCGTGCATCAGCATCATCGCGAGTCGGTGCGTCACCCTTCTTGAGGGCCTGATCAGAGGTACCGAACGGGCTCACCGACTTCGGGCTTCTTCAGCTCGGCCAACGCCGACGCCGGCAGCTTCGCCTTGATGGCCTCGACCATCGCCTGGCTGCCTGCGTAGTCGTGGTGCTCGGCGTCGAGCAGCGCCTGAATGTCGTTCCGCGAGAACGGCGGCAGGTTGTACCGCGAGAGGAAGTTGGTGAAGACCTCGTCGTCGCGCCAGCTCTCGTCGATGTCGAGCGACTGCGCGAAGCTGATGACCGAGGCAATCTTGCGGTCCACCGGGTCCATGCGCTGCTCGCCCGAGGCCTGCAGCCACCGGTTGAACTCGAACACGCACGTCGCGCGCAGGCCCTCTTCGCTCATGTGCGAGTACCGAGCGTTCACCTGCATGCGGTACTCGGGCTGGCCGTTCGGGCCCTTCACCTTCTCGAACTTCACCACCTCGGCCTCGCCGGCCTTCGGCTCGAACCAGCCGTTGGGAATGACGCGGGAGTGCTCGTTCACGCTCTTCAAGATTCCCGAGAACTCGCTCGCGGTGTTGATGACCTGCGCGGCGATGAGCACCTTGGTGCCGTCGAGCAGCTCGGGCGGCCGGTCCTGCTTCACGGGGCGGAACTCGCGCTGCGTGTCGACCGCCACGTTGAACGTCGACACGTTGAAGTGTTTGTCGAGGTAGTCGGCCTGGCCGTCGTTGTCGCGGTCGAGCACCTGCTCGCGCACGAGCGTGCTGGCGGGCGTGACGAAGTTGTTGCGGTCCCAGTGGCCGTCGCCGCGGTCGAGGAAGGGCGTGATCTCCTGCCACCCCGCGCGCTTCGACATCAGCTTCGCCAGCCCGTCGATGTCGGTGTCGACGGCCGAGCTGCCGTACGTCGTCGTCACCTGCAGGTTGGGGAACTTCTCCTTGAAGGCGTCGATCTGCGACTTCCCGACGCAGAGGTTCGAGAAGTACAGCTTGCCGTCTCCGCCGTCGGGCACCGAGGCCGCGCGCTTGAGCGAGCTGACCTGGTTCTTGCCCCAGTTGGAGTGACCGTCGTACCCGATGATGTGCACGCCCGGGTCGGCGATCTTCTCGAGCAGGTTCGAACCACCACCGAGCCGCGTCCGAATCTCGAACTTCGTCTCACCCACGCCGGGCTCGTTGAACGCCTTGGTGAAGACGCCGCTGTTGGGAGCGGTCTCCTTCCACCCGCTGCGGGTGAGGTTGCTCTTGAAGCCGGCGAGGAACTCGTCGCCCACCTGCCAGTCGAGCTTGACGGTGTTGTTGCCGTTGGCGAACCACTTCTCGTACGGCGGCTTGATGGGCGTGAGCGCGGGCAGCAACGCGTCGGCCACGGCCTTCGCCTCGCCCGACTTCGCGATGGGCGAGTTCGACAGGTGGAACACGAGGTTCTCCTGCAGGCGCTTGTCCTTCTCGCCCGTCACGAGGCCCTTGTAGGCGGCGAGCATGGGCGTGAGCAGCTCGGGCTCCTTCGTGCCCTCCATGAGGTGCAGCAGCACCGAGCCCGTCGACGCGCGCAGCTGCAGCGACTGCTTGTCATCGAGGCCCGACGGCGGCGTGGCCAGCGTGGCCTTGAGCTGCTCGAACACCTTGCCGCGGGTGTCCTTGGGCAGCGTGGCGAAGACGTTGTCGCGCGCGTTGTCGACGAGTTCTGCGGCCCGGTACACCGCGTCACCCTTCTCGAGCGAGGTGCGCGCCGGCGTGCCGTTCGCGTTGACCGTGAACGAGCCATCGGCCGCGAGGAACACCGGGCGCTGTGACGGCGTCGGGTCGAGCGGAATCACCTGGCCGGGCTGCGGCGGACGCACCGGCGCGAGCAGCTCCTCGATGGCCTTCTTCGCGTCGGGCGCGAACAGGTCTTTGAAGTTCGTCAGCGCCTCGCGCAGCTGCGACTTCTCGTACGAGGTCACCTTGCCGTCGGACGTGGCCTTCGCGACCAGCGTCTGCGCTTCTTCCTTCGTGATGCGGCGGTCGGCGGCGGCGTCGGTGGCGAGGCGGCGAATCGAGGTCGGCATGCAGTCCCCTGTCGAGTGAGGCGTTCTGCCTTAGCCGAGCGGGCGCGACAGATCCAATCACCGCCCGTGGAACATGACGTCAGGACGGGACGCGCCCATATCTTCGACCGTGGTTCGGCACGCTCGAAAGTCACGAGTCCTTCGAGAGCCTTCGTTCTGCCTCGCCGAGAACGGTGCGTGCACGTGTGTTGCCCTTCGCGAGTGACTTGAGGGCGAGCTGGAGGGGCGCGCGCGCCAGCTGACCGAAGGCAACGAGCTCGTCGGTGCAGTGTGCGTCGATGGCCGCAGTTGCGTCACCCGAGTCGATGCCGCGAACGATGCGGTCGATGAGCTTCGTGAGCAGGCCCGGCGTGCGACAGAGCGGCAGCAGCAGCCAGCGGTTGAGAAACAGGGCGCGTTTGCCCGTGACGCAGATGTCGAAGTCGATGAACTGTTGCGTGATGGCAGCTTCGCGTCGCTCGGGCGGAAGGTGTTCGACGATCTCGAAGAGGCTCTCGAAGTCGTCCCTGATGGCGAAGACGCCGAGCCGCTCGTCGACACTGAGTGGAATCGGCTTTCCGCGGCGCGCGAGCTGCGTCACCCAGCGCGCGACCAGCGGAGCGAGCGTCGCATTGCCTCCACGTCGCTCGAGCGCTGACAGCGCGGTGCGTTCGACCTCGGCGTCCGAGAGCGTCGACCACGCCTCGATGGCCAGCTGACGAAACGCCTTCACCCACGGCTGTGAGACCTCGTCGGTGAACGACGAGCGCGGAGGCCAGCCGTTGAGCAGGTCGAAGGCCTCGAGGTCGGCCATCAGCGCTGCGATGCCTTTCGGACCAACGGCTGCGACCACCTTCTTCCACTCGGTCAGCGGCGCCTTTCCGTGAATGAAGCGCCACGCGACGTGCCACGCCTTCGCGGCAGGCGTCTCTTCGCCAGCGAGGTGGCGCAGGTGGTGCAGCCCGAGGAGCCCAGCGCGCGCGTGCGCGGCGAGGTCTGGCCAGGAGGAGCCGCGGTCTCGTGGAGCGACCTTCGCGATGGCTGCGAGCACGTCTCGCTGTGCCGTGCCCAGTTCTTCACGCTGCAGCGGACCCTTCGTCGCTGCGCGCGCCGGGAGCGCATTCAGCGCCGCCGTCACGGGCTTCTCCACGTTCTGCCCGTCGGTCGCGAGCAACAGCAGACTCGCGGGGTCGTTCGTCAGGCGCTTCTCGAGCAGCGTGCGCGCGAGCTGGGCCGGGCTGACGCTGAAGGGCAGGGCGGGTGGTGCTCCGAGAGAGGCGACGCGCGAGACGAAGGCGGGCGTCGGCGTTTCTCCCAACAACATCGACGCGACGAGGGCCGAGAGCGCGACGGTCGCGTCCTTCTCGTTCGCGGCGCTCTGCACGAGCGCCTTCGAGCTCTTCACGCCGAGTCGTCCAAGTGCGAGCACGAGGTTCGCCCGCACCGCTGGATCCCGCTCCGACTTCAATGCGCCGATGAGCACTGGAGCGCTCTGCTTCTGTACCTCGGGCAGGAACCCGAGCAGGTGCGCCGCCATCGCGCGAACGACCGCCGTGGGTGAGTCGAGCAACGCGAGGACGTCCGGGGCTGCTGCGATGACGCGCGCTCGCACCTGCGCGACCGTCAGCTTGCCCACGATGGGGTTTTGGTCGCGTTTGGAGTCCCAGCCCGTCGTCGCGAAGTGCCGGTGGCTGCCAGTGCACGCGAGGTCGCAGAGCAGCGTGAGTACGAGTGACGGGTCCTTCGTCTTCTTCGCGCCCAACGCTTCGACGAGGAAGGGAATCGTCTCGACGCTGATCCGATCGATCATGTCGCCGTCGAGGGTGAGCTTGTCGGTGAGCGTGCCGAGCGCCTGCTCCCGACGCGCCGCGGAAGCGTTCGTCGTCAGCGCCTTGAGCTCGGTGGGAATCGACGCGCCGGAGCCGCCCTGCGTGTCCTTCAACTTCGCCCACTTCACCTGAGAGAGCGTCTCGAACATGGCGCCGGACGGTAGGTCTTCGTCATCCAAAGGGGGAGACGGGAGTGGATCAGGCGCCTCAGGCATCTCAACGACTTGGCTGTGCCGCACGCTTGCACGAGGGCCCGGGGCAACCACTCACCCCAACGAGGCCCTCCATGCTGACCGCCCATTTCATCGCCATCCTGCTGACCCAGACCCCTGACTCGCTGCTCGGAGACGTTGGCGAATCGTGCCGCGCGCGCTCCGATTGCCGTTCCGGACTGAAGTGCATCGCCTCGCAGTGCGCTGCTCCCGCCGTGGTCGTGCCTCAGACGAAAGAAGGCCAGGCGTGCGAGGCGACCTCTGACTGCTCGAGCGACGGTTCGCTGCGCTGCGTGGCGAAGGTCTGCAAGGTGCGCGGCGGTTCGTCATCGAACGCTGCCTTCTCGCCGCCGCCTCCGCCTCCGGTCGTCGCGCCTGCCTACGTCCCTGCGAACGCACGGCTCAGCGCTGATGCGCCGGCTCCCGTGAATCGTTCTGCCACGCTGGTCGCGCAGTCGGCCCCGCCGCTGCCCAGTCGTGAAGGCGGCATGAGCATCAGCCAGCAGATTCTCACCCTCGAGACCGACATCGACTCCATCAACGCGCAGCTTCGCGCGGTGCAGACGGGCTGGCCTGGTGGCTCGATTGCCCTCGTCGTCGTCGGAGCCGTCATCTCTCCGCTCACACTGGTCGGCCTGATTCTTCTCGCGATTCCCGTCATCGGCATTCCGGTGCTGCTCATCGGCCTCGGTGGTGTCGCGATGATCGTCGTCGGTGCGGTCGGTGGCTCTCGCGTGAACGCTGAAGCGGTCGCCGAGCGTGAAGCCCTCATTCAGCGTCGCGAGGCGGCCGAGCGTGAGCTGAACGGCCTGAAACGAATGGCGGCGGTGGGTTCGCGAAGCACGCGCGCCGATGCAGCGATGGTGACGGTCGCCGCGTTCTGAGTCGCTGGAGCGCAGCCTGAAGTTCGACGGCCCTGGCGGGAAACTGCCGGGGCCGTTGGCGTTGTGGCGGAAGCGTGAGTGTCACATCGGCTACCGTCAGCGCATGACGCTCTCTCTCGCCCGACAGCGCGCCGTGTTGAGAGAAGAACTCGAACGCATCGGGCTCTCGAAAGAGATCGGGACCAGAAGGTTCCCTGGGACTTCGAGGAGGCGGCGGTGTTGTACCTCGTCGCGCCACGCAAGGACCTGATGGCCGGTCGGTTCGGGCGTGTCCGCGCGGTAGAGGCGTTCGCCATCTGACTGGACCAGCCGTGAACCTCAGAAGTCGCGCCAGCGGTCGGCGAGGTCTTCTTCGCCCGCGTACTTCGTGTACTGAACCAGCTGGTCGAAGGTCGTCATGATGTCTTCGGCTTCGATGGTGTGGAGCGAGTCGGAGAACCGATTGAAGCCAGTGATGCAGCGGCGGAGCACCGCCAGCTCTTTCGCTTCGGGCGACGTCTGCAGTGAGCGCGCGCAGTCGTCGATGAGCCGCTCGCCGCGCGCGATGAGCTTCGCGTCGACATAACCATCCCAGGTCGCGAAGTGCGCGCGACCGACGAGCTCCTTCAGGCCGGCGAGGCGGTCTCTGCGACGCGGCAACAGCTTCGGCGCGGGCCGTTGTTTCGGCGGTGGAGGCTCGGGCACGACGGGCTTCGGCTCCTCGATGGGGTGCTGGTACCCGAACGCGAGCCCCACCGTGTCGAAGCGCTTGATGCCGAACCGCCTCTCGAGCGCTCGTTTCACGCCCGCGTCGAGCACGTGGTTGCCGTTGAGTGACAGCGTGTGCAGCCCCGCGCTCTTCGGCCAATTCACGAACAGCCGCGCCTGAGCGTCGACCAGCTTGCAGAAGTCGAGCGTCAACTCGCGGAGCACCTTCGACGTCTTCAGCGCGCGCAGATGTTCGTCCGTCAGGTCGGTCGCCGCGTCGATGCGGAGCGAGGTGAGCGACGGAGGAAACCGCTTCGGCAGGTGCGTCGGCCGATAGAGCACGAGCTCGCGAAGCCGGGGCAGGGCGACCTCGTCGAGCAGCCGCGCGTCACGAGACGGCAGCCGAAGGGACTCGAGGTGCTTCCCCAAGTTCTTCAGCAGCGCCAGCAGCGGCGTGTCGCTCACGAGCGCGAACAGTCGCGTCACCCTGCAGCGCGCGAGCGTCGCGGCCTGCTTCGGCGTGAGCTCGGCAATCACCTCGAGCGACTCGAGCCGTTTGGAGAGCGCGGGCAACGGCGCCAACGTTCCCGTCGGCTTCTCGAGCACCAGCTTCTTCAGGGCCACCGCTTCCCGCGCGAGGAGCGCCAGCGTCGCGTCAGAGGCGCAGGCCACCTTCAGCACCTGCATCGTCGCCAGCGCCGGCCCGAGCTTCGTCACCCACGTTGGGTCCTCGTCGAGCCGGTTCGAGGCTTCGGTCACCGCGAAGCCGCCCTTCGCCACCACCTTCGCGTCTGCCGCCGTCAGCTCGAGCCGCCGCATCGATCTCGCGAGTGGCGACTTCATGAACGCGGCGTGCCCGGCGTCGTTCTGCAGGACGACCTCGTGCAGCCGCGTGAGGGATGGCTCGGAGAAGACCTTCGCCCACGAGCCCTTCACCGGCCCCGACAGCGTCAGCTTCTCGAGCGGCGCCTTCGCCAGCAGCGACTTCAGCGTCGGCTTCTCGCGGTACGCGTCGAGGGTGACTTCGACGACCGCTCCTCCGCGGAAGACGTCGCGAAAGTCGTTCACCTGCCAATCGTCGCGATGCGCGTGGAGGAGTGCGGCTTCGCGTCTCGCGAGCTTCGAGTCGGCCGGGTCGTCTGGTGCGAGGCGTTCGCGGGCGCGCTGAATTCGGGTGAACTCGGCGCGGGCGTTCACATCAGCCTGAAGCGGCGAACGATGACCTGCATCTCTTCCGACAGGTTCGCGAGCTCTTGTGAGGCGGCCGTCATCTGCGACACGGCCTCGGTCTGCTCTTCGATGACGCGCTTCACGGCGTCGGTTGCTTCGGCGTTGTTGCGCGCGACCGAGGAGATCTCTGTCATCGCCGAGACCATCGACTCCGAGCCCTTCTGCTGCTCGCGCGCGAAGTCACTGATGAGCGCCACCTTCTCGGCGCCGTTGCGCACGCTGTCCGAGATGCGGCCCATGGAGCGCACGATGGTCGTCAGGTCTTCACGGCCCTCGGCGAGCTCTTCGATGCCTTCCTTCATCGCGCTCACGACGAGCGTCGACTGCTGGCTGATGTTGCGAGCGAGCAGGCTGATCTGCTCGGCGCTCTTGCCCGCGCTCTCGGCGAGCTTGCGAACCTCGTCGGCGACGACGGCGAAGCCACGACCGTACTCACCGGCGCGCGCGGCCTCGATGGTGGCGTTGAGGGCGAGCAGGTTCGTCTGCTGCGCGACGTTGGTGATGGCGTCGACGATTTTCGAGATCTCCTGCGTCTTCTCTCCGAACTTGAAGACCTCGTGGCTGGCGGCCTCGATGCGCGAGAACACCTTGCGCACCTTCTCACCGGCGAGCGTGGCGGCGTTGCTGCCTTCGAGGGCCGAGGCGCTGGTGGCGGCGGCGGCCTTGGTCGACTCCTCGGCGGTCGCGGCGGTGCGCTGGAGCGCCTGTGCCATGTCGGTGATGGCGGTGCTCGCCTTGCCCACGAGCGACTTCTGCGACTCGGCGCCGGCCGCGATGCGAATCATCGACGAGCCGACCTCGGTGGCCTGAGCGTTGACACCTTCGGCGCTGCCTTCGAGCGCGGACGCAGACGACGCGACGGACTCGGCCGTGCGCTGAATCGAGCTCACCAGCTCGCGCAGGTTCTCCTGCATGTCGGCGATGGCGACGGCGAGCTCGTCAATGTCGTCACGCAGCCCGCCGGCTTCGAGGTTCACGCGGCGGCTCAAGTCTCCGCGGGAGATCTCGAGCGCCGTCGCCGACAACACGCGCACGCGGCTGACGCGGAGCACGAGCGAGGGCAGCACGATGGCCAGCACCAGCGTCACGATGGAGGCCGCGATGATCTTCAGCGTCCAGTCCCAGGCGGCGCCGAGCGCGAAGAGGCCGACGAGCGCGGCGGCGAGCACCACGTAGCCAGTGAGAATCTTGAAGTGCAGCGACACCTGGGCGCGGCGTTCATCGGTGCGGCGAACGACATCGGCGACGGGCTCACGCCGGGGCGCGAGGGTCCTCTTCACCGGGTCACGCAGAGGTCGGGGCACGTCTGGTTTTTAGCCCAACGAGACGAGCCGTCACGACTTCTCTGTCCGCTTGCGCGCCACGTGTGCTCGGCAGGGAGTCCGTCACGACTTCGCCATCCGCCAGCGTCGCACGCTGCCTTGTCGCGGCCACACGAGTTCGCCGTCGTCACGACTCGGTCGTTCGCCAGCGTCGCACGCTGCCTTGTCGCGACACGAACTCACCGTCGTCACGCCTGAGAGGCCGTCAGGACTTGTCTGTCGGCTTGCGCCGCACGCCGCCGTGTCAAATGACTGAGTCCGCGCTGCCTTGTCGCGGCCACACGAACTCACCGTCGTCACGCCTGAGGCCGTCAGGACTTGTCTGTCCGCTTGCGCCGCACGCTGCCGTGTCAAACGACTGAGTCCGCGCTGCCTTGTTGCGGCCACACGAACTCACCGTCGTCACGTCCGCCGCCACCGGCCGTCACGCCTTCTCTGTCCGCTTGCGCTGCACGCTGCCCTTGCCGCGGCCCGACGACGTCCACACCAGCTCTCCGCCGTCGCGGGTTCCTCCCAGCGCCGAGAAGAGGAAGTCGGCGACCACCCGAACGCGCCGGCTCGTGTGCACCTCGCGGTGCGTGACCAGCCACATGGGAATGGTGATGGGCGGGAGCTCCTTCAGCACGCGTTGCACGCCGGGTTCGTGGTCGCCGATGTCGGTCGTCATGATGCCGATGCCCGCGCCGGCCTTCACCAGCGCCCACTGCGTGTGCTGGCTGCGCGTGAGAATCGGAAAGTTGTCGGCGGTGAGCTCGAGGCCCAGTGCCCCGAGGCCACGACGAAGCGTGTCGCTCTTGTCGAAGCCGATGAACGTCGCGCGTGAGAGCGAGCGCTTCGTCACCTTGCCGAACGTTCGGAGCCAGGCCGACGAGGCGTAGAGGCAGGCGTGGCTGTCGCGCACGCGCCGGGCGATCAGCTCGGGCTCTGAAGGACGGAAGCCACGCAGCGCGATGTCGGCCTCACGGCGCCGCAGGTCTTGAGCTTCGTTCGAGGCGATGAGCTCGACCTCGAGGCCGGGAACGAGCGCGCGCAGCTTCGGCACGAGCGGCGCGAGGTGCACCGCTGCGTCGACTTCACTCGCCGAGAGAATGATGGGCCCTTCGAGCGCGAGGGATTGTCCGGCCGCGACACGGGAGAGCTTGAGCGCCGACTCCGACATGCTGCGCACGTGCTCGACCAGCTCGAGCCCGGTCGGCGTCAGCGCTACGCCGCGCCCCGCACGCTCGAAGAGCGCCACACCGAGTTGCTGTTCCAGGAGCGCCACCTGCCGCCCGATGGTGGGCTGCGCGAGACGGAGCACCTTCGCCGCCGAGGAGTACGAGCCCTCCTCTGCCGTCGCGAGGAACGCGCGCACGAGGTTCCAGTCGAAGTCTGCCTGCGGCCAGTCCATGTCTGAGACTCATGCAGAAGTGCATGGAAGAGCAACGGTTCTGGCCGCAGACATCGTCGACGAATGCATGAAGAAAGGGAGCATGAAAACGCGCTTCGCCGGCCTGCTGTACCTGCTGCTCACCGTGCTCGGTCCCTTCAGCATGATGTTCGTGCCGTCTCAGGTGGTGTCGGTGACCGACGGCGTTCGCACCGCCCACCTGCTCGAGCACGCAGGGCTCTTCAGGCTCGGCATCGCGAGCGACCTCGTCGTGGTGCTGATCGAACTGGCGCTCACGGCAGTGCTCTTCGTGGCATTCGAGGGTGTGGGTCGAACGCTGGCCCTGACCTCCACTTTCGCGCGGCTCGCGATGACGGTGCTGCAGGCGGGCAACGTCGTGCTCTCACTCGCGGCCCTGCGCGCACCAGCCGACTCGACGCTCGCGCTGTTGGACCTTCACGGCGACGCGGTGCACGTGTGGGAGGTGACGTTCGCGCTCCACTGCGTGCTGCTTGGCGTGCTCGTGTTTCGCCACGGTTCCATTCCGCGCGTCTTCGGGGTGCTGCTGGGGATTGCGGGCGTCGGCTACGGCCTCAATGGGCTCGGCACGCTGCTCGCGCCCGAGCTCGGCCCCGTCTTCGCGCAGGTCGTCGCGCTCACCGCCATCGTCGGTGAGGTGCCCTTCGTCGGGTATCTGCTGGTGAAGGGCCTGCCGGTCAGTCGAACGCCGTGACGTTCACTTCGCCACGAGCTCCTGCGTCGAACTCATCCCGATAACGGCGGTGGTCCAGAACCCAGTCCTCGGCGATGGCTCCCGAAGCCGTCAGCTCGAAGAAGGACCCGCGAAGGCTGCTCGTCGAAGCGCCGCTCATGAGCGTTCAGGAGAGCATGGCTGGCAGCCGCGTCGGCTCACTTCATTTCGGACATTCAGCCGCGGTCGAGGCGCAGGGTGACGCCTTCACGGGCTCCGAAGACCTCGAGCTCGGCGCCGATGGAGCGCGCGCGTTCAGAGGCCGTCAGCACCTTCGCGTCGACGTCGCGGTCCGACTGCATCGGGTCGTGGTGCGTCAGCGCGAGCTGCTTCACGCCGGCCTGAATCGCGAGGTCGACGACGGTGTTCGAGCGCGCGTGGCCCCAGCCCACCTTCGCCGGGTACTCCTCGTCGGTGTACTGCGCGTCGGCGATGAGCAGGTCAGCGTTCTTCATCGGCAGCACGAGCGGAGACGGCAGCCGGCGCAGCGTGCGTGGTGACTTCGTCGGCCCATGCGGGTCGACGAGCATGAGGTCGAGCTCACTGTCGGTCGCGTAGACGCACGCGTGGCCACCGTGCTCCACGCGGAAGCCGGCGCTGCCACCCGGGTGCTTCTGCTCGAAGCGCTTCACCACGAAGTCGCCCGCCTGCACCTCGTCGTCGACGAACGCCTTCGGCACGATGCGCGCCGAGAGGTCCTTGAACGCCACCGGAAAGTACGCGTTCGACATCTGGCCCGAGAGCAGCTGGTAGTTCTCGTTCTTCTCGCTGCCGTACACCGTGAGCGTCGTGTTCTTCAGGTACGCGGGCCCGAAGAAGGGGAAGCCCTGAATGTGGTCCCAGTGCGGGTGCGAGAGAAAGAGGTGCAGGTCGAGGCCCTCTTTCGGCGGGTTGCGCATGAGCGAGACGCCCAGCTCACGAAGGCCGGTGCCTGCGTCGAAGATGAGCACCGTGGAGTCGCTGCGCATCTCGATGCACGAGGTGTTGCCGCCGTAGCGGCGCGTGCGGGGGCCAGGCGTCGGAATGCTGCCGCGCACGCCCCAGAACCGAACGAAGAACCCCATCGTCAGCTGCCCTCGTTGTAGGTGAAGACGACGTCGCCGAGCTGCAGCTGGTCTCCATCGCGCAGCACGGCCGCGTGCACCTGCAGGCCGTTCAAGAAGACGCCGTTGCGGCTGTCGAGGTCTTCGATGGTGTACTCGTCATCGATGCGCAGCAGCTGCGCGTGCGTGCGGCTCACGTCGTCGCTGTCGACCTTCAGGTCCGCTGCGCTGCCACGACCGATGATGAGCGCGTCAGCCGACAGCTCGTGCTTGCTCGGGCTGCCAGGGCCAGCCGTCTGGTCGAGCTGGTGCGCGCGGCGTGGCCTCGGCTTGAAGCTCGCCGGCAGCCGATTCATCATCGTCTGCGGCACCTCTTCATCGATGGTCTGCGTGCGCTTCGAAGCCATGGAACGCTGACGTTACACCGCGACCGAGGCGGCTCAACCGCCGAAGGCACGGCGCCACGAATCACGCGGCACGCCGATGAGCCGCCGCACCGTCTTCGCCGTGGCGCACACCTTGTCGCCGATGAGAATGCGATGGCCCAGCAGCACCGCGTCGTCACCCACGTCTCCGAGCAGCTGCACCTCGGTCGTCACGTCTTCTTCGGCGCCGATGGCCGCGCGAAAATGCACTGCCTCGGCGAGCGGTGAGAGTTGCAGGGCCGGCTGGCCCGCCTTCGCCAGCACGCGGCTCGTCGCCTCGTCACAGAAGTCGACGTACGCGGGGTGGTTGATGTGGCCGAACGGGTCCATCCACACGTGCCAGGTGCGGAAGGTGGAGCGGTGCACCGGCTGACCAGCGATCGGCGTGTGGGCCGGAAGGTCGACCGAGGGGAAGCCCTCTTCACGCACGAACGCGGCGTAGATGTCGGGGCCGGCGCGAATCGGTTCGAGCGCGCGCGAGAGGTAGGCCCACTCCTGCGAGGCCGAAGCGACGAGTTCGTCGGCCGCGAAGAGGCGCACCTCACGCGTGAAGAGCATGTCGCGGCGCGCGCGCACCGGCCAGGTACGGCCCACGAGCTGATCTTCGAAGCGCAGCTCGCGCACGTGCTGCACCGTCATCGAGCGAACGATGAACATCGTCGCCGTCGACTCGTAGCGAGCCGGCGTCCACCCCACGGCGGCAGATTGGTCGACGACGACGTCCTGCATGGCGCGCCAGACGTCTCCTGCGCGGGCCGAGAGGCGTGGCGAGAACGAGTTGCGCTGCAGCACGACGGGGAACGCTTTCGCTGAGTCGGGCCAGGTGTGCATCGCGCGCGCACCATGTCAGCGGCGGTCGGCAGCGTCACTGAACTCCTCGTCCCTCGCACCGCACTCGACGCCGCAGGCCAGCCGCACACGGGAGCGATGACCACGCCAGTCCCTTCGCCGTCCGTCTTCGTCGGCAATCAGGCCCGCGTCGGAGATCTGGTCGGCGTCGGAGATCAGGCCGGCATCGGAGATCGGGTTTGTGTCGGAGATCAGGTCGGCGTCGGAGATCAGGCCGGCTTCGGAGGTCGGGTTCGCGTCGGAGATCAGGTTCGCGTCGGAGATCGGGTTCGCGTCGGAGATCGGGTTCGCGTCGGAGATCGGCTTCGCATCGGAGATCGGGTTCGCGTCGGAGATCGGGTCGGCGTCCGAGATCGGGTCGGCGTCCGAGATCAGGTTCGCGTCGGAGATCAGACTCAGGCCCGCATCGGAAGCTCCGCATCGGAAGTCCGCCCGCATCCGCTCTTCGCGGAAGGACGAGGCGCGTTCAGCATCACGCGAGCGCAACAACGAGCACGAGGGAGGGTCCGCCAACCAGCCCGCCCTCGGTCAGCGCGTCCCTGTTCGATCGCTCAGCCAGCCAGTTCAGCGCCGGCAACCGAGCGGGCTTCACGGGCCCGGGGAACGCAGCGCTCGAGCGCGCTCGCGAGTTCGGTGAGCCGCAGCGGCTTGCCCAGCACCTCGTCCATGCCTGCCAGGAGACAGGCCTCGACCTCTTCGGGGAGCAGAGAAGCGGTGACGGCGATGATGGGCATGCGCTCCAGTCGGTTGCGCGCTTCGTGCAGCCGCTGCCGCCGTGTGGCCTCGAGCCCATCGACCACCGGCATGTGGCGATCCATCAGCACGAAGTCGTAGGTGTCGTGCTCGAGCGCGTCGACCGCCGCTGCGCCATCAGCCGCCGTGGCGACCTCGAAGCCGAGGAACGACGTCATCGCTGCCGCGACGCGCAGGTTGATGGCGTTGTCGTCGACCACCAGCGCTCGACCAAGGCCGTGGCCCTGTCGTGGAGTCGGCTCGAGCAGCGCGGGCGCGCTCATCACCTCGGCGAGCGACAGTGTGAGCGTGAAGGTGCTGCCCTTGCCGAGCTCACTGGTGACGGTCACGTCACCACCCATCGCGCGAGCCAGCGACCTCGCGAGCGGCAACCCCAGCCCCGAGCCCACCAGCGCGTCGGTGTGGTGGAGCTGCAGGTACGGCTCGAAGACGTTGCGAAGGTGCTCTGGGGCGATTCCCCGGCCCGTGTCTTCGACCTCGACCTTCAAGGCCCACGTCCCGGAAGCGAGCCGTTCGCCAGCCCAGCGCAGCTCGACCCGGCCGCCGCTCTGGGTGAACTTGAGCGCGTTGCCGACGAGGTTGTTGAGCACCTGGCGAAGGCGCATGGAGTCACCGCGAAGCGAGAGGCCGGCTGGGAGCGTGGAGTGCTGCTCGAGCGCGACGCCTCGTGAGCGAGCCCCGGCGCGGAACAACGCGACCACCTGGGCCTGGGCCGTCGCCACCAGGAAGTCACTCTCGACGACGTCGAGCCGCCCAGCCTCGATGCGTGAGAGGTCGAGCAGCTCGTTGAGCAGCCGCAGCAGCATGCCGCCGCTCGCGTGAATGGCGTGCAGGTCCTCCTTCGTCTCGTCGTCGAACCGATCCAGGCGAAGCAGCATCAGCTCGGCCGTTCCCAGCACGCCGTTGAGCGGGGTGCGGATCTCGTGGCTCATGCTCGCGAGGAACGCGCTCTTCGCCTGATTGGCCGAGACCGCCGTCTGCCGTGCTCGTTCGAGGCCCTGCATCGCTTGATCACGCGCCTGCCGAAACACCAGGCCCAGCCCGAACAGCACCGGCATCAGGGCCCAGAGACTGACCGCCGTTCGCAGCAGAGGCGCCTGCTCCTCGAGAGGCAGCGTCGTCGAGAGCCACCCCACGAGGCCGGCGAAGGCCAGCGTCGAGGCGGCACCCCACACGATGGCCGCGCGCGGTCCCGAGAAGAACAGCACCGCGAGCGGCGTGACAGCGAGCCACGCGAGAGGCGTCGTCTCGCCTGACGCGATGATGTTCACCGTGTTGAGCGACGACGACGCGACGCCAACGGCGTGACCGAGCCACCCGAAGCTGGCCTTCGCGCGTGCCCAGCTCATCAGCGCGAGCAACACGACCGACAGGCCGAGCCCCATCGCTGCCTCGAGCCAGGCACCGCGGAACACGTTCACGGCCAGCATCAACACCGTGACCGGAATGCCGAGCACGATGAACCAGCCGACCACCCGGACCTGCAACGGGTCGATGCCCGTCGCCTCGAGTGGTCGATCGACCCAGGCTTGAACCTGCCGCGCCCGACCCATTTGTTTCAAACATGCGGGCTGTGGCCGGGGGCTGCCACTCGCTGTGGCATTCGCAAGGCGCACTGCTCACGGAAGTCAGTAGTTGGAGTGGCGGCCAACCTCCCATGAGCCACCGAACGAGCGGTCGCGGTCTTCGGCACTCAGTCGCAACCTCCGATGTAGAAGTCGTGACAGCGGGTCTCTCGCTGGTCATCGACCACCTTCCTCAGCTTGCCCTTGAGGGCGCTGAACTTCGTCGCGACCGGGCCCGCGTCCGTCATGCACTTGCCGCCGTTGATCTCCTCGTCACAGGTGGTGACGACCTCGAGCAGGCCTGGTGACACGTCGAGCGTGAGGCCGCGGCACGAGCTCGACGTTCCCGAGACGACCGTCTGGTCGAGGAGCGCGCCTTCTTTCGTGCGCAACGACACCCAGACCTCGCTGGCCAGCTGGTTCGGGTTCCACACCTCGGCCGCCTGAAGGCGCGTTCCACGCTCGGCAGTCGTCACCGCCATGCGCGCCCGCTGGAGCCCGTTCTGCCGGGTTGGACACGCGGTGGTCGTGGCCTTGATGCGCCTGGCGTAGACGCGCTCGGCGACGCCCTTCAGCAGACCGACCGTGTGCCGGGCGTCGGCGCCCTGGCAGGTGCCCAGCAGCACGACGACGAAGCCGGGTTTGAGACCGGGCACGTCGTCACTCTTCACCACCTGCGGGTAACCGGGCGCGAGGGTGAGCAGCCTCGAGGTGCTGGCGGCTTCGTCGTTCCACAGCTCGAGCCACTTCTCGCCGTCGGCTTGCGTGGTGCCACCGCCCCAGATGATGGCGTCGACGCCGGGCGCGGCTTCGTCGGGAGCGAGCAGGGCCAGGGTCTCCATGCTTCGCGCTTCCTCCGCGAGCACCACTGCCGTCTTGCCCTCGGCGTTCTTCAGCGCCTGGTTGGCCTTGCGCGCGAGCAGCGCCTTCGTGAAGGCCACGTCGTTCTGCTCGGCCGCAAGCATGAGCGCGGTGTTGCCTCTCGTATCAGTGGCGTCGACGTCGCCAGCGAAGGCCACCCACTCGTTCGCGAGGGCGGACTGATGGGCGTGAATGGCCGTCATGAGCGGCGTCAGCTTGCTCTTCGGAATTCGCGCGTCGGGCGTCGCACCCAGCTTCACGAGCTTGGACGCGAGGTCGACGAGCCCGAGGCGTGCACAGGCATGCACCGCCTTGAAGTCGCCGGGCCCCAGCTTCGGCTCGAGCCCCTGGAGCACCTGAAAGGCTGCCTCCCTCGTCGGGGACGATGCCTCCGCGACGCGAACGAGTGCGTCGTCGAAGCGGGTGATGCGGCCTCCGTGGGCGAGCAGGAACTGCAGGAGCTCGACCGAGCGCACCGCCAGGTCGGTCGCGGTCAGCCCACTCGCGCTCGTCGCGCTCACGTCGGCGCCTGCGGCGATGAGCAGCTGTGTCGAGGGCAACGAGTTGTAGATGGCGGCGAGCTGAAGTGCGGTGAGGGCGGGCGTTCGGTCATTCGGGTTCGCGCCACGCTCGAGCATGAGCTTCGTCAGGGGAGCGCTCTTCGCCGCTCCGACGATGGCTGCCTTGATGGGACAGCCCGCTTCGACCATCGCAGTGGCGGCGCCCACGTCGAACCCCGGCTGGTCGGTGACGGTCTCGAGGTCGGTTGGCTGGCACACGACGCCTCGTTTGATCAGCCCGCGCACCACCTCGGCCGTGCTGGCAGACGCGAGCAGGCTCGAGCCCTCGAGCGTGATGCCGACCTTCCCGCCCTTCGAGACGACGAGGTCGAGCATGGCGAGGCCGGCTTCGTCCTTTGCGCCGGCTACTGCGAGGAACTCGGGCGGATACGGACAGGTCGGCAACGAGCGTTTGCCCTGAAGCAGCTTCTGCACCGCGGGGAGGTCTCCTGCTTGAATCGAGCCGCACACCGTCGGGGTCCTGGCGAGCACCAGCTTCGCGAACACGAGCGCAGTCAACATCCGTGCAGTGTACGTCGTCCGCGCAGGTCGCCCGCGTCAGATGGTCTCGCGTTCGCGAGTGTCGCCGAATAGTCAGCGCGAATGGCCTCGACTCCACTGGTGCCCGCCGACGTTCCGAGCGAGCCCTCGACGGGCGTCATCTTTGCCACGAGGTCGTACGCCCTGCGCGCGGTGCGCTTCGATTCGCCGTTCATCATCGTCGTCTTGTCGGGCGCGAAGCGGCTCGATGGGCAGCGCTGTGAGAAGGGCGAGTTCCTCGTGGTGCACCGCGCGAACGCCGCCGATGTCGAGAACCTGCCGACGGCCAGCGAGCCCTATCGCGGCTGGGCGATTCCGTTTCGCTGGGAGCTCGTCGACATCGCCAGAACCCTGGTCTCGAAGCGAATCCGGTCGACCGATGCGCGGCGGATGACGCACGGCGAGCGCTCACTCATCGAGCCCGAGCTGCGCGCGCTGCTGGCGGTCGACGCCTCCGACTCCGCCCGGCAGGACCACGCGGTGCTCGGCGTGATGCTCGCGCTCGTGCGGGCAGGCCACAGCGGCTTTCTCGATGCGCGTGAAGAGCGGCTCGAAGCGCGGGTTCGTGCGCTGGTGAGTGGGGCGCCGGCGCGGCCGTGGAGCTCGGCGATGCTCGAGCGGTTGCTCCACGTCTCGGGCGCGACGCTGAGGCGCAAGCTGGCCTCGGAGGACACGTCGCTGCGTGAGGTCGTCACCGAGGCGCGGCTGCATCACGCCGTGGCGCTGCTCCAGACGCGCACCTTGCCGCTGAAGACGGTCGCTGCGCAGAGCGGCTATCGGTCGGTGCAGGCCTTCTCGCGCCAGTTCGAAGCGCGCTTCGGCGTCGACCCGATGACCGTCAAACGCTGAGCGGTTCTTCGTCGGCGGTGCGGGTGTGACTGAAGGCCAGACCGTGCTCCAGTGCGGCCTCGAGAATGAACCCGCTCCCCGGCTTCATCGAGGTCGAGATCGGCACCTTCTGTAATCGCCAGTGCGCCTGGTGCCCCAATGGCTGGCACGACCGCGGGCTCGAGGCGCGGTCGACCTCGATGGCTGACGACACCTGGCACGCGCTGCTCGACGACCTCTCGCGCGCCGACTTCGGTGGCTGGTTCGCGTTTCACAACTACAACGAACCCATGGCCGACCCCCGGTTGCTCGAGCGGCTGCGCGAGGCCCGGCGTGCCATGCCGAGGGCGAAGCTCGAGGTGCACACCAACGGAGACTTCCTCACCGCGACGTCGGCGCTCGCGCTCGAAGCCGCAGGGTGTTCGCTCACGCGCGTGACGCTCTACCCCTCCAACGAGAAGGCCATGGAGCCTCCCGACGAAGGGCGCCTGCTGCGCTTCCTGAATCGGCTCGGGCGTCGCTCCGAGGCGCGCGCGTTGAAACCCTCGAAGCTCGAGCACCGCACCCACGTCGGCGACATGGAGTTGGTGATTCGGCTCCCGCGCATCGCGCACTACACGGACCGCGCAGGTACCGTTCAGTTCGCGCCGCTGCGCTCGACGGAGGAGCGGACGAAGCCGTGCTGGCTTCCATTTCACTCGGCGGCCATCGACGTGCACGGCGCGCTCAAGCTGTGCTGCCACGTCTACGACACGACCCAGCCCGCTCAGCAGGTGTACGTCGTCGGCAACGTCGGCGAGCGGCCCTTCACGAAGCTGTGGCGCTCACGGCGCATGGAGGCGTTGCGAAAGAAGTTGGCCCAGGCGCGGTTCGAGGCGCTGCCGGCGTGTCGCGGCTGTGCCCACGTCACTCCGGACTGGATGGTGCCTCGCGCCCGCGCGCGCGCTCGCTCGAAGGGCTGGGTGTGACGAGCACGACCTGCCGCTCGGGAATCGGTCCCTTGCCGAGCTGACGTCTGCGCTCGGCTCCGTTCCAACGACGGAACGCGCGAACGACGTCACGCTCCGGCGTTTCGATGAGCCGCTGCTTCGGAGGGTGATGGGCGCTGAAGGGAAACCACGCGCCCAGCGCTGCGAGCGCTTCACCCAGCGACCGCTCGAGCTGCTCACGGTGCTTCGTGCCGCGCTTCACGAAGACCTTCAGGTCGAGGTCCGACGACCAGCCGGCGACGGGCCCGAACTCCTTCACGCCTTCGGCGCCACGAACGCGCAGGTCGTTTCCCTTCAGCTGGGAGCCTGCCTCCTTCGCCAGCTGGGCGCGGTCGAGCACTCTCGAGCCGTGGGCTACGCAGCCGATGAGCGCTCGACCCAGGCACCTGTCGAGCGCTTCACACACACCCTCGAGGAGCTCGGGCGTCAGCCCCACCACGCGCTCCACGCCTTCGCCATCGAGCCGCGGCAGCTCGACGTGCCCCAGGGTGCGCGCCAGCCGCTTCGCGCGTGGCCACGGATGTCTTCCCGGCGGCAGGTGGTTCGAGGTCGAGACGAGCCGCTTCCACGCCTCGAACTGCGTGGGCCTCGACTGTGCGTAGAGCAGTTGGGCGAGACGCTCGGGCTCGAGAAACGGCCGAATCACCTGCGACCAGCGCCGGCCGGGCGTGCTGCGCCCACGACGCAGTGAGCGCAGCGTGCGAATCCACTCGTCACCAAGCCGCGCAGTCCTCGCATCGGGCTCGACGTCATCGACCTGCATCACGCGCCACGGTTGGCGGTGGCCGCGCGCGATGGCGGCCAGCACCTCAGGGGCGCGGCCGAGCACGTCGAAGCTCGCTCCGGGCATCGACTGCTTCCAGTATGAGAACGAGACGGTCTCGTCGCGGCGCAGGTCGCGGAGTCGTTGTGTCAGCTTCACGAAGCGCCGACGCGACGCGCGGTCGTTCGCCTCGACGTCGAAGAAGGGACGCAGGCCGTCGAAGAAGCCGTCGGTGAAGGCGCGGTCGTACCAGCGCAGCGCCAGGTCGCGGGAAGGCGTTGGTACGCCGCCATCCGTGAGCACCGACACCAGCATCGCGACCAGCCGCCGCCAGACGAGCCGGTGCAGGCGAACGGCGTAGGTGTTCTCGAGGAAGCGCCAGTCAGGCAGATACTCGGGCAGGAAGCGCACCGTGGAGTAGTCGATGAAGTGGCCGTCGAGGCGCACGTTGCCGGGCGTCGGGTTGAACCCGTGAATCTGCAGCGCGTCGGTTCTTCCCGCGTCGTGGCCCAGGTGGCGGGCGAACTGCTCGACGAAGGCGCGCACGTGCGAGGGCGTGGTGACGTCGAAGTCGGGGCGCAGCAGCTGTCGCCCCGCATGGCGCAGCATCACTCGAAGCTGTTCGGGCCGATGCGTCCACGCGCGCAGGTGACCCAGCCGCCAGTGCGTCGCTACCACGCGAAGGCCTGCAGCCGCTGGCCAGCGTTTGCCCGTGTTGTCCTTCGTGGTGTGGCCCGTCGAGAAGAGCGCCAGGTACTCGGGCGTGTCGAAGCCCAGTCGGCTCAGCTCGTCGGCCACCGTCACCTCCCACAGCGCGCGGGGGAACGAGACGAAGCCGTCTTCGTGAAACTGGCGGCCCTTCCACGTCAGCGGGGTGGGGCCACAGCCCTTGAGAGAGAGCTCCTTGTCGCCGAGCCGTCCAAGCAGCACCGCGCGGCCGTCACCTTTGGGCCCGCGCTTGCGGTCGAGCGCGAGCATGTCGACGTAGCGGGTCGAGACCTGCGTCGTCGTGGGCGCGGCCTTCGTCGAGAGCGCGCCGAGCGAGAGGAGCTGCGCGTCATGCCAGGAGACCTCGAGCCGGCGCATGAGCGGAGCGTTCTTCCAGAGCAGCCGCGCCTTCGGGTCGTGCCCCAGCGGTGTGTCGACGTGAAACCGGCCGCTCGGTGGCGGTACGTACGGGTCGAGGCGAACGCGGCGTGGCGCGCGCCGCCAGGCAGCCCACTGTCGCCGCAACCCTTCGATGGAGCCGGCCGTGAGCACCGAGGGCGCGACCCGCCGGCCCGCGTCGAGCAACACCACACGTCCCTTCACCAACAGCAGGTTCGACGGCGAGACGTCGAAGCGCAGCTGCAG